>NZ_JBHUJV010000010.1:0-261308 GCF_042683485.1 Cohnella sp. GCM10020058
GATTACCCTTTAATTGTGATAGGTAATCTTGTACCATGTTGTTCAGAAGCGCGCCATATGTGCATTCGACACACCACAATTAAAGGATGATTAATATTAAAATGAATCAATTCGTAATCATCGGCCTCGGACGCTTCGGGGCCAGCATCGGCAAGGAACTGATCGAGCTGGGGTACGAGGTGCTCGGCGTCGACCGGGACGAGGAGAAAGTGCAGGAGATGAGCGGCATTCTGACGCATGCGGTCATCGCGGACGCAACGGACGAGGACACGCTGCGCTCTATCGGTGCCCGTAACTTCGACTGCGGCGTCGTCGCGATCGGGGACGACGTGCAGGCGAGCATTCTGGCGGCCATTCTGCTCAAGGAACTGGGCGTCAAGAAGGTCGTCGCCAAGGCGGTGTCCGAGCTGCACGGGCGTGTGCTTGAGCGGATGGACGTGGACCGCATTATCTATCCCGAGCGGGACATGGGCATCCGCGTCGCGCATCAGCTCGTATCGCCCAACCTGCTCGATTATATCGAGCTGTCGGACAAGTATACGATCGCCGAGCTGGGCGTGCCGGCCTGTCTTGCGGGCAAGTCGATCGAGGAGACCAATCCCCGCGGCCGTTACGGCTGCAGCATCGTCGCGCTCAACAAGCCGCAGGGCATGATCGTTGCGCCCACGGCAACAGACACGCTGGCCGAAGGCGATGTCATGGTCGTCATCGGCACGAACGAGCAGATCGAGGCGTTTCAGGACGCGATCGGCCAATAAAGGCGGGAAAGGTATGATATGGGCTTCATTCGCTCACGCTAACGGCAGTGCCGCCTAAGCGACGGGAGTGAATGGAGATCATGCTTCATCGAGAAAAATGGAGTCGGTGGCTGGCCGCGCTGACGGTCGGCCTGATGTTTGCCGGCACGACGCTTGTGCCGGCCGAAGCGAATGGCGTCGGCACGTCAGTACATACGCCTGCCGTGACCGCGTCAGCGTCCAAAGGGCGCAAGCCGGCATCTGCGCCCGTGAGCTGGTCGGAACTGCAGCGCCGGTACAGGGGCGTATTCGTGCTGCGCGCCTCATCTTCGGGGGGGCGTCGCGTCGCGCTCACCTTCGACGACGTGCCGGACTCGCGGTATACGCCGCTCGTGCTGAACGTACTGAAGCGCAAGCGGGTCCGCGCCACTTTTTTTGTCGTGGGGAGCCGTGCGGCCAAGCACCCCGGACTGTTGAAAAGAATCGTGAACGAGGGCCATGCGGTAGGCAATCATACCTACTCGCATCCAGAGCTCCCCAAGCTTAATCTCGGGCAGGTCAAGCGTGAGATTGAGCGGACGGGGACGACGATCCGGACGACCGTCGGATTCGAGCCGACGATGATCCGGCCGCCTTACGGCGACATCCGGCCCGCTCAGCTGGAGTGGGCGAAGTCCCGGGGGTACACGGTGGTCAATTGGGATGTCGACTCCCAGGATTGGCGCCAGATTCCCGCCGGCGTCGTTCTGCGCAACGCGATCAAGGGGCTGCGACCTGGTTCTATCGTCCTCATGCATGCGGGCGGCGGTACAGGACAGAACTTGTTCGGCACGGTGAACGCCTTGCCGAAGCTCATCGACCAGCTCCGCGCCAATGGCTACGAATTGGTCACTGTGCCGGAGCTGCTGCATATTCCGGAGCGCAGACCGAAGCGGGCTTAAGAGCTTAAGAGCCGCCGGAGGCCGACGCGCAAAAAAGACCGCAATCGCCTTTTTGCAAAGGCGGCTGCGGTCTCGGATGCATCCGGACTAATTAAGGACGTACAGATTGACGTATTGAATGCCAAAATTGCTTGCTTTGTCCCGGGACCCTGGGACGAAGATGTCGATGCGGTTGCCCTTGATGGCGCTGCCGGTGTCTCGCGCGACGGCGTACATGCCGCCGACGGGCAGTCCCTCGGCGCTGTAGCCGGTGATGTACACCTTGGTGCCGAGCGGGATCACCTTGGGGTCGACGGCGATCGTTCCCAGCTTCAGCGCGTTGCCGAAGTAATCGACGGGCCCCCAGGCATTTTCTTCGATGGCGGCGGAGTAGGCCGTCGCCTTCATCTGGATGGCCGTCGCGTAGGACAGCGAGTCGCCCGAGGTTGTCTTGACGATCTTCGCGGATTGCAAGACCGTAGCGTTCTGGACCGACTTGGCGGTCACCGTCGCCGTTGTCGGTGCCGGGATCGACAGCTTCAGGCCGGCGTATATGTTCTTCGGATCGACGTTTGTGTTAAAGCTCATCAGCTTTTCCAGCGGCACGTCGAACTTTTTGGACAGCGTCCAGAACGAGTCGGCATCCGTGGCGGTATAGGTCGTGGCCGCATAAGAAGCGGCTGCGGGCAGCAGCAGGGCCGCTCCAAGCGCGAGCGCGGCGGCTCGCATTCCCAAACGAAAACGCATATGTATTCACCCTCCGGTTCGAAATCATGCGCCTAGCGTAGCATGATCCCTCGAATCGGGTTAAGTGGTAAAGGACGCCACCCTTGGATAACCAAGGATATCTGAGAGGCGCTCTCATCCGGCATTTGCGTTACCGCGGGAAAAACGGGACGACGATGAGAAAAATGAAAATTCGCCCCGCTAGCTCTGACGGCTGCCCCTGCCGAACAGCGCGATCGTCTCTTCAATTAAATAGCGCGTCGAAGGCGCGAGCCACGCGAGGTCGCCGTAAATAAGGGAGGTCGTGCGCTTGAACTCCTCGAGCTCCCGGATGCGGACGATATAGAGATCGTTGTCGCTCAGCATTTGCGGGCGCAAATACGACTTGGGCAGCATCGTGCCGGCACGGCTCGCGCCGAGCAGCCGGACGATGGCCTCGAACGAGTCGATCTCCATGCGGACGTCGGGCTTGACGGCGTATTGGCGGAACAGCTCGTCCGTCAGGTTGCGATACCAGGTGCCGGGTGCGAATAAGATCATCGGGAGACCGTTCAGGTCGCTCATGGACAGATGCGTACGCTCCACGATGAAGTGCGAGCGCGGCAGTACCAGGACGACCGTATCGTCGAACAGCGGCGTGCTCGTGATCGACGGATCGTCCTCGACCGAAGATGCGACGAGTCCGAAGTCTACCTTTCTTTCTTTAACGAGCGTCGCGATCTCGTGCGTTTTTCCGGTGACGGCCTTGATCTCGAGGTTCGGATGCTTCTCCGTCATGGCGGTGATCAGCTCGGGAAGCGTCGTCTGCAGCGTCGTAAGGCTCGCGCCGATCGTTGCGACCGGTGCCTCCGCGGTCTTGAACGCATTGAGCCGCTGCAGGTAATCGCCGTGGAATCTGCGCAGCTCGAGGGCGAACTCGTAGGTGAACTGCCCGGCTGGGGTCAGTTCGAGACGCTTGCCGATACGGCGGAACAGATCGACGCCGAGCTCTCGCTCCAGACGCGCGATTCTGCGGGACAGCGCCGGCTGCGTAACGTTCAGCCTTTCCGCTGCCCGATTCAGGCTGCTGTGCTCGACGACGGTTGCGAATACTCTCATATCTTCCAGCATATGGACGGTTCCTCCGCGCTTATGTTGTTTCGTTATAAGTTTTAATAATAAATAAGCAGTTCCATTATAAGCGAAAATGGAGTAACCTATAAACCGTGAAGAATTCGTGACAACGCACGGATCGAAAGGAGAAAGCTCACCGATATGAAAGGAAACTCGTTTTACGCGCGCAAGATTCATTCGCTCTTGGGTGTGATTCCGCTTGGATTGTTCCTGATCGAACACGCCCTGACGAATTACTCCGCGTTCGAGCACGGCAAGGAGGGCTTCGTGGACAGCGTCAAGGGCTTGCATGGCCTGCCGCTCATCTTTTTCCTCGAGCTGTTCGTCATCTGGCTGCCGATTCTGTTCCACGGCGTCTACGGCCTGTACCTCGCCTTCACGTCGAACTACAGCACCGGCCGGTACAGCTACGGACGCAACTGGGCGTTCGCGCTGCAGCGGATTACCGGCGTCATTACGTTCGTGTTCGTCGCATGGCATATTTGGCAGACACGCGTGCAGGTGGCGCTCGGCAACACGACCAACGAAGAGATCGGTCAGCACATGCACGATATCGTGACCCAGCCCGTATTCTTCGCCATTTACTTTATCGCGGTTCTCGCCGCCGTCTTCCACTTCGCCAACGGCCTGTGGGCTTTTCTTGTGGCATGGGGAATTACGGTCGGTCCGCGCGCGCAGCGGGTATCTTCGCGGATCTGCATGGGCATCTTCGCGATCGTGGCGGCTCTGTTCCTGCTGTCGCTGTTCGCGTTCCGCAGCGACGAGTTCGCGGCGGCACAGACGGCTGTCGTCGGTTTGTTAGGTTGATCGGAGGGAGAATCAGCAATGGCTAATCAGAAAATCATTGTCGTCGGCGGCGGACTCGCAGGTCTGATGGCGACGGTCAAGGCGGCGGAAGCCGGCATGCGGGTCGATCTGTTCTCGCTCGTGCCGGTCAAGCGGTCCCACTCCGTATGCGCCCAGGGCGGCATCAACGGAGCGGTTAATACGAAGGGTGAAGGCGACTCCCCTTGGGAGCACTTTGACGATACGGTATACGGCGGCGACTTCCTGGCGAACCAGCCGCCGGTCAAGGCCATGTGCGAAGCGGCGCCGGGCATCATCCACTTGATGGACCGGATGGGCGTTATGTTCAGCCGTACGCCTGAAGGCCTGCTCGACTTCCGCCGGTTCGGCGGTACGCAATATCACCGCACGGCGTTCGCGGGCGCGACGACCGGCCAGCAGCTGCTGTACGCGTTGGACGAGCAGGTCCGCCGCTGGGAAGTCGCGGGTCTCGTCCAGAAGTTCGAGCACTGGGAATTCACGTCCGTCGTCGTCGACGACGACGGCGTCTGCCGCGGCATCGCTGCACAGGACCTGCGCTCCATGGATACCGTCACGTTCCGCGGCGACGCGGTCATCCTGGCGACCGGCGGTCCGGGCATTATTTTCGGCAAGACGACCAACTCGGTCATCAATACCGGTACGGCTGCAAGCGCAGTGTATCAGCAGGGCGTTCACTACGCCAACGGCGAGTTCATCCAGATTCACCCGACGGCCATTCCCGGCGACGACAAGAACCGCCTCATGAGCGAATCGGCGCGCGGCGAAGGCGGACGCATCTGGACGTACAAGGACGGCAAGCCTTGGTATTTCCTTGAGGAAAAGTATCCGGCATACGGCAACCTCGTTCCCCGCGATATCGCGACGCGCGAGATTTTCGCGGTGTGCGTCGACGAGAAGCTCGGCATCGACGGCGAGAACAAGGTGTTCCTTGACCTGTCGCACAAAGATCCGAAGGAACTGGACGTCAAGCTCGGCGGCATCATCGAGATCTACGAGAAGTTCACGGGCGACGATCCGCGTAAGATCCCGATGAAGATCTTCCCGGCGGTTCACTATTCGATGGGCGGATTGTGGGTCGATTACAACCAGATGACCAACATTCCGGGCTTGTTCGCCTGCGGCGAATGCGACTATCAGTACCACGGCGCGAACCGCCTGGGCGCGAATTCGCTCCTGTCCGCCATCTTCGGCGGCATGGTGACGGGTCCCAAGGCTGTCGAATATATCAAGGGTCTCAAGAAGTCGGCGGACGACGTCGCCGAGTCCGTATTCGAACGCGAACGCTCCAAGCAAGCGAACAAGTACGAGTCCATCCTCAAAATGGACGGCAACGAGAATGCCTACGTTCTGCACAAGGAGCTTGGCGAGTGGATGACGAACAACATGACCGTCGTCCGGTTCAATAACCGCCTCGAGCAGACGATCGGCAAAATCAAAGAGCTCAAGCAGCGTTATCAGAAGATCAACATCAACGACACGGCCCGCTGGAACAATGCAGGCGTCGCCTTCACGCGCCAGCTGTGGAACATGCTGGAGCTGTCCGAGGCGATGACGGTAGGCGCCCTGCTGCGCAACGAGAGCCGCGGCGCGCACTATAAGCCGGAGTTCCCGGATCGCAACGACGAGGAGTTCCTGAAGACGACCAAGGCGACCTGGACGTCGGAAGGCCCGCAGATCTCTTACGAGGACGTCGACACGTCCCTGATCAAACCGCGGGTTCGCGACTACTCCTCGAACAAAAAGAAGGAGGGCTAACCGATGGCAGACACTGCTACCGCGACCGCCAAGCGCACCGTCAAGTTCATCATCAAGCGTCAGGAAAAACCGGACGCCGCTCCTTATACGGAGGAATTCGAGATTCCGTACCGTCCGAACATGAACGTCATCAGCGCACTGATGGAGATTCAGCGGAATCCCGTCAAGGCCGACGGCGCCAAGACGACGCCGGTCGTCTGGGAGTCCAACTGTCTCGAGGAAGTATGCGGCGCCTGCTCGATGATCATCAACGGCAAGCCGCGTCAAGCCTGCTCTGCGCTGATCGACAAGCTCGAGCAGCCGGTCCGCGTCGAGCCGATGTCCACGTTCCCGGTCGTACGGGACCTGGTCATCAACCGCGAGCGCATGTTCAATGCGCTGAAGAAGGTCAAGGCATGGATTCCGATCGACGGCACGTACGATCTCGGACCGGGTCCGCGCATGGCCGAGACCAAGCGTCAATGGGCGTACGAGCTGTCCAAATGCATGACGTGCGGCGTTTGCCTCGAAGCTTGCCCGAACGTCAACGACCGGTCGAGCTTTATCGGTCCGGCGCCGATCTCGCAAGTTCGCCTGTTCAATGCGCACCCGACGGGCGAGATGAACGCGCACGAGCGCCTCGAGGCGCTCATGGAAGACGACAGCGGCATCGAAGGCTGCGGCAACTCTCAGAACTGCGTGCGGTCTTGCCCGAAGGGCATCCCGCTCACGACGTCGATCGCGGCGATCAATCGCGATACGACCAAGCATATGTTCAAGCGCTGGCTGAGCTTCTAATCGCAGCTTGCGTTCGCCCGGATACGCCGACTCGAGGTCGGCCGTCTCCGGGCTTTTTTGTCGCGCGACCTATGAGTGCTTTAAACGCTTTCAGTAATCGTAAGGACATGTTGAGGTCAAATCGCCCGTCATCGTGCGGGTTCAGGGATAATTCTCCTATACGAATGCCATACTGAACATCATGTGTGCTTTTGATGGCGAACGTTCTCATTTTGAGATCATAACGATAGGAAATCCTTATTTTAATGTCGCAAACAAATGCTTTATAATCATTGAGGATAAGCGATACCGCTTTGTCCGCGAATCGGCGGGATTGATGCAATTCATCCCTTTCTGATATCGCAGACGCCGGAAGCCGCTCTTGCGGCGACGCTGCCGTTTATGTTTGGATCATTTACTTTTATAGAAGACCGAGGGATCACACAAATGGCTAATGGCGAGCAAGACCATCAGAACCCATGGGCGAAGTATTATGGCCCGAACCTTGGCTACATCGAAGAGCAGTACGAACTGTATCTACGCGATCCGGAATCGGTCGCGCAAGAATACCGCGAGCAATTCAAAGCGTGGGGCGAGCCGCCGCGCTCGGTCCGGAGCCCAGCCGCTTCGGCGCCGGGTGCGGCTGTCGCTGTGGATGTGCGTCAGCTTCGCAACGCGGTCTTGGCGGGCAAGCTTGTTTGGAACGTCCGCGCCTATGGGCATCTGGTTGCGGACATCGATCCGTTGGACATCGGACCTGTCGCTTCGTCGAAAGTGCTCGAGCCCGAGACTTACGGCTTGACCTATGCGGACCTGGCGGCATTGCCGGCCGACCTCGTCTGGGAAGGCGCGCCTGCCGGCGTGTCTAACGGAGCCGAGGCCATTGCCAAGCTCAAGGAAGTGTACGGCGGGACCATCGCCTACGAATTCAGCCATATTGCGGACGAAGAAGAACGCCAATGGTTGAACAACTTTGCCGAGCAGCGGGTACCTGCGCAGGAGTTGAGCGCAGCGGAGCGAGCCGACCTGCTGAAGCGTCTGCTTGAAGCCGAGCTGTTCGAAGACTTTTTGCAGAAGACGTTTATCGGGGTCAAACGCTTCTCCGTCGAAGGCAACGATGCGCTGATCGCATTGGTCGACCGCATGGTGAAGGACCTGTCGGGCGAAGGCGTCAGCGACATCGCGATCGGCATGGCGCACCGCGGCCGTCTGAACGTGCTTGCGCACATTTTGCAAAAACCGCTTACCAAGATTTTTGCCGAATTCCAGCACTCCGCATCGAGCGGCAAGAAATCTCCGACTGAGGGGAGCTTCACGTTCGAGCCGGGCGGCACCGGCGACGTGAAGTACCATCTTGGCGCACGCACTACACTAAAAAATGCGCAGGGCGGCGAGACGCGCGTCGTACTGGCGAACAACCCGAGTCACCTTGAGTATGTCAATCCGGTCGTACAGGGCTTCGCGCGCGCCGCGCAGGACGACCGTACGCAGCGCGGTTATCCGGTTCAGAAAAAGGATGTAGCGGCTTCTATCGTCATGCACGGCGACGCTGCGTTCCCTGGCGAAGGCATCGTCACCGAGACGATGAATTTGAGCACGCTGCGCGCCTATGGCATCGGCGGCACGATACACATCATCGTCAACAACAAAATCGGCTTTACGACCGACAGCGTCGATTCCCGGTCTACCCAATATTCCAGCGACCCGGCCAAGGGCTTCGAGATTCCGATCGTTCACGTCAATGCCGACGATCCCGAAGCCGTGATCGCGATTGCCCGCATGGCGGTCGCATACCGCCAGCGCTTCAAGAAGGATTTTCTAATCGACCTGATCGGCTTCCGCCGCCACGGGCACAACGAGACGCTCGATCCCGAGCCGACGCAGCCGACCGTTTACAAGAAGGTCAAGGCGCATCCCGGCGTAAGCCGCGTTTACGCAGACCGTCTCGTCAAAGAAGGCAAGCTGACCGAACCGCAGTTCGAGGAAGCGAAGAATGGCGTGCTCGCGGTTTTCAAGGCTGCTTACGAGGAGATGAAGGGACTCGAAGATCACCACGAAGGCCCGCAATCCCATGCAGTCGAGCAGAAGACTTCGACGGCTTCCGCGCCGACGAACGTCCCGCTGCCTAAGCTTCGCGAGCTTAACGCCGGGCTGCTCAAGTGGCCGGAGGGCTTCAAGCTGTATCCCAAGCTGCAGAAGATTCTCGAGCGCCGTGCCACCTCGCTCAACGACGGCGAGAAAGTCGACTGGAGCCATGCGGAGACGCTGGCGTTCGCTTCGATCCTCGCGGACGGCCGCGCGATCCGGATGACCGGACAGGACGCCGAGACCGCGACGTTCGCGCAGCGCAATCTGGTGCTGCATGACATCGATACCGGCGACACGTTCTGCCCGATGCACACGCTGCCGCAGGCGAAGGCTTCCTTTGCCTTGCACAACAGCCCGCTGTCCGAATCCGCCGTGCTCGGCTTCGAATACGGCTACAACGTCTATTCGCCCGAGACGATGGTCCTCTGGGAAGCGCAGTTCGGCGATTTCGTCAACGTCGCTCAGGTGCTTATCGACCAGTTCATCTCTTCCGGCAAAGCCAAGTGGTCAGAGCGTTCGAGTCTGGTCATGCTGCTGCCGCACAGTTACGAGGGACAGGGACCCGAGCACTCCAGCGCCCGCCTCGAGCGCTTCCTGCAATTGTCCGCCGAGGACAATTGGACGGTAGCGAACCTGTCCAGCGCAGCGCAGTACTTCCATCTGCTGCGCCGCCAGGCCGCGATCACAGGCACGGAAGAAGCCAAGCCACTCGTCGTCATGACGCCGAAGAGCCTGCTTCGCAATCCGCGCGCGTCTTCGCCGGCCGCAGAGCTCGGAGAGGGCGGATTCAAGACGATTCTCGAGCAGGCAGGTCTCGGTGCGAAGCCGGACCGCGTCGAGCGCATCGTTCTTTGCTCGGGCAAGGTTGCCATCGATCTGGAAGACGCGCTGACCAAGGACAAGGACAGCAACAAGGACTGGCTGCATATCATCCGCGTGGAGCAGCTGTATCCGTTCCCGGCGGAGGAGATCAAGAAGGTGTTCGCTCGCTTCCCGAAACTCAAGGAAGTCGTCTGGACGCAAGAAGAGCCTCGCAATATGGGTGCCTGGACCTTTATGGAATCGCGCATCCGCGAGATCGCGCCGACCGGCGCGGAAGTCAAGTATATCGGCCGTCCGGACCGTGCGAGCCCTGCTACCGGGTTCGCTGACGTACATGCGGATGAGCAGAATTATATCGTGACGCAATCTTTGAAGCAGAGTCCGACGTTGACTCACAATTTGGGGAGGTAAGCTGCAGTGGCAGATATTCTAGTACCGGCAATGGGCGAATCGATTACGGAAGGCACCATCTCGCGATGGGCCGTCAAAGCAGGCGACAAAGTAAGCCAGGGCGATCTGCTGCTCGAACTCGAGACCGACAAGGTTAACCTGGAAATTAGCGCCGAGCAAGCAGGCGTCGTCACCGAGCTGCTGTTCGGCGAAGGCGATAACGTTCAAATCGGCCAAGTCATCGGGCGCATTGCCGAAGGCGAAGGCGGAGCGGCGGCCCCTGCTGCTGCGCCTGCCCCTGCGGCAGCGCCGGCTCCTGCAGCAGCGCCGGCTCCGGCTGCGGTTCCTGCAGCGTCTGCGCCTGCTGCCGTGCCATCCGCGGGACAACCTTCCGCGACGCCGGCGGCCCGCAAGCTCGCTCGCGAGCAAGGCATCGATCTGAGCCAGACGCCTGCGCGCGATCCGCTCGGTCGTATTTACCCCGAGGACGTACGCGCGGCCGGCTCGCAACCTGCAGCGGCACCAGCTCCCGCAGCTCCGGCGGCCCCTGCTGCCAAGGCTCCGGCAGCCGCGGCTTTCCAATCGGCCAAGCCGTACGAGCGCAAGAAAATGTCCCGCCGTCGCCAGACGATCGCCACTCGCCTCGTCGAAGCCCAACACACGGCTGCGATGCTCACGACCTTCAACGAAGTCGACATGAGCGCAATCCTCGACGTTCGCAAGCGCCGCAAGGACGCTTTCAAGGAGAAGAACGAAGTCAATCTCGGCTTCATGTCCTTCTTCACGAAGGCTGTCGTAGGCGCGCTGAAGCAGTATCCGCTGCTTAACGCAGAGATTGACGGCGAAGACATTATCGCCAAGCAATTTTACGATATCGGCATTGCCGTATCCGCCAAGGAAGGTCTCGTCGTACCTGTCGTTCGCGACGCCGACCGCCTGAGCTTCGCCGAGATCGAGCGCTCCATCGCCGATCTGGCCGTCAAGGCGCGCAACAACGCGCTTGCACTGTCCGACCTGCAAGGCGGCACGTTCACGATCACGAACGGCGGCGTATTCGGCTCGCTGCTCTCGACCCCGATTCTGAACGCGCCGCAAGTCGGCATCCTCGGCATGCACAAGATCCAGCACCGTCCGATCGCGGTTAACAACAACACCGAAGTCGCGATCCGTCCGATGATGTACATCGCGCTTTCCTACGACCATCGTATCGTCGACGGCGCCGAAGCCGTCCGCTTCCTGGTCGCTGTCAAGGAAATGCTCGAAGATCCGGAAACGCTGCTGCTGCAAGGCTGATTGGTCTATAAACTGGAGCCCCGCTTAATTTTGCGGGGCTTTTTTTGATTTTCCAGGCCAATTAACCTCCTCGGACTGATTTAGTTTAAAAACATCCTTTTTCGACATTTGAACGATATCCCCTTCACACAGGGACGCTGCGTATTAAGTGGTTGCATCCCAAAATGCGTGACCAGCTCATATGAAATTAGAAGCGACAGATTCACTTCTAAAGCAATCGCAGAACCTATTTTTTAAATTTGAAAGGCAATGATGAAAGGATGATCAGGGGCACCCTGAGTGAACGGGATACCGTTCAAAGGCGCAAAAATCGGGTCATTCCTGAGCGAATGGGATACCGTGCAAATGTGCGGAAGTGAGCTTGTCCCTGAGCAAAGGGGATACCGTTAAAATGCGTAAATTACAGTTTATTTTCGTTCCTTCTTCCACAATATAAAAAGAACGCCCGCGATGACGAGCGTTCTTTCCGTTCCGATTAAGCTTTGGTTGCACCGTTTGCGGCGGCCTCGAGATAGGCTTCAAGTGTGACGCCTTGCTTCATAATCTGTTTAGCGGCTTCTTTGCCGACGTACCGGACGTGCCATGGCTCGTACGAATAACCGGTTACGTCCTCTTCGCCTTTAAGGAAGCGGATGATAAAGCCGTATTCCGCGCAGTGTGCCGCAAGCCACTTTCCTTCTTTGGTGTCTCCGAACTTTTGCTCCAGCTCGTAGTTCGCGCTTGCGCTGGAGACGTCCATCGCGAGACCGGTTTGATGCTCGCTTTGGCCCGGCCTTGCACTCGTGCGATTCGCGACTTCTTCGCCTTTAAGGTCCGCATTGCGGGTGAAAATCGATTTTTGCGTCGCATAGGATCGATAGCCGGATACGGCTTTCAGCGTGATTCCGTCTTTTTGGGCGCCAGCGAACAGCTTTTCCAGCGCGCTAGCTGCGGTTTTCCTCATTTTCTGCTTCGGCGAATCGCCGGAAAACGAAAACTCGACATCCGGCTTTACTAGATCGTCCGGCGCATAAGTGGATGAAAGCTCTCGCTTTTTATTGACCAGGACAAGCATGCTATCGGAATTCGTTACGACGGCTACGCCGTTTTTGCCGACCTCGATCGTTTTGTCCGGCGCATTGACCTTAAGCAGCGCGTCCAGGCTGTCCGAATTGGAGCTGTCATCAGGCTCTTCGGAGGCATTCGAAGGTTCATCGGACGCTGCCGGCTTTGGCGTTGGCGTTCCGTTAGGATCTGCCGTTTCGGAAGACGACGGCGTTTCGGCTGCAGGAGACTCGGTGCCGGAAGGTTTTGCGCTCTCCGTCGCTTCGCTCGCCCCCCCGGTGCTGCCCGAAGGCGAGGCTGAAGTCGATGCCGTCTCCGTAACGGCCGGCGGCGCTGCGCTTTGCTGTTTATCCGTTCCTATAATATCGTCGGCTTTCCATATGACGACCGCGACGACTACGCCCGCGATTAGCCATCTACCTATCTTCATTTCTCGATCCCTCCCGATTCTACTATTTAGACGTTGATAGAGTTCGAATTGTTTCGACAAACTCCGCAAATGGGCCGATGAAATCAACTTCACCACCAATTCCCTAAAATAAATAGGAACAAATGTTCTTGTTATGGTTGTATAATGGAAAAGTCAGTCTCCTACATAGATGAGAAGGAAAAAACGCTACGGTAAAAGGAGGATTGGAATGGACGACGAGCTGACCTTGTTCACGGAATTCAGACAGCGGCTGACAAGAGCCGCCTGGCGCATGCAATATCGCAATCGATCCCGATTAAACCGGGAGCTCGCGATCGCCGCGGCCGAACAAACCGATAGGGGAGAGCCTGCGGATCAGGCGATATCCATGCTTTTCGTGCAGGAGGTTCTGCTGGCGATTCCATCGTATCCGAGCAGAACCGTCATGCAGAAGCTGATCGTAGACGGGAAAACAGAGCGCGAAGTTTCTCGCGAACTGGGCATTACGCAACAGGCGGTGAACAAATGCAAACAAAGAGCGGTCGCGGCGATACGCCGACAAATGGGCAGCTTCGCCAACTAGTAAAGGCCGCGGGGGACGGCGATCAGATCGCCAAACTGCTGATTCTTGATTTTTTTGAACAGGAGATCGACGATTTGTCACGCTTCATGCGCATGCCGAGGGATGAGGCCAAGCAGGCGCTTAAGCTCGAACTGCTGGAACTGATCCGGCTCAAAGCGGAGGAGATGGCGGCGGTCGGACTGTGCGCCGAGACGCAGGCTGCTTATGCAGTCGCGAATAACGAATAAGGAGAAGGATCGACCATGGAGTATCGAAAATTTATGCGCGGCAGCGTCCCTGCTTATCCGAAGGGAACGGCGTTTCCCGAACGTCTTGCGCTTATGGGCGGGGAAGAGGAAACCGACTTGTCATGGCTTCGGCATACGGCGTCGGGGTCGGTGGTGTTCGTCATGAGCGCGGGCTGTGAGGCTTGCGATTTGGATGCGGCCGTCGGGTTCATGGAGGAGCGCCCAGAGCTTGCGTATCTGCTGCTCGCGGAGGCGAACGATGCGGATTTTGAACTGCTCGTACAGGAGCTTGCTCCATTTTCGGTCCGCGTCGAGCGGTGCGAGATCTCGGCTGTCGCCGACCGGACGCCGATTAAGGTCATTCCCTTTATGATAATGCTGGATCGCGAGGGCGTCGCGGTCGGGTCCGGCTTGTTCAATACGACGCTTGACGCGTCGGCTCACGCTCGCACATTAGGTGCAAACGGTATGGCTGCAGAAGCCGAAGCTTGATGAAAAAGCTCGGGCGCATCGCATCGGAAGCTGCGGCATCCGTATGGCGGGTATATCGTTTCGACAAAACGGGCGTGCTGCTCTCTATCAGCGTACTCGCTGGCAACGCACTGCAGTCCTATGGGACGCTTGCCTTCACGGAGCGCACGATCAATGCCGCGGTCGGAGGCGACACGAGAGCCTTCATCGCGCCGCTTGCCGCACTCGCAGGCATACAATTGCTCGGCGCCGGCCTGAACGCCTTTGCCGCTTATCGCGCGTCACGGATGCATCTGGCGTACGCCAACAGTTGCGAATTGGAATCGATCGAGGAGACCGGTGCGCTCCCCCTGGCCGAGCAGGAGCATCCGCAGTACGAGGAGAGGCTTGCCTTGCGACGGTTCGCCGCCACCAAGCCCTTCGAAATGTACGCACAGTCGACGCAGCTGCTGATGAAGCTGGCCACGGCGATGCTCGGATTCCGTTACCTGTCGGGCGTGCACCCCGCCGTCGGCGCGCTCGCCGTCGCGGTCGGATGCTTGAAGGGCGGTCTGTCGCTCATGCTCGTGAAGCGCAAGACGGTGATGAACGGGGAGCTCCAGCGCGCATCCGTACGTCCCTCCTACCTCTACGGTCTGCTGACGGCTTCGTCGGCGCAGAAGGAATTGACGGTCCACGGCTCGCGACGGTACTACAAGGACCGGTGGCTGTCCGCCAAGCGCGTTTCCGATGCGATCCTGACCCGCATTCAGCGGATGCAGCTGTCGGCGGGCTTCGCCGGAGAAGCGATATCCGCGGCGGGCTATGCGGCAGCCGCATGTGCGGCGGCCTGGGCCGTCCGCGAACGCGGACTGGGCGCGGGCGAATTCATGGCTATTACGATGGCGATGAGTCTGATTTCCTCGAACTTGTCCGCGGTCCTCCAGAGCTGGTCCGATGTTGCAGAGACGCATGCTTATTTATCGGAGTCCAAGCAGAAGCAACCGGCGTCATCTATCCTCGATCTTCGCCGCCGACAAGCCGTCACCGCAGGCCAAGGGGGAAGGCCGTTTGTTTTCAACAAGCTGATCTCGATCCCCGCCCTCCGTTACACCTATCCGAACCGGGACAAGCCTGCGCTGGATATTGGCGAGATGCAGATACGCAGGGGAGAAAAGATCGCGATCTTGGGCGGTAACGGCTCGGGCAAGTCCACTTTGCTCAAAATCGTGCTGGGTTTGTACGTCCCCGAGGGTAATCCCGTTCGCTATGACAATGTACCTGTAGGCGCATTCGGGCGCAGCAGCATGTTTGCACGTGTCCATGTGCTCTTCCAGGACTTCGTACGCTATCAAGGCACGGTGCGGGAAAATATGGCCGCAGGCCATGCTGCCGCATTAACAGACGATGCAAAGCTTCGGAATTCGCTGAAGATGGCGGGGCTCGGCGAACTGGCGACGGGACACGGTCCCGATACGCCGCTCGGTCAAATCGACGGCAGCTCGATTTATTTGTCGGGCGGGCAGTGGCAGAAGCTGGCCTTGTCAAGAATGTTCCTGCATGCGGATGCGGAACTCTTCGTGCTGGACGAGCCGACTTCGGCGCTGGATCCGCTGAGCGAGACCGCCTTGATCGATGCAATCTGGGAACGCTGCGCGGACAAAACCGTGCTGTTCGTCACGCACCGCGTTGCCCTGGCTCGAAGAGCGGACAGGGTGTGGGTGATGGAAGAGGGACGCATCGTAGAGGACGGCAATCACGAGTCGCTGATGGAATTAAAAGCGCGCTATGCCCAAGTATGGCAGGAGCAGCAGGAGCTTCACAATACACCGACTTTATAAAAGGAGTGGACTGCTATGAGTTTGCGATTAAAACCGGGCGGGCGAACGCCCGACATTCCGCGGCCCGGTATGGCTGTTCCCGATCTGGGACGGGCGGGAGCGCCGGGGCCGAACGGACAGCCGAGGTTATTGGTGTTCGCTTCGCTTTATTGCGCCGATTGCATCGAATTGTTCCCGCATTTGGCGCAGGCAAGCGCAGCGCTTCCGGAATATCGGTTCATCCTGATTGTTGCCGGCGATCCGGGCGACGTTCGCGAAATGTCGGACTATTTCGCGTGGACGTTCCCCGTGTATCCGGTTAATGCCAGAGACATGCTCGACGTACTGGGCGTGCGGACGTATCCGCTGGCCATCTTTGACCTCGGCGACGGAAAGGTCGCACGTGCTGCTGCCGTTCACGACGAGGCCGAGATCAGGCGGCTTGCCGAAGGACTGCTCATGAAAGGAGGTGAAAAATATGGCTTGCGTATGCCCGACGAACTACACGCTTGACGGCGAGATTCCGCAATACACGTATTGCGTCGCCAAAACCTGCTCCGCAAACGGCACGACTTACCCGAAGGAATACTGGATCAACAAGACGATCCAATGCGTCAACAACTACGTGCCCTATGACGTAGCGTATGTGAACTGCGACCAACAGGGCGGCTGCTGCGCTTAATGGCGCGACGGGAGCCGGGCGAAAGCCCGGCTTCTTGCTTTTTTTCGAACATTCGCGATTGAGGGAGGAATTGCAAGATGTTCTGGGAAAATGAAATGGCCTGGCTCTGCGATCTTGCAATGGCTGCCGTTTTTGCGGCTTCGGCTTATGGCAAAGGGCAGGCCATGACAGATATGCGCCTGGAAATAATGGCATACAAGCTGCTGCCCGCACGCTTTGTGCCGGGTGCGGCGTGGTCGGTGCTGGTCTTGGAATGGGCGCTTGCGGCAGCCTTCGCTGCAGGCGGAAGGCTTGAGGGGGTTAAAGAGTCTGCTGCAATCTTTGTCCTGCTGGGCATGACAGGGTTGAGCCGGCGCCGCAAGCGGAATGCAAGAGGGAACGCAGAACTAGAAAGCGGGGCGGATCGCTGTGCCTGCTTCGGCGCGAACCATCCTCTCGGCAAGCGCCCGATGCTGCGCAACGCAATTTTCGTCGTGATCGCCATTGCCGGTTGGATGACAGAACGGCCGGCTGCGTCGGGAGCGGGGGGCGCGGCGTTCGTGCTAGCCGTCGCGGCGGCAGTCTGGCTGCTCGAAGCGCACAAGCTGCAAAAGGAAAGCGGAGAAGGGAGGATTGGGGATGGGCATGTCTCCGGATAAGGCGGTTGCCGTTCTGGCCGGTATCGTCGCAGCGATGGCATGGCTGACGTATCGTCGGTCAGCGCGGGCGAGACATCGCTTGCTGCGGGAGCTGTTCGCGCAGGCGGCTGCCGTCGCGGGGTTCGAGCCGCAAGCCGTGCTCGTCGTGCAGCCGCAGCAAGGCGCGGACGCGGAACTTGTCGCACGGATAAGAAGTGCCCCGCGAAGCTGGCATGTCATCGTGGCCGGCCCATCGTGGCTGGCCGAACTGAAGCGCGCAGCTTGGCGAAGACCGGTGAGCGGGAAGGAGCTGCTGCCATTCCGGAGGGGAGCCCTGAATGAACGCTCATACCTGGCAATGCGCCGAGGCCGGCGCTTCGAGCTGGTTTATGAGCTGCTGCCCTACATGGAGAGGCTGGGCCCGCCCTGGCCAAAGGTCGGGGTCGAATCCCCTTCCGCAGCCGCTGATGCCGCTGTGGACCGCCTGCTACAATGAAGCAAATGGTTCGGAAAGCGAGGTTGTTCCCCTATGAAATCCAATCCGCGCGCAAGCGCTTATGGAGCCTGGAAGCTGCAGCTCGGTCTGCTGCCGCTCGGCGTGACGGCCTTTGTTCTGACACTAACCGGTGTCGTGCTCGGTCTGAGTCTAACGATTGTCGGCATCGGCATCCCGATATTGGCCGGCACGCTGGCTTGGAGCGCCGCGCGCATGAAACGCGAGCAACGACGCTGGGATGCCTGGCAAAACGGCGGCCAAGCGCAGGACGAGCCTTATGCTGCGCAGCAGCCTCCGGAAGGCGAGGCGGCCGTTCAGGTCCGCTCCTCCTGGAGATCCTGGTTCCGGTCGCTGGGCAACCCGCTCGGCTATCGCGCCGCCGCGCACCAGCTGCTCGGATTTCCGATTCGCATCGCGCTTTTTGTCATCTCGCTGACGGTGCCGTTATCCGTCTTCGCGGTCATGCTGGCGCCCGCCGCCTTCAAAGTGAGCGACTACTTGTACGGCTACGTTCTGTACGACGACGAGACAATGCGCATGCTGCTTCCGCCGCTGTCGCCGTTCGAACGATCGCTGGTCGTCTCTGGAATCGGCGTCGTCCTGATGCTGTTCGTCCCGGCGTTGCTTCGGGCATGCGGGCGCGTTTACGCGGCCTGGCTCGGCTTCTTTGCCGGGCAGTCCGAGATCGCAACGCCAGCGGCAGCGAGCCTGCCGGTTCAAGCGCCTGCCGTGCCCGTCGCCGAGGCGGCAGGGGATTGGCTGGCCCGCGCCGAAGCGGCGATCAGCCGCTACGACGAAGACGCTCGCCAGACCCAGACGCCGCAAGCGCACTGACCCGGAGCACAAAGAACACATCCAAAAGAACGCATCAAAAAGAGCAGCCCCGCCGATTGCCGGCCTCGGAGCTGCTCTTTTTGATGCGGGGATGGACCTACATCCATTTTTCTCCCCAGTTCTGAATGGACTCGATGACGTCCTCCAGATCCCGGCCTTTGTCCGTCAGTTCATATTCGATGCGCACCGGCATCTCCGGGTACACGGTACGCTTGACGAGTCCACACGATTCAAGCTCTTTCATGCGATCCGTGAGCATCTTGTCGCTCATATCCGGAATCTGCTCCTTCATGTCCTTGAAGCGCTTGGGACCGCCCATCAGCACGCGAACGATCAGGCCCGTCCATTTCTTGCCGAGCAGTTCGGCAGCATGCTCATATTTAGGGCACATTCTGGAGTAGTCCATGCGGCTCACCCCTTTCGTCCCTTTATTTTAACATAATGAGCTCTAAATGAATAGAAGAAACAATACAATTGTATATAACTAAATAAAAGTTAGTTTAGAGTTTGTCATGTTTAAATGCGAATTAAGACGAGGCCTCCAAGCAAACAAATCAAGGCTGCAAATTGAGCAATGGACAACCGTTCGCGGTAAACGGCGAGCGAGAGGGCGACCACCACCAGGCTGTTGGCCGCAAAAATAGGCGCGACGAGATGCGCGGGACCCCGAGCTAGCGCAACCGCATAAAGCTGCAGTCCGCCGTAGGAGAAAACGCCGGCCGCCAGCCCCCAACGGAAGCCGATCCGGGCGGCACTCGACTGTGCTTCGACGTCGGCGCTCATTTGCGAACCGGAGGCCTTCCGTTCTTCGCCTTTGGAATGCTCGGAACGCCAGGAAGCCGCCATGAACCACAGCAAAGACAGCAGATAGCCGGCCCACAGCACATTGGCGCTGTCCAGTCCGAGGCGGTCGGTGACCTTCAAGCCGCCGTTGCGCAGCACGAACAAGCCCATCGCGGCCAGCGCGAGCGGATACCAGCTGCGTCCTGCGATCCGCTGCGCCCGGGCAGCGCCGGCGTCTGGCGTCGTCGTCCCGCCGCCGCTCCGCAGTGACAAAAGCGCGATTCCCGCCAGCAGCCAGATGGCGCCGACGAGGCCTGTCGCGTGCGGCGTCTCGCCGAACCACACGATGCCTGCGGCCATGACGATCAAAATATTCGCGTTCGTGAGCGGCGAGACGAGGCTCGCCGGCCCGCGAGCGAGCGCGCGCATGAAGAGCAGGTTGCCCCAGGCGGAGCCGAGGCCGATGATCGCGCCGGCGGTCCAAATGCGCCAATCGAACGGCTGCCAGGCGCGCGTCAGCAGCGCTTGGATCCAGAAGCCCGCAGTGCCGGCGGCATACAGGCCGATTAAAAGCGAAGACAGCGCGCCGCCGCGCATCTGGCTCGCCTTCATGAAGAAGCCGGCCAGACCGAAGGCAAGCGCGCTGAGAACGGCGACGGCAAACCAATGCAAGCGTCGTGCTCCTTCCTGCGGCTAGCGCATTCCGATAACAAACTCGTTTTTGTAACACAATTGCAATATTGCTGTTACCGGTATGTCTTGGACGTCGGTTACAATAACGACCAAGACCCCCTTTTTCATATTATTGAAGGCCCGCCAGCGGTGGCGGGCCTCTTTTTTTGTCCGTTTAGCGTTATAGCGGAACGACTACCTTTTGCTTTTGACGGAAATAAACCCAGCGCTTGAAGCCGATCTCCTTAAGACGGCTGCGGACTTGCTCCCAGTCGTCCCCGACCCGCTCCGGAATGTGGGCGTCCGAACCGAACGTCACGTCCGCGCCAAAATGAAGCGCGCGTTCCAGGATGGCGTCCGACGGATACCAGCCGCCGACGTCTTTCGTGCTGCCGCTCGTATTAATTTCCAGGGCAATATCGTTTACCGCTACCGCTTGAAGCGCTTCGTCGATGTCGTCCTCGGCACCCCGAATGTCAGAGAAGTCCGGATAATAAGCCTTCATGGCATCAATATGACCAAGCACTTGAAACATGCCGGCGTTCGCGGACTCGGTAATCAGTTTGTAATACAGCTTTTTCTCGGCCGTATGCTCGGACTTGTCCAGCTGCTGCCAACGGTTGCGGTTGAAGATACTGATGCCGCGGGTCTGGTGAACCGATCCGATCAGGTAATCGAACGGGTAGGGCGCGTAGGCCGACCGGTAGACCTCGACGCTCTCGGGGAAATAGTCGGATTCGACGCCGAGCAGCACTTCGATGCGATCCTTGTACTGCTCCTTGAGTCGCAGCACCTCCGCAATATATTTCGGAAATTCGCTCTTGGCCATCGCGATGCCGGGTTGGTAACGGTCTTCCTCCCGGGCGAAATAAGGGGAATGATCGGAGATGCCGATCGCCGTTATGCCAACCCGAATCGCGGCCTGGATATAATCCTCGATCACGCCGGAAGCGTGGCCGCAACGCTCGTGGTGCGTATGCAAATCGAATTTTTCCATGGTGTTCCGCCTCCTCAAGATCGACCTATCTGTATATTTATCCTTATTCGCTGCCGGTGAATTGATCCTCCGGCATGCCCTTCAAGTCGTTGAGAAACTGCTTCATCGCGTGACTGACATAGCGGCCGGACTTGGTGATGACGCCGACGGGATGGCTGACCTCGAGCTCTTCGACTGCGATCATCTTCAGGGAGCCCCGCCGCAGCTCGCTCGCGATTGATAGCTTGGATACGATCGCCGCGCCGAGATTCAGCTCCACCATCCGTTTGACCTCTTCGCTGCTGCTAAGCACCATGACGGGGTTGGGCTCGATGTGATGCTCTCTGAAAATCCGGTCGACGAATCTGCGGCCGAGCGTGTCGGGCGACAACAAAATCAGGGGAACGTCTCTTAGCATGCCGACGGTAACCCGGTTGCGGGACGCAAGCGGGTGGCCCGGCGCGACGACGAGCTCGAACGTATCGTAATAGAGCACCGAAGTCTCGACATGCGCGCTGCGCTCGGCCAGATAGCCGATGCCGATGTCGACGAAGCCGTTCTCCACGCTGGTGAGCACTTGGGAGGAAGGCATCGTATGGATCGTCGTCTTAATAAGCGGATATTGGTTTTGAAAATAGGATAGAACCCGCGGAAGTATCTGCATCGCGATGGAAGTCGTCGTGCCGAGCACAATATGTCCTTGGGGATTCTGGTCCAGATCGGACAGCTTCTGCTTCAGCTCTTCGACGATGGATAAGATGCGCTGGGCGTGCTCCAGAAATACTTGACCGCGGTCGGTAAGCGTAACGGGATGATTCCGATCCACCAGGATCGTCTTGAACTCGTCCTCCAGACTCTTGATCTGGGCGGACACGGCGGGCTGCGTCAGGTTGAGCGCTTCGCCGGCCTTGCGGAAGCTGAGCGTCTTCGAGATCGTCAGCAGCGTTTCCAGTTGGTTGATATTCAATCCTGTCACTCCATCCTATTTGAATAATTTATCGACAGGAGTGCACGAATAAGAAGTTTTTCTAGCCTTCATTTATTATAGAAGGAATCCGACGGGTAAGCAAAGGGAAGGAAGCAAAGATTAAGCATTGCAACTTACTCAAATTTGAGTATAATCGATTTGAACTCCAAATTGTGAAGCAAAGAAAGAGGGAGCTATCCTACCATGGATGCGAAAAAAAGCAATGTGAAACTCGCGATCGCCGGACTCCTGCTCGGCCTGTTCATGGCCGCGCTCGACCAGACGATCGTATCCACCGCAATGAAGACCATTATCCAGCGGCTGGGCGGTTTGGACAAGTTTATCTGGGTCTACTCCGCTTACATGATTGCGATGGTCGTCGCCACGCCGATCTTCGGCAAGCTGTCCGACATGTTCGGCCGCAAGCGGTTTTTCCTGCTCGGCGTAACGCTGTTCCTGCTGGGCTCCATCCTGTGCGGCACCGCGCAGAACATGGATCAGCTGATTATCTACCGCGCGATTCAGGGCATCGGCGGCGGCGCGCTCATGCCGATCGTATTCACGATTATTTTTGACCTGTTCCCGCAGGAGAAGCGGGGCAAGATGATGGGACTCTTCGGCGCCGTGTTCGGCATGTCAAGCGTATTCGGACCGATCCTCGGGGCAGTCATTACCGACAACATCAGCTGGCGCTGGATTTTTTACATCAATGTGCCGATCGGCATTCTGTCGTTCTACTTCATCTTCCGCGCTTACCACGAGTCCGCTGCCCGGCGCAAGCAGAGCATCGACTGGCTCGGCGCGATTCTGTTGACGGCCGGCGTTTTGTCCCTCATGTTCGCGCTGGAGCTGGGCGGCTCGGACGGCTGGGCCTGGGACTCGTTTAAGACAATTGGCCTGTTTGTGGCTTCCGGCGTGCTGCTGATTCTGTTCCTGATCGCCGAGCGTATGGCCAAGGATCCGATCATCGCACTCGGTCTGTTCAAGAAGTCGCTGTTCACAAGCAGCATGATGATCAGCTTCCTGTACGGCGGTGTCATGATCGCATGCGCGACTTACATTCCGCTGTTCATCCAGGGCGTCTTCCACAAGACAGCGACGCAGACGAGTCTCGTGCTGACGCCGATGATGATTGCGGTCGTCATCAGCAGCCAGGTCGGAGGACTGGTCGCCGGCAAGTTCCGCTTCCGGACGACGATGGTCGTCTCTTCGATCGTGCTCACGATCGGCGCGGCGCTGCTCGGCTTCGCAATGGATCTGACGACGGGCCGCGGCATTATCACGCTGTATATGGTCGTCGTGGGCCTCGGAATCGGCGTCTCGTTCTCCCTGCTCAACATCTCGACGCTCGGATCCGTGCCGCCGCAGTACAAGGGCTCCGCATCATCGCTTATCACGTTTTTCCGGACGATCGGCTCGGCGCTCGGCATCACCGTGTTCGGCGCCATCCAGAAGCATGCTTTCCAGTCCGACGTGCTTGCGATGCCGGGCTCGAGCCCCGAGCTGGCGGCTCAGATCAAGAGCGGTCAGGCGCTGCTCGATCCGGCGGTGCAGGCGGTTATGAAAATTCCGCAAGACGTTTTGCAGAAGTTGCTGAACGAGTTAGGCGATTCGATCATTACGACCTTCCAGTGGGCCGCGCTGCTGCCCGTGCTGGCATTCGTGTTCGCGCTGCTGATGGGCAAGGCGCGCATGGCGCCTTCCAGCGCCGGCAAGCCGGGCGCGAGCAAGCCGGAGGGCGCGCCGGAGCGCGGCTGACGCCATGTCGATGAAGCTGCTCATCCTGGGCATCTTGATGGAGAAGGACCGGCATCCTTACGAGATCCGCCAGACGATGATCAATCGCAACTGGAACTATGCGTTTAGGCTGCGCGACGGCTCTCTGTACTATGCGGTGGACCAACTGCGCGATCGCGGTTTGATCGAAGCGGTTCATACCGTCCCCGTGCCGGGAGAGCATCGTCCGGACAAGACGATCTACCGCATTACGGACTCGGGCCGGCGGGAGTTCGACAAGCTGATGTACGCCCAGCTCGAACAACCCGCTTTTCCGCAGCATCCGATGATGATGGCGATGCCCTTTTTGCGCCTCGCCGATCAGGCGCGCGTCGCGGACATCGCAGAGCAGCAGCTCACGGCGTGCGACGAGCGGATCGCCACGCTGGAGCAGGTGCTGGAGGTCAAGGCAAGCAGGATTCCCGCGAGCGCGCTCCGGATGATGGACGGAATGCTCGCCTTCGGACGCGCGGAGCGCGTCTGGCTGGAGACGATCGTCGCCGAAGCCAGGAGCGGCACTTACGAAGAAGAACGCGACCAATCGGGCGGGTGGATCCGGAAGACGAGACCGCCCGCTCCGCCCGCTCCGCCGGTACAAGAGTAGATAGGTCGGACGAGCAGCCCGTCTGCGCGCAACGAGCGCGCAGCGGGCTTTTATTTTTTTCTGCCAGGGGCAGCGGCGAATTACGGACAGGTAGTCGCGCAAGTGCCGCGTTTGTCGAATGTTTGGTCGGTCGAAAAGCCTGCATTTGTACATCTATTTTCTGCCGGCCAACGACACTGGATGAAATACCTGCAAATGTGCAGGTAAAGCATAGTGCTAGCCGGAAATCGGGCTGATATGGGAAAGTTAAATGCTTTTGGGCAACTATTCTGTCCAAAAGGGGCGTTCGCGGCGAAAAAAGATGTAGGTTTGCAGGCATTTCGGGCGATGGATGGCCATCAACGGCGATGGACGACGATCAACGGCGATGGACGATGATCAACGGCAAATAGACGCGGACGAAGATAGGACGTTATATCGGAAAAGCTGTCAGGTGAGCCATAGGAGGCGTTCCGCATAAATCAAGTATAAGGTTGCTGCTATTTGCGCTAGTCCGCGCACCGTCAGCACAAGTACGTTTTTAAGCGCACATTCAGTTTGCGTTCATAGATGCCTCAGCCAAACAAGCTAATGTAGTCCCTGTACATATTGTTGGAACAATCATCCAATCAGTCACAGGGAGGCTGACGTCTTTATGCGGAATTTGAAGCTGTCGGGCAAGCTCGCAATCATTATCGTTATCGCACTCGTTTTTATTCTGACCGTCGGGCTGGGCGGAAACCAAATGACGCGGACGATGGCCGGCAACGTGGAGGACAGCTATACGAAAAGTCTGCTTCCGTTGTCCTGGCTGCGGCAGATCCAGACCAACGAAAGATCGGTCGACGCATACACGCTTGAGCTGATGCTGATCTCGGATTCTGCCGCGCGTCAGGCCAAGCTTTCGAAGATTCAGCAGCTGCTGACCGAGACGGACGCGCTGATCGATCAATACGCGTCGATTGTAAAGGATGACGCCATGTTGTCGGAGCTGGCCGACTATATGCAGTTGCTTACCTCCTATCGCGACGTCCAGGCAAAGGCCGGCGGGCAAGCGCTGCAGGGCGACGGCGAGGGCGCATACGCCATCTATGCGGACGATACCGGCGATCTTCGCGAACAGATGACGCAGGCGCTGGCATCGTTGGCCGAGCAGACGCAGCAAGCCGCGGACGACTTGTACGCGCAAAGCCAAAAGGACGCGCGAATCAACAGCTACATTACCGCTGCCATGATCGTCGCCGCGCTGGTGCTGCTGAGCGTCGTATCGTGGCTGATGAGCCGCGCCATCACGAAGCCGCTCGGCGCGCTGCGCGATCGGATGAAGCGGGCGGCGGCAGGCGACATGACCGTCAGCGGGGATTATCGCTCCTTGGACGAGATCGGCGAGTTGACTAGCTCGTTTAACGACATGATCGCCGGCATACGAGAGCTCGCAGCCAAAGCGAGCGACGGCGCCGCGGCGCTCAGCGGCGCATCGGCCCGCATGCAAGGGTACGTCAGCAGCTCATCGAACGCCTCCGAGCGGATCGCAATCGCCGCAGGGCAATTGAGCACGGGCTTCCTGGAGCAAAACGACGCGGTTACGGGCCTGACCGAAGCAACGGACCGGATGGCCGTATTGCTGACCGGCGTGGAATCGGACAGCCGTCAAGTGCAAGCGATGTCCGAAGAAGCGGCGACCGCCGGCGTGCAGGGGCTTGAAGCGGTGAAGGCAGCCATGCACCAGATGGAAGAGATTCAGCGGAGCGTGTTCGAGACGCAGGCGACGATACGAGAGCTTGGAGATCGATCCGACGAGATCGGCTTTATTGTCACGACGATCGAGGAGATGGCCGGGCACACGAATCTTCTCGCGCTGAACGCGACGATCGAGGCCGCGCGGGCGGGAGAAGCGGGACGGGGATTCGCCGTCGTGTCGGACGAGATCCGCAAGCTTGCGGACGACGCTTCGCGCGCCTCGCGGCGCATCGCCGAGATGGTGAAAAGCATTCAGCAGGAGACGGGACGCGCGTCGGCGGCGATGGACGAGGAGGCCAGGCGCGTCAGAACCGGCGTCGACCGGACGGGGCAGGCGGCGGCGTCGTTCCGAGATATCGAACGGGCGATCCGCGGCGTGAAGCAGAAGCTGGCGGAGGTTGCCGATTCCTCGACCGAGGCGATGGATTCCTCCCGTCACGTGGCGGGCAGCATGAAGCTGTTCAGCGCTTTTTCGGCCGAAGGCACCGCCGGCATTCAGGAGATGTCCGCCGAGAGCGAGGGCCAGAGCCGTATGATGAGAGAGGCGGCTGCCTCCGTCGACGAGCTGAACCTGCTCGCGGCCGAGCTTCGGTTGGCCATCGGCAAGTTCGAGCTGGGCGAGGCGGAGATCGCCGAGGCGCTGCCGTCGCAGTAATTTTGAAGACACAAAGGAGTTGCGCCCCGCCCGCGTCGAATTGATGAGGAAGCATAAATTCGACAGAAGAGGGCGATGCGGTGCTGGACGATAAGAAAGCGATACGCGCGTGGACGATGTACGACTGGGCAAACTCTTCGTTCGCAACGACGATTATGGCGGCGGTCATGCCGATCTACTACGCTAGCGTCGCGGCTAGCGGCTTGGGAGACGGGAGAGCGACGTCCTATTGGGGATTCACGCAGACGGCCGCGGCGATCGTCGTCGCCGTTCTGTCGCCGCTGCTCGGCGCGATCGCCGACCGATCGGGCGGCAAAAAGCGTTTTCTGGGCGTGTTCACGCTCTTGGGCGCGGCGGCGTGCATCGGAATGGCCTTTATTGGGGAAGGCGATTGGCTCGCGGCTTCGGCGCTCGTGATCGTCGGCATGATCGGCTTCGGAATGGGCGGCACCTTCTATGACGCGCTGCTCAACGACGTAGCCTCGCCCGCGATGCGGGAGCGCGTCAGCGCCAAAGGCTTCGCCATGGGCTATCTGGGCGGCGGCGTGCTGCTTGCGGTCAATCTGGCGCTCATTCTCGGGTATAAGGCATTCGGCTTCAAGGATTCGGCCGGCGCCTCGCAGGTTTCCTTCGCCATGGTCGGCGTATGGTGGGCGCTTTTCTCCCTTCCTTTATTTAAGCACGTACGCGAAGCGAAGGGCATGCCCGGCAGATCGGCGTCTGAGAGCGTGCGTGAGGGATTAGCCCGGCTCGGGCAAACCTTCCGCAGCATTCGGCGTTATCCCGAGCTGTTCAAGTTTATGGTCGCTTACTGGTTTTTCTTCGACGGCATCAATACGATCATCGTCATGGCAACAAGCTACGGGACAGACATCGGCTTGGAGCAAACCGCGTTGATCGGAGCGCTTCTGCTCACGCAGTTCGTCGGATTCCCCGCGACCTGGCTGTTCGGTCGAATGGCGGACCGGATCGGCGGCAAAAAGATGCTTTATGGCGCGCTGTCGGTGTACGTGATCATCGTGCTGCTGGGCTATTTCATGACAAACGAGTACCATTTCTTCGCTCTCGCGCTGCTCGTGGGGCTCGTCCAAGGGGGCGCGCAATCGACGTCGCGGGCGATTTACAGCCGTCTCATTCCGCCGGGGCGCACCGCGGAGTTCAACGGCTTTCTCAGCTTCACGAGCCGGTTTTTCTCGTTCGGCGGCCCGCTCGTATTCGGCGTCGTCGGCGTCCTCACCGGCTCGAGCCGCGCGGCGCTGCTCGCGATCGCGCTCTTTTTCCTCGTCGGCATCGCGCTGCTCGCCCTGGTCAAGCTGGAGAAAGGCTGGCGCGAAGCGACGGAATAAACGAAGGACGCATGCATGCTTCAAGTTTTAGACGACCGGCTCTGCGAAGGTGATCCAGGCGCTGCCGCAGGGCAAGCCGGTCTCGTAGGAAACGTTGCCGACCAGCGATTCGAACGCTGCCTTTGCCGCTGCGGCTTCGCCGGTGCTTCTGGCGCCAAGCCATTGAAGACCGGCGCGGAGCGTCCGCCTGCCGTCTTCGAGGGCGTCGTCCCATAGATCGTATACGCTCTCCTGCCGGATGCGCGTCCGGTCGACCGGATCGATCCAGCCGCTGCGCCTCGCGTTCAGGACGTCCCAGGGCGGAATCGCGCGGGGCGGCGAAAAAGGGGCGAGCATCCCGAACGTCAGCTTGCCTTTCCAGCCCAGCGGATCGAAAAAGAGGCGCTGCGCGGCGACGAACTGACGCACGGACGCATCCAGCATCTCGGCGGTCAGCACGCTTGCGAGTCCCGGATAATGCCTGCCTGATAGCGCGAGCAAGATATTCGTCATGCCTCCGGGCAGCTTCCCGCCCGTGTCGATTTCTTTCGATACGGGCGTTTTTCCCGTATGGATGCCTGCCCGGCGCCACATGACGACCGAATCCATCGCCGTCTCGAATTGCTGATGCTTCCATTTTCCGAATCCGGACAGGCTGAAGATATAAGGGTGAACATGACGATCCAGCAGGTGATGCAGCAAAAAGCCTGCGGCGTAAGCCTCGGCCTCCGTGCTGACGGTGCTCTTGCGCGCAGCGTCGAACAAGTCGACCAGGAAGGGACCGCAGGATACGTTGTGTATGAGGCTCCCTAACCGGTTGGCCGCCGTGTGCGACCGCTGCCAGGGTAGGAACCGGTCGTAAAATAAAAAATCGGGACCCTGGCAGCCGAGCTGAAAAGCGTTCCGCAGCGCGGGATCGCTAAGGTACGGAAGCTCAAGTTCCTCCGCGAGCTCTCTTCCGAATTGAATGTGCGCCCACAAATTTGGCATGTTTATCCTCCGGGTTTTCTGAGAAACCATGACTAATGGTGTCGTTTTCAGGCGATTTTTTATAGGGTCTTTTGGCCCATTATCGGTCAAAAGTACCGCGATTTAACGAAAATAAGTATACTTGTCCTATTTATTTAAGTATAATGATGGCAACAAGGCAAGAGAAGCGGTATTTTGTCGAAACGAAGCGAAGACAACGAGTTCCGGCTTATAGAATCGGCTCGCAAGGAGGCATCGCTCGCGAATGAAGGCGGAATATATCAACCCATTCCTGGAATCGGCCCGCATGGTCATCGAGCAAATGGTACAGATCAGGCCCAGCACCGGCCAGCTGGCGGTCAAGGATATCCAGTTCGTAGACAATCACGTATGGATCCAGATCGGGCTCACGGGCCACATGAGCGGCGACATCGTATTCGGTTTAAGCGAATCGGTCGCGCTGAAGATCATATCCGCGATGATGGGCGGGTTCACCATCACGGAGATCGACGATATGGGCAAGAGCGCCATCTCCGAACTGGGGAACATGATCAGCGGCAATGCATCGACCATTTTGTTCAACCAAGGCGTCCATGTCGATATTACGCCGCCGCGCATCGTTCATTCGATGCTTGAGAGTCACGGAGAGGTTCGCCGCGCTTTGGCGGTTCCTCTGATCATGGACGGAATCGGCGAGATGGAAATTCAGGTATTGATCGCTTAGTTCGCGCGGTGCCGTCCTTCCGGGCGGCGTGACATATCGTCGTACCGATCGATATGCTACAATAAGGAAGCCCCGTTGGGGCTTTTTTTTAACGCCCAATTGCAATGGAGGAGCGCAAGCCGGATCCATGCACCTATAAATAGCTCGGCTGCGGTCGATGTCCGATCCAGCGGGCGGCGAGAAGGAGAATGGCCATGTCATCCATAGACCTGCGCGGCCGGATCGTGCTCTTGACCGGCGCCTCGAGCGGGATCGGCGCGCTGGCCGCCCGCATGCTGGCGGAACGAGGCGCGGTGCCCGTGCTGGCCGCCCGTTCGGCGGACAAGCTGGCAGCCGTCTCGGATGGAATCCGGGGCGAGCACGCCGTATTCGAATGCGACGTGCGGAGCGCGGCGTCCGTCGACGAGACCGTCGCGCTGACGCTCGAGCGCTTCGGGCGCATCGACGCGCTGGTTAACAATGCCGGGTACGGAGAGTTCCTTCCTTTCGAGGAGACGGAACTGTCGCGGTTTGAAGCCATGATGGACGTCAATTATATGGGTACCGTGCGGTTCTGCAAAGCCGTGTATCCGGCCATGAAGCGGGCGGGAGCCGGTCACATCGTCAATGTCGCCTCGATCGCGGGCAAGATCGGAACGGCCAAGGCGACCGGTTATGCCGCTTCCAAGCACGCCGTGCTGGGCTTCACCAATTCGCTGCGGCAAGAGCTGCGGGGCAGCGACATCAAGATCTCCGCGCTCAATCCCGGGCCGATCGATACGCCTTTTTTTGATCGTGCGGATCCGGGGGGGACGTACAAGCGCAATATCCGGCGTTTTCTAATGCAGCCGGATACAGTCGCGCAGGCATTGGTGCGGCTGCTGGAGACCGGCAAGGCGGAGCGGGATCTGCCCTGGGTGTCCGCCGCCGGCGCGAAGCTGATCCAACTGTTCCCGGTACTTACGGCGGGCGTCGCAGCCCGACTGCTGAACAAGAAATGACGGCCCTGCCGATGAGCATGGCCGCAAAGGAGAATGGACGATGTCGGAAGAACAAATAGAACGACAGGAAGAACTGGGGGGCGCTTCGGCCGAGACGCAGGTTGAGGACAAAGCGACTGAGGGGAACCTGGAAGAAAGCGTCGGCGGAAATGCCGAGGGAAATGCCGAAGGAAGTGCCGAAGGAAGTGCCGAAGGAAGTGCCGAAATCGCTAAGAAGCGCACGTTTAACGGCCTCGGGCTTGGAGCGGCGCTGAGCGACGCGCTTGCCGCGGCAGGCATCCTGGAGCCGACCCCGGTGCAGGCGGGCGTCATTCCCGAGCTGTTGGCCGGCAGGGACGGCGTGCTGCGGTCTCCGACGGGCTCGGGCAAGACGCTGGCTTATCTGCTGCCGCTGCTGCAGCGGGTCGATCCTGCGAAGCGCGAGACGCAGGCCGTCGTCATCGCGCCGACGCAAGAGTTGGCGATGCAGATCGTGCGCGTATCGGAGAAGTACGGCGAGCCGCTCGGCGTCAAGACGGTCGCTTTGATCGGCGGCGCCGCGCTGTCGCGGCAGTTGGATCGTATGAAGGGCAAGCCGGCGATCGTCGTCGGCACGCCGGGACGGATTCGCGAGGTCGCCTCGCTCCGCAAGCTGTCGCTTCATGCGGTCAGGCATGTGGTCGTCGACGAGACCGACCGCGTCTTTTCGCTGGGGGGCAAGAGCGATGTCGAGTTCGTGCTGAAGGGCGCCGCAAAAGACAAGCAGACCGTGTTCGTGTCGGCGACGCGCTCGGATACGATGAGAGCCGCCGAAGCCAAATGGCTGCGCGACCCGTGGGAGACGACGGTTCGGCAGGAGCAGGAGCCGGGGCTGCCGCAGACGATCGAGCATCTGTACCTGGTCAGCGATCCTCGGGACAAGATCGATCTGGTTCGGCGTCTCGTGCGCACGATGAAGCCGGCTTCGACGCTGCTGTTCGTGAACGACATCGAGCGAATCGGCGAGCTGCTCGCCAAGCTGCGCTTCGAAGGCTTCGCGGTGGATGCGCTATACGGCGACACGCCCGGACGGGAGCGCGGGGAGGTCCTCCGCAAGTTCCGCGAGGGTAAAACGAAGCTGCTGGTCGCGTCCGACGTGGCCGCTCGAGGCCTAGACGTGCAGGAGCTCGCGCTCGTGCTGCAGTTCGAGCCGGCGCTCGACGCGGACCACTACGTGCACCGGGCGGGACGCACCGGCCGGATGGGGCGGAGCGGGACGTCCATTACAATCGTGACGCCCAAGGAGCAGTTCATCATGGACAAGCTGGGCAAGCAGCTGCGCATCGAGATCAGCGAGCGGCGTCTCGCGCACGGTAAGCTCGAAGGCTTGAAGGACGATCGGTCCGGTCCGCGAGGAAAAGGTGCTGCCGGCGCCTGGACAGCTGCCGGCGGCACGGGGACGTCAAGGGCCCCGGCAGGCGGAGCGGGGGCTCCGAGACCTGCGGCCGGCGGTCATACGGGAGCGGAGGCCGGCTCGAAGAAGGCCGGAGCCGGGTACCAAGCCGACGGGGCCAAGCGTCCGTCCGGAGCCGCAGGCGGCAAGCCGGCAGCCGAGCAGACGATCGCCGGCGGACCGAAGCGGACGGTCGGAGCCGTTGGAGCGAAGCGAACCGGCAGCGCAGGATCAGGCCAAGGGCCACGGGCCGGAACTGCAGGCGGGTCGGCTGGAGCGAATGCGAAGCCGGCAAAGCGGGATGCGGTCGCAGCGGGCACGCCCAAGGCAGGGAAAGGCGGCGGCAAATCGACGCCGCCCGCGCGTCCGGCCGCCAAGGGCAAGGTCAAGCAAGATCGGGAGCGCGACAGCAAAAATAAAGGGGCGCCGCGCTGGCTGAAGGAAAAGCGGGCGAACAACGTCACGCCAACCGAATAGAAGCGGCGCCTTCGGGCGAACGGGGCGATGCGGCTGTCCATGCCGCATCGCCCTGTTTTGGTTTCTTAGTGCGAGCTGTTGGTCAACGATCGGAGCGCAGCGCAGCATGAGACAAGCGTACCAAAATCTGAGCTTCCATTTTTCCGAATAGGAGAAGAGATGCAAGCGGGTTGCGGCTTCGCTATAATGAATAGATATCCGTCCATTTGAGGAGGTTGCGAACCGATGGCAACCGCGTTAACGCTAGACAAGCTGACAGGAGGATACAGCACCCGCAAGCCTGTCCTTCATGAAGTCAGCTTCGATATACAGCCTGGAGAGATGATGGGGCTCATCGGCCTGAACGGCGCAGGCAAGAGCACCGCCATTAAGCATGTATTGGGGCTGATGCTGCCGCAGTCGGGCGAAGTGCGGGTCGCAGGCTTGCGGCTGGAGGACGACCGCGACCGTTATAGGTCATCCTGCGCTTACGTACCCGAGCAGCCGTCCTTGTTCCCCAACTTGACGGTATCCGAGCATTTGCGCTGGACGGAGACGGCCTATGGCATAGACGCCCAGGTGGCGGCGCGCAGGACCGAGGCGCTTGCCGAGACGTTCCGCATGAAGCATGCGATGGGGGCGCTGCCCGGGACGTTGTCCAAAGGGATGCGACAGAAGGTTATGCTGATGAACGCGCTGCTCGTCTCGCCGCCGCTGCTCATCATCGACGAGCCGTTCCTGGGGCTCGATCCGCTCGCGACGCGGGCGCTCGTCCAGGCGCTCAACGAGGCGAGGTCGGCAGGCTCGGCTATTTTGCTCAGCTCGCATATTTTACCTGCGCTTGAGCGTAACGCGGATCGAATCGTCGTCCTGCACCAGGGACACATCCTGGCCAGCGGCACGCCGAGCGAGGTCAAGCAAGCGGCTGGCGCAGCAGGCCCCGACTATACGCTAGACGATGCGTTCGAGCGATTGATCCTGGCCGCCGACGAGAAGGCCGCGCCGCCGGAAGGAGGCGCCGCCCGTGGCTGATCCGGTTCATAGGGAAAAGCTCCGGGAAGTCGGGGAATGGCGGCGCGGACGGGCGTCGGCGTTCCGGCACGAGATATTCCCCTATCTGCGTTACGTAGCGCAGAGCGGCTTCGCAATGCTGCTGGCCGCGATCGGCATTACGCTGCTCGCCGGCTATGCCGGCCTGTTGTCCGATATGCCGCCGGCCTGGCCCGCCGACGTCGTCGGCGTCGTTCTCATTTTTTTCGTTTCGATCTACACGCCGCTTCGCAGCTATCTCCAGCCGGCCGATACCGTGTTCCTGCTGCCGGCAGAATCACGCGTGCTATCGGCCAATCTGTTTCCGGCGCTGCGCATATCGGCCCTCTTTGGCGCGATTCGCGCGTTGGTCGTCTTCGTTATTTTTGCGCCGCTGTACGCCAAGGCGCCGGTCACGGCCGACGCTGCGCCGTCTCAGCCGGCCGCTTGGGCCTCGCTGGCGGCTGCGATCGCGCTGCTGGCTGCCTGGAATACATATGCCGCCTGGCAGGAACGCAGAGCCGTGTCGGCAACCGCCCGCCTGGCCCTGCGCTTTGCCCGCTGGACGGCCGTCCTGCTTGCCGCAGCCGCGCTGCTGACCAAGCCGCTGTTGCTTGCAGCCGGCTTTGCGCTGCTTGCCGCGGCCGCCGTGTCGGCGGCAGCGCTGCTCACGCCCCGCCACCGGTTGCCGTGGGATCGCCTGATCGCGGAGGAAGGCGCCGCGCGCAGGCGCTGGCTGTCTTTCCTCGGCTGGTTCGTGGACATCCCGACCGAGGCGCCTCCCGCTTCTTCGCGGGCCTGGATCGCTTGGGTCGCGGATCGGGTGCCGCGGAGTCGGCGATTCGCATGGCATTTTCTATATGCGAAAACGTTTTTGCGCGGCGACGCGTTCGGCGCCTTCTGGCGCTGGTGCACGCTGATGGCCGTCATCGCGCTGTTTGCCCGTTCGACCGCTGTCGACGTGATGGTGTACGTCGTAGGATTGGTCGTCGGCGGACTGCAGCTCACCGAGCTTGGACGCATCCGTTTTGCCGAGCATGCTTCCGTCGTGCCGCTCTCCCCGGAGGGGAGGAATAAGGCAGCGTCGGCGGTCGTCCGGGCGGCGGGACTCGCCGCCGCTGCGCTTCTCTGGCTGATCGCTTGGGTGCCGCACGCCGCTTCCTCGCCGACTTGGTGGCTGATCGCGCTTGCGCTCGCGCTCGGATGGACGGGGTGGCTGCTGCCGAGACGATTAGCCGCGAGAGACGAAGATGAAGAGCTTTAACGTACAACATACAAATGAAGAGAAGGAAATCAGACCCTGTTAGCGAATAGTACTTTGTAACCAATAAATCCGGATTTGATCTCCTTCAAATGGCGCAGTGCAGCCCGTTCATAAATGTGTATGAACGAATAAATCCGGATACGGTCCGAAATAAATACAAATTAAAACGAATAGCAGTAACTGGAAGGAGCGATCTATGGGCGGATTTTTGACAAACCTCGCCCTGCACGTCATCCCCGGCGCGATGCTCGGCTGGCTTTCGGCCGAGGTCTTTCTTCGCAACCCGCTGCACCGGTTGAATCGTCTGGCCTCGATTCTGTTCGCTTTAATGGCGTTACAGTTTGGCGCTTCGTTTCTGGCTTCTTTTTTTCCCGAGACAGACGCTGCAAAGCTCGTCAACGGACTCTTGATCGTTCCGACTTGTGTGCTTGGCTTCCTGATGATGCTCTTCGTTCGCCAGCTTAGCAATCAGGCAGGCAAGTTCAAACCTCCTGCGAGCTATCTTGACATCGCGTTGGCCGTACCTCTTGTTTTTATTGTGTTGGTTATTTCCCAGCCGAGCGTCTATGGTGCGTACGCGGAATACTCAGGGGAGCTGGATCAGGGAGCGGGCGGGCGTTCAGGATTGATCATCTTGGCGACGACGGTATGGCTATACGTTTCTGCCGTCTGGCTGATCGGTTGGAAAACGGCCCGAAAAACTGCCGGTTCGATCCGCTCGCAGCATGTTCAGGCGGGTTTCGCCATCTTGGCCGGAGCGGTCGTGACAGCAGCCGCCGTGTTGGCGAGACTAAACGGAATGCCGGCGGAATGCGCGCATCTGATGGGATTATTCGCCGTTTTGCTCTTTGCTTTTTTCATTCGCAGAGCGATTTTGCATTATGGACTTATGCCCTCTGTTTTAGAAAAGTACAGAGTACTGTTCGAGCTGTCTCCGTTCGGCGTGCTTCTGCTGGACGCACACGGAGCGATTCGCGAGGCGAATCCGGTCGTTAAGCTGCTGCTCGGCCTGCCGCCGGCAGAGCTCATCGGCAAGCCGGTGTCCATGTTTCTCGACAAAGGCGAAAGATTACCGCTGGACGGGATCGGATCGACGATGATGGAGATCAGTATGGTTGATTTTTCGGGCGAGTCCAAACGTATGACTGTCCATCTCAGCGAAGTGACAGCCGAAGGCGAGCGTATGTACTGCGTCGTACTGCAGGACGAGACGGGCCGCAAAAAAGCGGAAGAGGAGATCTGGTATCTGGCCTACCACGATGCATTGACGGGCGTGGGCAATCGACTCTACTTCCAGGAGACCATCTCCTCGTTCCTTCAAAATGGTTCGGAGGGCGCGCTGCTGCTGCTTGATCTGGATCGCTTCAAAGCAGTGAACGATCGGCATGGTCATCAAGCCGGGGACAATCTTTTATGCGAGATTGCCTCCAAATTAAGAGAGTGCACGCCTACCAGCGGGATGCTGTTCAGGCTTGGCGGCGACGAATTCGCAATCGTGCTGCCCGATGTCGGCGATACTTGGGAGCCTGCGGCGACTGCGCAGCATCTGTTGGACGGCTTGACGGGGCATCGCGGCGCGATCTCGTCGGACTCTCCCGTAACGGTCAGCATCGGGATCTCCCTCTGGCCGGCACACGGAAACGATACGACTTCCCTGCTGCACGCGGCGGATACTGCCATGTACAAGTCCAAGGACCTTGGGCGCAATCGCTATAGCTTGTACGCCAACGAGTATGCCGGAACAAGCGCATAAACGGCAAAAGGCCTTGCCCGTCATCGGAAGATGAGAAGGGCAAGGCCTTTTGCATCACATGGCTGAGCATGGCAGCGGAGATTATGCTTGCTCGGCCGCTTCGGCTTTAATCTCGGATACGGCTGCGTAGATCCGATCGAACAGATCCTCCAGGTACGGTTCCTCGATACAAGAAAATGCGACGCGCAAATCGTTCTCGCCCAGCGCGATCGTGCCGACTTCATAGCGGTCGAGCAAGCGTTGACGGACGGTTTCCGCGCTGATCCCGTCGAGACGCAGGCACATGAAATAGCCGGAATTAAACGGATAATAGCTCCAGACGCCTGCATACTTGCCGCTGTCGAGCAGGCTCTTAACCTTATTCGCGCGGCCCTTCATGATCGCATACTTTTCCGCTTTTTGCGCTTCAAAATCAGGCGATTTGAGCGCGTCGAGCACGAAGGTTTGCGACGGATGAGGTCCGCTGGAGATCGTCGCGCGGATGATGCCGAGCGTCTTCTGCTCGAGCGCGGCGAGCGCAGCTTCCGAAGTTCCGCCATAGGTAATGAAGCCGACGCGGAAGCCCCAGACGTATTCTTCTTTGGTGGCGCCGTCGATCTTGACCGGGAGTACACGCTCGTGCAGGCCGCACAGTGCGCCGAAGAGCGATTCGTGCATCGAGTCTTCGAAGAATAGCGCAAAGTACGCATCGTCGGTCACCGCCACGACGTTGATGCCGGCTTCGGCGGCGTCCTTAATCGCCGCGACGATCGCGGCGCCTTCCGCGCGGCTCGGCGTATAGCCGGTCGGGTTATTCGGGAAGTTGAGCAGCACGATCGCTTTGCCCTGTTCTTTACGGGAGAGCAGCGCCTCGCGCAAGCCTTGTGCGTTGAACAGGCCGTCTGCGCCGTAAAGCGGGTATTCCACGATCTCTGCGCCGCGGCGAACGCCAAAGGTGAGTTCGTAGTTTTCCCAGTTCTTATCGGGGATAATTACGGCGTCACCGACATCGGCGAACAGATCGGCGACGATGCTGAGGCCATGCGTCAGCGCGTTCGTAACGACGGGCAGGCTGAACGTCTTGCCCTGCAGCGAAGGGTTCTCCTTCAGCATTTTTTCGCGCCATGCGGTACGGAGCTCAGGTTTGCCAGCCGGCGGCGCATATTCGTAAATGTCCTTGGGGTTAAAAGCGGACAATTTGTCTTGGATCATTTTCAGGTGCATCGGCTGCCCGTTTTCCGTCGCGATACCGATCGTCGCGTTATACCTTTTCGCTTTTTGCTTCGCTTCGGCAGATTGGCTCAGGATGCCTATCTTGGGAAAATAAATGGCCTTGCCGAGTCCGGAGAGCATCTCCGCGAATCGAGGCTGTTCCTTGGCGATGGTGTCGTTGAGCTGTTGCGCGAGGGGGTTCATTGCCGTCATCCTTCCACATGATCGAGTTCCCTGGTGAGAAAATTTCTCAGGCAGGGCATCAGTTGCTATTATACACGATCGTACCATACGCGTCACCCGCGCGGCTGTTTGGAAGTTGAACAATCCATAAGCGATTTTGCGTGAATGTGCTTATTTTGGCTTCGGGGCCCATTCCTTCATGAAAGCGACGGTGAGCGGGTCTCCCGGGCGACCTCTTCCTTCCAGGCCTTCGACGACGTCACCGCGTTTTTTCTCAGAGAGGTTCTGTCCGAATTTGAACTTGCCCGTCATCTCCTCGATGTTTAGGCGCATCACGGCTACGCCCTTAAGTTGCAAAGCATACTTCGGATGGCTGGCATCGATCGTCAGGTGCCCGCCCTCCGGCTGAAGCTTGCTCATCAGCGCGGATAGCGCCTCCGCTTTCTCAGTTGCGTCTTCGACCTGATCGACCCGGCCACGAATCCGGACGGAGCGGAAGTATAGCGTAGCGGGGCAGGCCATCAGCGGATCGCTATAATAGGAAGGGATAAAAGCGTGCGCCTCGTAAACGACGAACTCCGCCCGGTCGTCCTCAGCGATGCCGTTCATTTTCTCCCCCTTTTTGCTCCCGTGAAAATAGACAGAGCCATCCGAGTAAGCGTAATTTAGCGGCACTGCCTTCGGCCAGTCATCGTTGCCCCTGAAAGTCAACACGCCGTCGTCCCGTTCGTTCAGGAACGCTTCGCATATTTCGCGATCTTCCACATTAAACTCTTTTCTGCGCATATTGCCGCCTCCTGTCTTCGTGTGAGTTTTATTCTAAGCCCATCATTGACAAGTCAAAAGATCCAATTTACATTAAAAATATTGGTCCATTGCAAAGAGAAGGTTGGCTGCTATGAGTATCCAGGTTCCCTACAATGTGCATTTATCCGTATGCGGCGTCAAGCACCTCGCCTTGTACCAGGCAATTCGCGACAGTATCGTCGGCGGCCAGCTCCGGCCCGGGACCAAGCTCCCCTCAACGCGGACGTTGGCCGAATCGTACGGACTGTCCCGCGGCAGCGTGAGCATCGCTTACGAGATGCTTGCTGCAGAGGGCTACGTGCGCGCATCGGTTGGGCGGGGCACCTATGTAGCTGGGGAAGAGGCGCGCGTCTCGAATCCGGTCTCGGTCTCGCAGCCGGACTCGGCTATGATGACGAAGTCCAAATTATATGCAGGGTCCCCCGGCCCCGATGTGGAACAGGCGACGGAACGTTTGACCACTTCAAATTCGGGACTGTCGGCTTGGGGGATCCGTCTTATCCGAGATGCACGGTTGGACGCGGATTACAGGGGGATGTCTCAACCGAACATGTCTCAGCATGCCAATCCAATGCTGGAAGATGCGCAATACGCCGCCCTCAGTGCTTCTTCCAAGGGGCCGTTCGAATCCATTTCCTTCAAGCCACGAGGCATGGGCGAGCAATGGTTCCCCTGGAAGTCGTGGAAGGCTGCCGTATCGGCCGAATGGCGCAGACGCGGTCCCGCGCTTGCGGAAGGGACCCGTACGGCAGCGGGCAGCGCGGAGCTGCGGCGAGCGATCGCAGGGAGGCTGCGACGCGAACGGGGCATCCTGTGCGAAGCGGAGGACATCGTCGTGACGGGCGGCTCGATGCAAGCGATCGCGCTGCTGGCACAGCTGCTGCTCGAGCCCGGCAAGTCGGCCGTCACGGAGGATCCTTGCTATAGCGGCATACAGAGCGCCATTCACGCAAGCGGCGCGACACTGATTCCAGCGCCTATAGACCGGCACGGCATCATACCCGACGATTGGCCGGCCGAGCTGCTGTTCGTAACGCCGACGCGTCAGTTCCCTACCGGCGCCGTACTCAACTACGAGCGCAGAATGGCATTGCTGGATTGGGCCGCCAAGCGAGGCGCCTGGATCGTAGAGGACGACTATGACAGCGAGTTCCGCTGGTCGGGTCGTCCAATCGAGCCGCTCAAGTCGCTCGACAGGCAGGGACGCGTCATTTACATCGGATCGTTTTCTCGAGTGATGCGTCAGGAAGTGCGGATCGGCTACGCGGTACTGCCGCCTGGGATTCACGAGCCGTTTCTGCTGGCCAAGCAGCTCTACGATCCTTATCCTGCGGGCCTGACGGAGCAGCGCGCGCTGGCGGACTGGATGAATCAAGGCGAATATGACCGCCATTTAAGACGCAGCCGCCGTATTTTTAATCGGCTGCAAGGCCAGCTTCGCAAGGAGCTGTCGAAGCTGGGGCCTCTATTTGTCGTACATCCGGCCGACGCGGGTCTGCTGTTGTTCGCTAGTTGGACCGGACAGCCGGATCGGTACGACCGGCTAGCGTCGGCTTGCAAGCAAGCGGGCGTGAGCTGGGGGGACGGTTCGATTTATGCGGTCGAGCAGCGGCCCGACGAACGCACCGCATTGTTCGGCTTTGCGCACCTGGATGAATCCGGCATTGCCAGAGGGATACAGACGATTCGCACAACGGCCGAGAAGATCGGACTTATAGACGAGCGCCAGCTTGGTGAAACTGCATGGCACGAGAACCAAGCAAGGAAAGGGGAGGCGGAAGATGCTTGACGCGTCGCCTGATGCCTACGAGCTCAAGCTTTACCTGGCCAAGATCGTATGCGAGCCGGGCTGGAAGTGGCAGAAACGAGAAAAGCCGCTTGCGAACTACGACTTATTTTACGTCTGGAGCGGAGAAGGCGAGGTTATCCTTAACGGCCAGCCATTCCCCGTAGAAAAAGGCAGCTGCTTCCTTTTCAGACCCGGAGACCGGACGAGCGCTACCCATAATCCACAGAAACCGCTCGTGCTGACCTATATTCACTTCGATGTGAGCGTACCAGTGAAGCTCGTGCCGAAGCCGTATCGAATTTTGAAGGATACGTTTGAATTCGAGCATCTGCTCGCGAGGTATGTGCGGCTCTTCCTTGTCAAGACATTCGCAGCGGAGGAAGAAGCGAGGCTCGTGCTTAAGCAGCTCATCATTCATCTGCTGCGCAACGATCTAGAGGAGCCCGTCGAGCGCAAAGCGAGCAATCAGCTGACAGAGAGCATCCACGAAGTCGCCAACTACATCCGCCAGCATCCCGGAGAGTCCCATCGAGTGGACGATCTGGCAGCGCGAGCCGGCTTGTCGCCGAGGTACTTTTCGGTCAAGTTCAAGGAGCTTATCGGATCGTCGGTTCAGACCTATATGATTCGCACCCGGATCGAGCGGGCGCAGCATCTGCTATTGCACGCGGGCATGAACGTGACCGAAGTCGCCGACGCGCTCGGCTACCGCGATATTTTCTTTTTCAGCCGCCAATTCAAACAATACACAGGCAAGAGCCCCTCGGAGATCCGATAGGGCTCTTTTTTTTTTACGTTGAGCCTATATAACTGCCGCCTATCGGATGAGTCCGATGGTTCAATTTTGACATTACAACGATATCCCCTTCGCGCAGGAAACGCCCAGGAAACGCTTAGGAAACGCCCAGGAAACGCTCAGGAAACGCCCAGGAAACGAGCCGGTAACGCGCTAGTGGTTGGAAGTTAGACGCCTTGCAAGCTCAATAAGCTATCCCCTTCGCGCAGGGAATTATTTTTCTTGAAAAAGTTGGAATAAAAAGCTTGCAACGGATAGGATGAAACAGTTAAAATACGAACATATGATCTTATTTGGTCTGGGGGAAATGGGGATGAGCGCTTTGAACCGTTTGTGCGAGCGGGCACCGACTTTTAACGAAGAAGACTGCGAGATCGCTCTTTTTCGTGCGAAATGGCCTGATGGCTTTCGTTGTCCCCGATGCGAAGGACTCGACTATTATCGCATTGTTTCCCGCGGTCGCAGACTGTTCGAATGCAGCTCATGCTCCCGTCAAACCTCGCTTACCGCCGGCACGATTTTGCAAGGCACCCGCACGCCGCTTGTCAAATGGTTTCAGGCGTTGTTTTTGATGCAGACGGGCATCTCGGCCGTACTTTTGGCCGAGCTTATTCAGGTTACATATAAGACAGCTTGGCTCATCAATCATAAGCTTCGTTTTGCGATCCAAATGCACGATGAGGGCCGGCCGCTGACAGGCGATTTGCAGCTTCTGGGAGATTTCTATGCACGGCCGGTGACCCATCGGCCTTCGGATCCTTTGACATACCGGGACGAGCCTGCCGTCGCAGGTGCATCGATCGATCCGGAGAGCGGAGAGATTGCGGAGGTCAAAATTAAAAGAGTGTCTGCTAAGACATTTAATCGCCGCACGTTTGAGATCGATTCGTTCGGCAGCTTTTTGTGGCGGCATGCAACAGAAGATCGGGCAGGAGATCGGCAGATCGAGATCGTTAAGGCATCGGGACGCGAAGGCGTGACGGCATTGGGCGTCGTATGGCGCGGCGCGATCGGTTGGCTCGCTCGGACGTTCGGAGGCATTGGGCCCAAGCATTTGCAGGCTTATTTGGACGAGTACTGCTTCCGCGTTAATGTACGAACGGACGGTTTTAATGCATTGTTGTCCCTCTGCGGCCGGACCGGTACGATCACACAACCGGAGCTTGTGCGCAAGAGGTGTGGTGTCCGCTCCATCCGCTTGATCGCCCATACGCACGCAGCAAAGCTGTCTCGTTCACTCTGCGTTTCTTGACGGCCCACGTACAAGAGCTTAACTTCGTCCGCCCTTGCGATGTTTATGTCTTTTACATCTCTACATTCTGAATCATTTGATTTTTAAGCGGTCCGTAGAAGTTGTTTAACTTGACATCCAAGTTGTTTCATTAGGCGTCCAACCTGAGCGAATGGGATATCGTGTTAATGAGGAAAAGGGTGGTTTGGATGCAAACTTGCCCCGGCAATAAGAAGGACCGACGGCTGCCACAGAGACGACGAGAAGCCTACTCGTCGCCTCAGGACAGCGTCGGTCCGTTGGTCGTTTATTCTCTGGCAGGGTCCGCGACCAGCGTGCCGAGCAGTTGGCCTACCCGCACCTGATCGCCAGTCTTGAATCCTGGCAGCGGCAGGAAGGTGTCGTCCTCGGTCAGCAGTACGACGGTGGAGCCGAACTCGAAGTAGGCCAGCTCCTGACCGCGCTCGAGCGAGCGAGGGAGAGGCTCTATGTATTTGATGCTGCTGACGTTAAACGCGCCGACCTTTACGACCGCGACCTCTCCGCTGCCGTGGCGCAGGTAGGTGATGAGCCGCTCGTTGCGCGATAGTACTCGCCTCATCAAGGTCAGTCCTCGGTCGTTCACGGGATAGACCCGGCCCGGGATGTGCTCGGTCTCGACGATCTCGCCTGAGCAGGGCGTATGGATCCGATGATAGTCGCTCGGACTCAGGTAAAGAACCCAATAATAACCGCTGCGATATTGGCTCGCGCGGGGAGAGCGGTTCAGCAGCTCTTCCAGAGAGTAGTCCTGTCCCTTTACCTGCATAAGCAGACCATTCTCGATCGGTCCGCAAGCGGCGATTCGCGCGTCCACAGGGCTTACCAGTGCGTCGGGCGTAGCATCGATGGTCCTGCTGCCGGGTACTAGCCGCCGGGTGAAAAACTCGTTGAGCGTTGCGTACTCTGCAAGCGGCTTCTCCGCTTCGTGAACCGGGATCCGGTATACCGCTGCGAATCGGGGAATAAAGCGCCTGCTCAGCGGCGACTTGGCAATGCTCCCTGCTAACCGGGAAATGAATTTGCGCGAAGACAGCTCCGTCATGGCGCGCAGCAGCCAACGGTTCATCGTACGGCCACTCCTTTGCCTCATAGATAGAATTCAGGACTGCGAACGCAAATCGGGCGCAGTCGTTCCCTAGTGTGACATATCGGTGCATAAACTTCAACCTGCCTGAGCGGCGAATTTTTTAAGAAGGGCTTTGTCACACCTATTTGCGGATGATCCGCTTTGCCGCGGGTATTTGCCGTGTCCTATCACCGCTTCCAGGTGTATGCTGTCTAAAATATACAGGACGAGGGGCGTGAACCCGTGAGAGCCGCATTCGTTACGCCTGGCGCGTACCCGGTCCCTGCGCCGCGCGGGGGGTCTGTGGAGCGTGTCGTTGAGAACTTCGTGCCTTTGCTCGCGGATAGCCTCGAGGTTCGTATTTACGGAAAAACCGCGAAGGGACTGCCCCGGCGAGGGATGCTCCACGGCGCCCGCTGCGAACGCGTAAGCGCACCAGGGAAGCGGGCTTACCTGTCGGGCGTCGTCGCGGGACTGCGTACGTACCGGCCGCAGCTCATCGAAGTGGAGAACCGGCCGCGCCTGGTACCGCTGTTAAAACGTCAATTTCCCGGGGCGCGCGTGTGGTTGCATTTGCATTCGAACACCTTCATCTCGGGTAAGGCAATTTCTCCAAGGGAGCTTAGAAGGTGCCTTGGGGCGGCCGATCGGATTCTCGTTAACAGCTTTTTTTTGAAGGCGGATGTCGAGAAAAGGTCGCCTCGTTCGGCTACGAAGCTAGGCGTCGTTTACCCTGGCGTCGATCCTGCTTGGTTCGGCGGGCGAGTCTTGCGAGAGGCCGTACGGAGCGCCCATGGCTGGCAGCACCGCCAGATCGTTTTGTTCGCCGGCCGTCTGATCCCGTTGAAGGGCGTGCATCATCTGCTCGCGGCGCTGCCGGCGCTCGTTCGCCGACATCCGAACGTGCTGCTGGTCATCGTAGGCTCTCCCTTTTACGGCTCCAACCGTACTTCCGCCTACTCGCGCAAGCTGTTGCGTATGGCTAAGCCGTGGCGTCGCCACGTTCACTTCGAGCCTTACGTATCGCACGAGCATATGCCGGCCTGGTTCGGCATGGCGGACATGGCCGTCGTTCCTTCCGTGCGCCGCGAGGCCTTCGGACTTGTCAACGTTGAGGCCATGGCTTCGGGGCTGCCGGTCGTCGCCTGCCGTGTCGGCGGCATGAAGGAAATCGTTGAGGATGGCGTTACAGGCTTTCTGGTCGATCCTCAACGTCTGGCTGCCGAGCTGCCGGATCGGATCTCGCTGCTGCTGGAGGATGAAGCGCTTCGCCTTAGAATGGGCGCTTTGGGGCGCGAACGCGTGCTGGAGCGGTTTACCTGGCGGCATACGGCGGATCGATGGCTATTTGAGCTCCAGCAGGACCTGGAGACGTGAGATAGCAGGGGATAGCAAGAAAAAGCACGCAAGGAAGAAGCCCGCGCGGCCAGGCCGCGCGGGCTTTTAACAGTAAAATTAACCAAAAAACGTGCGGTACAGCAAGTATGCGTTGAGAACCATAATGACGGCAGCGATGATCCAGGCCAGCCACTTCAGCCACGCCTTGTTAGCGAACTCGCCCATTTTGACGTGGTCGGAAGTGAATTTGACGAGCGGGACGACGGCAAAGGACAGCTGTAAGGATAGAATAACCTGGCTTAGGATGAGCAGGTCCATCGTTCCCTTTTCACCGTACAAGGCTGTCACGATAACTGCCGGAATGATCGCGATGAGTCGCGTGATAAGGCGTCTGAGCCAGGGCTTCATCCGGAAGTTCAGGAAGCCTTCCATGACAATCTGGCCCGCGAGTGTGCCGGTCAGCGTAGAGTTCTGTCCCGATGCGAGCAGCGCGACGCCGAACAAGACGGATGCCGCGGCAGTGCCAAGCAGTGGCGCAAGCAGATGGTAGGCTTCGTCGATGTCCGCTACCTCGGAATGGCCGCTCGTGTGGAACGCTGCGGCTGCAATGATCAGAATCGCCGCATTGATAAAGAGGGCAAAGAACAATGCAATCGATGAGTCCCAAGTCGCGAACTTAATGGCTTGACGTTTGCCCGAGGGCGTGCGTTCGTAATCGCGTGTCTGGACAATCGACGAGTGCAGGTAAAGATTGTGCGGCATAACCGTCGCGCCGAGAATGCCGATGCCGATATAGAGCATGGTTGGATTGGAAATGATCTCCGTGCTCGGGACGAAGCCTTTGGCGATGCCCGAGATTGAAGGGTGCGACAGGAACAGCTCGATGCCGAAGCAAGCCCCGATAAGTACGATGAGCGCGATGACGAATGCCTCGATGTAGCGAAAGCCTTTATTCTGAAGGAACAAAATGATAAGGACGTCAAACGCGGTTAAAATAACGCCGTATAGCAACGGAATGCCGAACAGCAAGTTCAACGCGATTGCGGCGCCGATGACCTCAGCCAAGTCGCAGGCAGCGATCGCGAGCTCGCAAAGCGCCCAAAGGCCGACCGCCACAGGCTTGCTGTAATGATCGCGGCACGCTTGGGCAAGGTCTCTGCCCGTGACAATGCCGAGCTTGCCGGACAACGCCTGGAGTACCATCGCCATCAGGTTGGACAGCAGGATAACAGACAGGAGGGCGTATCCGAATTGGGAGCCGCCTGCCAGGTCCGTGGCCCAGTTGCCGGGGTCCATGTAGCCGACTGCGACAAGATAACCTGGGCCGGCAAAGGCCAAAAATTTGCGGATCACCGAGCCCTTGTGCGGTACTTTAAGACTTCTGTGGGCCTCGGGCAGCGACGGCATGCCTTCCTTGTTGCGCCAGCCGCCGGTTGGCGGCGTGCTGAGCGCGGCTTCTTCTTTCATGACGGATCACCTCTTGTTGAGTTAAATATAATCTGCATAAGGCAATAATTTTGGCATACGGGACATAAAGTTGCACTAAGGCAAAACCCTTGTTAGGTTTTAATATACGCCCGAACCCTGAAAAAGTAAACTGCAATTTTGCAGGGTCTTGAAGCCATCGTGACACCCGCCCGGATGCCTGCATAGTATGAGGCAGATCATATTCGGGAAGGAGCCTCACATGAAGACGTCCAAATCGGGAAAAAAGAAGCGGCCGACAAGAAAACCGCTTTACTTTGTAGATAACCCTAACCAACAGGAATTGCAATGGGTCGAAGAGCTGCGCTCGGAGGAATCGGAGAAGGTCGGGTTGCATAGCGCGGCAACTGCGGCGGAACACCAAGCGCCCGCTGCAGAGGATTTTCCGGCCATCCGCAAGGAGCCGGGGATTACGGCGGACCGGCCGCTCATTTCGAAGGAAGCCGCGCAACCTGCTTTGAAGAGAAGTACAGACGAAGGCCAGACAAGACGCAACACGAAGTATCGGCCAAGAATCGACGGCGTGCCTGCCGACGATTTTTCGTCCGGTCTGACGAACGACTTTGTGACGCCTGATACGCTAGACAACTTCGCGCCGACGATTAAGCCGAGTGCTGTTGCCTCCGGCGCCAATGAATTCGTGTCCATATCCGAAACGACGGCACCTGTTATTGAGGATACCAATAAAGAAGACGCCGAGCGTGCCGCTGCAGCGTCCTTAAACGATCCTATCCCTCATGAAAAGAGCCGGCCGAGCGAAGCGCCTTCCCCTGCCTTCGACCGTGAGGCGCGTTACGACAGACTGCTCGAACAGCGGCTGCCGGGCAAGCCGAAGCCGCTCGTTTATACGGACGACCTCGCGGATGCTTCCGTCGCGGAGAGCAAACTCGCGCCTCGCGCCGTACGTACATCCCATATCGATAGCGAGGCGGTAACGACGGCGCAATTGGCCGATTACGCCGTTTCCCAGATTAAGCTGGCCGATCGTTCGGTCAGTGGCCAGAAAATCGCGCAAGAGACGATTACGGGCGAGCACCTGGCTAAAAACGCCGTCTCGGGCCAGAAGCTGCGCGACAAGTCCGTCACGGGCGACAAGCTCAAGGACGGCAGCATCACGTCGGAGAAGTTGGCCGACCGCATCATCAGCGGCGACAAACTGGCTGAGCGCTCTATTGAAGCCAAGCATCTGTCGTTGTCCATCATCACGTCCGAGCTGCTGCAGGAACAATCGATAACTTCTGACAAAATCAAACGCGGCTCCGTGCTGACTGAAAATCTGGCGCACGAAAGCGTGGATACCGCCAAGCTGGCGGACGGCGCCGTGACCGGGTTAAAGATTCGAGACGGCGCGATAGGCGGCTCGAAACTCGCTGCAGGCGCCATCGGTGCAGAGCATCTGACGGCGGGGCTTATTCTCGCCGATCATGTCGCGAACGGAACGCTGCAAGGCAAGCATATCGCAACCGGGGCGATCGGCGGCGATCGTCTGGCTAACGGCGCCGTCAGCGCCGATCAATTGGCGGACGGTGCCGTGAACGGCGCCAAAATCGCCGAACGCGCCGTCGGACCGGCGCACCTGGCGGCCGGCTCGGTGCTTGCGGACCAGCTGGCAAACGGTGCAGTAGGCTCCGCGCATCTTGCGGCTGGCGCAGTCGTCGCGCCTAAAATCGCGGGCGGGGCCGTACAAAGTCCGCATATCGCGCCTGGCGCGATCGAAGCGGGCCACCTTGCCAAAGGCAGCGTCGGCGGCGATCAGCTCGCGCTTGGCGCGGTGGACACGGGAGCCATCCGCGCAAACGCGGTGACTGCGGATCAGTTGGCGGACGGCGCGGTCGGCGGGCAGCAGTTGGCCATCCGATCGGTATCGGCGCACCATCTGAACGACCATGTCGTCACTTCGCTGAAGCTGGCGCCTGAATCGGTTACGGTCGAAAAGCTCGCGGATTTATCAGTCGCGGGCGCGAAGCTCGCGGACGGCAGCGTCTCCGCGGCGAAAATCGTACCGGGCGCGGTCGGCCGATCGGCTGTCGCCAAAGGCGCGATCGGCGGAAACGAGCTCGCGGATCGCGCAGTCGGAGACGTGCATTTGGCTGCCGGCAGCGTGCGCAGGGAAGCGATCCAACCGGGCGCAGTCGGACCGGAACAGCTGGCTGAAGGCAGCGTCGGACATTCGAAGCTCGCGCAGGACGCGGTGGGCGCCGAGCAGTTGCGCTACGGCGCAGTTACCGGCGATGCGCTTGCTGAGGGCGCTGTGTCTGAGCACCATTTGACGAACGACAGCGTAGGTACGGATTCGCTCATCGCGGGTTCGGTCACGACGGATAAGCTGGACGAATCGAGCGTAACGGGCGGCAAGCTGGCAAGCGGTGCGGTGGAAGCCCGTCATTTAAGCGCGGGCAGCGTAAACGCCTCAGCGCTCGCAGCGGGTGCGATTACGTCCGATAAGCTGAGCGAAGGCAGCGTGACGCGGGAAGCGCTGGCCGAGCGCGCTGTGGGCTGGGCGCAGTTGGATGCCATGAGCGTCGGGGAAGCCCAACTGCAGCCGGAAGCCGTGAGGGGGATCCATCTCGGCAGGGGCACGGTATCACTCCGCCACTTATCGTCCGATATGCTGAAAATCGCGGCGCTCGCGGAGAGCCGTATTGATGCGGAGCGGATTGAGGAGGCTGCGGTAACGGCTTACCACCTTCGCTCCAACGCCGTGACGGCCGAGAAGCTGGCGGCTGGCTCGGTGACGTCCGATAAGCTCGCAGACGGCATCGTAAACGAGGATAAGCTCGCAGACGGCGCGGTAACGGTCGACAAGCTTGCCGACGCGAGCGTCACGGCTTCGAGCATCGCGAACGGCGCGATTGGTCGCGGGCACTTGGCATCCGGCGCCATCGGTCCAGGCCAGCTTGATCCGATCTTGCTTGCCGCGATTGCGGAGGCGGGCGCGCCGATCGGCGCGGAACGCTTGGAGGCGAATGCGATCGGCGCCGCCCAGCTTCAGGACGGGGCGGTCACTTCGGCCAAACTGGCTGCAGGCAGCGTGGGATCGTCGGCTCTGGCAGAAGGCAGCGTTACGGCCGACAAGCTCGCTGCCGGAAGCATCGAATCGGCGTCGCTCGCGGATGACAGCGTGACGTCCGGCAAATTGGCTGCCGGCAGCGTCGGCTCGTCGGCGCTGGCCAAGGGCAGCGTGACGTTTGGCAAGCTGGCCGCAGATAGCGTGGATTCGGCGGCGCTGGCGGACGGGAGCGTTGCTGCGAGTAAACTGGCGGCAGGCAGCGTGGGATCGTCCGCGTTGGCCGAAGACAGCGTCACGGCGAGCAAGCTGGCCGCGGCAAGCGTCGATACGCCGGCATTGGCTGATGGCAGCGTAGACGCAAGCAAACTGGCCGCGGAAAGCGTAGGCACAGCCGCGTTGGCTGATGGCAGCGTTACTTCCGGTAAACTAGCCGTCGGCAGCGTGGATGCCGCAAAATTGGCTGCAGGCAGTGTGACTGCGGGCAAACTGGCCCCGTGGAGCGTGGAGTCTGTATCTTTGGTCGACGGCAGCGTAATCGCAAGCAAGCTGGCGGTAGGCAGCGTGAACGCATCGAAGCTGGCCGACGGCAGCGTGACGGCGAGTAAGCTGGCTGATGGCAACGTGACAGCGAGTAAGCTGGCGGATGGTGCTGTAACGACGAGCAAGCTTGCAGCAGGAAGCGTGGATGCGGCAGCCCTTGCCGATGGAAGCGTGGACGAAGGGAAGCTGGCGGATGGCGCTGTAACGACAAGCAAGCTTGCAGCAGGAAGCGTGGACTCGACGGCGCTTGTCGATGGTAGCGTGGACGCGGCGAAGCTGGCTGATGGCGTCGTAACGACGAGCAAGCTTGCAGCTGGAAGCGTCGATTCTGCAATTTTGGCGGATGGTAGTGTGGACGAAGGAAAGCTGGCTGATGGCGCCGTAACGACGAGCAAGATAGCGGCAGGCAGCGTTGATTCTGCAATTTTGGCAGATGGTAGTGTGGACGAAGGAAAGCTGGCTGATGGCGCCGTAACGACGAGCAAGATAGCAGCTGGAAGCGTCGATTCTGCAATTTTGGCAGATAGCAGCGTGAACGAAGCAAAGCTGGCCGATGGGGTCGTAACGACGAGCAAGCTTGCAGCAGGAAGCGTTGATTCTGCAATTTTAGCAGCTGGTAGTGTGGACGAAGGAAAGCTGGCTGATGGCGCCGTAACGACGAGCAAGATAGCGGCAGGCAGCGTGGACGCGGCATCTCTTGCCGATGGTAGCGTGGATGAAGCGAAGCTGGCCGACGGTAGCGTGACGACGAGCAAACTGGCGGCAGGCAGCGTGGGCTCGACGGCGCTAGCCGATGGTAGCGTGGACGCAGGGAAACTGGCCGACGGCGCCGTAACAACGAGCAAGCTTGCAGCAGGCAGCGTGGACTCGGCATCTCTTGCCGATGGTAGCGTGGATGAAGCGAAGCTGGCCGACGGTAGCGTGACGACGAGCAAGCTGGCGGCAGGCAGCGTGGGCTCGACGGCGCTAGCCGATGGTAGCGTGGACGCAGGGAAACTGGCCGACGGCGCCGTAACAACGAGCAAGCTTGCAGCAGGCAGCGTGGACTCGGCATCTCTTGCCGATGGTAGCGTGGATGAAGCGAAGCTGGCCGACGGTAGCGTGACGACGAGCAAACTGGCGGCAGGCAGCGTGGGCTCGACGGCGCTAGCCGATGGTAGTGTGGACGCAGGGAAACTGGCCGACGGCGCCGTAACAACGAGCAAGCTTGCAGCAGGCAGCGTGGACTCTGCATCTCTTGCCGATGGTAGCGTGGATGAAGCTAAGCTGGCGGACGGTGTTGTAACGACAAGTAAGCTGGCAACAAGCAGTGTAAACGGTACAATCTTGGCAGATGGTAGTGTAAATACAGCGAAGCTGGCGGACGGCGTCGTGACAACAAGTAAGTTGGCAACTGGTAGTGTGGATTCGGAAGTTCTGGCTGATGGCAGCGTAAGCTCGGCAAAATTGGCAGATGGCATCGTGACGGCGCGCAAACTGGCAGCGGGTAGCGTGAGCTCGGCGTCTCTAGCGGACAACAGCGTAAACGAAGCAAAGCTGGCCGATGGTAGCGTGACAGCAAGCAAGCTCGCAGCAGGCAGCGTGGATTCGGCAGTCCTAGCGGATGGCAGCATAAATGAGGAAAAGCTTGCTGAGGGTGCCGTAACGACGAGCAAGCTCGCAGCAAGCAGTGTGGACTCGTCGGCCCTAGCCGATAGCAGCGTAAATGAGGCAAAGCTGGCCGATGGTAGCGTTAATGAAGCAAAGTTGGCAGACGGTAGCATAACGACAAGCAAGCTTGCAGTGGGCAGCGTAGATACCACGATCTTGGCGGACAACAGCGTGAACGAAGCAAAGCTAGCGGATGACAGCGTGACGGCGAGTAAGCTTGCAGCAGGCAGTGTGGACTCGCCGGCCCTGGCGGACGGCAGTGTGAACACTGATAAGTTGGCTGAAGGCAGCGTCAATGCTGCACAGCTGGCCGACGGCAGCGTGACAACGAGTAAGTTGGCCGCAGGCAGCGTGGACTCGTCGGCCCTGGCCGATGGCAGCGTGAACGCAGCGAAGCTGGACGACGGCAGTGTAACGACGACCAAGCTTGCAGCAGGCAGCGTGGACTCGTCGGCCCTGGCCGATGGCAGCGTGAACGCAGCGAAGCTGGACGACGGCAGTGTAACGACGACCAAGCTTGCAGCAGGCAGCGTGGACTCGTCGGCCCTGGCCGATGGCAGCGTGAACGCAGCGAAGCTGGACGACGGCAGTGTAACGACGACCAAGCTTGCAGCAGGCAGCGTGGACTCGTCGGCCCTGGCCAACGGTAGCGTTAACGAAGCGAAGCTGGCCGACGGCAGCGTAACAACGAGCAAATTGGCCGCAGGCAGCGTGGACTCTGCGAGCTTGGCCGACGGTGTCGTAACGGCAAGCAAACTTGCAGCAGGCAGCGTTGACACGTCCGCGCTGGCCGACGGCAGCATCACGCTCGAAAAACTCGCTGTCAGCTTCGAAGCTTTCGCATTGGACGCAGGCAGTGTGACGGCCGACAAGCTGGCTGCTGGTAGTGTCGATACGTCCGCGATCGCGTTTTTTGCGGTCGGCACGAACCAGCTTGAAAACAGCGCGGTTACCTTCGACAAGCTGGCGGCTTCGAGTGTCGGCAACATCCACATCGAGGAGCGGTCTGTCGACGGCGGCAAGCTGGCCGAAGGCAGCGTCGACGCGGGGCATATCCGCCAAGGCGCGGTACTGGCCTACCATCTGGGCGAGGGTAGCGTCGAGCGGGAAGCGCTTGGCGAATGGAGCGTGACCGCAAGCAAGATCGCGCCCGGTGCGATCGGCTGCGAACAGCTGTCCGACGGTGCTGTCGGCGGCGACAAACTGCAAGCCGAGAGCGTGAATAACGCGCATCTGGCTGCAGGCGCCGTTACCTTCGACAAGCTCGCGCCCGAGGTTGGCGGACTACTCTCGGATCTGAGCGGCGCGCTCCAGACGACGAAGCTGCAGCTCGCGCAAACGGAGATCAAGCCTGAATCGCCCGCGCTCCCGATGCTTGCTGTCGCGGCGACCGTTCCCGGCGTCGGTCTGGCGTTCGGTCAAGTCGACTATGCGTTCGCCGGCATCGAGGATCGGATCGAGGTGTCCGTCTCGTTCGACGCTCCGTACGCGGACGATTCCTATGTCGTCTTTGCGATGGCGGATCACCCGGGCTGCATCTGCTCCCTCAAGGAGAAATCGGCGGAAAAAGCGACGTTCGACGTCTGCCGCACGCGTCTGACGCCCGCTCCGAACGGCCGCATCCAATGGATGGCCGCCGGCATCAAAGCCAACTGATACGTCACGACTCGCAAGCCCTCGTTCCGCCTACAAGGCGGCGAGGGCTTTTCGCCGCCTTCCCTTTTTTCCAAATGGTACGGGCTTCTGTCTGTCGTACAGGTGCCGTTGCGTATGGACACGTTGCACATATGATGTCCTGTACACTGCTGCCTGACAGGGGGGGATTCGATGAAGCACCGGACCGGCAGCGACAGACCCGCAAGTCCCAAGCGCATCCGGCCGCCCGTTCGCCGGAAGCGGGCTCGCCCCGCTCGTCAGAGCAGGGCGCCAGGCAAAGTTTTGCGTGCGTCGTCGACGCGTCCTGCGGCGGATTTCCGCGCGCAAGCGAGCCGGACAGGCGCTCGCGGAGAGGAAGCGTGGCGGCCGCCGGCCGTCTCGGTCATCATCCCGGTGATGAACGAGAAGCGGACGCTGGCGCGCGTCATCCGGGAAGCGCACCGCATTCATCCGCGTACCGAGGTCATCGCGGTGCTGAACGGCTCCACGGACGGCTCTTTGGCCATCGCCAAAGCGAGCGGCGCGCATGTCCTCGTATTCGACCGTCCTCTCGGTCATGACGTCGGCCGGGCTGTCGGCGCGCGGGAGGCATCCGGCGATACGCTGCTGTTTATTGATGCCGATATGGTCATTCCCGCCGCGCGGCTGCGCGCGTTTGTCAAAGCGATTGAGCAGGGGACGGATATCGCTCTTAACGATTATTCCGGTCCGCGCAAGCGTCCGGTCGTCCACAATGTCATCTTGGCTAAACATGCGCTTAACGCGCTGATCGGCAGGCCGGATCTTGAGGGCGCGTCGATGACCGCGGTGCCTCACGCGATCAGCCGCCGCGCGCTGGCTGCGATCGGTACGGAGGCGCTGGCGGTGCCGCCGCTTGCGATGACGAAGGCGCTGCATGCCGGCATGAACGTCCGTCGCGTGCGTCATATCGATGTGGGCATGCTGAACAGGCCGCGGACGAAGCGAGAGCGCACCGGATCGTTGGAGCCGCTTATTATCGGAGACCATCTCGAGGCGATCGGCTGGTGGCTGAAGAGCGACGGAGCCGCCGGGCAGCCGCAAGACATCGGCGCGCGCGGGGGGGACGGCGCATGAGGAGAAGAACGGCTTCGAGAGTCGCTAAACCTGCGCGTAAAAGCGTCTATCGACGGAAAGCCGCTGCGCGCGGACGTGTCTATAAAAGAGTCGTTAGAAGAGTCGCCGCTTCGTCGGAGTTGACGAGCAAGGCTGCGATGCATTGGCGGCGCGAAGGCGCGGTCGACGGCGCCGCGTGGCGCTCGGCGCATCCCGAAGGGACGGTCGAAGCGCTAAGAGACTATGCGCAGCGCGCATGGGCGGAAAAGGCGGACCGGCATGCGGGTGCAGGAGCAGCGGATCGTGTGCCGCTGTACCGGTATGGCCCGGCGTATGCCGCCGGCATCCGCCAGGGCGCCGGCATGGAGATGCAGGGCGAGCTGCTGCCCTTGGAAGGCTCGGCGTCCGCCGTCTTGTATGCGAATGGCAGGGCCGCACAGCTGCAGGCGGTGCTGGCCGAGCTTGAACGGCTGCCGCTCCAAGAGATTGTCGTTGTGCTCGGAACAGACGCCGAGCCGATGCTTGAGACGCTGCTGTCTCATCCTCGAATCGTCGTGGTCCATTCCCCGCAGGGGTATGAGAGCCCGCACGCGGCTCGCGCTGCCGGCGCAAGGCTGACGGGCGCGGACACCGTGCTGTTCGCGGACGGCGCGAAGCCCTGCCCTGCGAGAATGCTTGGCGCGCTGCTCGTCCGGGCGGACGCAGGCAAGGACGTCGTGCTGAGCGACAGAACGTCGCAAGAAGGATCTTTCGACCGGAGGGGCGAGGCTTCCTGGCTGCGGGAGTTCCTCAACGTTTCCCTCGGCAGGCCGGAGCTTCGCGCGGACGCCATCGGGGGCGTGCCCTTCGCCTTGTCGCGGCGGGCGATTGACGCGATCGGGACGGAAGCGCTCGGGATTCCCACGAGAGCGCATGCGGCCGCGCTCGTCCAAGGCTTGCGCGTATCGGTATGCGAAGGCGTACCTTTCTCGGGCGAACGGGATGCGCCGGCATCCGCCGGAAGCGCCCATATCGCTGCCTGGCGGGATTGCTTGACGACGCGGGGCGCGAGGCTCGGCTTCCCGGATAACAAGCGCAACCGCCGGGCGATCGGAGGGGGAGGCCATGGTACGGACGACGGTCGTCATCCCCAGCTTTAACCGTCCGGAACGGCTCGCAGCTTGCATTCGTGCCGTCCGGCAGCATGCCGAACGCGCGGTGGAAATTATCGTAGTCGCCGTGGGACGTTCGTCGGAAACGGCCGCCTGGTGCGCGCGAAGCGGCATCGCTTATATTGCGCTGCCCGGCGATATCGGGCTCGCCGAAGCTTGCAACAAAGGAATGCGGCTCGTGTCGACGGACCGGATTGTCCTGCTCGGAGAAAACTGGATATTACTTCCCGGCTGGCTCTCCAGCTTCAAGGAGGCGCTGGGCGCAGGCAGCCGCGGAGGGGTAGCGATCCTCCCGGGTTCGCCTGAAGATGCTTTTAACGGGACGAGCGCCCTGGAGGCGTTTAACGGCGGAGCTTGCCTCGCAATTCGCAGGCAGGCGATGGAGAAGATCGGGCTGCTGGACGTCCGTTTTCGCAGCGGGGCTTGGGCATTCGCGGACTATGCGCTGCGCGCAAGGCTGAACGGATGCGATCCGCAGCCTGTACGGGGGCAAATCGTCCGCCGCTCCGACGAGGGCGATCACGGCGATAGGGACGATTCTATCGGGGCGATGGCGCTGGACAGGCGGGCATTTGCCGAGAAGTGGAGTCTGGAATCGCTCGCGAAAATCTGAAGGAGGGGTGGCCTTGAAAGCCGTAATATTGGCAGGCGGCTCAGGAACGCGGCTGAAGCCGCTCACGTACTGGACGAACAAGCATTTGCTGCCCGTCGGCAGGTATCCGATGATCTGCTACGGCATCGCGAGGCTGCGCGATGCCGGCGTCAGGGATATCGTGCTCGTGACGGGGCGCAGCTCGCTCGGCGGCTTCGTCGAGGTACTGGGCAGCGGTCGGGACTGGGGTGTCTCGATCGTATACCGGGTGCAGGAAGAGGCGGGCGGCATTGCGCAAGCGCTGGAGCTGGCGCGCCCGATACTGCATCCCGGCGAGAAGTTCGCGGTGCTGCTCGGAGATAACTTGTTCTCGGAGTCGGTTGCGCCTTACTTTGACGATTTTCAGCGCCAGGCGGACGGTGCGATGGTCCTCCTGTACCCGGTGGACGATCCGCGCCGCTACGGCGTGCCCGAGATGGATGAGGCTGGAGGCAAGATCCTGCACATCGAAGAAAAGCCGGAGCATCCCGCCTCCACTTACTGCGTGACAGGCCTTTACATGTATCATACCGACGTGTTCGACATCATCGACGGGATCAAGCCCTCGCAGCGCGGCGAGCTGGAGATCACGGACGTGAACAATGCCTACGCCCACGCGGGCAAGCTGACGTTCCGCGAGCTGTCGGGCTGGTGGAATGACGCGGGAACCTTCGAATCGCTCGAGGAAGCGAGCGGGAAGCTGAAGGGCGTCTTGCCTTGAAAAGGATCGCCCGCGGGCGCGGCGGAGCGGCTTTGAAGCGGTCCAGAGCGGGTTTGCGCAGGAGCAAATGGAGCGCCAGGCGCGGCGTCGGCGGTCCCGGTCGCAAGGGTCGGATGCGGCGCAGGAAGCCGCGGCCCTCGGTCCGCGCTGCAAACGAAACGCAGCGGCGGGAAGTTTCCGGCTACGACGAAGGCTACCGGGAGGGGCTTTACGATGGCGGCGAGCGCTTGCTCGAAGCTGTTTTGCCGGGTGACCGGATCGTGCCCGACATTTCGGTAGCGGAAGTTCTCGCCGCCGGCATTCCGCATGTTCTGACGCGAAGCATCCGCCTGCTAGGTCCGCAGGAGCTGTGCGACGAACTTGAAGCCGCGCTGTCGGCGGGCCGGCCTTACAGCGTCGTTAGGCTGGGAGACGGAGAATTGCTCACGCTGGCGCAAGATACTTTAAAGCCGGCGGCGGAAATTGCGCGGGAAAGTCCTTTTCTCTCGTATGCAGGGGTCGATGCGCCGGACAGCGCGGCCAGAGACGTGCTCGCGGCAGCCATTCGCAGAGCGACGGTCGTCGGCGTGCCGCTATCGCGCAAGCCGAATTACCAGCCGCTGCTGTTCGAGGGGCTCAGGCGCAACGGCGTGCCGCCGGAGTCGCTGCGCCTCACAAGCTCCATGATTAATTATGCGCTGCACGAGTCGGGCCATTTGATGAGGCTCGCCGCAGGCAAGCGGATCGTCATCGTCGGCAACAGCGCGGAGGCGCTGGCTCGTGCGCTGCGCGGCGCCGGTCTCGAAGTCGTTCATACGGTCGTGCCGGTGGACGGCATCGGGGATTATGCAAGCGCCGTGGAGCGGGCGGCAGCCGTGCCGTTCGATCTGGCGCTCGTGTCGGCGGGCGTCGCGGCGGTCCCGATTTGCGTCTGGCTGGCCGAGCGAACGGGCAAAGCCGCGTTCGACTTCGGTCATATGGCAGACAGGTTAGGCGGGACGGCAGTTCCTGCGGGGGAGTAGCGTCGGGACGAATCTTCAAGAAAGGAGGCAGGCGCGGATGGTTAAAAATCGGGCATCTCGCGGAGGCAGACGCGCCTTCAGGCCGCGGCATCGGCCTCGGCGCCGCGGCGCACGCGTACGGGCCACGCCGGGCTATCAGGGCGGCTACGGCAACGGGTATCGCGAAGGCGTGCAGGCGGGACTTGCGAGCTTCGACACGCTTTTCGACGGCACGAGTATCATCATCCCCTCTTACAACCAGCGGGAGCTGCTCGGAAAGTGCATCAACAGCATCGTGAGGTACACGGAGCCCTCCTACGAGATCATCGTCATCGACAATGGCTCGACCGACGGGACGGCCGAATATCTGGCGAGTCTCGGCGGATCCGTAAGGTATCGGTTGATGGAACGCAATCTGGGCTTTGCCGGCGCCTGCAATATCGGACTCATGATGGCCAAGGGACGAACGCTGATGCTGCTTAACAACGACATCCTCGTCACCCGAAATTGGCTGGATCAAATGCTCGCCTGTCTGAACAGCGATCCGGCGATCGGCATGGTGGGGCCGGTGACGAACTTCATCAGCGGCGAACAGCAAATTCCGGTTCCGTATACGGACATCCAAGATATGCAGTCGTTCGCGTCGGGCTTCAACCGTCACGACCCGGATCGCTGGCACGATACGGATCGGCTCGTCGGCTTCTGCGTGCTGATGCGTCGGGAGACGTTTCTGAAAATCGGCTATCTGGACGAAGGCTTCGAGCTCGGCAACTTCGAGGACGACGATTGGGACATCCGCGTACGGCTGCTCGGCCAGCGTCTCGTGATCGCGGGCGACACGTTCATCCATCACTTCGGAAGCGTGAGCATCCGGGCGCTGGGCGACGGGTTCCTCCGCATTCATACGGCAAACGAGCGCTACTATCTAGATAAATGGCGGGGCTGGCAGCAGTACGCGGGCATCGCCGCTTCCACGTCTGCAGCGGATGAGCGCGCGGAGGCGCTGGGGATCAGCGAGCTGTTTCCAAATGGCGTCGCCGTTCGGGCTGCGGATGCCGACGTCTATTGGGTTGAAGGCGGCTTGCGCAGGCTCGTCACGGGCGTACTGCCGTTCGAGGCCGTCAAGCTCTCGCGAATCGATATGCGCCGGTGGCCCGTCGGGGACCCGATCGAAGCGGCGGAGGCGGCTTCCCGCTGGCACGGCAAGGACGCCGAGCCGGTCGACGGACGGGCGTGCGCCGTCGCGCTGCTGCCGGACGGAACCGCCTATCATCTGGAGGGCGATACGGCCCGGCGCGTGCTCGGTCCCGCCGCGCTCAAGAGCTGGAATCTTCACCTCAAGCCGATGGCGGAGGTATCGGAGGGCGCGCTTGCCGGATGGCGCAGAGGCGCGCCGATCATCGCGCTGCCGAAGCTGCTTCAAGCGTTGTAAACGACTGTTCGGATGAGCGCGTGCGGGAAGGTGACGGGGCGGAGCGCGCGGGAAAGTGACGGGGCGGATAAATGCGTACGGGAAAGTGGCAGGACGCATAAGCGCGTGCGGAAAGTGACGGGGCGGATAAGCGACATGGCGGAATGCGAGGCGAGCCGATGCGAGCGGCTCGCTTTTTGGCTTTTATGGCCTTATATGCGCTTGATGATGGAAGTTTCGCCATGTCGTCTAGACTCCATTTTCCCAGAAGCGAGAGGTCTTCGTGTGGCAAACGGGCAAGCGCCGCATAAGATGTTGGAGGCATGAATCAACGCCGAACGGCACGAATACGATGGCAATGAGCGGAGGCGGGGAGGCGGAACCATGCAAGATTTGCTGACCGAAGTGGCGGTTCACCTGTCCCATTCCCACCAGCATATGGCACGCATTATGGATGCGAAACGCCAGGTCGCGGTCCGGATGTCGCAGATGGTCACGGCTATACCGGATATGCACCCTGAATTAAGCGGATTGGACGGACTGCTGGAGGGTTCGGCCGACGTCACCAAAAATATTATCGCTTATGTGGTCGGACTGGCCGATATGCACGACGCGCTGGCGGACAGCCTCGAGCAGATCGTGAAGGCGGCGAACATTCCCGACGAGGAATAACGGGCGGACTTCGCAGGGAGGAGATCGGCGATGACGAGAGAGGAAGCCTATTACAATACATTAAACGCGATCGCCAAAATGCAGTGGAACATGGCGATGATCCTGGAAGCGAAGGCCTTCGAGGCGGAGAAGGTGCGCAACTGGCTGTGCATGCACGTCACGACTGACTCGATCCCGGATCATGCGTCCAACCTGTCTACCTCTCTGAAAATTCACGAGCAGAACGTAGAGCTGCTTGAGAGTCTGACCAAGCTGTGCCAGGGCATGAATCGCAGCATGAAAACGATCCTCACGCCCGCCGGCGACGAAGAGGAAGGCGGTCTGACCGGACTGCTCGACGGCTTCGGAGGCAGCAGCTCGGAAGGATGAGCCGGCTGAACGCGGAGTGGGAAGCCAAGCTCGCCATGCTCAAGGCGATCGCGAGGAGCCAGGAAGCGATGGCGCGCATGCTGGAAAGCGCGGCCGACATCAGCGCGGCGGGCATGCCGTCAGCCGCTGCGCTTCGCGAGCATGTTCGCGTGCTGACGGGTCTGCAGGCCGAGATGGCGAGAAGCGTGGCGGGCATTTCCTGGAAGCCGCCCAAGCAGGGGAGGCCGGCAGGTCCTTGGTTGAAGAAGGCGGCGGCGGTTCGGCTGACCGTTGTGCGAGATCGCTGAGGCGACGGCAGCCGGGCGGGCGCTAGTGCGCTCGCGATGCTGGCGGCAGACCGGGGGGAGACACTATGTCTTTTCGGCAGGGAGGCAAGGTTGGTGCGTTTGGCGTTGGCATCGGCGTTGGCAAATAAGAGCTTAATCCGATCTTGGAGGGGAAGCGGCTATGGAGACGCTGGGGGTACACGCGCTGCGTAAAAAGAGTCGGGCGAAACCGGGACGAAGAGTTCGTCCGCTGCGGCGTAAAGCCGGTTTGGTCAAGCGGAGAAGCGGTCTGAAGAAGCGCGCTGGAGCCGTCGGCAAACGGCGGATCAGCCGTGTAAGAAGCCGGAGACGGAAAACGACGAACCCGGGTACCAGCTTCAACCAGGCGTACAACGAAGGGTACAACGCCGGCTTCGCCAAAGGCTTCGAAGATGGACATCAGCTGGCGTACGATCAGCAGGTTTAAATGAACTATTGACGAAATTTGCCGATTGATTATATACTATCCAAAAATAGGATAAACAATTGCGAGGAAGCACCCGCAGAGAAGCCAGATATCTCTCGTGCTTCCTTTTTTATGCTTATTTACGTGTCGCCGCATCGTCGCTGTCCCGCTTCCATGTGCGATAAGTGCTGAAAGGCAGTTAATTTTAACGTTCATGGTGGGAGTGCGACGAATAGTTGTCAAAAAGCATTTAATTGTTCCGAATAAGGTGCGGGAGGCGCGATATCCGGTAAATAGATGCCTTTTAACAACTGTCGGACCGGTTGCAAAGGGTTTGAGCAGGAATAGATGTCTTCTAACAACTAATTAGATTTTGCAAATCATCAATCATTAGAAACGGGGGATTTGTAATGTTGGGTATGGAACAATTCGAACGGATGAAGAAAAAGGGGAACGCCTTGCGACTCATATTTATTACATTTATGTTGACGGCGGTACTTATGCACACGGCTGATGCATACGGCGCTTCAACGGCAAACCACCTGGCAGCTGGAATAACATCTAATGGAGCCGTTCCGTTGAACGACATCGGCGGTCACTGGGCCAAGCAAGCGATCGAGACCGCAGTTAGCAAAGGCTACGTTAAGGGATACCCGGACGGCACGTTTAAGCCGAACAAAGAAGTTACGCGCGCGGAATTTGTGAAAATGGTCTCGGATTCGCTGCACCTTCCAATTAAGCCCGCCGCTTCAGGTACGAAGTGGTACACACCGTACGTATCGGCGCTGAAAGCAGCTGCGCTTCTGCAGGATAGCGACTTAGGCGCATCCTGGGATGGTCAGATGAACCGCACGGAAATGTCCAAGCTGCTTGTTCGCGGCACAGATGATTCCGTTCGCGGTAAGAAGATAACGGATGGCGAAGCGCTGTACAAATCGGCCTTGACCGGGCTGATCGGCGGGGTCGCGGACGGTACGTTGAACGAGAAAGGAACGACGACACGTGCGGAAGCCGTGGCTGTTATTGAACGTCTTTCGACGGTTCGGGCGGGGGGCAAGTTGACGGCGGAAAAACATGCGGTGCAGAACGCGGCTATTATCTACAAGGGAACTAACCTGGAGGAAGCTTGGGGCACAAAACCTGTGTCGTTACCGTTCAAGCTGGATATTGACTCTAAAATGGATGTAACTATGGATAGGATGATTGTCGTGGATCTTGATGATCCTAAAGCACCACTACGCAATAAGTTCAAAAAACTTACCCAATACCCTGACACTAAGGTCATGACCAAAGACGCCTACGCGATTGCTATGCATATTGTCTTAAAAAACACCAAAGTTCAAGGGAAAAATACTTGGTCCTTTCACAGTGATAAAGTTGGTACCAATACAGATTGGGGCCAGCGTGTTGCTTATGATCTGGAGAATCAATCTGATTTCCCTGTAGTTCCCGATGTCGTGCTGGACAAGGTTGCTACTGTTAATGGATGGCATATTGTTGTCGTTGAAAAAACTACTTTGCAAAAGCATCCAGAGTGGAAGATTCCTTTCCTTGTTACCTACACCGGGCTGGTTTATCGACTTGGTCAACTTAATAGTGAAGGTGAATGACCGTGAAGCGTACGTTTTCAATCTTAGTTCTAATAACCTTCTTAATTGGAATGTGGCCCTTGTACCCTTCAGAGGCTGCATCTTCAGATACGCAAACGATACCTTTGAATTTTGGAGCTAATTCCAAACAGGTTATTGATGGGGTCACTTACTTTCCAACGGCAACAGTAAAGCAAAACATTCCGATCTACTCAAATCGAACTGTAGCAGGCTATAAACTCGTATTTAATGGGGTAACGATAAACGTTAGTAATCCGAGTACCTCGGGCGGTTATATTAAGTTGGATCTAAGTGGTAAAGCCACAAAAGTCTATGGCAAAGGCTATTCGAATCCTGCATTTACTGTAGACAGAACATCGGATGGAAAAAGGTGGCGGGTGGGTGCCATGAATCCTTCCGATAAGAAAATTTACAAGTTTGAATACACCCCAGTAGCTGGGAGTGGGTGTATGTCAGGGAGCATTTCAGCATGTCCAGGTCTGGTCCCTTCAACCGTGACCAATTTGTCCGGTGGAACTTACACAGCTACTGATATTTCTTTTGTTCGCGATACAGCAACCGGGCAACATTTGAGTTGGTCGGAGAATGTGCCACATGTTGAGCATATGTACTTAAACAGTTGGAACTCGGGTATAGAGGTGGCTTGGCCTTATATTGCAGCGTGCACCCTTACAATAACTGCTGCTGCACCAACATCTAAAAATACAGTCCTTGTAAGCAAGGGGCCAGGAGAAGAGTGTGGTACAGGTAAACTTGTGGGGCGTCGTAATCTAAATGATATAACTGACACTAAAGGTATAGATTATAAAGTCCCTGTTGATGGGGGAGGTTCAGCTGAACAAAGAAAGTACGATTTTATTTTCGATACTTCTTGGGAAGCTACAACTTACGCTTATCAGGGTAGCATTACAATCAACTACGTACCTAAAATTCCACCAACCAATGGCGTTGACGGAGACTTCGACATCCTCCCAGACAGCACGCTTACATACGGAGACACCTTTAAACTGCATCCGAAGGACATAGAGACGACAGGTAGCTGCACATTCCAATCGATTAAATTCCGGATCGAACGGAACGGACAAGTGTATACCGGAAACGCGCTCGCCAGCAAGACTTCGGACGATACATACACGCTTGCCAAATACCCGTACGTTATTACCGCTGGCGCAACGCATGACGTGTATATGCAAATCAACACAAGCTGCGGCAGCGACTGGGTGGGACCGCAGCAGCTTTACTTGATGGACCCGAACTTCGGTGGCGGGGGCTCGACACCTACACCGACGCCGACAGCGCCTCCGGGTGAAAACCGTCCGCCAACGGCAACAATTGCATGGGTGAAGGCGGGGACGACGACGCCTACCGGTATTATCCCAGAGGGAACGAAGGTCGATCTCATAATTAAGGATATTAGCGACCCGGATTATCCGGATGATTGGGTTGACGTCGATCATTGGGACTTTACCGCCAGCACGGATTGGCTGAAGTCGGTACCGGACGGCTTTGGGGGCAACATCAAACAGAACAGTTATATGAATATTACGGCTTCCGGGATCGGCTCGCACAAGGTCGCGCTTACCGTCAAGGATTTGAAGGGCGCAACGTATACCGCATACGCGACGCTGAATGTCGTGGATTCCAAGCCCGTTGCCGTTATCCGCGGTCCTTCCTCGGTGAAGGCAGGTAGGCAACTGCCAACAGGTTTTGACGGCCTCTTGTCTTACAGCCCCATTGGCAAGAAGATTGTCGATTATGTTTGGACCAATGTGCAGACCAAGTACATGACGCCGGGCGCGGAGACGATTACGCTGAAGGTGAAAGACGAGGAGAATCGCTGGTCGGATGTGACGTCGAAGCTGCTGAACGTCATCCCTGACGAGCCTCCGATCGATACGCTGGCGGTTCCCGAGCAGGGCACGAGGCTGGGCACAGCCACGATTCAAAGTAACGCGTACAGTCCGGACTATGACAACCTCGTTTCGCACAAGATCGAGATGAAATACGATGCCAATAATGACGGCTTCGCCAACGACGCTTGGCAGACGGTGGTCAACGGGAACGGAAACGCCGACAGCTTCACGTTTACGCCGAGCCGCGTAGGCAAGTATTTATTCCAGGAGACGGTCTGCGAGGACTACGGTCTATGCGGCAATACAAACAGCCAGCCGGAAGCAGAACGCACGCTGAACGTGACGAACATTGCTCCGATCGCCGACGTGAAAACGGAGTCCGACATATCGGATCCCCCGGAATCTTCGGCCATTCTGATGAGCGATCTTTACAATACCGGCCGGTTTTACAATATCGGTAGCGGCGCGATCGGGGACAAGTCGAATTGGAACCTAGATACCGGGGGAATTCTGACTTCCAAAGCCCGAATGCCGCTGACCAACAATACGAGGCAGTATTACGGTACTTGGGGTTCATGGATGCTATCTTCTTCATATGGCGTTGATGGCGTGCCGCTGATGTCCCCCTTTACCGGGCTGCAAGCATCGCCGGTGTTGACGCCAATCTCGTATACGGCCGGGGGCTTCGTGCTTGTGCCGTTAGACGACGACAAGTACACATATGTGGGTACCAATGGTTGGGTTTATGCCTACAACAAATCCATGCAATTGGTGTGGCAAAAGAATGTATTTAATGGATATGCCCAGCAGTTATTGTCATATGGGAATACGCTAGTTGCAATCGGAGAAAATGGACCGGGTAGCGGCTTGGCTGTCGGCCTGGATCGCGATACGGGGCAAGAGTTGTTTCGGAATTCGTCTCTGCCGTTCTATGCTGGAGGATACACGGCCTCATTCCAGTTGCCAGACGGTTTTGCGTACGGCAAATATAGGTATAACTCCACTGGCGGCAGCCTTGGAGAGCTTACTTATCCTTATGTCGACGGCATTTCGCAAAAATATGGCGCGATGCTCTCAACTGTTTTTGACGGCGGAAAAAGCTATGTGATCCGGACTTCGGACGGAGCGATTCTTGGCAACCACACGAGTAATACGAATTACTCCAGCTACCACTATTACTTGGGGGCGGACAACGCTAACCATTTGTACTATTTGGTGGAGTCGCAGGAAGGGTGGACGCTCACTCGCAAGGTCGCGAAGTTCAATATGGGGACGTCGACTTTCACATACTCTTCGGACCTCGATACGAACAACAAGGGCTCTGTATTCGGTATGGATAATAAACAGAGGATCTATCAGGCCTCGACTAACGGATGGCCAATGACAGACGTCGTGATTAACGTTTCGGATTCCTCCGGTAAGCTTCTTAAGCAGTTGACGCCGTATCCGTATTATTCGTCCAAAGGGGGCGCCTATCAGCTCAATTATACGCAAATGTACGTTGGGGCTGACGGTACAGTTAATATTTTCGGTTATTACATGGACTCTTCGCAGTATCTAGATAACTATGCAACGATTGCTTATGCCTCCTACGATACCGATTTGAACCTGATCACCAGCGGCAGAGTGGACCAGCAAATTTACGTCGGTATTAACCGGTATGCTTACTTCTATCCGCGAGCCGACCAGAGCGTTCTCGTCGTTTCGAGAGGCGGAAACGACTACGAAAACTTGTTTCTTTACACGCTGACTTCGAACGGGGCGGCAACGAAGCCCAAGATCATCGATGTCGGCGAGTCAACGCCTGATCTCGTCACAGGACAGCAGGTGGCGGCAAGCAAGACCGTCAAGGCGAGCCTTAGAGCATCTGCTCCGGACGGCAAGGGCGCAGGCATCGCTTACCGGATCCGGGACGACAAAAACTACTACAGCGTCGAATTCGAGGCGAGCGAATTGCGCGTGAAGAAGACGGTGAACGGCACGGCGACGATCGTATGGAACAAGTCGTACCCGATGGTGGCGAACCAGGTATACGACATCAAGCTGGTACCGGCGAGCAGCACGTTCGATGTGTACGTGAATCGGATTTACCAGGCTACGATTAATGAATCCGTATGGTTGGACGGCAAGTTCGGGATCGTCAATCGGGGCCAGCCGAGCGTATCGTTCCTGGCTGCGTCCACCGAGACGACACCGGCCGGCTACGGCAAGATAGAAGGCATCGCGCTAGTGGGACAGCAGGTCGATTATTCACTGTCCTACGCCGATGAAGAAAGCGATCCGCAGCTGACGGCAGGCAGCACATGGGTATACACGCATAACCCGAACGCGCTGTTGCAGCCGCTGGGAACGGCATCCTTTAGCGGCCAGACGTTGAATGCGCCGGTCACGAGCTTCCCGTACCCAGGTGACTATACATTCATGTATAAAACCAAGGACGACCCGCATCCGTCGCATCGCTATCCGGACACTGCATTCAGCACCTATCGCCAGGAATCAAATACGGTGACGGGAAAGATCCGGGTGCATCGCCGGCCAATTGCGGACTTTACGGCGACCTGGAATTCGAACGGCACGATCGCCTATGCGGACGCTTCCTACGATCCGGATCGATACAATCCGGCGAACGGCTCATACTCGATGGAAAACACCGGCATCAACTATCAGGCGACGCGCGGCGTGCTCGAGTATCGGTACCGGTACCGCGCAGCCGGCAGCACGACTTACATCGATCTAAAACCGGCCAAGCTGTTCGGCGGCTCGTATATTATCGAGCTGTCCGTCCGCGACGAGTACAACGCCTGGTCTGAATGGGCCACGCAGACGATCGTCGCCGGCGGCTCCACGCCGCTGCCTCCGAATCCGGGCTTTACGATCGCGCCGACGACGCAGTATCGGTTCACGGCCGTGACGTTCAATTCGACGGCCAGCGATCCGCAGGACGGGGCCCGGGAAAACGTGGAGCATGCTTACTATATAAAGAACTTGACGACAGGGGGGCCGGAATCGCTGCAGAGCGACGTCAGGACAAGCTGGACGAAGGAGTTCAGCTCGCTCGGCATTTTTCAGGTGCGGCAGATCGTCATCAATAGCTTCGGCCTTTACGCGGAGACTACGCGCAATGTATCGATCGTAAACCGCAAGCCGGCCGCCGATCTGACGGCGCCGGCCAGCACGAACGCCGCCGCGCCGACGTTGTACGAAACGCTTCGGCCGGCTTTCAAGTGGACGTACAGCGACGGGGACGGCGATCCGCAAACGCAGTATCAGCTTCATTTTTACAAGGCCGACGGTACGTTCTACCGGGATTCCGGCACGATCGTCGGTTCCGATCTCGCCTGGACAGCGGCGGCGGACTTCGCGGACAACACGACCTATTATGTGTTCGTGCGCGTGATGGACGGCGTGGATTGGTCGGATTGGAGCGCGCCGCACTGCTTCCGGATCGTGACGAACAAGCCGCCGACGGCGGACCTGGCGTGGACGCCGTCTCCAGTCTGGGAGGGCGATACGGTAAAGCTGCTGCCGACGATGTCGGATCCGGACGGCGACCGGCTCGAGGTGGTCTATGAAATCGAATCGCCGACCGGCGCGAAGCGCACCGTGAACGAACAGCGGGTGCCGCCTTACAGCGGGGCGGGACCGACGTTCGTCGCGATAACGCCGGGCAATTGGAAGGTCCGGCTGACGGTCAGCGACGGCAAGGCGCCTGCGGCCGCCGTCGTCAAGACGATCCCGGTCGCGCCGCTGGGCGTGACGGGTCGGGTGCTGCACACTGCGGCGTGGGAGGACAATCGTCAACGCTACAACGCAGACCATCCGGGCAAGGAGCGGCCGGCTCATTGGTTCTGGGCGGGCGAGCTGTTCATGCTGGAAGCGGCGACGACGGACACCGGCGCTTCGGCGACGAGGGCCGCGACCGTCACGGCCGAGGCGGGACCGAAGCTGAAGGCGGCGCTGCAAGCCGTGTTGCCTGCTAAGCCTACGTCGTGGAAGGGCGAGCTCGGCAGCGAGCAATACGGAGGTCCGCTCAAGGCGCTGCCCGAGGGCGACTACACGTTCGAATTCACGGCGGTGTATACGAACGGCGTCGTCAAGAAATCGACGGTCGTCGTCCGCGTGACCGGCACGGCGGACGGTTTCGTGAACGTGCATCGCGTTCAATAAAAAACAGTGAAAAACAGCTTCGGAAAGGGATCGCGCCTTTTCCGGGGCTGTTTTTGCATGCGCTCGGACATCTGTCCCGCGAACCAGGCGACTTGTCCGGGGGCCGATCGCCCCGAATTGGCGCTTGCGGATGGATATGCGTCCACGTCCTGTCCGAGAGAGGCGCATATATTGTATCCGGGTGATGAACATGCCGTACAAGCGCGGACACAGAGGAAGACGCATTCGAAGGCGTATGCGGTCCGGTCTGCACGTCGCGGCCGGACGCAGGCAAGGCTGGCTGGAGGGCTGGAGACTGGGCGCCTGCCGGCGGATCGCGGACGAGACGCCGCCGCCCGCCGCGCATCGCAGGCCCTGGCGCGTGATGTACGTGCCCCAAGGCTTCGACGCCATCGATCAAGGCGTCGTCGCCGCGCTTGGGGAGACGACGCATCTCATCGTCGCGCCGCAGGCGGAGATGCTGTCGTACGCGGAGATCTACCGGCCCGATGCGGTGCTGGTGATGAACGGCCTTCATACGTTTCCCGCCAATCAACGGGAACAGATCGAGGGAATCCGCAATCTCGGCATCAAGACGGCGATATGGTTCGTGGATGATCCTTATGTATCGGGCGATTCGGCAGAGATCGCGCCCAGCTACGACTTCGTGTTCACGCACGAGCGGAGTTGCGTGGCGCGGTACGCGGAGCTTGGATGCGCGCAGGCGTATCATTTGCCCCTCGCGGCCGATCAGGAGCTGTTCAAGCCGATGGCCGTCGAAGAGGCATACAGGACGGATATTTGCTTTATCGGCGTCGCTTTTCGGAACCGCGTCGAGCTGTTCGACAGCATCGCGGATTTTCTGAAAGACAAAAAGGTGCTCATCGCGGGCAGCCACTGGGACCGGCTGCGCCATTACGGCCAGCTGTCGAAGTTCGTCCGCAGCGGCTGGATCGAGGTGCCGGAGACGGTCAAGTACTACAACGGCGCCAAGATCGTCATCAACATGCATCGGACGACGGAGCCGCTCAGCGACAACAAAAACACGCGCCATTGGGAAGGGCACTCGATCAATCCCCGGACGTTCGAGATCGCGTCCTGCGGCACGCTGCAGCTGACGGACCTGCGTCCCGAGCTTCCCGAATACTATCGGGTGGGGCAGGAGATGGCGTCCTTTTCCAATTCGCAGGAGCTGAAGGAAATCATCGATTATTATTTGCGCAACGAAGAGGAGCGGCTCAAGGTGGCGGCCCGCGGCTACCGGCGGACGCGCGCCGAGCACACGTTTGTCGGCCGGGTGAAGCGGCTGCTCGATACGATGGGGCTTGCGGATCCCGCGGAGCCGCCCGCAGGGGAGGGATGGACGGTTGGCTAAGATCGTCGGAGTAAGCAGAAAAAAAGCGGTCGCGGCGTCGAGAAAGAGACGCAGCCGCGCCACGGCCGGCGTCGACGGCTTCGGCCTGGGATGGCAGCACGGGTATTGGTACGGCCAATGCGAATCGATCATCCAGCGTACGATCGTGCCTTCCTATATTCGGGAGCTGCACGTGCTCTTCATTACCTCGGGCAAAGGCTTCCCGTACAGCCCGCTGGACGAAGCGGTCGGGCAGACGCTCATGCAGCTCGTATCCCGGCTGTCCGTCATGTCGCCGAAGGACGATATCATCGGCTTCGCTTCCCGCGAGATGCCGACGCTGGCCATCGTGCTGGACGGACTGGATTTTCCCGTATCCACGATCGATACGCTCCGCTCCCTGGGCATTCGCACCGCGATCTGGTTCACGGACGATCCTTACTACACCGAGGTGACGGCGGATCTGGCGCCGCACTACGACTTCGTGTTCACGCTGGAGCGCAATTGCGTGCCGTTCTACGAGCAGCGAGGCTGCGCCCGGGTTCACTACCTGCCGCTCGGCGTCCACACAGCCGACTTCCGGCCGCGTAATCCGCGGCACGAAATCCGCGGCGACATCTGCTTCATCGGCAGCGCCTACTGGAATCGGATCCGGCTGTTCGAGGAGCTGCTCCCGCGCCTGTCGAGACGCAGATTCAGGCTGTCCGGGCTCTGGTGGGATCGGCTGTCCGACTATCCCCGCTGGCGGGACCGGATCGATCTGGGCAAATGGATGGGACCGCTCGAGACCGCGGAGCAATACAATGCGCACAAGATCGTCATCAACGTCCATCGGGCGCACGACGACAGCACGTTTAACCGCAATCTCTACAATATCCCGGCGGTCTCCCCGAACCCGCGAACCTTCGAGATCGCCGCCTGCGGCACGCTGCTCATGAGCGACAACCGCGAAGACCTGGCCCAGTTTTATACGCCGGGCGTCGAGATCGTCACCTACGACTCGGCGCAGGACATGGCCGACAAGATGGATTATTATCTCACGCACGAAGAAGAGCGCCGGCAGATCGCCCTTCGCGGACTGTACCGGACGCTGAGGGATCACACCTACGTGTCCCGCCTGTCGCAGCTGCTGGACCTGGCCACGATCCCGCTGGCGTAACATTTTTCCAAAGGAGATGAGGGGCTGTGGGCGGAAAGCCGAAGCTGCTTCTATTCTCCCATCTCAGCGGCGTCGACGTGATGACCGGAGCGGAAAAGCTTTTCCTGCTCTTTATCCGGGAGCTCGCATCGCACTTTGACTGCAGGCTGGTCGTGCCGCAGGAGGGCGTGCTGGCCGTGCAGGCGCGCGCCGCCGGGATCGGGACGCTTGCCATGGAGCTGCCGCTCAGCCTGGCGCTGTTCAGCGCGCTGCCGCAGGTCGACGCCGAGGTCGGCGCGCTGCCTTCGCACCCGGCATGGGAGCCGCTCGTTTTTCTGATGCTCCGCGAATCGCCGGACTATGTGTGGACCAACACGACCGTGCATCCGATGCCGGCGATGGCCGCGACGTCCCTCGGCATTCCGACGATCTGGTCGGTCATGGAGACGATGCGGGCTACGCCGAACCGGCCGGCAGCGGCGGCGATCGTCAGTCTATACAGCCAACTGATCGTCGGCATCTCCGATAGCGTGCTGGAGCCGTACTTCGAATCCGGCGCGGCCGGCAAAACGGCCGTGCTGCGTCCCTACGTCGAGCCGGCCGCGCACGCGCCCGAGCGTTGGCCGGAGATCCGTGCGCGGCAGCGCGGCCGGCTCGGCTTCCGCGAGGAGGACTTCGTGACCGGCTTTGTCGCCGCCACGATCTACCCGAACAAGGGGCTGCTCGAATTCGTACATGCGATGATCCCGCTTATGAAGCAGCATTCGGGCGTCCGAGCGATGATCGTCGGCAAATCGGTCGACGAACCGTACGTTCATGCCTGCAGGGATCTGATCTGGCGCCAGGGTCTCAGCAGCCGCTTCGCCTGGATGGAGTTCCGCGAGCGGATTGAGGAGATCTACGCTCCGATGGACGCGGTCGTCGTCCCGAGCCTGGTGCCGGAGGGCTTCGGCATGACCGCGCTTGAGGGGATGATGTTCGGCAAGCCGGTCGTCGCCTTCGCGGCGGGCGGGCTGCGCGAGATTTTCGAGCAGGCGGAAGCAGGGGCCTGGCTCGTGCCGACCGGGTATGCGCAAGGGCTGACGGAACGGCTGCACATGCTGATGAGCAACCCGGCGCTGCGGCAATCGCTCGGCGCGCACAACGCCAGCGTCGCGGCAGAGCGCTTCGGCGTCCGGCAATTCCGCGAGGCGCTCGGCGCCTGGCTGCGCCGTCTGCCGCCGCCGGCGTCGATGCAGCCGGAAGCCCCGCCGCCCGAGATTCCGCAGCACGGGCTCGTGCGCGGCGCGGGCAGCGGCGCGGTCTACTTGATTCAGCACGGTCGCAAGCGTCCCTTCGTTTCGCCGAAGGCGCTGCGGGACCACGGCTTCCGCTTCGAGGACGTCCGCAACGTCCCGGATCTGGTCCTTGACTTCATCCCGGACGGCGAGCCGCTGCTCGAAGCGCATGCGGGAAGACGCCGGCCGCGGCGGGGCCGGGGACGCAGCCGGCTGAGAAAGCGCGGCCGCTCGCGCATTCGCGGGACGCGCGTCCGCGTGTCCAGGCGCCGGGGGCGCAGCCGCAGGCGCGTCGCCGTGCGAAGCGCCGGCCGCAAGAGAAGAAGATCCGCATCAGCGAGGAAAAGGAAAGGAAGATGATGGCATGCGAGTCGTCACGATCCTGGGCACGCGGCCGGAGGTCATCCGGCTCAGCCTGCTCACGCGCCTTCTGGACGATCTCTCAGGTCGTCACGTCATCGTGCATACCGGGCAAAATTTCTCGCCGCGGCTGAACGACATTTTCTACGAGGAAATGGAGCTTCGTCAGCCCGACGTTCAAATTACCGCACGCAAAGAAACGGTCGGCGCGCAGCTGTCCGCCACGTTCGCCGCAGTCGAAGAGGTGCTGCTGCGCGAGCGGCCGGACCGCGTGCTGCTGCTGGGCGACACGAACAGCGCGCTGTGCGCGGTGCTTGCCGAGCGGCTCGGCTACCCGGTCGTGCATATGGAAGCGGGCAACCGCTGCTTCGACCTGGCCGTGCCGGAGGAGAAAAACCGCCGTATTATCGACGCGGTATCGACCGCCAATCTCCCTTATACGGAGAACAGCAAGCAAAATCTGCTGCGCGAGGGCTTCCCCGTCGCACGAATCTTCAAGACGGGCAATCCGATCTTCGAGGTGCTCGAGCACTACAAGCCGAAAATCGATGCAAGCGACGTGCTGAAACGGCTCAAGCTGCAGCCCGGCGGCTACCTGCTCGCTACGATCCACCGCGCGGAAAACGTCGACGATCCGGGACGGCTGCGGGAAATCGTGACCGGCCTCGGCATGGTGGCTGAGCAGCAGGGGATGCGGCTCATCTGCAGCCTTCATCCGCGGACGCGCTCGCGCCTCACGACCGACATGGCGGAGCTGATTCACCCGCTGCTTGAGTTTCACGAGCCGTTCGGCTTTTTCGATTTTGTCCAGTTGGAGCGCAGCACGCGTTGCGCGTTGACCGACAGCGGCACGGTGCAGGAGGAATGCTGCATCTTCCAGGTGCCGGCCGTCACGGTGCGGCGGACGACGGAGCGGCCGGAGACGGTCGATTGCGGGAGCAACATCGTGTCCGGCGTCGAGGCGCGCGCGATCGCGCGGTCCGCGGACGCGATGATCCGTCTCGGCACGGGCTGGCAGCTGCCGGAAGGCTATGGAGACCGTCAAGTATCTGCAAAGGTGGCCAAATACGTGCTTGGAGGGATTATGGATGTATGAAGGCAAACGCATCCTCGTAACCGGGGGCACCGGCTCGTGGGGGCATGAGCTGGTACGTCAGCTGCTCTTGCTCGGACCGAAGGAGATCATCGTCTATTCGCGGAGCGAGTCGAACCAGGTGGCGATGAGCCGCGAGTTCGAGGACGCGAGACTGACCTTTTTCATCGGAGACGTGCGGGACCGCGAGGCGCTCTCCAAAGCTTGCCAGGGCGTGGATATCTTGTTCCACCTGGCGGCGCTGAAGCATGTGCCCGTATGCGAGATCCAGCCGTACGAAGCGCTCAAGACCAACGTGCTCGGGACGCAAAACGTCATTGAAGCGGCGATCGAAAATAAAGTGGACCGCGTCATCAACATCTCGACCGACAAGGCGGCGAATCCGTCCAACTTTTACGGCATGACCAAGGCGATCGGCGAAAAGCTTATCGTGTACGCAAACCTGCTGAAGTCCGACACGAAGTTCGTCTGCGTCCGCGGCGGCAACGTGCTGGGTACGAACGGCAGCGTCATCCACCTGTTCATGGATCATATCAAAAACCGCGGCCAGGTCAACTTGACGCACCGGGACATGACGCGCTTCTTCCTCACGCTGGAGGATGCGATTACGCTGTTGTTCAAAGCGGTTGAGGTCAGCGTAGGCGGCGAGATTTTTGTCATGAAGATGCCGACCTGCCGGATCATCGACCTGGCCGAAGTGCTGATGGACGCGATGGGCAAGTCCGCGGAGGTCGTGGAGACGGGCGTGCGTCCCGGCGAAAAGCTCGACGAGATTCTGCTCACCGAGTACGAGAGCCAGAGCACCGTCGAGTACGACGATCAGTACCTGGTCATCCTGCCGACGCTGGAGCTCGAAGGCCTGCAAGCCCATTACGATGCCTACCCGCGCGCGGAACTCCACAGCTACAGCTCGGGGACCGGACTCATGAATCATGAAGAGATCCGCAGCATGCTGGTGCGTGGGGGGTTCCTCCAATGAAGGTGCTGGTGCTTGGCGGAAGCGGAATGGCGGGGCATGTGATCGCGGCTTATCTGCTGAAGCGCACCGGGCACGAGGTGACCGTCACGGTACGGACGGCCGGGGATATCCCGGTCGTACGGCAAGCCTGCGGCGTTGCGGATAGCGCGGCGCAGGCCGGAGCTGCGGAAGACGGCGGCCGGACGGCGCTTGCCGTCCGCGTGCTGGACGTTCGGCGCTTCGAGCAGGTCGCGGATCTGTTTGCCGAGACGCAGCCCGATCTCATCGTGAATGCGGTGGGCGTGCTGAATCGGCAGGCAGAGGACCTCCCGCTGGACGCGTACCTTGTAAACGGCCTCCTGCCGCACTGGCTGCGCCATCTGTGCAGACGCGGAGGCGGCAGGCTGATTCATATCAGCTCGGACTGCGTGTTTCTCGGAGACCGGGGCGGCTATACGGAAGAAGAGCGGCCGGACGGCGAGACGGTGTACGCACGCAGCAAGGCGCTCGGCGAAATTACGGACCCTGCGTGTCTGACGCTTCGCACGTCCATCATCGGGCCCGAGCTGCGCAGTCACGGGATCGGTCTGCTCAAGTGGTTTCTGGGCAGCTCGGGCAGCGTGTCGGGTTACGTCAACGTTCAATGGAACGGCGTGACGACGCTCGAGCTCGCCAAGGCGGTGGAGTGGGCGATGGAGCACCCGGACGTCGGCGGTCTCGTGCATCTGACGGCGCCGGAGGCGGTCAACAAGCATGACCTGCTCGGCCTGTTCGCGGAGACGTTCGGACGGACGGACGTGAAAATCGTGCCGGAAGCGGAGCCCGCGATCGACCGCACGCTGGCGCCGACGAAAAGCGGCTTCGACTACCGGCCTCCGGGATACGCGCAGATGTTGGCGGAGCTGCGGCAGTGGATGGAGGGCGAGGCGGATTGATGCGGGTGCTGGTCACTGGCGCCGCGGGCTTCAGCGGCCGGCATGCGTGCGAACGGCTGGCGCGGGAGGGCATGGAGGTGACGGCTGTCGTGTCTCCGCGGTCTTCGGCGGCCGGCACGCGCCCGCCCGTATCGGGCGCGACGGCCGAGCTCGCCTGCGATCTGACGGACCGCGCGTCCGTCCGTTCGATGCTCGAGCAGGTACGGCCCGATGCCGTGCTCCATTTGGCCGGTCGCAACGCGGTGGACGAATCGTGGCGGTCGCCGGACGTCGTGCTGTCCGCCAACCTGCTGTCCACGGTCTACGTGCTGGAAGGCGTCCGCGCGCTCCCGGACTGCAGAACGCTTGTCGTCGGCTCGATGCTGAGCCCGCGGGCGAGCGAAGATCTGACGCGCACGCTGCATCCGTACGGCTTCAGCAAGGCGCTGCAGGTCACGGCTGCATTGGCCTGGCACCATTGGTATGGCCAGCAGGTTATCGTCGCCGAGCCGTGCAACCTCATCGGTCCCGGCGGCAGCGCCGGCATCTGCGGCAAGATCGCGCGCTGGGCCGCGGCTAGCGAGCGGGACGCGGGCGAGGGCCGCGAGCCGGAGGCGTTCCGGCTGTCCTCGCTGGAGGAGCGCCGCGATTTTCTTGACGTGCGCGATGCCGCCGCGGCATACGCTGCGCTGCTGCAGGCCGGGACGCCCGGCATTCGCTACGCGCTGGAGTCGGGCACGCTGCGCAGCCTGGGCGAAGTGAAGGCGGCCTTCGATCAGGCGAGCCGCGTGCCGCTGCGCTGGGAGATCGGATCGGCGGGCGGCCCTTCGCCGCAGGCGCGGCGCGCGGACGCCATCCGCGGGCTCGGCTGGCAGCCGTCCGTGCCGTTCGAGCGTTCGATCGCGGATACGTTGCAATCGGAGCGGGAGCGACTGGCCGGATCAGCTTGAACGGCTTGAACGGTTTGAATGCTTGTACGGCCAATGACCGGACGCATCAGTCTCACCGGGGAGGGGGAACCGCGCATGAGCGGCACAGGTGCGGGCAAGGGCGGCAGCCCGGGCGGCGGTCAGGACGCCGCACGGCCGAAGGTGACTGCCGTCATCCCTTTTTATAACGATCCGTATATCGGGGAAGCGGTAGAAAGCGTGCTGGCGCAGCGCTTCGAAGGGCTCGAGGTCATCGTCGTGAACGACGGCTCCACGCGCGAAGCGTGGCGGCTCGACCGGTATACGGGTCGCATCCATGTGCTCGGCAAAGCGAACGGCGGCACGGCGAGCGCGCTCAACCACGGCTTCCGCATGGCGCGAGGCGAGTACGTCGCCTGGCTCAGCTCGGACGACCGCTGGCTGCCGGGCAAGCTGGCGCGCCAGATCGAGCATATGGAGCGGACCGGGGCGGCGCTCAGCCACACCGCCTTCCGCACGATCGACGCCGCCGGCGTGCCGAGCTCGAAGCCGGTACGGCTCGCATTTGAGAGCCGGTACGACTTCTACCGGTCGTTGCTGCGCTCGAACGCGATCAACGGCTGTACGGTCATGCTGCGCAAATCGCTGTTCGAGCAGTTGGGCGGCTTTGACGAAGGCGCGGTTTTTACGCACGATTATGACTTATGGGTCCGGGCGATTCTGGCCGGGTACCCGCCTTCCTATCTGAACGAGCCGTTGACGGAATACCGCAAGCATGCCGGGATGGGGACCATTCTCCACAAAGCGGAAGCGGCGGCGGAATTCATGGCGACTGCGGCCAAGTACAGGGGAAGCCTGAGCCGGCTGCTCACCGCGCTGCGGCCGCCGGTAGGCAGGTAGAGATAAGGGAGGCTCGCGCAAAATGGAAACCGTTCAGCCGGGCAAGTGCGGCTGGACGGCTTTTTGCGTGCGGCGGGTGCGGCTCATTTTTAAGCGCAACATCAAAAAAGACGCCCGGCTTTTGTCGCCGCGGCGTCCCTTTATCGCGCAATCATCCGCCCACGCGGGCGATCAGCCCGTTCAGGCTGTGAACGTACCAGTTGTGAACCATAGCGAACTCTGCATTGACTTGGTCCAGATGGCGGGAGGTGCCCGAGTTGGCATGCCACCTGTAGGCGGTGAGCGGCGAGTTGACGAAGTGAAAGTCGAAGCCCGTCAAAATCACCCGCATCCAATAGTCGTAATCCTGGGTGTAGCGCAGCGCCTCGTTAAACCACCCGATGCGGTCGACGACGCTGCGATGCATCATGACGGTGCAGCCGTTGATCGGACAAAAGGTGTGAAGTCCGCGCAAAAAAGCCCCGGCGCTCGCGAACTTCACGGCCAGCTGCGGCTTGAGCAGCTCGCCGCCGGCGCCGATCAGGTCGAAGTCCGTGCTGCTGATCAGCGCGCCTCGGGTCATCATATGGCCAAGCTGACCCGCGACCTTGTGCGGATAAAAGATATCGTCGGAGCTGAGCCATGCGATATATTCGCCATTGGACATGCGGATGCCGTGGTTCAGCGCGCTCGCCGTGCCGCCGTTCGCCTTGCCCAGGTAATGAATCCGGGACCGGTACGGATCGAGCAGATGCTGATTCGCGGTCGATCCGTCGTCCACGACGATAATCTCGATATGCGGATAGGTCTGCGCCAGCGCGCTGGCGACCGCCTGATTGACGTAGCCGTCGTTATAAAAAGGGATAATAATGCTAACCAAGGGGCTCGACATCGCATGCCCTCCTTTCCCCGCCTCTTCTACATAACAGTCTATGTCCAAGAGGGAAAGGAAGGCACGACGCTTGACCGGGGGCAAGCGTCACGGATGGCCGACTGCTAACGACGGGGTGCGGTTAAATCAGAATGCCCAGCGAAGCAGCAGGCCCGCCTGCGTCAGGCCGCTGCCAAATCCGTAAAGCGCGACCGTCTGTCCCGCAGCGAGGCGTCCGTCTTTTACGGCGAGATCCAACGCCAGCGGGATCGACGCCGCCGACGTGTTGCCGTACGCTGCGGCGCTCGTCAGCGCGCGCTCGTAAGGCATATCGAGCCGCTCGCAGATCGCCTCGATCATGCGCAGGTTCGCGCTGTGGGGCACGAGCCAGTCGAGCGCCTCTGCGGAGAGTCCGCTGTCCTGCAGCAGGCTGCGCACGCCGTCCGGAACGGTGGAGAGCGCCCACTTGTATACCTCGCGGCCGTTCTGCACGATGCGTCCGTCGCCGGCGAGCGGCTGGCCGTTCCAATCGCTGGACAGGCCCGAGGCATACACGTGGATGCCGCCGCTGCCGTCCGTCATGGCGTGCGACGCCAGGAACTGCCCTTCCTCCGCGCGCTCGACGAGCACGGCGCCGGCGCCGTCGCCGAACAGGATGCAGGTGGACCGGTCCGTGTAATCCGTGATCTTGCTCAGCGTCTCGGCGCCGATGACGAGGATCTTGCGGTACATGCCGGTCAGGATCAAGCCGTTCGCCGTCTGAAGCGCGGAGACGAAGCCTGCACATGCGGCGTTCAGGTCGAACGCCAGCGCGGCCTTGAAGCCGAACGCCTCCTGCACGCGCGAAGCGACCGACGGGAACGGATTGTCGGCCGTCGTGGTGGCTACGAGGACGCCGTCGATGTCGTCGGTCGAGGTCGGGTATCTGCTTAAAAGATCGCGCACGGCGGCAATCGCGAGATGGCTCGTGAACTCGTCTTCGGCAGCGATGCGACGCTCGCTGATTCCCGTGCGGCGGACGATCCACTCGTCGTTCGTATCGACCATGGCGGACAGCTCGTCGTTGTTCAGAATGCGCTGCGGTACGTGGCTGCCGATGGCAGTAATAGCGGAGCGGGATTGGAGCGGCATTGTTAATTCCCTCCTCGGTTTAGCGTCAGGTATTAGTACCAGGTTTTAATTTTATTGTACGCCTTTGAAAAGAAAGAGTCAATTGCGTGGCGTCATAATTATAGATCACTCGTGCCATTTAACGCAGCAACCTTATGGCCAGCTAATTCTTGCCCGGCTGCGGATCTTCCTTTTCGAAGCATTCTTATTGCTCCGGAAAAGTGAAAGGACCGCTCACCTGTGGAATATCAGGCAAGCGGTCGTTGCGTAATCTGATTAAGGGCGTCCCGGAGAACCGTCCGGCAGCCTTGCCAGCGTCCATTCCGGCAAGTCGTTGCGGCACGGATACTTCGCCGCAAGCGTTTCGTTCAGCTCGATGCCCAGGCCGGGCTTGTCGTTCGCGTAGGCATAGCCTTGGCGAAGCTGCGGCGTACCGACGAACACTTCTTGCGCGCGCTCGGAGAATTGGTTCCATTCCTGGATGCCGAAGTTCGGCGTCGCCAAGTTGAGATGCAGGTTCGCGGCATGACCGATCGGCGATACGTCGCCCGGTCCGTGCCAAGCGGTGCGCACGCCGAACGCTTCGGAGAGCGCCGCGAGTTTCCGTGCCGGCGTGATGCCTCCGATGGCGCTGACGTGGCAACGGATGAAGTCGATCAGCCCTTGCGAAATGAGAGGCACCCATTCCATCGGATGCACGAACAGCTCGCCCATCGCAATTGGGGTCGCGCATTGCGCACGGATTCGCTTGAATCCATCCCATTGCTCCGGCGCTAACGCATCTTCTAAATAAAACAACCGATAGGGCTCGACGTTCTTCGCGAGGCGTACGGCTTCGCTGATCGACAGCCGTTCATGAATATCGTGAATCAATTCGAGTTCATCCCCGACGTTCACGCGGATGTGCTCGAGCATCTTCGGCACGCTGCGCGCGTAGGCGTCCGGATCGAAATACGCACCAAACAGCGAACCTTCCGGCGGCTTTACGTCATGCCGGCCGCCATAGCCCCCGAATTGGCAACGAATGTGGCGAAGGCCGTCCGCCATGAATTTGCGGACGTTGTCTTCCAGCTCGCTGAAGTCGCGTCCGTCCGCGTGACGGTATACCGCGGCCGCTTCGCGAACCTTTCCCCCGAGCAGCTCGTACACTGGCAATTTCGCCAGCTTCCCCTTGATATCCCAAAGCGCCATATCGACGCCCGAAACCGCGTTATTTAGTACCGGCCCGTTACGCCAATAGGAGCTGACCATGGCGGTTTGCCAAATATCTTCGATTCGGCGCGGATCTTTGCCGATGAGGAACGGCTTCATGTAATCCTCGATCGCGCTGGCAACGGCTAAATAGCGTTGCGTAAAAGTCGCGCAGCCTAATCCGAACAGGCCCGGCTCGGACGTCTCGACCTTCACGACGACCAGATTGATGTTGTCCGGCGCAGTCAGAATCGTCTTTACGTTCGTGATTCTCAAGTTGTTCATCTGCGATTCCCCTCCTGATTGTTCTTCGACGAAGGCATAGACGCAGGCTTGACCGCCGTGCCCCAGTTGTTCTTCCCGTCTTCCGGCATGCCCGGAAGAATCAAGCCGCCGTCCACACGCAGCGTTATGCCCGTAACATAAGAAGCTTGCTCGGATGCGAGCCACATCACGGCTTGCGCGACATCGTCCGGCTCACCGATACGGCCGAGCGGAATGCATTCGCCAAGCACTCCCGGCTTATGAAAAGCGTTTACGTGGATGGCGCCGGGCGCAACGCAATTCACGCGAATGCCATAAGGCGCGAGCGAAAGCGCGATCGATTCGGTCGATCGCTCCAGGCCGGCTTTTAACCCGCCGTAGACGGCGTCTCCCGGGTAAGCACGGGTGCCGCGGGACGAACTGATATTGACGATCGCCCCCTTGATGCCGTTATCGACCATCCGATCGGAGAACTCCCGCATCAGTATGATCGGCGCGCGATAATTGATCGCGATCATCTGATCCATCATGTCGATCGGTTCGTTCACGAATTCCGCAAACCCGCAAATGCCCGCGTTATTGACGAGCAAATCGACATGGCCCAGCGCGTCGATCGCTTGCTTCGCCAATTCGAGCGCGCCGTCTTGCGAGCCGAGATCGATCGGAAATACAGGGCAGGGCTCTCCCGAAATGGCTTCGATCTCCGCTGCCGTTCGTGCCGCGCGTTCATCGTCGTTCCAATGGCCGAACGCGACGCGGTAACCTTCCTTCGCGAGCCGAAGCGCGATGCCTTGCCCGATGCCGCGACTGCCGCCGGTCACCAATGCTGTCTTCATCTTTATGTTCACGCTCCTTACGCTATAAAAGCAGGCTGCCGAAACAGCCTGCTTCTTGCGCTACGTCATCACATTATTGAACGGCGACTTTGTCGAAGCTTTCTGATTGCACTTTGGCAGCAGCGGTGTCGAGCAGCTTTTGCGTATCCGCGTTTTTGTTCGACAGAACGGCCTGCACGGCAACCGTCATTGCGCCGTAATACGCTTGCGCTTCATATTGCGCTTCCGGCTTACCGACTGCGTAATCGTAGTATTGCGGATCGTATTTCCATACGTTATCGTATTTGTCATAGATCGCGGACATTTGTTTGCCGTAGTCGGAGTCGTTCTTGTAGTAGTTAAGTTGGCCTTGAACGTAGAATTTGCCTTGGTCTTTTTGCTGCTTCACGAGATCTTCCGTAGCTTGAAGGCCTTGGTCCTTGAAGTAATCGAACGTCGTCCAGTCGAACGCCGCTTGCTTTTGTTCAGGCGTAGCATTAGCGTTGATAACGCCGAAGCTGCCGCCGAGTACGCCGACGTGTTGGCCGCCGGCTTGCGCGGCAGGCATCGGATAGACAACGAAGTCATCGAGTTTCCAGTTGCCGTTGTTCAGCGCTTGATTGATAGCGTCAGAGGGTCCTACGTAGACCATAGCCGCGCTGCCTTGCGTGAACGCGCCTACTGCGCCGCTCCAGTCGAGGGACCAGGAAATCGGGAACGCTTGGTCTTCCCATTGCAGCTTTTTGTAGAAGTCGAGCGCTTGCTTACCGGCGGCGCCGTTGAACGCTGCCTTTACTTTGCCGTCAGCCACGGTTTCTACTTCGCCGCCTGCTCCGTAGAGGAAGCTTGTATAGCCCCAGCCGGCTTCGTTGCCCTTACCCATGACGGCGATTCCCGCGATTCCTTTGGATTTATCGCTGACTTGTTTCGCAATGTTGGCGAAGTCGTCCCAAGTCCAGTCCATCGAAGGAAGCGCGATTCCTTTGTCATCGAGCAGCTTCTTGTTGATCGCTACGCCGATCACGTATCCGGAATCCGGAATACCATAAACCTTGCCGCCAATCGTATACGCAGAGGTCAGAATCGGGTTAAAGTCGTCTTTGTGCGGGTAATTCTCGAGGATATCTCCCAGGTCTGCAATCCAGCCCTTGCTGGCCAGGAAGTTGCCGTCCGTCGCGAATGCCCCGTAAACGGTCGGCGCATCGCCGGAAGCCATCTTGATCCCGATTTCGTTCGGGTTATACTGCCAGTCGGTCGTCTTGACCGTTACGTTCGGATAAGCCGTTTTAAAACGAGCCAGCTTGTCGTCGAATGCAGCGACTGCCACCTTGTTGTTCGGATCCGGCGCTACGACGAGGATGTCGACGGGGCCGGCGGGCTTCGTTGTTTCCGAGGCAGGTGCCGATGCCGACTCAGTTGGCGATGCCGATGCCGAGGCAGGCGCTTGCGAGCTTGCCGAATTACTTGCGTTGTTGCCGTTGTTGTTAGAGCTGCAACCTGCCATTGTGACAGTCAACGCAACCAAACCGAAAGCCATTACATTGCGCAACTTCATGTGTAACCCCTCCGAATATGTTTGATGAACTGTGGTACAACTGCATCATAACAACAAATTTTCTGGACAACGATGTGCGTTCCGGGGAAAAATGTGCTTAATACGATTAATGTAGAAAACACTTACATTTGTAAAAAACAGACTGCTATCGGCCCTCAACCACGATGTGCAATACGAAGCGTTCTGTGTTCGATCCGGGTAATTGTTCGGTCTCGCAAGGACGGACAATAACAAATAAAAAAGGGGACGCCATTCCGTTGAATCGGAAAAGGCATCCCATTTTTATATTCGGCAGTCTTAACTGTCCCCTATGACGATCTCTTATTGAACGGCGACTTTGTCGAAGTTTTCCGATTGCACTTTGGAAGCGGCTTCGTCGAGCAGTTTTTGCGTGTCCGCGTCCTTGCTCGACAGAACGGACTGAATGGCAACCGTCATTGCGCCATAGTACGCTTGCGCTTCATATTGCGCTTCAGGTTTACCGACCGCGTAATGATAGAATTGCGGGTCGTATTTCCATACGTTGTCGTATTTCGCATAGATCGCGTCGATCTTCTTCGCGTAGTCGGAGTCGCTCCTGTAATAGCTAAGTTGACCCTGGACGAAGAATTTGCCTTCGTCTTTTTGTTGTTTCACGAGAGCTTCTTGCGCCTTAATGCCTTGATCCGAGAAGTAGTCGAACGTAATCCAGTCGAACGCCGCCTGTTGTTGTTCCGCCGTAGCGTTAGCGTTGATAACGTAGGAGTTGCCGCCGAGAATGCCGACGTGTTGGCCGCCGGCCTGCGCGGCAGGCATCGGATAGGCTGCAAAGTCATCGACTTTCCAGTTGCCGTTGTTCAGAGCGGCAGTGACAGCGTCGGTAGGCCCTACGTAGACCATAGCCGCACGGCCTTGCGTGAACGCGCCCGTTGCGCCTGCCCAGTCGAGGGTCCAAGAAATCGGGAACGCACGGTCGTCCCACTGCAGCTTTTTGAAGAAGTCGAGCGCTTGCTTGCCGGCGGCGCCGTTAAACGTTGCCGTTACTTTGCCGTCCGCTACGGCTTGTACGTCGCCGCCTGCTTCGTAGAGGAAGTTCGTGAAGCCCCAGCCGGCTTCGTTGCCTTTACCCAGTACGGCAATTCCCGCGATTCCTTTGGCCTTGTCGCTGACTTGTTTCGCGATGTTCGCGAAGTCGTCCCAAGTCCAGTCCATCGAAGGAAGCGCAATTCCTTTGTCGGCGAGCAGCTTTTTGTTGATCGTTACGCCGATCACGTATCCGTAGTCCGGAATCCCGTAAACCTTGTCTCCGATCGTGTAAGCAGAGGTAAGAATCGGGTTGAAGTCGTCTTTGTGCGTGTAACTTTTAAGGATGTTCGTCAGGTCGGCGATCCAGCCTTTGCCCGCGAGGAAGTTGCCGTCCGTCGCGAATGCCGCGTAAACGGACGGCGCTTGGCCGGAAGCCATCTTTATACCGATTTCGTTGGGGTTATACTGCCAGTCGGTCGTATTGACCGTTACATTCGGATATGCGGCTTTGTAACGAGCCAGCTTGTCGTTGAAAGAAGCGATTTGCGTCGGATTGTTCGGGTTTGCGGCTTGAATGAGAATTTCGACCGGTCCGGCACCGGATTCGGATGCGCCCGGGGCGGAGATCGAAGAATTTCCCGAATTCGTGTCGCAGCCTGCGAATACGACGGTCAACGAAACCAAGCCGTAAGCCATTACATTGCGCAGCTTCATGTATAACCCCTCCGAAACATTTCAGTGAGCGTACGTTTGCATGGCCGAGGCGGATATCAGCCTTTCACGCTGCCCAAATTCGTGCCTTTCACGATATATTTCTGAAAGAAAACGAAGAACAAAATCGGCGGAATGACCAATAAAAACGATACCGCGAATTTAACGTTCCAAGTGATAACTTGCGAACCTATTACATATCTGTACACGGCGGTCGCAAGCGGCCACATGTCTTGTTTCTGCAAGACCATCCATGGCCAGAACCAATCGTTCCACGACGAATTGAAGCTGAAGATCAGCAGCGTGATGTATACCGGTATGGACAGCGGCACCGCGATTTGAAAATACGCGCGGAATTCCGAAGCGCCGTCCATACGAACCGATTCAAACAATTCTTTGTGAATCGTATTGAAAAAACTGCGTAATAAAAGTAGATTAAACGCGTTGGCCGCCGAAGGCAACCAGAAAGCCCAAAACGTGTTGATCAAATGCAAGCTCTTCAGGTTCAAGAAGTTCGGAATGATATAAGTCGTCGGCGGAATGAGCAGCGTCGTCATGAAGAACAGAACGAAGAAGCGGCGTCTCGGTACTTCCAAGTGGGACAAGGCATATGCCGCAAAGCCCATGATGACCATGGAAAACCCGAGATTGCCTATCATGATCGCCAACGTATTTTTAAGGTAATGCCAGATATCAAGGAATTTCCAAGCCTCCGCATAGTTATGCCACATCAACTTATGCGGAATATATTGTACGGGAAAAACAAAAACCTCCTGGCGCGTCTTGAGCGAGTTCAACAAGGTCACTGCGAACGGAATGAGCGTGAATAGCCCGAAGATCGCGATAAGCACAATCATTAAAGCGTAGCTAACGACGATGGACGGTTTTCTGAAATCGTAACGGGAGAAAATCCCGCGCTCGAAAGGATTTTTTTTCATTTGGCGAACACCCCGTTCTTATCCCATTTCATGTAGAAGAACGAGAGGATGCCTAGCACGATCAGCATCATAACGCCCATCGCGGAAGCCGTGCCGTAGTTTTGGTACGTGAAGGCTTCGCGAATGATCATGAGACCGTAAGTCAACGTCGAGTTCACCGGACCGCCGTCGGTAAGCACTTTTTGCGATTGGTAGCCTTGCGAGGTCCCGATCAGCTGGAGCAGGAGCATCAGCATGAGCAGATGGCGGATGCCCGGCAGCGTGATGAAGCGTACGCGCGCCCATACGCCGGCGCCGTCGATTTCCGCCGCTTCGTACAAGTCGCGCGGAATGCCGGCAAGACCCGCGATGTAAATGATGAACGCGCCGCCGAATTGTTGCCAGGTCTCCATCAGCACGATGGAGGGCATCGCCCACTTCGTATCGGTCAGGAATCCGATCGGGTTCATCCCCAGCTTGGTCATGAGCGAGTTGAACGGACCGGTACCGTCGTAGAACCAGAGCCACATGCTGTACAACGCCGTAGAAGGAATCAGCATGGGCAGATACATAACGGTACGCGCAAGGCCCTGGAACTTCCGCAGCTCGGATACGACGATGGCGAAGAAGCAAGGTACCCAGTAGCCGAGCAGGAGGCATAACGCCATGTAATAGACGGTGTTGCGAACGGATATCCCGATCTCCGTACGATGCAGAATATCTTTGTAGTTGGCCAGTCCGACGTAGTGCATGCCCTTGACGAAGTCCACGCTCTGGAAGCTGTAAAAGAAGCCTTTTACGATCGGGACCCACAAGAACAACAAGAATACGATGACTTCGGGGAGCAGAAACAGCAACCCCCAGCGATACTTGTAAATCCATTTTTTCATGTTTCGGCACCTCCAATACGAATGAATGCTTGTATTATAGAGGCGCCGACGCAAAAGAACGATGTGCGTTGCGAGGCGTTCTGTGGTCTATCCGGGGATTTGATCAGCCTCGAATTTCCGAAGGGCTGACTCCGTAGTATTTTTTAAATATTTTGCTGAAATGCTCCGGCGTTTCGTAGCCGATGGCTTCCGATATCTCGTATCGCTTCATATCGGTTGTCATCAAGAGGTGCTTTGCCTGTTCCATCCGCAGTTTAAGCACGTAATCCCAGACCGTCATTTTCTTGAATTTGCGAAACAAATAGCTGATATGGTTCGTACTGAGATGCACCTTGTTCGCTATGTTCTGCAGCTTGAGCCCCTTAAGGCTATACGATTGCTGTAAAAACGCCTCGATCTCGAGCAGGATGCTATGGTTGACCTTGCCGAATTGCTCCTGTCCCTTATCCGAGTTGTCGGGTTCCGCGGCATAAGACTCGAAATCCTGCGCGAAGAAGACCGATTGATCCGGCATCATCTCGCTCCAGGATAACGCCTTAACGGCCTCGCATTTGAGCGAGTATAACGAATCGAGGCCGCGCTTGAAGCCGCTGATGCCGATAAGGTTGCCGATGTGCAAGTAATGGCGGATGTTCTCGTGAATGAGCTGGCTGACAATGCCAAGCTTCACGCCATGATGGGAAAGCAGCGAAGCGTGTTCCGCTTCGTTCAGCTGCAGGAGGACGGCCAGCTCTCCGCCAAACTGCGGAATGACGAGGTGGCTCCAATCGACGAGCGTCTCGGAAATGACGTTCGCCGCGGCGAATTTAAACAAGTTTTTGTCCTTCAGCTTCGTGATGGCGCCCTGCTGATTGCCGCCCGCGTTCAGGTCCAGCTGGACACGCATCAAGCAGTAATACGGCCCTTCCAGGCTCACATGCGCTTCGTCCAGCGCCGCGCGCACTTCTTCCTCGCGCAAGTTCGGCGTGTCCAACACTTCGTTGAGCAAATAGTTCTCCTGCAGGGTCGACTCGGACGACGCGAACGGCTTCGCGAGCGAGACGCGCGTCAGCTCTTGCATCGACCGATCGCTTGCATTTAGCCAAACCTTCACCGATTGCAGCAGCTGCGGCACGTCGAGCGGCTTCACCAAATAATCCTTGGCGCCCAGCCGCATGGCTTCCTGCGCGTAAGAGAAGCGCTCGTACGCGGAGATCAAAATGATCGGCAAATCCGGTTTTTCGATATAGTTGGCAGCGAGCAGCTCAAGCCCGGTCATCTCATCCATCCGAATATCCGAGATCATCAGATCGATCGGCTCCATTCGCAGGTAGTCGAGCGCTTCGTAGCCGTTGTGCGCCGTAAACACGTTGTCGATGCCCAAATCGGATTGGAGCAAGATGGTGCGAATCCCCTCGCAAATGTTCAATTCGTCATCGACGACCAGTACGTTACTCATGTTGTTCTCCTCCGTTCTCCGTGTATGGGGCTTGACTCGGAATGATAAGCCGGGCGATCACGCCGCCTCCTGGACGCGCCTCGTAGGAAAGACCGTAGGCGTCGCCGAAGTGCAGTTGGATCCGTTGTCGTACGTTGCGAATGCCGTAACCGACAGGTTTACCGGTTTGGCCAGCAACGATTTCGTTTAGCCGTCGGATATCGACGAATTTATAACCGTTGTCGGATACCCTAAGGATGACATGGCCTTCGTGATCGCCATGAATTTGCACGACGATCTCTCCGTCGTCCCCCATTTTGGCGATCCCGTGCAGAATGGCGTTTTCCAACAGCGGCTGCAGCGTGATCTTCGGAATGAGCACGGCTTTAACGGTCTCGTCGATCTCCCATTTCACGCGGAACCGCTGCTTGTCGCGTTTCTCCTGCAAGCGAATATACGCTTCGGCATGCTCGATTTCCTCCGCGATGGCGATGAGATTCCTGCCCGAGCTGAGTCCGATCCGCATCAGTTTCGACAGGTCCTTGACCATTTCGGCGACTTCGTTTTCGCCAATGGCGACGCCATGCCAATAAATCGACTCCAGCGTGTTGTACAGCATGTGCGGGTTGATCTGCTGGTGAAGCATGGAAAGCTCCGTTTCCTTCTGCTTGATCTCCAGTACGTATTGCGTCTGGACCATTTCATTTAAACGCCGCATCATTTTGGAGAAGGAGAACGTCAGACTTCCGATTTCGTCCAGACGTCGGCTTGGGTTAATCACTTTGAACGCCGTTTCCTTGCCCGGTACGTACGATCCGACCAATGCGCTCAGCTTGCGCAGCGGCGACAGGATCGAACGCAGGAAGAGGGCGACCGTCATCGCGACGATGAACAAATAAATGAGAGTCAGATAGAGAATGACCCGCTGCGATAGATTCCCTTGGGATGTAATGTCCGCAAGCGGCGTCAGTATAATCAGCTTTGTATTGTAATTAGAGCTATAGTGATACGCCAGCAAGTAATTGACATGGTCCAGACGCACGATGGAATTGCCGCCGTTTCCTATGAGCAAGTCGTCGGGAATCCGCACCGGCGTACCGAGACTCTGGTTGGTTACGCTCGTAAGAATATGGTTGGCGTCGTCCGTTAAATAGATTTCGCTATTGGACGGCAGCTGGATCTCGTTCAACTCGTTCGTTAACGTCTTCTGTAAATCCGCGACGGCAATCAAGCCGATGTCCGGCCCGTTCTGCAGATCCTTCACGATACGGAGGAACGTCAGCGTTTTGCCCGGCTGCGCGACGCCGAAATGATCGAGCACTTGCAAGAACCCTTTGCCCTTGAGCGATACCGCTTGCTGATACCAATCGCTCTCTTTTGGATCGATAAAAAAGATACCGCTTTCAAGCTGTTGGTAGCTCGGAGCGAACTGAAAGTTTTCAGGATGCTGCATCGGGAAAAACAAGGAGTATTTCAAGCCCTTGTAGAACGCTTCGCCGACGCTATATTTCTCGACGACTTTCCCTAATGCGATGTAGCGTTTGACGAAGTCGTCGGTCGTTCCCTCTTGCACTTCGCCCATATCTTGCACGAGAGGCTCCTGGATCAGCTTGATCGTGCTCTCGTCGATGCCGAGTAAATCCCGGTCGAGCGTCGTATGCGTTTGCTTCGCAAGCTGCAGCATCGTACGACCGACCTGGGCCTTCGTCTCCTGCGCCGATAACATGTTCGCAACCCAGCTGGTGACGAGAATCGGCGTGATGATCATGATTAAGTAGAGCAAAGTCTTCGTTCGCAGACTGAGTCCGCTAAACCAGTTGAACATTCGCGAGGACCCCGTTTCAAGCATCTGCTTATTTATGTTACAAGTATGCAATCTGTTGATGGTTGTAATGTATAACTTTGAGTAAAATTTACATCACGAATGCCGATAAGTAAAGGAATAATTGAGTTTCGTAATGTTGACATGTATACTTGTAATCATTAAATGGAAGATGGAGCTAAAGATGGCTAAAAAGCGAAAAGCGGATTCGCTATACATGCAAATTCAATCGTATTTGCTGGATGGCATACAGGCAGGGAGATGGAAGGCAAATGAAGCCCTGCCTTCGGAGAATGAATTATCGTCTCAATTCGGCGTAAGCAGAATCACGATCAAGAAGGCCATGGATCTGCTTGTGGAAGAGGGTATCGTATATCGGATTCAAGGCAAAGGTTCCTTCGTATCGGCTGACGGAAAGCCGGTCTTATACGAGCAGCAGAATCGTACGAACGCGGCGAAGCCGATCATCGCCCTTGTGATGCCGCGAGTGAACAACCAGTATACCGGAAATCTGCTGATGGGGATCGAGGCAGCCGTACAAGCAGCGGGAGCCAAGCTGCTGTTCGGAACGGCCAACGATGATCCCGAGAAGGAATCTCAGCTTATCTCCGAAGCATTGGAATGGGGCGCGTCAGGTATTATTATTTATCCGTCTAATTGCGAAAACTATAACGAGGAAATCCTTCGACTGACGTTGTCAGGCTTCCCGATCGTCGTTATTGACCGTTATATACGAGGCGTGGAGACGAATTGCGTTCTGTCCGACCATGAAGGAGGCGCCTATGAGGCGGTCAGCTACTTGCTGGATTCAGGACATCGCAACATCGCGTATGCTTCCGCGGTCATTCCGGGCACCACAAGCCTTGAAGATCGGAAGAATGGCTACTTGAGAGCGATGGGAGGGACGCCTTCGGCCCGCATTTATGAACTGACGACTACGGATACGGAGGAAGCCGAGGAGACGATCCGTTCCTTCTTGGCGGACCGACCGGACATCACCGCCTTCTTCGCAAGCCACTATTCGATCGGTACTCGTATTCTTCGGGCCTTCGAAGGGACTGGCGTTCAAGTGCCGGAGGATCTCTCGGTCGTATTCTTCGACGACTTCGAGAACTCCGAGCTGTCGCGTGTGCCGCCGACCTGCGTGATCCAGCAAGAGGAGGAAATCGGGAAGAAAGCTGCCGAGCTTGTGATTTCCATGTGTCGAGGCAAGGGATCCTCTCGCACTCGAATCGTACTTCCGACCAAGCTGGTCGTTCGCGCTTCTACGGGCCCTGTGCCGCACAGAAGTCGGATGCATAACGAACGGCTTCTCGGTATACCCCGCCAATAACATAAAAAAGCGACGCCTGCTCCGAATCTTAATTCGGCTGGCGTCGTTTTTCGTTCTCGATTGTTGTTTGCGCACATCATTATGCGTGGATCGCACATGGCGTATCCTGTTCGTTCGTTATACGCTTAGTATCTTCTGAAGCACGTCGATAAACAGGAAAAATAGGATGACCTGCAAACATAATTTGGATAAGGGAGTAATCATAGGATGCGAACCGAACTGAAAACATTATCAAGCTGGGAGCTCGGTCCTTTCGTGAAGGCGGACGCGGCCAATCCTTGCCTGGAGCCGACCACGGACAGCTTCTTCCGCTGTACGATGCGCGGGGAAGAAGTTTGGTGGGAAGAGAAGGACGTATTCAACCCGGCTGCGATCGTCCATGACGGACGTGTTTGTCTGCTGTACAGGGCGGAAGACACCGTCGGCCAGCATGCCGGTACCTCGCGTATCGGCCTAGCCGAGAGCGAGGACGGGCTGCACTTCACCAAAGGCGCGGAGCCGGTGCTCTATCCCGGACCCGACGGGCTAGAGGCGCTGGAATGGGAAGGCGGCTGCGAGGATCCGCGCATCGTGATGGACGAGTCGGGAACCTATTACATCACTTACACGGCCTACAACGGAACCATTGCGATATTGTGCATCGCAACCTCAACCGACCTGAGGCGTTGGACCAAGCACGGTCCGGTATTCGGTCGGGCGATAGACGGGAAATACGCGAATTGGTGGTCCAAATCCGGCTCGATCATTACCCGTCGGGACGGCGATCGCCTCGTTGCCGCTAAGCTCCAAGGCAAGTACTGGATGTATTGGGGCGAGTCCGATATTTTCGCCGCGACGTCCGAGGATCTTATACATTGGACGCCCGTAGAGACGGAAGAGCCCGGGGAGAACGGGGAGGGTCAAGGTCTACTCTCGGTCATGAAGCCTCGCCCGCACCGGTTTGACAGCCTTCTGATCGAGCCGGGACCGCCGTCGATCTTGACCGACCGCGGCATCGTGCTCATTTACAATAGCAAAAACCATGCGGATGGCGGCGATCCCGGGTATGCGGTTCATGCCTATTGCGCCGGACAGGCGTTACTGGATCCGGCAAATCCGCTATCGATGCTGGATAGAGCCGAGGACCCGTTCTTGGTGCCGGACAAGGATTACGAGATCGACGGCCAGGTGAATCATGTGTGCTTCGCGGAAGGCCTGGTTTATCATCAAGGCCATTGGCTGCTCTATTATGGAACCGCGGATTCGAAAATCGCAGTCGCCCGCTGCCTGGCCGATCTGTAGTCGGACGGATCGTCCATTCATCCTTCATCGTCACGAAGAGTTGTCGGGAAAATTACTTGATATGATGCAAACGTATCGCATTTTATCCAATACGCACATGGAAGGGGTTGGTATTAAGATGGGACGCATGATTAAGCAGAGGAATAGAAAAAGGGCAATATCGCTTCTTCTTTCATTCGCCATGATCATATCCGCTCTGGCCGTTGCGCCTATTAGCGCGGCAGCTGGGGAAGCGACGCCAATCGCAATATCGGGCGACAGTCCTACCGTCATTAATCTGGCTACGCAAAATTCCGGGATGACGGAAGGCGGCTCGGATCGTCCTTGGGGTACGTCGCACTTAGGCGTCCAAACCGTTGAAAGCCAGACGTTTGTCGGCAATGTCGCACCCAATGACTATCTGCTTTTCGATATCAACGTGGACCAAGCGGGTACCTATAACCTGTCCGCCGACTACGCCTCCGGGAACAAGTCCGCCCCTTACGGAGCCAGCATCTACCTGGACGGCAGTCCGACCGCCGCTGCCGTCTTTACGAGCAACGCCGATACCGACGATCGTTGGGTGAACTTCACGGCCTTCCCCGGTCAACCGGTTCCGGTGACGCTGACCGCGGGCGCCCATCAGATCAAATACGTGTTCAACAACTACTACTTTAATGCGCGTTCCCTTACGCTCGCCCCGATCGCCGACGGCAGCGGAGATCCCGATGAAGGTAAAACCAATACCATTAACAAGTACGGATCGTCCACGATCTTCCTGGCGGGGGATTACAGCGACATCTATACGAAAAATATAATCGGTAAAACCGCGAACGGCGAACCCTATTTCTGGGCGCAATCGGGAGACTGGGGGCTTTACCGTATCGATGTGTTGGCGGATGGCGATTATCAATTGTCATTCGGGATTGCGACCGCTCAAACCGGTTCGTTGGACGTAAAAGTCTACATGGATGGAGATACGAACCCGCTCGCCGCGTTTTCCGGCAGCCACGACAGTACGGGGAACTGGGATGATTTTGTACCATTATCGACTACGAAAACGATCTCCTTGACAAAAGGCACCCATGAAATCAAGGTGAATTTTGGACCGACGGAAGGCTATAATGCCGGAACGCTGAAATTCACCCGTCTGAATGCCGAACCCGATATTTTGATTAATCAACACAGCACGACGGAGATCAGACTATGGGATCAATTCAGCGATTGGCAGGGACTTGACCTTTGGTCCGGCGATCCTACCTTCTTAAATAACGGCGATTCGGGCGACTATGCGTTATATGACATCAAAGTCGAGCAAGACGGCGTATACAGAATAACCCCGGATTACGCCACCAGCGTTGCTAATGATGCACCCAAGCTCAGTCTGTATTTGGATTCCGCGCAGATCGGCACCTTTTCCAACCATGAAGCAACCGATCCGAGCTGGCTCGATTTCCAACCGATGGAATCCAAAGACGTCGAATTAAAAGCAGGTTATTATGTACTCCAATTAAAATATGAATCCGGTCAGTTTAACACAAAGCATTTGAAATTCGAACCCATCAGACAAAGCGTGAAAATCAAGCCTTACGGCACTTCCGTCGTACAGCTGGCCGATGATTTGAAGTCGAAAACAAACGATATTGACGTAACGCCGGGCAGTCATATTTCTGCAAAACCCGGGAATTATGCCGTTTACGAAGTCGAAGTCGCAGAAGGAGGCAACTATTCGCCAACGCTTTATTACGCCTATAACGGTGTGAAACCGGACTTGAAGGCGCAGATCTACATTTTAAGCGGTAGTTCTGCAGATATAGACTTTGCCGATCTCGGCGAATCGGCAACGGCGTTCGAGACAAGCGCAGTCACGGGCGGATCGACGACTTTCCGTCCTGTCGCCGCCAAGGACAGCACGATCGGCTTAACGGCCGGAACCTATAGCTTCGTACTGGCGTTCAATGGGTCGACGGATGCGTTTAATGCTAGAAGTTTGGAATTCACCCGCGTCGGTATCGGAGAGCATCCGATAAGCGGCAGCGCGCCTACCGAGATCCATTTGGCCAAGGATTATGAGACCCTTAGTGTCGTTCAGGTCAAATCGGACGGAACCGCGCCTTACGATACATATATCGGAATCCCCGAGTTTGGAGATCGTTATGCGCTGTATAACGTTGAGATTCAGGAATCGGGCTGGTTTGATCTGGGGTTCTTGTACGATTCCGGCGATGCGCGGCTGAAGCAAACGAATATTTATTTGAGCGACGCGCTCAAAACGAGCTTTACCGGGAACCAGACCACAGCCGGCTGGGGAATTGTCGGCTCCTTTGACCCTGCCAATACGCATATCATCTATGCGCAGAAAGGTTCCTATCTATTAAAAGTGGCGTTTTTACATTGGGGATTAAATGCGCACTCCTTAATATTCACGCCCGTTCCCGAACCAAAATGGGTCAGCGGCATACAGCTTAATCAGGACCATGCCAATATGATGGTGGGATTCAACCTTCAACTCGAAGCTGAGCTCGCTCCCGCCGACGCAACCAATCAGTCGGTTGTCTGGAAAAGCTCGGACACGAGCGTCGCTACCGTTGACCCATCCGGAAAAGTCTACGCCGTAAGCCCCGGCCATGCGACGATTACCGCTACGGCCGCCGATAAAGGCAGATACGACGACCAGGTCTTTGCGGCAACGTCCGATATTACCGTAGAACAAAGGCCTTTCGTCGCAACGATCGAAAGCGCAAGCGGAAAAGTCGGCAACATCTTTGTCAACGCCGAAGCCTACGATTTGTCGCTTGAATTGCAAAACCGCACTGCCGCGCAGAAAGACGTCAACATCACGGCAACGGTAAAATCACAGGATCCGAATTGGATGGATCCGGTAACGCTGATCGACGACGAAAATAAAACCGTACTGCCGGGAGACGAAGGCAAAATCAAAATGGATCTGGATCTTTCGTCCATCATCAAATACGGCAATTTTGATGTGGACTTAAAGCTCGAATATGACGGCATCGTGCAGGAAACTTCATTCCCGTTCAGCCGCTCTTTATCGGTAACGTCCGACACGATCTCCAGCGACAGCATCATGGGCGTATGCACCCACTTTGCGCAGATTGGCTGGATGAGTAAAGAACAGCAGGACCAAATCATCAATAACAATCTGGACATCTTGCAAAAAGCGGGCATCAAATGGATTCGCGACGAAATGTACTGGTCCGAAAATCCAAAAGGCAACCTGATTATCGAGGACCTATGGAAAAGGTACGTAAAAGCGGCGAAGGACAGAGGGATTAACATCCTGCTCGTTCTCGGTTACGGCAACAGCCTCTACGATGCCGGTTATCCGCGTACGGACGAGGGGATTGCCGCCTATACAAGATACGCAGCCAATATCGCACAAACGTTCAAGGACGATATCCAATACTTCGAGGTTTGGAACGAGTGGAGCGGCGGCAGCTTGGGGTCGGCTTCAGGTCAGCCCGCGGAGCTGAAGTACCCGGAATATTACGTCAACCTGCTTGTTCCGACCGCAGAAGCTATTAAAGCCGTCAATCCGGACGCAAAAATCGTCGCCGGAGCGACGGTGGGCGGCGACTGGTCGTGGCTGAACGGCATGCTGAGAGGCAACGCCAAATATACCATGGCTCAGGTCTACGACCTGGTTGACGCAGTATCCATGCATCCGTACTCTTATCCGATGAGCCCCGAATTCCACACTTCGGATTTTGGAAGTGTCGTCGACAACGAGGATCGGGCAATCGGCGTCATGCAGGCGATCGTGACTGAACTCAAGGCGCAGGACGGAAAGGACAGAGCAGTAAAACCCGTATGGTTCACCGAAATAGGCTGGCCGACAAGCTTGAATTATAAGGGCTCCACGCAAGAAAGATCAGCCGCCTACCTCTCGAGGACGATCGCTTATGGAAAAGCGAATGCCGCACCGGGAAATACCGGACGAATCGGCGGAATCACCTTATACGATTTCATGGACGACGGCACGAATCCGAATAATGACGAAGAAGAATTCGGCATGATTAATTCCTATCAATACGATGAGATATCCCAAACCGTACCGTGGTCGGCAAAATCGGGGTATGTCGCGCTCAGCGCTTATAACGCGCTAGTTACGCCTGGCGAGTTTGTAGCGGATCGCTCCGGCGATTACGATAACGGCACGCTCGCAAACGATATTCCAAGCGCAAATGTATATGAATTCATGCGTCCGAACGGCAACCCACTGCTGATGCTGTGGACGAACGACGACCAATGGAAGTCGGGCGAGCTGCAAGCGCCGCCTACGCAGGAAATAAAGCTGGCCGCTGCAAGCGACAAAGTCATCCGATACGACATGTACGGCAACAGCGAAGAACTGCCGGTGACGGACGGGCACGTCACGCTAACCATCACCGAGCAGCCCACTTACCTGGAGTTTGAGTCGATTCCGTCAAATTCGACGCCAACGCCGACACCTACGGGTACACCGACGCCGACGGGTTCACCGACACCTACGCCTGCGGTTACGACCGGGCCTGCCAAAGATCCGGACAATGTTACGATTACAACGGTTACAGGTAAGCGCGTCACTTCGACCATAAGCGCTGAAGCGGTTGTAAACGACAAGGGGACGGCAACGATTGCGGTCGGCTACGCGGTAATCGAGGATGCCATCGGAAAAGCGGCTGCAGGAGCCGGTCAACTGAATGGCGCTGCCGGTTTTACGATCAAGCTTGATTTGACGGCGCCGGCGACAGCGAAAGCCGTCGAACTGGAATTAACGCAACAATCGCTGAACAAGCTTGTGGAAAGCAAATTCGATTCTTTGGTGATTGCAACGCCGCTGGGCACGATCACGTTCGATAAAAACGCCGTATCGCGCATTTCCAAGCAGGCAACAGGAGCCATTACCATTACGGCTGCTAAAGTGGACGCATCCACACTGTCGGCGGAAGTTCGGCAGAAGGTCGGGGACAGACCTGTCGTAAGCTTCGAGATCAATCACGGCGCGATTTCCGGCTTTGGATCGAATGCAACGTTAACCATTCCGTATACCTTGCAGGCCGGCGAAAAGCCCGATGCGATCGTTTCATACGATATCGATGCTGCAGGCAGCCTCGAAACCGTTAAGAACGGCAAGTATCATGCTGCAAACGGGACGCTGTCCTTCAAGACGCCTCACTTCTCGAATTATGCCGTGGGGTACAATCCGGTGGACTTCAAGGATGTGGCAAGCGGGGCATGGTATTACGATGCAATAACCTTTGTGGCGGCAAGAGGCATCACCAACGGCACAGGCAACGATCTTTTCGGAGCAAACGAAAATCTAACCAGAGCGCAAAGCCTGGTCATGATCATGAGGGCTTTCGGTATCGATGCCGATGAGGGGGCGGCAGACAACTTCAGCGATGCAGGCAGCGCCTACTACACAGGTTACCTTGCGGCAGCCAAACGATTGGGACTTGCCAATGGCTTGGGAGGCAACCGGTTTGCGCCGGATCGGCAGGTGACCAGGCAGGAAATGTTCACCCTGGTTTATAACACGCTGAACAGCCTTGGAGAACTGCCGGCCGAAAATGCGGCAAAGGATCTGAATGACTTTGCGGACGCGGCAGAGGTATCGAGCTTTGCCAATCCAGCCGCGACGGCGTTTGTAAAGTCGGGCGTCATCTCCGGAACCGACGGTAAGCTTCTGCCGACGCACGCCGCAAGCAGAGCTGAATTTGCCAAGATCCTTTACGAGATTATGACGGCCTTTAATTAAGAAAACCCTTTTATTTTATTATTTAACAATAAAAGCGATTTCATTTTAGTCGTTTAGAGCACACTTCTCCCCGGAATGCACATCGTTGTCCAGAAGTCTTCTTGATATGATTCATGCGTACCACGTTTTATAACATAAAAATTGGAGGGAATTAGAAATGAAGTGGCTCAAGACGGTCATCATTGCAGCTATTTTATTGGGGTACTCGGGAATCGGATCGTCATTCGTCCGTTCCGCGAGCGCCGAGGAGTCGGGAAACGCCGGATTCACGACCAATAATATTACGGATTACGATCAGAATTCCAATGTAGTAGCGCCTGGAACTTGGTCCTATTTGCAGATGCCGACAACGGAAACGGAATCTCCCGTACTGTTGAATAAAGGAAATGGCGATAAATTTGCTTCTGACGAATGGGCTGCGGATATAAACAATTCAAACCACGTATGGTTCGTCAAAGCAAATGGCCAAATCGGTTCGGATTGGAAGCCGATCGCGTTCAACTACACGGTCAGCGCAGATCAAGCAGGGAAAACGCTAAATGTTCACGGACATTATTCCGCTGCAGGCTCGGGTCAGTTTAGCATTCTACTTTCCAAAGATACGAATTCCGATGCAGTGGAAGGGCCCTACGAGACCTTGTTTGAATATGAGGGGAGCGGTACGGATTTTGATCTGAAGGTAACGGCCGAAGAAGGCAACGATATTGTATTCGTCAGCCGTGAACATCAGTATTGGTGGGAACCCTCTACGCTTAATGCAACCATCGACGAGGTGCAGGAGGAGCAAGTGGCGCAAGTTGCGGCGGATGTTCCTTCCGGAGAGATCGCCAAGAACGCGTCTGTTTCTCTGAGTTCAACAACCCAGGGAGCCACGATTTATTACACGAACGATAACACCGACCCGCTGACTTCCGCGACGAAATTGCAATATGCTAGCCCGATTCAAATCACCGAGGATACGGTGATTAAAGCCGTTGCCGTCAAAGACGGCTGGCTGCCTAGCGATCCGATCACGCTCACCTACACCCTTATCGTGGATGAGAATCCACCGACTGGCGTGAATCCGTCCACGAATAATGTAACCGATTTCAATTCAGGACCGAATGTCGTGAAGCCCGGAAAGTGGTCCTATCTGCAGATGCCAACAACAGAAACAGGATCTCCTGGGTTGCTGAGTAAAGGAAATGGCGATAAATTTGCTTCGGACGAATGGGCTGCGGACATCAACAATTCAAACCACGTATGGTTCGTCAAATCCAATGGCCAAATCGGCACGGACTGGAAGCCGATCGCGTTTAACTACACGGTTAGCGACGATCAGCTCGGGAAGCCGCTTAGGCTGCAGGGGAAATATTCGGCCAACCCATCCGGACATTTCAGAATTCTGCTATCCAAGGACACGAATCCCAATGCAGTGAGCGGACCGTATGAGACCTTGTTCGAATATACCGGCAACAATACAACGTTCAGACTAGAAACGGTAGTAGCGAGCGGCAACGATATCGTATTCGTGAGCGACAACCATCAATATTGGTGGGAGCCAAGTAAATTGGATGCAACGATCGTCACGGAAAACGTGCCTCAAGTTCAGGGAGTAACCAGCGATCCGGGTGCCGGCTCTATCCCTGCCGGCGTTCAGACGCCGATCAGTCTGTCCTCTTCTACGGAGGGGGCCACCATCTACTATACGACGGACAATACCGATCCTCTGAACTCCGAGACGAAGAAGGAATATACGGACGCTATTCGAATCAACCAAGATACCGTCATTAAAGCGGTTGCGGTCAAGGACGGAATGGAGCCAAGCGATATTTCCGCGCACAAGTTTATTGTCAAAGAGCAGTTCCGCAATTTCAATGGAATCAATCAAGGACCCGATGCGGATTTGATCGGAAATATGGCTTGGAATCGCTTTGATTTCTCGTGGGGAGGCATCGAGCCCGCCAAAGGGCAGATCAATCAGAACGAATTGAACGAGCTAAAACGCCGGGTTCTGGAAGCGAAAAACAACGGAATTACGATTATTCCCGTGCTTGCCTATACGGCCGGCTGGGCGGCTAACCGGTCGGGATATACCTATGAATATAACGGTTATACGTATGAGGTGGGCCCTGTACTATCCGAGCAAAATAACAACTTCAGACGTCAAGTCGTACAAAAAAACGCAAAAGGCGCAGTCGTCAGTACGACAACGAGGGATTTTGAAATCTCGAAAACGCCACCCGAGAATGTGGAAGATTGGAAGAAATTCGTTCAGCTTATCGTAACGACTTTCGGTGCGGCGCCGTATAATCTGGAATATTTCCAAGTATGGAACGAGGCTCATCCCGAATCCGGATTCTGGTGGGGCGGACTAGACCAGTATATGGATCTCATCCATCTTCCGGCAGCTCAAGTCATTCATGATGCAGGCAAGAAGGTCGTCTACGGCGGTTGGATCTGCGGCGCTCCGATCTACGATTATATTAGCTTGCTTGATCGCAAGGACGCATGGCAAACCGTCGATGTCTTCGATATGCATTACATGCCGCTCGAGGCGATTGATCAGTTGTATCGTGCGGCGGTTCAGCGCGGGATCGCGAATCCGGCCGTGTGGCAAACGGAACTCGGGTTCTCTCTGAATGACAAATTCGTCGCCGATACGTATCCGCGGGCTTTTTATTGGGCGTTAGATCATCAGTCTTCGAACCCCGATCAATTCAAGCTCTTTTATTTCGCCAACTGGGCTCCGAACGATCCTGCCGCGTACGGCTACAACCGTTCCTTGCATAGCGGCGATGGCCTATCGCCCAAGGGGAAGACGCTTGATATCCTAAGCAAGTTATTCAGAGGCACAGAAGTTACAACTTATTCGAACTTCACGACGGCACCGTACCTGAAACCGGAACTTAACGAGAATTTATCTTCCGCGGAAGGTTTTATGCTTGACGGCAAACGAGTGGTCGTGGCCGTTCATCTCAAGAACCAAGGCGATGCCAATATATTTACGGATTGGAACGGCACGGGAGACACGATTCACTTGGGCTTGGATACGTCAACCATTTCCGCCGAATTCAGTGGCATCGACGAGAATTGGACGGTGAAACGGGTCGATCTGTTCGGCAACGAGAAGCCATTGGCTTGGAACGACGCCAGTTCCGCAGGAAGCATGCAGGTTATTGTACCAATCAAGGATACGGATCCTGAAGTAGGCGCGATTAATGCGACCGGTAACGAAACGATCTTTTATATCGTTGCAGAGAATCCGAATTCTACTGCGCCGATGGATACGGTGAAACCAAGTTGGCCGGCTAATAGCCACGTGACGTCTTCCAACGTGAAGCAAACGGAGCTTACGTTAACTTGGACGCCTGCGGAAGACAATGTCGGCGTTGCAAACTATGAGATTAGCTGGGGCACAGGCCATATGAAATCCGTGACGAGCGCAGAGCTTACGACAACGATCACGGGCTTGACTGCGGCAACCGAATTTACGTTTACGGTGAAGGCTGTGGATGCAGCAGGCAATCGGAGCAATTCGGGTCCGAGCGCGATCGTTCGTACGTTGGAAGCCACTAGCGGTAACGAGGGCAATGAAACCCCGGGAAACAATAATCCAACTCCGAATACCTCTACCGGGGCGCCGACGACGGAGGGGGTAACCGATCCGAAAGTCGATCAAGACGGTAATTTTACGGTGGAAATCGCCAACGGAGCCCATACGGCGTCCATCCCGGCCAATCTGACCGTGAATGACGATCGCAAGATTAAGGTTGGCAATGCAACGGGTACGTTGGAGGTTCCCGGCAGCGTCATGAAGAAGCTTCAAGGTCTGTTAACAGCGAACGAATTGAAGGATGCTACGATTACTTTCTCTATGGTGCCGATTCCCGCATCCGATCGCTCTTCCTTGTTGGCTCATGCAAGCGAGTCGAGCAACGCCGCCGTAACGGCTGCCGGAGAAATCTATGATTTCTCGCTTTCTATTCGTTCTAAAGACGGACAGGAACGAAGCCTGACTCAGTTTGACGAGCCGATTACACTAACGCTCCAAGTAGATCCAACGGCATCGACGGATCTGCTAGGCATCTATTACATCGCGAACGATGGTTCGCTTACTTATGTAGGCGGCAAACGGGTCGACGGCAATCTGGTTGCTCAAGTTACGCATTTTAGCAAATATGCGATTCTGAGCTACGACAAATCGTTCGTCGATGTCGGGGCGACTTATTGGGCCTCGCATGTCATTAAGCAGATGGCAGCCAAGCACATTATACAAGGGATAAGCGATACCGAGTTTGCTCCCGGACGAAATATTACGCGTGCGGAGTTCACGGCTCTCATCGTTCGTGCCCTGAATCTCAAAGCCAAGGGAGCCGCGCCATTCAGCGATGTAAATGCTTCCGATTGGTTTGCAAGCGATATTGCGGCGGCGAACGAAGCGGGCATCGTGAACGGGGTCGGGGAGTTCTTGTTTAATCCGAACGCTTCGATCACTCGCGAAGAAATGGCCGTTATGCTCATTCATGCTTACGATTACGGCAAAGGCGTCGTATCTTCGAATGAAGCAGTCCATACGTTTGCCGATCGCGACCGGATTAGTCCGTGGGCGCAAGCGGCAGTCTCGGCAGCTCAGTCGCTTGGTTTCATTAACGGACGCGGCGATAATCAATTCGCGCCGAAGGGACTTGCCACGCGAGCGGAAACCGCGCAAGTGATTGCCAAGTTATTGGGGTTATAGAATCGGTCTAAGAGCGGCTTATGTCAATACCGATTAGGAGACAGAGGATGACCGTCAGATGGCAAGCGACGGTCATCCTCTTTCACTCCGGGGCAAGAAACCATTTGAGAATCGAAGGAGCGTTGTTTATGAAACGTATCGTAAAGCTGCGCGTGTGGAGGATATTGCTGGCTGTCATCGTTATGCTTGGGGGATTGGGGCTCGGCTGGCGCTCGATCGGCATCGGGGAAGCGTCGGCGTCCTCGGGGATCAAGGCTACGACGAATAACGTGACCAATTATAATTCGGCAACGAACGCGATCCAGCCGGGTAGATGGTCATATCTTCAGCTTCCGGCGAGCGGCTCTCCGACACTTCTGAGCAAAGGGGACGGCACAAAATTCGCCACGAACGAGTGGGCGCAGGATATCAATAATTCGAATCACGTGTGGTTCGTCAAGGCGAACGGCCAAATCGGCACGGACAACAAACAGATTGCCTATAATTTTACGATGGGCGACGATCAAGCAGGGAGAACACAGCGCGTTCACGGTGCGTATAATGCCGTCGGCTCCGGCCATTTCCAAATCCTCCTTTCTCAAGACACGTCCCCGAACGCCGTGAACGGACCGTACGTGACGTTATTGGATTACACCGGTACGAGCAAAGATTTCGACTTGAACGTCACGGTGGAAGCCGGGCAAGATCTGCTGTTCGTCAGCAGCGATCACCAGTATTGGTGGGAACCGGCTGCGCTCAACGCGACGGTGGATTCTCTGGTCAAAGTTTCGACAAACAATGTAACCGATTACAATTCCGCGACGAACGCGATAAAGCCCGGAAGCTGGTCCTACCTCCAGGTTCCAGGAAGCGGCACGCCGGGGCTCCTGAACAAAGGGAACGGCACGAAATTCGCCACGGACGAGTGGGCGCAGGATATCAATAACGCCAACCACGTCTGGTTCGTGAAGGCGAACGGCCAAATCGGCACGGACTACAATCAGATTGCCTACAATTACACGGCAAGCAACGACCAGGTCGGAGAAATGCTGCGCGTGCATGGCACCTATCAGGCTGTCGGTTCCGGCCGCTTCCAAATCCTGCTCTCCAAAGACGCGAACCCGAACGCCGTGAACGGTCCATACGATACGTTACTGGATTACACCGGCGCGAGCACCGATTTCGATTTCAATGTCACTTTGACAGCCGGGCAAGATATCCTGTTCGTCAGCAGCAATCACCAGTATTGGTGGGAACCGGCTACGCTCAACGCGACGGTGGATACGCTGATCAATCTGTCGACGAATAACATCGCCGATTACAATTCGGCAACGAACGCGATACAGGCGGGAAGGTGGTCCTACTTGCAAGTTCCCGCGAGCGGCGCTCCGGGTCTCTTGAGCAAAGGGGACGGCACGAAATTCGCCGCGGACGAGTGGGCGAAAGATATCAATAACACCAACCACGTCGGGTTCGTCAAGGCGAACGGCCAAATGGGCACGGACTACAATCAGATTGCCTATAATTACACGCCGAGCAACGATCAGGCCGGGAAAACGCTGCGCGTTCACGGTGCCTATCGTGCGGTCGGCTCCGGTCATCTCAAAATCCTGCTCTCCAAAGAATATAACCCGAACGCCGTGAACGGTCCGTACGATACGTTATTGGATTACACCGGAACGAGCAAAGATTTCGATTTGAACGTCACGGTGTATGCCGGGCAGGACATCCTGTTCGTCAGCAGCGATCACCAGTATTGGTGGGAACCGGCTACGCTCGACGCGACGGTGAATACACTGCTGACGACGGGCCCCGTAAACTTATCCGGGATCAGCAAGACGAATCCGGGCAACATATTTGCCGCGAACGAGTCGGTTTCCATCCCGCTCGTATTTAAGAACGACACGTCATCCTCCTATACCCTTAACGCGACATACGCCGTCAAGGATTGGAACGGACAGACCTCCAATAGCGGCAGTTTCGCGAAGACGATTGCGGCCCACGGGACAGCGACACAAACGATCGCTCCTTCCGTTTCGTTAAAGGGAACCTATTCGCTTGAAGTGACGGCTGTGTCGACTAATCCGTCGCTGACCCTGACCAAATCGATTCCTTTCAGCGTCGTCGCTCCTCTAAGCGGCAGCGTCGGAGACGGACTGTTCGGGGTGAACATGCACGCCGATCAAAGCAACAAGGGAGATAACACCATCAATATCGCCCTGGCGAAAAAGGCCGGCGTTCAATGGATCCGGGACACGATCGAATGGAGGAACGTGGAGCAGGTCCAGGGCGTCTACACGTTTCCGGCCAATTTGGAAGACGAAGTCAACCAGGCTAAAAGTGCCGGCATGCAGGTGCTGCTTGTTTTGTGTTACAGCAACGGCCTCTATCAAGCGGACGGAACGGCAACGCCGCACACGGCGGCGCAGTACACCGCGTTCGCGAATTACGCGGCGGCGGTGGCGCAGCACTTCGCGGGGAGAGTTAACCATTTCGAGGTGTGGAACGAGTGGAACGGGGGCATGGGCAATCCGGAACGGTACGGCCCGTCATATTATACGGACCTGCTCAAGGCCACGTATACCGCGGTCAAAGGCGCTAACCCGAACGCGATCATCATCGGCGGCGTGAACAGCACGGTCGACGAGAGCTTCATCGGCGGCATCTTGTCGAGCGGCGGATATAATTACATGGACTCCGTTTCCTATCATCCGTATGCGGACCCCAAAAGCGCCGAAGTCGGCAATGCGGGCTGGTACTCTATTCCCAGCTCCGTCGCAAGCGTAAACAAAACCTTTACGGATCAAGGCTATACGCCGAAAAAGATTTGGCTGTCCGAGTACGGATGGTCCACCTTTTCCGTCAACGGCTATAATATCGACGAGCCTCACCAGGCCGCTTACGAAGCCAGAGCGTTTGTAACCGGGATGGCCAACAGCCAGGCCGTCGGCGGCATCTCGAAAATGTTTGAGTACGACTTCCAGGACGACGGTACGGATCCGAACGATAAAGAGCTGCATTGGGGTCTGATCAGGAATTGGGCGTTCACTGAGGTGCCGTACTCGGCTAAACAATCTTATGTCTCGTATGCTGCGACAACCGCCATGCTGAAGGGGGCGGTTTACCAAAGTACCACCAATATCGACAGGGTTCGAATGATCAAATTTACGAGAGCAGCCGACAACAAGGATATCGTCGTACTGTTCAATCTGGACGATGCCAGCGTGCCGATCGGCATTCGCGGCGCAACGGCGGCTAATATGCAAGCCTACGATATGTTCGGCAATGCGATCGGGATACCAAGCACGCTAACGTATGCGCCCGTCTATCTGGTAGGCGCTCTAGGATCGTTTAATCCGGAAGAGGTTGCCGCGTCCAATTCGACAATCCTGGGAGATACGGCGGTGGAAAGCGGTTCGAGCAGCGCCAATTCCGGCAAGCTGTTCGCGGAGAAAGTATTCTTGGCGGGCGACGCATTCGTGAGAAGCCTGAGCCTATACGTAAAGACGGCTGCAGGGAACGTGCGGATGGGCGTTTACGCGGACAACGGCGGCGCTCCGGGTGCATTGGTCGCCTCCACGCCGGAATTCGCGCCGGCAGCAGGATGGAATACCGTCGCCGTATCGTCTCCGGCGCTGCTATCCGGCGGTACTTACTGGCTCGCCTACCAGCCAAGCAGCAACTCTCTTGCTGTTGCCTATGAAACCGCGTCGACGGGCATCACCCGCAACGCGACGCGAACTTACGGCGCGCTTCCTGCCGCATTCCCGACCAGCGCGGCCGTTGCGGGCAAACCGTCGCTCTACGCTACTTTCCATGCGCCAAGTCTAGTCAACAACGCCATCTACACCATCGAAGCCCTGAGTTCGCCGGGATTGCTATTGAACGTGGGCGGAACCGCCGATGGCAGTAAAACATCCCTCACGAACGAAGGCGCATGGTGGGGATCGGCGAACACGATGAAGTGGAAAGCGGTAAACGCAGGCTCCGGGTATTGGAAGTTTTACCCGCAAAGCTCGACGAACTTCGCGTTAAACGACAAAGGCGGGGCCGCTTCGGGAACGCAAACGCAAATCGGGACGGACGACGGCAGCGACGCGGTTTTGTGGAAATTGAAACTAACGCAAGAAGGGTATTACCAACTCTCGCCGAAAAATGCCGCAGGTCTGGCATTGGATGTTAGCGGCTCCGGTACTGCGAACGGTACGCCCGTACAAGTCTATACAATCAACGGATCGAATGCGCAAAAATGGAAATTCAACTTTTATTCCCTTTCCTAAGATCGCGCATGGAGCTGTAAGACGGTAACCCAAACGTCGAATAAAGTCTGTGCTCAAAACAATCGAGTCGCAGGCTTTATCCATCTTCAGATGTTCGACATCCATATTCTTCGTGCAATGAATTACAGAAAAGCCTGTAGAAGTGTTCATTTTACGCCAATTAATGCGCTACGTTATTTAGTCCAATGGCAGTAAGATGGGGTCGAGGGGACATGAGCCCCTAAGTCGGGAGGCTGGCATGATGGAATCGCTAAATATTGTTTTTTCAGACAAACAGCAAGTCGAAGTCAAGAAGAAACAAATCGATTCGACGCTCGGAGCCCATGAATTGCTATGCAGGTCAGTCTACTCTCTTATAAGTACGGGAACGGAGCTGCAATGCTTGCGAGGCGTATTCGATAAGGATACGAATTGGGCGGATTGGGTTCAATATCCTTTTAGCCCCGGGTATAGCATGGTCGCGGAAGTGATCGAGGTCGGATCCGATGTTCAAGCCTTTCGCAAAGGCGATCGCGTGTTCGCGGAGGTTCCGCACAGGCAATATCACAAGATCGAAGAGTCGCACGCAATCCTTTTGCCTAAAGAAATCAGTAACGAACAAGGCGTATGGATCAATCTAGCCAAAACAACGCAGTTGGGCGCCAGAAGAGCGGAATTGAAGCTTGGAGAATCGGTAGGAATAATCGGTCTCGGGTTGTTGGGTCAGCTTGTGACGAGATACATGTATTTGTCCGGGGCGAAGACCATCTACGCGATCGATCCTGCGGCGGATCGTCTGCGATTCGTGCCGCCATATCCCGGCATTCGCCCGTTGCATATGGACGCCTTATCGGCACGGGAAGAGATCGGAAAGGCTACGAATGGCGAGATGCTCGACGTCGTGTTCGACGTTACCGGCTTTCCGACCGTTCTCGCGCAAGCGACCCGGCTGGTGAAGCCTATGGGAAGAATTATTTTGTTGGGAGATACTGCGACGCCTTCCCTGCAGGAAATGGGACGAAACGTCGTATCCGACTCTTTATCCATTCAGGGCATTCATGCCGGCATGGACTACAAGTCCTGGAATCATCCCAAGATGGCGGAGCTATTCTTAACCTTTGCCGGCCAGGGACGAATGGACACATCGAATCTCGTTACGCATCGCTACTCTCCATTAGACGCGGTTCAAGCGTACGAATCGTTAACCGCCAACCGAACCGCCGCGATGGGCGTACTCTTCGACTGGACTCAGTTGAGTGCGTCTTCGTGAACGAAGTCCGTATATCCGCCATGCACTATCCATATATCCGTGATATCGGAACGACGCTGACAGAGCCGGGATGGATTCATCCTAATCGCGTAGCGGATTATAATGTGCTGATCTATTGTATTCAAGGACAATTGCAAGTCTTCGAAGCAGATACGGAATACCTGCTGAGGGATAACCAAATCCTCTTTCTAAAGAGAGGTAAGCATCATTGGGGTGGGGAAGGAACGATGCCCGGCACGTCTACGGTATGGGTTCATTTCTACGACTCTTGCGGGGGGGCCGAATCGCGGGAGCAGGGGGACGCTCCGCGGCCGCTGCCGAAGATGCCTGCTCCAGGCATCCTGACGCCAGGAGACTATGATTTTACAATCCTGCTGCCCAAGACGATCAGGGTCGGCGGTATGCCGCAGTCGATGAAGCGGTTAACCGAGATCAATGCGCTGAACTATGCTCCTCAATCGTTGAAGCACCTTTATTTGAGCATGGAACTAATGGCTTTGCTGCTTGGATTGCATCGTGATTCCCAGCCTGGAAATCCGCGTAATAAGTCGGAGGCACTCGCACAGAAGCTTGCTGTTTTCTTGGAAGCACACTGCGGGGAGAAGTTGGATACGGAACGAATTCAAGCACATTTCCAACATAATTACCGGTATTTGACGACCTTGTTCAAGGCCAAATACGGCATGGCCCTATCCAAGTACCACGAGAGACTGCGGATTCAAAAGGCGGCCGAATTATTGAAAAAAACCTCGATGAACATCACCGAGGTCAGCTATGAGGTTCAATTCGAAAGTCCCTATTATTTCAGTCGCGTATTCAAGAAGGTAATGGGAGAGTCGCCTTCCGAATATCTCAGGAACGTTTACAGGATGAACAACGAGCTTGATCGCCATCTGCATTGACTCGCCTGCGGCGAGTCTGTGTGGAAGGAGGTTTGCGTTATTGTTGGACGAACGATGGGATCGCGACTTCCTGTCCGCCTTTCATGGCGGATTCGTGGGCGCAAATGCCAGCAGCCGTCCAATCGGCAGCGGTCACCGCATCGATAGCCGGCGTTCGTCCCTCGACGATGCTGCGCACGAATTCATGCACAAGATGCGGATGGGAGCCGTGATGGCCGTTGCCTTGCAGCACGGATTGATGGGGATCGTCCGGGTTGAGATCGATTTGGTCCGTAATGTAGCGCGCCAACTCGGGCGGCAGCAGATCGGGTCTCGCGGCGGGCCGAATCCGTTCGGCGGACATGGATCGCCCGCGGTTCTCCTCCAGAGGTCCCATGCGGAACAGGACTTGATCTTCGTCCTCCATATGCCATTCCATGGATGATCGTTCGCCGTAAATATTGAAGCTCTCCATATAGCTTCTGGCAGTATGGAATAAGGTGCGCGTCACTTCCGCGCTGAGATTGGGCTTGTCAAGCTGGAAGATGGCCGTTTCGACAGGGAACGGATTCCCGTATTGCTGCTGCAGTTCATCTCTCATGACGCCCGAACCGAAGCAATGGACCTTCGTCGCTCGAGCGCCGGCAATGGAAAGAAGCGGAGCGACCGCATGTGTCGCGTAATGCATCGGCGGAAGGCCCTTCCAGTAGACCGGCCAATTCTCCATATCCTGATAATGGGCTCCTCGCAGAAATTGCAGACGGCCGAATTCGCCTTGCTCCAGCAGTCGTTTGGCATGGAGAAACGGATAAGTATAGACGGCCGTTTCCATCATCATATAGTTTTTGCCGCTTTCCTGCTGCGCCTGGACGATGGCATGCAGTTCTTCGATGGTTGTGGCGGCCGGAACCGTGCAAGCGCAGTGCTTGCCGGAACGAAGAACCTCGACTGCTTGTTTGGCGTGCTGGGGAATAGGGGTGACCAGATGAACGGCATCATAGTCGTCGGACCTGAGGATCTCCTTCAAGTCGGTATGTCTCCGTTCAAATCCGAATTTATCTCCGTATTGGTTTAACAATTCCGCGTCGGGATCACAGATTCCAACATACTCCACATCGGGATGGGCATGATAGATCGGCGCGAATGCGCCGCCAAACCGCAATCCAACGACGGCAACGCGAATTTTCTTGTTTGGTTCGGACATCGGGTTATACTCCTTTGCGTGATAAGTGCCTTTCACCTTTCACTATTCATTATGAAAATACAGGCAGGACAATTGAATACACATTCGATTAGAAAACCTGTACTTTGATCAGGTTTTCGCCCATGCGCTTCTATTGCTGACAGTAATGCGTATAGGTTACGACTTTTGATAGCTGCGGCGGAAGGCGCCGGGTGTGAGCCGTTCCATCTTCTTGAAGACCGTTCCATAATAGCTGGCAGATTCGAAGCCGACTTGATGAGCAATATGCTGCATCCCAAGCTGCACATTGTCGAGCAGCAGTTCCTTGCTCTTATTGATCCTTACCTGATTGACATAGCTGATGGGACGAATGCCCGTCGTGTTCTTGAACAAATGGCAAAAGTATTCCGGTGTGACGCACAACAGTCCGGCGAGCGTCTGCAAAGTAATCTCTTCGGCATAATGCTCGTCGATATAGTCCAGGACTGGCTTTAACCGCTCATACTGTTGTCCGACCGTATCGCTGCCCTCGACAGAGACGCGCTGAATAATCTCTGTCAACAAAGTATAGAGGATAGCGGAGCAGGCGTAATTGCTTAACGTTCGCTCTTGCGGCGTAAGGGCTGCTTGCAGCAGTTCTTGCATTCGGGCTTGCAGGTATTCGGGCGATGCGAGCGTGAATACGCATGTTTCTGCAATGCCGACTGTCTCAAACAAGCTCGCTGACCCGCTGCCATCGAAGATGACCCAGTCGACTTCCCAACTCCCCGATAAAGCATAGTATTCATGCTTTTGGCCGGGGAAAAGCAACATGCCCATGCCTTGCTTGACGATATGTTCCGATTCGCCCAGCTTGAGCTTGCCCTCTCCGCTGCGGCATTGAATCCACTGATAATCCTGAATGCCCATGTCTCGGCGGATGTGCTCCTGTTCATGATGCAGACCAATGCCAAGCAAATAAAAAGGGAGCAGCTTGTCTCGGCCGGATAGGACCGGAAAAGCGCGGTTGGGATGAGGCATTCGTCCAACTCTCCAGTTATCTTAATATCGTTATATCTTCTTAATTATTTAAGATATTCACTGTAATTACTATAGCATATAATCGCAATATATTGATGGATAATGGAGGGACGGAAGATGGCGATCAAGATCGGAATCGATTATTATCCAGAGCAATGGACGCCTGACCTATGGGAGAAGGATGCAGCGCTTATGCAAGAGACCGGTGTTGCTCTTGTGCGAATGGCGGAGTTTGCATGGAGTCGAATGGAGCCGACCGAGGGGGATTACCGCTTTGAATGGTTGGATGCGGCGATAGAAGTTTTCGCCGCGCGTGGCATGGAGATCGTGTTATGCACACCTACCAATACGCCGCCGAACTGGATGACAACCCGTTATCCGGATGTACTGCCAATGGATGAGCAACGTCGAATAATCCGGCCAGGCGTGCGAGGACATCGTTGCAACAACAGCTATTCCCTGAGAATGTTGGGCTCCAAATTTATTGAAGCGATGTCACGGCGATACGCGAAGCATCCCGCCGTCATTGGATGGCAAATCGATAATGAGATGCACTACCAGGAATGTCATTGCGATACGTGCAATCGTGCGTTTGTCTCTTGGCTGCAGAAGCGTTATTCCACGCTGGAAGAGTTGAACCGGGAATGGGGCACGGTCGTCTGGGGCGGGGGGTACAGCAGTTGGGCAGAGATAACGACGCCGATAGGTACCAGCAAAATGATGAATCCTTCCTATCTTCTGGAGTACAAGCGGTTCTGCTCGGACAGCGTAGGCTATCTGCTGGGATGGCAGCTTGAAATTCTGCGCAGCAACTGTCCAGGTCAATTCGTGACGCATAACATGTGGCAATATCCGAATAGCCTGGACTATTATGAGCTTTACAAAGAGCTGGACTTCGCCTCTATCGATTATTATCCGAACGAGCTGTACCGAGATTATGGCGATCGGTTTCCGCGCAACGGAGCACTGTCGTTAGACTTGGTTCGCGGCATCAAGCGCCGCAACTTCTGGGTAATGGAGCAGCTTAGCGGCGCGCAGGGCGGCTGGATGCCGGTTCAACGCACCCCGTATCCCGGACTGATTCGAGCTCGTTCCTGGCAGACAATTGCCCGCGGCGCCGATATGGTCGTCCATTTCCGCTGGCGGAGCGCTGCCGTCGGAGCCGAACAGTTCTGGCACGGGCTTATCGACCATAGCAATGTTCCCGGACGCAGGTTCAGGGAGTTCGCGGAGCTTACTCGCGAGGTAAATCAGGTAGGAGAACGATTAGCAGGCTCGACAGTCGTTACACAGGTTGCGATTCTGCATTCGCATGATCAGCATACGGCGCTTTCCCTTCAGGCGCAGGCGGAGGGGGGAATGCATTATATAGATAACTTGTCCGCTATGCATCATGCATTTTTAAAAATGGGTGTCGGTACGGACGTAATTAACTGGACCGAGGAGCTCGATGGCTACAAGCTGGTCATTGTCCCTTCTCTCTTTCTGTTAAATGAAGAAGTCGCGCAGCGCCTGGAGCGGTTCGCAGCCGGGGGCGGCACGGTCGTCCTCACCAACCGGACAGGTGTCAAGAACATGAGAAATGTATGCGAGATGCTGCCTCTGCCAGGACTGCTGGCGGAAGCAGCGGGTGTTGTCGTTAGTGAATATGATGCAATCGGCGACAGTGAGCATCGGATTCGGAATGCGGAGGGCCAGACATTCGCAGTGAAACAATGGTGCGATCTGCTGGAACTGCGAGGAGCAGAACCAATTGCATGGTATGACAGCGACTTTTACGAAGGTGTACCGGCGGTTACGCTCAATAAGCTTGGTGAAGGGGAAGTGTATTATGTTGGTACTTGGCCGGAACCATCGTATTTTTATCGGCTATTCGAAGGCATATTGAATGAAAAGGACCTGGCGCCCGGGCTCCAACTGCCGGATGGTGTCGAGCTGTCGATTCGAACGAAGGGTGAGGAAAGCTTTCTGTTCCTGATTAATTTGACGAATGAGCAACGAGAGGTTGCGCTTGAGGTTCCCTATCGCAGCTTGTTGACGGGCGAGAGATCGGAGCAGAAGATAACCCTGCCAGCTCTGGGCGTAGATATTCTAGCTTTATAAGTTCAGCGGCCATTCAAAGGGCTGTCTCACAAGGCGGAATACCTTGAGGGACGGCTTTTTACCTCTGTCGGCAGAAGTCTCGATGGCGGCGTGTCAGCTGCTTGTTCGCTTGGCGACATGCTTTGATATATCTAATATTCACGATAGATAACCAACGTTTGTTGTATGGTTCCCTTCGGTTCAGCCCCGTAAAATAGAGCTCAGAGGGGGGAGCCTGGTGGGCAGACTTTATAAATACCGTTGGCAGTATCTCATGATTGCGCCGGCCGTGCTGCTGTTGTTTCTGTTCAACTATGTCCCGATGGCGGGCATTCAGATCGCGTTTCGGGACTTTCAGATCGGCGCTTCGATTTGGAGCAGCCCTTGGGTCGGCTTCGACAACTTTGCATTCTTGCAGGAGCCGCAGTTCCGGGTTGTCGTCGTCAACACGCTGTTTATTTCCGTATTGAAATTCATCTTCGGATTTCCGGCTCCGATCCTGCTGGCGATTCTCATCAACGAGGTCACCCATTCGGGATTCAAGCGTTTCGTGCAATCGATCAGCTACTTGCCGCACTTTTTCTCGTGGATCGTAGTGGCCTACATTCTTCAGTCGTTCTTGACGCTGGATGGCGGATTGGTCAACGACCTGATCGCCAAGGCCGGCGGCGAACCGATCTTCTTCCTGGGGTCGGAACAATGGTTCCGGCCGATGATCGTCGGAAGCGGATTGTGGAAGGAAGTAGGCTGGAATACGATTCTTTATCTGGCCGCAATCACGACGATCGACCCGCAGCTCTATGAAGCGGCGAAGGTTGAAGGGGCTGGCAAGCTGGCGCAGATTCGCCATATTACGCTGCCCAGCATCATGCCGACGATTACGATCGTTCTAATCCTCAGCATCCCAAGCTTAATTTCGGTCGGAATGGACCAGATCTATCCCCTGATGAACCCGGCGAACATGGCAGTTGCGGACGTATTGGACACTTACGTGCTCCGCAGCGGCTTGCAGCAAGGCTACTTCGGCATGGCGACCGCCGTAGGACTGCTATCATCGATCCTGGCGTTGATCCTGGTGCTCACAACGAATCAGCTATCCAGGCGAATCAACGGCGAAGGGCTGTGGTGATCGGATGAGAGTCTCGCGTATCGAAAAGGTCATCCAAGTCGTCATCGTTGCCTTGCTGTCATTGCTCTGTCTCTCGGTGCTCTATCCGTTCTTCTATATGCTGGCGATCTCGCTCAATGAAGGCGCCGATGCGGCGAAGGGCGGCGTCTATCTATGGCCGAGATCGTTCACGCTCATCAATTACGAGATCGTGCTCGGCAACGAGGTAATAAGAAATTCCTACCTCATTACGATCGGCCGAACGATCCTGGGGACAATTGCAGGACTGCTGGTCACGCTACTTGCAGCGTACGGATTGTCCTACCGGTCGCTGCCGCTGCGCAATGGATTGTTAAGCTACGTGCTCATCACGATGCTATTCAACGGCGGATTGGTACCGCTCTATATTCAACTCTTTAACTTGGGGCTGGTCAATAGCTTCTGGGTATACATCATCCCGACCATGTTCTCAGCGTGGAACATGTTCGTCATGCTGAAGTTCATCCAGGGCATCCCGGATGCGCTGATCGAGTCGGCTGAGCTGGATGGTGCAGGTCCGGTCCGAATTTTGTTCCGGATCATCGTCCCGCTGTCGAAGCCGATGCTGGCCGCGCTGGGCTTGTTCACTGCCGTCGGTCACTGGAACGATTGGTTCGCAGGAGCCTTTTTCGTCACCGATCAGTCGTTGATCCCGGTGCAGACGTTCCTGCAGCAATTGCTGCAAGCCTCCGATCTCTCGGCGGTACTAGGATCGAATTCCAACCAGGAAGCGTTGGCCAGGGGATCGCAGATGCAGAATATTACGCTTATGTCGATCAAGATGGCAGTCGTTATGGTCAGTGCATTGCCGATCTTGTGCGTCTATCCGTTCTTGCAGAAGTATTTTGTCAAAGGCGTGCTGATCGGATCGGTCAAAGGCTGATCTCCCATTCACGGGTATAAGGCAACATCATATATACCGCATCATTCGGAAAATTAGGGGAGGATACACCACGATGAAGAGGAGTAGGGCAACAAGCTTGGCGGCCGGCATGCTGACGCTGGCGCTGACGTTCACGTCGGCATGCTCGAGTTCGAGCGGCTCGCCGGATAACAACGGTACGAAAAATAGCAACGCGAGCGCTTCGGGCGAAGGCAGTAAAGCACCCGCAGGTACGCCTTTAGCTTTCGATCTATGGCTCGGCTGGACGGCGACGATCAACAATGATAGCCTTGTTCAGAAGTATTGGCGAGAGAAGGAGCCCGGCGTAGACGTGAAGCTGGAAGCGACGCAGGGCGATGCGATCACCGCATTGAACCTCCGCATGAATACGGACGGCTTTAAGGACGCCGCTGTATTCAGCCGCAGCGAGACCGTGAAGAACGCGATGAATCGCTCGGGCAAGGTCATGTCGCTGGAGCAGTACTTCGACATGCCGGATAAATATCCGAATCTGGCAGCGATCCCGAAGGTCTATCTGGATCGGATGCGCGACGCGGACGGCCATATCTGGTCGATTCCGACCTGGTTCGACCAGAATCCGGATAAGCCCTGGCCGGGCTGGGCTTCCACGACATGGCTGGTTCGCACCGACATCGTCGAGCAAGCGGGCATGACACTGAACGACTTGGCTACGCTCGAAGGCGTGGAGACGTTCCTCGCGAAGGCGGCGAAGCTGAAGGACGCTTCCGGCAAGCTGCTGAATCCGATGGGCTTCCTGATGGATCAGAACGATACGGTGGGCTACAATGACGAGAATGCGGTGCTTAGCGCATTTGGCGTCACGACGGGTTCGGCTAGCGGCGTCATTCCCGTCGAGAAGAAGAACGGCGAATTCGTCCTTCTCTACGACGACCCGCAGTATAAGGCAGCTTATCAATGGATGAACCGAATGTACCAGCAAAAAATGATCGACCCCGAGGTCGTGACGGACAAGAAGGAACGGTATAAGGAGAAGAACAAGAACGGCCGCACGGCATTGAACGTCGGCTCCTTCTGGAATGTCGATCAGACGCTATGGGAGACGCTCGACGGACCGACGGAGCCGGGATGGTATTACCAGCCGATTCCTTTCCCGAAGGTAGAAGGTGTCGAGGCGACAGGATTCAATCAAGTGGTTAACCCATATCCGGGCTATGACGTATACATCAACAAGAATACGAAAAATCTCGAAGCGATCTTGAAATTCATCGATTACACGCTTAAGCCCGTCGCAGAGCAGCAACAAGTCGTCAACGAAGGTCCCGCAGGTTTGTACTGGAATTGGGTCGACCAGCCACTGGGCAAATGGAAGTACATCGATGAAGCATACGCCGGACCGCGCAACTCGGGCGATGCTGCCCAGAAGTCGACGGTAACGCCGGAGTTGTATATGCTGTCATCGTACAATAACGACTGGTATCCGTGGTGGAACAACGAGACGACCGTCGCCGGCGCAGCGAAAAACCAAGAATTCTCCAAAGCGATCGGCGAGATGGGCGGGGTACGTACAGCGCACGCTTACGATACCGTAGCGGCTAAGCAGGGCGGTCTGTGGGAGAAATACGGACCGGAGCTTGAGAATTTGCGCAAGGAATATCGTGCCAAGCTGATCCTGGCGAAGAACGACGCGCAATTCGAAGCGTATTGGCAGTCGTTCCGTGACGCGTTGGAGAAACGTGCGCACTGGAGCGAATTGAAGAAAGAGTGGCAGGAGTCTTATCAAGCGCTTGTCGACACGAGCGGCGAATTCTAGAGCGATCGGAGCAATCCCGGGGAAGGGGTTGCTCCCTTTGCCGTTTAAACTGCGTCCACAAAATCGGAGGTGGCAGCGTTGCTGCTGAGGTTCATCGAGAGAATCACCATCAGGATCACGAGCACGCTTCATCTTCGAGGAAAAATCTTGCTGCTATTCGGCCTCATCGTGATTGTGCCGACAATCATACTCGGCATCGCCGCAGGCTATTTCGCTCTTCAGAGCGTACGAAGCAATTATATGGTCACGATTCAAGAAGCAGTACGGCAGACGGCCCAGAATATCGAATTCCGGAAGCAGGGGTACGACTTGCTGGCCGTCCGAACAGCCATGGACGGAGAGCTGGTTGCCCGTTTGTCCCGCGAATACGAAGACATGTACGACCAACTGAATACGGTCGAATACTTCGACCGGGCTTTCCTGTCTACGAGCAAGTATATGCCGGGCATCGAGGACTTTCGCATCTATCATACGAATCCGACGCTCGTGCAAGACGGCAGGCTCCTTTGGAAGCCGGAAGACCGCATGCTTGCGGGCATGTCCGAGTCGTTATGGTACAAACAGACCTTGGATTCGAAGGATTTGTCCGCCTGGATCAACGTGCCGGGCAGGTCGGAGGACATTGTTATCACACACAAAATTATTGCCGCCAGCGGTACCGGGCTGGGCATGGTCTTTCTGCAGCTCGATTACAATACCGTCTTCGGCAGCTTGACCGAGAAGCCGTTTAACGGCGCGGGAGAGCTGTATATCTTGGATGCGGAGCACCGAGTCATCGCGGCAACGGACCGAGGTCGGATCGGCAAGCCGATCGGGCCGTCGCCGATCCGCGAATTAGCGGAGGAGATATCCGGCGGAGGCGGCGCGGCGATGGACGGAAGCCAATACTATGTCCAGTCTATCGGCTCGGGCTGGAGCGTCGCTGCCGTCATCCATTTGGATCAGCTGGAACGCCAGTCGAAGTGGATCTTGTACGGGATTATCGGGTGCATTGTTTTCTTTCTGTTCTTGTCCACGTTCATGGTCATGACGGTGATGAAAAATGTCGTATGGCGCATACGCAAGCTGGGCAACCGGATGAGCGATATTGCGGAGGGAGAATTCGCCGTGTCGGTCATGAACCGGGATAAAGACGAGCTGGGCGAGCTGGAGATCTTATTCAATTCGATGTCGAGCAAGCTAGGGAAGCTCGTTGTGGATATGGCGAAGGTTAAGCTGAAGGAAAGGGAACAATCCTTTCGCGCGTTGCAGGCGCAGATCAATCCCCACTTCATCTATAACTCGCTCAGCTTGGTCAGGTGGCGCGCAATGGATCTGAACGACCAGACGCAGATTCGCACAATCGATGCGCTGACGACCTTCTACCGACTGGCGCTCGATAATGCGATTAACGTGACGCAAATCGAGAAGGAACTTCAGCATGTGCAGGCTTATCTGGAGATTCAACAGCTTCGATACCCGGAATTAGTGCGCATCGAATGGGATATCGACCCCGATGTGGCAAGATTTTATACAATCAAGCTGCTCCTTCAGCCGATCGTCGAGAACTGTTATGTGCATGGGGCGATTACGAGCAAGACGGAGGCTGTCATCCGCATCTCGGCGAGATGCATCGGACATCGCATCCGATTCCAAGTGGAGGACAACGGCGTGGGCATTCCCCCGGAGATGCAGGCAGCGCTGGAACGAGGAGAGCGGACTGGCTCAGGCAATGGCTTCGGCACAGCCAACATTCGCGAGCGGCTTCGGCTGTACTTCGGCAGCGAGAGCCTATTTGCGATCGACAGCGAGCAGGGCTTCGGGACCAGGGTAACGATTGAGATACCGGCGTGCGTGGAACGGCCGGAAATTCGAAAGGAGGGGGACGCATGATACAAGCACTCGTCGTGGATGATGAGCCGATGCAGGTTCAGGGACTGTTCCGTCATGTAGATTGGGAATTGCTTGGGTATGCCAAGCCGCTATCGGCCTTGTCCGGGGATGCGGCGCTCCGTATCATGCGCGAGCATCGGGTAGACGTTTTGATTACGGATGTATCCATGCCCGTCATGACCGGAATCGAGCTGGTCGCCCGATGCAAGGAAGCGGATCCTTCCGTTCAGGTGCTGATGATCAGCGGCTTCAATGAGTTCGAGTTCGTGCAGGAAGCGATCCATGTTGGGGCACAGGGCTACGTGCTAAAGCCGATTAAAGTGGAGGAAGTAGAAGCCAAGCTGAGCGCTTTTCGCATCGCGATCGAGAAAAGGCGTCGCATCGAGCAGGAAACGAACGAGCTGCAGGAGAAAGTATCGGATAGTCTCATTGCCGTGAAGGAGCGATTCGCCCATGACCTGATACAGGGGGCAGTAGCCGGCAGCATGATGGAATCCTGGAGCCGGTTGCTGGAATTGCCAAGCCTGACCGGCGGCATACGCATTGCGGTCTTCGGATACGATCGCTTCATGGACGGTGGTCTGGACGCCAGAGACCGGGTCATCCGCGGCGTAGGTTTTCAACAAGCAGTCAGCGTAGGCCTGTCGGATATCGCTTCCGTCATCGTAGCCAGAATCAGCGCGGACGAAGTTCTCGCCCTGCATCTGAATCCGACGCCGGAGACCCAAGCGATGATGGAGAAGCAGATTGCTTTCATCCAGCGCTTCATGGAGGAACAGTACGGTACGACCGTCACGGTCGGCATCAGTCACAAATTCGCAGAGTGGGACGAGACTTCGCTTGCCTATAAGAGAGCGAAGTTCATGATTGCGCGAGCACGATTAATCGAAGGCGGTCAACTGCTGTATGAGGATCGGTTAGACAAGACGGATTACCAAGATTATCGGGTCAGGGAGGAGTATATCCCGGAGATCGTCCGGATGCTGGCGGAGTCGGACGACGCGACCGAAGTTCTTGAATACGCTCGCAACGTGTTCGACATGCTGGTGACGCGGCACTCTTTCTCCTACATCCAAGCGTTCGGGATCGGGTTGATCAGCGAGCTCATGCGGAGGCAGAAACAAACGGATACTTCTGCGTCCGAGTGGAACGTAAATGTCATGCAGCGGTTGATCGACAGCAATCAGGCATCCTCGGTTCGCGACATGGTACTCGATTATATCGGTCGTTATGCAGCAGCCGAACGGACGGAGCAGGTGAACCAGCAGCATCATCTGATTCGCAAAATCGAGGCTTATATCGAGGAGCATCTGCACGAAAACGTGACGGTCAAGCATCTGGCGGAGCTGCATCTCATTAATGTCAGCTACTTGAGCGTCCTATTCAAAAAGGAGACGGGTAAGACGGTGTTGGAGTTCATCCAGGAGACCCGAATGAACAAAGCGATCGAACTGCTGCAGGATCCGACGATACGAATCTATGAGGTGGCTGAACGGGTAGGATTCCAGACGGCGGCGTACTTTGCCTATCTCTTTAAGAAGTTTACGGGGCGGACGCCTCAGGAATACAGAGATTACCATTGGAAATGACTATTGATGAGCGATCAGCCGCTCTCTCTTAAGGTCTCGCAAGGAGTGCGGTGAACTGCGGAATCGATTCGTCGCCATAGCCCTCCAGCATTAGGCATCTTATTTAGCCCCGCCGCCATGTATTTGGCCGCGGGGTTGTTGCTGCAGTACGACATCAAATCCTTCAATCTGCTCAAAACCGGCGTTAATTTGTTGTCTCAGATTTTGACAACCCCCCCTTCATACTGCGGCACTAGCCGAAACGATCAGAAATATAAAGCCGCCAAGCTCCTGCTAATGAAACAGCATAATTGGCGGCCTTTTTATTACAATGATCCATACCCTATTCAATTATACGTAATAACCGGATCCCATTCCGTGGAATCGTAAGAAACGCTGTTGTTCGCATTGACGATAAATAATAGGGTATCGCTCGCCGTAACCGTTGTGCTGATATTCACGCTGTAGCCTATACCGTCGTTATAGGCGATGCTTCTCCAGCCGCTGGCAGGCCAGATTTGGGTACCGTTCTTCATGATTTTTACGTTGACGCCGTCTCCGCCGGACGTATCCTGTTTCTTGACGGTTCCGGTAATCGTGATGCTGCCGGTCTGCGGCACCGTGAATTTTCTTACCGAATCGGCACCGGCATCCGGGTGCTGCCAGTTGGCGCTTACGATGCTGAACGTTCCGCTTTTGTTCCAGCGGCTGTTGGTGGCGTCCCAAGTCATGTCGGCGTACGAGCTGCCGTTCCCGTATTGATAGGCCCAGTTTTTCGAGCCCTGCGTGCTGCTATAGCCTATGGAAGCCTGGTAGCTCGTTCCCGTTACGGATGAAATGGAAACATCGTCGATGAATGCCGTATTGTCCCCTGAAGAGGCAGTTCCCGCAAACTTGACCGTATGACTGCCTGCCGTTGCCGTGAAGCTGTTGGTCGTGAACGAGGTGAAGCTGCCCGACGACGGCGAGAACGATCCGATTAAGGTCGAGTCGAAATAGACGTCAAACGACTCGGTCCCTCCGAAACTCGTCCGTTTGGCCGCTTTAAAGCCGACCGTATAGGTTCCGGCCGTGAAATTCAAAGCTTGGCTGATCTGACCGACATTTTGAATGAACGCCGTTTGCACCCCTTCCGGTGCCGAAGCGGCCCCGAAGATGCTGCCGTTGCGCTGTACGCCCGCGCCATTGGCATCGAACGTCCAGCCGTTCGTCATCGGTCCGTATTGAAGCGTTGAAGTCGAAGGCGCTTCGAATCCGGCATTCGATAAAGCGTTTGTCGCCGTACCGATAGACGTGTAGGCAATCGACGGCACCCAGCTCGTCAAATCGTTCGCATTGTTCGTATTTTGGTTAACTTCAAAGCGGATCACATCGCCAGCCGATACGGATACGTTATCCAGATTCGATTCGGCACCGAAGTCGTCGTTCCAGGCGATCGACTGGTCGCCGGATGCAGGCCAAATTCGCGTTCCGTTATTCGTAATTCTGGCTGTAACCCCGTCCCCGCCGCCGAGATCGGCTTTGAGCACCCGTCCGCGGATGCTGACCACCCCGGTCGACGGCGCTGTCCATACGCGAGCGATTTTGCAGCCGGAGCAGCTGTCGGGCGCGACGTTGAATGGCGTGACCTGCGGGATTTTTACCGAGGAAGACGGTTGCCAGCTTTTATTCGCCGAGTCGTAATAGGCCAGGTTGCTCCAGGAAGAACCGTTAAACGATTGGTAGGACCAGCCGTTGCCGCCTTGGGTGCCGTTAAAGTCTTTGGCGGAAAAATAAAGGCTGGACGACGCGTTGATGGACTTGTTGTTCGACAGCGTAAACCCGCTGAGCGAGGCGCCGCCGCTAGCCGATGCGAACGTTCTCCCCGGTTCGTAGTACAAATTGTCCCGTATGGTGCCGGTAGGCGTAGGCGACTTTGTGTCATAAACCAAGATGGAACTGACGGAAGATCCGAAATGATTGCTGCTATTATTTTGCTCGAATACATTGCCGCTGATCGTACTGTTCGTATAATAAACGCCTGAATGGATGTTGAGAACTTCGATGCCCGCTCCAGCGTTTCCTGCGATATACGAGTTGCGGATATTGACTTGATTCGTTCCCACTTCATAGTCGAACGCGGTTTGGTCGTTGCTTCCGGTCTCCGGCGTGTTTGTGACCATGCTGTTCATGATCTCGACATTGCTGACCAGGCCGAAGAAAACGGCGGCGGTTCCTTGCGAGGCATAACAAGCTGCCTCGTTGTTCAAATTCGCGTTGATGATCTTAACGTTAGAGACGTCGATCAACCCTAATGAATTGCTGCAGCTCGTGGATCGTCCCGCCCCGTCATCGTCGTGCATGTACAAGTTGTACATATGGATGTTTTGCGCCGTTTGCGGCGCCGGCCACGAACCCGGCGCACTGCCGTTTTCCCAATCGAAATTGATGGTGTTGTTGTTATGCGTCCCTTCGATGTCGTTCATCGTAATATCTTTTACCGCATATTCGTTCGACGCCATGCTGGTAAAGTGTCCGGTGAAATTAATCCCCGCCGAAAAATAAATATGATCCGCCAAGCTGCTGGCCGTATTTCCCCGGTCGATGCCCGCGTTATGATGCAAATATAAGTTCGAGAATTTCAGCCCTTGATGCGATTTGGTATCGAAATAGACGAGGATGCCATTTCCTGCATTGCCGACCTCCAGATCGCTGACTTGCCAGTACGATGGATTGACCATCCGGATTCCGCGGTCTGCTTCGTTGTTATTGCGCAAAATTTTGGGATTTGCGCCTGTACCGTAAGCACCCACCGCATTCCAGTTGCTTGACGTGCCGTTCCCGACCAGCTTCAGCTCTTGATTCCAACTGGCCCCCCTTGCCAATAAAATTTGCGTCCCCGCCGGGATGCTGGACCCGTTGCTCATATTATTGACTGGGGTAAACGAGCACCATGGCGCGCTTGTAGAAGTTCCTGCACCTGTGTCGTTGCAGCCGAAACCCGTTCGATTGTCGATATAATAGGTCGCAACATAAGTGGCAGAGCTAACCTGTATTCCTGCGCAAAATAAAACGAGGCTAAAAAAGCTCATAAAGGCGATTCTGACCCGGCGTAAAACTGAAGCATGATTGTTCATAAGTGTCGTCTCCTTTTTATGAATGCGCTTTCAATTTGTTTGCACTCCCATTATAAGCTGGCAAAGAATAAGCCAACTATTGCACAATCTCACTTCGGAATGAAACAAATCGGATTTACATCTCAAAAGATCGTTGAATTGTTTCGTTGACAAAGCTCAATTTTACATTTGTTCTCCTCCATGGGAGCATCTATAATCTAGGTGCTCTTATAATCATATTTTGACAAGGTACGACAATAAAAAGGCGCTTGAGTGGAGGAACAGGAGTGAAACGATGGCCATTGTGGAGATTCAAATCCATTTTTCCCAAGCTCGTGCTGGCCTTCTTGCTGACGTCGATTCCGATCTATTCATTAGGATGGGCAATCCTGAATGCAGGAATGAACAAAATCGGTATCGACATCGAACAATCCGCCCAATCCCACCTGCACTTTTACGGAAACGAAATCCAATCGCAAATCGATCAGATCAACATGTGGCAGCAGCAGTCTATTTTCGATAATGACTTGGAAAATTTAAGCATTATTGCGCCGCATCTGAGCGGGAATGAGATACGCCAGTCGCTCGCCAATTTGCAAGGAAAACTGGCGGTGCTGGAAAGAGCGAGCCGGATCGTTCAGGAAGTAAGCGTCTATATTCCGATGATCGACAAGACGATCACGGCCCAAAGCTTTGAGGAGCCGCCGTCGCAAGGGGAGATCGATTATTTCCGGCGCAATGCGGGCAAGCGGATCTACATATGGAACGACAAATTATATTCGAGCATAGCGGTTCCTTCTCGAGAGAATGCGCCTTTGAGCTCTCTCTTCGAAATCCAACTATCGGAATCCGATTTAAGGAGGAAATTGGCCGAGCTTGGCGAGGTTGCGCAAGGCGTTTCCCTTCTTATCGACGCGGACGGACGATGGCAAATCGGCGAAGGGCCGGCGATTGAAAAAGACGGAATTATGAATAGCGTCGCCAAAGGAAATCTGCATTGGAAGGCAAACGGACTCACCTTCTTCGCGGAAGAAATACCTGCGATGAACGCTTGGCTGATCATGCAGATTCCGGAAAAGGAGCTGCTGGGGCAAGCCTATACTTACCGGCAATGGGTGAGATATTTGGCCATCTTGACCGCGGTTCTCGTCGTTGTCTTTGCCTATTGGATCTATCGCTTGATTCACAAGCCGTTGCGCAAAATGATATCGGGTCTCCGCCAAGTGGAGAAAGGCAACCTCGAAATTCGGATCTCCAGGGAACAGGATGACGAATTCCGTTATCTTTACGAGCATTTTAATCGGATGGTCGTCCAGGTTTCGGCATTGATTCATGAGAACTACGAGCAGAAGATGCGGACCCAGCAATCAGAGCTGAAGCAGTTGCAATCGCAGATCAATCCTCATTTCCTGTATAACAGCTTCTTTATCCTGCAACGGATGGCCGAAGCAGGCAATACCGACAAAACAGCGGTGATCAGCAGATTGTTAAGTCAATATTTCCGCTATATCACCCGGAACGATTCGGATGAAGAGACGCTGGAATCGGAATTGAACCACGCGCTTGCCTACGCTGAAATTCAAATGATTCGATTTTCGGGCAAATTGCAGATTCAGGTGGACGAACTGGCCGATACGCACAAAAATGCCGTCGTGCCTCGAATGATCGTTCAGCCGATCATCGAGAACGCTTTTCAGCATGGTTTCCGGAACAAAAACAGGGACTGGAAACTGGCGATTCATTTCGGAGCGGAGGACGGAAAAGTCGTCATGTCCGTGATGGACAACGGCTTGATCGATGAAGACGAATTGACGCGTCTTCAAAGGCGCCTTGCCTTTTCCGGCAATAGCGTCGAAACGACCGCGCTGCTCAACGTACATCGAAGGCTGATATTGAAATTTCGAGGCGAAGGCGGATTAAGGTTATCGAGAAGCGAGCTTGGCGGCTTGCAGGTGGATATTCTCATTCCGCTCGGGGAGGAAACAAAAGATGATTAAACTGCTCATTGTGGATGACGAGACGTTTATCGTAGAATGGCTGGCCGAATTGTTCAGGGGGCAAGGCGGATTCGAGGTTTATGTTGCGGACAGCGCCGAAGATGCCTTGACCATTCTAGACGGCATTCGCGTCGATATCGTTCTGTCGGATATGATGATGCCCGTGATGACGGGCATCGAACTTCAGAAGCAAATTCTCGCCAGATGGCCGACATGCAAAATGATATTCCTGAGCGGATTCAGCGACTTCCGTTATATTCAGGAAGCCATGCGCGGCGGGGGCGTCGATTATATTCTGAAGACCGAGGGCGACGAAGCCATTCTGGGCGCCGTAGACAAAGCCGTCAAATCGCTGGAGCAACAATCCTCGATGGAAGAAGCGATGGAAAAAGCGAAAAGGCAGCTCCATTCCACGCTCCCCGTCATCCGCAGAGAATATGTGCAGCTGCTGCTCAAGGGGGATCCGTCGGCATGCAGGAAGCGGGCGGAGAAATTCGCGGAACTTGGCATTCGCATCGACCCGGACAAGCCGATCCTCCTTGCGCTTGGCAAAATCGATTCCTGGAATCCCGGTTATTTCGCGCGGGACCGAGCTCTGATCGTCTACGCTTTGCAGAACATCGCGGAAGAACATCTCGGCGAATCGTTTCCCATCCTGTCCGTTTCGTTGGACGGGGATACGGTGCTGTGGATGCTCCAACCCGGCGAGCGTACGACCCTTTCCACCTTGAAGCCGGCCACGTATGTCCAAGGGACGTTCGAGTTGATTCAGAAAGATTGCGAGCGATGGATCGAACATACGGTAACTTTCGCGCTCTCCGACGAAACGGTGCATTGGGAGCAGATGCCCGTCGTTTTTGAAAGACTAAAGCTCTTGTTGCAATCCGCTTACGGATCGGCAAAAGGGCAAATATGGATCGATCACGCTGCAGAAGACGGCCTATGGCGGCCGGAAGCCGACGACGACTATCGGATGAAGTCCGAATTCGGGCTATTCAAGCATCTCTCCTTGTATCTGGAGAACGGGCAGCGATATGAATACTTCCGGCAGTTGGGAGAGTTCATGAAGATATACGAGAAGCTGCCCTTGCTATCCGAAAACACGCGAATCGAAATCTATTACCGGTTAGCGACCATGCTGTTGACGGAGATCAACCACTACGGCCTGTATTTGGAGCTATCCAAAAAAATCGATCTCGGCATGCTCGCGAAATACGACCAATTCCTCGGATGGCCGGAACGTTTTGCCTGCATTGCGGAAGTCGCCAACCGCTTTTTTGAACATCGCGAATCCGTCTGGACAGGAGGCGCCGATTTGACCAAGGATATCGTTCGATACGTGGAACGCAACATTGCCGGCGATCTGTCCCTGACCAAGCTAAGCGAAGTATTCGGCTATTCGCCTAATTATTTGTCCAAAATTTTCAGGTCCGAGTTAGGCAAAGGAATCGTCGAATACGTCAATGAAGAGCGGATTGCCAAAGCGACGGACTTGCTCGGACGAGGGGAATGGACCGTGCAAGTCGTCGCTAAAGCGACGGGCTTCAATTCGGAACAATATTTTCACCGGATATTCAAAAAGGCGATGGGGTTGACGCCGAGCGAGTTCCGAGAGCGGAAATCGCCATCTTGAGAAAGGTTCGTTCCGCAGAAAAGTTTCATTCGGAAATGAGATTGTGCAATAGTTTGCGTTTCGTCTGTGCGCTTATAATCGGAATGCAAGAGCAACTCAAACTCTCAGTGGGGGAACAAAAAATGAAGCAAAAAGCAAAGAATCGCCTCATTCCATTCGTGCTGATCGGATCGATGCTTGCCTTGTCCGCTTGCAGCGCCGGATCCAAATCGAACGACAACGCGGCGCCGTCCGCGACGGCCGGCTCCGCTGCATCGGAAGCTGCAACATCGCCTGCGGCGAAAGCGGATCCGCTTGGCAAATACGATCCGCCGATCACCTTGACGGCCGCAGGCGACGATCAAAACGGCCTGAAGCGAGTGGATGGCGACACGCGTGAAATGAACAACTGGACGCGCGGCTATGAAAACGAGCTTGGCATCAAAGTGAGCTACAAGTGGGTCGCGGAAGGCGGGGACATCTCCAGTTCGCCGTTCGCGCAAAAAATGAACATTACGATCGCCTCCGGAGATTTGCCGGATCTGGCGCTGGTCAACAGCTCGCAGCTGAAACAACTCGTGGATGCGGGGCAAATCGAGGATTTGAGCGCCGTATACGACCAGTACGCCAGCGACGTGACCAAACAGACGATGGAACAACAGAACGGAATTGCGTTGAACGCCTCTTCCTTCGACGGCAAATTGTATGCGCTCCCATACACCCTGGGCGACATCGACAATCTGATGATGCTGTACGTACGCATGGATTGGTTGAAAAAGCTGAATTTGCCCGAACCGAAGACGACCGACGACGTCCTTCGAATCGCGGATGCCTTCGCGCACCAGGATCCCGACGGCAACGGGAGCGCGGACACGTTTGGATTCGGCTTGAACAAGTCGTTGGCGGCTCACTTCGGCATAGACGGTTTGGCGAACGGTTATGGCGCCTACCCCGGTATTTGGGTGAAGGACGCTTCGAACAACGTCGTATACGGCAGCGTTCAACCGGAGATGAAATCGGTACTCGGTACGCTGGCGGAAATGTATAAAGCCGGTTCGATCGATCAAGAATTCGGCGTCAAGGATTTCGGCAAAGCCAACGAGGATCTGACGGCCGGCAAAGTCGGGCTCTTCTATTCAAACATGGCAGGCGTGTTTACGATGATGGACCTGATGAAAAGCCAGCCGGACGCAGAATGGAAACCGTTCGCCATCCCGACGGCCGATGGGCAACCGGGACATCCGGGCGTGGACTTTAGCACCCAATCGTTTTACGTGGTTCGCAAAGGCTACAAGCATCCGGAAGCGGCCGTGAAGCTTTTGAATTTCTTTACGGAAAAGCTGTATGGAGCCAGCGCGGCGACTGAAAAACCAAAATATCAGGACGATACCTCGCACTACTTCCAGGATGCGGTTATTAAGGCGGGTTCGATGGACCAGAACTACAAGACGCTCAAAGCGGTCAATCAAGCCCTTACGAACAAGGACCCGTCTGCGCTCGACGCAGGTCAGAAAACGATCTACGAAAACATCGTCAAGTACGACGGTGGAGATAAATCCCAGTGGGTCTGGTCCATGATCTTCGGCCTGCAAGATCCGACGTGGGGCATCGATGCGTACTACCTGGAAAACAACTTGTATAAACCGACGGAATTTTTCGGCGGTACGACGCCGACGATGACGGACAAGTGGGGCACCTTGAGAAAGATGGAATTGGAAGAATTCACGAAAATCATTATGGGCGCGGTCCCATTGGACGACTTCGATCGATTCGTGGCCGATTGGAAGAAGCTTGGCGGGGATCAAATCACGAGCGAAATCGCCGATTGGAAGAAGTCGGTGCAATAAGATGGGCGGAGGGGGGAGATGGCCGGCATCTACCCCCTTTCTAATCCAGTCATACGGAGAGGATTTCGAAGGATGAGAAGCTCGATATTCAAAAGACAGAGGCCGTTATATACGATGTTGTTGCCGGGCGTGCTGCTCGTTTTCATTTTTAGCTACATCCCCATGTTCGGCGTCGTCATCGCTTTTCAGAAGTATTATCCGGCGTTCGGCATTCGGCATTCCCGGTGGATCGGTTGGGACAACTTCCGTTACGTGCTGGATATGCCGGATACCCGGCAAGTGCTTTGGAATACGGTCATCATCGCTTTGTTCAAGATCGTCGCCAATATGATCGTACCGATCGTCGTGGCATTGCTGTTAAACGAAGTCGTCTCGCAAAAATTCAAAAAAACGGTTCAAACCCTGATTTATTTGCCTCATTTTCTGTCCTGGGTCATCCTCGGAGGCATTTTAGTCGATATTCTTTCGCCGTCTCACGGAATCTTGAACCATGTGCTCGGATTTTTTTCCGTCAAACCCGTCTTTTTTCTCGGGGATAATCATTGGTTTCGAACGGTGCTCGTCACATCGGATGTCTGGAAGGAATTCGGCTTCAATACGATCGTTTATCTGGCGGCTTTAACGGCGATTAATCCGACTTTGTACGAGGCCGCCTACGTGGACGGGGCGAACCGATGGAAGCAGACCCTGCACGTGACGCTGCCCGGAATGGCTCCGATTATCGTTTTGATGGCAACGCTCAGCATCGGAAATATTTTAAACGCGGGTTTCGATCAAGTGTTTAACTTATATAGCCCTAGCGTATTCCAGTCTGGAGATATTCTGGACACGATGATCTATCGCATAGGGATGCAGGATGCGCAATTCGGCGTAGCGACGGCCATCGGCGTGTTTAAATCGGCCGTGTCGATCGTCGTCATCTCTGCCGGTTACTGGTGCGCCTATCGGTTGGCCAACTACAGAATTTTCTAAGCGGAGGAACACCTATGCTGATGTTATCGAAAAGTCGGAAAGCGTTTATCGCATTAAACGTCGTTCTTCTGACGCTTGTCTCCCTGCTTTGCGTGACGCCGGTGATTCATATTCTCGCGGTTTCCTTAAGCGCGAGCCCTGCGGCGTCGGCAGGGAGCGTCGGCATCTGGCCGATCGGATTCAATATCGATTCCTATCGTTTCGTGCTTGCCAAGCCGGTGTTCGTGCATTCTTTCGGCGTTTCGCTGGAACGAGTCTTTCTAGGTTTGGCGGTGAATCTGATCCTGACTTGTCTGGTCGCGTACCCGCTCTCCAAGGATGCGGCATCGTTTAGGCATCGAACGTTGTTCGCCTGGTATTTCGTCTTTACGATCCTGTTCAACGGCGGCTTGATACCGACCTACATGACGATCCGCAACTTCGGCATTCTCGATTCGATCTGGGCGCTCGTCCTTCCCGGAGCGGTCCCGGTCTTCAACGTGATTCTCTTGCTGAACTTTTTCAGGGGGATGCCCAAGGAGCTGGAAGAGTCCGCCTTCTTGGACGGCGCGGGCCACTGGCGAATTTTGGGGAGCATCTATTTACCGTTATCTTTGCCGGGCCTTGCGACCGTCGCGTTATTCACGATCGTCGGCCATTGGAATTCCTGGTTCGACGGTATCATCTATATGAGTTCTCCGGATCGTTATCCGCTCGCTTCCTACTTGCAGACCTCCTTGTTGCAGGTGGACCTGAATTCGTTGACGCCGGATAAGCTAAAGCTTCTGGAGACCGTCAACGATCAAACGCAGAAGGCTGCGCAGATCTTCATTTCCGCATTGCCGGTGCTTGCGGCGTACCCGTTCCTGCAGCGTTTCTTCATCAAGGGATTGGTCATGGGAAGCGTAAAAGGCTAGAACGATCGTATGCGTGAGAGGGGAGCATGGAGAATGCGAATCGAGCACCAGCAAATCAAGCTGCAATACGGAGATCGCAACGGCGATTTATGGCCCATTGCTTATTATGCGGAGGATCGGAATTCGGACGCGCCTCCGCGCCATCCCGGCTTCCAACTGGCAGTCGCCGGTATTCCCTATGGGTTTATGGAAGGCGTGCTCTCCGGATCCTCCGAATTGCCCGCGCAAATGAAGCTCGTTCGGCACGAGGCGACGGAACGTTTGATTACTTTCGAGTATTTTCATGAGGCCTTGCGCTTAACGGCTACGGTCGAAATGGAACGGATTCCGCGTGCATCGGTACTGCGCGTGATTACGACCGTTCGCAACAACGGGGAAGAGGCGGTCGTACTTACGCATTTATCTTCTGCTTGTTTGCCCGGAATCGGCGGCGGCGGCATCCGTCCCTGGTTCGACAGGAAGAAGCTGAAGGTACATTACGCGCTGCAAACGTGGAACGGCGAGGGGCAATGGAGAAGCGGAACGTTGGAGGAGCTGGGGTTATATCCGACCTCGACGCATCCGACCGGCTCGTCGATCCATTTCGGCTCCACGGGCAGCTGGAGCACGAGCCGTCACTTGCCGATGACGCTCGTCGAGGATATGGAAACGCGCGAATGCTGGTATGCGCAGATCGAAACATCGAGCATCTGGCATTTGGAGATCGGCCATCACGGCACGACGGAAGCCGGAGGCGTCTATATCCAAGCGGACGGCGCGAGCGAAAGGTTCGGAGGCGCATGGACGCACCGTTTGCGGCCGGGCGAAAGCTTTAGCTCCGTACCGGCGGCGATCGGCTGCTGCAAAGGCGACTTCCAGGATGCGATTCGCGAACTGACGGCATACAGGCGGTCCAGCTTGAAGCCTTCGGATGCTTGGGACGGGGAAAGACCGGTGGTTTACAACGACTACATGAATACGCTCTGGGGAGATCCGACGATCGAGAAGGAGCTGCCCCTGATCGACGCCGCCGCGGAGAGCGGCGCCGACGTATTCTGCATCGATGCGGGCTGGTTCGGCAAGCGCGGCGCTTCGTGGGGATTCGGACTTGGGGATTGGCAGCCGAGCGACGACCGGTTTAACGAGCTCGGGCTGCAAGGTCTCGCTTCGCACATTCGGAGCAAGGGTCTGATTCCCGGCATCTGGCTGGAGATGGAAGTTTGCGGGGAGGGTGCCGCGCTGAGCAAAAATCCGGACGCCTGGTTTCTATGCCGGAACGGCGCCCGGGTCGGCGGCGGCGCCCGCTACTTTCTCGATTTCCGCCATCCGGAAGTGGCCGCGTATATGTTCGAGGTCATCGAGCGCTTGCATGGGATGGGCTTCGGCTACATCAAGAACGATTACAACGCGGATTTGGGGAACGGCGCGGATACGGCCGAAGGCTCCGCCGCGCACGGCTTATTGGAACATACGCGCGCCTTCTACGGATTCATCGACGAAGTTCGCGCCAGGTATCCGAAGCTCATTTTGGAAAACTGCGGTTCGGGCGCGATGCGGCAAGACTACGGGGCGCTAGCCCGTTTCCATGTGCAAAGCACGAGCGACCAGGAGGATTACCGGAAATATCCGTCCATCGCTGTCGGCTCGCTCGCTTCTATCTTGCCGGAGCAAGCAGGCATCTGGGCTTACCCGTATCCGCTGGCGTTCCCCCATATCGGACGCGAACCGAGCATGCTAAGCGACGAGGCATACCTGCAGTCGATGGCCGACGGCGAACAGACGATATTCAATATGGTGAACGGCATGAGCGGCAATCTGTACCTGTCCGGCCACCTGGATCGAGCCGACGCTCGGAATCGCGCGCTGATTCAAGAAGCCGTCGCCTTGTACAAGCAGGAGCGCTCGTTCACGCGCACCGCGCATCCGTATTGGCCCATCGGCATGAACACTTACGGCGACGAAGGAAGATGGACAAGCGTCGGCCTGGTTTCCCCGGACGGAAGCCGGATGCTCCTGTCGGTATGGCGGCTGGATAGCCCGGAGGCTTATCAGGAGCTGCCGCTGGGGCGTTATTTCGCAGGCAAGCAGGCGGAGGTGCGGCAGTTGTATCCAAGCGACGACGCGGATGCGAGAACGTACTACGACGCCTCCAGCGGCGCCCTGACCGTTCATCTGCCGAATCGGTATCAAGCGCGGTATTTTGAGGTTAAGCATACACGAGAATAGATGACCCGCACGCGAAAAACCCAGCCTTGGGCACAACCGGCCTCGATCGCCAAAGATCGAGGCTTTTTGCATTTTAAGCTCGGAGGCTGTGACAGCTGCACGCTCATATGATGCCAGTTGTCATAGGGGGTGACAACATCCGGTGACATTTTTAGTGACGGATCTAGTTGGATCGATACTTACGCGCAGGCTTGGGCGATCGCTATAATATGGCAAACAATGGTGATGAGGAGGCAAAAATGATGTTCAGAAAGCTGATTAAACGGAGTATGCCGCTGCTCTTGGCAGCAGTGCTTGCCGTACAGCCGCTGGTTCCGGCGGGAGCTGCGGACCCTGAACCTTTATCGGGGAACGGGGAAAGCGTAAGTAGCGGTGCCGCGGGATGGAAAGACAGATTGCCCGCATGGGCTTCGGACGAAGTTACGGAGCTGGCGGACGAGGGCATCCTGAGCGGCTATGAAGACGGAACCTTCCGGCCGGACAGGGCTGTAACCCGGGCGGAATTCACTGTGATGCTGAACCGGCTGGCTGCCAAGCTGCCGCAGGTTGGGAACATTCAAACGCGGGAAGTGGTTTTCACGGATGTCAAGGATCAATGGTATGCGGAGGAAGTGAACAAGGCGGTTCAGCTGGGACTGGTGGAAGGGGATGCGAATGGCGCATTCCGTCCACAGGCGCTCTTGAACCGCCAGGAAACGGCTGTCATGCTGGGACGGCTGATCGGCCGGAAGGCGGAGCGAGAGGCTGAATTCACCGACAGCAGCCGGATTCCGATCTGGGCGGCTCCGTCTGTCTCGGCACTTCATGAGGCAGGCATTCTGCAAGGCTATGAAGATGGCGCGTTCCGGGGCGAGAAGCGTCTGACCCGCGCGGAAGCGGCGGTGGCGCTCCATCGCACCTGGAAGCTGCTGAAAGGTCCGGATAAGGCGGCTTCGCTGACAGTTGCGGTCAAGTCGGCGGATGGGCAGCCGATGGCCCATACGCTCGTTCGCGTTCACGCGAAGGGCAAGCGGGCCCAGCTCGCTGCAGGACGGACCGACGCTCAGGGCAGCTATACCCTGCCCGGAGAGTGGAAAAGCGGGGCATACGATATCTATGCGACAGGCGACGGCGTCGCCGGCTTCCGGAGCGTGGATTGGACTCCCGGTACGACGGCCTATGATTTGACCGTAGGCCAGGCGGCCGTGCTGGAGGGCAAGCTGACGGGAGACGACGGCAAGCCGGCGGACGGCGTCGTGCTGGCGTTTACGACGAATCCGACTTATTATGCGATAACGAAAGCCGACGGTTCCTTCACCGCATATGTCGAACCGGAGCGTACATACCGGCTGTCGTACATCGCGGATGAGAGCATCCGTGCGGCGGCTGCGAAGGCGGGGACGACCGAGCCGGAGCTGCTGCAGACGGAGCAGGCGAAGCTGGCGCTCGGTTTACTGGACAGCGAAGCGGCGAAGTCGGAGAGCTGCAAATGTGTCCGTACGGAGGCGCCGGGGGCATACACGGCCCCCAGGGCCGGAGCCAAGTTGGATCTGGGCGCGCTCCGCCTGGACGGAAGGGTGCTTGGCTCCAGCGGCGGCGGAGGCACGGGAGACGGAGGCTCGCAAACGCCGGATCGGACGCCGCCGGCTGTACCGGGCGGACTGAGAGCGGAGCCCGGAGACGGGCAGGTCGCCTTGGCCTGGACGGCGAACGCCGAGAGCGACTTGGCGGGCTATCGGATCTATGGGCGCGAAGAAGGCACAGAGACGTGGAGCATCGAAGCCGATGCGGGCTTGTCCGTATCGTATGCGGTGAGCGGTCTGACGAACGGCAAGGCCTACGGTTTCGCGGTAGCGGCCTACGACAAGAACGGCAATGCGTCCGCAAAGTCGGAGATTGTCCGGGCGAAGCCTGAAGCGGGCGGTCCGCCGCCGGACGTGACGCCGCCCGCGGTACCGGGCGGACTGAGAACGGAGTCCGGAGACGGGAAGGTCATCCTGACCTGGGATCCGAGCTCAGAGGACGATCAGGCCGGCTACCGGATCTACTGGCGCGTGTCCGATGGTGCGGCATGGAGCGAATCCGACAAACCCGGACGCGAGAGCGGATATTCGATTACCGGACTGACGAACGGAACTACGTATGATTTTGCCGTGAGCGCCTATGATGCGAGCGGCAACGAGTCGTCCAAGTCCCAGATAAGACGCGAGACGCCGCGGAACGACCAGACGCCCGATAGGGAACCCCCGGCCGTGCCAAGCGGCCTGAAGGCGGAGCCTGGCGTTCGGAAAATTCAGCTGAGCTGGTCGGCGAACACGGAGGCGGATCTGGACAGCTATCGGATCTACAGCCGCGTGGAGGGGAGCCAGACCTGGAACGGAGGCGTCGACGTCGGTTTGGAGACGACATATACGGTGCTCGACGTCTGGCATGACCGGACGTACGAGTTCGCCATCGCGGCGTACGACACGAGCGGCAACAGTTCTCACATGTCGGCGATCGTCAGCGCGACGCCGCTTGAAGAAGAGCAGCCGGACACGACGCCGCCGGCCGTGCCTGCCGGGCTGGCTGCCGTTGCGGGAGACGGCAGGATCGCGCTGAACTGGACGGCGAACGAGGAGACCGATCTGGCCGGCTACCGGGTGTACGTCCGGGCGGCAGGGGCAAGCTCTTGGGGAGCGGCGCTGGAGGCCGGAAAAACCACTTCTTACACGGCGACCGGTCTGACGGGCGGCATCGCCTATGAGCTGGCCGTCGCGGCCTATGACGAGAGCGGCAACGAGTCGGCCAAATCAAGCGCGGTGCAAGCGACGCCGACCGGCGGAGGCGGGGGCAACCTGCCGCCCGATCCGGGCAGCGTAGCGTCGGAGCTGCCGGCCTCGGGCCAAGCGAGCTTCCAGGAGATGACGGACTTCCTGTACACGGGAGCGAACCCGATCCAGACGGGCGTGCAGCCGGGCGCGATCGAAGCGGAGCGCGCAGGCGTGCTGAGAGGTCGCGTGCTGGATACGGCCCAGGCGCCGGTCGGCGGCGTACGCATCACGGTGCTGGATCATCCGGAATGGGGGCAGACGCTGAGCCGGGCGGACGGGATGTTCGACCTGGCCGTGAACGGCGACGGCATTTGGACGCTGCAATACGAAAAGGACGGGTATATGACCGTGCAGCGGAAAAAGCAGGCGACGCCGGGAGACTACGAGCATCTGGAAGATGTCGTGCTGACGGCGTACGACAGCAAGGTGACGCAGGTGCAGTTGGAGGACAGCACGGAAATCCAGGCAGCGCAAGGTACGCCGGTAACGGATGAGGACGGAACCCGTCAGTCGACGGTGCTGTTCCCGGCGGGGACAAAGGCGACGATGAGGCTGCCGGACGGGACCGAGCAGCCGCTGCCGAGCATCAACTTCCGCTCGACGGAGTATACGGCAGGGCCGGAAGGGCCGAAGGCGATGCCGGGCGAGCTGCCGCCGTACGTGGCATATACGTATGCGGTGGAGCTGTCGGCGGACGAAGCGGTGCAGGCCGGAGCGACGGAGGTGACCTTCGACCGGGAGGTGTACCACTACCTGGACAATTTCATCGGCTTCCCGGTCGGGGAAGCGGTGCCGAATGCCTTCTATGACCGGGAGAAAGGGCGATGGATCGCGGCGCCGAACGGCAAGGTGATCGAGATTGTCTCGGTGAAGAACGGCCTGGCCGCGATCGATGCGGACGGAGACGGAACGGCGGACAGCGCGGAGCAGTTGGCGAAGCTGAACGTTACGGAGGAGGAGCAGCGGAAGCTGGCGGAGCTGTACGAACCGGGGAAGACGCTGTGGCGGGTGCCGATCACGCACTTCACGCCTTACGACCACAACTGGCCGTTCGGGCCTCCGGGGGACGCCGAGTCGCCGCCGGATCAGGAGCCGCGGGAAAAACGGAAAAAGGAAGACGATCCGTGCAAGAAGAAGGGCTCGATCATCGGCTGCCAGAACCAGACGCTGGGGCAGCAGATCCCGATCGCAGGAACACCATACATGCTGAACTACACGAGCGAGCGGGAGGAAGGCTACAAGGCGAAGTCGACGCTGGAGATTCCGGTGAGCGACGGCAAGCCGCTGCCGGATTCGCTGCGGAGGATGAACGTGAGCATCCAGATCGGAGGCAAACTATACCGGGCGAGCTTTGCACCGACACAGAACAAGACGTTTACGTTCGAGTGGGACGGCAAGGACGCTTACGGCCGAGAGCTGACCGGCTCTCATCCTTACACAGTCCGCGTCGATTATGTGTATAAGGCCCAGTATTATCCGTCATCCGGCGAATTCGAGCGCAGCTTCGGCCGTATTTCGGCTGCCCCATCCGCCGTATTCACGGGAATGAGGGAAACCTCTGAAGTCAGTGTAGGCCAGGAATGGCACGGAGCGCTGGAGAGCCCGCGCAACCCGTACGCAGACGCCGGCGTTGCAGGCTGGAGCCTTGACCCGCATCATATCTACGATGAAGGCACGAAAAGGCTGCTGCTGGGAGACGGCACGACGCAGACCAAAACCAGGTCGCTGCGGGGCGAAGTGGACTTCTCGTTCGAAGGATATAACATCGACTACAGTACGATGACAACCGGCATGGACGGGTGGATCTATTATTCCGCAGTCGATTTCTCCAAGCGGAGCAGGGTGATTGTAGGTCTCGATCCGAAAGGGAAAGTCGTCAAGGTGGCGGACGTTCCGCTGTCCAACGGGAGCAAAATTGCGGTTGACGCACAAGGGACGATCTATAGCTACGATAGCGACAAAAACCAGCTGCTTCGCAAATCGAAGGGGCAGACCGATTGGGAGCTGATTGCAGGCACGGGCAGAAGAGGCCCTACAACCTCGCTGCCGGATGGAGAGGATGCCAAGAACGTAGCGCTGCCAGGCCTCTTCGAGCTGGCTGCAAGTATGGACGGCTCAGTCTACTTTACATCTTACCCGACTCGCCCAGGCGACCAAAATCTGGTTCCGTACCGGACCACTCTGTACAAGATCGGTCCGGACGGCATCCTTCAGACGCTTGGGGATCATATGGCGAAAGGCAAGGATAGCGGTCCCGGCGACAAGGCGGGAATCGGCGCGGTGGAGCAGATCAGGATAGGAAGCGACGGCTCTCTGTATATGACCGATACGACTGCGGCTACGTTGTCCGGCGACTATCGCTCTTACACACGGATACGCAAGCTAAGTCCCGACGGCACCTTGTCCCGGGTGGCGGGCGTGCTGCTCGATGAGCCTGGGAGCAAGCCGGCCGCTCATGGTATGAAAGCGACGGAAGCCCAGTTTTTCTTCCTTTCGGATTACTATGTCGGCGGACTAAGCAGGCTTTTCCTGGACGCGCGTGACCGGCTCTATTTCAGGGCAGGAGGCAAGGATGTTTACCGTGTTGCACAAGACGGACTTCTGGAGAAGCTTGAGACTCCGTCGTGGGTCATGGAACAGGCGACGCAGAAGTTCAACCTGATGGCCGTTACCGCTGACGGCGGCTATATTGTTACGGTGATGGACAATCAAAATCAGACCCACAATTTTCTGGTGAGCGAAACTCAACGCCTGCTTGAGGCGCCCGATGAAGGCGGCCAGGTTGTCTACCGGTTCAAGGCCGAGGACAGCATGCATGCCGAGACGACGGATGCCTTGACAGATGCTGTGTTGAATAAGCTGGATTATGACGAAGAAGGCCGTCTGGTACGAATTACCGACCGGAGCGGCAATGAGATGTCGATCGAGCGGGATGACGCCGGCAAGCCGGTGGCGATCATCGGAGCCGGCGGACAACGGACGGAGCTGACGACGGATGCGCTGGGCCGTCTGATTGCGGTGACGAGTCCCGCCGGCGAGACATACCGGATGACGTACGATGCCGGCGGACTGCTGCAAACCTTCGTCAATCCGCTGGAACAGACCAGCAGCTACGCTTATGACGAAGACGGACTGCTGATTCGTGCCGAGAACGGCGCGGGAGGCGTGCAGACGCTGAGCCGCGCGGACACGGACGACGGGACGACCGTCATCTTTACGGATGCGGAGGGTCGTTCGACCGTGTACGAGACGAAACGGATCGAAGGCGGCGTACAGCGCACGGCCACCGATCCAGACGGCGCACGTCTGGTGGCCACGGTGCGTCCTGGCAGCGAACGGATCGAACTTCCGGACGGCAGCGTCATGACGAAGACGATGACGGGCGATCCGCGCTGGGATATGGATGTGCCGGTCATGAAGGAAGCGACGCTTACACAGCCTGACGGGAAGAAGGCGACCTTCAACGAATCCCGCGCGGTGGAGTGGAATGAGGACGGCAGTTTAAAATCGTTGACGCATACGAACAAAACGGGGACGGCCGTAACCGAGGCAAAGTACGAAGCGGCGACACGGCAATGGACCGAGACGGGGCCCGACGGGTTGAAGCAGGTATTCACCTACAATGGAGACGGCCGGATTGTACAGGTGGAATGGCCGGGACAGCAGCTTGCGCCGATCGTGTATGCGTACGATGCGAAGGGAAGGCTCTCCGTGGCAACGCAAGGAGAACAGCTGGCCAAGTATACGTATGACGAGCGGAACCGGCTCACGGCGCTGGAGGATGCGGCAGGACGGACAAGGTCGTTCGCTTATGACGAAGCCGACCGGTTGATCTCCTCCACGACGCCGGGCGGCAAAGTATACGGCAGCTCGTATGACGAGCTGGGTCAGCTGACCGGTCTGACGATGCCGAACGGCACATCTTACCTGCAAAGCTACAATGAGCTGGGCCAGTTTGACGGGGTTGCGTCCGCAGAGGTGCCCGACTGGATCAGTCTGACGCATGGAGCCGGAGGCGTATTGGAGAAGTCGACGATGCGCAGCGGCCGTCAGATCGACTATATCTACGATGCGGCAGGCGGCAAGCGGATCACCGGCATGAACGATGCGGATATCCGCCGCACGTTCGAATACGCCGACAACACGGATCGGGCGAAGAAGCTGGATAGCGTCGGTCTGACCCCCGGATCGCTGCCGCAAATCAATGAGTACGCGTATGTCGGCGATGTGGTGAGCAAGCAGACGATCATGGGTAAGGCCAAAGGCGTTTACGACTATTCGTACGACGTATTGGCCAATCTGACCAGAATCCAGACCTCTGTCACCAGAATGGTCTACGGCGTGTCGCAGACTGCTAACGTGACGACCGATCTGCGCAGGGATGCCGCTAACCGGCTGATCAAGTACGGACCGTTCGCATTCGATCGCAGCGGTCCGAACGGAAGCGTAGCGGGGATGAATGACGGCAAGCTGCAGGTGACGCAGACCTACGACGAGCTGGGCCGTCAGAAGGAGCGGGTCTATACGCTGGGCGGGCGGGAAGTCTATCGTACACGGCCTGTATACGACCTGAGCGGCAATGTCGCGAGCTTGACGGTGACGACGCCGGAAGGAACGGAGACGACCGTTTATACCTTCGATCTTGACGGGCAGCTGACGAATGCGCAGCGCAGCGGTCCGGGAGGCGTGACCGTGGAATCGTATGAATACGATGCGAACAAAAACCGGATCGCCCAGGAGGTAACGGGGGCGGAGCGGACGACGAGCAGCTACGGTCCGTACGATATACTGACGGCTGTGGGCGCAATGGCGTACAGCTTCGACGAAGACGGCTATCTTCGCCAGCGCGGCGGGGATACGTTCAAGTATGGCGCCCGCGGGGAGCTGCTGACTGCGACGGTAAGCGGCGTGACTTACAACTATGCGTACGACGCGCTGGGCAGACAAACGTACCGCGAGGACGGAGCCGGACATTCGATTCAGTATTTTTACGGAGAGCCGACTTCGCTGCAGTTGGTGACCAGCACCGTGAATGAAAACGGGGAGTTGACGAATTACCTGTACGATCAGGACGGCCTGCTGCTCGGACTGGAGCGGAACAACGTCCGCTATTATGTGATCACGGATGGCGTAGGGACGCCGCAGCAGGTGCTGGACGGTCAGGGGAAGGTAATCAAGCGGCTGAAGTATGACAGCTACGGAGCTTTGTTGTCGGATTCGAATCCGGGATTCGCCCTGCCGATCGGGTATGCGGGAGGACTGGAGGACCGGGGAACGGGACTGGTGAGGTTCGGCGCGCGGGACCTGGATACGCTGTCGGGCAGGTGGACGGCGCGCGATCCGATCCTGTTCGAGAGCGGCCAGGCGAATCTGTATGCTTATGTTAACAATAATCCCGTGCAGTACCGCGATCCGTGCGGAACGTTTTGCATCGGAGCTACCGCTTACGATGGAATTGGCGGAGGAGGTCGCGTCTGCGTTACGGATGAAGGCTTTTCCTCTTGTCTGGAGGCAGGCTTTGGCATCGGGAACAGCATGGATATCGCTCCAAGAGAAGGGCTCACCAGCGACGGGTTGTCGCTTGAGGGGACCATTAAAATCGTCAAAGGTCCGCTATCTCTGACGACAGGACTTAAGCTAAAGGACCGGTGGGAAGGCGGCTGCTTGGAACTCTCGCCCATCGGCAAGCTGGACTTTGGTCCGTTTAGAGCGGACCTGACCGACCCGCTGTATAAGTCGGGGGTGAAAGCCAATCCGGATAAAATCGGCAGAGGCAAAAATATTCTCGATCTCTTTAAGCCGAGTACCGCCGAGCTGGCCTTGAAGGCTAAAGGCTGCAAGTCTTATAAGTGGTAAGCCAATAGTACCACCGGTATTGCCGGCGAAAAGCCGCTTCTCTTCCCTGGACGGGGAGGAGAAGCGGCTTTTCCGTTTCATAGCGGCGGCTGCTTTGGGCGCTAACGAAGCATGATTACGCTTCAGGAACTAAAAGGGCTATAGGAACAATTACGACTTTTTGAGTAGATTTTCTTACGCAAAGTGACAATTATCTTATCCTTTCGACAAGTTCTCGTTCACGGTGGAGATTTATTCCCTTATAATAGAAAAATGTATAACCGTGTTTTATCCCCTGACTACTAAACTTTATTTTGAAATGCCGAGGGAGCGTGGCCATGCCCGATATCTTCGCGGTGCGAATAACCGGCCCACTGTCGCCCGAGATCGCGGATCGTCTCGCGTCAGTTCTGCCGCAAGAAACGAGAATTCTGCACGGCCGTTACCGGCTGCAAGCGGACCGTGACCGGAAGCTGCTTGCAGAATCGCTGATCCGGGATTTGCTCCGCACTCGGTTAGGTAGGCAGCTGCGCAGCGCCGTTTTCGCCAGGAACGAATATGGCAAGCCGTACATAAAGGAAGCGCCGGATTTTCATTTTAATTTGTCCCACAGCGGCAATTGGGTCGTGTGTGTCGTTCATGAACGGCCGGCCGGCATCGATGTCGAGCAGCTTCATCCGATCGATATGAATGCGATTGCAAGCCGATATTTTGCAGCTCGGGAGCAAGAGCTGTTGTTCAGTTTGCCTGAAACAGAACGGCTTCGCGGCTTCTATGCGCTGTGGACCTGCAAAGAAAGCTATATGAAAGCGGAAGGGCTTGGCCTGTCGCTGCCGTTGCGCGATTTTTACGTGGTCGTGCAAGGTCGCTCCGCGCATGCGTATCCTGCGTATCCAGGCTCGCTGGCTTCCATGCCCCGCCCGATGCGGCTGTACGGCCTGGACGGCGCCGTCATGGCGGTCTGCGCGGAGGAGGGGGCCCGATTCCCCGATGAGCCTATTTTACTGACCAGCGATGAACTGGTGATTTCATGCTTGCGCGAACGTGATTAAGGAGGATTGCCAGTGAACGATTTAAAAGGATCCGGCGCGATCGCAATTGTCGGCGTAAGCGCGCTGCTGCCCGGATCGACCGACAACCGGGGATTCTGGAACGACATCATGGCGGGCAGGGATCTCATGACCGATATACCGCCTACCCACTGGCTCATCGAGGACTATTACGATCCTACCCCCATGACGCCGGACAAAACCTATGCCAAGCGCGGCGCCTTCCTTCCGCAGGTTCAGTTCGATCCCAAGGAATTCTCTATGCCGCCCAGCAACATTCCCGCTACCGATACGAGCCAGCTTCTCGGCCTGATGGTGGCTAAAAGCGTGCTGGAGGACGCCGCTTCCGGCCAGTTCAGCGCGATCGATAAGGACCGCATCAGCGTCATTCTCGGTACGGCCTCCGCCTCCGAGCTCACCGTCGAGCTCGGCAGCCGCATTCAGCGGCCGGTCTGGGTCAAGGCGCTGCGGGAAAGCGGCGTGCCGGAGGATCAGGTGCAGGCGATCAGCGACCGCATCGCTGCCGAGTACGTCCCCTGGAAGGAAAGCTCCTTCCCGGGCCTGCTCGGGAATGTCATCGCGGGCAGAATCGCCAACCATTTTAACCTCGGCGGCACGAACTGCATCGTGGATGCGGCCTGCGCCAGCTCCCTTACCTCGATCTCGATGGGGGCGATGGAGCTGCTGGCCGGAAAGTCCGATCTCGTTATTACGGGCGGAGTCGATACGCTGAACGATATTTTCATGTTCATGTGCTTCAGCCAGACGCCGGCGCTCTCGCCGACAGGCGATTGCCGCCCGTTCTCGGATCAGGCCGACGGCACGATGCTCGGCGAGGGGCTGTGCATGTTCGCCCTGCGGCGTCTGGAGGACGCCGAGCGGGACGGCAATCAAATCTATGCCGTGCTGCGGGGCTTCGGCACTTCTTCCGACGGCAAGTCCAAAAGCGTGTACGCGCCCGTCTCCAAAGGACAGGCCAAAGCGCTTCGCCGCGCCTACGAAATGGCCGGCTATTCGCCGGCTACCGTAGAGCTCATGGAAGCGCACGGGACCGGGACGAAGGCCGGCGATGCGGCGGAGTTCGCAGGACTGGCCTCGGTATTCGACGACGGCGCAAGAGAAGACCGGCAATGGTGCGCGCTCGGTTCCGTCAAATCGCAGATCGGCCATACGAAAGGAACGGCGGGCGCCGCGGGCTTGTTCAAGGCCGTCATGGCGCTTCGACACAAGGTGCTGCCGCCTACGATCAAGGTGGATCGACCCAATCCGAACCTGGATATCGCTGGCAGTCCCTTTTATTTGAATACAAAAGTCCGGCCCTGGATCAGAGGGGCATCGCATCCGAGAAGGGCGTCGGTCAGCGCCTTCGGCTTCGGGGGAAGCAATTTTCATGTGACCCTGGAGGAGTATAACGGTCCGGGCCGTCAAGCGTGGAAGCTGCGGAGCATGCCGTCCGAGCTGCTGCTTATTAGTGCAAGCTGCCCCGCGTCCTTGCTAGCGCAATGCGAAGAGATGCTGGCCGGCCTGACTGAAGATGACGGACTGCTTCTATATTTGGCTCGTCGGACGCAATCGGATTACGATTCGTTGCTGCCGGCAAGACTGGCGCTCGTGACCGCCGACCTGGGCGGGCTTCGCATGAAGCTCGAGAAGACGATCGCGGCGCTTCGCGGCCATCCGGAGCGGCGGATCGATGACAACGTCGGAATCTATTATGCCTATGACGCGAATCCCGGAGAGGTCGCGATGCTGTTTCCCGGCCAAGGCAGCCAGTATTTGAACATGGGAGCGGAGCTGCTGCTGGCGTTCGACGAAGCCCGGGTCGTGTGGGACAGGGCGGCCGATCTGGAGACGGATGCAAGCGGCAGCCTGCAAGAGACCGTCTATCCGAGGCCCGTCTTTGCCAGAGAAGAGCTCGATGCGCAGCGCGGCCGGCTGCAGGCAACGGAATGGGCGCAGCCGGCGATCGGCGCCATGAGCCTGTCGCTCCTGCAAGTGCTGCGGAAGGCTGGCGTGCAGGCATCGTATGTCGCGGGCCACAGCTTCGGCGAGCTTCCCGCCTTGTACGCAGCGGGCATCCTTGAAGAGAAGGATATGCTGCAGGCGGCGAGAAAGCGCGGCGAGCTTATGGCGGCAGCTGCAGCGGCATCTGCCGGAAGCGGCGCGATGAGCGCAGTGTTCGCCCCCATCGAGCGGGTTCGCGAGCAGATTGCGATGAGCGGCATAGCCGTCACCTGCGCGAACCATAACAGTCCGAGCCAGGTCGTCGTCTCCGGGGAGGCGGGGGAAGTGAGCCGCCTGGAGGAGAAGCTGTCCGCAGACGGCATTTTCTTCAAGCGGCTTCCCGTGTCCACGGCGTTCCATTCGCCGCTCGTCGCTTCCTCCGTTCCCGAATTCCGCGCGTTTTTGGCGAACGCTCCGCTTGGAGAGGGAGGGGCTGTCGTCTTGTCCAATGCGGACGCCAAGCCATTTCCTTCATCGCCGGACGGCCTGCGGGATCGGCTAGCCGAACAAATCGCGCAGCCCGTTCTGTTCGCGGAGACGGTAGAAGAGCTCTATGCGCGAGGCGTCCGTACGTTCATTGAGGTCGGGCCGAGCGCCGTGCTCACCGGGCTGGTCGAGCAGTGCCTTGCGGACAAGGACTTTGTGGCCGTAGCGACCGACCGCAAGGGACAGCACGGCGTCAATGCGTTGTGGCATGCGCTGGGGCGGCTGGCGGCCGCAGGCGTATCGCTCGATCTCGCGTCGTTCTGGGACGATTACAAGCCGGAAGAGGATCCGCGCAGCCGTCCCAAGCCGGCCTTCACGATCCCGATCAGCGGGGTCAATAGCGGTAGGCCTTATCCGCCCGAAGGCGGTACGCCGGCGCTTCCTAAGCCGAATGAGGCAAGCTTGCCTGCCGATGCGGCGGTCGCCGATGCGCCGGTTGCTGCTGCAGTGTTGCCGGCGTCTGAACCGGTTACGGCCATCGTGCATCCGGAGCAGGCGGCTCCGAGCCCGATATTCGCCGATGCAGCCGGACAGCATGCGGCTGCGTCCGGTCAAGCCTTTGAATTCGGCGCGGAAGCCTATCAACAGCAAGCTGTTTCTCATCCGACAATAGCCCCCATTCACGATACTCAGGAGGAAATTACAATGTCTATTTACCCGACCAATATCCAATCCGTGCTGCTTGGCGCGATCACCGAGATGCAGCGCCAGACGGTCGAGGCGCATGCCGCCTATCAACGCGCGATGGCTGACGGGCATGTCGCTTTCTTGCGCACGGTCGAAGTATCGCTGGCCGGACTGAGCGCTTTGGCTGCCGGCGGGTTCGGCGCTTTCGCGGCCATGCCTGAGGCAGCTGCTGCGGCTGCGATTCCCGCTCCCGTGCAGACAACCGTTCCGGCTGCCAGCCCGTATGTGCCTGTACAGGCGGCTCCAGCCTACGTGCCGCCGGCGCCGATCGCGGCAGCACCGCCAGCTTACATGCCGCCAGCGCCGGTCGTGGCAGCACCGCCAGCCTACGTACCGCCGGCACCGGTCGTGGCCGCGCCGCCGGCTTACATGCCGCCAGCGCCGGTCGTGGCAGCACCGCCAGCCTACATGCCGCCGGCGCCGGTCGTGGCAGCACCGCCAGCCTACGTGCCGCCGGCTCCGGCAGTGGCCGCGCCGCCGGCTTATGTGCCGCCAGCTCCGGCAGCTCCAGCTCCGCAAGCTGAGGCAAGCGACGTGCGCTCCGTCATGCTCGAGGTGGTGGCGGAGAAGACGGGCTACCCGGTCGAAATGCTGGACTTCGATATCGAGCTTGAAGCCGGACTCGGGATCGACTCGATCAAGCGCGTCGAGATTTTGTCCGCCGTGCAGGAGCAGCTGCCGGCGCTGCCTGACGTGCAGCCGGGCGAATTGGCGGCACTCAATACGCTTGGCGAGATCGTCGACTATATGAACCGCGCGCTCGGCAAGGGTGGAGAGTCTACGGGAAAAAAGTAGTTATCCATGATCGCAATCGGCCCGCAGTCGCGCGTTACGGGGTGAAGGCCGCCCCTGCACCGGCAGCAGGCTTGGCGATGCCCGGCCTGTGGAACGGCGCGGCCGTTGAGATCATGGATGACGGAAACGGAATTGCTCGGACGCTTGCGGGATACATGCAGGAGGCAGGGGCGCAGGCGCGTGTGGTGACTGCGGTTTCCGCGGAAGCCGACGCCGTCGTATGGCTCGGTGCGCTAAAGACGATAAACACGGATGAAGAAGCGCTCGCGATCAACCGCAGCGCATTCGAGGCAGCCAAGACGGTTGCCGCGAAAATGGCCAAGCAGGGCGGCGTCTTCGTCACGGTGCAGGACACCGGAGGCTCGTTCGGCCTCGCTGAATCGCCGGCTCCCCGCAACGTGTGGACGGCAGGCTTGACGGGACTCGTCAAGACGGCGGCCCGCGAGTGGCCGCAGGCTGCCGTCAAAGCGTTCGATCTCGACCGGACAGGGCTCACGGCGGAGAAGGCGGCAGCGCGTATTTTCCAGGAGCTGGCCGCCGGTGGACCCGAAGTCGAGGTCGGCCTGCAGCGCGGCGGAGGAAGAATGACGCCGGTGCTGGAGCTGGATCCGGCGATGGTCGCGCCTGCAAACGACGCAACCGGCGGCGGTGCGGAAGACCGTGCCGTGCTGCTCGTATCCGGCGGGGCGAGAGGCGTTACGGCTGCAGCGATTGCGGCATTGGCACGAGCTGAGCGCCCGCGCCTCATCCTGCTCGGCAGAACGCCGCTGGAAGAGGAGCCTGCCGTGTGCAGCGGAATTGCCGACGATGCGGGGATGAAGCGCGCGCTGCTCGAACAGGCGAAGGCGGAGGGCGCCGCCATAGGCTTGGCGGAGCTCGGCCGGCGCGTGCAGCGCATTTTAATGAATCGCGAGATTGCCGGCAATCTGCAGACGCTCAGGGCGCTCGGCTCCGAAGTCGTCTATGTGCCGGTCGATGTGCAGGACGCGGAAGCACTGCGGAATGCACTGCAGCCGATCCGCGCAGGGTGGGGGCCGATTACCGGCATCGTGCATGGCGCAGGCGTGCTGGCCGACAAAGCGATCGCGGACAAGACGGTCGAGCAATTCGACTATGTTTTCGATACGAAAGTAGGCGGCCTGCGGGCGCTGCTATCCGTCACGGAGGATGATCCGCTCACGCTGATCTGCCTGTTCTCTTCGGTATCCGCGCGAAGCGGCAATGCCGGGCAGGCGGACTACGCCATGGCGAACGAGGTACTGAACAAGTGCGCCCAGGCGGAAGCGGTCGGGCGCGGCCCCGGCTGCATCGTGAAGTCGATCAACTGGGGGCCATGGGACGGCGGGATGGTCAGTCCGCTGCTCAAGAAGCATTTTGAACAGCGCGGCGTCAACCTGATTCCGATGGAAGAAGGAACCGCCGCTTTCGTGGCCGAGACGGCGGATGCAAGCGGACTTGTGGAGATCGTCATCGGCGGAAGCGTCGGGGACAGGCCGACCTTGATCGAAGGCGCGTCGGAAAAAACATGGACCGCGGAACTGTTTCTGCCGGAGCCGTCGCTCGCGCCATGGCTGAACGACCATCGCATCGGCGGCAGCGCCGTCGTCCCGGCCGCGATGGCCATGGACTGGTTCGTGCGCGCCGCCAGGGCCGCGTATCCGCACCTTGACGTCAAGCGGTGTTCGAACTTGACGGTGAAGAAAGGGATCGTCGTCGAGGCACAGGCCGGCCCACGCAAGCGGCTGACCTTGACGTGCAGCGACCGGACCGACGGCATTGCGCAAGCTTGGCTGAGCTTCGAGCTCGGGGGAGAGGACGGCCGCATTCATTATACGGCTGACGTCGAAATGGGCATGGCGCGGGAAGCGGTCCCCTCGGAGGCACAGCCGCTTCCCCAAGCAGGAGTTGAGGCCTGGGACTGGCAGCTATCCGACGCCTACGATGGCAGCAAGCTTTTTCACGGCCCGGCCTTCCAGGTCATTCGAGAGCTGACGCTAACAGGCAGCGAGGGTGCGGAAGCCACATTCGAGCATGACGCGGCTACGGCTTGGTCGAATCGGGACGGAGGCATCGACCCGGCGATGATCGACGGCGGCTTGCAGCTCGCACGGCTATGGGGCATCCGAATGTTCGGGGAACCGACGCTTCCTACTAAGATCGGGTCGTATACGGCTTACCGGCGCATGCCAAGTAATCAACCTGTCGTCTGCCGAATCCGGAGCGAGCGGCGGGGGAGATACAAGACCGTTACGCAAGTGGCTTGGTTGAATCAACAAGGCGAAGTGGGAGCCGAGCTTCGGGACGTTGAAATGCATATCGTGGCAAGCCAGAAGCAAGCACATGAGTGAGAGGAAGATGGCAGCATGAAATTCGAGCCGATTGCGATCGTCGGGCAGGGATGCGTGTTCCCCGGTGCGGAGAACCCGGAGGAATTATGGCGCATCGTTGCCGAGCGGCGGGAGACGCTGACGGAGCCTGAAGAAGGCCAGTGGCGTCTGTCTCGCGCAGCCTCCCGGCGCGGCTCGGACGGGACCGAGTGGTCGACCCGCGGCGGCTACATCAGGGGCTTCCGGGCGGAGTTGGACCAGCTTGGCTTGCAGGTCGACGCGGCGCAGATCGGCGCGATGGACCGGATGGTCCGCTGGATGCTTCATGCCGCCGCGCAGGCGCTGCCCGATCCGGCGGCCGGCCCCGACAGACATAAACGGACCGGCGCGGTCATCGGCAATCTCTCGCTGCCGACGGAATCGATGTCGCGTTATGCGGAGCATGTCTGGCTGCAATCGCAGCAAGGGGATGTTCCGCGCGAGCTTTTTGCAGGGGAGGTCGGCGAGCCGCCGGACGCGGTCAACCGGTTCATGTCGGGCTACCCCGCGCATTTTCTCGCGAAGGCTTTCGGTCTGGGCGCCGGCGCGTTTTGTCTGGATGCCGCTTGCGCTTCATCGCTCTATGCAATCAAGCTCGCTTGCGACCGGCTGCATGACGGCAGTGCGGACCTGATGCTCGCCGGCGCCGTGAACGGGACGGACGCGCTATTCCTGCATACGGGCTTTCGCGCGCTGAAGGCGATCAGCCGGAGCGGGCAGAGCAGGCCCTTTCATCCGGAGGCGGACGGCCTTATACCATCGGAAGGCAGCGGCTTCGTCGCCTTGAAGCGATTGGCCGATGCCGAGCAAGCGGGCGACCGTATTCTCGGCGTCATCCGGGGCATCGGCCTGTCGAACGACGGCGGGCAAGGCGGCATGCTCGCGCCAGCCCGGGACGGTCAAATTCGCGCGATGCGGCAGGCTTACGCCATGTCGGGCCTTCGTCCGCAGGACGTATCGCTGATCGAATGCCATGCGACCGGCACGCCGCTTGGCGATGCGGTGGAGATTCAGAGCATGAGCGAAGTATTCGCCGGACGAAGCGGGGTTCCGATCGGTTCGATCAAGGGCAATATCGGACACCCGGTGACGGCGGCGGGCATGGCGGGCTTGATGAAGCTGCTTCGCGCGATGGAGGAGGGCGTCTATCCGGCCACCCTGCACTTGCATACGGACGGACCGGTTAAGCTGCTGGAGGGTACGCCCTTCCGGCTGCCGCAGCCGGGAGAGACTTGGCACCCGGAGGCGCCGCGGCGGGCAGCGCTGAGCGGCTTTGGTTTCGGCGGCAACAATGCGCACTTGATCGTGGAGCGTTATGAGCCTGGAGGCAGCGCGGCGGCTACGGAACTTGACCGTGAAACGATAGAGGCAAGCCGCATGGATGCGGACCTGGCCATCGTCGGCATCGGCGTAAGCGCCGGCAGCAGCAGGACAGCCCGGGAATGGGCTGCGGCCTTATTCGGACCGGACCCTGGCGATCGCGGGGAAAAGGGACTGGACACTTCCCGCTCTGGCGAGATCGCACTCAGCATGCAGGACATTACGGTACCGCCTGTCGACCTGAAGCAGGCGCTGCCCCAGCAGGTGATGCTGCTGCGGACGGCGGCCGATGCCGCGGCGGAAGCGGGCGGACTGACGGGCGACCGCGTCGGCGTATACGTCGGCATGCAGTGCGATGCCGAGATCGCCCGGCATATCGCACGGGTTCGGATCGGGGAATGGGCCGGCAAGTATGCGGCGCTGTCCGGGCTTCAGGCGTCGGGTGCTGACATCGCCTCCCTGCAAAATGCTTTTTACGGACCGCTTGAATCTTCTACGGTCGTCGGACTGCTGCCGAATGTGCCGGCCAACCGGCTTAACAAGCATCTCAAAATATCCGGTCCGGGCTTCACTATATCCAGCGAAGAGCTGTCCGGGATTACGGCGCTTGAGCTGGCTTCCCGCGCGCTAAGAAGCGGCGAACTGGACGCCGCCCTGATCGGAGCGGTCGATCTCAGCTGCGAGAGCGTGCACCAGGCCGCAGCGAAGGCCATGCTCGAGAGCGGAAAACAACAGCCGGGCGATGCTTCGGTCGTGCTGGCTGTCAAGCGGCTTGCTGATGCCCGGCGCGACTGCAATACGGTCTATGCGGTGCTGCCCGCCTCTGGCGGCGGCGCCGCGAAGCCGGGACTTTTGCTTGGTTCGGATGAACGGGATGCGGTGCAGCTTGCATCGCGCTTCGGCCATTCGCATGCGGCTTCCGGGCTGCTGCATGTGGCGGCAGGCGCGCTTGCCCTGCACCATGGACTGCTGCCGTACGGAAGCAGTCGCGGTCTGCGCCCATGGCTGCGAGGAGAAGAGCCGCGTACCGCCCGGATAAACGTCCGTGCGCTCGGCGGCGCCTCGGGTTCCGTCATGCTCGCGGAAGGTGACGGCGCTCCGTTTGCGCAGCGCGGCACCCGGGTGCCGACGCTGCATACCTTTGCAGCCCACGATCGTCGCCTGCTGCTGCAATCGCTTCGCGACCGAAAGGAATCGAGGCAAGGCGCCGTCCGTCTCGCGATCGTCGCACACGGAGAAGAGGCGCTGTCGGCGGCACGAGAGGCTGCTGCGCTTGAGCTTGAGCGGCTTATCGCGGCTCCCGGCTCCGGGCCCTTCCGTGAAGGACCGGGCATTTATTTTTCGGACGCGCCTGCCGGCGGCGAGCTTGCTTTCGTATTCTCGGGCGCAGCGTCGGCATACGCGGGCATGGGTGGCGGACTCCTCGCGGCGATACCCGAATTGGGCGTTGCGATCCGCGACCGGTTCCGTACGGCGGCCGAAGCTGCCGGCTGGATCTATGCGGAACAGGCCGATCGGGCGCCCGACGCGCTCGCCATGCTTGGCGGCGCTTCCTATTTGACGCAAATTCATGCGGCATTCACGCAGCAGTGGCTCGGGCTCAGACCGCACGCCGCGATCGGGCTGTCCTCGGGCGAGACGAACGCGCTGGCGGCGATGGGCGCCTGGGACAATCTGGATGGATTGTTCCGCGACTTGCAGAGATACGGGATCTATAGCCGAGAGCTCGCCGGAACCTACCGCGTCTTGCAGGAAGCATGGGGGGAACCTCAGCCGCAATGGGAAAATTGGCGCGTAAAAGCGTCGCCTGACGTCATTCGAGAGGCGATCGCATCGGAGACGCGCGTCCGGCTTACGATGTACAATGCGCCGGGAGACTGCATCATCGGCGGCGAGCCTGCCGCCTGCCGGCGCGTGCTGGACAAGCTGAGGCCGGCGCCTGCCTATCCGCTCGGCTACGATATGGTCGTGCATTGCCCGGAGTTGACGGCGATCGCGCCGCGCTGGCGGGAGATTCACCGCCGCCCCACACGGCCGGTGCCCGGCGTGCGTTTCTATTCGGGCGTGTCGGCAACGCACTATGAACCGGACGCCGAAAAGACGGCCGATAAGCTGCTGGAGATGGCAACCGGCTTCGTCGATTTTCCGGGAACGATCCTTCAGGCGTGGGAGGACGGCGTGCGCGTATTCGTCGAGCACGGTCCCCGCAGTCTGTGCTCGGACTGGATCGATCAGATTCTGGCGGGCCGCGAGCATCTGTGCATCGGACTGGATCAGCCCGGCGTCGATTCGCTGGAGCAGGCGATTAAGGCCGCTGCCCGTCTATTCGCGTCCGGTATCGATGTTAACATCGATCGTTTGCAGTCGCGGTTGGCTGAGTTGGGCTCTGTGCAAACCAAGAACGGTAAAGCCGCAGCCATGACATTCCCGGCGCATCTGCCGCCGGTTGTCCTGCCGAATATACAGACAAGAATGCCGGATGCCGGACATCCGATCGGACGGGAAGAGGTTAAGCCTTTGAAAACAATCCACCAGACCGCGCAGATGCCGATTACAATACCGAGGCCGGTGCCGGAGACCATGCCTGCAGCGCCTGCTGCACAGCCGGCGGCTGCGACGACGCTTCCCGCGCCTGCCGGGGAATACGCCAGAATGGCATCCGCGCATCGCCAATACGTCCTGCTGCAGAGCGGCATTCAACTGCAGCTCATGCAGTTGCTGGCTAACGGTGGATCGCTGCCGATGCACAGCATGCCTTCGCACGGTGGATCGCTGCCGATGCACAGCATGCCTTCGCACATGCCAGCCGTGCCTGCGTACATGCAAGCTGCGCCTGAATTACAGGCCGGGCCATCCAGTTCGCCCGCAGCACGCGCGATTCCGGAGCCGGCATTGCAACTCCCGGTATCGCAGCACCTTCCGGCATCGCACTTCCCGGCACCGAGCCCCCCGGAAGCGCACGCCGCAGCCGCGCAGCCGATCCGCTTCACCCGCGAGCAGCTCGAAACGTTGGCCTCCGGACGCATTTCCGACGTATTCGGTCCCGTCTTCGCGGGGCAGGACGGCTATGCGGTGCAGGTGCGCATGCCGGAGCCGCCGCTGCTGCTGGCGGACCGGGTCGTCGCGCTCGACGGGGAGCCGCTCTCGATGGGCCGCGGCTCCATCAGAACGGAAACCGATGTGCAAAATGACTCCTGGTACCTGCACAAAGGCCGCATGCCGTTCGGCATTATGATCGAATCGGGACAGGCGGACCTGCTGCTCATCTCATGGCTCGGCATCGACCGGCTGAACCGGGGAGAACGCGCCTACCGTCTGCTCGGCTGCGAATTGACGTTCCACGGTTCGCTGCCCGCGCCCGGCGAGACGCTGAGCTACGACATTCGCGTCGATTCGCATGCCAAGCACGGAGACATCCGGCTCTTTTTCTTTAATTACGACTGCACGGACGGCCAAGGACGCCGACGGATGACGATGCGTCAGGGACAAGCGGGGTTTTTCACGAAAGCGGAATTGCGCGAGTCGGCCGGGGTTATCTGGGATCCGGCGAAGGTGGAGATCGGGGCGGACGCGCGACTTGACGCGCCGCTTGTCTTGAACGCCAAAACGCGATATACGCCGGATGAGGTGCGCGCCTTCGCTGCCCGCGACTTGTACGGGTGCTTTGGCGAAGGCTTCAAATTCGCGCAGACGCACACCTGCTCCCCTTCGATCCAGAGCGGCCGCATGCTGCTGCTAGGCGAAGTGACGACCCTTGAGCAAGGCGGCGGGCCGCTCGGCCGCGGCTATCTCCGTGCGGAGACAGCTTTAAGCGGGGACGAATGGTTTTTCGCCGGGCATTTCAAGAACGATCCGGCCATGCCTGGCACGCTTATGCTGGAAGGCTGCGTGCAGGCGATGTCCTTCTACCTGGCGGGCCTCGGCTACACGCTGCGCAAGGACGGCTGGCGTTTCGAGCCGGTTCCGGAGCTGCCGTACAAAATGATCTGCCGCGGCCAGGTCACGCCCGAGTCCCGCAGCCTCGTATACGAGGTGTTCGTCCAAGAGGTTATGGACGGACCGGAGCCGACGGTCATTGCCGACGTGCTGCTGACGGTAGACGGCCGCAAGGCTTTCCACTGCAGCCGGCTGGCAGTGCGCCTGGTGCCCGATTTTCCGCTGCATACCGAGCTTCGGCATCTGGCGGAGGGCGCTTCGGGCGGCGATCCGCGGGCAGCCTCGTCGGGCGGCGTCACGTTCGATTACTATTCGCTGCTCGCCTGCGCCTTCGGCAAACCGTCGCATGCGTTCGGCAGCCGGTATGCCGTTTACGACGAGGGTAAGCATGTGCCACGTCTTCCGGGACCGCCCTATCATCTTATGACGCGCGTGACGGAGGCCGGCGGACAGCTTGGCGTGCCGAAGACCGGCACGGTCATCACGGCCGAATACGATATCCCGCCGGACGCGTGGTATTTTGCCGAAAACGGTTCGCGCACGATGCCGTTCTGCGTGCTGCTGGAAGCGGCGCTGCAGCCTTGCGGCTGGCTCGTGTCCTATCTCGGCATTCCCGAATCGCCGGAGCAGGACGCCTACTTCCGCAATCTGGACGGCAAAGCGACGCAGCATCGGGAGGTGCTCCCGGACGCCGGTACGCTGCGCACCCGGGTGAGTCTGACGAGCCTGTCGCGAATGGGCCATACGTATATCGAATCGTTCCAGGTGGATTGCTTCCTCGCGGACGCGCCCGATGCGCCGGTCTTCACCATGTCGACCGTTTTCGGACACTTCACGCTCGAGGACTTGTCCAATCAGGTCGGTCTCGGCGCGGGAGAGGCCGAACTTGCGCGAATGCTGGAGCCGAGTGACTTCGCAGCGGATTTGCGCAACGACGATACCTTGTTCCAGGCCGGTCCTGCGAGTAACCGGGCGAAGCTTGCGAGCGGCAAGCTGCTGATGATCGATCGCGTGACCGGCCATTGGCATAAAGGCGGCAAGCATGGTTTGGGCCGGTCGAGAGCGGAGAAAAAGGTCGAGGCGGGCGATTGGTTTTTCAAGGCGCATTTCTACCAGGACCCGGTGCAGCCGGGCTCCCTGGGCGTCGAAGCGATGGTTCAGCTGCTGCAGTTCCATATGCGCCAGGCGGGCATGGATCTCGGCATGAAGCAGCCGCGCTTTGAGCCGCTCGGCACGGGCATGGAGATCGTGTGGAAATACAGGGGCCAAGTGACGCCGCAAAAGGACAAGATCGTCGTGGACCTCGACGTCCTGGAGACTGGCCGCGACGAGCATGGCGTCTATGTGATAGCCGAAGCGTCGCTCTGGGTCGACGGCCTGCAAATTTACTTCGTTCCGCGCATGGGCATGCGGCTCGTGGACGATGGCGGTACCGGGACGGGGCCGGAGAAGACGGAAGGCGAGCCGGAGGTTGTCGTCGAACAATCGTTGTTCGACCCCGAGACGCAGCCGTGGATCCGGGATCATTGCCCGACGTATACCGCGTCGGCGATGCCTTCGACCTTTATTCTGGATACGATGGCGAATGCCGCGCGCAATCGCGAGCCAACCCGGATCCTTGCAGGCGCGGCGGACGTGCAGTTCAAGCGGTGGCTCGTCGTCGACCGGCCCCGTCTGCTGCAAACGGAGGTGCGTCTGGCGGAGAACCGGGACCTGCGTGGAAATAGCGCCTTCTATGACGTGAAGCTTTACGCCTGGCGGGATGCGCCGGATACGCGGTTGTCCCGGTTCGAGGAAATCGCGTCGGGCCGGTTCGAGCTGGCAGACCGTTACCCGGCCGTAAACGAAGCGGATTCCCGGCCGTTCGAGCCGCTGGAGAAGCAGGCGCGTGCCGCCGATCCTTACGTCGCCGGACGGGTTTTCCACGGGCCTGCCTTTCGGATCGCAAGCGACATCGTGTTAGGCACAAACGGATCTTCAGCCATCCTATCAGCGGAGGGCAATCGGGCGGGAGCCGCTTCCGTACCGACCGGATGCCTCAATCCGCTCCTGCTCGACGGCGCGACGCACGCGATTCCGCATGATGAGCTGGCTTTATGGGCGCCCGGGGTTGCGGACGAGCTGGTCGCTTATCCGTACCGGATGACGGCTTGCCGGTTCTACGGGAATACGCCGGTCGCCGGCGAAGTCCGCTGCGACATTCGCTTCGACGGCTTCGAAGGAGACGCGCGCTTCCCGGCTTTCCGGATCCGCCTCTATCGGGGCGAACGGCTATGGGCGGCGCTGCGGCTTGTCGAGGTGCTGATGCCCAAGGGGCGGATCGGCCGCGGCGACGGACGGAGCCGGAGAGCATTTTTACAAGAACGGATTTATGTGGAAGACATAGCGCTGTCCCGTAGCGAGGGGGGCGTCACAAAGCTGACCGAGGCCGAGGTGCGCGGATCGGACTGGCTCGCGGGCACGGTGGCGGCGGTATATGGCGTTGACGCTTCGGCGAGCTATAAGGAGCTGACGCGGCTCGTAGCGATCAAAGACCATGTGGGACTGATCGCCGGCGTTCATCCTTCGACCGTAACCGTGGATGAGAACGCAAGCTCTGCCTTCAGCTCGGTATATCCATATGAACGCCATTCCATCGCGCTAAAGGAAGAGAACGGGGAAATCCGTGTTACCTCGCAGGCTCCCATCCGGGATATCGAGGGGGCGATGGGTTATTGGAGGCAAAAGCTCGGCAGCGATGTCTGGCTTGGCGAAGACCTTTACCGGGCGTTAATCGCGAGCTTCGTCGGCGGGTTCGTCGTCGAAGATCCCGCGCGGTTCGCGCAAGCGAGCGCAGGACCGGTATTGTATCTCGCGAATCATCAGACGGCCGTGGAGTCGCTGCTGTTCGCTTGTCTGGCGGAAGGGCTGACGCAAAGTCCCGTGGCGGCGATCGCCAAGAAGGAGCATCGCGATTCGTGGATCGGCCGGATGCTTTGGCATATGGAAGCGAACCCGAATGTGCGGTTCACGATTCCGATCGTCCATGTCGACCGCGAGGACCAAGGGGCGATGCTGCAAACGTTAAAGGACCTTGCCGTGCGCATGCAGGCCGGCAACGAGTCGATCCTTGTGCACGTCGAGGGGACGCGCGCGCGGACCGAGGATAAAGAAGTTACGGTCGTGAGCGGCATCTGGACGGATCTTGCGCTGCAGGGCAACATTCCGATCGTGCCCGTCCGGTTCAGGGGCGGCTTGCCGGCGGAGGAATCCGAGTCGCGGCTGGAGTTTCCTGTCGGATATGGCAGTCAGCATTACTATATTGGACGTCCGATCTTCCCGGATGAGCTGCGGGCGCTGCCCTTGCCGGCGCGCAAGCAGGTGATTCTCGAGGCGCTGAACGGAACGGGACGGACGCCTGTGCAGAAGGAAGGCGCCCCTGTGCAACAGGAAGGCGGGCTGGCCGCAAGCGGCGGCAATCCGGACTTGGCCGAGCAGATTCGGATTCTGACGGAGCAAGCCCGCATTCCTTATGAGCAAGCCGTGCTGCTGGCTTCGCTCGCGCGCCTGGCGTCGTGCAGCCCCGAGGGCGCGGCGCTGCTGCAAGGCGTGTCGGCAGGGAAGCTGCGTGTCAAAGACGATCCCGCAGGACAGTGGCTCGCGGCGTTTGCCGGCTGGCTGTACGGTCAAGCGGGACCGAAGGTGCAAGTGACGAAACGGAGGAAAAACACGCATGCAGACAACGCTTAAATGGATGCCGGGCGATACGGGGCCGGTCTTTGCAGGAGAGGCGCTTGCGCCGCTGGCCGCCCGCGTGCGCGAGCCGGCGTATATCGTACGTTACGGCGAAAACGGCGCTTTAGGCGTAGGCTTGGGCGGGAGCGTCGTTCCAGCTAGCGGCGCGGGGGCGGCGAATTATCCGCTCGCCGCGATGCTGCCCGCGCTCTATCCCGAGTGGCTGGGCGGGGGCGCTTTCGCGCAGGCGCACGGCGTGCGCTTCGCCTATATCGCGGGCGAGATGGCGAACGGCATCGCGACCGCGCGCATGGTCATCGCGATGGCGAAGGCCGGCATGCTCGGCTTTTTTGGCGCGGCGGGCCTTCCAATCGAGCGCGTCCAGGCCAATCTCGACGTGATTCAGGCCGAGCTCGATCCGTCAGGTCTGCCTTGGGGCATCAACCTGATTCATACGCCCAACGAGCCTGCGATGGAGGAACATATCGTTGATCTGTATCTCCGCCGCGGCGTAAGAAGGGTGTCGGCCTCCGCGTTCATGGGACTTACGCCGAGCATCGTCCGCTACGCATGCAGTGGACTAACGCTTGACGCATCCGGTGCGATTCGCCGCCGAAATCATCTGTTTGCGAAAATCTCGCGGCCCGAGGTCGCCGGCCCGTTCATGTCGCCGGCGCCGGACAAAATGCTTGCGGAGCTCGTGGGCCGGGGCCTGCTGACCGCCGAGGAAGCGCGGCTTGCGGCTTATGTGCCGCTGGCCGAAGACATTACCGTCGAAGCGGATTCCGGCGGACATACCGACAACCGTCCGCTGACGTCGCTGTTCCCGACGATCATGCGCCTGCGCGACGATTTGCAGCAGCAATACAATTATGCGACCCCGATCCGCGTCGGCGCTTCGGGCGGCCTCGGCACGCCGGCTGCCGTGGCGGCCGCTTTTGCGCTTGGCGCGGCCTACGTCATGACCGGCTCCGTCAACCAATCGGCCGTAGAGTCGGGCTTGTCCGGCGAGGGCCGCGCCATGTTGGCCACGGCGGGACTGGCCGATGTCGTCATGGCGCCGGCCGCGGACATGTTCGAGCAGGGCGTCAAGGTGCAGGTGCTTAAACGCGGCACCTTATTCAGCGCCCGCGGCTTTCACCTGCTCGACCTGTACCGCAGCTATGGCCGGATCGAGGATATACCGGAGAGCGTGCGCCTGAAGCTGGAGAAGGAAGTGTTCCAGGCGCCGCTCGATTCGATCTGGGCGGACACCGTCCGTTTCTTCGAGAAGCGGGAGCCGGGGCAGCTCGAGCGGGCCGCACGCGATCCGAAGCACAAGATGGCATTGATTTTCCGCTGGTATCTGGGCAAGGCCAGCCGCTGGGCGATCGACGGCACGCAGGAGCGCAAGCTCGATTACCAGATCTGGTGCGGACCGGCGATGGGCTCGTTTAATGCCTGGGCCGCAGGCTCCTTTCTCGAACAGCCGCACAACCGCACGGTTGTCCAGATCGCCTGCAATTTGCTGGAGGGCGCGGCTGTCGTCACGAGAGCGCAGCAGCTGAGGAGCTACGGTCTTTCGGTTCCGGCTCAGGCATTCGATTACAGGCCGCGGCCGTTCGAGCTTTAAACGGAGGCGTATAAATTGCTGCTATCGTTCTACGTTGTTACACTTTTCATGATCGGCTTCTTTACCGCAGCGGCGTGGCTCGGACACAAGCGCGAGGTCGCCGTGCGCGGCGTAACGCTGATCGTGCTGCAAAATGCGACCTGCCTCGCCCTTTGGGCAGGCTACCCGGTTTTTCGCCTGTACGCCGCCCTGGTCTTGCTTGTCGGATTGCTGGAGCTTAGCCGGCATTACCGGATCGTCGGCGGCATGCGGCTGCGTGCGGGGATACCGCTTTTTGTCCTTGTAACGGCAGCTTCTGCAACGATTTTCCTCGAGGCGGAGCGGATCGGCATTTATATGCTGCCGGTCGGACTTGCGCTTGCCGGATATACGTTTTGGGTGCCGGCTCGCCAGGTGCGGAGCTCGTCATTCGGCGCGCTGTTTACCGTCTTTGTGCTTGCACCCGGAGCAGGCTGCCTGGCTCTCTTGTCCAAGGACGGCGCGGCGGCGATCATTACCTTCCTCCTGCTGCTGCAGATGAACGATGCTTTCGGGCTGCTCGCAGGCAAGAAGTTCGGCCGCACCAAACTTTTTCCCCATATTAGTCCGGGCAAATCTCTCGAAGGCTATATTGGAGGGGCAGCCGGCGTCATAGCGGGCGTCCTGATGCTGAACGGGTGGATCCCGGCGCTAGAAGGCGTTTCAATCGGCAAACAGCTGCTTATCGTCTGCTTTATTTTGCTGCTGGGCAATATGGGGGACTTGCTGTTTTCGGCGCTCAAGCGCAGGCTCGGCATCAAGGATTTCGGCAGCATGCTGCCCGGGCATGGCGGTCTTCTCGACCGCTACGACAATATTCTGTTCGGCGCACCGCTCTTCGCGCTGCTATGGGGGCTGCTGCCGTGAAGCAACGTGGAGGGAAGACAGGGATGGGAAAATGGTTTCCGGCGCTGCGATACTGGAATCTCGCGAACGCGATAACGACCGGCGTATCCGTCTGCGGACTGCTGGCCATGGTGTTTTTTGCAAAAGGGCAATATGCGCTGGCGTTTACGCTTTATGGCGCGGCGATATTGGGCGATTATGCCGACGGAATTGTCGCCCGCAAGCTCAAGCAGTCATCGACCTTCGGCCAGGAGCTCGATAGTCTGGCGGATGCAATCAGCTTCTGCGTGCTGCCGGCGTTCGCCGGTTATTCGCTCGGCGTGACGTCTCCGCTCGGCATAGCGGCACTCGTTTTGTATCTCGTAGCCGGACTGTGGCGTCTTGCCTATTTCAACGTCAGCGGCTTGGAGGAGGACGGGCGGCATGCCTACTACACAGGCGTACCGACCACGATTGCGGCCAGTTGGCTGCTGGTGCTGAGCCCGTTCATGCTGGCGGGCGACTTTCCGGGACGCGAGGCAGCGGTAGCGGCGGTTTTCGCCGTCTGCGGTCTCCTTATGTTATCCGCTGTGCCGTTCCGCAAGAACGGCATGATGACCAAGGCGCTGTATGTGCTGCTGCCGGCAGTCGTCGTGTTGAACTGGGTATTATTCGGTTAGACCTAAGCTAAGCGTAGTTCGTTCTTCATAATCCCCAAGCGGATAATAAAATGCTTACCATGGTTTTTAAATGGTAGGCATTTTTTATTTTGGTACGCGCTTCGTCATTTGGTGCCGAACGCAATCATAAAGAGGATTTTTTTTACAGTTAGACGAATTTTACAGTATCAGGTCGAAGAAAATATTGAGTTGCTGAGTGAGGCGCTTCCAAAACGGCGTTGTTTATCTCCGCTACCGCGTGATTGTCTAGCCAATCCTAAGGAAAGGGGAAAAGCATGTTGAAATCGTTTCATATCGCTGCATGCCTGGTCATTGTCCTGTCGCTGCTCACTGGCTGTAACAAGTCGGATGGCGCAATAAATTTCAATAATCGTACCGCTATGTCCACTACTCCCGCTCAGGCAGCGTCTGAGCCTCAACCCGAGTCCGATGTTCCGACTTCCACAGACCGGGGGTTCGACTTGCTTCAACAGTTTCTCGGAGCCGTCAGATCACAGGACAGCAAGAAGCTAACCGATCTCATGCGGAGCACGAATCCTGATTACGAACAAGATTATATACACATTGACGAGTCTGTTATGAAACAGTTCCTGAAGATGCTGAGCGTGGAGATAGAACCTGGAACGATTCAAGCGACGCTAGATGAGTCCGGGGATCGACAAGCGACATATATCGTTACCGGCACCAAAGGCAGCAGTAGTCCTGTAACGATTAATGATAGGCTGTACGTAAGTTTCCCGAACGGTTCAGACGATCCGTGGCTGGATTGGTCCTACATTCGTTATTTGCCCTACGCGGAAGCGTTGGCCGGAGAATACATTCGTCTAATTCAGGCAGGGAATGCAGAGCAGCTGGCGCGTTTTTCCGTCGTGGACGATACCGGGTTGACGACAGCTAGTGCCAAGGAGTTGATTACGAATTATGCAACCCACTTCAATTCCATGAACCCGGCTGAATTGGTGTACAAAGGAAATTTTCAGTTCGAGGTACGCGATGGATCGGAAAAAAATCATACCTTTCAAATCATATACGGCGATGGGCTAATGGGTATCGACGATACGTTCGCTCCGACGATGACAACGATGTAGAAGCAGGGTCTGGCGTAAATCTTGTTTCGCTCCCTGGAGACAATAGCTCAGAACCGGATGGAACTCATCAGTGAATTAAGGGGTTGGCTATGGAAATCTATACACCGAGAAAAAGTTGGGTGCTTTTTGGGTTGTTACTGATCGCCTTAGCTATATTACCTATAAAGGCTCATTCTGTATTTGATATTATTGTCGGCATCGCAACGATAATCGGTGGCGCCTCATTTATACTGATTGGTTTAGGCAAATTATCGTACGTTGAACTGGCTATGAAAGGTGGCGTTACATTGAACAACTTTACAATAATATCGTTTGCTCCGTACTCATTAAACTATCTAGTCTATATACAAAATTCGTTTCTAAGTAAAAAAGGAGAACCAAATAAATTTCCGTCGACTAATGCTGATTGGGGACTTCTTGAGGAGATGCACTTTTGTAATGTATTTAAAGCTGTGTGGTCCGAAGTGGTGGGAAGATTATCTGCGAACCATTTGTCCGATCATAATGGAATTATAGAAAAGGAACGCAAATTATTTCAACGATTATTCAATCAAGAAGGTCAAGGGAAAACGGGATTTGAAGAAAGTAAGAATTCGTTTTACTCCTGGTTTTCAAGCTTTGCTGGGCAAATAACTATAGAGCGAGCATCGGATCACATGATGTATTACGAAACAGATCTTTACAATAAATTGTCAAGTGATATGAACTTCAGCACTAAAACTAAACATGATCTTCTTATAAGCCTAATCTATGATAATTGCAGTTTGGGGAGTAGCGAAAGTTATTATTGGCATTCTGTTATCTCACTTCGAGATCTGTATAGAGACAGAAAATCCTTAGTCCCCAAAATTGCAGACCATTGGAACAATAACGTTGTAGAACAGTAGAAGTTACTATCGCCATAATGGATACGATAGCGTAGTGCACTAAGGTTATTGAGCTAACTGGGACGATAATTCAACGACAAAGCCTGCTGGCAAGGGCGGCAGGCTATTAACGGGCAGTTTAGCACAACAATAATCTGGAGGGGAACAATGAAAATTCCAAATGAGTTAGATGGAGCTAGGGTAATTGAATATACTATGAATTCTGTGGAAAACAAATTGTTCCAAAATGATTAAAAGCGTTATGACTCCCTAGAGAAGAATAGCTGTCGAAGTACAGGGGATGTTCAACTAACGGGAAACATTATTTCACAGGACACAGCGGCAGCCGGCCACACGATCGGTTGCCGTTGTTCATTGAAGTAAGGGGCAGGATACCATGGAGCTTTTGTAGAAGTTTACTTAACAAAAAAACGGAGTTCGGAGAAAGAAATGGACAAGGATGTTACTGAAACGGAGTTTATTAAAATGCTCCAAAAAGGGCAGAGAGTTTTCAATAGAATTTGTGTCGAGCAAGGTGCTTTAAAGGGGTTTGACATATCAGGTTTAACTTTTTGGGAGTGCTTATTCTCCGTTGACTTTTCAGATTCCCAATTTAAAAACACGAAGTTTATTAATTCAAATCTGAAGACATGTATTTTTACTGATTGTATTTTAAACAGAGCGGTCTTTGTAGGTAACTCCTTTGATGGGACGGATTTCTCAGGAGCAAAGGTGGAAGGTATAACATTTAAAGACAATACCTTTCATGCTATCATGCTCACGGAGTCACATCTTGCTGAGATGATATTATAAATAAGGATGAAGTAAATGACAATAAACAAAAAGAGCTCAAGAAGAATAACAGTTAGAGATGATAGATATAATTGGACCATTTCTCCAGATAGTGGTTACATTATCTTAATCGTTGAACATGAAGTTAGCCGTGGGAATCGCCTTGAGGTTTATATAAAATCAGATATCGACAGTGCGTGGGTAAACTTCCCAAATACAGAACATCTGAATTTGAAAATTATCAGACCTCGAGATGTTGAGTATTTTATTACTCAGGCGCTTGATTTAGGGTGGGTTCCAAATGCTAGAGGTAAACCGGTTGTTTTTGATTTTGACGGTAAAAACATATTAAGAAGATTGCGCTAACGGAGAACATTAGTTTAATTAACAGCCTGCCGACGAGATCCGGCAGGCTATTAAGCTCCCTAACGGGCAGGATAGTTGAATAATTTTGCGAATAACTTAACTCATTACGAATTTACGAAGTTCACGAAGTTCACAAAAAAGGCGTTTGCCGAAAGAAGTTCTTAGTTTAGGAGGAGGCTATATGATATTAGAAAAAGTTATTAATAAAATTGTAATACAAAGTGAATATAAGGATTTTGTTGATAAGTATATAGAGAATATACTTACCGAATTTAAAGGTAAAATTCATAGCATTTATATGTGTGGGTCGATTCCAAAAGGAACTGCTAAACCTTTTAAGTCAGATGCAGACTTTACTATTGTATGTGAAAATCCCAAAGATATTGATCACGAAAGGTTGTCAAATATTAAAGATAGGCTTTTGGAAGAATATTCAGTAGTAACTAAGATTGATACGATAATTTGCTCGATTGACGATGTATTAAGTAAACCAAATGAGTGGGGTTTTTGGGTTAAGATAATTTGTGTTTGCATATATGGTCAAGACGTTGGTGAAAAAGTACCACCGATAATTATTTCTCCAGCGTTCATTTTAGACTTAAATATAGAGACCAAGGAGGAAGTAGGTCGTATACATCGTTTACTTTCTAATGCTAGTGATATCACAATGAAAACTAGATATATTAAAGGTTACTCTAAGAGATTAATTCGTGCATTATACTCTTTGGTTTTAGAAGATACAGGTGTATGGCAAGATGACATTATTATGATGAAGAATGCCATATTAAACTATTGTGAGATTGACTCCACTTTAGTTGATTATCTATATGCTTGTTACTTGGATAGTAATAATGTACTTGTTGAAGAGTTTCTGGAAATTGCAGATGAAGTATATAGCTATTTTGAGAACGCGTTAAATGCAATGGCTGCTTCCAGAACTTCCTTTGACTAAGACCATAATGACGCTCGGGGTCACCCTGAGAAGCGAGTGACCACATCCAGCCCCCTAAGCCCGTCGGGAGAAAAGAGGTTTTCATATCGGTCCCCCTTTAGTTCCTTTAAGAATACCCGCGGGATGGCTAATATCATTTAACCAGTTTACAGAAGCAAACCCTGATTCATTTATCGATGATGACTATAAGTACAAGTGGGAGTTTAATGAGGATATTTTTCAATTTGAAAACACTTATAGGAAACGAATATTGGATCTTAGTTGGCGCCCAGCGTTCAATCCCAATGGTGAGTATATTCTTGTTTTAGTAGATGCGAATAATCTTTATTGGAATCCACCATTACGTGAATTTCGCTCAAGAGACATTAGCAAGATTGTTGAAATGACTGAGATTTGGCTGTTGGAAATCTCAAATGGAAACTTTTAGTCATTCGATTCCTAACGGGAAGGATAGTTCTATATTCTCATGAACCCTTCAAAATTGCTGATAGGAGAATATATGAGTAGAAGGTGATCAAGTCTGGATCCACTTTTAAAATTCAAGGAGCTCATTTATTCTTACATTTACCTAGCAATATCTATAGAGGAATTTGAAGAGAATTTATATTTATTAATTCAAGAAAATCATAATAGTAACCTTACAGATAAGTATTTAATCCAAATTGCAACCTTTAATTTTAAGCAACCGGATAGTCCCTACAAGCTAATTAAGTTGATAAAGGACACATGGAATCATTTATTTAAAGAAGATATTGAAAACGAGTATATACGCAGAATTCTTGCTGGAATAACTGATAAAAGCATACCAATTCATTTGGGCTGTCATTTATTATCAGCTCTTTACCACAAGGGGAATGAATCTATACCAAAAGAATTTGAAGAATTTTATAGCGAACTACTTGATGTTCCTCTACCAAAGGAATATACAATATGGAATCAAGAAGCTTTAAAAAACAAATTACAGAAGCTTAAATTATATGAGCAGGAAGTAATTGAACTGGCCAAGGAATTTTTTGAAACTAAAAATAACAGTCTTTGACCTGACCAGGAAATTGGTTATTTCATTAACATATGCACTTTATGGATATTCACCCTTCGATTAGGACTGGCTTTCATTCCGCCATTGGTGAACAATAGTTCAATTACACAGCCTGCCGTCGGAATCCGGCAGGCTGTTCAACTAACAGGCAGTTATGCGTAACCTCCAGGGAATGTAAACGTCTAAATAAAGTAAGGAACGAGGAGGCAGACATTTCATGGGAGGAACGAATGTATGGGATGCGGAGTGGGAGGTTAACGAAGAACAGGCGCGGACGCTGATCGGCAGACAATTCCCTCAGCTGTCATCGAAGCAAGTGAAGCGGTTGGGCTGGGGCTGGGACAATACGGTTTTTCTCATCGGTGACGAGTACGTGTTCCGGTTTCCAAGAAGAACGATTGCAGTTGGCTCGATTCGTATGGAAGGGAAGCTGCTGCCGAAGCTGGAGGCTTATATGACCATCCCCTATCCGAAACCGTTGTTTTATGGCGAAGCAAGTGACGAATACCCGGCACCATTTCTTGGCTATGCCTACGTGCCAGGAGATTTCCCCATCGGTTTGACGGAAGAACGCCGGGCCTTATCGGCAGAGACGCTGGCGAAATTTTTGCGGAGATTGCATGAGTTTCCGGTGCAGGCGGCGCTGAAGTGCGGAGTTCAGCAAGATCATCGAAGCTTGACAGACATAGCATCGCGCAAAGTGAAATTGGAGGGCTTTCTGTCGAAGGTGGTTGAACACTTGTCGCCGGAGGAGTCCGGTATGATCGAAGCGTATATTAGCAGGCTGCAAACAGACCGTGTCGAGGCGGTGAATGCACTGTTACATGGCGATCTTCATTTCAAAAATATGCTTGTGAATGAGAACGGGATCGTTTCCGGCATCATTGATTGGGGCGATTTGAGCGTAGGCCATCCGGCTTGCGATTTGAGCGTTGCTTACAGCTTTTTACCACCTTACGCTCGCGGCGTGTTTTTCGAAACTTACGGAGGAGCGGACGAGGAAACGAAGCTGCTGGCGCGGCTGATCGCGGTATACATCCCCGTACTGATCTTGATGCAAGCAGTCGATGACGGGAATGAAGCGATTGCGGCAGAGGCGAAATCCAACATCATGCGAGCACTGTCGGATTAGGCTCATTATTTCGTTGCAGCTATAGGGCTATGACTATCGACACCATTTTGTCGTTGTTGCGGTCAAGAAAGGATAAAGAAATCGTCAGGTAATTTTCCCTGGTGGTTCTTTGTGTGAGGGGAATAGAAATCCGGAAGATGCGATTGTGATAAAAAACCACCCATGACACTGGTGAGGTCATGGGTGGTTTTGATCATTTTCATATGTTCAGGTTAGACAGAGTATTGAGCCATTCTTCGTATCCATTACCATACCCGACTTATTTGACCGGCCCCATCCAGGTTGTAATCGTCTTCCTCTGGTGCGGCAACGGCGGTTTCAACTTCCCATTATCGATCAAATGCTTCAAAATATAAGCGACCAACCGGCCGCCGCCGGTATTGCCTCTCACCATGTAGGCAATCTGCGGCTCCAAATGCTTCGGCTGATTTTGCAGGAACAGCTTAAGCATTTTATCGTAGAGCTTGCTGACAGCAGCCGTATAAAGGGCGGACAAATCCGGCATTGCCTTGTTCAACCGATCCAGCGTTTGCGGAGAGTCGATCCAAACCGCATTGAACTTGTACCCCTCCTCCGTCTTGCGGATGTACCCCTTCTCCAGCAGGAACGAATATTGCTCGCTGTTCTCTTCGTTGTCGGGCAGTTCCCCTTGATGGAACGCATGGCAAACCTCGACATTCCGGTATTCCAGGAAACGCCAATCCATCTGGCGGTCGCTCCAGTACGTATTGAATTGCCACAAGTATAAGGGAGTGTCTTCGACGTAGCGGATCGACGGACCGAAGGTGACGTAACTACTCAGATCAAAACCCGGATCGACATTGCGGCTTCGGTTCAACGCCGCATAGGCGATATACTGCCCTCCGTCCTTTCGCATCGGCGCGACCGCATCGAAGTTGTCGCCCGCCGGCAGGCCCCGCCAGGCTTGCTCCCCAACGTTTTTGGGCAGCAAGGTCCAGAGCAGAAAGTTATAGTCGCCGTCCGGAACGTACACTCCGCTATCCTCGACTTGCCGGCGAACTTCCATTAACGCGTCGAAATGAACATCGGCCACTTCGGCGGCGCACTCCTGCCAGAATCGATGACCGGCAACGGCCAACTCGAAGAGGTCCCAGACGATGGTATTGCTTTGATATTTGCCGGAAGAGGTTTGGACGAGAAAATTGTAATCGGCCAGGTGCCGGACTTCGCCTTCCAGCAAAGACGGCGGCATCCCGAGCTCCTCCGCGATTTCATGGACGGTATGCGCCTTGCGATAAGCTGCGTAAACGATATTTTGCGCCAAGGCGCGTCCAAGAAAATCGTTGGTTTCGCCCAGTCTGCCGGCTGAGCCGGAATGGCCCATTTCCCCCATGCTGACCGGATTGATGCTCAAAGTTCCTGTTGCGCGCATACGGTTCATTCCTTTCCTTAACTCCTTTTTGGCCTCGCTCAGATGCCACTTCACCGTGTTGGCAGGAATGTTCAGAGCAATCGCGATATCGCGGATTTTAAGCTCGTCGTAGTAATACATGACTACGATCCGGCGATGAATGTCGGACAGAAACGCGACTTCCCGGCGCAGCCCGCGATAAGCTTCGGTTTCCAGCAGCCGGTCAAGCGGCTCCAGGGAAGGGTCGGCCGGCAGTTCGGACATGCCGTTGATTTCGATCGCTTGGGGAGCGTGTGCTCGCTTTTTCAACCAATTCACCCAAGTGTATCGGGCAACCGTCCAAACATAGGCCTCCAGGCTCCGAATGTCCCGCTTACCTGAGAAGGATTTTAACAACTGCAGCATAATCTCCTGAGCCAGATCCTCCGCCTCCGCCCGCTGCTTAACCCGGTTCAACGCAAAACCGAAAATCGGTTTGACATAGCTCCGAATCGCTTCCGCCGCTTCTTTTCCTTTCCGCTCTGTCGAATCCATCTTTCGCCTCCGCAATTGCCTCTATAATTCCTGACAATCAAATAGTGTGCCTAGCGGAATAAAGGTTGGAATATTTTTAAAAAAATTTGAATGGATAAAGAGACTCACTTTTAGTATATAAAGATACTTTTTTCCGTTCAACTAAGGTACGTTAGTTCAACAATACCGCCGCAGTCTAATACTTTATTTTCTCGATCAGAGCTTCCGTCGATGGAAATATTGGGATCATTCTAAATCGTATTTTTCAATGACCAGTAGGACTGGCAACCGGCTTTAAGCGAAAGGGCAGAATAGCGCGGCAAACTTTAGCTGGCCACAGAACGTCTAATGAGTGAATAAAATACACGCACTGAATACGCGGAGGGTTATAAATGGGGAAACGAATAAGAAATAAAACTGCGGTCGTACTGGTGATAGTAGCAAGTGCCATTCCTTTTCTTTTTCTATGGTGGTGGTTGAAGACATTTAGTTCCATATAACGTTTCGGAGAAAAAGGATTATTTCTCGGCGGATCATTTGACGATGTTGCTTTGTTTATAAAGCGGGCCGATTACTTCGATACATGTGATGATTACTTGTGCTGTATTTCAAAACGCACTGGAACATCATTTACTATCCAATATTGGGTTAGGTCTTCTCCCTACGAAATACAAAAAGTAAGATCAAAGATTAATCTTTAAGAGGATTACGGGCAGTACCATCTCCAAAATTGAAAACAGAAACAGGGCACAGAATGTAGTTTCTGCGCCCTGCTCTTCTTTGGCCGTAACTGCAAAGCGGGCGCAGCTTGGGATAAATTTCGTTAACTTCTACGAATACGATGATCTACAAAATCTGTCCGATACGCGGCTGGAAGCTCGGATCCTGCGGGTCGTAGAATACCATCTCGCGTTCGAAATGGCTGCCGTACTGTTCGAGCTTGCCGATGTCCAGGTCGATGCCAAAGCCTGGACGGTCTGGGAGCGCTATTTTGCCCTGATTGAATATCAAAGGATCTCGAAGCAAGTCGCCGGTCATGAAGTTCAGATGCGTGTCGTTGGCGAACGGGAAGTTCCTCGAAGAAGCGACCATGTGTACGTTGCCGAGCGTCCCGATCCCCGTCTCCGCCCAGCTTCCGGTGACGCACCAGATGCCGGCCTGGTTGGCCAGGTCCACGATCTGCCTGGCCTTGAGGATGCCGCCAGCCTCGGAGGGGTAAACGAGGAAGCAGGCACAGGCTCGTTTATCGATGAGACGTAAAGCATCCTCGAACGTCGCGCAGCCTTCGTCCGCGATGATCGGCACGTCGACTGCGCGGGCGACGGCGGCCATGCCGTCCACATCGTCGTACCGCGTCGGCTGCTCCACCATTTGCAGATCGTACTTTTCCATGCTGCGGATCGCCTTGATCGCCGTCGGGACGCTCCAGTTCTGATTCGCGTCGATGCGGATTTTCATCTTCGCCCCCACCGCTTCACGGACAGCCTTCACGCGTTTTGTATCCAGATCGATATCCCGTCCCACTTTCAGCTTCAGCTCCGTATAGCCGGCCTCGGCGAACCGTCGCGCTTCTTCGGCATTATTCTCCGGCTTGTCGATGAATATATAGCCGGAGAATGCGACCTCCTGCTTCACCTTGCCTCCGAGCAGGTTGTATACGGGCGTATTCAGGATCTTGCCGCGCAGATCAAGCAGCGCCATCTCAATGCCGGCCATGCCGTAGTAGCCGATTTGCTTCCAGTTAACGCTGTATTCCTCCAACCGATGCAGAATGGACTCTAGCTCCATCGGGTCGCGGCGGATCAGGAACGGGGCGAACTCCTTGTCCACGACTGTCTGAATGACGGGGATAGTCGGCCCAACCGACTCGCCGATTCCGACCAATCCTTCGTCCGTCTCTACCTGAACGATGAGGGACGGCGCGCTGTAACGCGTGCCGCCCGACCATTTTTCGCCCTTGTGAAACGGTATTTTAATTGCTTTCGTTTTGACGGCCGTAATTTTCATGTCCGTGCCTCCTCGCGCAATTCAGTTACGATTACTTTAACGGCTTCGCTCGCCGGATCGCGGGCAAAAGCCAGGGCTTCGTCCAATCTGTCAAACGAGTACCGCCGTGTGATCAGGGGATTAACCCGAACCGTGCCGCCGGCCAGCATCTCGATCACGCGAGGCCACACATGCGGTGCGTTGGTCGAACCCATCAGCGTGAGTTCCTTCAACACGACGGTTGACACATCCACTAGAATCGGATTCCCGGGAAGCCCGAAGACCAACAACTGCCCGCCCGACTTCAGCAGCTCGATACTGGTCCGCACAGACCGCTCTGTCCCCGCTGCGTCGATGACGATATCCTGGCTGTTCGCCAGCGTCAATACTTCCACGTCTGCCCGGCCCGCATTCAGCCCAAGATCGGCGCCAAGCGCGCGTCCCAGCTGCAGACGATGCTCCTGCAAGCCGATGAGCGTAACCTTGCCTACCCCGGCCGCCTTTAGCAGCTGCACATAGTAAAGTCCGGTCGGACCGTCGCCCACGACCGTTGCTTGCATGCCCAGCCGGATCGACAGCTTGTCGATGCCGCCGAGGCAGCAGTGCAGCGTCTCCGCCTGCGAAGCCGCCTCGAGGCTGATCTCGTCCGGAAGTTTGTACAGGTTGGAGGCGGGGATGGTCAAATATTGCTGCCAGCCGCCCGGATAATGCAAGCCGATCTCGCCGGCATCGGGGCAGCGGTGTTTGTTGCCTGCCCGGCACTGGGCGCAATGCCCGCAGCCGATCAGCGGATCGATGCATACGCGGTCTCCGACGGACCATCCGCGTGTACCGTCGCCGAGACGCATGACGGTACCGGACAGCTCATGTCCCAAAGGGAGCGGAGGCGGACCGAATCGCGCCTGCCCGCCCATGATGTGCAGATCCGTGCCGCAGATCCCGATCGCTTCGATCCGGATCTCCGCCTGACCGGCAAGCGGCGGTTCGCGGAGAACCTGCCGCGACTTGACCTCGTTTACGCCGCCCGTCCATTCCCATATCTTTTTAAGCTGTTCGATGAATATCCCTCCAGCTTGATGAAGATGTCCGACTGCCTGCCTCAGGCGGTGCACCCCAGTCGGTCAGCCGCCGCCGATTGCCTTTCATTTCGGCAGAAGATGCGCGCCCCCCATGACAGGATAGAGCGGGAGGCTGCGAAAGGCCTCCGCGTAGGGCACGCCGATCGCCTTGCCCCGAATGCCGGAAGGCGCGGTCAGCATCTCTACGTAATCGCCGCCATACATATGCCGCAGCCATTCGTCCTGGCTTTTGTGGCAGCGGATCATTTTGCTTTTCAGCTCCATCACATCCGATACGTCGACGTAAACTTCAGGCTCAAACGCGATGCCGCCGATATGATCCATGAAAAAGACGTGCGGAATCTTCGACATGGGCGGGTGCGCCGTCTCAATGAGCGGCACGGTGACGGGAATGCGGCAGTCGACCGCGATCTCGCCGCTGATCCGGTGGTCGGGATGGTAATCGCCGGCGCCGTGGACGATCATGAAATCCGGGTTCGCCTTGCGGATGGCATCGATGAAGGCGAGCCGCGTCGCGCGGTCGTGGAACAGAAATTCGTCGTCATAGCCCATCCAGTTGAGTTCCGCGCCGATTAATGCCGCGGATGCTTCCGCTTCCCGCTTGCGGATGGCGGCAATCTCTTCCCGGCTGAGCGCGGGCGAGCCGACATTGCCGTTTGTCGCAATCATAATCGTGACATGGTCGCCTCTGGCCGCGCATTTGATTAATGTGCCGGCGCACAGTCCTTCTACATCGTCGGGGTGGGCCCCGATCGCCAGTACTCTCATTTTGCAACCTCCCCCTCTCGCGTCTTGCGGTCGGGCCGTCGACAAGCCGATTTAACCATGCGCTTTTCAAGTCTGTAAACAAGGAATCGGGCAGAAGGCCAAAGAGGATAAAGTGCATCAAGGAAAGTAGAAAAAAGCTCGTATTTTAAGAAATGTCCCTTTTCTATAATAGGAAACGCAGCATCCGAACACGGCCAATTGTAAGCGCTCTACCAACTATTCTGAGGAGGCGTGATTGATGTCGGAAGAGGATCGTAGCAACAAAGGAAAGACGGAAACGAGACAGGCGATGCTGGAGGGGGATGGGGGGGCCATCTCCAGAAGAAAGCTGCTCGCCTCGCTGGGTTTCGCGGGAGCGGCCGTCGTCGCGGGCAGCTTGATTCCGAGCGGCGCGTTTGCGGCGGAGAAGGAGGGCGCATCCAAAGCGAGCGGCATGGCGGCTTGCGACCCGGACGAGCTCTGCGGCAGAGTGACGGCCATCGAGGCCGACCTTGACGGTCAGGTGCAGCTGGTCGACTATGGCGCCAACGGCAGCGCAGCGGCCGACACGGCGGCTTTGGCCTCGCTTGCCGCTTATGTAAACGCGTTTCCTAACGGCACGCAGCCGGTCGGTATCGTCGACGGCATTCCGGTTCGCGTCGGCATTAACCGCGCATCGGCGCCGCTGAAGTACACGTTTAGCGCAGGAGCCGCCTTTACGCGACCGGTGGAGCTTGTCGGCAGCGTCTCGAAGGTATTGAATTATACCGGCTCCGGCATCTTCCTGAGCATGGGGACGGACGACGGGCGCACGAGCGGCAACCTGTTCAATGACGACCATTATCTACTGGACGGCCTTCACTTCACGGGCGGGAAAAACATGTCGGCAGGCATCAGTTTTGCCCCGTTTTTCGGCCTGATGGCCAGAATAAGAAATTGCATCTTCAACCAGTTCGGCAATCCGAACAGCTGGGCGATCGAGTTTCAGGCGCAAAACTGGTGGCCGGAAATCGCGGGCTGCCGATGGGAAGCGCTGGACGACCAAGCGAAGAACTTTGTGAAGGCGATCGATGACGGCCGCAGCGGCGCATACCGCGGCTCCGGCAATACGCGCCTTAGCTTCGTCGATAACAAGTGCAAATGGCACGGTCTGCTGATCGGCGGCACCGGCATTTACACGAATGCGGTCAAGACGTTAATCAGCCGCTGCGACTTCGAAAATGCGGCCGTCGGCGTGCAGCTCGGCTCCCCCTCGATGAAGACGGAGATCGAAAATTGCTACTTCGAGCAGCCGCTGGGAGGAACCTCGATCCGATTGGGCGATCAGACACCGCAGCCTAACAACAACATCCACTTGATCAGCATTAAGGATATCTACGTAAACCTGCACGGTACCGGCAAATTTCTGGACACGGCGAACGCCAGCGTCGTCACTGCAGGCACGCAGATCGACGGCGTGACCCTTCTGCTCGGCGCAGAGCAGAGCCCGGTGCTTAACCTGAACGACCAGCCGGGCCAATATGTTCGAGTGCGCAACCTGCTGGCTTCCTATCAGCCGCTCGTGCCGGTCACCGCAAACCCCATTCACGTTATCGACGTCGACGGCGTGCACAACAGGACGGTCGTGAACGGCGCGCTCGCCGTCTCCCAGACGGGCGACAGCTACGCGATCCCGGCCAACACGCTCAAGCGGCTCGCGGATATGTGGTACGCCAAGACCGACTTCGCCTCATGTACGGCGTCCCGCGTGCTGCTGAGCAATGCCGACTTCATGCGGACCCGCAAATCGCAATATGCGCTGCGATTCACGCCCGGCGGGTCGGGAACCTATAAATCCGTTTACTTCATGGTGCCGGGCTTAAGCGAGATGGCCGGACATGTCTGCACGGTGCAGCTATTCGCCCGCGCCGCCTCCGCCGCGAATCTGCGGGTCGTCGCCCAGGCTGCCTATTCGGCCACGGCGATCGTGCCCGCGGAGATCAAAGCGGAGAACGTATCGCTCACGACAAGCTTCAAGGAATTCACGTTCCCGTTCTGGCTTGGCAATCATGCGAGCTTGAACAAGGATTCTTGGTTCATGCTCGAGCTGAGAATGCCGGATGCGCCGGCCTGGTACGAATTTACCGGCGTGCGGATCAATCACGGCGACTTCGGCCTCTGCGCGAGCAACGATTACCTCCCTGCGGGGAATACGCTTGAAGCGGTCCGGCACTATTACGAGCGCAAAGCCGTCGCCCTGACCACGACGGGAACGACCACGCTCACGGTAGATATGACGCCAAAAGCGAAGGCGCTCGCGTCCGCCGTCATGACCTTTACGACCCCCGTGAGAAGCGCGCTCGCCGGCACGGAGGTGCAGGGCGGAGCGAAGTTCAACTTCGGCAGTTCCATTACGACGCTCGACGCCGTCGTGGATTTCGATACGCAAGCCTTTCAATTCTAACAATGACAGAGGAGGAGAATTCACATGCATCCGACTTCAATCACCGGTTTTGTCCTGATTCTCATCGTAGCGCTGCTGCTGTTCGGCCCGAGCAAGCTGCCCGAGCTGGGCAAGGCGTTCGGCCGTACGCTCCGGGAATTTAAAAACGGCGCAAAGGAACTGATGCCCGATAAGGAGCCTACGCTCCGGGAAGTGCTGTCGGACGACGACGTGCGGATGGCGGCGGATCAGAGCAGGCAGCTCCAGGTTCCCAAGTAAGCCCGGCTTTGGCGCGAGAGAGGGAGCGTCTATGAACAACGCGGATATGAAGCTCGAGGATATGAAGCTCGAGGATATGAAGCTCGAGGATATGAAAAAAGCGGACATGAAGCTCTCCTTGCATCTGGCGGAGCTTCGAAAACGGCTGTTCCTGATCGTCGCTGTGCTGGCGGTTACGATGGCCGGCGGGCTGTGGATCGCGACCGATCTGATGAATTATTTGCGGACGCTGGCGCCGGCAGCCGCGATCTCCTGGCATGCCTTTTCTCCCTGGGACAGCATTCGGGTCTACATGCAGGCTGCCTTTCTCTGTTCGATCGGGGTCTCGATGCCCTTCATCCTTTATCAGCTATGGGCATTCGTCCGCCCCGGACTTCGCCCGGAAGAACGTTCGGCCGCACTCCGATATATCCCGCTGGCGACGATGCTGTTTGCGGCAGGTCTGTTCTTCGCTTACTTTGTCGTTTTCCGGTCGGCCTTCCGGTTTGCCGAGACGCTGAACGGCAGGATGGAGATGACGGAAACCTACGGCACGGCGCAGTACTTTTCATTTATGTTCAGCATTCTGCTGCCGGTTTCCCTGATTTTCGAGCTGCCTGCCGTTATGATGTTTCTCACCAAGCTGCGGCTGATTCGACCGGCCTTTCTGCGGAAGTACCGCCGTCACGCGTACTTAGGTCTGATAGCCGTCTCCACCTTTATCGCGCCGCCGGATTTCGTCTCCAATCTCCTGATCGCGGCCCCGCTGCTTTTGTTGTTCGAGCTGAGCGTCGTGCTCTCTTCTTTCATCCATCGCAGGCAGACGCTGCACGATTTGGCGACGGAATCGGCGATCGGAGATCCGGGGAGTCCGCAACCGCAAATGCAGACAGGCTGATCGGCGCCAATCGGGGTCTGTCCGTCGGAAGGATTGTCTTCCGGCGGCAGATCCTTATTTGGTAAACTTGGAGGACATTCCGTTGCAGCCGCCTGCGCGAGAGGAGAAGACGTATGCAGTTATTCACGCGTTTGGGCAATCTGTCCATCTTCCCCAAGCTGATTCTTACGTTCATCGCGATCATTCTGCCCATGTTCGGGCTCAGCATCGGCTTAAACGAACTCGGCAAGCGGGAGGTCAAGCAGCAGCTCTCCAATACGATGAACGCGCAGATCCATTACTACTTTCTTTCTCTCGAAAAGGAAATTCAGCAGATCATTCGGACGCAGATGGAAATGGTCAACGATCCGGATCTGCAGAAGCTGGTCGGATTGGGATCGATCCTGTCGGAGTACGAGAAATCGGTGTTGATCGGCAATCTGGACAACAAGCTGAGAAGCTACAGGGAGTCGAGCGTCTATATTAAAGATATCAGCCTGTACGTAAGTTCGGTATCGCACGTGGTGACGACTGCCAATACAGCACTTCATCCGGTCACGAAGGAAGCGATGGAGGAAGTCTACCAGGCGATGTTCACCCATGGATTTCCGCTGATCTATTCCAAGGATCGCCTGTATGTCAACGTGAACGAACCGGTTGCCCCGGGCTCGGGGAAGACCGTCCCCTACATGCTCCAGGTCGAATTGTCCGTGGATGCGCTTAGAACGACGCTGAACAGCTTCAACCCCGATGGAGAGACCGTGCTGTTCAATGACGCGTGGTCGATCGAAAGCGAGCAGGAAACGGGGCTATTCGCTCACGTCAAGGAACGGATCATTCCAGATCAGAAAAACACAAGCGGGCAGTCAAGCCTGCGGGTAGACAAGAAAAACTACCTCGTGTTCTACGAAAAGTCCCTGGCGCTTGACGCCGCGCTTTTATTTTATATGCCGGAAAACCGGGTGCTGGGTACGCTTAAAACGTATCAGACTTGGTCCTGGCTGCTCGTGGTCAGCTCGCTGGTCATCGTTATTATGTTTTCGTACGGCATCTATATGCTCATTCATCGCCCCCTGAGGCGATTGGTCAAGCAGTTCAAAAGCGTCGAAGCAGGCAATTTTAATGTCTTCTCCCCTCACAAGAACCAGGACGAGTTCGGCTATCTGTTCCGCCAATTCAATAAGATGGTCCAGAACTTGAAGGTGCTGATCGACGATCTTTACGTTCAGAAAATCAGGCTGCAGCATTCGGAGCTAAAACAGCTGCAAGCACAGATTAACCCGCATTTCCTCTACAACAGCTTCTTCACCCTTCATCGGCTGATCCTGAATTACGACAACGATTCCGCTGCCGTCGTCTCCAAAAACCTGGGTGAATATTTTCAATATATCACGAGAAACGCGCAGGACGAGGTTAGTCTCGCGTCCGAAATCAAGCATGCGCGCTCCTATGTGGAGATACAAAACGTAAGGTTTTCTAACCGGATCGAGACCGAGTTCGGCGGCCTGCCGATGCATCTGAACGATATCCGGGTTCCCAGGCTGATCGTGCAGCCGATTATCGAAAACGTCTATCAGCACGGGCTCGGCGATAAGGTGCAGGAAGGCCGGGTACGCATCGGCTTCGAGGAATTCGACGGAACGCTGCGGATCGGCGTGGAGGATAACGGACCCGGCCTGCAGCCGGAGGAATTGGACAAGCTGCGCAGCCGGATGAATCAAACGGACCTCGGGGGGGAGAGTACCGGGTTGATCAACGTACACCGGCGGCTGCAGCTGCGGTTCGGCGCCGAGTACGGCATCTCGATCGCGCGGAGCGAACTCGGCGGCTTGCTCGTGAACATCATCATCCCGATGGAAAGAAGGGACCAACCATGATCAGACTGCTGATCGTCGACGATGAGCCGATCATCGTCAACAGCATGTATCAACTATTCCGCGAGGCCGTCCATTTGGATATCGAGATCTATCGGGCCTATACCGTCTATGAAGCGTTGGACATTCTCCAGCAGCACCGGATCGACCTGGTGCTGTCCGACATCCGGATGCCAGGCTTAAGCGGCATCGAGCTCCAGAAGACGATTGTCGATAAATGGCCGAAGTGTCAAATCATTTTCCTGACAGGATACGACGAGTTCGAATATGCCAAGCAAGCGATCCGCAACGGCGGGGTCGCCGATTATTTGCTGAAGCACGAAGACGACGACATCATCCTGCAATCGGTGGAGAAGGCCGTCGCGTCCATCGAGAAGCAGGCGCAGACCGACAGCTACGCCCTGCAGTCGCGGGAGAAGCTGCAAATGGCGCTCTCCGCGGTGCAAAAAAACGTCCTTTTCGATCTGATCTACGGCAAGCCTGCGCCGGAGCTGCTGGCTCGTAAGTTCGCGCAATTGGAAATGCCGCTGCGCGCGGATCGGCCGGTTTACCTGTCGATCGGGCGCATGGATGCTTGGGCGTACCCCGATAACGATAAAGATCGTGAACTGCTTGCCTTTGCCGTGCAGAACGTCGTGGACGAATATTTGAGCGCCGCCGGCATCTGCGTGTCGGTCGCTTTCGGGCAGCGCCAGTTTCTCTGGCTGATGCAGCCGGAGGGGCCTCCGGAGCTTTCTGCAGCCGAGGAAGCGAATCAGGCCTGGAAGCTGCTGATGGCCAAAGTCCGGGGCTTGCTCGAGGATGCGCAGACCGCATGCAAGCAGGTGCTGAAGGTATCCGTTTCTTTTGCCATGAGCGATGAGCCAGCAGAATGGGAAGGCTTCGGCCCGCAGTTCAACTATTTGAAAATATTGCTGGGGCACGGTGGAGACGGCAAGCGCGAGCTGCTGATCCAGGAAGGAAATAAGCTCGGCGGCCTGGAGATCAATCGCAACCGAAGGTATTTTGCCGATTCGCAGCTGCTGAGGAAGCAGCTCGGACAATTGGAAGAATACTTGGAGAGTGGGCAGGAGGAGGCGTTCATGGCGCTTTACGAGCCGATCATGAACAAGGAAGCCGCTTCCTACAGCCATACCGGCTTGCTGGAGCTCTTTTATTCCATGTCCCTGTATTTGCTTTCGTATGCGAACCGCACGGGACTGCTGCATGTCCTGTCGTCCAGAATGAACATCGGCAAGATGACGCAGTACGACGCCCACGACACGTGGGACAGCGTGGTCGATTACTTCGCCGACTTCGCCCGTCTTCTGTTCGCCAACAGGCAGAGCAGCCCCGAGATGTACACCCAGCGTACGATTCAGAGCATCCACCAATACGTGCAAAATCATTTGGATCAGGAACTGACGCTGACGAATCTGGCGGCACACGTCAATCACAGCCCGGCCTACCTGTCGAGACTGTACAAGAAAGAAACCGGCGTGACGCTGTTCAACTACATTACCGATTGCCGGATGGCGAAGGCCAAGGAAATGCTCGCCGGAACCGCCATGAAAATACACAAAATCGCGACGGCCGTGGGCTACGAGTCGCCCCCGCAGTTCACCCGTTCGTTCAAAAAGTGGTTCAAAATCACGCCGCAGGAGTATCGCGACGCCCATCAGACGCTCGATCCGGACAGGAGATAACAGGAGTCAAGGAAAGTAAAAGGATGCCTGTATTTTATAACGTAGGCGCTCTCTATAATGGGGGTTAGCAACAGCACGCAAGCATTCCAAACATAAAAACGGAGGGGTTAAATGAAAACGAAAGCGAGGAAAAGCATCAGTTCGATCGCGTTGGCCAGCCTTGTTCTTACAATGGTTACGGCATGCAGCGGCAATAACGAGGCCGGCAAAACCGAGGCGTCCGCCAGCCCTTCGCCGGCTACTGGATCATCTCCGGCGAGCAGCAGCGCGCAGCCGGAGGAGAAGGCCGATCCGTTCGGCAAGATCGATCCGCCGGTCGAAGTGACGGCGGTACGCGCCGCGGCGCCGTTGAAGTTCGAGAACGGAGATACGATCGAAAACAACGGATGGACAAAGCTTTATGAAAATGAGTTGGGAATCAAGATCAAGTATCTGTGGATCTCCGATCAGTTCGAGCAAAAGATGAACGTCACGATGGTGTCGGGCAATCTCCCCGATCTGATGCCGCTGACCGGCGGGCAGTTCAAGCGGCTGGCCGAATCGGGCCAACTGGCCGATCTGTCGGAAGCGCTCGACAAATACGGCTCGGATACCGTCAAGGAGATTTATAAGAAGGATGGCGGGCTTGGTTTGCAGTCCGCGACCTACGACGGCAAGCTGCTGGCGCTGCCTTGGCTCGGAAGCTACACCGATACGGCGCCGTTGCTGTGGATTCGCACCGATTGGCTGAAAAAGCTGAACCTGCCCGAGCCGAAGAGCATGGACGACGTCCTGAAAATCGCGGATGCGTTCGTCAACCAGGACCCGGACGGCAACGGCAAGAAAGACACGTACGGCCTGGCGGCGAATAAGGACCTGTTCACCGACCTGTTCGGTCTGGACGGCTTCTTCAATAGCTACCACGCTTATCCGAGCATTTGGATCAAGGACGCCTCCGGCAACATCGCGTACGGCAGCATTCAGCCGGAAATGAAAACGGCGCTCGCCAAGCTGCAGGAGCTGTACAAATCGGGAATCATCGACCGCGAATTTGCCGTCAATAACACGGACAAAGTCGGCGAAACAGCTAATGCGGGGAAACTTGGATTAACCTACTCCGTCCACTGGCTGCCGCTGTATCTGCAAGCCGGCAAAAATCAGGATCCCGATATGGAATGGAAGGCCTACCGACTCCAGTCGATCGACGATCAGCCTGCGCAGCCGAAAGCCATTTATGCGATCAACACGTATTACGCCGTACGCAAAGGCATGGCGCATCCGGAGGCAATCGTGAAGCTGATGAACGCCGCCATGCGCATATGGCCGGAGGACAAGTATCCGGTCTCCGAAATCCAGGTGAACGGCGACGTGGAGAAGTGGAAGTATAGATTCGTCCACAACCAGAACCCGACGCAAAACCTGGACGCCTACAAGCGGGTCAACGAAGCCATCGAGAAAAACGACGAGTCGGTGCTGGATCCCAATACGGGAGAGCCTAACGTGTACAAAAACGTGAAGGCCTATCTCGGCGGCGATATGAACGGCTGGGGCTATAACGGCGTGTTCGGCGCGGAGGGCTCGCAATCGATCTATGCGCAATATGAGAAAGAGAAGGCTTATAAAATATCGGAATTTATGGATTCCTCCACGCCGACGATGACGGAAAAGGGCGTAACGCTCGGCAAGATGGAGCTCGATACCTTCACCAAGATCATCATGGGCGAGGCGTCCGTCGATACGTTCGACGCGTTCGTAGCCAACTGGAAGAAGCTTGGCGGGGACGAGGTTACGAAGGAAGTGGCAGCGTCGGTCAACAAATAAGTCGCAGTCGTTCAAAATCCTGCAAATGAAGCCGGGAGACAGTGGCCCGAGAGCCCCTTTCTCCCGCACTTGCTTCAACCGATAGACAGGAGGTTCGTTGGTATGAACTTAAGAAAACGGCTACGCGAGCTTCCCTTGCACGTCATGCTGCTGCCGGGTGTCGTTATTTTATTCGTCTACAGCTATATCCCCATGGTTGGAATCACGATTGCCTTCCAGAAGTTCGATCCGATCAAGGGCTTGTTCGGATCCGAATGGATCGGAACGGACAACTTTCGATATGTGATGCAGATGCCGGATATTGTGCAGGTGCTGTGGAATACAGTGTTCATCGCCTCGATGAAAATCGTAGCCGGACTGATCGTTCCGATTATGATCGCGCTGTTGCTTAATGAACTGAAAAACGAGTTGGTCAAACGAGGCGTCCAGACCTTAATATACTTGCCGCACTTCCTGTCCTGGATCATTCTAGGCGGCATACTGATCGATATCTTGTCTCCGTCGCAAGGCATTGTCGCGCAATTGTTCAAGGCCGCGGGACTCGAACCGATTTTTTTCCTGGGCTCGAATCACTGGTTCCCGTTCGTCATCGTCCTGTCGGATATTTGGAAAGAGTTCGGCTTTGGCACAATCGTGTTTCTGGCGGCCATTACGGGGATCAATCCCTCCCTGTACGAAGCGGCCATCATGGACGGCGCGTCGCACTGGCGCCAGACCTGGCATGTCACGCTGCCCGGCATGATGCCTATCATCGTGCTGATGGCGACATTAAGCCTCGGTAATGTCCTGAATGCCGGATTCGACCAGATCTTTAACCTCTACGGACCCGTCGTCTATCAGAGCGGCGATATCCTCGATACTTTAATTTATCGGATGGGCCTGATCGACGCGCAGTTCGGCGTAGCGACGGCCATTGGGCTGCTGAAGTCGGTCGTATCCACGATTCTCATCTCCGTTTCCTACTACATGGCGTACCGCGTCGCCAATTACCGTATTTTCTGAGAAGGGAGGCGGGCGCTTTGCATCGTCGGCTTTCGTTCGGGCGAAAGGTTTTCGTGACGGGAAATTATATATTTCTCATTGCCCTTTCCGTCCTTTGTTTGCTCCCGCTCATTCATATGCTGGCCATTTCGTTCAGCTCCAGCTCGGCCGCCGCGGCCGGTCTGATCAAGCTGTGGCCCGTCGATTTTACGCTTTCCTCCTACCGTTACATTTTGAACAAGCCGGAATTCTTCGCCTCCTTCGGCATCACGCTGGAGCGGGTGGCGCTCGGGCTCACCGTCAACATCGCCCTTACCATTCTGTGCGCATACCCCTTGTCCAAGGAAATCAAGGACTTCAAGTATCGTACGGTCTACGCCTGGTACTTCATCTTTACAATTCTGTTCGGTGGCGGCCTCATTCCCTGGTACATGACGATTAACAAGACCGGGCTGATCGATTCGATCTGGGCGCTTGTCATTCCCGGGGCGGTGCCGGTGTTCAACGTCATCCTGCTGCTCAACTTCTTCCGCGGCTTGCCGAAGGAGATCGAGGAATCCGCCTTTATCGACGGTGCGGGTCACTGGCGGGTGCTGTGGACGATGTACGTTCCGTTGTCCATGCCCTCGCTGGCGACGATCTCCCTGTTCACGGTCGTCGGCCATTGGAACGCCTGGTTCGACGGGCTCATCCTGATGAACTTTCCGGAAAATTATCCGTTGTCGACGTATTTGCAGCTGATGGTCATCAACAGCAATCCGATGAAGCTGGACATGGCCAACTTGAAGGACTTCGCCGAGATCTCCGACCGGACGACGCGCGCGTCGCAGATTTTCCTGGGCGCCTTGCCGATTTTGCTGGTGTACCCGTTTTTGCAAAAATATTTCGTGAAAGGCATCGTCCTGGGAAGCGTGAAGGGATGATGTCCAGGTGGGGGAGCTTAGCATGACACGAGTTGCTGTGATCGGTTACGGTCTTCAAATCAAGCGGCTGCTGGGCATTATGAAGCAGCAGGACGACGGCTGCGCGATCGCGGCAATCGCGGATCCTCGCAGCGAGACGATTCGCGGCGAGATGATCGCGGAGGGGGCCGATGTCTCGGGCATCCGGTTCTATGCGGATGCGGACGAGATGCTGGAGCACGGTCCCTACGATGGCGTCTGTATCGGCACCCGGTGCTCCTTGCACACGGAGATGGCGGTCAAGGTGCTGGCCAAAGGATGGCCGTTGTACGTGGAAAAGCCGATCTCGACGACGATGGCGGATCTGATCCGGCTGCGGGACGCGTACGAACGCTCGGCCAAGCCGCCTGTCGTGGTGTCTTTTCCGCTGCGGGTAACGCCGCATGTGCAGCTGGTCAAGTCGATCATCGACTCGGGCAAGATCGGCACGGTCGAGCACGTGCAGGCCGTTAACAACGTCACGTACGGCGGCGTTTATTTCCACTACTGGTACAGGAACGAGCAGGAAACGCAGGGTATGTTTTTGCAGAAGGCCACGCATGACCTGGACTATATCAGCTATGTATTGGGTGCCAATCCCCGGCAGGTTTGCGCGATGACCTCCAAGCGGATTTTCACGGGCAACAAGCCTGCGGGACTGATGTGCAAGGATTGCGAGGACCAGGACACCTGCCAGGAAAGCCCGCAAAACCTGCGCAAAGCCGGAGAAGTGCCGATCGGCGATTACTGCTGCTTCGCGGTGGACACGGGCAACGAGGACTCGGGCAGCGTGATCATTCAATACGAGAGCGGCATGCACGTCAATTACTCGCAAAATTTCTTCGTCCGGAAAAAAGCCGGCGCGAGAGGCGCACGGTTCATGGGCTATAAAGGCACGGTCGAATTCGACTGGCACAGCAGCGACGTCAAGGTCTACATGCATCATACGCCCGTCGTCGAGACGCACAGCATCGATCTGGCGGCATTCTCCGGCGGGCACGGCGGCGGCGACGACGCGCTGATCGGCAATTTCATCGACATCATGAAAGGCAAAACGGCCGTCTCGATCTCCCCGATCGAAGCGGGACTGCTTAGCGCGTTGACCTGCCTGAAGGCGAAGGCGTCCGCGGAAACGGGAACCTTTCAAGCCGTAAGCTGGCCGGACAGATAGATAGATGGATAGATGGAAAGATAGGAAGGGAAGGATCATATGGCGATTTTCAAAATAGAAGGCGGGCAGTTTCGGTTGGATGACAAGCCGCTGCGGATCTTGTCCGGCTCCATCCATTACTTCCGGGTGGTGCCCGAGTACTGGGAGGACCGGCTGCGGAAGCTGAAGGCGTGCGGGCTTAATACGGTGGAAACCTATGTAGCCTGGAACGTTCACGAACCGGAGGAAGGACGGTTCGAGTTTGCCGGCATCGCGGACCTGGTTCGTTTTATCGAGCTTGCGGGTTCGCTGGACCTGCATGTTATGATCCGGCCGAGCCCCTATATTTGCGCGGAATGGGATTTCGGCGGGCTGCCGGCCTGGCTGTTGGCGGATCCCGCCATGCGGCTGCGTTGCTATCATCAGCCGTATCTCGATAAAGTGGACCGCTACTACGATCGGCTGATCCCGCTGCTGAAGCCGCTCCTGTGCACGAACGGCGGACCGATTATCGCGATGCAGATCGAAAACGAGTACGGCAGCTACGGCGACGATACGGCGTACTTGCAGTATCTTGAGCGGGCGCTGTCGGAGAGAGGCGTGGACGTTCCGCTGTTCACCTCGGACGGTCCCGTCGACTTCCTGCTGCAGGGCGGCATGGTGCCGGGCGTGTTGGAGACGGTCAATTTCGGCGAGAAGCCCCGGGAAGCGTTCGAGATCCTGCGACAGTACCAGCAGGATCAGCCGCTGATGTGCACGGAGTTCTGGGACGGGCACTTCGACCATTGGGGTGAAACGCACCATCGGCGGGACGCGAAGGAGATCGCCGAGCTGCTGGACGAGATGCTGGGCCTGGGCGCATCGGTCAATCTGTACATGTTCCACGGCGGCACGAACTTCGGCTTCTATAATGGGGCGAACATTATGGACGACGTCTATCTGCCGGACGTGACCAGCTACGATTATGACGCACCGTTGAACGAAGCGGGCGAACCGACCGAGAAGTATTACGCGATTCGGGAGACGATTGCGAAGTATACGCAAGCCGATCCGCCTGCATTGCCTGAGCCGATCCGCAAGCAGGCCTACGGCGAGGCGACGATGACGGAGCAGGTGTCTTTGTTCGATTCGCTCGAGCGATTATCGACGCCGCAGTCGCGGACGTGTCCGGAGCCGATGGAGTCGCTGGGACAGGACTATGGCTTCATCCTCTATACGGCGCGCCTTTCCGGACCCCGGGAAGAAAACGAGCTGTTCCTTCAAGAGGTTCGCGACCGTGCGCTCGTCTTTTTCGACGGCGCGTATCTCGGGGTCATCGAGCGGGCCGACGGGGAAAAGCGGATTCGGCTCTCGGTTCCGGCAGGCGGGGGAGAGCTGCGCATTCTCGTCGAGAATATGGGCAGAACGAACTTCGGTCCGTACTTGTCGGATCGGAAAGGGATCACGGAGGGCGTCCGGTTCGGCAACCAGTATATTTACGGCTGGACCGTTCACACGCTTCCGCTGCGCGACTTAAGCGGTCTGGCCTACGGCGGCGAGGTACGGAAGCAGGAGAGTCCTTCCTTTTACAGAGGCGCTTTTGAGGTCGAAGAACCGGCCGATACATTCCTGGAATTGAAAGGCTGGAGCAAAGGCGTCGCCTACGTGAACGGCTTCAATCTCGGACGGTACTGGCATATCGGTCCGCAGCAGACGCTGTATGTCCCCGCGCCGCTGCTCCGCAAAGGCAAGAACGAGCTGGTCCTGTTCGAGCTGCACGGCGCCGATGCGCCTGTCGCGCGTCTGACGGACGAAGCGATGCTAGGGTGACGAGGATGAAGCTGCACTATTCATTGGACGCAGCGATCGTGCTGGATGCCGACCGGGGACCGGCAACGCTTGGCATGCTGAAGGATGCGGGCGTGAACACGGTCTGGCTGTACGGCTTTTTCTTCGGAAAGCTCTGGTCTCCTGTCGAGGAGATGGCGAAGGCGGCGGACCAGCTGCGGGCATACGGGTTTGAGGTCGGCGTGATCCAGCTGCCCGTCGGGCATCCGGGGAACGGGCTGAACCCCGATGACGAGTCGCTCGATCTGCGCCTGCCGGCGCATTGGTCCTATCGGCTGGACCAGGAGGGGAAGCCCGTCTATTATTGCGCGGCGATCGAGGACGCCATGATCGAGGACAATGTCCGGTCGATCCGGGAATTGAAAGCGGCGGGCTTCACGCAATTTTTCATGGACGACGATCTGCGATCGGGGTTATGGGGAGATCGCATGAGCGGATGCTTCAGCGATCGGGCGATCGCCGGGTTCAACGCGGCTTATGCGCGGAACGTCGATCGGGCTGCACTCGCGAGGGCGATGGACGACGCCGGCGAACAGCGGCTGGTCAAGGATTGGCTGGACTATCAATGCGAACGACTGACCGGCTTCATGGCGTCCATGGCCGCGGAGGAGGTTCGGGTCGGCCTGATGGTCATGCACCTGGGCGACGAGCGCCAGGGCATCGACGTCACGGCCGTCAAGAAGAAGATTCCGGACTGCCTGTTTCGCGTCGGGGAGTTTCACTTCGACGATCGCACCTTTGGTGCGCCGGAGGGCAAGGCCAGCGAGTGGTTCAGCATGAGCTATCATCTGGCTGCGATGGGCAGGGAGCACGCATTCAGCGAGACGACGGTGTTCCCCGCCAAGGCGCTAAGTCCGGCCAATCTGATTTTCAAGGCAAAGCTGGCGCTCATCGCCGGCATCCCCAATCTGCTGCTCATGAGCGGAACGTGGCTGATCACGGAAGAATACTGGCGGCTACTAGCAGCGGAGCTGCCGAAGCTGCACGCGCTGGAGGAGCGCTGCTCTAGCTCGGAGCCGGCTTGCCCGATTCATGTGGCCTACGGTACCAAAGGGCATGCGGAGGAAGCGCGACCGTACACCCTTCCGATCCTCGCCGGACTGCCTGTGCGGCCGCTGCGTGCCGGCTCCGAGGAAGTTGAGGCGTTCGGGGGCGCGGATTGCCTGCTGTTCGTCGGCGATTACGAAGTGACGCCCGAATGGGAGCGGCGGTTTCTTCAATATAGAAAGGTACTGATGGACCGGACAGCCTGGCGACGGAACCGGGAAAAGGTTGATTCGCTTGGAGACGGCAAGGTCGAGGTGCTGGATTATGCAGCTGGCGAATGGTCGGCGGCAGCCGAGATCGAAGCGCTGCGCGCCAAGCTGCTGGCAGGCGGAGCGGTCGCTTATCCGATGCTGACGGCGGGCAGCGATATCTTGCTCGTCTGGCATCGGGAGGCGGCGCGGGTGCTGCTGGTCAATCTGACGGAAAAGCCGAATATAGGGACGCTGGCGTATAAGGGGAAAGCGCGCGAGATTGCTTTGACGCCTTTGGAGATCATGGAGCTGTCTCTTATGAATACCGATGAAATCGGCTGACGGGTGGTATCGCTCGGACAGCTTGGGAAGGTGAGGGCATGGCAAAGCTGCAGGCGGTCCGCCTGAGATGCGAATATATGCGAAATCCGATCGGGCTCGGCGTCGCGGCGCCACGGCTCAGCTGGCGGCTCGCGTCGGACGGCTTCCATGTGATGCAGCGCGCATATCGAATTCAAGTATCCGGCGGGCTGGCGGGATTCGACGAAAAAGAGCTGGTCTGGGATACGGGCCGGGTGGATTCGGATCGCTCCGTGCTCGTCGATTACGGCGGCCTCTCGCTTCAGGCTCGCGGGCGCTATCGATTCCGCGTGAAGGTGTGGGACGCGGCCGGCCGCGAATCGGATTGGAGCGAGCCGGCTTCCTGGGAGATGGGGCTGCTGTCTCCCGCCGACTGGTCTGCGGCATGGATCACGCCGGCTGATGCGGAGATCGATCCGCAGGCGCAGGAGATTTTCCTGCTGCGCAAGAGCTTCAGCGTCCGTAGCGGGATCCGGCGTGCGACGGTGTACGCGACGGCGCTCGGTCTCTACGAGCTGCAACTGGACGGCCATCGTGTCGGCGATTGGCAGTTCACGCCCGGCTTCACGAGCTACCGCAAACGGCTGCAGGTACAAGCCTACGACGTGACGGATCAGCTTCGCACCGGCGAGCGCCACGCGATCGGCGCCATGCTCGCGGACGGCTGGTACAAGGGCAACCTGGCCTGGGAGAATCACCGGAACATTTTCGGAGACCGACGGGCGCTGGTGCTGCAGCTTCACGTCGATTATGAAGATGGAACGGCGGAGCGCATTGTAAGCGATGGCTCGTGGCGGGCGGAGACCGGACCGATCCTCATGTCCGAGCTGTATCATGGCGAGACGTACGACGCCCGTCTCGAGAAGACCGGCTGGACGACGGCCGAATACGACGACGGAGGCTGGGCCGCGGCGGATGAGCTGCAGCATCCAAAGGATATGCTGGTCATGCAGGAAAACGAGCCTGTCCGCGTCACGGAGCGTCTCAAGCCGATCGCGCTGATGCGGACGCCGTCCGGCGAGACCGTCATCGACATGGGTCAAAACATGGTCGGACGCATGCATATGCAACTGGACTTGCCGGAGGGAACGTGTATTACACTACGGCATGCGGAGGTTTTAGACCGGGACGGCAACTTCTACGTCGGCAATCTTCGCCGCGCGGAGCAGAAGGTAAGTTATGTCTGCAAGGGCGGCGGGGAAACGTACGAGCCGTATTTTTCGTTTCAGGGATTTCGCTATGTGAAAATAGAAGGCTGGCCGGAAGACGTGCCGCTGGCCCTTGAACGTTTCACCGGTCATGTCATCCATTCGGACATGGTGCCGACGGGAACGTTCGAATGCTCGCATCCGCTCCTGAACCGGCTGCAACAAAATATCGTGTGGGGGCAGCGCGGCAACTTTCTCGACATTCCGACGGATTGTCCGCAACGGGACGAGCGGATCGGCTGGACAGGCGACGCGCAGGCGTTTATTCGGACGGCAGCGTTTAACTACGGCGTAGCGCCGTTCTTCGCCAAGTGGCTGCGCGATCTGAAGGCGGACCAGCGCACGGATGGCGGCGTACCGTTCGTCGTTCCGCATGTGCTGAGCGATGATGCCTACGCCTCCTCTGCCTGGGGGGATGCGGCAGTCATATGCCCCTGGACGATTTATTTGTGCTATGGGGATACGCGCGTGCTCGAGACGCAATACGAGAGCATGAAGGCATGGGTCGAGTATATGCGGGCGCAAGGAGAAGACGAGTGCTTGTGGAATACCGGCTTTCATTACGGCGATTGGCTCGGCCTCGACGCAAAGGAAGGAAGCTACGTCGGCGCTACCCCGAAGGATCTGATCGCGACTTGCTTCTATGCGTATTCGACCGGCCTGTTCGTGAAGACGGCGAAGGCGCTGGGACGCATGGAGGACGCTGAAAAGTACGGCGAGCTCTACCAGCGTATCGTCGCCGCCTTCGAGCGCGAATTCGTGACGCCGAGCGGAAGGCTCGCCGCCCATACGCAGACCGCGCATGTACTGCCGCTGGCTTTCGGGCTCGTGGAAGGGCCGGTGCGGGAGCGGCTGGCGCGGACGCTCGCCGAGTACGTGGAGGAGCAGGGATTCCATCTGACGACGGGCTTCGTAGGCACGCCTTATTTATGCGAAGCGTTGTCCGCGAACGGCTATCATGCGCATGCCGTCAAGCTTGTGCAGCAAGAGGATTACCCGTCCTGGCTGTATTCGATTCACCGCGGCGCGACGACCATCTGGGAGCACTGGGACGGGATTAAGCCGGACGGCAGCTTCTGGAGCGACGACATGAACTCCTTCAACCATTATGCGTACGGCTCCGTCGGCGAATGGCTGTACCGGTATGTCGCGGGGCTCGACGCGGACGAGGCGCGGCCCGGTTATAAGCGCGTCGTCCTAAGGCCGCGTCCTGACTCCGGACTGGCTTATGCGAAGGCCACTTATGAATCTGCGTATGGGTTGATCGTGAGCGGTTGGCGGTTGTCGGGCGAGGAAGGCGGCGCGACTATTACGTACGAGGTCCAAATACCGGCCAATACAACGGCGGAAGTAAGGCTGCCGAGGAGCGCGAAATGTACCGCAACCGTAAACGGGTTAGCTATAGGACAAGCTGCGGGCGTGCTTTCCGCTCGCCAAGTGGACGATGAACTTTGTCTTGAGCTTGGCTCGGGAATATTTGAAATTGTGACGGATCGTATTTGATCCAGGAACACTGACTTGTTTTTAAGATATTGGCGGGACTGCATGCCGTTCTCCTGAGGCGCACGGCATTGCGATGCTATCGCCGCCGCGGTGCGGTCGCCTGCAGTTGCCATGTGCATCGTGTCTGCTTGAGCTCATGCGCCAGACTTTCGGTAGAGCAACTGCAACTGGCTCTCATTGCGGTCGCCGGTTGTCAGCTACAGTGTCTAAGCGGAAACCTGAAGATGGACTATATTGACCTATATTCTATATCATAAATTGGGCAGCTGCGTTTATCGAAGCTGTCCTTATATATGTTAGCTGTCTCTTATGCAGAAATGTAGAAAATGTCTTAAAAGGCCAGGCCAATATAACGCGCATGGAATTACTATCTCTTGTATTCATTGTCGACATGATAAAATCAAACATGGTTATGCACAGTTAAATACATCTCTGATGAGCTTCTTTAACCTCAGAAAATCTTTATCCAGGACACAAAGTCATGGGAAAAGTTAACGGGTACGATGAAGAAAATATGTGGCTATATAGCTTTTTATTTAATGAACCAACGAAAATTGAATTAGTCATTTCTAAACTGAGTAATATTAACGTTAAAATAGAAGTTCACAATTCGCCAGAATATATTCAGCAATTTTACGAGGGCTATCCTTATGATAAGGATGATCCCGGCAGCTTAATCATCCATCGAATAGAAATCAACTTAACAGTGCACACCGCCCGACAGCGGAAAGCTTTACTGTTCGTAGAGAAAATAAGTTCGGAAATATTGTCATTTTCAATGTGCTTTTTCGGAGCTAAAGAAGATGCCCCGGAGTGGAATCAGTCAGGTGTTAAAGATGAGGAATTGGATGAGTTTGTCCGGTTATTAATCTCACTCTATAAAGAGTTGAAGTTTTGCATGGGTGGTCTAGCAATTGAAGATGACATGAAGGGTCTGTTTAATGTTAATGAAACATGGCCGAATGAAAAATATAACTTTGCAAATGTTACTTTCAAAGACCTACATAAATTTCAGGCTATCGTAATTAATCAATCTTTAAATGGAAAACTTCCCGAAGGGGAGTTTACCCTAATTGATCATTCTTGTATACTTTATCGAAACGCCTAGAGCCCCTCGGTAAACAATAGTTCAATTACAAGGCCTGCCGGCTAGATCCGTCAGACTGTTCAGTGATACCAGCTAATAGCTTGTCAACTTACCTCGAGGTTTTCATAGGAATCATTCCAGGACATACGAAACCCGTATGTTTTTTTGCATTTCCGCCTTGTTCGCATCCTAATATTCAGACCTTTACCTAAAGCTAATCCCCAGCAAATAAATGATTGTTAATTTTAGGGAGAATGAATGAAGGAGGGGAAAAGGATGCAACAAACGAAAGGCGCTTACGAGTTGCCCACGCTCACTAGCCAGGCCCTGGGATGGGAACATCTGCAGGTGACGCGATGGCCGACGCCCGAGCGCGCGGCTCTTCATTCCTCCAAAGCACGGCATCTCATAGGCATACACTGCTCCGCTTATTATGAGAATTACTATACGATTCATATCATCCCGGCCGGCGAGCCCATGTTGGTTACGTGGGGGAGCGCGTCCTTGTATTTTCTGCAGATCGAGATTCCGCCTTCCTACTTGGAGCGGCTGGCGCGAGACGCGGGCATGCTGACGGAAGGGTATGTCCGGATGGAGCGGCTTCATTACGTCAAGGATCCCAAGCTGCTGCAGCTTGGCCTCTGGATGCTCGAGGAGCTGCATAATGAAGGCAGGCAGGGGAAAATTTATAGCGATTCATTGTCCAATATGTTGATTATGCATCTGTTGAGTCACTATGCGAAGGTAAGCCGCGGACCCGTTCAAGCGAGGCTTGCGGTCAATCCGGACATTCTATATTCCATTGACTACATGAAAGAACATCTGAACGAAGAGCTTGCCCTCCAGGAGCTGGCTAATCTCGCCAACGTCAGCTTGTCCCACTTTATGAAGCTGTTTAAGCAGCAGACCGGCCACACCCCCCATCACTATTTGATCCGTTTGCGAATCGAACGCGCCAAGACGCTGATCTGCACGGGCGATTTCAGCTTAAGGGAGATCGCCGACCAGGCCGGCTTTGCGGATCAGGGGCATTTCTCCCGCATGTTTAAGCGGCAGACAGGCATGACGCCCAAGAAGTATATGCACGAGGTAACGGCCAATCCGCTTCCGGCAAAATAATCGTTTTGTCCAATAGAATCGCCGTTTTGTACAAGAGGCCTCCTTCCCGATCGAGCTAGAATGAGCATGTAGCCGGGACAAGCTCGGTCCGGGCTGCGAAAAAGCCGGATAGAGCATACAAAGGAGGCATTTCAAATGGGATGGAGAAAAACGACTGGTTTGGTTTGCGCAGGGTTGTTGCTGGGCAGCTCGCTTACCGCTTCGGCGTGGGCGGCTCCGGCCGTAAACGGCTCGGATGCGGCGTTCAGCGTCCAAGCGGCGGAAGCATGGCATGAAACGTCCAAGCAGACGTTTTGGCTGACCGACGCGCTGGAGCGCGGGCAGGGCGTGACTTCGGACGGCAGCTCGTGGATCTTTAATTCGAACTACGGATTGCTGAAGACTTCCCTGGACGGCACAACCGTGATCAAACGCAATACGTTCGCGATTCCGGCAGCGATCTCGCTCCAGGGCGGAGATCATATCGGCGACATCTCTTACTACAACGGCCTGATCTATGCGCCGATCGAAGACAGCGACAGCTATAGCCATCCTTATATCGCCCTTTATAACGCCAACACGCTTGAATACACGGGTATCTCCTACCAGCTTCCGCTCTCTCTTCATCCCGGCGGCGTGCCTTGGGTAGCCGTCGATGCCGCGCGAGGACAGGTGTACACGGCGCAATGGAGCAAGGCTCCCGTGCTGAACGTCTTCCGCCTCAGCGACATGTCCTTGATCAAGACGGTTCCGCTCAGCCAGACGATCGACCGGATCCAGGGCGCCGAAGTATACAACGGCTATCTTTACGCTTCCTCCGACAATTCTTCCAAAAACGTCTATCGCATCAACCCGGATACCGGCGAAGTCACCGTAGCGATAGATCGCAGCAGCCTGGGCGGCATCGAAGCGCAGGGCATTGCGGTCCTTCCGACTTCGAGCGGCGCCATCCTGCATATTCTCGAGGTCGCCTCTAACCGAATCAGCGTGATATTCAGACATTACGCGCCTTGACAGGAAGGGAGAAAATCGAACGTATGGCTACTCGCAGGCGTCAACTGCTTCTCGGGCTGGGGCTTGTCCTCGCGCTAACCGGGTGCGGCAGCGCAAACAACAATCAAACCGGCAATAAGCAGGAGAATGGCGGACAGAGCAGCAGCTCGGCACCGGCCTCTTCCGCAACGACCTCCGTTTCCCAAGTCGCCGCTACGGCGGATGCGCCCGCTCAAGATCCGGTAGAGCTCACGTTCTATTATCCGGTGAACGTCGGCGGACCGCTGACCAAAGTCGTCGACGGGATGGCCGCCTCGTTCATGAAAGAGCATCCGGAGATCAAGGTCAATGCGGTCTATACCGGCAACTACGGGGACAACACGGTTAAGATCCAGGCGGGCGTCATGGCCAAGCAGCCGCCGGACGTCGCGGTCATGATGTCCACGGAGCTGTACAGCATGCTCGATCTGGATGCCATCGTTCCGCTCGACGACTTCATCGCGAAGGATGAGGCCGAGTTTAACAAGGACGATCTCTATCCGGCCTTCGTGGAAGACACCGCGGCGAACGGGCACACCTACAGCGTCCCGTTCCAGCGCAGCACGATTATTTTGTACTACAACAAGGACATGTTCAAGGCAGCCGGGCTTGATCCGGAGAAGCCGCCGACGAATTGGGGCGAGCTGGTCGAGGATGCCAAGAAGTTGAGCCGGGACGGCCATGCAGGACTGGAGATTCCGGGCAACGACGACTCCTATTGGATGTTCCAAATGCTGGCGCGCCAGCATGCTTCGGATCCGAAGCAGAGCATCATGGGCGACGACGGCAAGAAGGCGATCTTCGACACGCCGGAGAACGTGGAGGCGCTGCAATTCTGGATCGATCTGTCCAAGAAGGACAAGGCGATGCCGGAAGGCATTATCGACTGGGCCGCTACGCCGACGGACTTTATCGAAGGCAAGACGGCCATGATGATGCATACGAGCGGCAACCTGACCAACGTGAAGAACAACGCGAAGTTCGATTTCGGCGTCGCCTTCTCTCCCGCAGACAAGCAATACGGCTCTCCTACCGGAGGCGGCAATCTGTACATCTTCAAAGATACGAGCGCCGAGAAGCAAGCGGCCGCCTGGGAATTCGTCAAGTACATGACGGCGCCGGAGCAAGCGGCCTTGTTCAGTTCTTCATCCGGGTACATCGGCGTACGCAAGTCGGCCTATGATACGGACGTGATGAAGGCTTATACCGCGAGCTTCCCGCAAGCGCTGGTCGCGCGCGATCAACTGCCTTACGCGTTCCGCGAGCTGTCCACGCACAATCACGGCAAGGTATCGTCGGCGCTGACCAATCAGATTCAGGCCGCGCTCTCCGGCAAGACGGATGCGGCGTCCGCCTTAAAAACGGCGCAGGAAGAAGCCGACAAGCAGCTCGCCGCTTTCAACAAATAACGCGGCATGCCGGCGGGGGGCCGTCAAACGCTCATCCGCCGGCCTTGCCATGAAGGAGAATGCGGTATTAACGCCCGCTTAAGTAAAAGGCTGAAGCTGAATGGTTTAGGCTGGGGCTTCGTCCTGCCTTCTCTGCTGCTGCTGGGTCTGTTCACGTATTATCCGATGTTGAGGTCGGTCTGGCTCAGCCTGTTCGAGAAAAATCTGGCGGTTCGCGATCCGGCGTTCGTCGGTTGGGGCAATTACAAGATGCTGTTGTCCGATCCCGTATTCGGCCAGTCGCTGCGCAACAATATGTGGTTTGCACTGGGCACGGTCCCGGCCTCGATGGCGCTGGCATTCGTGATGGCTTTGCTCGCGAATAAGGCGATCCGCGGGAAAGGCTTGATCCGGATGGCCTTCTTCTATCCGAATATGATCCCGATGATCGCCGCCGCGAGCATCTGGTTGTTCCTTTATATGCCTCAATTCGGCTTGTTCTCCCGCTTCGTCGCATGGATCGGGGGCGGCGAAGTCAATCTTCTCGGCAATCCGGACACCGTGCTGCTCTCTCTTGTCGCGATGACCGTCTGGAAGGAAGCGGGCTACTTCATGATCTTCTATCTGGCGGGGATGCAGCAAATCTCCAAGGAGCTGTACGAATCCGCCGCCGTGGACGGCATCGGTGCCTGGGGGAGGGCGCTTCGCATCACCGTTCCGCTTACGATGCCCACCACGCTGTTCGTCGCCGTCGTGGCGATTACGAACGCCTTCAAGTGGGTCGACCACTTGTGGATGATGACCAAAGGCGGTCCGAATCATGCGAGCAGCTTGCTCCTGTACTACATTTACGAGACGACCTTCAATTTCTTCGACGAAGGGCTGGCTTCGGCGATGACCGTCGTCATGATCGCGCTGCTGCTTCTCGTCTCCTGGATTCAATTCGCCGGATGGGAACGCAAGATACACTATCAATAATCGGCCGAGGGGGCTAAAGACCATGTTGGAAAAAGAACCCGGGCCGACGCTATCCATCCATCCGGGGCTCAGGCGGACTAGCGGCGTTCAGGAGCAAGGCCGGATGGCCGCCGCTCTATTCAGCGCGCTGGGCAAGGCGCTTGGTTATGCAATCATGCTGGCGTTTGTCGGCGCGTGGCTGATTCCGCTTGTCTGGGTGATCGGCAATGCCTTCTCGTCCCAGGCCATGTTCTCGGGCGCCGGCGGTTCCTGGACATTCACATGGAGCAACTTCGGGCGCGTCTGGAAGGCGGCTCCGTTCGGCATCTATTACGGCAATACGCTGCTGGTAACGGCGGTGATCTTCGCGGTACAGCTGGTCACGCTGACGCTGGCCGCCTATGCGTTTGCCCGCATTCCGTTCTTCGGTCGCCAGGCGGTGTTCATGCTCTTTCTCGTGCAGATCATGGTGCCCCCCGACGTGCTGATCTTTTCCAACTACCGGACGATTAACGCGCTCGGATTGCTAGACACGAAGCTGGGCATCATGCTCCCTTACTTCGCCACTTCCTTCGGCATCTTCCTGCTGCGGCAAGCGTTCAAGCAATTCCCTTATGAGCTGGAAGAAGCCGCGCGGATGGAGGGGAGCTCCACGATTGGCATTTTGCTCCGGATTTACGTTCCGCTGACCAGGCCGATCTATCTCTCGTTTGCCATCGTCTCCATCAGCTATCACTGGAACGATTTTCTGTGGCCGCTCATCGTGACCAATTCGCCCGAGAATCGCATGCTGACCGTTGGCCTTGCCATGTTTGCGAAGTCCTCCGAGGCCGGCGTTCAGTGGACGGACGTCAGTACGGCCGTCTTAATCGTAGCGGCGCCTCTGCTCATCGGCTTTTTGTTGTTTCAGAGACAGTTCATCGGCAGCTTTATCCATTCTGGCTTGAAGGGCTAAGGAGCGATATTTATTATGAAAATACTCATTATGGGTGATTTGCATTATACCGCGGAATTGGTGAATTCGGACGAGGGGCTCGAAACGGCCAGAGACGCTTTTTACGAGGGTTACCTTCAGCAATTTCTGTCTGTTGAGGCGGACTACTATATTTCGGTAGGGGATCTGACGCATGCCGGATTGCCTTCCGAATTCGAATTTATTTTAAGTCGCGTCCGCAGCGCGCTGCCGGAAGGCCGGTTTATGTTCGTCCTGGGCAACCATGACACGTACAATCTGTCCAAGTCCGATATCGAGCGCCTGACCGGCCAGCCGCGGTATCTGGCGATCGATCTCGAGGAAGCGACGCTGGTGCTGCTGGATACGGCCCGGATCGTTCAGGACAATTGGGGAGGCACGCTGGATGACGAGCAACTGGATTGGCTAAGCGGGCTGACGTCCCGAAGCGGCTCCAAGCCCATGATCGTGATTGCCCATCACCCTGTGTACGGCACGACCGCCCGGTCGACGGAGCCGATGTTCAGCGTGGAGCCGCCCATCGATCTCCTGTCTATTTTGGCCGCCCATCAAGGACCCGGATTTTATGTGAACGGCCACAACCATGTCCGGTCGACGGTCCAAAACGGCCGCTGGCATTTCATTCAGACCGCGTCGGTGACGGACGTTCCGTCGGCGATTTTGCTTGAACTGCAAGGGGACCGGGTCACGATCGAGAACATCCCGCTGCGCACGGCATTCGATCGGGAACGACTGGAGCGGTTCGTCCCGGCGATGTACGATTACGATCCTCGGCTTGATGCGGAAGGCGATGGAGAGGATGGCCGCCGCACGCTGCCTTTGGCGGAGCGGGAGAAGGAGGCAAGGCGCCATGACCGTTAAGCGGGTCAAGCTGGCTATCGTCGGCGGGAACCGGGGTGCGAGCTTCATGAATGCGCTGCATGCCCTTGCGGATCGGATCGACCTGACCGCCGCCTGCGATTTGAACGAACTCGTATTGAATCGCTGGAAGGAGATTTTCCCGGGCATTCGCACGTATCACGATTATTCTCGCATGCTGGAGGATCCGTCGATCGATGCTGTGTTCGTCATCAGTCCCATGCACTTGCACGCGCGCCATGCGATCGAGGCATTAAACGCAGGCAAGCACGTGCTAAGCGAAGTTATCGCAGTGCAGTCTGACGAAGAAGCAAGGGAACTGGTCGAGACGGTGGAGCGAACAGGACTCAAATACATGATGTCCGAGAACTACTGCTTCTCCCGCTCTAACCTGATGGTCGAACAGATGGCCAGGCAAGGCTTGTTCGGCGAGATTACCCATGTGGAGGGAGGATACATCCACGACCTGCGCCATCTGATTCATTACCCGGACGGCTCCCTGACCTGGCGGGGGGAGCTTCACAAAAACTATAACGGGGTCAATTATCCGACGCATTCCATCGGTCCGGTCGCGAGATGGATCGGGCTCAACCAACCGGGGGGAGACAAGCTTCGGTCAATCTCCGCCCAGGTGTCCGAGTCGAGAGCGCTCCGGGAATACTTTGCCGAACATTACGGCAAAGATCACCCCGCTGCCGGCGAAGGCTACTGGGGCCAGGGGGACTCGGCCGTCGCGACGCTGAAGACGGAGAAGGGCGTCTTGATCACGCTTCGCGTGGACTGGACCTCCGTTCGGCCGCATAACAAGACCCACTACATGCTGCAGGGAACGAAGGGCGCTTATTTATCGGGCCGTCATCCGCAAGAGGACGATCTCGTATGGCTGAAGGATCGGTCCCCGGCGAACCTGGAGGACGGATCGGAGAGGTGGGAAGCCTTAACCCGATACGGTGCCGAGTACGAACACCCCAAGTGGCGGAAGTGGGGGCACCTGGCTGCCGGCACCAAGCATGGAGGCGGCGACTTTCTCGTGCTGGAGGAATTCATTTCCTCCATTCAAGAAAACCGCCCTCCGCAGGTCAACGTATACGATGCGGTCGCTTGGAGCTCCGTATTTTACCTCTCCATGGCCTCCGTCAAGGCGGACGGGACGCCGATTCGCGTGCCCGACTATCGAACGGAAAGCGTGCCTGCCGAATGAATCCAAAACCGTCGAAGCTCGTCATGACCTTGGATACGCTTGCCGATCTACCGCCGCTCGCGCTTCCGGAGGGATACAGCCTCAAGTCGTTCGAGTCGATCGACGTCACGGAGTGGGAGTCGATTATTCGGATTTCGTTCGCCAGGGAGATCGCCTTTGGCGACAAGATCGGTTTCGAGGCCCCCTTTCACCCCGACAAAATTCTGTTCATCCGTCATCAAGGCCTGGCAGTTGCGACCGCCGTGGCATGGGAGAAAGAGGGCTGCGGAGCCGATTGCGGGTATCTTCATATGGTCGGGGCGCTGCCGGGCCATTCCGGGAAGGGAATCGGATATATGATTACGTTGGCCGCCCTCCACCGCATGCGGGAAGAAGGGAAGACGAAAGCGATGCTGGAGACGGACGATTTCCGGCTGGCGGCCATTCGGATTTACACGAAGCTGGGATTTCGGCCGATCCTGCTGGAGCCGGATCACCGGCAGCGATGGCACGCCGTCTTCGCTCAAATCCAAGATCGATAGAAAAAGCTTACCGCTTAGCCACGGCCAGTATTTCATCTGCAACGAGATCAGGGCGGTATTGATGAATATAATGCTCGGAATCCTTGATCACGACTTGCTTCGACTGCGAGGACCAGGAGGTAAACTCCTTTTCGTATCGCGCCCATACGTCATCGGTAACGCCTGAATAATCGGACGTCAGCACCGTGAGCGGGAAGTCGAATGGCTTCTTATCATCCAGTACAATCTTTGCATTGCTTCGGGCTTGACGCAGCTCGTCGTCCATATTCGCATTCTGAAGCTTAAGCAAGGCGGCGGTCAGATCGGCCTGCTTCAGCTCGTCCGGCACGAACTTCAAGCCGTTGCGGCTTGCGCGCGAGCTTTCAATCACGCTGTCCGAGTGAAAGAGCAGCCGGATGACGCCGGTTTTGATGAGCAGCTTATTCAAAAAGCCGCTTGCGGAATCGAAGGTATCGTTGTAGTAAAATTCCGGGCTGCCCGCATCGAGCATCACGATGCCCTTTACTTCGTCCGGGTATTTCTGCGCAAACCGGAGCGTTTCCAGAGAGCCAAGCGAATGGGCGGCCAGCACGTAAGGCGGTTTTTGCCCGGATGCCTGCAGCGCTTCGTGTATTTCGCCAGCTATCGTATCGATGTCGCGCTTTTTCTTCGTCGTATCGCTGTATCCGTACCCGAACCGGTCGTATACTGCGAATTTGACATGCGGCGCCAGCTTTTCATATAGCGGGTAAAAATCGACGTACGGATTGGCGGTGCCCCAACCGGAAGCCAGAACAACCGTTACCTCCCCTTGGCCGCCTGCATACACATGCATTTTTTCCCCATGAACTTCGTATAGCCGGCCGCTTGGGGTATACGTTTTTAAATCTTTCCGGACGCTCGCTTGTTCATAGATCGCGCCGGCTCCCACGATCACGACAATAAACAAAACGACGACAACAAAAATTTTCAATAACCGCTTACGCCATTTTTTCATTTGTTTTCCCCGATTCTGCTGTTTAGCGTATCTCCTTGCTGCGGGTTCAGGTCGTTCTCCCAAGCGATCCGAATAGACTTTCCTTTAAATAGGTCCGGGCTATCGGACACTTGGAAGTGCAGGTGGGCTTCGCTGGAATTGCCGGAATTACCGCAAAGGCCGAGCAATTCGCCTTTCTTCACGGCGTCGCCGACGCCGACTGCGACGGATCCCTTTTTCAAATGGGCCAGAAAACTGTATTCCCCGGCGCCGTGGTCCAGGACAACGACATTACCGATCGGTTGATCGGCATTCATCGTGCCGACCGGTTCGTTATCCTCGATGTCGCTTACGGCCTCTACAACGGTGCCGTCTCGCGGGGCAACGATTTCTTGACCGAATGCATAATAGCTTTCGTTTTTGGCCGGGTCCCCGTTGTAGGAGCAGCCATCCCTCACTTGAATGAGATCGTAAGCGTAACGCTGCATTTCATAATCGTAGTGGTAATTCGACAGCGCATTTTCTCCGCCCCAGAATACGAACCATTCGCTTTTCAACGGCAGCGCGTATTCATGCTTCGTTTTGACGGCATCCTGGGCAGGGAAGTTCTCCAGCCGAACGACTTGGAGCGCAACGATCTCATCATCGGGCAGGGTGCCTAACCTCAAGCCGACGCTGCCGGACTGATCGATCCAAGCAGTGTACCGAAGTTCATTTAAATACAGCGTTGGCATCGCCGACCAAGCCGTCACATCCTTCAGAAGCTCGTTCCCGGTGTCGCGAAAGGTGTCCAACGTGAATTGTTGTTTGAAATCGCCGGATAATTGCCCATACACACCTTCATAATCTTTATCGAGCAATGCTTGCCCGATTTCTTCGGGTTGATATTTGAACAAGTGGGCTCCCTCCTCCGCTTGCGTTTCTCTTTTCTTAAATATACGAGACTTGTCTTACAAGAAAGGAAACACATTCTTACGTGTATCTTAATTTTGATGACGGAAAATATATTCATCGATCGTCAATGTTAAAATAGCCGTACAACGCTTTATCTGGGAGAGATGTACCGGTGAACGACAGTGCCATTCTTTTGGTCGATGACGAACAGGCCATTCTTCAATTGCTGGAAACCGTACTGCGCAAGGAAGGTTTTCGGCACATTGATAAAGCCGCGACAGCTGAATTGGCGCTTGCCTTATGCAGAGAAAAGCAGTATGACTTGCTGCTTCTCGATGTTACTTTGCCGCGCATGAGCGGTATAGAAGTATGCCCGCTGATTCGGCAAACGACCGATGCCCCCATTTTATTTCTCAGCGCAAGAACGACGGACTTCGATAAGCTGTCGGGCTTTGCCGTGGGGGGCGACGATTACGTGACCAAGCCCTTCAACCCGCTGGAAATCGTGGCGAGGATTAAGTCCCTGTTGCGCCGGTCGCGCAAGGCCCCTTCCAAACCAGAAGCGCAGCTCGAGAAGGGCGGGAAGGTGCTTGACTATGGCCGGTTCCAGATTAACGAGCAGGCTGCGGAGCTTCGGGTGAACGGGGAACCCGTCGTATGTCCCTCGCTCGTTTTTCAACTCCTGCTGTTCTTATGCAAGCATCCCAATCGCGTTTTTACGAAAAGCGAGCTTTACGAGCGGGTGTGGGGCGAACATAGCGTGAACGACGATAACACCGTGATGGTCCATATCCATCGGATCCGCGAGCGGATCGAGCCTAACCCGGCGCAGCCGCAGTATTTGGTCAACGTAAGAGGGCTTGGTTATAAAATGGTGGCAGATTCCGGGACGACGCTATGAACGTAAAATGGCGGCTTAGCTTAAGGTTAATCGGATGGCTCGCATGCTTCGGCGTTTTGCTGCTTACGCTTGCGGGCATCGTTTTCGTGTGGATTGTTAAGGACCTGGCCAGCATGCAAGAACAGCAAGATTTTCGAAGCATCGGGCTATCGAGGCTTGTCGATACGGTTCGCGCCGAAGGCGATAACTGGCGATTCGATCCCGAGCTGATCGGTATGATCGAACGTACGGGGGGCTGGCTCCAACGCATCGATGAGAACGGCAAGGTAACGGACGCCTTCTTTACGCCGCCGGATGTGCCGCAAGCGTATAATCCGGGCGAACTGACCGCGTATTGGACGGGCGAGCTGCCTTTTCCTTATCGGTTATCCATCTGGGTCGGGGAAAAGAACGGCGTTACCCACACGCTGTTGTACGGCATGAGCACAAAGGATGAAGAATTTCTTGCGTCGCTGATAGCAGCTGGTCCAGTTCGCGAGGGCAAATTTGCTTTGCCCGCAGAGCTGATGCAGCAGCTTGAGCTGAGAGGCGCATGGCTGCAGCTGTTGAATGCCGACGGGGAGGAAGTCGCCGCCGCCAATAAGCCCCCAAATGGAGCGATCGATCGAATCTCCGCGACGGAAATGGTGCTTAGAGCCAGCTATCCGGAGCGGTACGGCTCGAAGATCGTAACGAAATACGATCCGCTGACGCAGCGGACATGGATGCTAAGCATTGCGCTGCCCGGTTACGAGCCTGGGGAGAAGCCGGTATTGGTGCCGGCAGCTTTCCTGCTTGCAAAAGGGATCGGGGTGCTGGTGGCGGGAGCGATGCTGCTGCTGCTGCTCCTGTCCTATCTGTTCGGACATCGGATGGGCGCTCCGGTCGTGCATGTCTTGAACTGGCTGCGTCTGCTGGATAAAGGGCAATACGTAGAGCCGACGGATACGCACGGCATACCGAAGAGCAAGCAGCGTCACGGGAAGACCAAAGGCAAATACAAAGTGTACGGCGATGTCATTCATTCGCTCGAGTCGTTATCCGGTACGCTTCATCGGAATGAACGGCTGCAGATAGAGACGGAGCAGGTACGGGACGAATGGATCGCGGGCGTATCGCATGACCTGAAGACGCCGCTCTCCTCCATTAAAGGTTATGCCCATATGCTCGAAACCGAGGATTACGAATGGTCCACAGATGAAGTCCGTGCTTTTGCCCGCGTGATTTTGGATAAATCCTCGCATATGGACGCCCTGATTAACGATCTCACTTTAACGTATCTATTGCGCAGCGGGCAGAAGCCGCCTTCGCAGGAGATGGTGGAGATGAATGCTTTCCTGGAGGAGATCCTGCGCGAGGCCGCCCAAAATCCGGTATACAGCCAGGGCGTCATCCGGTTTGTGCCGGGCAAGCCCGTTTACTTATCGATCTACAAGCCATGGCTGCAGCGGATCGTCGACAATCTTGTTGCCAATGCGCTGCTGCACAACGGTGTCGGCACCACCTTGACCATTACGTTGGAAGCGAGCAAGGCCGACGGTACGACCATTACCTTTTCCGATGATGGGGAAGGCATGGACGAACAGACGCAGCGCAGGCTGTTTGAGCGTTATTATCGGGGCACGGACTCCGAGAGCCGCACGGAGGGGACGGGCCTTGGGATGGCCGTGAGCAAAGGGCTGGCGGAGGCATTGGGCGCCACCATCGAATTGGATACCCGGGCGGAGGGGACTTCCATACGGATGACTTGGCGGGAGTGATGTAACGGTTTGACACCCCCCGAAAACCGTGTTACATTTTTTATGTAACATGTTACACATTTTTTGTTTAAGGGGCAATTAAATGTCGAGTATTTATCAGGTCGCGGAGATAGCTGGCGTGTCCGTCGCTACGGTATCCCGCGTCATCAACGAACGGGGATATGTGAGCGAGAAGACCCGTCTAAAAGTACAGGAAGCCATCAATATTCTTCATTACACCCCGAATCAGGCGGCGCAGAGCCTTACCACGTCCAGCACCAAGCTGATCGGGCTGCTCGTGCCCGATATCAATAATCCCGTATTTCTCGAGCAATCCAAGGGGATCAACGATTACCTCAAGGAGAAAGGCTACATTCTCATGTACGCGGAATCCGGGGAAGACGACGAGGAAATGTCGAATATGGTGCGGAGATTCCTCAGCAACCGGGTGGACGGCATCATCCTGTGCTCGCGCGACTTTACGCAATTCGGCGACATGGATGCGATCATCGAGCCGGCCTTGAAAAATAACGTGCATGTCGTGTTAAACGGCTACGTGGACAGCAAATTCGAGATTGACCGCGTGGGGTTCGACAATGTCAGAGGTGCATATCTCGCGACCGAGCATTTGCTCAAGATGGGGCATTCCTCCATTGCGCTCATCGCCGGCACGGACAGCACGATTTCCGAGGAACGTTATAGAGGCTACAGAGAAGCGCATATCGACAATCATGTCTCGCTAAATCCCGCACTAGTCGTTAAAGGTGACTTCCGCCAGCATTCCGGCTACGAAGCGATGCTGAAAATCCTGCAGATGAATCCGCGGCCGACCGCCGTTTTTGCGATGAACGACGTGATGGCGATCGGCGCCATGATGGCGCTCGAAGACCATAAGGTTTCCGTTCCGGACGAAATAGCCGTCGCAGGCTTTGACGATATCATCTGGTGCTCGTTGATCCGCCCCCGCCTGACCTCGGTCGTACAGCCCAAGTACGAGATCGGCAAAAAGCTGGCCGAGTTTCTGCTGTCGCGCATGAACGAGAGTTACTCGGGCCCGGGCAGGCATGAGATATTCGGATCCAGGCTTGCCGTGCGGCAAAGCACGGTTAAATCGGAGCAGCAGTGATGTTGCTCCGATTCTTTTTAAGCTAAAAAGAAAGCGTTGACATCGCGAGAAAATGAATTTATCATACGGATGTAACTAGTTACATATTTGTGTAATCTGTTTCAATGAAAAGGGGAGGTAAGATCATTGAAGAAACTGCAGCTCACCACGTTGTTCCTCGCCACGACCCTCGTCGCATCCGCCTGCGGGAATTCGAACGGCAAGAACGAGACTGCCGGATCGCCGACAAGCAGCGCTCCGGCCGCAACGACGCCGGCATCGGGTTCGGCGGCGGCAACCGGCGCATCCGGCTCGGAGCCCTTTACCCTAAAGGTCTCTTATTGGGCGGATAACAAAAACGGCTATTACGAAGAAGTGGCCAAACGCTTCAAGGAAAAATACCCGAACGGAACGGTGGAGTTCAATCAGCACCCCGGAGACAAATACAATGAGCTGATGAATACGCGGCTCGCCGCGGGGGAAGCGGACGACGTGCTGTTCAATATGAATATGACCGCCTACGCCAAGGCGGGCTATTTGATGGACCTGTCTAGCCAGCCTTGGATATCGCGGATGAACGATTCCGCCAAGACGGCCGCGCAGTTCGAAGGGAAAACATACGGCGCCTTCCTCGAGGTAAACACCTTCGGCGTTTTCTACAATAAAAAGATTTTTGAGAAACAGATGCTTGCCCCGCCGACCACATGGGATGAATTTATTTCGCTGAGCGAGAAGCTTAAAGCGCAGAAGATTACGCCGATTGTCGAGGGCTTCAAAGATATCTGGACGCTGCAAGCCGCTTATATTCCGATTGCAATCAGCACTTATTTCGGAGCCAATCCCAATTTCGAACGCGACGTATACGACGGCAAAGCCAGCGTGAACGGCCCCGAAGTAACGGGGGCACTGGCGCAATTCGCGGAGCTGGCCGACAAGGGCTACTTCAACAAAAACAGCCTAAGCATCGGCAACGACCAGGCGCTGCAGGACTTTATCGACGGCAAAGCGGCGATGCACATGATGGGCAGCTGGACGCCCGGCGTCATCGACGGCAAAACGCAAAACTTCCCGCTCGGATTCTTCATCATTCCGGCCAAGGACGGCAACACCGTCATGTCCGCGGGCACGGACAAGGGCCTGTCCATCAATGCCGCAACCGAGCATCCGGAAGAGGCCATCGCGCTGGTGCAGCTCATGCTGGAACCCGATATGCTTGAACTTTACGGCAAAGACAATGCGCTGAGCGCGTTTAACGACGTGAATCCCGTATTCGCCAATCCGGCGATGTCCGAGATCCAGACGGCGCTGCAGGCACACCCGGGGCATCGCAATCCCGGCGATTACTTCCCGCCTTCCGTCCAGGATGCCCTGAACACGGCCCTGACCAAGATTCTGGCCGGCGGCGGCGTGGGCGATACGGCTGCGGAGCTGGCCAAGCTATACGAAAAGGATAAATCGAAAGTCAATTTCTAAGCGCAATCAGAAGACAATTCGAAGCGAACCAGCCATTCCTATTCATCCTCGGTAAGGGCGGCACATCATCCGCCCTTCTCCAGGATCAGTCAGGTGAGTGATCCCGCATGAGATCGAGCAGAAGCTTTTACCGGTTAAAGGTTTTCTTCGTACTGCCCGCCTTGCTGCTGTACGGCATTTTTACGCTGTATCCCTTTCTCAGCAGCCTGCTTTATTCGTTCACGAATTGGGACGGCTTGCAATCCCCCGACTATGTGGGTCTGGCCAATTACCGGGCGCTGTTCCACGACAAAGCGATTGTGCAGGCCGCTAAAAATACGCTTTACGTCCTCGCCGTCATGGTGCTGATCGGCAATCCGTTATCCCTGATGCTGGCACTGCTGCTCAATCTGCCCTTGCGGAGCCGCGGGCTGCTGAGGACGCTTTTCTTTCTTCCCGCGCTCATGAGTCTGATGGTCATCTCGATCAGCTGGGGCTTTATCCTGCAATACGACGGCCTGCTCAACGCGATCCTGACGCTTTTCGGATTCGAAAACGGAATTCAGGACTGGCTCGGGACTATGGATTACGCGCTGCCGGCCGTGATCCTGATCCTGCTGTGGCAAGGGACCGGCTTCGGAGCGGTCATTTACCTGGCCGGGCTGCAATCCGTGCCCAGGGAGCTTCAGGAATCCGCGCAGATCGACGGGGCCACGGGCCTGCAACGAATCTATCACATCACCATTCCGCTGATCATGCCGTTTATTACGATCAATACGTTTCTCAGCATCGCGGGCAGCCTTAAGCTGTTCGATGTGCCGTTCGTCCTGACCAACGGCGGTCCGGGCACGGCGACGACGACGCTCGGTCTTTTGATCTACAAGTATGCCTTCGTCCATGAATCCTACGGTTATGCGACTGCGGCGGGGATGCTGTTCATGGTATTGATCGCCGTGATTACCTTCTTGCAGCTGAGCATCACGCGCAGAAGAGAGGTGGAGATGTGAAAAAGATTCGGCTAAGCCTCGGTATCGCAGAGCTGGTTATGCTGATCGCGGCTTGTCTTTTTCTGGTCCCTTTCTTGAATGTGCTTCTTGCCAGCTTCAAGCCTTCAAGCGAAGTTTTCGACGCGCTCCATTTCCCTTCAAGCTGGGAATTCGCGCATTACGGGGCAATCTTGGGCGAGGGCCGGTTTGCGCAGTCGTTGTTCAATACCGTCGTCATCACTTCATTGAGCCTGGGGCTCGTCGTGCTTTTCACTTCCATGGCGGGGTATGCGATCGGGCGTTCCGGCAGGGGATTGTTCCAGATCGTGTTCTTTATTCTGATCTCGGGCATGATCATTCCGCTGCAATCGACGATCATCCCGATTTTTAAGCTCGCGACCGCAATCTCCTTAATCAATACGCGCACGCTTATGATTTTGCTGTATACGGCCGGCGCGATCCCGTTTGCCACGATCATCTACACGGGCTTCGTCAAAGGCATTCCTTCCGAGATGGAAGAGGCCTCCGCCATGGAGGGCTGCGGGAAGACGCGCACGTTTTTCACGATTATTTTCCCGCTCCTGCTGCCTGCTACCGGCACCGTCATCGTGACGAACGTCTTTACGATCTGGAACGATTTTTTCGGACCGCTCATTTACTTGTACAGCCCCGGCAAACAAACGCTGATGACGCTCATTTATCAGTTCAAGCAGGAGCGGACGACCGATTGGGGGCCGATTTTCGCCTTGAGCGTCATTGCTACGATTCCGCTGATTCTATTGTTTTTCTTCGTGCAGGATAAGTTTCTAAAAGGTCTGACGGCCGGTGCGGTCAAGGGTTGAAACAAGCGTACGGCATGCTGGGACAGACGATAAGCTGACGACAAGCTAAGGAGAATGAAACGATGATCATCGAGCGCTCGGCCTATACGATCGAACTGGATTCGGCGAACGGATCTTTGATGGCATTTACGGATAAGCGATCCGGGAAAAACATGATTCATGGCGGGAGCGCGGTCAGGCCGATCTTTACGCTCCGGCTGCGGGATGACGCCGGACAAGCGCTGGACGTCACGGCGCTGCAAGCGGCGTCCGTCTCGCTGGAGCAGGCCTCGGAAGCGGCGGACGGCGGCACGCAGCTCCGATTTAAATATACGAAGCTGCAAAACCTGGATCTGGATGCCGTTGTTGAGATTGATATGCCGCACGATTCCAACCTCACCGACTGGCGCATTTCCTTCGACAACCGCACGGCATACCTGGTGGAGTGGGTCGACTTCCCGGACGTCGTCGTGCCGAACGATCTCGTCGCCACAGGGGGGACGGCACGGATCCTGTGGCCGGCCCATGAGGGCGTGCTGATCGAGGACATTGACAGGCGGGAGAAGACATGGCTGAAATACCAGGAAACCGGCTATCCCAGCAAAGGCTGGGACGGAACCTATCCCGGCCCCGCGCCGACCCAGTTCATGGCTTATTACGATGACGACTGCGGCCTTTACGTCGGTGCGCACGATGCGCAGCACCATGTCAAATCGATCGAATTTCTTCCGTTCGACGGGGGCGTGAGGCTCCAGTATCGCCTTTTCGTCGAGGGGGCCGGTCAAGGTTCCTGTCGAATGGACTTTAATATGGTGCTGGGCGTCTTCCACGGCGATTGGCATCAGGCTGCCGAGCTATACCGACATTGGTTTGAGCAGGGAAGCACGCCGCCGCGCATCGCGGACAATCCGGAGCTCCCGGCCTGGTACCAGGAATCGCCCGTCGTCGTGACGTATCCCGTGCGGGGCGTCAAGGATACGGGCAACATGGACCCCAACGAATATTTTCCTTACGTAAACGCGATCCCGCATCTGGAGCGCCTGTCCGAGCAGTTCGGCAGCAAAGTGATGGCGCTGCTCATGCACTGGGAAGGGTCCGCGCCTTGGGCACCGCCTTACATCTGGCCCCCTTACGGGGGAGAAGAAGGCATGCGGCAGTTCGCCGACGAGCTGCATGAGCGCGGCCACCTGCTCGGCTTGTACGCGAGCGGCATCGCCTGGACGCAGATGAGCCTGCTCGATCCCGATTACAACCGGGAATCGGACTTCGAACGTCTGGAGCTAGAGAAGGTCATGTGCGTGTCGCCGGAGGGCGAGCTGCCGTACTCCCTGATCTGCAACGGCGCGCAGCGCTGGGGGTACGATATGTGTCCGTCGCAGCCGTTCGTGACAGAGACGGTGCTCGAGGAGATCAGAGGCGTCGCGAACAGCGGCTGCGATTACATGCAATATTTCGACCAGAACCTGGGTGGCCTGTCGTACCTGTGCTACAGCAAGGATCATGACCATCCGCCGGGGCCCGGGCGCTGGCAGACGGAAGCGATGAAGACGTTGTTCCGCAAGATTCGGCAGGAGTGGAAGGCGATGGGCAAAGACATCGTGCTCGGCTGCGAGGCGGCTGCAGCGGAGCCCTTCCTGAGCGAGCTTCCTTTTAACGACCTGCGCTTCAACATTGGCTTGTTCACGGGCGAGCCGGTACCGGTCTATCAATATGTGTACCATGAATATATCAACAACTTCATGGGCAACCAGAACTCCAGCGGTCAGAGCATCGACCTGCTTAAGTCGCCGGACAATCTGCTCTGGCGGACCGCTTATTCCTTTGCGGCTGGAGACATGCTCACTGTTGTACTGGGACGCGGAGGGGCGATTAACTGGGATTGGGGGACGGAATGGGATTACCCGGCGCCCGATCAGCAGGCGATCGGTACCCTGATCCGCAATCTTAACGCCTGGCGCAACGGTGCCGGCAAGCCGTATCTCGTGACGGGCAGGATGCTCGCGCCGGAACGGTTGACTGGCGTGTCCGCGCAATCGATTCACATGCGGGACGGCAGCGTGCTCAAGCAGCCTTCGATTTTGACCACCAAATGGCAGTCGGCGGACGGCAAGGTCGCGCAGTTTCTGGTGAATTACACGACGGAGCCCCAATCTTATGACTGGCATCGGCCGCAAGACGGAGTGGCCGGCGCTGTGCTGGCCTATAAGCAGCCGGAGGGCGGGGGGCTAGAGCTCGCCGCGCATGCCGAAGGAGGCACGTACCGGGGAACGATCGAACCGTTATCCTGCATCATGCTGGCGTGGACGCCGTCGACGCAGGCGGCGAAGTAATCGGAAATGCGGGGGAGAAGACGTCAATCTTCTCTCCCTGCCTTAGACCGCTTTAAGCCAAATTTCTAAACAAGGGGAAATGATGATGAAATGGATGGTTCGCAGCGCAGGTCTTTTTATCCTGACGATCGTGTATGTCATGCTAGTCGTGCCGGGCCGGCAAGCCGCCGCCTCCGACGGCGTGCCCTTTGGCACGCATACCGTGCCGGGAACCATTCAGGCTGAGGATTTTAATTCCGGAAGCATCCGTGACGCATACTTCGCGCAAGCTTCTTCTCAGGTCATTCGCGAAACCGCTTACAGAGACGTCGCGAACGTCGACCTGTATTCCGATGGATCGAATCGTTATGTCGTGAGCTCGAACGATCAGGCGGCGGGTTCGTCGACCGCCGGCTATATTAGCGAGTATTTGAAATATACGTTCACGGTCGGCGCGTCCGACGCGGGCTGGTACGACATCGTTTACAGGGCGAAGGCCGGGACGTCGGGACAAAAAGGCAGCATTTCTACCTTGATCGATAACGTGCAAAAAGGCGCGACGAACAAAATCGACTCGACCGCGCTCCAGACGTATACGCTGCCCATGCCGGTCTATCTCGAGGCCGGTACCCACGTGCTGACGACGGAGTACAGCGGACCGGACCCGGGCACTTACGTAGACTGGATTCGCTTCGACAAGCGCACGTCAGCTCCGAGTTTTCCGGCGCCCCAGCGAATCACGGGCCTGATCGACAATAGCGAGACGTTCATTGCGAATGTCGTCGTGACGGCGGATACGACGGGCGTATCGGATGCGACGGGCGCCATACAGTCGGCCTTGGATCTGGCGCGTCAAATGGGCGGAGGCGTCGTGTATTTGCCGAGCGGAACGTATCGCCTGGATTCGGGCCTGACCGTTCCCGCCAACGTCGTGCTTCGCGGCAATTGGGGCAATCCGCTGCAGGAGACGCCGCAAAACGGCACGATTCTCGCGGTTTATTCCACTACAAAAAGCGCCGTAACGCTCTCGGGCGCGAACGCGACCGTCCGCGACCTAAGCTTCTGGTATCCGAACCAAGGCGCTTATTCGGCAGGCGGATTCGCGCCGACGAGCTACCCGTATACCGTCTTTTCCGAGGCCTCCTCGGTCAATGCCTACAGGCTCACGTTCTACAATTCGTTCCAGGGCATTTATTTCGACAAGGGCAGCGCGGTTAACATTCAGGACATCTACGGAACCTTCCTGTTCCAGGGCATTACGCTGGACGGCAATTACGAATACTCCTATCTGACCAATCTGTTCATGGGCGGCACGATCTGGGCGAATGCGCCTTCCGCGGTGACGGGCAAGCCGAATGCCGCCCAGCGGGCGCAGATTGCCGCATATACGAAAAGCTATTTGTACGGCATCAAGCTGTGGAAAAACGATGGCTTGACGATGTACGGCATCAGTATCAACGAGGCCAACAACGGCATCTTGATCGAGCAGGGACCGCCTGCCTCCAACGGCGCTTACGGCGCGATGGCCAAGATCAACGCGAATGTCCGAACGGATTATGTACGGGCGGAGGTCGGGGAGTTCATCAACACGGACAAGGTATGGCAGGCGCGTCCGTTGTTCTATGCCTTTGCGCCCGTGCGCAAACCGGCGAATGAAAGCAATCTGGTCAATGTGAAAGATGCGCCTTACAATGCCAAGGGGAATGGCGTCGCGGACGACGGTCCGGCGATCCAGAGCGCTTTGACGGCAGCGGGGAATGCGGGAGGCGGTACGGTGTTCCTGCCGCCGGGCTCGTATAAGGTGTCCGGAACGCTGCAGGTGCCGACGGGCGTCGAGCTGACGGGCAGCCACGGCTACGTCCATGCCCACAACAATTTGGATACGACCGTCCTGCTTGCCTACAGCGGCAAAGATACGGCGGTGCCGGATTCCGCGACGGCATTTCTGACGCTCAGCCAGGGCGCCGGAATCAAGGGCTTCAGCGTGTACTATCCGGAGCAAGGCTTCGCCGACGGCGCGGATCCGGGCGTCCCGGCCGACATCCGGTCCCTCTATCCGGTCAAGAAGTATCCGTATACCGTACGCGCCGCCGGAACGGATACATGGGTCAAATACGTAGAGATCGAGAACGGCTACAACGGCATCGATTACGGGACGACGGCGGCGGACCGGTTCGTCGTGTCCGGAACGTGGATCAATGCCGCCAACGTGGCGGTCAACGTGGGCGCGAATACGAACGGAGGCTGGGTCGAACAAGTCGTCGTCACCTATGGGACCTTCTTCCAGTCGAAGCATGCCAACAGTCCGCACACCTACGGCTTCGAAGCGGCTAAAAATTATACGCTCGCTCATACGGACGCCTTCGTGTTCGGCAACAGTACGAATGTCGCTTCGTTCGCCGCAGATTCGTTTGCCGTGAAAACGGGCCTCCATACCGCAGCGCAATCGGGCGGGACGGGGCCGCAGAATCTGACGCTGTTCCTGCCTTCCGTCGATACGTCGTCCGGTCCCAACGTGCTGATTGAAAAGGGCGACAGCATCCACATGGTCGGACTACAGGCAGGGGTAATGCCGGGACAGCCTTATACGAAGACCGGCGCGGGCTTTACGGGCACGATGAACATTTACGATTCGCTGCTCTGGGGAGATACGACGACGACCGTCCAGCAGCTGGGCGGAACGGTGAACGTCTATGACAAGGACGAAGGCGTTTATGCCGCCATCCCGATCACGCAGGGGCGTGCGGCTACGGCCAGCGCTTCCGCGGGAAGCAACGGACCCGAACGCGCGGTCGACGGCATGCGCACGTCCAAATGGGTGTCCACGACCGGCACAACCCATTGGCTGGCCGTCGATCTCGGCTCGGTGCAGAGCCTGACCCGCTGGGTGGTGAAGCATGCGTCTTACAATGGGGAGAGTCCTGCATTCAACACGCGCGACTTCAAGCTGCAGAAGAGCGTGGACGGCGTGACCTGGACGGATCTGGAGAGCATTACTGGAAATACGGCCGGCGTGACCGATCGCTCGATCTCTGCGGACGCCAGGTACGTGCGTCTGTATATTACCCAAGGTACGCAGATTGGGTCGGACGGCTATGCGCGCATCTACGATTTCGAAGTTTACGGCAGCACGAACATCAGCCTTAATCGGTGGGCTTCCGCCAATGCCTACAACCTGGCGAGCGAGACCCCGCAGAAGGCGTTGGACGGAGACGTGAATTCGAAATGGGTCGCGATCGCGAAGACGCCGAACAACGATTATTGGCTCCAGGCGGATTTGTTCGCTCCTGTTACCGTCAAGCGCATCCTGGTGCCGTCTCGCCGAGCTATGATATATACAACGCACGGGCATACAAGCTCCAGGCGAGCGCGGACGGGACGACCTGGACCGACATCGACAGCGTCAGCGGCAATGCGAGCGCCATGACCGACCGTACGATCCCGGCCGTGACGGCCAGATATTTTAGACTCGTGATTACCGAAGGCACCCAGAGCGGATACGATGGCTATGCCCGCATTCAGGAGTTCCAGCTGTATAATTGACTATTGTATAACGGTACATGTACGCAAAAAAGAAGACCGGAAGCGCACGAATTCAACGCTGCGCTTGCTGGTCTTCTTTGTTTGCCGATCGCTTTATTTTTTGCCGTATACCGCTTGAATCGCTTCCAGATAACCCATGCCATTCACGGTGTCCGGCTCGATATAGCTGCCTTCTGTCCATTCGTTCCAGGAGTTGATGGTCAGGATGGGAGCGACCGTATCGCTTGAAGCTTCTATGAATGCCTTCGCGGCCGCGAGCGACTCGCGGAACGCTTCGGGCGTATTGCCGACAAGAACCGGCGTGAACGGATAGCCGATATTGGCGTGAACGTCGGATTGCACCGTACGCGGGCTCGAATCCCAGCCCATGGACACGTTAGGGTAGTAGGGGATGCCGTAATCGCCGAACTGCTCGCGGAACTTGCCCCAATCCGCTTCCGACTTCTTGGCGTATGCCGGATATTCGACGGTGGGGTACGAATCCAGCGCGATATGGTGAATCCAGACGTACGAAGTGACGCTGTCGAAGCCGAGCTCCTGCACGCGTTCTCCCGGATTCTCGAGCGTGCGTTCTCCCGGCAAATTTTGAATGCCCCAGACGACGGCGTTCAGATGCAGCTCGCCGAGTCCCGCGTTCCGCACCTTGGCACGGAATCCTTCGAGCGCCGTTTTCGTCTGTTCGATCCCTCCCAAGCTTTGAATCAGGCTCATCAATTCATACACGGAGAAGTACAAGCCGCCTTCCACGCGCCAATACGACGGATGGCCGAAGTACTTTTCGATCATGTAGTCGCAGGCCGCTTCGAACGCTTGCAGCGACACTTGTCCGCTGTGAAGCAGGGTATGGTCCATTCCGCGCTTGTACGGAAAAATGTTGATCCAGTCGTGATTTGCCCACATCAGGGAAAATTTCAACCGGTCATTGTTGGATGCTTGCATGAAGCCGTCCTCGAGCGCTTTATTCAGGAAGGCTCCGTCTTCGTACCAGTACCAGTCGTAAATAAAGGCGTCGATCCCGTGATCGGCCGCCGCGGCAATCTGTTTCTCCGCGGTCTCGGGCTTGGATTCGTCCAGATAGCCCCACAGCGGCACCTTGGGCTGCTCGTGCCCGGGGAAGCGCGGCGTCGCGCGGCGCACAAGCTCCCATTCGTTCCAGCCCGCGCCATGCGTCGCTTCGTTGCGAGGATCGACATGATAGTTAGGAAAATAATAGACGGCGACTTCCGGTTTGCGCTTGTCGGTCATATAAGCACCTTCGTTCCTCGAAATGTGATGTTGCTGACTCCAGTTTACGAAAACGGAAGGTGCGCGTATTTGGATAAAACGACGGGGTTGTTGGACGATTCAACTGAACCTGGGACGCAGCGACTGCGCGTATTGCATCGGCGACAAGCCTTCGCAGCGCTTGAACAGCCGGCTAAAATAATGAAGGTCCGGATAACCGACTTCATCGGCGATCTGGCCGACCGTAAGGGAAGAATGAAGCAGCAGCTCCTTGGCCTTGTCCATGCGCAGCGAGACGAGCATCTCCATCGGAGATTGGCCGGTCGCTTCCTTGAACAAGGCGCGGAACCGGCTTGGCGACAGATGCACGGATGCCGCGATATCGCCGAGCTGAAGCTGGGAACGGAAATGCTCGCGCATCCACTGAACGGCTTGTCCGATCCGTTCGCTCTGCGGGTGGCGAATGCTGATCCCGGCAGGCGTCGACAACTCCCGGACGAGAAGGGCGAATAGATGAAGCAGATCGCCGCGCAGGCGCAGCTCCTTGCCGTATTCGCCGCTCTCGAACGTCGTATGCATGGAACGAAGCAGCGCTTCATATGCGCCGGGGTTTGAGGTGGAGACGACGCGCGGAAAATTGATATCGGACAGATAGACGACGGGCCGCTCCGTCAGTTCCGGGTCGTCCGGAATGAACGGCGAGTGCTGGTAATCCTGGCTCAGATAGACGTCGTCGACCGAGAAGTTGTAGGCGTCTCCCATGTAGATCAAGTCGAAGTGCGCGGCGAAATAGCGAAAGGTACCGTTCGGCGGGACCGCGCAGGAATGCCGCACCATGGGCTGCAGGATGACCATATCGCCCGGACCGATGGCGTATTGGACGTTGTCGATTACATAATCGCAGCGGCCTTCGAGCACGAACTTGAACTCGTAATCGTAGATGATGCGCGGAGGGAGCCGGTAGCGATCGTCGCCGTTGATATGTTGAACGAGGCGTACATAGGGCGCCAGTTCCCGGAACCCGATGCCTTGCCGCGCCTCTTTCTTTTGTTCCATGGGATCGTCTCCTTGATGGCCTTTGCATCCATTTTACATCGTCCGGGGCGGAAACGAATGCAACAACAAAAAATAGCGCCAATATCAAGATTTTGACGCTATACGTCTTCGTCAAGGCTGCCTGATACTAAGGCTGTACGAAGGTTTCCTTGTCGGGCGGATAGCCGCAATGCAAATTGTAAGCGCAACCAAAATTAGACAGGAGGAAAACAAATGAAGAGAATATCCCGGTTGGCTGCATGGATCATCGGCATGGCGGGCGTCATCGCGTTCGGGCTTGCAGCCCATGCGGATCAGGCGGATGCCGCGGTCTACTACGTGAACAACCAGAGCGGCGCCGGCTGCAGCAACGCGTCGGCAGGCACGTCGACGACGGCGCCCTGGTGCGACTTTACTCCGGTCAACGCTCGGACGTTCGCGGCGGGAGATCAGGTGCTGCTGAAGAGCGGCGCGACCTGGACCGGACAGACGCTGACGCTCAAGGGCAGCGGAACGGCGGCCAACCCCATCGTATTGTCGGCCTACGGCACGGGCGCGAAGCCCGTCATTGCGCCCGGCACGACGGATGCCGTCGCCGTGCTAATCGACGGTTATGCGGGGTGGAAGATTACGGGCCTGGAGCTGAAGAACGCTTGGGAAGGCATACGGCTCCAGTACGATCATGCGTACAACCGGGATTATATCTGGATCGAGAATATGACGATCCGAGATATGACGGCCGCGTACAACAGCGCGCCCGCCGTTTACAACCATACGTCCGCCGGCATCAGCGTCAAGACGATGGCCGACACCGTGTCGCCCGCTTATACCGACAAGGTGAATGCGCCGGGCAGACTGACCGCGCTTACGAATTTAACGATCAAGAACGTGGCGTTCTACAATTGCGATACCGCCACCTGGTTCGGGGCGCCCGTCTCCGGCTTTAATCCGAACGAGCATTTATGGACGAAGCGCGTCGTCATGGACAATCTGACGATCGACGGAGGCGGCATGTGGGGCTTCAACGTTATATTCGTGGATGGCGGTACGCTCACCAACCTAACGGCGAAAAACATCGGCGCCGTCTCCAATCCGTTCGGCTCGGCCGGCATCGTGGTCGCCTATTCCAAGAACGTCGAAGTGATCGGGGGCGAGATCGCGAACGTAGTCAGACACCCCGATCAAAATTATGACGGCGTCGGCTTCGACTTCGAAGGCGTCGGCAAGAACATTTCGCTGCGCGGGATGAATATTCACGATACGGCCGGAGCGGGCATTTTCCACTTCAACAATTCGAGTCTGCCGGACGTCGATTCGGTCATCGAAAACAACGTCGTCAGCCATTACGGCACGAATCCGGGGAACAGCAGCGAAGGGATCCAGTTTGCCGGCGGCACCGGGATCGTAACGAACAACGTGTTCAACAACAGCCGCGGCCGCAGCACGTACGGCGGAACCTACGGCGGATTTTTCTTTGCGGCGAATACGGTGAATACCGTGCCGACAACCTATGTGCCGACGGCGCCGTCCGCCTTGCCTTCCCCGGCCGGGACAGGCCTTGTCACGTCGCAGACGCTGGGCACGCTGCGCAACGATTCCAACGGCGAAGTCGGCTTCAAGTTCACGACCGGCGCCGGCGTTGTCAGCGTGAACGGGCTGGGAAGGCGATTCACTGCAGGCAATGAAAAGTCGCATACGCTCAAGCTGTATCGCGACAGCGACAAGGCGATGCTCGGAGCCTGCAGCGTCCGGACGTCCGCGGGAACGCCGGATGCGCTCGGTTATCAATATTGCAAGCTGGCGGAAAGCGTCTCGCTTCTGCCGGGCACCGCCTACCTGCTCGTGACGACCGAGGACAACGGCGGCGATCAGTGGTACAGCGACAATACGACGATCACGCTTGGCTTCGGAACGGTTGGCGGCTCGGTCTACAACAACGGATCCGGCTGGAATACCGGGATTTCGGGCAACCGCGCCTACGGTCCCGTTACGCTGCTGTACCAGGTCAACCTGGCCTACGGCGGCACCGCTTCCGCGTCGTCGACGGATACCGCCAACGGCTATTCGGCAGCCAAGGTGAACGACGGGATGGCCACCACCGACTTTAACGGCTGGGCCAGCGCTTCGCCGGTGATGCCGCAGTGGGTGCAAATCGACTTCGGCGCGAATCGGACCTTCGGCCGGGCGGAGCTGTTCACGACGAGCGGGTACGAGCTGCGGAACTACCAGCTGCAGGTATGGAACGGCACGTCCTGGGTCGATTGTGTCCCTGCAGTGACGGGTAATACGCAGGCGCATCGCACGCATATTTTTACGCCTGTCACCGGATCGAAGATCCGGGTATACGCGACGCTCGGCGATGCCGCCAGCAGCTACGCGCGCGTCAACGAAATTCAGGTGTTCGGCAACTGACGCCGCGGTGACGTCAGCCGAATCTATCAAAAGAAGCCTCACCGGTCCGCTCATGGACCGGGAAGGCTTCTTCTACGCTTTAGGTGCCAGACATCGGCCGAGTGCTGCTCTAGGAAAGCACTTCGCACTATGCGGTGTCCGGCACCAGCCGAGTGCTTTCCTATGAAAGCACATCGCAAGATTGGAGGCGCAGCACCTGCGAAGTGCTGCTCTAGGAATGCACTTCGCACCATGCGGTGTCCGGCACCAGCCGAGTGCTTCCCTATGAAAGCACATCGCACGATTGGAGGCGCAGCACCTGCGAAGTGCTGCTCTAGGAAAGCACTTCGCACCGTGCGGCGTCCGGCACCGGCCGAGTGCTTTCCTATGAAAGCACATCGCACGATCGGAGGCACAGCACCTGCGAAGTGCTGCTCTAGGAAAGCACTTCGCACTATGCGGCGTCCGGCACCAGCCGAGTGCTTTCGTATGAAAGCACATCGCACGATTGGAGGCGCAGCACCTGCGAAGTGCTGCTCTAGGAATGCACTTCGCACCATGCGGTGTTCGGCACCGACCGAGTGCTTCCTGCGAGAGTGTCATGTGTCATGTGTCATGTGTCATGCGTCAGGCGACACGGGCCACAGCCCATCGCCCGCCTTCCGCTTACCCTCTGACCATCGCCCGCTACCCTCTGCCGATCGCCCGCTCCCGCCGGACCCCGGCCGCGCGTGCCCCTGCGGCGTTCACAACGTGCGGAATTTAAACTCGCTCGGCGTGAAGCCGGTCGCTTTTTTGAACACCTTGGAGAAGTATTTTTCATTTTGAAAGCCGACGAGATTCGCAATCTCGTAAGTGCGGTACCGACCCTCGCGGATGTAAAACTTGGCCTTCTCCATGCGCAGCCTAAGCAGGAAGTCGGTGAAGTTCTCTCCGAAGTCCTTTTTGAACTCCCGGCTGAGGTATTCCGGGCTGATCTGCAGGTGGTCCGCCACCAGCTCCAGGCTGATGGCCTCGTGAAAGTGCTCGGCAATATAATCGCGCGCCTTTCCCATGAGCTTCTTGGTCGACCGGGTCGACTTTTCCTGGATATGGGCGAATGCGTCCGCGCATCGCTGCCGGAACCAGGCGACCATTTCATCCACGTTTTGCAGCGCGTTCACCTGCGTATACAGATGATACTCGTCGCCGAGCGCTTCGTCGGCGTCGAAGCCAAGCTGCTTCAAAATGGTGGCGAGCAGCACGACCAGCTCATAATTCAGCTTGGCCACGTCTGCGATCTCGAATGAGCAAGGAACGCGAAACGGCGCGAATCGCTCCGCAAGGAACGCGGACGCCTCGTCCTGCCGGTGGGCTTCGAACAGGGCCAGCAGCTCCCGTTCCGCCGCCAGGTCGAGCGATACGCTCTCGGAAGCCGATGCCCGCTCCGTGCCGCACACATAGACGCGGCCTCCGCCATGCACCAGCTTCTGCGCATAGGCGCGGCGCGCGGAGGCGAAGGAAGCCGGCGTCCCGTCGAGCCGTTCGGCAGGGCGTCCGACGCCCGCCGTGATAGACAGCTTCAACACGTCGCGCGCGAGTCCGGATGCCCGCTCCGACAGCGCCATGATCTTCCCGAGCCCGTTCTGCCCATCCGCGCTCTGCCCATCCGCGCTCTGCCCATTCGCGCTCTGCCCATTCGCGTTCTGCCCATCCGCGCTCCGCTCATCCGCGCCGTTCCCATTCAGCAGCAGGCCGATCCCGTCGTCCCAGCGAAACGGTTCTGCGACAAACCCGCCTTCCCGAAAGACCTCAAGACAGAGATTTTCAAGTCCGTACTTCAGCAGCTCGACATCGGAACGCGGCATCGTTTGCGCGATGCGAGCCGCCTCGTCCATGCCGGCGAGCCAGGCATAGTGGAAAGGATACGGAAACCGGATGCCGTATTCTTCGCATTTGCGCGCTTGCCTGCCGGACGCCTCCTTGCCCTCGACGATCTCGGTCAAGTAACGGCGGCGCAGCTCCGACGTGCCGGCATTTAATTTGATCTGAAGCCGCAGCTCGTCTTCGCGCAGGTCCCGCTTTTGCATCAATTCCTGCAGCGCGCGGCGGATGACATCCTCCAATTCGGCCTCGGCGACGGGCTTCAGCAGATAGGCGTAAGCGCCGAAGGTCAGCGCCTTCTGCGCATATTCGAACAAGTCGTAGCCGCTCAGCACGATGAACGGCACGTCGCCATGAAGCTCGCGAACGCGCTCCAGCAGGGCGATGCCGTCCATTTCGGGCATTCGAATATCGGACAGGATGAGATCGGCACGCCGCTCCTCCAGCAGCGCCAGCGCTTCCAAGCCGTTGCCGGCGATCCGGATCTCGTCGATGCCGAACCTGCGGAGGGCGTCCTCGAGCGAGCCGCGAATTTGCGTCTCGTCTTCGACAATCAGAATGTTCATGTCAGACCTTCTCCTCTCCAAGCCTGTCGTGCTGCGGGAGCTTGATCCTTACCGTCGTAAAGACGCCCGCCTTCCCGCTTATTCTGATGCCGAATGCCGGGCCGAAGTGCAGCCTGATGCGCGCATGCACGTTGCGAATGCCGAGCCCGTTTCCTTTGCCGCCTGCGGCAGTCGATTCGTTCGCCAAGGGCTGAGGCAGGCCGGCCGCCTCGGACGACGGTTGGTCGAACCAGCCGTTCATCCGCGATATTTCTTCTTCGGACATGCCCGAGCCGTTATCGTAGATATAGATGAGCCAGTGATCGCCCGCCGGCTTGGCCGTAATGCGCAGCTCGCCGCCGATCGTCTTGTTCGCCAGTCCGTGCTGGATCGCGTTCTCGACGAGCGGCTGAAGCGTCAATCTCGGCAAGGGCTTTTCCCAAAGCGTGTCGTCGATCTCGAAAACGGTCGAGAACCGTCCGGCAAAGCGGATATCATGCAGATAGATATACTTGCGGATATGATCGATCTCCTCGCGCAGCGTGACGGCGCTGCTGTCCTGGTGCAGGCTGTACCGGAAGATACCCGACAGATTCTGCACCATGGCGGAGGCGCGTTCGTAATCGTGGCGGTCGATGACCGATTTGGTCGCATACAGCGTGTTGTACAAAAAATGAGGATTGATCTGTGACTGCAGCGCATTGAGCTCCGCTTGGTTGCGAAGCAGGTTCGCTTCATATTTCTGAACGATCAGCGATTCGATGTTCCCGACCATGCTGTTGAACGCCTGGCTGATGCGGGCCAGCTCGTCGTTGCCCTTGACGGGCACCCGCGTGGAGAAGTTCCCCATCTCCAATTGCTTAAACGAGGGCATGAGCCGGCGAAGCGGCTTGACGATCAGGAAAGAAACGACGATGGAAATCAGCAGCACGATCCCGGAGATGACGATCAGCATGGCGGCCGTAATGCTGCGAAGAAACCCGCTCTTCTTTTTCAGCTCGGACATCGGAAGGAGGGACACGACCTGAAATCCGTACTGGGACGGCGCGCTGGCGATGACAAGCATACTCCGTCCCCCAATGTCAGTCTTGAGTTGTCCGCGGCTAAGCCCCTTGGCGACGGACAGCAATTTGGCGCTCTCTTGTTCCTTCCATTCGACATTGCTGTAAATGAGCTTGCCCGTCCGGCTGATGATGGCGGTCTGTTCGCCCTCCTGCAGGTTCATGTTGGCAATATCGCCAAAGAACTGCTCCGTGTTCTGATCGACCAGCAAAACGCCGGCCGGTCCGTCCGCGTTGTAGTCCGTGATGGACTGCGCGACGGAGACGACGACAGGCTTGGGGGCGCTGACGGGATTAAAAAGAAAATCGTTCGTGTGCGGATCGAGAAAATGAGGCGCGCCGTTGAGCGCCATCGTCTCCTTGAACCAGGGCTCGTCCAGCACGGAGCCAGCGACGGAGTTGCGGCCCTGAACGTTAATGGCATACTTCACTTCGCCGCGCGTGTCGATCAACGTAATTCCGTTCAATTTGTCGTTCATCTGGATAAGGGCGAGAAAGTAACGGTCGAGACGTTCCTTATAGTCAAAGTAGGCATCGCTCGTGTCGCCTGGACCGGAGCTGAGCATATATGTAATTTCCTTGCTGATTAAAAAGAGGGAGGCCGACTGCTTCTGCAAAATGAGCACGTTCTCGTCGATGTTGCGTACGATTTGGTCGGAAATGGCCGCTTTATTTCGAATATAGTTGTTCTCTACGTTACGCGCGGACAAGGTGTAGGAGACGGCGCCGTACAGGAAGACGGGCACCGATATGGCGAGCAGGTAGATCACGAACAGCCGATACGCGATCGAGTTGTTTGCCGGGAAGCGCCATTTAAGCATCGAGCTCCACTCCAGGTTGTTATTGTGCTTTAAGTTGTTCCTATCATAGCATGGCGCCGGAGCGCGTTCTATGGGATGATCAAGAAATTGCACCTGATGTCAAGATGTTGATTCTATTCGATGCCGCGGCGTCCGGCTTACAATGAGCATGCGGGACAGTGCCGCACGGTCTGTTCATCATAGGAGGGGTTCTCAATGAATAACGTACGGACACGAAAAAAAGTACAGACATTGATTCCGGCTAGTATCCTTGCGCTCGGCTTGCTCTCGGCTTGCGGATCGAACTCGGATGCGGGCGGAAATGGATCTGCAGCAAGCACGAATACGGGGAGCGGCACGCAAAATACGGAGGCCGCAAGCACGGCAAGCAGCGGAGCGACGGCGAGCGATGCGACTGCAAGCAGCGAGGCGACGCAGGATACGGAAGCGTTTACGATCAGCGTGGCGAGCTGGAATCTGGGCGACGAGCCGCTCGGAATCGTGAAGGCGTACCGCGAAGCGTTCGAGAAGGCCTACAAAGTCAAATATCCGAACGCCACGATCGAATACAAGAATACGCCGGGCGAAGCCTATTTCGATCTGCTCAAAGCGCAAATGGCTTCGGCGTCGGCGGCCGACGTCGTCCAGTTCCAGAGCGCGCAGCTCCCGCTGTTCGCGAAGGCGGGCTATATCGCCGACCTGTCGGACATGCCGTTCGTGGCGAATATCGACGGCGCGCCCAAAACGCAAAGCTCCTACGGCGGCAAAGTGTACGCCGCGCCGTTCGACCTGAACAGCAACGGCGTCTGGTACAACCGCAAGCTGTTCGAAGACAACGGCATCCAGGTGCCGAAGACATGGGACGAGCTGGTGAAGACGGCGGAGACGCTGAAGAGCAAGGGCATCACGCCATTTGCCGGCGGCTTCAAGGACGCCTGGGTGGCGAGCATGACCGTCAGCGTCTTCCTGCCTAACGAGTACGGCAGCGATACGTTCGAGAAGGACGTATACAACGGCGCCAAGAAGCTGAACGGCCCGGAAATCCAGGCCGCATTCGGCAAGCTCCAGCAGTTCGTGGACAAAGGCTATTTCGGAAGCAACGCGCTCAGCAACGGATGGGATCTGCAGCGCAAGGATTTCGAGGACGGCAAAGCGGCCATGATTATCCACGGCCCGTACATCGGCGGTCTCGTCAACAGCGAAATGAAAGACAGCGGCGGTATGGAAACCGGATTTTTCGCCCTTCCGAGCGATAAAGGCGACCCGCTGCTCAGCGTATCCGTCGGCGTATTGACGGGCGTCAACGCGCATACGAAAAACCTGCAGCGGGCCAAAGACCTGGTGACGGCGATGCACGATAAGGATGCCATCATCATTCGCGACAAGGATGCAGGCGTATTCCCGGCCATCAAAGGAATCGACATCGATTACAAAGAAGTGGGCAACAAGGATTTCCTGAGCGTGCTCGGCTCGACCAAGAGCATGATTCAGGGGCAGTTCATGCCGGCCTCCGTGGGCGACGTCTACGCCAAGCTGTTCACCAAGATGCTCGCCGGCAAAGCGTTCAGCCCGTCCTGGCTGGACGAAGCCGACAGCGCCTTCGTTCGCGACAAGGGGCTCGTGGCTGCTCCCGAGCAGTAAAATTCATTATGGACAGCAACTGGCCGGGAGGCCAAGAAGGGATGCCGCGGATCGAGCTTCGCCGCCGTATCCCTTCTTCTTTCCAACGAACAACCGAAAGCAGGGAAGCGTATGAAATCGGGTTTTAGAAATGCATGGGTCGAACTCTCTTTTGCGGCGCCCGCATTGATTTTGTTTCTTATCATCGTCGTCTGGCCGTTCGTCAGTTCGTTCTATTACGCCTTGACGCAGTGGGACGGATTTTCCAAGCCGGTCTTTATCGGTTTCGACAACTTCGTCAACTTGTTCAAGGAACCCGGCTTTCGGATTGCGCTTCGCAATACGCTGCTTTTCGCGCTGGCCGGCCTTTTCCTAAGCAACGCGCTGAGCCTTGCGCTCGCGCTGGCGCTGAACAGGGCGGGACGCTCGCAGACGGTGCTGCGCACGATCTTTTACTTGCCGGGCGTCGTCAGCTTCGTCACGATGTCGATCGTCTGGACGATGATCTACCACAACGACGGCGCGCTGAACCAGCTGCTGCGGTCGATCGGACTCGGTTCGGCGGGGCGGGAGTGGCTCGGCACGTACGACTCGGTCATGCCCGCGCTGATCGTCATCATGGTGTGGGGCGGCGTCGGCTTTGGCGTTATCGTCTTTCTTGCCGGTCTTAGCTCGATTCCGGCCGAGCTTTACGAGGCGGCCAATCTGGACGGCGCAGGCCCGTTATCCGTTTTTCGCTACATCACGTTCCCGCTGCTCATGCCGTCGATCACGGTCGTGACATTCCTCGGGCTGACCACGACGCTCCGCATGTTCGATCTGCCTTTTATCATGACGAATGGCGGTCCGGGCGACGCCTCGAACACGATCTCGCTGATTATTTACAAGCATGCGTTCAGCTATAGCAATTACGGGTATGCGACGGCCGGGGGCATCATCCTCTTTCTGTTCGTCGGCGTCGTATCGCTGCTTCAGCTCAGGCTGACGAGAAGCAAGGAGGTGCAGATCTAAAGATGAGCGCGCTTCAGACTTCGGCCCGGGCCAAACGGCAGGTCGATCGCGTCAATCGCGTGCCGGCGGGGGTGGCCGCTTCGCGGTCGCCGCTTCACGTCGCGTCCCAAACCGCCACATGGCTCATGGGTGCGCTTTTCCTTGCTCCGTTTCTGCTGTTCTTCCTGAATACGTTCAAGGATAAAGCGCATATTTTCGACGCCTTTTACATGCCGGATATTACAGACTTAAGCAATTACAGGACCATGCTGCGCAACACGGATTTCTTCGCGTCTCTGTCGCTCACCGTCGTCATCTGCGCCGTTACCTTGTTTTTTATCGTCCTGCTTTCCTCGATGGCCGGCTACATCATCAGCCGCTCCGAGCGCAGATGGATCAAATGGATGTATGCGCTATTCGCGGCAGGTCAGATCATTCCCGCCCAGTCGAGCATGCTGCCGCTTTATAAGCTCGGGGTGGCGACGCATCTGATCAACACGCCCGTTTTTCTGATCATCATCTACGTGGCCGGGGGGACGGCATTTGCTTCGCTGTTCTTCGCGGCCTTCACGAGAACGATCCCGCAAGCGCTGGAAGAATCGGCCTTCATCGACGGCTGCGGACGGTACCAGACGTTTTTCCGCATCATCCTTCCGCTGTTGAAGCCGGCGACGGCAACGATCGTTACGACGACCGTGTACTGGTACTGGAATGATTTTCAAGGCCCGCTGATTTATCTGAATGCCGGCAAGGTCGCGCCGCTCATGATGTCCGTTTACAAATTCATGGGCGCCAACGCAACGGTAGATTGGGGACCGGTGTACGCGCTTTGCTTCCTGTCCGCCATACCGATGATCTTGTTCTTCCTGTTTACGCAGAAGTATTTGCTGAAGGGCCTCGTCGTCGGCTCGGTGAAAGGCTAAGTTGCGAGGGCAGGCGAACGGGGAGGGTTTTGTGACGATGAACGACGCGAACGACGCAAACGACGCGAAGGGTGGCGGGAAAAACGCGTTCGAAACGCCTCCGCTGCGCTATCGCCCGTATCAGATCGTCCATGAGTGGGGGGACGATCCGCGAACGAAGCTGGAGCGCCTGGCATCGCTCGGGATCGGCGGCATCGTGACGAACGTGTCCTGGGACGATCGTTATCTGCAGGCTGAGCGCGCATTCCGAGAGCTCGCTGCACATATGGAAGCGGCAAGGGAAATGGGACTCGTCATCTGGCTGTATGACGAAAAAGGCTATCCCAGCGGCTCGGCTGACGGCCTCACGCTGTCAGGCCATCCGGAGCTGCAGGCGCGGGGGTTGTACCGGATTTCCGTGCACGGCAGCGGAATGGCCCCGATGGTCGTGACGCTGCCGCAAGACGGCATTCGCTTCTATTCCGCATCGCTGCATTCGCTAGAGGAAACTGCGAATGGAACTGGAGCGCAATGCGCGGAAATGGCGGATGACGGGTTGGCGGTGCGGACGAACGGCATCGAAGGCGAATGGGTGCTGCACGCTTACGTGGAGAAATTCCTGTACGAAGGCACACACGCGGAGCGGAACGGCTGGTCGCCGCGACGATATCCCAATCTGCTGGATGGCAAGGCTGTTCGAAAATTTATCGAGACGACTTACGAGGCGTATGCGGCCCATATCGGCCAAGGAAAAATCGGCGAAGCGGTTTCCGCCTTCTTTACCGACGAACCGAGCCTGATGGCGGCGTATCAGAACACGGAAGAAACGTACGAGCGCGCTGTTGTGCCTTGGACGGAAGCGCTGCCCAGCCTGTTTGAGCAGGAGCATGGCTATGCGCTGGCGCCTTGGCTTCATGCGCTGTTCGATGGCGACGGGGAAGCGGAGCGAACCGTTCGTGTACAGTTTTACAGGACCGTCGCGAGCTTGCTCGCGGACAGTTATTTCCGTCAGCTTGCCGACTGGTGCGGGACGAGGGGCATCCGCTTTTCGGGACATGCGCTGCTGGAAGAGAGCATGGTGTATCACACCGCTTATTACGGCAGCCTCATGCGCGTGCTGCGGGAGATGCCGTTTCCCGGCGTCGACATGCTGACGACCAGACCCCGACGCTATGTCGACGATCCGTTCGGCTATTTGCTCGCGCCGAAGTTCGTCAGCTCCGCGGCGCGGGCCGCCCGCCGCCGGGACGTGATGGCCGAGATCTGTCCGGTTCACTTCGATCCGTCCGGCGCGTTTACATACGACGGTGAAGCGTCGCTTCGCGACATGACGGGAACCGCCAATCTGCTGTATATGGGCGGCGTGACGCACATCAATTCCTATTACGGCGCCTTGGATATGGAGGAGGAGCGCTACCGGCGCTACTGCGCGCATGTCGGCAGGCTCGGCGTCATGCTGGAGGGCGCGGCGCATCTGCCCGATGTCGGCTTCTACTACGGCATCGAGACCTATCAGGCGGATTATAAACCGATTCGCCAAGCCGTACGCCACCAGCCGGGGCCGATGTGGGACCGCCACGAATCGCTGCTGGCGACGGCTCGCGAGCTGCTGTCGGCAGGACTGGATTTTAACTTCCTCGACGATCAGGCCATTACGGATGCGGAGCTTAAGGATGGGGCGCTTGAAGTCGGCGGCATTTCTTATCGCGTTTTGCTTATGCATGGCGTAGAGGTCATTCCGCTCGCCGTGCTGGCGAAGCTGCAGCGCTTCAAATCGTCGGGCGGGCGGGTCGTCTGGACCGGGACGCTGCCGGCGAGCGGCATTTACGCCGGGGAGCATGGCGAAGTCGTCCGGCGGATGCAAGCGTGCGAGCTTGTCAAGAGGGGAGAAGCCGCAGTAAGGATACGGGCCGCCTGCTCCGAATCGATAGCTGAGCCTGTGCTTCGGATCGCGGACGTCGAAGGCGGCGAACGGCTGCTCACGAGCCGTTATCGCAAGGATGGCGATGAATTGCTGATGCTGATTCACGCCGGCGATGGCATCGCGGAAGCGACGCTGGAAGCATGGACGGATGGCAGGCGCGATGCCATCGTTTCCGACCCGGCGACGGGAAGCCAATCCCGCGTGAATCTGCCTTTCCGTCTGCAGCTGCAGCCGTACGAATGCCTGTTTTTACGGACGATGAGCGAAGGGGCTCGCCAGGCAGATGGCTGACCCCTTTTTCTACAAGCCCATTTGAAAGCGAATTCATTTTAAAGAGGAGTCGATCATTCATGAAATACGCTAGTTTGAGGCTAAGGCCGGCCCTGATGACGATTTTTGCCCTTCTGCTCGTTATGCAGCTCGTCGGCTCTGTTTTCTCGCCGGCAGTCGCGAATGCTGCAGCTTCGGTCGTTTACTACGTCAGCCAATCCGGGGGGGACGACGCCGCGGACGGCTTATCGGAGACGACTGCCTGGAAGACGTTGGCGCAGGTGTCGGGGAAGACCTTTCAGCCCGGCGACCGCATTCTGCTTAAGTCGGGCGACCGATGGACAGGAGAGACGCTGACTCTGCGCGGCAGCGGCACGCCCGAACAGCCGATCGAGCTGTCGTCCTACGGGACGGGAGACAAGCCGCTTATTTCTCCGCAGTTGACGGACGCGTCGGCTATCACGCTCCATAATGAGGAAGGCTGGCGCATTGACGGCATCGCGATGGAAAAGGCGATGATGGGCATCAACGCGGAGTTCGACGGCGTCTACGACAAGCGGTCGCTCGCGTTCGAAAACCTCGACATCCGCGACATGGACGATACGTTCAACAGCAAGCCGAATCTGTACAATCACTTTTCGACGGGGATCGCCCTGAAGGGGAACGGCAATGCGTCGACGTACCATCTTCGCGGACTTACGTTGAAGTCGATCGCCTTCGACAACGTGAATACGCCGCTTTTTCAAGGGGCTATCTCCCAGTATACGAACACGGCCGGGTTCGGTACGAACGCCAGGTTCAAGGACGTTACGATCGACGGTCTGACCGCGACGAACGCCAAGCAATGGGGCTTCAACTTCCTGTTTATGGTGGATGCGGTCATCACGAATATCAGCGCGGAAAATGTGGGCGTGCTGGATAGCACGCACGACGGCGTTAATCCCTACGGCATCGGCGGCGTTGTCGTCGCCAATTCGAAAAACGTCGTGTTTGACGGGGTGGAGCTTCGCAACATCGGCAAAGGCTCGCAGGGCTACGACGGCGTCGGCTTCGATTTTGAAGGCGGTACCGACGCTTCCAATGTCACGCTGCGCAACGCCGTCATAGACGGCATCGACGGCGCCGGCATTATGATCTTCGACAACGGCGGCGTGGGCGGCACCGAAGGCGCCCATGTCGACGGCGCGACCGTTCGCAATTTCGGCAGAAGCCCCGGGAATTCCAGCGGCGGCATCAAGTTTTTCCCGAATAACAAGACGACGGGCACCATCCGGAACGTGACCATCGATCGAGGCGACGCGCAGGTTCCGTTCCTCGAAGGGACCGCCGACGGGTTCGCGCTGACGAACATGACCTACCTGCCGGAGGCCCTGCAGGCTGAATTCGTCGAGCTCGATACGGCAACCTCGGGCGATTGGCGCAGCCGCTTCGGACGTGAAGGATATAAGCTGGAAAAATTCGAGTCGAAGCTTCCCGACTATGCCGTGCTGAACGAGACGAGCGGCGCGAGCGCGGTAGCCTGGCAGGCATCGACCTCCGATCGCAGGGCCCTCACCAATGCGCAAGGCACGGCGCGATCGGCAGGCGCGATGGTCTCGGCGGATAAGGGAGGCACGCTTGTCTACGATCTGGATATGAAGGACGGCTTGACGCACCGGATCGCCTTCTACATGGCGGATTGGAATCGCGAGGGACTGAAGCAGTCCGTTACGGTCGAAGACGAAGCCGGACATATCCTGATCGAACCGCGGGAAATCAAGGATTTCGGAGACGGCGTCTATTTCGTATTCGATGCGGCGGGACATGTCGTCGTTAAGGTGACCGGGTCTGCGGACAGCAAGGCGGTCGTCGGCGGGATCTTTTTTGGCAATGCCAAGGCAACGCCGGTTCTGACCTTGAGCAAAGCGGCGGCCAAGCCCAGCATCGACGGCGATATTACGGATGTGGAGTGGCAGTCGGCGGAAAGCGTGGAGATGAGCGACGATGCGCAAGTGCTGCATGGGGAAGGCAGCCTGATCGGCGCAACCGAGACGGACCTGACCGGCAGCGTTCGCTTGATGTGGGACGCCTACGGACTGTATCTGGCGGGAACCGTTCAGGATAACGAGTATTTTAATCCTTACGGCCAGGGCGATCCGCTCAATAACAACGACGTCATCCAGCTGACGGTCGACCCGATGAACCGCAAAACGTCCGGTACGGGAGATGCCTATATTTTCGATTTCGTGCCGACGTCCGGCAGCGACCATAGCGGACCGGCAGCTTGGTACGAGCATTGGAAATGGGGCGGCGCCGATTACCGGGCGGGCGTGAAGGTGGCCGGCAAAATAACGGCGGACGGTTATGCGCTGGAAGCGTTCGTGCCATGGAGCGCGCTGCGCAAAAACGGGGAGTCTTTTACGCCGGGACCGAATATGAAGCTGGGCTTAGGGGTGATGATCGGCGATTTCCGCGCAAACGGCCAGCTGAAGGGGATCCTGACGAACTTCGGCCAAGGCGAAAATACGATCGGCGATGCCGCTTCGTACCGCACGGTTCTCCTGACCGAGCGCGCGACGGCCAGCGCGGCCGTATCCCGGGGCAAGCCGGTTACGGCTACCAGCAATAACGCGCCAAGCTCCGATCCCGCCATGGCGGTGGACGGGGACGAAGCGACGGCATGGGTGGCGGCGAACGGCGATCTGCCCCAATCGCTCCAGGTGGATCTGGGCCGGTCTTATCGGCTTAACAAGATCGAGCTGCTGTACCTGACGAACGACCCATGGAAATATTCGCTCGAAGGCTCGAACGACGGGTCCGACTGGACCATGCTTGCCGATCGGTCGTCCAATACGGTGCAAGGTCCTGCCTTTGCGGACGACGTCACGGGCAGCTATCGCTACGTTCGAGTCAACATGATCGCGGGCTGGGGCAACTGGGCGACGATGAAAGAGTTTAAGGTGTATACGGACGAATCGCTGCTCGCTTCGGCCGCGTACGCGATCGACGATTCGGCCCATACGATCGCCGGCGTTCGCAGCGGAGAGTCGGTCGATACGTTCCTGAGCCAGCTTGCCGCGGTCAATTCTACGATCGGTCTGTTCCGCGCGGACGGGACGACGCCAGTCTCAGGCGGTACGATCGAGGACGGCATGAAGGTAGTGCTGCAATCGACCAAGGGGCAGCAGCCTGTCGTCTACACGGTGAAGTCTGAGCCGCCGTTTACGATATCGAGCTCGTTCAAGGTCGGCAGCAGCGAGCATCCGGAAGGACTGGCGCCGGGCGAATTGCTCACGGGCATGCTGCAAGTGACGAACAACGGCGCGGCGGCACAGACGGTCACGCTCGTGACGGCGTTGTTCGACGCCTCGGGCGAGGACGGAGCGATGGTTAACTTCTCGTATCAAACGCAAACGCTCGGCGCCGGCGAGACGTCGACGCTGACGGCGGGCTTCAAGCTGCCGAACGCGGTTGCCGGGTATAAGGCCAAGCTGTTCGTCGTGAGCGGCAGCAGCTTCTTGGCCCCGTCCGGAATTCTAAGCGAGCCGGCCGTCCTGGCCGGAAGGTAAGACGTTAACATACGCGGTTTCGGACGGCGGAGCGCCGTCCGAAACGGAGGGGGATATCGCTGATGAGAAAGTGGATCATACTGCTGATCGCCGTGCTGTTCGTTCAGCTCCTGCCGGCCGGGGCGGAGGCGGCCGCCGGGTCTTTGACGGCCACGATCGGGCAAAACGACCGCAAGGTCGTCATCGAAGGCAGGCTCGCGGAACCTGGCGCAGAAGTGCTGGTCACGGTCACGGACCCGGACGGACGAACAGACTATTTCAATCAGAAAAAGACGGACGAAACAGGCGCTTTTCGCTTCAGCTATGTGAGCCTTTCGACGAAGCCGGGCATTTATCGCGTTCGCGCCATCGGACCTTCCGGAGCGGGAGACAATGTCCTGCAAGCCGAATACACCTATACAGACTCTCCAACAAACGGCAATGAACCGGGAACGAGTGTCGTTCCTCCATCCGGAGAAGTCGAAATCATCCCTGTCGCGGACGGAGCGGTTGTGTTAAAGCCTCGTTTGAGCCGCGATCCGGTTAATGGCGGCTATTCCGCCACGATTGGCAGCGAAGCGCTGAAGCGGGCTATGGAAATGGCGAAGCCCGATCCTGACGGCGTACGTCATCTCGTCATCAATGCGAATTCCGGCGAGCCGGCAAAAGCCTATCTGATCGCGCTCCCCGCTGCGGCCTTAAGTACGGGTTCGAAATCCACTGCCATTACGCTGGACACGCCAATTGCCGCCGTAACGGTCCCATCGGACATGCTGGACGGAGACGGCGCTGCGGTTGCGGAATTTACGATTGCGCAAGCGAATCGCGACGGCTGGAACGAGGCGGCGCGCGCTGTCGTCGGCAATCGTCCGGCAGTCGACATCAGCCTCAAGCTCGACGGGAAGCCGGTGAATTGGCGCAGCGAGTTTGCACAAGTGGACGTGACGATTCCCTATGCGCCTGCGCTTCAGGAACAGGGATCCGACGATCGGCTCATCGTCCGGTATGTCAACGATAGCGGTCAATCCGTTCCCGTCATTAACAGCCGTTACAACGACGGCAAGATCTCTTTCCGAACGCTGCATTTAAGCACTTATGCCGTCGCTTTCGGGGGAGAAACGTTCGACGATCTGCCGGCCGCCCATTGGGCGTATAGAGCTGTAGGGGCTTTGGCTGCCAGAGACATCGTCAAGGGGAGACCGGACGGATCATTCGATCCTGCGGCTTCAGTAACGCGAGCCGAATTTCTGGCGCTCCTGATGAGAACGCTCGAGCAGCGTGCAGATGAAAGCGGGGACATTACCGGCAACGATCTTTCTTTTAAGGACGTGTCCTCCAACGCCTACTATGCGCCGGCGCTCCGCGCTGCGGTCAAGGCCGGTATCGTAAAAGGAGACGGCAGCGGCAGCTTTCGCCCGAGCGAGCGGATCACAAGGCAAGAGCTAAGCGCGATGGTCTATCGGGCGCTTGTAGCGACGGGTAGACTCGTCGCTTCCGGTATTCAGTCGGGAGACAGCATCGTTTTCAAAGACGAATCCGCTATTGCTGCTTATGCGCGAGACAGCATAGAAGCGCTTGTTACTGCGGGTATTCTACAGGGCAGCAACGATGCGTTCCGTCCGACCGCATTCGCTTCGCGGGCCGAAGCTGCGCAGGCGATGTATAAGATCTGGTCGCAAACGGACTGACGGCTAACGAACGCTCGCTGGCTCCGCCCGCTCGGCCTCGGCCTTGCTCCGTTTATTCGGGCGCCGGGCAATCAACAGGATTAATTCGACAAGCAGCACGGGCAGGGTCACGCGCGCAGGATAAGCCAAGTATCTGGGCTCCCAGGTCGGACGGAACTTCTCTTTGTATTTGCGCAGTCCCTTGAAGCCGTACCAGTGCCCGCCGTATTCGTAGAGCCGATTCGCCAGCTTCTCCTCGCGCATGGCGGCTCGTGCTTCGCCGACGCTCGCGAGAGGGGCCATGCCCAGATTAAAGACGGAATAGCCTTGATCCCGAGACCACTCAAGCAGGCGGATAAACAAAAAGTCCATGGTCCCATTCGGAGTATCCGCCAGATGGCGCATGAGGTCGATGGACATCGTCCGCCCGTTGTCGTAGCTTGGCGCGAGCGTGGCGAAGGCGACCTCCTGCCCGTCCGGCGCGAGCAGCACCGCGATCGGCGCTTTCTGCAGATAGGCGGTCTCGAACCAGCCCAGCGAAAATCCTTTTTCCCGACGGCCTTGAAGCCATGCCGCCGAGATCCGGCGCAGACGCTCCAGCGTTAGCGGGTCATGCGGAGACTGCAGCACCTCGAACCGGTATCCGTCGCGTTCGAAGCGATTGATGACGTTGCGAAGGTTGGTGTTGGCCTTTCCGACAAGCGAAAAGGTCGACAGATCGACCAGCGCTTCTTCGCCCAGCTTAAAAAAACGGTAGCCATTTTCGTGATAAATCGGCAAATAGGCGGGGGCTACCTGGTAGAAAACGACCTCCAGATCGTATAAATCTGCGTGTTGCTGGCATTCCTGAATGCCTCTGCTGATCAGCGAAGCGTCGCCCAACGGGTCTCCGAGCACCACTAGCTTGTTGCGAATGATCGAATAAGGAATGAGTACGCGGCCGTCGCATGCCCAGAAAAAACGCTTGTCTCCCGCAAAGAGCATATGGGTCAGCAGGTTGCCCTGTGCATCCTTCAAAAAGTCGCGAACCCGGTCCAGCTCCTCGGGAGAAGCGCCGCGTGCCGTTATTTTGTTCGGCCGAAGCACAAGCGCGAGCGACAGCAGCAACCAAGTCGCGCCGAGGCCCGTCACGACGGCGATCGTATGCTCCGTCGGGTTCAGGATCAAATGAAGGTAGCGATTGTCGGGGAGCCGATGCACAAATTCGGGCACCGTGCCGGCAGCGACGACATCGTAGATATAGGCGATGACCAAAGTGGTCGCGGCCCAGACGGCCATGCGCTCCCGAGCGATCGGCGCGCCGATCCTGTAGAATCGCGCTCGCGATAAATAAAGCAAGAGCGCGACAAACAGCAGGAAGATCGCTTCCTCGAAATCAAACGCCTTGGTGAAGGTAAACAAGGCGCCGGCACACAGCAGGCCGAGCGTCCACTGATAAGCACGCTTGATTCTTCGGGAGATGCCCCATGACAGAACGATCAGCATCAATCCGATCGTGAGGCTTAGTTGGTGGGACAGGCGCATGAGCGGCGCCGATAGAAGCTCCTTGGCGAATTCCAGCCGTCCGAGCAAGCCGGGCGTCGCAGCCGACAGGAGCAGCACGCCTCCGCTTAGAAAAACCAGCTTGCCGAGCGCCCATGCGCCGAATTCGGACATCCAGGCATGCTGGCCGGGGAATTCCCACAAGCGCTGCCAGCCGTTCAGCGAATCCTCTACCGGGTCCGAATCGGTCTCCGCTGTCTTCTGACGATTTTGGGCAAACTCGAAGACGCCCATGATGAGTCCGATGAGCCAAGGGAACAGATAATAAAGGATGCGGAATAGAACAAGCACCGCGGCGGTATTCTCCGGCGCGTAGCCGAGCGCTTGAAGACCGAACAGCGCGATCAGGTCAAAGCCCCCGATGCCGCCGGGTGCGAGGCTCACCAGTCCCGCTACGGCAGCGGCGGTGAAGATGCCCACCGCCGTAAGGAAAGGGAGATCCGGAAGCAGCGTCGATCCGATCATTCAGAACACGGCGCCGGCCAATGCCCACTCCGCCACAGATACGAGCACGGATGCGACGATGGTGGACGGATTCATTCGCGGCAGGTCGCGGTTCAGCCATTTCGCATAAAAAGAAGTGCGTTGAAACAGCAAATAGCCGGGCAGGTAAAGCGCAATGGCCCAGACGGCATAAAGCGTCCAGCGATGGGTTCGAACCACTGCGTCGATCGGAAAAAGCCCGCAGATGCCTCCCCAGGCCAGCAGCGATATCCCTGTCATGGTGATGGTGGACAGGAAGGCGATGATGGCCGTTATGGTCGGAACGGAAAGGCCGCGGTTGCGGTACAGATAGGTCCGAAGTGCGGCTCCGGCAACCCCGGCGAATCCGATGACGCTATTCGAGGTATTGGCGATCCAGGCGATACGAAAAGTCGCCCAGCGCCCGATCGTAAGCCGGAAATGCCGGCGTAGCACGAATTCATAGCCGCCGACCGCCGCGACCGCTACCAACGACGATGCGATGAGCAGGAGCAGCCTGGAAGGCTCGATCTGCCGCAAGATATGCAGCGTAGCTGCCCAGTCGATCCGGCGGAATTCGGCCTGGCCTTCCCATATAATAAGTCCGATTACGGCAAGTGGGATCAGGAGTTGTATCACTTTTAACCGGTACAGCGTGGACAGGAGCTTCAGCGCCTTCAGGCGAGGGAGCTCCCTTTCGGTTTTTGCCATAATTGATCTCCTTATCCAATGGTCGTACACAAAGTATAACCTGAACGGGCTTTCCGAAAAAAATATTTTATTTGCGGCGAACAACCGTCTCTATTTCGACGTCCTTTTTTTATGTAAAGTAAGTAAGTGTTAAAAGACCGCGCAAGTAGGAATGATACCAACAAGCTGGCCGCTCTATGTGCATCCGGGAGGCGATTACTATTGGACATGCTGACAAACTTGCTTGCGCACTACGGATACGGACTCATCTTCTTGTTTCTGTGTCTCGAGATGCTCGCGCTGCCGCTTCCCGGCGAGATGATGATGAGCTATATCGGACTTTTTGTATATGAGCAAAAATTGAGCTGGCTGTTCAGCATCGTATCGGCAGGCACGGGCGTGTTGACTGGCGTGACGCTATCTTACTGGATCGGGTACCGGCTGGGCCGGCCGTTTATCGTTCGATACGGGCATCGCGTCCATCTGACGGAAGCGCGCATAGACAAGCTGACCCTCTGGTTTGAAAAGTACGGGGACAAGCTGCTTTTCGTCGCTTATTTTATACCCGGCGTCCGGCATATTACCGGATACTTTTGCGGCGTGACCCGCATGCCTTTCAGACGTTATGCGTTTTATGCTTATACCGGCGCGATATTCTGGGTGGGGTTGTTTATCTCCCTGGGCAAGGTACTGGGTCCCAAGTGGGAGCTCTACCACTCGACGGTCAATCGATATATGATTATCTTTGGCATCGCCTCGGCTGTTCTGGCCGGCCTGGTTTATGTTTACAGGAAATACAAAGGACAAGTTTTCGAGGCGCTTATGCAGCTTCTGGCGCAAGGGGTGCGCCGTTTTCATTCGTTCGGCAAAGTTCGTTTTTTGCTGCTGGCTTCCTTTGCCGTTTTCATCGTATTTTTCTCGCTGATGCTCGGCGTGATTCAGGACTTTCTGGGCCAGGAATTCGGACAGTTCGACGAGATTGCGTCCTTTCTGGTCATCGCCTCCTTCGGTCCGGGTTGGGACGGATGGATGCACGCCTTCGAGCAGCTCGGCACGCTTTATTTGTATGGCCCCGTGCTGGTCCTGACAGCGCTATGGATCATGCTGCACAGCAAGGAGCGAAGGCTCGACCTGATTTTTCTTGTATGGGTTGTCGTAGGCGGGGAGTTCCTCGACGAGATTTTGCGCACGTTCTTCCATCGCCCGGGGCCGGTCGCGGCGGACGTTCAGCTGTTTAATACGTTCCCCAGCGAGGAAACGTTGATTACCTTGACGGTCTGCGGATTTTCGGTTTTCCTGCTGCTGCGCCACTACCACTTTCGTTATGTGCGGGTTCCCCTCGTGCTGGGCGTAATCTTGATTTGTCTGGCGGTAGGCATCAGCCGGATTTATTTCGGGGTACAGTACCCCAGCGACGTCTTTGCAGGCTATGTGTTCGGGGGGGCGTGGGTCAGTCTCCATGTGATGCTGCTGGAGATTCTCCGGAAGCTGCGAACCGTGGGGGATTAATGCAGTCGCAAAAGGCAATCGGCAGTCGGCAATCTTAATGGATAGGCAGGTCAATCATGCGGCAGTCTGCGATAAAATACATCATGGAAAAACGATTTTTGCTGGCCTCTGTTCTTATGATATTGCTTTATCTTTCGCCGCTTTTCATTCTGGGCGAAAATGCGCACGTCCGGATCCATGACAATCTGGACTCCAATGTCGCCTGGTATAAAGTGCTGCTTCGCAGCCATGAGCTGTTCGGGCCGCTCGATGCGGTCGTTCCGCAGGTCATGAACGGTTTGCCGCGAGGCGCATACGGGACGGAGTTCAGCGGCATCGTCTGGCTGTACGCGCTTTTTCCCACGATGACGGCTTATGCGGCGAGTCAACTCATCACGAGAATCGTCGCTTTTTTCGGCATGTACCTGCTGCTTAAAAGGCACCTGCTCGCGCAGCAAGACGCCGGCCTGATTCGCCTCGGCGTTGCGCTTGCTTTTTCCTTGACGCCGTTTTGGCCGTCGGGCATGCTCAGTACATTGGGACAGCCATTGGCGCTTTGGGCTTTTTTGAATATTCGCAGCAGGGCGCATGGTTGGCGGTCGTGGGCCGTTATCGCTCTCCTGCCGCTGTACGCCAGCTTTGTCCTCGGATTTTTCTTTTTCCTCGCGGCGATGGGGGGGCTGTGGTTGCGGGACGTTGTCAAAAAGCGCGGCTGGAACCCGGTTTTCCTGGGGAGCATCGCCTTTATGACAGCCCTTTTTTTAGCGATCGAATATCGGCTTGTTCTGGGACTCGTCGCAACGGACGTTCCGACCAGCCGATCCGAATTCGTCGAATCCACGAATGGTTTGTTGAAGACGATCGGACTCGCCCTCATTAATTTTTTGTGGGGTCACAGTCATGTATTAACGATGCAGGCCGTTGTGATTCTGCCCGTTTTCTTGATTGCTTTAAAGATGGTCTACGAGCGTAAAAGCTGGCGCACCGACAAAAGCTTCGTTTATTTGCTGGGGCTTAATTTCATGTTGTCCTTGTGGTACGCCTTCTGGTTTTACAAAGCGTGGGAGCCGATCAAGGAACGCTTCTCTTTGTTGACGACGTTTAATTTCGGCCGGTTTCACTTTTTGCATCCGCTCGTCATTTACGTCAGTTTTGCGCTTGGCCTGTACGTCCTCTGGCGGCTGGGCGGCAAGTGGCACAAGCGCGTGCACTTTTTTCTGATTGCACAGGTCGTTTTCCTCTTCTTCTGCAATGACGAGATCGTGTACCGCTTCGATGGGCAGCCGTCGATCAGACAGTTTTACGCGGTGGACCAGTTCCGGCAGATCCGGGCCTATATCGGCAAGCCTCTCGATTCCTACCGGGTCGCCAGCATCGGCCTGCATCCGTCCATTGCGCAATTTAACGGCTTCTATACGCTGGATTCGTACAATAACTATTATCCGCTGACGTACAAGCATGCGTTCCGGAGCATCATCGCCAAGGAGCTGGACAAAAGTCCGGAATTAAAAGCTTATTTCGACGAATGGGGCAGCCGCTGCTATCTGTTCGTGAGCGAGCTTGGAAAGAATGCCGAATTCAAAAAGGACGCTTCCGCGCGAATCAGCGATTTGCAGTTGAATATGGATGCGTTTAAGGCGATGGGAGGCAGCTATATTTTCTCCGCCGTTCCCATTGTGAATGCCGAAGAAGACGGCCTTCGACTGCTGAAGGCTTTCGACAACGCGCAGTCGGCTTGGCGGATTTATTTATATGAAGCGAAATGAGTATCGGGGCTGTCTTAAGGCCGCTTCGTCTCTTGGCCGAGGTTGGCTGCGGGATCCAGCCATGTGGCGCTTTATAGCGTCTCTTTGCCAAGGTTGGCGGCGGGATCCAGCCATGTGGCGCTGTACAGCGTTTCTTTGCCAAGGTTGGCGGCGGGATCCAGCCATGTGGCGCTGTATAGCGTCTCTTTGCCAAGGTTGGCGGCGGGATCCAGCCATGTGGCGCTGTACAGCGTTTCTTTGCCAAGGTTGGCGGCGAAGTCCCGCCATGTGACGCTGTGCAGCGTCTCTTTGCCTCGGTTGGCGGCGGGGGCCCGCCAAGTGGCGCTGTACAGCGTCTCTTTGCCACGGTTGGCGGCGAGGTCCCGCCGTGTGACGCTGTACAGCGTCTCTTTGCCGCGGCTGGCGGCAAAGATCCCGCCAAGTGGCGCTGTACAGCGTCTCTTTGCCACGGCTGGCGGCGAAGTCCCGCCATGTGACGTTGTACAGCGTCTCTTGGCAATAGAGTACTTGTCCAGCTGTCAGTCAGATGCAGTCGGCCAAGCTTAGAAACCGATGTTATCCTTCAAGTGGATCGTGCCGTTCTTGAACGTCGTGTTGGCGCCCTTGTCGTTGATCAGCGTATTGCCCGTGAAGTAAATGTCCTTGATCTGACCGTCGCCCCATACTCCGATTCCGCGGTGTGCGGCGTTTTTGATCGTGTTGCCCGTAAAGGTAACGTTGTCGATCACGCCGGTCGACGCATAGACGAGCACGTTCGGATGGTTCTGCGGCTCCTGGATGCCTGTGTGGTCGACCGTATTGCCTTTCACCGTAACGTTTTTGACGTTGGTCGTATTGTAGGAGCCTTCGCAGGCGATATAGATGCCGGCCATTTGCGTATCCTTGACGGAGTTGCCTTCGATCAGCACGTCTGTGCCTCCGACGACGGAGATGCCCCGCGCCAGCGAGCCGTATCCGACATCGTTGTTGCGGATCGTAATGTTCTTGACGGCCGGCTCGTCGTAGCTGACGACCGCGATCGTATCGTCGCCGACGCCCTTCACCAGGTTGCCCTCGACCGTGATATCGCTGCTGCCGTTCGTCATATGAATGCCGTCGGCGCCCGTCGAGTCGACGACATTATTCGTGATCCGGCCGCCCTTGGCTTCATAGGTAACCATGATGCCGGCCGTGCTGGACTTGTAGACATATACGCTGTCGATGACAAAATTCGTAGCGCTGCGGACGGTGATGCTGTTCTTCTCGTTTGCGCCGTTGCCGCGCGGGACGGTCGTCGCATACGCATGCTTGATGCCGCTCAGCGTGACGCCGTCGCCCTTGATGTCGATGGAGCCGTTCTGCGGATCGGTGGAGGTGAGCGTCGTCTTGTCCATGCCGGCGCCGCGCAGGCTGATGCCGTCAAGCGTCAGGATTTTGCCGAGCGTGAAATTGCCGGCCGGCACGGTCACGAGCTTGCTTTGCGACTTGGCTTTGGTCAGGCAGGTGACAAAGGCGGCATAGTCGTCCTTGCCGTCGTCAGGGATGGCGCCGCAGCTCGTCACGTCGATGCCTGCTGCAGGCGTCGGCGTTGGGGTTGGCGAGGCCGTTGCAGTCGGCTTGGCCGTAGGCGTTGGTGTCGGCGTGAGAGCGGGCGCTGCCGTTGTGGTTGGCTTGGCGACCGGTGATGGCGTAGGTGTCGGTGTAGGCGTAGCAGTCGGTTTAGCCGTTGGCGTAGGAGTTGGCGTTGGGGTTGGTGTCGGTGTCGGCGTTACAGCCGGTGCATCGGATTGAAATTCGATGGTCGGACTCCAGAGCGTCTCGTCGCCGACGGCCGTATTTCTGCGGTTCACGATGAAATAGATGGCCGTTCCTTTTTCGACCGGGACGCTTCCGACGCTCTTCGGCGCGTAGCCTTTAACATAGGTCAGCGTATTTTTCCACAGCATCTTGCTGTCCTTGAGCACCGTAACGACGATGCCGTCCCCAAGCTCGGAGCTTCTGGATACCTCTCCGGTAATCGCGATTGTGCCCTTGTCCGGCGCTACCCACTTGAGGACGGAGTCGGCGTTCTCGTCCGGATACTGCTTATCGCCCGACACCCATGGATAACTGGCGTCGGCAGGCTGCCAGCGCTTGTTCGCGGCATTATATACAAGATCCGTGTACACGGAGCCTACGAGCTTCTGATAGTACCATTGATGCTGGCCCTGCACAGTTCCGAAGTCGGCGGCGGCGGAGAACACTTGCGAGGTCGTGCTGGTTGCGGCGAATGCCGGCTTGTCGATGTTAGACGAGAAACCATAGACGACACCGAGCGCCAGAACAAGCGCCATTGCCACCGAACTGAATTTTTTCAAGAAAAAAACCCCCATCGCATGTTTGAGTGTTGGATTGAGTGGGTAAAGACGGAGTGACAGGTCTGTAAACTGAATATCGGCGCTAAAAACGGCGGCATGAATATCTTGGCAGCATCTTGTTGTGTGCCAATTTATTCCTGCTGCTCTTCGAGTTGAATTGCGCCCGCTAACGTACCATCGCTTCCGTCCTCAGCCATATCCCAAGTCCTTCTCCTTGCTGCCTCTCTCGCATGTCCCCCTATATTCCTATTCAACAGCATCGGCATCCGGACGAGCGCTCCCATAATCGGGCTGCACTTCCGACCCGTACGGCAATCTAAAGCCCGCACATCGTCAAAACAAAGTTCGATCGTGGATTTAAACTACCGAACCGGCGAAAACCGATGCTAAGATGAGCCTATCTTCCCAGGAAAGGGGCTCGCGAGCAATGAAATCGGTGCGCATACAGGGCAGCCGCCGCACCAGCCGATCAAGCTTCATCGTTACATTAGAGCGCAACAAATGGCTGTTGTTGTTGGCCGCGCCGGCTACGATCGCCGTCATCCTGTTCTCTTACCTGCCCATGTTCGGCGTCGTACTCGCATTCAAGCGATACAACTTTACGGACGGCATATTCGGCAGCCCCTGGTCGGGCTTCGACAACTTCAAGTATTTGTTCGCGACGCGGGATGCGTTCAACAGCACGATCAACACGGTCTATTTAAATGCCCTGTTCATCGTGTTCTCGCTTCTCGGTTCGATCGCCGTCGCCTTGCTAATGATGGAGGTTCGCAACAAGTGGCTCGTGAAGTCCTATCAATCGGTGCTGTTTTTTCCTTACTTCATCTCCTGGGTTATCGTCGGCTACTTCGCTTATGCGCTGCTCAACTACGATACCGGCACGGTGAACCGATTGCTCGAGGCCGCAGGGCTGGATGCCGTTCAGTGGTATACGAAGCCGCAATACTGGCCTGCGATACTGATCCTCGTCTATGTATGGAAAAACGTCGGCTACTTCAGTCTCATTTACTTGGCGGGGATGCTGGGCATCGACAAGGAGTATTACGAGGCGGCGACGATGGACGGGGCGACCAGGCTCCAGCAGATCCGCAAGATCACGCTGCCGCTGCTCGTCCCGCTCGTCACCATTATGGTGCTGATGCAGGTGGGAAGAATTTTTTTCGCGGATTTCGGCTTATTCTTCAACGTGACGCAGAACAGCGGCGCGTTGTACAGTACGACCGACGTCATCGACACCTACGTATTCCGCACCTTCCGCGTGCTGGGCGATGCGGGCATGGCCACGGCGGCAGGCTTGTACCAGGCGGTATGCGGGCTTATCCTCGTGTGCATATCCAACTGGCTCGTTAAAAAGGTAAATCCGGAAAACGCTTTGTTCTGAGAAAGGATGTAATGGCTATGAGCCGCAAAATTGAATGGGGCCGAGGGTTCGTTCACCTGACGCTGCTTCTACTCGCCGTCGTCTGCATCGTTCCGCTGCTTCTCGTCGTATCTGCATCGTTGTCGGAAGAGACGGCAATTGCCGAATACGGCTATACGATCATTCCGAAGGCGATCAGCTTGTATGCTTACCGCTATATTCTATCGAATCCGTCGCAGATTTTTTCGGCCTATGAAGTGACCATTATCGTCACGATCGTCGGTACGGCGCTCAGCCTGTTGATCTCGTCCTGTCTCGCGTATGCGCTGTCCCGACGGGACTTCGCGTACCGGCGCGGCTTCGCGTTTTTTATCTACTTCACGATGCTGTTCAACGGCGGACTGGTGCCCAGCTATATGCTGGTCACCCAAACGCTGCATCTCAAAAACAGCCTGGGTTCGCTCATTCTTCCGTATTTGATCGTACCGTGGTTCGTGCTGCTCCTTCGAACTTACTTTTCCGAAATACCGGAGCCGCTGCTAGAGAGCGCCAAGCTGGAGGGAGCCGGCGAGCTGAGAATTTTATGGAATATCGTGCTCCCGCTGTCGCTCCCCGCAATCGCCACCGTCGGCTTGTTCATTATTTTAATGTACTGGAACGACTGGTATCTGGCGCTTCTGTACCTGGACGACAGTCACAAGTTTCCGCTGCAATATTTGCTGTACACCATCATGCAGAACTTGTCGGCGATCAAAGCGAATCCGATGCCGGGGATGGCGATCCATCTGCCCGGCGAGAACACCAGGATGGCCATCGCCGTCCTCGCAACCGGACCGATCCTGTTCGTTTTCTTATTCGTACAGCGGTACTTCGTGGCGGGGCTCAAGGTCGGCGCGGTCAAAGGATAACGATAACGGCTTATACCGGGAGCCCGGATAAGTATAGATGGACAGCCACACACAGACACAGGGAGGAAAGAAAATGAAAAGGGCAAAGCAATGGCAAGGGTTGGTCTTGTCCGCATGCATGGCGGGGACGATGGTGCTGGCCGGCTGCGGCAACAATAACGGAGAGAATAGCGCCGCTTCAGAGACGGTAAAAGCTTCTGCGTCCGCGGGGGCTTCGACAAGCGCGACCGCATCCGCTTCAGCGCCGTCCCCGGCCAATCTGGCGCCGGTGGAGCTGTCTTGGTACGTTCCCGGCACGCCTCAGAAAGACACCGAGCTGGTGGAAGCCGAGATCGACAAATATCTGAAGGAGAAGATCAACGCAACCGTCAAAATCAAGTTCATCGATTGGAGCTCCTTCGAGCAAAAGATCAACGCGATGACGGCGACGGGGGAAAATCTCGACCTCGTCTTCACGGCATCGTGGTTCAACAACTACATTACCAATGCCGGCAAAGGCGCGTATGTCCCCTTGAACGATCTGCTCGATCAGTACGGCCCGCATTTGAAGGAGAAGTTCGGCAAGTACCTGCCTTCCGCGCAGGTCAACGGCAAGCTGTACGCGATTCCGTACAACATCAGCGCGATGGCGCTGCAGCGCGGGATCGACGTCAGCAAGGAGCTCGCCGACAAGTATCGGTTCGATCCGACCGGCATCAAGAAGCTGGTGGACTTCGAGCCGCTGTACGCACAGATCGTACAGAACGAGAAGGGGATTATTCCCGTCGGCATGGATAACAACCAGCGCTCTTATTTGGCTATGTATACGCTTCCTTATATGTTCATCGACAACAAGCTCCCGGGCGCCGTCAAGCAGGGCGACGACTCGCTTACGGTCGTCAATCAATATGAGACGCCCGAGTTTAAGCAGTACGCGGAGCTCATGAGAAGCTGGAACGAGAAGGGCTTCATCAACAAGGACTCCGTCTCGCTGAAGGATTCCGATACCCCGCTGAAGGCCAAGAAATTCGCCGGCATTGTCGACAATGCCGCGCCTGGCTGGGATGTGTCGTTCAAAAACAACTACGGCTTCGATATTTACCAGGTCACGACGACGGAACCCGAGATCACGACTTCCGGCATTTTCTCCAGCATGACCGCCATCAGCAAAACGAGCAAAAATCCCGAAAGAGCGATGATGCTGCTGGACCTGGTGAACTCGGATCCCGCGCTGCTCAACCTGTTCGCGTTCGGGATCGAAGGCAAGCATTACGCGGTCGTCGACAGTTCCTCGGACATCAAGATCATCAAGCGTCCGGACGGCGTCACGGCGGAGACCAACGGCTACGATCTGAACGGCGGCGGCTGGCTGTTCGCGGATCCGTGGATGCTGTACGACTACAGCCCGGACCGCGTCGCGCAGGTCGAGGCCCAGAAGGCGTTCGTGGACACTGCGAAGCTGTCGCCGATCCTCGGCTTCGTCTTTAATCCGGATGCGGTGAAGACGCAGGTGGCTAGCGTCACGGCGATCTTCGATCAATATATGCCCGCGCTCGGATCGGGCTCGCTCGACACGGACAAGGCGCTCGCCGAGTTCACCGACAAGCTGAACAAAGCCGGCGCCAAGGAGATCGTACAGGAAATGCAGCGGCAGATCGATGCCTGGAAAGCGCAAAAATAAAACGAGTGAATCCGGATTCTGAAGTCGGAGTCAGCGAGCGCGCGGCGATGCCGGCGCTCCGCCTGGCTCTGATTTCTTTCCCATTTTCCGCGCGGAAGGCGTTATGATAGGGGTAGCCCAGCAAAGGAGTCTGCAGCGATGAGATTTTTGAACCGTTCCTACAGCATGTACAAGAAGATGATTCTCTACATTTCGGTTCTGATCGCCGTCGTTCTTTTCGTGCAATCTCTGATCCTCAATCGGAATTTTGAGAAGATCGGATCCAGAATGACATTCGATTCGAACGTGAATATGCTGTCCCAGATCAGTTACAGCGCGAATTATATGAACGATGCGGTGAGAAGCTTCGCCGCCACCATTTATTCCGACCCTAACAATCTTCCGCTGAGATACGCGCCGTCGGCCAACCCGGAAGAGACATACGGGCAGCTTCAGATCATCGATACGATGGTCAACCAGTCTCCTTATATCTATTCCGTATACATATACAACGGTGAGCAGGACCGGTTTTATTCTTCCAAGACGGGAACGATCGTCGACGCCGATCATTTTCCGGATCAGGATCTGGCGAAGCTCATCGAACAGAACCTGCTGCCGGCCGATTATGAGTTCTCCCCGATTCCCCGGCAAATTCCGCTCAATAGCTACAATGGCGCGAACCGGCTCTCAACGAACGTATTGACTTATCTCATTTGCGATCGATACGCCGACAGCGGACGCATTCAGAGCGCCATCGTCATCAACGTGAAGGTGGACTATCTGACGGGTCTGATCAAGGAGTTGAAAAATAAAGGCTCGTCCCTGTCCAACGATGTCGCGATCGTCACCGGCGGCGGTCTCATCAGCGACGGATTGCATGCCGATGCGGAGCAGGCAGGGCCGCTCGGCAAGGCTTCCATACAGCGGGTCGCGGGCAGCACGGAGAAGTCCGGGTACTTCAAAGCCGGTTCCGGAAAAGACAGCAAGCTGATTACCTACGTATCTTCGGACATTTTGGACTGGAAGTTTGTAAGCGCTACGCCTTTGCAAGAAATCGTCAAGGACATTAACAAGCTCAGGCTGGCGACTTATTTGGCTTGTGTCGTCATCGCCGCCATCGGGCTGGTGCTGGCCTATTTTCTGTCCAAGCACCTGTACTCTCCGTTGCGCCGGGTGATCGGCACGGTCGGCAGCGCGGTCAATGCAGATCCGGCCGGAGCGCAGATCAGCGAGATCGAATTTCTGTCCAGGGTATTTATGGATAACATCGAATCGGCCAAGTCGTTGAAAATCGCCAAAAACGAGAATGACTCTCGGCTGAAGCAGCAGGAGCTCCGTCATGTGCTCACCGATAACAGCCTGAGTCGGGAACAGATCGAGAAGACGTTTCTTCGTCTTCATGTCGATCTGCAGCCGCACAGTCCGCTGTTCGTCTGTCATTTTGCGATCGACGATTTGGATGCGTTCCAGCGCCGCTTCAGCTTGCGGGATCAGGAGCTGTTCCGGTATATGGTCGGGAACGTAAGCGGCGAGATGATCGACGGGCAGTTCCGCCACGAATTCGTCGTCCTGGGCGATCGCCAGCTGATTCTGATCGCGCAGAGCCGGTCGGACGATGCCGTGGGTGCGTATTCGCAGGTGCCGGGGCTGATGCGAAGCATTCAGGAATGGTTCGCCGAAAAGACCGGACTCGCGCTCACGGTCGCCATCGGATATCTCGTGCCGGACGTATCGGAGATTCATGCCGCCTACCAAAACGCGGTTGAACTGTCGAAGTACCGTTTCATTTACGGACATCGATCCATATTGACGCCGGAGGCTGCGGATGCCGTCAGCACGGATGTATTCGAGAGGCCCGTGGGCCTCGAGCGTCAACTGGACGAGAGCCTGTCCGCAGGCAAGCTGGACGACTGTATCCGCCACTATTCGAATATCGTCCGGCACATCTCGCGTTATACGTACGATGACGTCGCTTCCTACCTGCTCTATTTCTGCTACCTGATCTATATGAAGGTCAACGATCTGGAGTCCAAAGGCTACGACAAGCTGCCCCTCGAGATCCAGCCGTTCACGCAGGAGATCGTCGCCTGCGAGACGCTCGAGCAGGTCAACGTCAAATTCATGGAAATGTTCGCCTCAATCGCAGAAATCGTGAAGCAAAAGAAGTTTAAACGCAAGAACGCCCTGGCGGAAAAGATCATTCTCATCCTGGAGACGGATTACCGCAACAAAGGCTTGTGCCAGGAAGGGGTCGCCAGCGATCTGAACGTATCGAAGGACTACGTGGGCCGAATATTCAAGGAGACGTACGCCCAGTCCTTCGGCGAGTATCTGAACGAGATCAGGCTGAATCGGGCGGCCCAGCTGCTGAGCACGACAAAGAAGAACATCGCCGAGATCGCCGAGGAGATCGGCTGGGAAAATAAAAATTACTTATATACGCTGTTCAAAGCCAAGTTCGGCATGACAACAAGCGAATATCGAACCAAATTCGGCCTGTGAGCGCACAGGCCTTTTTTGCGGAAATTTAGAGGCCGGAAGTGCAGTTAAATAAACAAAGGACGTGATCTTAAACTTTAAAGCGAAGCCCCGCGCTTGCCATAATCAAGGCGACGGATACGGCACGGCCGTTACGGGCGTGCGTCGAACGCGTCGAATTTGAAGGCGGAGGCTTCCTATGGAACAAGACAGCGGTTGTCCGTTTGAAACGGTGTCGTTAACGTGCGAGTACGCGGTCAATCCCATCGGGATTGAAGAAAAGCGCCCGCAGCTCGGGTGGGCGATGATACATACAGAGAGGGGCCAACGCCAGACGGCATACCGGATTGTCGCGGCGAGCTCGACCGAGCTGCTGGAGGCGGACCGCGGCGACTTGTGGGATACCGGCAAGATCGAGTCGGCGTTGTCCTGCGGCATCGCGTACGGCGGGGCGGCGCTCGCCAGCGGCGAAGCCTGCTACTGGAAGGTAAAGGTCTGGGATGCAGACGGACGCGAAGGTTTATTCAGCCATATGGCTTCCTTCGAAATGGGCCTGCTTGAGCCGGGAGACTGGAAGGGAGGCTGGATCGGTCCGGCCGGCGGCTGGAACGGCGCGTCGGTGCTGCTGCGCAAGGCGTTTCGGCTGGAGAAGAGAGCGGTGAAGGCCAGGGCCTATGTGGCCGGGCTCGGTTACTTCGAGCTGAGGCTGAACGGCAGCAAGGTCGGCGATCATGTGCTCGATCCGGGCCCGACCGACTACGCCAAGAGGGTGCTCTATGTAGCCTTCGACGTGACGGACCGCCTGCATGCCGGCGAACATGTCGTCGGCCTCGTCCTGGGCAACGGCTGGTACGGCGCGCCGAAGGCGCGCATTCAGCTGAATATCGAGCTGGAGGACGGCTCGCGGGAGGAAATCACAACGGCGTGGAATTGGGACAAAGGCTGGCATATCGCGCAAGGTCCGATCGTAAGCAACAGCATCTACGGCGGGGAAACGTACGACGCCAGGCTGGAGAAGGAAGGCTGGGATACCGCCGATTACGATATGGCCCGCTACAATCACCGGGCGAACGGATGGATTACCGCATCGGCGACGGACGGTCCGGGCGGAGAGCTCGTCTCGCAGACGATGGAGCCGATCCGGGTGATGGGTGAGCTGGAGCCGATCGGAAGCCGACTGCAAGGCGACAAGGTGCGCGTGTACGATTTCGGACAGAACATGGCCGGCTGGGCGCAGCTGACCGTGAACGGCGCGCGCGGCGCAGCCGTCACGATGAGATATGCCGAGACGCTGCATGACGACGGCTATGTGGATCAGGACAACCTCAGACTGGCCGAGGCGACGGACACTTATATCTTGCGCGGAGGCGGGGAGGAGGCTTATGCGCCCAGATTTACTTATCACGGGTTCCGGTACGTGCAGGTGGAGATTGCGGCGGGGCAGGTTGAGGTCGAGCGGATCGTCGCCCAGATCGTGCGCTCCTCCGTCCTCGCCTCGGGAGACTTCGCATGCAGCGACGAGCTGGTTAACCGACTCCATCGCAACGTCTGGTGGACGGAGGCAAGCAATCTTCACGGTATGCCGACGGATTGCCCGCAGCGGGACGAGCGGATGGCCTGGCTCAACGATGCGACGGCGAGAGCCGAGGAGGCGTTCTACAACTTCGACATGTCGCGGTTTTATCCGAAGTGGCTGGACGACATCGCGGATACGCAGGACGAACGGACAGGCGCGATCGCCGACACGGCGCCCTACCGCTGGGGCTTCCGGCCGGCCGATCCGGTGGCGAGCTGCTACCTGACGATTCCGCTGATGCTGTACGGGCATTACGGGAACAAGAACGCGCTGCGCAGGCATTATGAAGGGATGAAGGTGTGGAATCGGTGCCTGGAGGAGGAAGCGGAGGACTTCATCGTGAGGCGCAGCTACTACGGCGACTGGGCCTCGCCCGTCGTTGATTGCGAGCCGAACGGCGAAGGCGATGGTGCGGTCTCGCAGCATACGCCCGGCGCGCTGGTCTCGACCGCGCACTTCTATTGGAATGCGACGCTGCTGTCCCGGGCGGCGGATATTCTGGAACTGCCGGACGAAGCATCGCGATTTGCGGCGTTGGCGGACAGCATCAAGCGGGCTTTTAACGCGGCTTTTCTCGATGCGCAGACGGGCCGGTACGCAGGCGGAGGCCAAGGCCCGGCCAGCATCGCGCTCCGGTTCGGACTCGTGCCCGAAGAACGGGCCGCCGCCGTCCTGGCCCATCTGGTCCGCGATATCGTCGATCGTTACGACTATCATCTGAGCACCGGCAACCAGTGCACCAAGCATATGCTCGAGGTGCTGGCCGAGCGCGGACAGATCGAGACGGCTTACAGGCTCGTGACACAGACGACGTATCCGAGCTGGGGCTACATGATCTTAAACGGCGCGACGACGGTATGGGAGCGATGGGAGCTGGACATCGGCAATACGATGAATTCGCGCAATCACCCGATGCACGCCCATGTAGGCTCATGGCTGTACAAGTATCTGGCCGGCATCGGCCTCGCGCAAGATGCGCAAGGATTCGACCGGATCCGGATCAAGCCTTATCCGGCGGGAGATCTCGCATTCGCAGGCGCGAGCCTGCAAACCGTTAAGGGGCTGGTGGCCGTGCGGTGGCAGCGAGAGGAGGGGGCCTTTACGATGCAGGTCGAGCTGCCGGCCAATGCAGGCGGCACGGTCTGTCTGCCCGTTCCCGAAGGAGAATGGGAGATTAGCGAGGAGCGCGTCCCCATCTGGCAAGCGGGATGGTACGTGGAAGGAACGGCGGGCGTCTACGGCTGCGTGCTGAAGGACGGGTATGCCGAGCTTGCGGTCGGGTCGGGCAGCTATGTTTTTACGGTACGAAAAATGAACGCGAGGGAGCGGTCGGCATGAACAAGTATGCAGTCATTCTCGGCAATCTGGGGAACACCCGGGACCGGTTCTTAAGCTCGGGCTACAAGGATCAGCCGGATCAGGCGGCGATGCTCCGCCAGGCGGCCGAGATCGAAGGGATTCAAGGCGTGGAGCTTGTCGGGAGCTGGGATATTACGGAGAGCACCGTCGAGGAGGTCGGGGATCTGCTCGATAAAAACAACCTGCAATGCGTATCGATCATTCCCGACTTGTTCGCCCAGAAGCGGTGGGGCGGCGGGAGCTTCGCGGCCAAGTCCGCGTCCGTCCGGGAGCAGGCATTGGAAGAGACGATGAAAATGGCGGAAGTGGCTAGAAAATTGAAATGCCCGCTGATCAATATTTGGCCGGGACAGGACGGCTACGATTACCCGCTTCAAGGTAATTTCCTGGAGGAGAGAGCCTGGCTGCAGGAAGGCTTGGCTAAAGTGTGCGCCGCCTATCCCGACCTGCGTTTCAGCCTCGAATATAAAGTCAAAGAGCCCCGGACGCACAGCTACCTGGCTCGCGCCGCCGATACGCTGCTAACCGCCGTCGGCGTAGCGCTGCCCAACGTCGGCGTGACGATCGATACCGGCCACTCGATCATGGCGGGCGAGAACATGGCGGATGCGGCGGCGCTGCTGCAGCAGACGGGGAACAGGCTGTTCCACATGCATTTCAACGACAACTACAGAGCCTGGGACGACGACATGATCGTAGGCTCGATTCATTTTGTCGAATATATCGAGCTGCTTTACTGGCTGAAGACGACCGGCTACGAGGGCTGGTACTCGATGGATCAATACCCCTACAGGGAAGACGGTCAGGGCGCAGTTCGGGAAAGCGTGCGGTTCCTGCAAGGAATCGAGCGTATGCTGGACGACGCGGCGATGGACGAGATCGGCGAGTTGATCCGGGAAGGAAATGCCGTCAAGTCCACGGCCTGGTTCCGAAGCAAGGTATTTAACCGACAATGAGAGGCGGAGTACCTGTGAAAACGATAAAAGCCTGCGCAGCCGGAACGATCGTCGTTATCGCCGCTTTGCTGGGGAGCGACCGGCCGGCAAGCGCCAGCAATGCGGCATTGCCGATCAGCTATGCTGCGGCATCGTCCAGTCAGACGAGCTACGAGCCGGCCAAAGCCGTAGACCGTATTTACGACAGCGGGACAAACCGGTGGGCGGCGAACGCCGCTCCTTCGGCCGCAAGCCCGCAGTGGATTTCCTTTGATCTCGGCAGCCTGAAATATGCCGGCGCGATCGAGATTTTCCCCGAAACCGGCAGCGGACCGAAGGACTTTACGATCGAGACGTCCGCAGACGGCGTCTCGTATACGGTCCAGCGTACGGTTCATTTAACGGCCGACAAGCGGACCTACAGCAGTTGGACGCCGCTCAAAACCCGATATATCCGGGTCAAGGCGACGGCGGGCTTTGGCGGAAAGATGCAAATTCGGGAGGCTTATCTGTTTTCGGAGATTTACCCTTATCGCGTAGGCACGTTGGCCGCCGGCGATCCTTACGACTTTTCGAGGCTTACCGAGGCGGGCTTCGATGCGTTAAAAAAGGCGAACGTTCAATTGGTCAACATGGCTTTGGGCGGGTATGCGCCCGATTACGCGGCGCAGATCCTTCCGAACGGCGGCGATCCGGACGACGATGCCAATTACGATTGGGCGAAGGCGGACGAGACGGTCGCGCGGTTCGCCGGCCACGGCTTCGACATGGCCATGGGCCAGAATATCGGTCTCACGACGACCGCATGGCCGCAATTAAGCGACCCGATGGTGGACGAGCACGGCAATCCGTTCGACACCTCGATCCGCGGCAATCCTTTTGCAAGCGATTACTTGACGATATCCAAAGCCTTCGTTAAAAAAGTCGCCGCACACTTCGCGGACAATCCGTATGTCAGGTCTCATTTGATTACGGGCCCGGGATTTTTCGGCGGCATGGAAATATTCGGCGGCGATATCGTGAATCCGTCTTTGTACGTTTACGACGACAATGCCAAAGCGCGGTTCCGGGAGTGGCTGCAGGCGCACTATGTCAGCCTCGCCGCGCTGAATTCGGCATGGGGAACCGCCTATGCTTCGTGGAACGGCGTTCAGCCGCCGCTGCCGCTGAGGACCGGCATGACCGGCGCCTACGATGCCCGGCAGAGCTGGTCGGATCTCATGTTCTGGCTCCGCGACTATGTCGTGGCGTTCGCGCGGCAGACGGCTTCGGACGTCAGGTCTGTCACGGACAAGCCGCTGTCCGTCGAGATCGACGGCACGAATCTGTTCAGCCCGATGGAGAGCCAGGCCAGCGTGGGGTTGATCGCGAGAGCGTTCGGCGATTACAAGCCGTTCGTCCTGGCGGGCAGCTCGTCCGACGAAGTGTTCGGCTCCGCGGCGCTGGCCGCCGCCGCCCGATTCTACGGCTACGATACGGCGATGGACAACGCGAACTATGAATCGGCCGAGATCAGCGACGACACGATGTTCGGACTGATGTCCAAGGGCATCGGCACGTTCAACAACAGCAATCTGGCCGAGGATTTTATCGGCAGCGGCTGGGTCGGCGCGCCGCATACGACCGGCTGGGATCCTTCGGCCAGCTATACGCCGACGCACGAGCTTAACCAGCTCGCCGAGAAAACGAAGCGGCTGCTGGCGGTCGACCCGCTGCCGGCGCAGAGCGACGTCGCCGTCTATCATTCTTTTTACTCCAGCAACTACCGCAAAGGCTATCGCTATGACGACTATATGAATATTTACGACAAGGATCACGGCGTCGGCTTTAACGTCCGTCCGTTCGCCAGCTGGTCGCATTACATCGACAGTCCGGACATCGTCGACGATTTTCTGATCGAGGACGGCGCGCTGTCGAACTATAAGCTGCTGGTAACGGCCAATGCCAGCCTGACGCTCACGTCCGATACGGCGCAGAGCAACCTGCTGAGCTGGATTCACGGCGGCGGCGCCATCGTCGGCTTCGGCAAGGACAGCTTCAACTACAAGCTGAACCTGTCGACGCGCTCCATCTCAGGCGGCACGAACGTGTCCGACTGGATGATGGGGCTGTCCGGCGGCGCCGCGGCGACGACGACCGCGAGCCGCACGGCAAGCGTGGCGGCCAACAAGCCGGCCTGGCTGACTTCCCTGAAGCCGGGAGAGACGGCGACGTTCGCGGTGGAAGACGGCAGCCAGGCGCAGGCGTTCACCTCGCTCGTCAGCGGGGCGACGCCCGTGCTGGTCGACGGCATCGGCCGTACGATCATGGCGGAATACGACTACGGCGCCGGCAAAGTGCTGTTCAGCACCATTCCCGTCAGCGACAGCGAGCTTTTCCACGATGAGTTCATGGGCAAAATCTTGCATGACTTCGCCGACCATGCGGGAATCGTGCGGGAAGTCGCGTACGACGGCGATCGCTTCCACGCGGCCTATATGGGCACGAACAAGCTGGACGACAGCAAGGTCGTCGTCGTCGCCGATCCGAAGTATATGGCCGGCGGTCAATATTCGTCCAACGGAGAGGTCGCCGATCCCCAGTACCAGGGGAACGGGCAGACGATGACGATCAAGACCGGCGCCGGTCTGAACGGTCAGGCGGTGACGTTGGATGTCACCACGCCGTGGAACCATGTCAGCGGCGGTACCGTGCGGGAGCTCTCGCTTAATACGCCGCAAAAGTCGATTGCTTTTATCGCTTCTTCTTCGCAGCCGCTAACGCTGCAGGCGCTGCCCTACGGGTATTTGCCGATCGCCGGCGTATCGGCCGGCATGGCCGAGAAGCCCTATACGCCGGATAAGGTGGCCGAAGGCCTGAAGGAAGACTCGGGCTACTGGCTGGGCGGCGGCGCGTCGGCGGCGAATCCGCAAGTGCTGACCGTCGATCTCGGCAAAGCGTACCCGGTCGCCGGCATGGACTTGTATCCGTACGCCGATGCCGACGAGAACGAGCTATTCTCGTTCGAGGACGGGCGATACGACGGCTGGACCGTCACCGGCGCCGCGTTCGGCACGGCTCCGAGCTCGGGAACGCACGGCGGCTCGGTGACGAATATCAAAGGCAAGTTCTGGGCCGATTCGAGATGGGGCGACGACTCGATCACGGGCAAGCTGCGCAGTCCGAACTTCATGATCGACAAAGACGTATTGAGCCTGCGAATCGCCGGCTACGACGGCCCTTCAGGCACGAACGGACAAAATTACATCATGATTAAACGCGCGTCCGACAACACGCCGCTCTATGTCGTCCGCCCGCCGCAAAGCGACTCGCTCGCGACGCGGCAGCTCGACGTGCAGGCATGGATCGGAACGGAGGCGTATCTGGAGGCGACGGATGCCGACGTCGATGCCGCGTACGGCTGGATCGGCTTCGACAGCGTCTCGCTCAGCAACTACAAAGACAAGGGAGCGGTCGCCGATTTCTCGTTCGAGCAAGGTACCTTTGCAGGCTGGAACGCTTCCGGCACGGCATTCGGATCGGCGCCTTCGAGCGCGGATCACGGCGGGACGGTGACTGGGGTGCGTGGCGTTTATTGGGCGGATTCCCTTGCCGGGGGGCAGGCTGCTACAGGCACGCTTACATCGCGCCAGTTTTTGCCCGAGAAACAATTGCTGACCTTCCGCATCGCCGGCTTCGACGGAACGAGCGGCACCGACGGCAAAAACTTCGTCTATCTGCGAAGAGCGTCCGATGACGCCATATTGCTAACGGCCAAGCCGCCGCAAAGCGGCAGCTTCCAGCTTGTAAACTGGGACGTATCGGCTTACATGGGGACGCGCGTGTATATGCAAGTCGTTGACGGAAACGGCGCAAGCACGGGTGCCTGGCTTGGGATCGACGATGTCCAATATAGCGGCGATCTAGGCTTCGAACGCGGCACCTATGCCGGCTGGACCGTCACCGGGACGGGCTTCGGGTTGTCGCCGACCTATCAGAAGACGGATCCGACGCGTCCCTGGGGCAAGAGCGTGGCGTCCGTGCCCGGCTACGACGGCAAATATTTCGCTTCGACGCATGCCGAAGGCAATACAGCGACGGGAATCTTGACCAGCCGAAGCTTCGTCGTCGACAAGCCGATCCTGTCGTTTCGCGGCGCGGGCTACGACGGACCGGGCGGCAGCAACAACCAGAATTACTACTGGCTCATGCGCGCTTCGGACGATACGCCGCTCATCGTAGGCAAACCGCCGCAAAGCGATCATTTCACGACGACTTATTGGGACGTGTCCGCGTACATCGGCGAGGAAGTTTATTTCAAGGTGGAAGATACCGATGCCTCGGACGGCAGCGCAGGCTGGATTGCGTTCGACGACCTGCAGCTGCTCGGCAACTTCGACTTCGAGATCGGCACTTGGGCAGGCTGGACGACGACCGGCACGGCCTTCGGCTCGTTCCCGCTGCTGCACGATCCGAACGGAAGCGTGAGCGGGTTCCGCGGATCGCGTTATGCGGCCTCTTATCTGAACGGCAATGCGCCGACGGGGACGCTGACGAGCGAGCGCTTTACGCTGGAGAGCGGGACGTTTTCTTTCCGCAAGGCCGGTTACGACGGCCCTTCGGGTACGAACGACCAGAACTTTTACTATTTGCGAAGAGCGTCGGATGACGCCATCTTGTTCAGCGCCAAGCCGCCGCAGAGCGATTCGTTCGTGGCGGAGACGTGGGACGTATCCGCTTATGTCGGCACGAAGGTTTATTTTCAGGCGGTGGATGGGGCTGCCGATTCGTGGCTGGCGGTGGACGATATCCAGTGGCGCGGCGCCGGACCGAAGGCGTTCACGGTACAGGTATCGTCTGACGGGACGACCTGGAGCGCGCCCGTGCTCACCGTCGCCGACCAAGGCAACCGCTTCGGCAGCTATTCCTGGACGCCGGCGAACGGGCGTTATATTCGGCTGAGCATTACGGAGGGTTATGGCGATCAGGTGGCGATCAAGGAGCTCGCGTTCCGCCAAGCTTTGAAGGAGCTGCCGATCACAGCGGCCACCGCGTCGTCGGAGGGAGCGGGCTACGAGGCGGGAAAGGCGATGGACGGCATTGCCGATTCCGATAGCAACATGTGGTCGAGCGTCGGCGCTCCGCCGTCCTGGATACAATTCGACCTGGGCGCCGTCAAAAGCGTAGGAGCCATCGAGGTATTCGCCCGCAACAACGCGTTCGCGCAAAAGCTGGGGCCTGCAGCGTTCAGCATTAAGGTGTCGGCCGACGGCGTCAGTTGGACGACCGTGTACATCGCGAAAAACGACGGCGAGAACGATACGACCTACACGTTCCCGGCCGCGAGCGCCAGATACGTGAAGCTGGACATCGCGAGCGGGTGGAACGGAACGTCGCAAATCAGGGAGGTCAAGATTTTCGAATGAGTGCGTACTATGATTCGCAAGATTCGTGTGACTCGCGAGATTCGCAAGACTCGCGTGGCTCGAATGATTTGCATGGTTCGTGTGGCTCGAATGATTCGCAGGGTTCGCTTGATTCGCAAGATTCGTATGACTCGAATGATTCGCATAACTCGCGTGATTGGCATAATTCGCATGGCTCGCGAGATTCGCAAGATTCGCGAGATTCGCAAGATTCGCGTGGCTCGCGTGGTTCGCGTGATTCGCATGGTTCGCTTGCAGGCGGGAAGCGGCTGTTCGATCGGGACTCTCCCGTCTATCGCATGCCCGCCGTCGCTCCTTGCCCGGAGCTGGATTACCGGTCCGCTTCGGGGGACATCGTCAAGGCCTTGTATTTTCGAGGCCTCGACTACCTCGGCCAGCCGACGCGGGTATTCGCCTATATGAGCGTTCCCGCAGCCGCTTCCGCCGCATCGCCTGTGCCTGCCGTCGTGCTCGTTCACGGCGGTCTCGGCACGGCGTTCGCCGAATGGGCGGACAAGTGGCGCGCCTTCGGTTATGCGGCCATCGCCATCGATACGGAAGGAAACAAGCCGTCCGCGCCGGGGAGCTGGGATTATGAGCGGGACGATTCCGAGCTGGCCGGTCCCAAGGGCGATCCGACATTCTCGACGATTGATCGGCCTTTGTCGGAGCAGTGGATGTACTTTGCCGTCGCCAAGGCGCTGCTCGCGGGCACGATCCTTCGCGCAGACGACAGGATCGACAGCGGCAAGATCGGGATCGTCGGCATCTCCTGGGGCGGATTTATCGCCAGTCTCGCCATCGGGCAGGAGGAGCGTTTCGCCTTTGCCGTTCCGGTATACGGCTCGGGTTATTTGCAGGAATCCCATGGCGACTTCCGATCGAAGATGGCGCCGGTTCCCATCGCTTCGCTGTGGGACCCATCCGTCTACTTCGATGCCGTTAAGATGCCCACGCTATGGCTTAACGGCGATCTCGACTATGCTTTCTCCCCGGACGCCACGAGCAAGTCCGCCGCCGCGACCGGAGGGAGCCTGTGCCTGCTGCCCGATATGGGGCACGGACATGCCGAAGGCTGGGCGCCTTCGGAAATTTACCAATTCGCTGACGGCGTGACGAAGGGAGGGCCCGGGCTAATCCGAATTGTCCGCCATCCTACGGCGTCGGCCGGTCGCGGGATCGAGCTGGCTTTTAAGTCCCCGTTAGGCATCTCCGTAACGCAGGCATACGTCCGCTGCTCCAAGAGCGGGCTATCCTATGCCGTCGACGGCGAAAACGGCGCTTGCCGGGCGACCACGCCATGGGTCACCGTTTCGGCAATCGTCGACGAGTTAAGCGGTACGATTCGGGCCGAACTTCCGCCCGGAACGCAGCTGTACTACGTGAACATTGTCGGAACGGACGGCGCAAGGTCGTTTACCGTATCTTCACAATTGGTTCGGTTAGAAGAAACGATATAGCGAGATTCGTAGGGTACTGGCCAAAAAGCCTGCATTTTTACATTTATTTTCTGCCGGGGGGAGACGCTTGCTCAAATAAATGCAAATATGCAGGTAATTTTGGAGATTGCAACGGTAATTCGGCTGAGTCGGCGAAAAAGATGCATTTTAAGTCAATTTCATAATTCAAACCCCTTGCTACGACTGACTTTTTTGGCGCACCAAAGAGGAGTACCTCCCCACATTCTCGAAATTAAGGTTAGCCAACCAAAACGAGAAAGAA
>NZ_JBHUJV010000011.1:0-111960 GCF_042683485.1 Cohnella sp. GCM10020058
GAGGTTGATAGGCTCGGGGTGGAAGCGCAGCAATGCGTGCAGCTGACGAGTACTAATCGGTCGAGGGCTTATCCTACTGTTCCTTACGAGGAACAAACGGCAAGCCGCACAGGTAAGAGCATTTCTAAGCGCATATTCGTTTCGCATCCGGTTTTCAGGGCGCAAGCTCTGTGAAGCTGCAAAGCTGTATGGCAGCAGCCAAACAGCAGGTCTGGTGGTAATGGCGGAGGGGTCCCACGCGTACTCATCTCGAACACGACCGTTAAGCCCTCCAGCGCCAATGGTACTTGGACCGCAGGGTCCTGGGAGAGTAGGACGTCGCCAGGCTAAGAGCAGCAAGAGAGAACCACCTTCTTCGGAAGGTGGTTTTTTTGTGCATGTCGCGCGCCTAAGTCAAGCTAGGCACAACTTGCCGGTGGAAGTCCGGTCGAGGTAAGAGCCAAGTCGCCTCGTAGCTGACGAGCAACTGGTGGAGAGATCCTAAGGTTGAAGCCCCGTGACAAAGAGAGCCGAGCCCGGGATCTGTGGGCGAAGGTCAAGGAAGTCTACTCTACAGAACGTACCATCGGACGGCGATGGTGGGGGCAGGTAAGCGCACTTACGGCGTGCTGGCGCTTTTCGATGGTTTTGCGGGTCGAAATACCTGCATTTGTACAGGTATTTTCTTCGGACCAACGACATGCGATGGAAAAGATGCAAATATGCAGGTAAATGCAAAGCTCAAGCCGGAAATGGGGCCGGAGAAGTAAAATAAATGTGCATTTGCATCTTTTCAGCCTAGTAAGGGCCGACATCGGCGAAAATAGATGTATATTTGCAGGCATTGCGGCGAAAGAGCGACGCGGACGACGATACGGGGACAGGGGAACCATGGATCACAAGTCAGTGCGAGGAGAGACGGACACGGGCGCCGCTATTTCTAAAAAGCGGGCCACTTTCGACGTTTACGGACTGGAGGTATCTTTTTAGCCGATCCTGTGTCCACTTGGAATCGGTTATTGCAGTCTGAGCACAAATAACGGCATCTGTGTCCGAAAGAATGCCGAATTTGGCGATCTACGCAGTCGTTACGACAAAAATGGAGTCGCTCAAACACTGTCTAATACCGCCATCCAGCCGCATACTCCCATTTACAAAGTCGGCAATGATCGTTTATAGTGATTTTAATTTTGAGCGGCTCTGTTTCCTTCGTTCGTGATATAACATCGTAGACTGAAAACTTGATGGGTTTCTAAACGAGGAGGCTGGCATATGTTCAACATTCTGGTCGTGGACGATGAGAAGATCGAACGCGAAGGCATTCGGTTTTTGATCAAAAAGAAAGCGATTCCAGCCGAGGTCGCGGATGCGGAGAACGGGGAGAAGGCGCTTGCTTACCTGGAGACGCACCCCGTCGATATTTTGTTTACGGACATCAAGATGCCTTTTATGGACGGCTTGCAGCTTGCCGAGCGTGCAGCGGCCATCCAACCGAATCTCAAGACGATTATATTAAGCGCTTACGGCGAGTTCGATTACGCCAAGCGAGCGATTCATTTGGATGTCTTCCACTACCTGCTGAAGCCGGTAGACGTGGCCGAGTTTACGGACGTAATGCAGCGGGTGCTCAAGCTGTGCGAGGAGGAACGGGAGCGGAACGTACGGGAAAACGAGCTGCTGGAGGGGTATCATAAGGGGCTTCGCTACGAGAAGGAACGGCTGCTGCTCGATTTGCTTCATGGCACGACATCCGCGGACAAAATGCGGCTGAGAGCGCGCGAAGCCAGATGGGAATGGGACGGGACAGCGCCGCTCCGACTGCTGCTTCTGGATACGGAGCACCGGTTTTTCGACGCCGTGGCAGAGACGTTCTCAAGCCGCCTGGCGCAGTGGCTGCCGTGCCCGATCGATTACGTCAACTTGAACGAATACCAGAGCGTGCTGTTCCTTTATGAAGAGACGGGAGACTTGCGGAGCGAAGAACAGCTGCGCGAGCTCGGCCGGACCCTTCAGTATCGGCTGAAGCAGGAAGACGGCGCCGACGCAACGCTAGTGTTCAGCGATACGCTGGACGGCACGAGCGCCATCGCCAGCGCGTACCAGCTGATGGAACAGACGCTGGAGAGCAAGTTTTTCCGTAGCGAGCCGGCCGTGTTCGTCGCCGGGGCAGGCGAAGCGTCAACCCCGCCGTCCCAGGACCTCCTCCAACAAACGCTCGAGGAGATCGTCCAACTGATGGGCCGCCGCGAACGGGACAAGGTAGGCGATCAGATCGAACGGCTGTTCCGCGACATGGAGGACAGCGGGAAGCGCTCGACCATTTACGTGAAGTACGTCTGCACGGAGATCGTGAAGGCGCTGCTGGAAAACGGAGAGCGCGGGCGCGAACACGATTTTCAAAAGCTTGCGGAACGGATTTATAAGACCCAGAACCTGGCCGAGCTGAAGCATATTCTGGTGGGAACGATCGCAAAGGACATTCCGCAAGACGAAGAGGTGCCTCGAAAAGCCATTGAAGAAGTCCTTCATATCATCCATCGGGATTACAAGCAGGACATCGGCTTGGAGTCGCTGGCGGAGAAGGTGTATCTGTCGCCGGGCTACCTCAGTCATCTGTTCAAGAACGAGACGGGGACGAGCATCGTGAAGTACATCACCGCTTACCGGCTCAAGCGGGCGAGCGAGCTGCTGCGCCGGACCAACATGAAAATCATCGATATCTCAAGCGAGGTCGGCTACACGAACTTCTCTTATTTCTGCACCATTTTCCGCAATTATTACGGGGCGACTCCGACGCAATACCGGGAAGAGGATTAATGTGAACCGCTGGCTGCTGGGCTTTACCCACTTGCGGCTTCGGCACAAGCTGATGCTGTCCTATCTGGCGGTAATTCTGATCCCGATCCTGATCCTGGGCTTGTACTCGTATAACCAGTCCAGGCTGTTCCTGCAGAAGCAGGCCGAGCAAGGGCTGCGGGAGACCGTAAGCGCCATCTCGGACGGCTTCAACGCGAAGCTGGAGCGGTACGAGGGCATTATCAACTCGATCGTGCTGAACGGGGGATTGCAGCGCATCTTCAGCAATCAGTACATCGATCTGAGCAGCCTCTCCTATGACGTCACGAACTACCTGGAGCCCTACTTCAACATGACGCTGTACCTCAACGACGACATCCAGCAGCTGCGCGTATACTCCCAGAGCGATCTGCCCGAGATCGGCGAATACATGCAAGCGGCGTCCAAGGTTAAAGAGACGGACTGGTACCAGGACGCGCTCAGAGAGAAGGCTACAGGCTGGCATTACCGCCAGGGCGCATTTATCGCGGCGCGCCAATTTCCGGATTTGTACATTCACAACAATATCACGGTGCTCTATCTCAAGATCGATCCGCAGCAAGTATTCGGCGGGTTCGGCAATATGTCCGCGGACGGCTACGGCATTGCGATCACGGACAAGCGGCAGCATATCGTATTTTCCAACCGGGACGGGACAGGAGAGAAGGCGGATACGGTAGAACGCATCGTCTCCTCGGGGCAAGGGATTGCAGAGATCGACAAGGTAAAATACATCGTCATTCAAAAGGCAATCACGCGGCCGGACTGGACGCTCACCTATTACATTCCCTCCGACGAAATCGCGGTGGATTCGAGCAGCATCGTGAAAGCGACGGTCGTGGTCATCGCGATCTGTCTGCTCATCCTGCTCGTGCTCGTCTGGCTGTTTTCCCATACGCTGGTCAATCCGATCTTGCGCCTGAACAAAAAGATGAGGGAGGTCGAGCGGGGCGATCTGCAAGTCGCCGTCGGCAGCGCTTCGCGCGACGAGATCGGAGAGCTGACCAACCGCTTCGGCAATATGCTGGGCCGGATCAACGAGCTGATCCAGGAAGCCTACCAGAACAAAATCGTGCAGACGGAAGCGGAGCTGAAGGCGCTGCAATCGCAGATCAACCCGCATTTCCTGTACAACTCGCTGTCGATCATCAACTGGAAGTCTTTGCAGATCGACGCGCAGGATATCAGCGATATGGTGACTTCGTTGTCGCGGTTCTACCGTACCTCCCTGAACAAAGGGAGCAATGTCATATCGGTCAAGGACGAGCTGGACAACATCCGGAGCTATATTCGCATTCAGCTCGTAATGCACGACGACAGCTTCGACGTCGAGTACGACCTGGACGAGGAGATATATGAATACGAAATGATTAATCTGGTGCTGCAGCCGATTGTGGAGAATGCGATCGAGCATGGCATCGACCGGATCAGGGCAGGCCGAGGCCGGCTTCGCATCGCGGGAAAGGCCGAGGCGGACAAGCTCATTTTCACCGTCGAGGACAACGGCCCGGGCATGCAAGCCGAAGTGCGCGACGCCCTGTTGACGACGCAGACCCAGGGCTACGGCCTGAAAAACGTGCATGACCGGCTTCGCCTCTTTTTCGGCGAGCCTTACGGCGTGCTCATCGACTCGGAGCCCGATCGGGGCACGCGGATGAGCGTCGTCATTCCGAAACACAGACGATAGGCCGGCAGCGCGGGCAGGTGGGCCGCATGCCGGTTTTTTGTTTTTTGATCCAAAAAGCAAAACGAATCCGAAAAATTTGATGATTAAATCCTTCGCCCCGCTTGCTAAGATTAACACAGAAGCCAAGCACCGAGGGGAGCGAGGGACATCGATACGACGTTGGAAACGGCGAGGGCGCCTACTGCGCCCGTGCAGAGGAGGAAGCGCTCCAGGCTGAAGCAATACCGTATTTTGCTGCTGATGCTGGTCCCCGCTTTGATTTACTTTTTCGTTTTTAATTACTTGCCCATGTACGGCATCGTGCTCGCCTTCAAGGACTTCAAGATCACGCAGGGGATACTGGGCAGTCCCTGGACGGGATTCAAGTATTTTGAAAAGGCCTATAACGACCCGAACTTTATCGTCGTACTGCGCAATACGCTGATCATCAGCGTATACAAGCTGATCTTCGGCTTTCCGGTACCGATCCTGTTCGCGCTTATGCTCAACGAAGTCATGAACGTGAAGTTCAAGAAATTCGTGCAAACGGTTTCTTACTTGCCTCACTTCATCTCCTGGGTCGTACTGGGCGGCATCTTCATCAACTTCTTCTCCCTGGAGGGTCCGGTCAACGCCATCATCAAGCTGCTCGGACACGAGCCGATCCTGATGCTGGCCGACGAGCGATACTTCCGGACCATCCTCGTGGTCACCGATATTTTCAAAGGCTTCGGCTGGGCGTCCATCATCTACTTCGCAGCGATCGCCGGCATCGACGACCAGCTGTACGAGGCGGCGGTCATCGACGGAGCGACCCGGCTTCAGCGGGCCCGGTACATCACGCTGCCGATGCTGGTGCCTGTCATCGCGATTCTGGTGATTCTGCAGATGGGATCGATCCTGGATGCCGGCTTCGATCAGATCTTCAACCTGTACAACACGAACGTATACAACGTCGCGGACATCATCGACACGTACGTCTACCGTAAAGGCTTGACGGACATGGAGTACAGCTACTCGACCGCGATCGGCATCTTCAAGTCGCTGGTGGCGCTCGTGCTGATCGTCGCGATGAACCGGATCGTCAAATCGATCGGCGGCAAGGAGCACACGCTATGGTGAGAGGGGAGGAGAAGCGATGATCCGCAAGACGGCCGGAGAAAAGGCGTTCGACTGGCTGCTGTACCTGCTGCTCGGTTTGATCGTCCTCGTCACGCTCTACCCGTTCTGGAACCAGGTCGTGCTCTCCATGAGCACCGACGAGTCCGCTTACTCATCGGGCATCCTGCTGTTCCCGTCCGCGTTTTCCTTCGACAGCTATCATATGGTGTTCCAGTACAAGCCGCTCTGGATCGGCTACGGCAACACGATCCTGCGGACCGTGCTGGGGGTCGCGCTGAGCCTGTTCTTCACGACGCTGACCGCTTACCCGCTGTCCAAAAAGGATCTTCCGTTCAACCGGGCGGTGTCGGCTTACATCCTGTTCACGATGCTGTTCGGCGGGGGGCTGATTCCCAACTACCTGCTCATCAAGAAGCTCGGCATGTACGACACGATATGGGCGCTCGTGATTCCTGGTCTTATCGGCGCGTTTAATGTGTTCATCATCCGCAACTTCTTCCGATCTCTCCCGGAGAGCTTGGAGGAGTCGGCACGGATCGACGGCGCGGGGTACTTTCGGATCTTCCTCAAGATTATCCTTCCGCTATCGACGCCCGTGCTGGCGACAGTCGCCCTATGGGTGGCCGTGGGACATTGGAACGCCTGGTTCGACAGCCTGATTTATATCTCCGATCCGAACAAGCAGGTGCTGCAGATCGTGCTGCGCAAAATTATCATCGAGAACAACTCGAACGACATCAACACGATCATCTACAAAGTCGGTTCTACGACACAGTACTCCGGCAGGCAGCTGCAGGCGACGATCATCATGTTTTCCGTCATCCCGATGATCCTGGTCTACCCGTTCGTGCAGAAGTACTTCGTCAAAGGCATCATGCTGGGCGCTATTAAAGGATGATCGGGTCCTTTCAATAGAAAGCGAGATCGGCTTTGCGCTTCAACACACTCGACAGGGAGGGCATCAATTTATGCCGAAAACTATGCCAAAAAAGAAAATCGTTCTCTCCGGCGCCATGAGCGTGGCACTGGCCGGTACGCTGCTGGCAGGCTGCTCGGGCGGCTCCGGCAACGACAATGCGGACAAGGGCGCCTCGTCGCAGCCCGCCTCGAATTCATCTGCTTCATCGTCTGCGTCCGCCTCGGCTTCGGAGAAGCCGATGGACGTCATGTTCTGGACGACCAACCCGGAAAAGGTGAATAAGGACAGCTTTGCAGTCAAAACGGTGGAGCAGCAGTTCAACGTCAACATTGAGCTGAAGCCGCGGAATAGCGAAACGTATCGCGAAAAGCTGCTGCTGGATATCGCCTCCGGGCAGATTCCGGACTGGTTCAACGACCAAAACTTCGCCGACTACGACAAGTTCGTCGATCAGGGCGTCGTCGCCGAGATTCCGCCGGAGCTGCTGGAGCAGTATGCGCCGAAGTATGTGGAATGGCTGAAAAAGGAGCTGGGCGACAATCCGTTCCAGTACACGATGCGCGACGGCAAAAACTATTCCATGCCGATCATGTGGTCAATCGGGCCGCGATTCCACGCCACCGGCATCCGTCAGGATTGGCTGGAGAAGGTAGGCATCACGAAGGTGCCGGAGACGCTCGACGAGCTGGAGGTTGCGCTGGACAAATTCAGCCACGGCGACCCGGATGGCAACGGCAAACAGGATACGATCGGCTTGACCGGCGTGTTCCCGAGCATTTTCGAACCGGTGTTCGGCGCATACGGCGTATATCCCAACATTTTTACCGAAGAGAACGGAAAAGTCGTCCGGGGCGAGATCGAGCCGGCGGCCAAGGATGCGCTGACCGTGCTGGCCAAGTGGTATAAGCAGGGGCTGATCGATCCGGAGTTCGTCGTCAACAAGTACAGCAACGCGGACGACAAGATCATCTCGGAAAAAGCGGGCGTCGTGACGAACGCCTGGTGGGACTTCACGCCGGCCGACGCGTTCAGCGGCGGCGACTACTACGAGAAGATCGTAACCAAGAACCCGAACGTTAAATGGGGCGTTATCGGAGCGCCGACGGGGCCGAACGGCCAGAAAGGCGATCAACAGATCAATCCGGTCGTCAGCTCCGGCCTGCAGTTCGGCAAGCAGCTGGAAAAGGACCGCGACAAGATGATCAAGTATATTCAAATTTTTGAAGCGACCAGCTTCGATACGCCTACCTACGAGAAAGTAACGTACGGCGAGGAAGGCGTGACCTTCAACAAAAACAACGGCGATATCGATTGGATTCCGCCTTACGACAAGGAAGACGAACGGGCCAAATACGGCGTCGGCTTCGTACAGTTCCCCGGCTCGTTCAACGACTACGACTTCCTGAAGCCGTATATGACAAAAAGCAAATATATGGACATCCGCAATGAAACGGAAGCGAAGGCGGTCGGCAAATACGATATTCTCGAGCCGATCGAGAAGCCGATCTTTAACGAGTACAAAGACCGTCTCACGCAGTTGACGAACAAGGCCTTCATCGATTTCATCACCGGCAAGCGGCCGCTCGACCAGTTCGACCAGTTCGTAGCCGAGTGGAAGAAGATGGGCGGCGAAAAGGTGATGGCCGAAGCGCAGCAAAAATACGACGAAGTGTTCAAATAAGGCTGGCAATCAGCAGGATTCGAAAGGCAGTCGGCCAAACCGCGCTTGCGGCGGGCGGGACTGCCTTTCTTCCGGAACAGGGGGGCGCGAATGTCGGGACCGACACGAGAACAACGGCTGGCAGCCTGGTTCGATCACGCGAGAATTGGCTTGTTCTTGCACTGGGGTATGCTCACCGGCGAGCATGAGGCGGATCCGTTCGGACCTCATGTCCGCTATCCGTACGAGACGCCGGAGGCGTTCGAGACGGCCGCGGCCGCCGCAGGCTGGAGCGCCGGACGCTGGGTGGATACCGCCAAGCGGCTCCGGGCGAAGTACATCACGATCGCGACCTACCACTGCGAGCTCGGCTATCTGAAGGTGTGGCCTTCCGGGGTTCCCGGGAGCCCGTGTACGCGGCGCGATTTTCTGGGAGAGCTGATCGAGGCGGCCGACGCCGCGGGCATCCGGGTTATCGTCTACATTAACCGTTCCGCCAAAAATGCGGTTCACGGCGGCATCACGTGGCTGGATAAGGAAGCCTATCAAGCTTACAAAAACGACGCGGACGTGGACATCGCGACGGATAAAGGCTTTCTTGCCTACAGCCTGGATGTCATCTATGAGCTTATCGATACGTATCCCAAGCTGGCGGGCTTCTGGTTCGACGGGTATCACGACAAAGCGGAGGCGCAGCCGGTATTCGCGGGCATTCATGCCCGCGCGCCGGGGATCGTGACGATCAACAACGACTTCAGCCATGGGCCGGTGGCGGACGAGGACGTTATGTCGCTGGAGGAATTCGGCAAAGTATGCGAGCCGGACTACGATTACGCCAGCGGGGCCTGGGTGGGTCCGGGGCAGAAGGAGTACGCGTTTCGCATCAAGCTGAACTGGTTCTACGTCGGGCGCGGGCAGCCGGATTGGGCGGAGATCTGGCCCACGGACGAGGAACTGCCCGCCAACGCTTATTACGTCAAGCAACTGGTCTCCGTAATCGGCGCCTCCTGGAATGCCAATCTGGGCTACGGTCCACTGATCGGCGGCGACTTTCCTGCGCCGCTGGAGGACTTCACGGCGCATCTCGAACGCTTTATGTCCTGGGCGGAGGAAGCGATCTACGGTACGGTCGGCGGCGGATACGGCCAGGGCGGATGGCCGCCCGGCGCGTGGAACGACGGCGCGTACGGGGCGACGACGCTCACGCCGGACGGCAGGACGCATTACGTTCATGTGTTGACGCCGCCGGTTGGCAATACGCTGCGTTTGCCCGACGCAGGTTACGACGTGCTGGAGGCGACGGATCTGAAGACAGGCCGGACGCTTGTGTTCTCGCAGGACGCGCGGCAGCTCAGCATTGAAGTGCCCTCCTGGATGGCCGTGTCGACGGAGGGGGACCTGGTGATCAAGCTGAAGACGGCACCTGGCGTACGCCTGATTCAGGGGGATAAGTTTATGGTCGCGGAGAGCGGCATCGGGGCGGAACAAAGAAGTGGGGCGGAACGAAGCGAGCCGGACTCGAGAGGGACGACGCAAAGCGAGGCGATACAAAACGAGGCAGCACAAGCTCAAGCGCCGTGGCCGAGGTCGGTCACGCTGCGGCTGGACGACGATTGCGAGATCGCCGCCATCCGCGTGCTGCAGGCGGAGATGGGCGCGGTCACGACCGGCGGATACGCCGCGCCGGTCAGCGAGCGGCTCAAGGACTACGCCGTCCATCTCAGCCGGGACGGCGAGAACTGGAGCGACCCCGTCGCGCAAGGCACGCTGCGGAATCGGCGAGGCGCGCAGATCGTGGACTTTCCGCCACAGACAGCGGCCTATGTGCGGCTGACCGTGTACGGCAATTATGCGGGCACCGGGACGTTCGGCATACAAAGCGTGGACCTCGTGACTCCCTTTTCCGAGGCGGCGGGTGTAGAAGGAGGAATTCACAATGGGTGAGATCGATTGGATGCAGCAGGGACCTTTTGGACTCATGGTTCACTATCTCAAGCAGGTCAAGCCGAAGGATGGCGCCCCGATCGAAGACTGGGACGAGCTGGTAGACGCATTCCCCGTCGCGTCCTTCTGCCGCGAGGTAGAGGCGACCGGCGCAAAGTGGCTCATCTTTACGCTCGGGCAGAACAACGGCTATTATTGCTCGCCGAATCCGGTGCTGGAGGCGCTGCTGCCCGGGCGCTGCTCGAAGCGGGACCTGGCGCTCGAGATCGCGACGAACCTGGAAGCGAGAGGAATCCGGTTTATCGCCTATTTGCCGTCGGAGGTCGATACGGCGGACGAAGCGCTGAGAGACGCCTTCGGCTGGGATATCGATCCAAGCGATAAGTCCGTCTTTCAGGAAAGATACATGGACTTCATCCGGTCCTGGTCCGAGCGATGGGGGGCGGCGGTTGACGGCTGGTGGTTCGACGGCTGCTACGACGCGGCGGTGATGAGCTTCATGCGAACCCACGGCTGGAACAACGGGCGCTTCGATTATGCGAGTTGGGCAGGCGCGGCCAAGGCAGGCAATCCGGCCGCCGTCGTGTCGATGAATCCGGGCGCGGACGAAATGGGTTATGCGTTCGCAGAGCAGGATTATCTCGGCGGGGAGGCCAACGATCTGAAGCAGCTCCCGACGGGACCGCTGGTCGACGGCATGCAGTGGCAGGCGTTGGTCTGGATGGACTGCTTCTGGATGCATGACAGGGATGCGGAGGGAACGATCCCGCCGCCCCGTTTCACCGAAGACGAGATGTACGCGTACACGGCGGCCTGCCGTCGGCAAGGCGGAGCCGTGACCTGGAACATTGGCGTTTATCAGGAGGGCACGCTCTCCGAACCGTCGGCCGACCGGCTGGCGCGAGTGGCGGAGCGTCTGAGAGAGATGGATGAAGAGATACGGATGGAGAGACGGATGAAGAGAGACGGATGAAGAGACGGATGAAGAGACGGACGGATTGAAATAGTCGAAATAGGTTGGACGAATTGAGGCGTACGGACTAAGACAGGCGGGGGCGTGAGGAAGCTTGGCGATTCATACGTTGCTGATAACCGGAGACAACAATCACGACTGGCGGAGGACCGCTCCGTATTTCAAGAAGCTGCTGGAGGATAGCGGCAAATTTACCGTCGATCTGACGGAACGGCCGGAGGACGTGCTGGCGGACGCCAATGAGATGCAGAAGTACCGGCTGTTCTTCCTCGATTACTTCGGCAAGGATTGGGGGGAGGCGGCCCGTGCGAACTTCTCGGCTGCGGTAAGCGCCGGCACGGGCGTCGTCGTGCTGCACGCCGCCAACAATGCCTTCGCAGGCTGGACCGACTACGAGAAGACGATCGGCCTTGCATTCCGGGAGGAAGCCGGGCACGGCGAATTCCACGAATTCGAAGTCGAGATCGCCGATGCGGATCATCCCGTCACGCGAGGGCTTGGCAGCTTCCGGACCTGGGATGAGCTGTACCACCGTCTCGTCAACGTCCACGACGTGCCGCTGCGTGTCCTGGCGACGGCCTACTCGGCGCCGGAGAAAGGGGGCAGCGGCCGGAACGAGCCGATGATCGCGACACTCGCGTTCGGACAAGGCCGCGTCTATCATCATCTGCTTGGCCATGTCTGGCCGGGAGATCCGGAGGGCGAATACAAGGGCGCCAGCATGATCGCGGTGGAAAGCCGGGATTTTCAGAACGTCCTCCTGCGCGGCTGCGAGTGGGCGGCTACCGGCGAAGTAGCGAACTAACGGAAGGCCGGGCAGTGTGACGGTTAATAAAGGAAGGAGAACGGGGCATGGAGTATACGCATTTGGGAAAAACGGGGCTTGAGGTGTCGCGGCTCTGCCTGGGCTCGATGACATTCGGCTCCTGGGGCATCGGCGCGGAAGACGCCCGTCTTGTCATCGATCGGGCCGTCGAGGCCGGGATTAACTTTATCGATACGGCGGACCTGTACGGTACGTCCGAGGAGGTGGTCGGACAGGCGCTGAAGGGTAAACGGGATCGGATCGTACTGGCGACCAAGTTCGCCATTCGGACGGAGGAGGGGCCCAACGGTGCCGGTGCCAGCCGTCACCGGATTATGCGCCAGGTCGAGAACAGCCTGCGCAATCTGCAGACGGATTATATCGATTTGTACCAGATTCACAGGCCCGATGCAGCTACCCCGATCGAAGAAACGATGCGGGCGCTCGACGATCTCGTCCGCCAGGGCAAGGTCCGATATATCGGCTGCTCCAACTTTGAGAGCTGGCAGATCGTCGAGAGCCTCTGGGCGAGCGACCGGATGAACCTGGAGCGGCTCGCCAGCAACCAGCCCTCCTACAGCTTGCTCGACCGGCATATCGAACGGGAGATCCTGCCCGTCAGCCACAAGTATGGCCTGGCGACGCTGTGCTATTCGCCGCTGCACGGCGGCTGGCTCAGCGGCAAGTACAGCGGCGTCGACAAGGCGCCGGCAGGCAGCCGCGGCGCGGAATGGGATCTGCAGGCCGAAGACAACCGTCTAAAGGCGCAAGCGGTGGGACGGCTGCAGGCGATCGCAGACCGGCGTGGCGTAAGCCTGGCGCAGCTGGCTTTGGGTTGGCTGCTGCATCAGGGGCCAGCCGTCATCCCGATCCTGGGCGTCAAGTCGCTCGCGCAGCTGGAGGATAACCTCGGCGCCATCAACGTGGCGCTATCCAAGGCGGAGCTCGCGGAGATCGACACGAGCTGTCCGCTGTCCTAACATCAACGGAAGGGGAGAAACAGCTTGAACGGGAACAAACGCAAAGGCGCGGTAATCGGCTACGGAGGCGCCTTCAATATGGGCAAGGCGCATGCGGAGCAAATGATCGCGGCGGGCATCGAGTTCGTCGCGGCCTGCGATCTGGACGCGGCGAGAGCGGCGCAGGCCGGCCAGGATTTTCCCGGCATCGGCGTTTATACGCGAGTCGAGGACTTGCTCGCCCGCGACGATATCGACGTTGTCACCGTCATCACGCCGCACAATACGCATGCGCCGCTGGCGACACAGGTGCTTGAGAGCGGCAAGCACTGCATTTTGGAGAAGCCGATGTGCATTTTCGCCGAGGATGCCGACCGGCTCGTCCGGCTGGCGGCGGACAAAGGGCTGATGCTGAGCGTCTATCACAACCGGAGATGGGACGGCTGGTATTTGGCTGTGCAGGATTTGATACGCAAGGACATCCTGGGCGACATTTTCCACGTGGAGATGTATCACGGCGGCTACTATAATCCCGGTACCTGGTGGCGGTCGGACAAAGCGATATCGGGCGGCGTATTTTACGACTGGGGCGCGCACTACCTCGATTGGCTGCTCGGCCTCTTGCCGGGTAAGATCGCGTCGGTACGGGGCTTCATTCATAAGCGGGTATGGTACGACGTGTCCAACGAAGATCAGATGGACAGCATCATCGCCTACGAGGACGGCGCGGTCGCCTTCGTGCAGCAATCGTCCATCGCGCGTCTCGGGAAGGCGCATCGCCGGATTCTCGGAACCCAGGGCGCCGTGGTCGATTACGGAGACGGCAGCCTGACGCTCCAGACCGAAGTGAACGGCCTGCAGGTGGAGTCGAAGATACCTTACTTCAAGGATCGGCATGATGCATTTTATAAAAATGTCGCCTCTCATCTGACGACGGGCGCAGCGTTGACCGTGACGCCGGAGCAGACCAGGCGGATTATCGCGGTGATCGAGACGACGGAACGGTCGGCGAAGGCGGGCAAGGAGCTGCCGGTTCCCTACGAATAATGTTGAATGCAAAAAGGAGCTGCGCCCCGCCGGGGCGGCTCCTTTTTTGCAAGATCAGGAAGTATAAATCGGCGACCGTTCGCATACTATGACGCGCGCTGTCCTCGTCCCGGCATTTTCGATAGCTTGGCGGTTGAAGACCTGCATTTGTACAGGTATTTTTTGCTACATGCGATACTGGATGAAATACCTGCAAATATGAATATGCAGGTAAATGCAAAGCGCTAGCCGGAAATCGGGCTGATGAAGGAAATGAACTGCATTTTAGCATCTATTCTGTCCAAACGGGTCGACATCGGCATAAAAAGATGTATATTTGCAGGCATTGCGGCGAATGAACGAGGCCGGCGAGCGCCTATATCGGGCTAGCTGCGCCGCCTCGAGGTGAAGCACTGAAACGTGACGCCGAACTTGTCCTTGACGACGCCGTAGGCGGGGCTGAAGTGAAAGGCGCCGAGCGGCGTGATCACTTCGCCGTCTTCGCGAAGCGCATTATACATACGCGTAGCTACCTCGGCATCCGGCGTCGTGATGCAGACCGTGAGCAGGTCTCCTTCGCGCGGAAGCTTGCCCGGCTCGGAATCGGCGACCATGAGCTGGGCTTCGCCGATTTTTAATTCGCTGTGCGCGATCCGTTCCTTCACGGCTTTCGGCATATTGCCCTCCGATGCGCCGGGGCCGGCGCCGAAGGTCTGGCTGAACGTCACGTCTGCGCCAAGCGCTTGGACATAAAAATCGATGGCTTCCTGGGCGCGGCCGTCTAACTGGATAAAGGGAACAAAATGAATGCTCATTGCGGTCAGCTCCTTAGCGCTTATTGAGTCGCCGATCGGCATCCTCAAGGCTAGCCTACCCGCTAATGGTGACAAGTGTTGTCATCGAAACGGAAAAAATGAGCGCTTAAAGCTCGTCGGTTTCTTCATAAGATGCCAAGATCGCATTTAACAGTCCCGGGAAGCGCGTCTCCAGGTCCGCTTCGCGAAGGGACAACAGCCGCTGGGTACCGTGCGTCCGTGTCCGTATGACGCCTGCTTCTCGCAGCGTACGGCTGTGATGGGAGACGGTGGACTTGGCGATCGGCAGCTCGATATCGCCGCAAGCGCGTTCGCCGTTTTGACTCAGCTTGTAGACAATTGTCAGGCGAACCGGGTCGCTGAGCGCATATAGAACGGAAGAGAGCTGGATATCCGCTGTATCCGGATGAAAGAGCGGCTTCATGGCGCAGCCCTCCTTGGTTTAGATTCGTAATTGCATTTTAGCATAAGGGATGTTATATTTCTATTGTTCGATAATCATAGAACATTAAAACATTGAAATAAGTGAATGGAGATGAATCGAATGAACGCAACAAGGGCCGTTAACGGCGCAGCTGCGGAAACGGAAAATCCGGCGTTTAAGTCGGAGAAGGTCGCGACGCTTATTCTTGGCCTGGCCATGGTACTCGTCATTATGAATACGATGATGTTCAATCTGGCGCTGCCGGACGTCACACTCGAATTCGGGCTATCGCCGTCGAGCGCATCGTGGATCGTGACCGGTTATTCCATCGTATTCGCGATTTCCTCCATTACGTACAGCCGGCTGTCGGACTACGTGCCGATCAGACGGCTGGTCGTGATCAGCCTGCTGCTGTTCGGGCTTGCCGCTATCGTCGGACTGTTCGCCGACAGCTTCCTGATGCTGCTGATCGTACGGATCGTGCAGGCGACGGGAGCAGGCGCGATTCCTTCATTATCACTGGTGCTTATCAGCCGGTACGTACCGGTGGAGCGCAGAGGCGCCGCGATGGCGATCATTATGTCCGCCGCATCGCTCGGTCTCGGATTGGGCCCGGTCGTCGGCGGAGCCGTCGTGCAATATCTCGGCTGGCATTTCCTGTTTGCCGTCAGCGCCCTTACGCTGATCCTCGTGCCCGTGCTGGCGATCGTGCTGCCGAGCGAACGCAAGGGCGCCGGCTCGCTCGACTTGCCGGGCGCGCTGCTGGCCGCCGTCAGCACGACCGGCCTGCTGTTATTTTTGACGAACCACCAATGGTACATGCTCGCCGGCGGAGCCTTGGCACTCATCTTGTTCGCCGTCCGCATCCGGACGGCCCGCAATCCTTTCGTGCTGCCGGCGCTGTTCGCGAACCGCAAGTACCTGCTGCTCAGCGCAGTCGGCGTCGCGGCGTATCTGTCCAGCTTCGCCACGCTGTTTCTGCTGCCTCAGATTCTCGTTCATCTCCACGGTCTCAGCGCGATCGAGTCGGGTCTCGTGATTTTCCCGGGTTCCCTGCTCGCGCTCCTGATGTCCCGCAAGGTCGGCGGCATCATCGACCGCAGCGGCAACGCGTCGATTATCCGTTACGTTCCGGTGCTTATCCTGCTCTCCGTCGCCTTGTTTGCGCTGCTGTCCGGGACGTCGTACGTGTCGATCCTGTTGATCTACATGCTGCTCAGCCTCGGCTTCACCTTCATGACCAGCAGCATCTCCAACGAAATGTCGCGGCTGCTGCCCGCCTCGCAGATCGGTTCGGGCATGGGGCTGTTTCAGCTCCTCCAGTTCGTGAGCGGCGCCTTCGGCGTAGCGTTGTCCGCGAGCGCGATCGACTGGCAGAAAAACCTGCCGCTGCATGATGCCTATAGCAACATCTACTGGGGCCTTGTCGTCGTCGTGCTGCTGTCCATCGGCTGCGCCTACCTTTACCTCCGCGGCAGAGGCGCGAAGCCCGTGCTTGCTCCGGCCGTGCAAGCGGAACGCCCTTAAGCTATAGTTGTAGCATAAGGGAGGTTGGGCAAATCGCATGTACATTCGCCATTTGACGCTCGAGGATTTTGACGAGCGGATCGCGCTATCCGAATTCGCGTTTCAGTTCAAGATTTCGGAGGAGCGGCGGGAGACGGAGCGGCGGCACTTACGGCCCGAGGAGCACATCGGTGCATTCGACGATAGCGGAAAGCTGCTGTCGGCGCTGATCCTGCTCCCGCTGCGCGTCTGGGTAAACGGCGCCAGCCTGAAAATGGGAGGCGTCGCCGGCGTGGCGACGTGGCCGGAAGCCCGGCGGCACGGCTGCGTGTCGCGGCTATTGCAAACGGCACTGGAGCAGATGCGCGAGCAGGGGCAGACGGTCAGTATGCTGCATCCGTTCGCGTTTCCTTTTTATCGCAAGTACGGCTGGGAGATGACGGTCGAACGCAAGAAGTATGAGCTGGAGCCGCGGCACTTCCCGGCAAAGAGCGATGCGCCGGGCACTGTCGAACGGATCGGGACGGATATGGCCGAGGTGCCGGAGCTGTATGCCAAGGCGGCCGCGCGGTATACCGGCACGCTGGACCGTTCGGAGGACTGGTGGACGCGGCGGCGCTGGAATACGCCGGGGTTGCTGGCTATGTATCGCAATGCGCGAGGCGAGCCGGAAGGCTATCTGCATTATCAAGTGGAAAACCGGGTGTTGACGGTGCTGGAGTGGGTCGCGACGACCAAGGAAGCGCGCGGCGGATTGTGGGATTTCGTGCGCAACCACGATTCCATGATCGACCGGCTCCTGTTGACGGTGCCTTCGGACGACCCGCTGCCGTTTCTGGTCGCCGATCCCCGCTTCAAACAGGAGACGCATCCGTACTTCATGTCGCGTATCGTAGACGCTGAAGCGTTCGTATCCCAATACCGGTTCGCGTCCGGCGCGGAAGACTCGCTGCTGCTTCGCCTCCGGGATGCGCATGCCGCGTGGAACGACGGCACGTTCCGACTGTCGATCGGGGCGGACGGCCAAGCGGAGCTGGCTCGCGCGGAAGACGGTTCCGCGGCTGCAGTCACGCTGGATATTCAGACGCTGACCGCGCTGCTATTGGGCGGGCGCCGTCCGGGATTGTTGGCCGAGGCCGGAAGACTGGGCGGCGATTCGGCTGTCGTCGACCTGCTCGAACGCCGCGTGCCGAGATACGATACGTTTTTAATGGACTTTTTTTAAGCGACGGGGAAAGGCGCATTGCCAATCCGCCCAACTTGGCGGCATTGCTTTGCGCCTTTTGCAACCATTGCAGCCCGGCAGCAGCTGCTCAAGTGTAAATCGGCCGGCACTACGACTTTGGACCTTTGGCGGCCTCATATTTGTCGAGCGCCTCCTGGACGATCCCTGCCGGGGAGCTTCGAATTGATCCGCAGCAGAAGAACGATTGCTATCACGAGCAGAATCGTATTTACAATGGACATGTACGGTCACCGCTTTCCAACGAGATTTATAATGTAAATGATAACCAGTTTTCCGGGCGAGGAAAAGCACAAGCGTACGATCGTTAAACGGACTCGAATCGGTGCATACTGAGGAGGAGAGCGACTTGGTCCCGGCTGCCGGCCGGAACAACCGGCGGGGTTGCATTTTATCATAAAGTGCGTATAATATGGTTATAGTCAAAGAAAGTCAAAGTCAGAAGTCGAAGCCGTTCTCCGGAAAGGGGGTTAGGCTCTTGTTATGCGCAACATATCCGATCTGATCGAGCACTATCTGAAGCAGATTTTGCAGAGCAGCGCAGGCTCGATCGAGATTCAGAGGGGAGATCTCGCGGAGAAGTTCTCATGCGTGCCCTCCCAGATCAACTACGTCATCAGCACGCGGTTTACGATCGAAAAGGGGTATAGTGTAGAGAGTAAACGAGGAGGCGGAGGCTACATCCGCATTCAGCGCGTGGACCTCCCCTCGCTGGAAGCCGTGCAGCGTCTGCTGCACCAGAGCGCAGGCAGCCGGATCGACGAGAACAAGGCCAACGGTTTGATCTATCAGCTCGAAGAGGCCGGCATCGTTACCGCCCGGGAGGCGCACCTGATGCGCACCGCGCTGTCGACGGAGGCGCTGCCGCTCAAGCAGCCGCTGCAGGACGAGCTGAGGTCCAACCTGATGCGGGTCATGCTGCTGGCGCTTCTTGCGCGTTAGATTTTGCCAATGTCAATGTACCTAACCTATATAGCCGTGGGGAGGAGATCAAGTTGCTATGCCAGGAGTGCGGCCAGCGGCCGGCTACGCTTCATTTTTCAAAGTACGTCAACGGAGAAAAGACGGAGCTGCACATATGCGAGGCATGCGCGAGGGAGAAGGGCGAGCTCATTCCCGGCACGTCGTCGGGCTTTTCCATCCACAATCTGCTCTCCGGCCTCATGGACTTCGACCCATCCGGATTGTCCGGCGCCAAAGCGCAAGTCCAACAGCAGCAGCGCTGCGAGGGCTGCGGGATGACGTACGGTCAGTTCAGCAAGCTTGGCCGGTTCGGCTGCGCCCATTGCTACAAGCAGTTCGCGGAACGGCTCGACCCCTTGCTCAAGCGGGTGCACGGGAATACGGTCCATGTCGGCAAAGTACCGAAGCGGGCCGGCGGACTGGTCAGGCTGCGCCGCGAGATCGACGGCCTGAAGCGGGAGATGCAGAGCCGGATCGAGGGCGAGGATTTCGAATCCGCGGCCGACCTGCGCGACCGCATCCGCGAGCTCGAGCGCGAAGTCCAGAACGGTTAGGGGGCAAGGCACATGGGTAATCGGAAATATACCGCGGAGGCGCTGAGCCCCTGGATGAAGGAAGATGCGCCGGATCGCGACGTCGTGCTGAGCAGCCGGGTCCGCATCGCCCGGAATTTGCGGCATCTGCCGTTTCCGATGATGGCCAGCGCCGTCCAGGCGGCGGAGGCGATGGACCGGCTGCTCTCGGTGAACGAAAGCGGCAGGCTTAACGGACTCGGGGAAGTCAGCAGCGTGCGCTTGTCCGAGCTGAGCGAGCTGGAGAAGCAGGTGCTGGTGGAAAAGCATCTGATCAGTCCGGCGCTGGCGAATCAGGCGCAGCATGCCGCGCTGATGCTCGGCCCCGGCGAAGATGTCAGCCTGATGGTGAACGAAGAGGACCATTTGCGCATTCAATGTCTGCATGCGGGATTTCAATTGAAGGAGACCTGGGATACCGCGAGCAAGATCGACGACATCTTCGAGGAAGCCGTCGACTACGCCTTCGACGAGAAATACGGGTTCCTGACCAGTTGTCCGACCAACGTCGGCACGGGCATTCGCGCATCGGTCATGATGCATCTGCCTGCGCTCGTTATGACGGGGCAAATCAACCGGATCCTGTCGGCGGTCACGCAGGTCGGCCTGGCGGTCAGGGGCATGTACGGCGAAGGCAGCGAGGCTACGGGCAACCTGTTCCAGGTATCCAACCAGATCACGCTTGGCCAATCCGAGACCGAGATCATCGACCATCTGCATGCCGTCGCCCGCCAGATCATCGAGCACGAGAAGGCGGCGCGGGCCAAGCTGATGGGCGAATCGAGACTCAAGGTCGAGGATCGCATCAAAAGATCGTTCGGCATTCTGAGCTACGCGGCCGTCATCGATGCGAAGGAAGCTTCTCAGCGTCTGTCGGATCTGCGGCTGGGCATCCATCTGGGCCTGCTGCCCGAGGTGGAAGAGGGGACGCTTAACGAGCTGCTCGTCTCGATCCAGCCGGGATTTTTGCAGCAGGCGTACGGCGACGCGCTTAGTCCGGAGCAGCGGGACATGACCCGCGCCCAATTGATCTCGTCCAGACTGGCAACTCATGCCTAAATCATCTATTCTTATATTATACGGAGGAGGTGCTGTCTCATGATGTTCGGACGATTCACCGAACGCGCACAAAAGGTTCTTGCATTGGCACAGGAAGAAGCGGTGCGCTTGGGACACAACAATATCGGCACGGAGCACATTCTGCTCGGTCTTATCCGCGAAGGCGAGTCCATCGCCGCCAAGGCGCTGATCGCGCTGGGCCTCGGACTCGAGAAGATCCAGGACGAAGTCGAATCCCTCATCGGACGCGGCCAGGAGCAGCCGACCAACATCGCCTACACCCCGCGTGCGAAAAAGGTCATCGAGCTGTCGATGGACGAAGCGCGCAAGCTCGGCCATACGTATGTCGGCACGGAGCATATCCTGCTCGGTCTGATCCGCGAAGGCGAGGGCGTGGCGGCACGCGTGCTCAACAACCTCGGCATCAGTCTGAACAAGGCGCGCCAGCAGGTATTGCAGCTCCTCGGCAGCAGCGAGAGCGTATCTCAGAATCACGGGCCTTCTAACAATGTAAGCACGCCTACCCTCGACGGCCTTGCCCGCGACCTGACGGCGAGCGCACGCGACAACAATATCGACCCGGTCATCGGGCGCGCCAAGGAGATCGAACGCGTGATCCAGGTGCTCTCCCGCCGGACCAAGAACAACCCGGTTCTCATCGGCGAGCCCGGCGTCGGCAAGACGGCGATCGCCGAGGGCCTGGCGCAGCGTATCGTGAACAACGAGATTCCCGAGACGCTTCGCGACAAGCGCGTCATGACGCTCGACATGGGCTCCGTCGTCGCCGGCACCAAGTACCGCGGCGAATTCGAAGACCGCCTGAAGAAGATCATGGACGAGATTCGCCAAGCCGGCAATGTCATCCTGTTCATCGACGAGCTGCACACGCTGATCGGCGCCGGCGGCGCGGAAGGCGCGATCGACGCGTCCAACATCCTGAAGCCGGCCCTCGCGAGAGGCGAGCTCCAGTGCATCGGCGCGACGACGCTCGACGAGTACCGCAAGTATATCGAGAAGGATGCCGCGCTCGAGCGCCGCTTCCAGCCGATTACCGTCGACCAGCCGTCACCAGAAGAAGCGATCCAGATCCTGAACGGCCTGCGCGACCGCTACGAGGCGCATCACCGGGTCAAGATCACGGACGACGCGATCGAAGCCGCAGTTAAGCTGTCCGACCGCTATATCACGGACCGCTTCCTGCCGGATAAGGCGATCGACCTGATCGACGAAGCCAGCTCCAAGGTGAGACTGCGCTCGTATACGGTACCGCCGAATCTCAAGCAGCTCGAAGCGCGCCTTGAGGATATCCGCAAGGAAAAGGACGCCGCCGTGCAAAGCCAGGAGTTCGAGAAGGCTGCGGCGCTGCGCGACACCGAGCAGAAGATCCGCGAGGAGCTCGACTCCACGAAGAACCAGTGGAAGGAAAAGCAAGGCCGCACGGACTCCGAGGTGACGCCGGACGATATCGCCCAGGTCGTCGCGAGCTGGACCGGCATTCCGGTCGTCAAGCTGGCCGAGGAAGAAACCGAGCGCCTGCTCAAGCTGGAGAGCATCCTGCATGACCGCGTCATCGGCCAGGAAGAAGCCGTCAAGGCCGTCTCCCGCGCCGTGCGCCGCTCCCGTGCGGGACTCAAGGATCCGAAGCGTCCGATCGGCTCGTTCATCTTCCTGGGCCCGACGGGCGTCGGCAAGACCGAGCTGGCCCGCGCGCTGGCCGAGGCAATGTTCGGCGACGAGAATGCGGTCATCCGCATCGACATGTCGGAGTACATGGAGAAGCACTCGACGTCCCGCCTCGTCGGCGCGCCTCCCGGATACGTCGGTTACGAGGAAGGCGGTCAGCTTACCGAGAAGGTTCGCCGCAAGCCGTACTCCGTCGTCCTGCTCGACGAGATCGAGAAGGCGCATCCCGAAGTGTTCAACGTGCTGCTGCAGGTGCTGGAGGACGGCCGATTGACCGACTCCAAGGGCCGCACGGTAGACTTCCGCAACACGCTGATCATCATGACGTCCAACGTCGGCGCCGATCAGATCAAGCGCAACTCTTCGCTCGGCTTCACCGCCGTGCAGGATTCGGGCAAAGACTACAACAACATGAAGGATAAGGTGCTCGGCGAACTGAAAAAGTCGTTCCGCCCCGAATTCCTGAACCGGATCGACGAGACAATCGTCTTTCACCCGCTCGCCGAAGAGCACATCGCGCAGATCGTCACGCTCATGGCGGACGACCTCAAGAGGCGCCTCGTCGAGCACAACGTCAAGTTCGAACTAACTGAAGCCGCCAAGAACTTTCTGGCCAAGGAAGGCTTCGATCCGGCCTACGGCGCTCGTCCGCTGCGCCGCGCGATCCAGAAGCACATCGAGGATCGCCTGTCCGAGGAGCTGTTGCTCGGCAAGATCCAAAAGGGCGACACGCTCGAGATCGACGAGAAGGAAGGCGCGCTGGTCGTAAACACAACTAGCCGTTCCTCTTCTGAAGAGAGCGAAGCGGTCAAGAACAACAGCTAATCCGATTGCTCGCAACATCCGCGCCGGCGGGACGCTCGTTAGAGTCGTCCCCTGGCGTTTTTTTGCGTTGCTTCCCTATTCGCAACTTCGCCATTTACCCGACTTGCACAATTCTTGTGCACGGATAAGCGGCTTGCCGCTTCACTAGCTAGCCAGATGCTGATCGTGCATAATTCTTGTGCACGAAAAGGCGGTTAGCCTCTTAACTCAGGTCTCCACCTCGACGTGTACGCCAACTTCAAGCTAACCGATTGCGCCCCGCCCTCGCAGCGCTTATGATCTACATAGACCTAAAGCGAGGTGGAAGAGTTTGCCGATCAAAGTGCTGATCGCCGACGACAACTCATTTATCCGGGAAGGGATGAAGATTATCCTAACCAGCTTCGAGGAGTTCGAGGTGGTGGGGACGGTGGAGGACGGGGCCCAGGCCGCTGCCTTCTGCGAAGCGCACGCGCCGGACGTGGCGCTGCTCGACGTTCGCATGCCGAACATGAACGGCGTGGAGGCGGCGCGGCTCATCGCGGCCAACACGAAGACCAAGCCGCTCATTCTGACGACCTTCGACGACGAGGAATACATTCTCGAAGCGATCAAGGCGGGGGCCAGAGGCTACCTGCTGAAAAATAACGATCCGGAGCGAATCCGCGACGCCATCAAAAGCGTGCATAACAACCACGACGTGCTCCAGGACGTCGTGCTGGACAAAATCAAGGCGCAGCTCGCACAGGGCGCAACGCCACAAACCCAGGCAGCGGCATCGGCGCCGTCCGCCAAGCCTGGCGAAGCGATCGACCGCAGCCTGTTCACCGAGCGCGAGCTCGACATCATGCAGCAGATCGCCCGCGGCTTGTCGAACAAGGAGATCGCCCGCAAGCTGTTTATTTCCGAAGGCACCGTGGCGAACTATATTACGTCGGTCTTGAACAAGACCGGCCTCGAGCATCGCACGCAGATCGCGATTTACTACCTCACGGGCGAAGCACGTGTGCCGGAAGAGGAGTAGAGAGCGCCGATGGAACTATGGCTGCTCGGGAACAAAGCCGCTCTGCTGCTGTTTATCGGATACGTCCTGTACGGCGCGCCCCATGACGGGGCTTTCCGGCCGGCTTATATGCTCGTCCTGTTAATTTACTTGGGTCTGAGCTTTGGCATTCCGACCGCACGACGCTTCAAAAAGGCATCGCTCGCGCTGTCGGCGCTGTCCGCCGCACTTGCGGTCTACGGTTCGCTGGAGCTGCATCCGCTGTTCCTGCTGCTGGCCATCCCGAACCTGTACGAAGCTGCTTCGGGACTCGGCGCCGCCAATTGGCAGTCGGCCGTCATGCCGGCCGCGGCCTGCCTGCTGCTGCCTGCACCGTACAGGCCGACCTATGCGCTGGCGGCTGCGCTTTGCTTCATGCTCTATATCTCGACCTGCAAGCTGTACGCGCGGCTTGCCCTTCGCGAGGAGGAGCGGGACAAGCTCCAGGAAGACGCGCGCAGACTGACCCGCGCGCTCACGGACAACGAGGAATACGCGCGCCAGTCCGCGTATACGATCAAGCTGGAGGAGCGAGGGCGGCTGTCGCAGCAAATTCACGACGAGATCGGGCATTCGATGGCCGGCGCGCTCATTCAGATGGAGGCGGCCCGGCGGCTGCTCGACACGAACCGGACCAAGGCGGAAGAGCTGCTGGGCAATGCGATCGTCATTTCCAAGGAAGGGCTGGAGCGCATCCGCCTGACGCTGAAGCAGTCCAAGCCGCCTGCCGAGCAGCTCGGCATCGGACGCCTGCAGCTGTTCGTGGACGAGCTCTCCGCCAAGCAGGACATTCGGGCGACGCTCAATTATGCCGGAGATCTGGATACGATTACCCAGCTTCAGTGGCGCATCATCCAGGCGAATGTCACCGAGGCCGTTACCAACTCCCTCAAGTACAGCGGCGCCGAGTCGATCGCGGTCGAGGTGCTCGTCCTGAACAAATTCGTCAAGGCGGTCGTGCGCGACGACGGACGCGGGGCGGACAAGGTCGTCAAGGGACTCGGCATCGTCGGCATGGAAGAGCGGGCGGCAACGGAAGGCGGGACGATCATCGTCGACGGCTCCCGCGGCTTCAGCGTGACGACGCTGCTGCCCGTACGCGCAGGCTCATGAGATCCTCATGAGCGAATCATATGAGATTTCTCATGCCAAAGGATGAACTTATGCACTGACATAAGAGCGTCCTTTTTTTTATGATTAGATCAACAAATGAACGACGGGAGCGAATGCGCGATGAACATTATCGAGATCGGCGGACTGACCAAGAAGTTCGGAGACTTTGCAGCGGTGGACAATATGACGCTCAACCTGAAGGAAGGGGAGATCTTCGGCTTCCTCGGCGCGAACGGGGCCGGCAAGAGCACGACGATCAGCATGATCGCCTCGCTGCTCCGTCCGACGAAGGGCGAGATCAAGTTTCTCGGTAAAAACATCGCCAAGCACGCGCATTTCGCCAAGATGAACATCGGCATCGTGCCGCAGGACCTGGCCATTTACGAGGATATGTCCGCCTTCGAAAACGTGAAGTTTTTCGCCGGGCTGTATGGCTTCCGCGGAAGCGAGCTAAAGGCGCGGGTGGAGGAGGCGCTTAGCTTCGTCGGACTCGGCGACAAGCACAAGGAGCTGCCCAAAAACTTCTCTGGCGGCATGAAGCGCCGGCTCAACATCGCCTGCGCCATCGCGCACCGGCCCAAGCTGATCATCATGGACGAACCGACGGTCGGCATCGATCCGCACTCGCGCAATTACATTTTGCAATCGGTCAAAGAACTGAACCGCATGGGCTGCACGATTCTCTACACCAGCCACTACATGGAAGAGGTCGAGGAGATTTGCACGCGCATCGCAATCGTCGACCACGGCAAGATCATCGCGGACGGCACCAAGGAACAGCTCAAGGCGATCATCACGGACTCCAAGGAAATCTGGATCGACGTGAAGAGCATCGAAGGGCTGAATCAGGAGCGCCTCAAAGAAATCCGCGGCGTCCTCGCCGTCCGGATCGAGGAACAGCGGATCAAGATCCAATCGCGCGCCGAGATCGCCAACCTGAACGATATCGTCCAGCAGCTCATCCGCGACGGCATGGAGATTCGCGCGGTCGAGGAGCAGGCGCCGAATCTCGAGACGGTATTCCTGACGCTGACCGGCCGCAATCTGAGAGACTAAGGGGGACGAGAGCGTGAATACGCTGCATATCGCAAAAAAAGAAATCGTATCGGCGCTGCGCAACAAGTCCACCTTTCTCTTCATGCTCGCCTTTCCGATCGCGCTCATGCTCATCCTGGGGCTGGCGCTGTCCAACGCCTTCTCGGGCAGCATCGAGATCGGGGACATCAAGATGGCATACAAGATCGATCAAGCAAGCCCCGAGTTGGTCGCCGGCTGGCAAAGCTTCGCGAAGGCCGCCGAACAGAACGGAATCGCGATTGAAGCGCTGCCTCCCGGGCAGGACGGCAAGCAGGCCGTCGCAGAGGCGCAATACGCGGCTTTTGCCGATGTCTCCGACAAGGGCATCGCATACTACGACAACAGCCGGAGCACGGTTGAGAGCAACATCCTGCAGGGCATGCTGACCTCTTTCGCAGACCGTTACAATCTGGAAGCTGCCTTCGCGAGCGCCGGCGTATCGTCCCAGACCGGCGGCAGCGGCCAGGCACCCGCTCAACTGGTCAAAGCGACGTCGCTCACGGCGGACAGCCAGCCGAATTCCATGGACTACTACGCGGTCGCCATGACGACGATGATCGCCTTGTACGCGGCCCTTAGCGCCTCCGCGCTCATCGAGAGCGAACGGACCCGCCACACGATCGTCCGGCTGTCCGCCGCTCCGGTGACCAAGGCTGAGATCTTCGCCGGCAAGGTGCTTGGCAGCACCGCCATCAACGCGATCTTCATCGTCGCCGTCATGCTGATCAGCCATTTCGTGTTTGGCGCGAACTGGGGCGATCATCCGGGGCATGTCCTGCTCGTCCTGATTACGGAGGTGCTCATGGCGATCGGCTTCGGCCTCGCGGTCGGCATGATCTTCCGCAGCAAAGCGTCGCATTCGTTCCTGCTCATCTTTATCCAGATCGCCTCGTTCGTAGGCGGCGCTTACTTCCCGGTGAACGACTTCGGCGGCTTTATCGGCACCATATCCTATTATTCGCCGCTGCGCTGGAACAACGCCGGCGTCATCGAGACGGTGTTCGGCGGACATACCGCCCCTGCCTTGCAGGCCGCCGGTTTTAATCTTGCGGGAGCCGTCGTCCTGCTCGCCGTATGCATGTTCCTGATCCGCAGAAGGGAGACGATCTAACCGTGAAAACGTTCCTCTGGCTCATGGCCCATACTTTGCGCAACACCTTCCGGAAACGGTCGAATATCATCTTGTTCCTGCTGCCCGTCGCCGGCGTCCTGCTCTCCGCCGGTCTCTATGGCAACGCCGGCGGCGCCGGCCTTCGCATCGGCATCGTGCAGCAGGACGGTGCGGACGCCGTCGGCCGCGACGTCGCCGCCTTCATCGGTGCGCTCGATGGCGTCAAGGTGACGGAGACGTCGGACGCCGATCTGAAGGATCAGATCGCGGCAGGCAAGCTGGATGCGGGCATCGTCATCCCGGCCGGATTCGGGGAGACGCTCAAGGCGGGTTCGCCGAAGCAACTCGAGCTGCTGTCCGTCAAAGGCGCACAGGTGACGGCTTACGTCCAGGCCATGCTGGACGGTTACCTGAACAATGTCGCTTCGATCGCCGGGCAAACGGCGGGAGACGGGGCGCGCTTCGATAAGATTTACGGCGAGTATGCGCAGGGCGGCTTTAAGGTCAACCGCGAACGCCTTAACGACGCTTCCAACGTCAAAGACACGACTTATCAGTCGCTGGGCTTCCTGGTCGCCTTCATCATGTTCTCGTCCGTCAACATGTCGGAGATGATCCTGCGCGAGAAAGAAAACCGCACGTTCCTGCGCCTCCTCTCCTCGCCGGTCACCGCCAGGTCGTACGTCGCGGCGAACGTCGCGGTCAATATCGTCGCCATGGTGTGCCAGATCGCCCTGACGCTGACCTTCATGCGGGCGGTGATCCATATCGACTCGGGCGTGCCGGTCATGCAGCTCGCATCGGTTCTGGTGCTGTTCGGCCTCGGTGCGATCGCATTGTCGCTGCTTATCGTCTCGCTCTCCAAGTCCAGGGGCCAGTCCAGCGCGCTGCAAAATCTCATTATCACGCCGACATGCGTGCTGGCCGGCTGCTACTTCCCGATGGATATCATGCCCGACGCCATCCGTAAGATCGGCGCGTTCCTCCCGCAGCATTGGCTGCTCGATACGGTGAACCGCCTGCAGCACGGCGACAGCTTCGGCAGCCTGTATATGAACCTGCTGGTGCTGGCCGCCTTTGCCGCCGCCTTCGCCGCGATCGCGATCTTTCAGTTCAGCCGCAACAACGACACGAGAACCTTCGTCTAATCATTACCGCATGAAACGTCGCCAAGGCCGCTCATCCAATGTCCGTCGCCAGGATTGTTCCCGGCGGCGGATATTGGCGTTCGGGCGGGTACCGGACTTTAACCGGGGAGAGCAAGTGTGATACACTTCTTGTAACTAGCGAATTAATGAAGGGAATCCCATGGCCAAGCTGAAAATCAAGTTCGTCTGCACCGAATGCGGCACCGAATCGCCCAAGTGGATGGGGAAGTGCCCGGGGTGCGGCGCCTGGAACACGATGGTGGAGGAAGCCGAGCCGGTCGTCAAGGCGAACGTCGGCCGCAGCAGCGAGCTGACCCGGACGAAAGAAAAGGCCCAGTCCATCATACACATAGAAAGCGGCAAGGAACCTCGGATCCCGACGGGAAACGGGGAGCTTAACCGCGTGCTCGGCGGCGGGCTCGTGCCGGGCTCTCTGCTGCTCGTGGGCGGCGACCCGGGCATCGGCAAGTCGACGCTGCTGCTGCAGACGTCGAACACGCTTGCGGGCCAAGGTCTGACCGTGCTGTACGTGTCCGGAGAAGAATCCGTCCGCCAGACCAAGCTTCGCGCCGACCGGCTGGGCGCGCTTAGCGAGCGCCTGTTCGTGCTGTGCGAGACGAACCTGGACCTCGTGGAGCAGTCCATCGAGGAAGTGAAGCCGGACTTTCTCGTCATCGACTCGATCCAGACCGTCTACCGTCCCGACGTGCCGTCCGCGCCGGGCAGCGTCGCGCAGGTGCGCGAGTGCACCGCCCAGTTCATGCGCATCTCCAAGCAGGGCGGCGTCGCGACCGTGCTCGTCGGCCACGTCACCAAGGAAGGCGCGATCGCCGGCCCGCGGCTGCTCGAGCATATGGTCGACTGCGTGCTCTATTTCGAGGGCGAACGCCATCACTCTTACCGGCTGCTCCGCGCGGTCAAGAACCGCTTCGGCTCGACCAACGAGATCGGCATCTTCGATATGTCGGAGGACGGTCTGCGCGAAGTGTCCAACCCGTCCGAGCTGTTCCTCACCGAGCGTCCGCTCGGCGTGTCCGGCTCGACGGTCGTCGCGAGCATCGAAGGGACGCGGCCCGTGATGGTCGAGCTGCAGGCGCTCGTGGCGCCGACGCACTTCCCTTCGCCGAGGCGCATGTCCTCGGGACTGGATCATCATCGGATATCGCTCGTTATCGCGGTACTCGAGAAGCGCATGGGCATGTTTTTTCAAAATCAGGATGCATACGTAAACGTCGCCGGCGGCATTAAGCTGGACGAACCGGCGGCCGATCTGGCCGCCGCGGTCAGCCTGGCGTCAAGCTTTCGCGACCTGCCTACCAAGCCCGACGACGTCGTTTTCGGCGAGGTGGGACTTACGGGAGAGGTACGGGCGGTCTCCCGCGCCGAGACGCGCGTCAAGGAAGCGCTCAAGCTCGGCTTCAAGCGGGTCATCCTGCCCGAAGCGAGCATGAAGGGCTGGCAGCCGCCCGCGGGCATCCGGCTGGTGCCGGTCAAGTCCGTAGCCGAGGCGCTCAAGGCGGCATTGGAATAGGGGGAACGAATCGCGTGACGAAGGAGATCAAAGACAAAGAACGCGAGCAGCAGGACGTCATGAACCAGCTGCTCCGGATGGTCGCGCCGGGCACGCCGCTGCGCGACGGGCTCGAGAACGTGCTGCGCGCCAAGACCGGCGCGCTCATCGTTGTCGGCTACGGCCCCGAGGTCATGGAGGTCGTCGACGGCGGTTTTTCGATCAACTGCGACTTCAGCCCGAACTATCTGTACGAGCTCGCCAAGATGGACGGCGCGATCATCCTGAGCGAAGACGCCAAGCGCATATTGTACGCCAATACGCAGCTGATCCCCGATCCGTCGATCTCCTCGATCGAGACGGGCATCCGCCACCGTACCGCCGAGCGGGTGGCGAAGCAGACGGGGCAGCTCGTCGTCTCCATTTCCCAGCGGCGCAATATCATCACCCTGTATCAGGGACAGCTGCGCTATGCGCTCAAGGACATGGCCGTCATCCTGACCAAGGCGAACCAGGCGATCCAGACGCTGGAGCGATACCGGGTGGTCTATACGCAGACGTTGACGGATCTGTCCGCTTTGGAGTTCGAGAACCAGGTGACGATGCACGAGGTCGTCTACGCGCTGCAGCGTGCCGAGATGGTGCTGCGCATCCGGATGGAGATCAAACGGTACGTGCTCGAGCTGGGCAACGAAGGCCGTCTGATCAACATGCAGATGGAGGAGCTGGTCGGCCATGCCGAGGAAGAAGCGCGTCTCTTGCTTAAGGATTACGCCAAAGAAGCCTCGGAGGAGCGCATCCGAGAGATTCAGCACGCGCTTAAGAAACTGAGCTCAGACGAGCTGCTGGATTCGGTGCTGATCATCCGGCTGTTGGGTTACCTGTCGCTGAGCGCCGTTGCGGAGGAGGGGCTGCCGTCCCGCGGCTACCGGATCCTCGGCAAGATCGCGCGTCTGCCGGCCGTCATCATTCACAATCTGGTCGATCGCTTTGGCGCGCTGACCCATATCGCCCAAGCTTCGATCGAGGATCTCGACGAGGTCGACGGCATCGGGGAAGTCCGCGCCAGAGCGATCCGGGACGGACTGAAGCGGATCCGGGATCAGGTGTTCATTGACAGACAGATATAGGCATCATACAATGGGGAATGTTGCCTGTGGAGACGATATCTGCATCCGCTCGCACCCGGCTCTTAGACTAGCCCGGCCGGGTCCATGCCGACTCGCGCGTTGGCGACAGGTCCGATCGGGTATAGTAAAGTAGAGGTGAAGTCCAATGTTTGCAAAGTCATTGCCGAACCTGTTCACCATAGGCAATTTATTTTTAGGCGTATTATCGATCATATTGGCGTTTAACGATCGTGCGGACGGCGCGGCCCTGCTCGTCATCATCGCGATGCTGCTCGACGGCCTCGACGGCCGTGTAGCCCGGGCGCTGAACGTCCAGAGCGATTTCGGCAAGGAGCTGGATTCGCTGTCCGACGTCATCTCGTTCGGCGTCGCGCCGGCCTTCATCATGTACCAAGCCGCCTTTACCAACGTCAATCCCGCGCTCGCTTGGATCATCACCGCCATCTTCCCGATCTGCGGCGCCTTGCGTCTCGCCCGCTTCAACGTGATCGAGGGCATTCCCGGCTACTTCATCGGACTGCCGATTCCGGCGGCCGGCGGCGTGCTGGCGACGCTCGCGCTGTTTCACGCCGATCTGCACGTATACCTGCTGCTCGTTGCCACGCTGGCGCTGTCCTTTCTGATGGTCAGCAGCCTCAAGTATCCGAACTTCAAGAAGCTCGGCTTGCCCAAGGCCGCGATTTGGGCGGTACCACTCGTCGTCGCGGCTGCGGTGATTCTGGCGTTCATGTTCCCGCGCGCGATCCCGAACTTCATCCTCGTAATGCTGCTCCTGTATGCGCTCTGGGGCCTAAAAAAAAACGTTGAACGGATGTTCTCCGGCGCCTACAAGCGCCTGCGCCGCAAACGCCGCAAAAACGAGGAGCGTCCCCGCCGCGGCGCTTAAGCGCTGCGCGGGCCGAGCTCTCGGCAACGCCAAGCCGTCTTTTGCGGTAACACAAAAGCCGTCCTTCGCCATATTGGCGTTGGACGGCTTTTTACGATATTCAGATGGCATTCAGAAGGCGTGATTTGGCGGCGATTCGTTCCAGTATGCGCACTTTAGTCGTGCCGGCGTTTCTTCGAAAGTTTGGCGGGTCGAAAAACTGCATTTTTACATGTATTTTTTACCGACAACCTACACTTCGCCAAATACCTGAAAATATGCAGGTAAATGCGAAGCACATGCCGGAAATGGGGCTGATGGAGGATAAAACCTGCATTTTCGCATCTTTTCTTCTCAGATGGATAGATATCGGCGAAATTAGATGTATTATTGCAGGCTTTTCGGCGTACAAACGACGCGGGCGACCATCGGACGGACCCATCGGACCGCTATCGGGTGAGCCGTCGACAGACGTATCGTACCAATTAAGTTGCGGATATCGGCCATCCTAAAAAAGAGACCGTCAGGGCGATTTTCCCTGACGGTTTCTCTTAGCGTGCGCGGACGTCGTTCCCGAGCTAGGTCAGGTTAAACCATCCGAGCGTGCTGCACTTTTCCGATTCCTTGGTGACGACTTCATCCAGGTTGACGCCAAGCAGATTGCAATAAGCGGACAGATAGAACAGATTCTTGCCCATCTCCGAACGGATGATGTCGGCGCATTGCTCGCAGAGCTCGCCTGCCATGTGGGCCTTGGTCTGGCGTATGGCTTCGCCGAGCTCCAGGTCGGGGGAGAAACCCTGCTGCCTGGCATTCAGCTCGATGCACCCGCATTCGGTGATGGACTTGGACACAGCCCGGTTGACCGAAGCGTTCGATTGACTGTACTTGGTCATAACATCCAGCAAGCTGCGGTGACGAAGCAAAAGCTCAGACACCTGCTGCTGAAATTCCTGCAGTGTTGGCGCGCTCATCCCATCCACCTCGGTTGCCTGTATTGGCGTTGCATAGAACTCATTATAGAGCAAGGGCTTCCGTAATACAAAACGAAAAGCGACTGGACTGCTGCACATCGCTGTGAGAAAGCAGTCAGACAGCCCCAGCCTTTCTATGGCAACCTCTATCAAAAACGCTTGAGCCGGCACATTCGTTTTCCGCTCCCGAGACAGGATTAATTCGCCCGAATTTGGACCATACTGGTAGCAAATCAGGTTATTCTTGGGAGTGATACTTTATGTTGATGAAACGATTGATACAAGCCTTCGGGCTGCTGGCGGGTCTTGCGATCGGACAAGGATTTGCGTCTTCCGCCGGCGCTTCCGGCGGCAGCCGGACGTCCTGGATGAGCGGCGCGCTCGGCACGGCGGCTTACGGCGGAGGAATCGGCGCCTATGCGACCTGGATCGGCGCGGCGCTCGGGTTGCTTATCGCGACGGCTTGCGCGGGGCCGCTCTCGGAGCTGCTGCGCAAGGGCGTCGAACGGCTCGCGGTTATGCCCGCCACGCAGTTGATCGCAGGGCTGGCGGGCGGCGGTACGGGGCTCGTCCTTGCGATGCTGCTCATGCCTTATCTCGGAGCGGTGCCGCGTGTCGGCGCGCTGATCTCCGCGGCGACGGCGCTGGCATTCGCCTATGCGGGGACGCATATCGGCCTGCGCAAGCAGGAGGAGGTCGCGGGCTGGGGCGCGGACAGGCGCAAGCCGGAGCCGCCGGCAGAGGATGCGCCCAGATTCGAGGAACATAAGATTTTGGATACGAGCGTCATTATCGACGGCCGCATCGCCGACATCTGCAAGACGGGGTTCATCGAAGGCACGCTGGTCATTCCCGAGTTCGTGCTGGAGGAGCTTCAGCATATCGCGGATTCTTCCGACCTGCTCAAGCGCAACCGCGGCCGCCGGGGGCTCGACATTTTGAACAAGATTCAAAAGGAACTTGACGTAAAGGTGCTCATCTACGAGGATCCGGGCGACGAGACCGGCGAGGTCGACAGCCGTCTCGTGAAGCTTGCGAAGGCGATGCGCGGCAAGGTCGTCACCAACGACTTCAATCTCAACAAAGTATGCGAGCTGCAGGGCGTATCCGTGCTGAACATCAACGATCTGGCGAACGCCGTGAAGCCGGTCGTGCTGCCGGGCGAGGAGATCGTCGTGCAGGTCATCAAGGACGGCAAGGAGCACGGGCAAGGGGTCGCGTACCTCGACGACGGCACGATGATCGTGGTGGAAGGCGGGCGAGACTTTATCGGCACGACCATGGAAGTGCTCGTCACGAGCGTCCTGCAGACGTCGGCGGGCCGGATGATCTTCGCGAAGCCGAAGCTGCTGGAGCGGGCTTTGTAAAAGGACGACTCGTCTCCACCTCTTGGAAAATGAACGCCGACCGGGTATGATGGAAGGGTATACGGGCGGGACCCGCTGGGGTCCCGTCCTTCTTCACGATTGCGGACGGTGCAGCGGGCCTTGAGGCTGTCCGTCCGCGATCATGCCAAGGCGAAAGAGGGCATGGACATGGATTGGGGAGCGGTCATCGTCGCGGCGGGCAGCGGCAAGCGCATGGGCGCCGGCATGAACAAGGCGTATCTGCCGCTGGACGGACGTCCGGTGCTGGCGCATGCGCTGGGAGCGTTCGAAGCTTGCGGCGCGGTGAGCGAGATCGTGATCGTGGCGGCGGCGGGCGAAGAAGCGCAGGCCGAGGCGCTCGCGCGCGAGCACGGCATCCGCAAGCTCACGGCCGTCATCCCCGGCGGCGCCGAGCGGCAGGACAGCGTGTACGCCGGATTGGCGGCGCTGCGTGCCGAAGGCGCGCTCGTCCACGACGCGGCACGGCCGCTCGTGACGCCGGAGCGGATCGCAGCCTGCTGCGCGGCGGCGGAGGCGAGCGGCGCTGCCGCGCTGGCGGTGCCGGTCAAGGACACGATCAAGCTGTCGGACGGCAGCGGGATGATCGTGTCGACGCCGGAGCGGAGCCTGCTGTGGGCGGTCCAGACGCCGCAGGCGTTCCGCCGCGCGGAGCTGATGGACGCGCACGAGCGCGCGCGCCGCGAAGGCGCGCAGGCGACGGACGACGCGATGCTGCTGGAGCGGCTCGGCCGCAAGGTGGCCATCGTGGAGAGCGATTATTCCAACTTGAAAATTACGACGCCGGAGGACCTGCCCATCGCTGAATTGCTGCTGGAACGGCGCCGGCGCGACGGATCGGAGCGAATCGGATGATTAGAGTAGGACAAGGTTTTGACGTGCATCAATTGACCGAGGGGCGCGCGTGCATCATCGGCGGCGTGCATATTCCATACGAAAAGGGATTGCTCGGCCACTCCGACGCCGACGTGCTGCTGCACGCGATCAGCGATGCCGTGCTCGGCGCGCTGGCGCTCGGCGATATCGGCAAGCATTTTCCCGATACGGACGAGGCCTTTAAGGACGCGGACAGCGTCGTGCTGCTCGAGCGGGTATGGGCGCTCGCGACGGACCGCGGCTACCGGCTCGGCAACGTGGACGCGACGATCATCGCACAGGCGCCCAAGATGGCGCCGCATATCCCTGCGATGGTCGAAGTGATCGCCCGGGCGCTCGGGGGCGAGGCCGATCAAGTGAACGTGAAGGCGACGACCTCGGAGCGGCTCGGCTTCACGGGCCGCGGCGAGGGCATCGCCGCGCAGGCGGTCGTCTTGCTCGTGAAGGAAGCTTAAAGACTGGAACGGGAACGGGAGGGGCAATGAACATGAGCAACGGACAAACCGGCAAGGTCAGGGTTCGCTACGCGCCGAGCCCGACGGGGCATCTGCATATCGGCAACGCGCGCACCGCTATTTTTAACTACTTATTCGCTCGTCATCACGGCGGGGACTTCATCATTCGGATCGAGGACACCGACGTCAAGCGCAACGTCGCAGGCGGCGAAGAGAGCCAGCTGACCTATCTCAAATGGCTCGGCGTCGATTGGGACGAGAGCGTGGACCGGCACGGAGATTACGGTCCGTACCGGCAGACCGAGCGTCTGCATATATACGACGAGTTCACCAAGCAGCTGCTGGAGCGCGGACTCGCTTACCGTTGCTATGCGACCGAGGAAGAGCTCGAGGCGGAGCGCGAAGAACAGCTCGCGCGCGGCGAGACGCCGGCGTATTCGGGCAAGTATCGCGATATTACGAAGGAGCACGAGGAGCAGCTGATCGCGGAGGGGCGCATTCCGGCGATCCGGTTCCGCGTGCCGGAAGGGCGTACTTATACTTTTGACGACATGGTCAAAGGCGAGATTACGTTCCGTTCAGAGGACTTCGGAGACTTCGTCATCGTCAAGCGCGACGGCATCCCGACATACAACTATGCGGTGGCTGTGGACGATCATCACATGGCGATCAGCCACGTGCTGCGGGGCGAGGATCACATCACCAATACGCCGCGCCAGCTGATGATCTACGAGGCGCTTGGCTGGGAGCCGCCGGTGTTCGGCCACATGACCCTCATTGTCAACGAGAGCCGCAAGAAGCTGTCCAAGCGAGACGAGTCGATCGTTCAGTTCATCGAGCAGTACGACGGTCTCGGCTATTTGCCGGAGGCGCTGTTCAACTTCATCACGCTGCTCGGCTGGTCGCCGGAAGGCGAAGAGGAGATCTTCACCCGCGAACAGTTCATCGAGATCTTCAAGGCGGAACGGCTGTCCAAGAGTCCAGCCGTGTTCGATACGGTGAAGCTCAACTGGATCAACCAGCATTATCTGAAAAGCGTATCGCCGGAGCGCCTGCTCGAGCTGTGCCTGCCGCATCTGAAAAAGGCGGGTCGCATCGCCGAGCAGCCGGACGATAGCGAGATGGCCTGGGCCGCGGCGCTCGTGACGCTGCTGCGCGAGCATCTGCGTTACGGCGCGGAGATCGTGCCGCTGTCCGAGCTGTTCGTCCGCGAGCGGATCGAGGTCGACGAGGAGGCGCGCGAAGTGCTGGCGGATCCGCAGGTGCCGACGGTGCTGAACGCGTTCGCTAGTCAGATCGAGGCCGCCGGCGAAGACGGCTTCACGGTTGATGGCATGAAGGCGCTCATCAAGGCCGTGCAGACGGAGACCGGCGCCAAAGGCAAGGGCCTGTTCATGCCGATTCGGGTGGCGCTGACCGGCCAGATGCACGGGCCGGACCTGAACGGCACGATCTGGCTGCTCGGCCGCGACCGCGTGCTCTCGCGGCTGCGGGAGACGGCGGCTTCGCTCGGCTGATCGCAGGACGCTAGGGGCGGCTGCCGGCGGGCCGGGGCTAGCATTCGAGAACGGAACGGCGTTCTTGCTGGATATAGCGAGTGGAGAAGGGGTAGCGTAACTTTTTGCCGCTATTGCCTCGGATGCGACGGAATAGCGATGTAAGACATCGTTATTTGACCGCGGACGTGAAAATGTGACCGAATAGCGATGTGCGACATCGTTATTTGGCCGTGGATGTGAGAATGCGGCGGAATAGCGATGTGCGCCATCGTTATTTGGCTGAGGATGTGAAAAGCGACGGAATAGCGATGTGCGACGTCGTTATTTGGCCGAAGCTGCGGGAATATGATGGAATAGCGATGTGCGCCGAGGCAGCGTGCAATGACGCTTGTACGTTCATGTATGTTGCTGCCTGACTCGGTGCACTTGCGTTGTAGAACACTAGCGAACGACAATTCCGGCCCATGCTCCGCTCTTGCCCGCTCGCGCCCCTTGCCACCTGCCGGACCTTGCACTATACTTGCTGTAATAGCGACGAACAGGAGAGTACGCCACGACGAGGAGCGGCCAGAGAGGACTGCCTAGGGTGAGAGCAGTCTCGTATCCGACGTGGGGGAAATGCGCCTGGGAGCCGCAGCGCCGAGCGGAGCGCCGGACGTCGCCGATTCGATCCCATCGAATCGGTCGACCGGCTAACTTGTGTTAGGCGTTGCCGGGGGCCCCGTTAACGGCCGAATGAGACGGGCGATCCGCCGCGCCTTGCTGGAAGAGCAAGAGCGCCGATCGCGCCAAGCAGAGTGGGACCGCGTCCGAAGACGCCTCTGCAGCGAGAGCTGCCGGGGCGTCTTTTTTGCGCATGACGCACCCGCTGCGCAGCTCCCGCGATTGTTTCGCATCCTGCTGTAGTTATGGCTGCACACATCAAGGGGGGAAGAACATGGGCTTCTGGGAGACGGTGCGTTCCGACGTAGAAGCGGTGTTCGAAAACGATCCGGCAGCCCGGAGCCGGTTCGAGGTCATTTTCACGTATTCGGGGCTGCACGCCATCTGGGCGCACAAAATCGCGCACGGCTTTTTCAAAAGAAGATGGTTTACCGCAGCGCGCGTCATCTCGCAGGTGAGCCGGTTCATGACCGGCATCGAGATCCACCCCGGCGCGAGGATCGGGCGCAAGCTGTTCATCGACCACGGGATGGGTGTCGTCATCGGGGAGACCTGCGAGATCGGGGACGAGGTCGTCATCTACCAGGGCGTGACGCTCGGCGGGACCGGCAAAGAAAAAGGAAAACGTCACCCGACGATCGGCAACCGCGTCGTTATCGCTTCGGGTGCCAAAGTATTGGGTTCGTTCAAAGTGGGCGACAATTCCAATATAGGCGCGAATTCCGTCGTGCTCCGGGAGGTGCCGCCGGACAGCACGGTCGTCGGCATACCGGGGCGCGTCGTGAAGCGGGGCGGACAACGGATCGGAGACCGTCTCGACCATACGAACCTGCCGGACCCGGTCATCGAGACGTTTCGATTCATGCAAAAGGAAATCGACGATCTCAAAGGCGAGCTGGAGCATCTGAAGCGGGAACGCAGCGGATATTTCGATCCGCCGCCGCTCAAGCTCAAGGCAAGATGCGACTCGGCAACCGACAGCGCCGACGGCCACCCGGCCGAAGGCAATGCCAAGTCGGGAGACGGCCGCGAGCGCCAAGAGGAGCCCGTGTATTCTTCCACCCGTTCAAGAACATCAAAGGAGCCATAATCGACCATGACCCTTCGCATTTACAATACGCTGACCCGCGAGGCCGAACCATTTGTGCCTCAACAGCCCGGCCAAGTCACGATGTACGTATGCGGACCGACCGTATACGGGTATATTCATATCGGGAACGCGCGTCCCGTTATCTTTTTCGACGTCGTGCGCCGGTACATGGAGCATATCGGCTACAAGGTCAATTACTTGACTAACTTCACCGACGTCGACGACAAGATGATCCGGCGCGCGGAAGAGATGGGCATCACGGTACCTGAACTCGGCGAGCTGTTTATCAAGGCTTTTATCGAGGATACGTCCGCCCTCGGCGTCATTCCGGCTACGCAAAATCCGCGGGTGACGGACACGATCCCGGAGATTATTTCGTTTATACGGACGCTTGAGGAAAAGGGCTTCGCCTACGAGAGCGGCGGAGACGTCTATTACCGGACCGCGCGATTCCCCGACTACGGCAAGCTGTCGCACAAAAACCTTGCGGATCTGCAGTACGGCATCCGGATCGAGGTCGACGAACGCAAGGAATCGCCGCAGGACTTTGTCCTCTGGAAGGCGGCCAAGCCGGGCGAGATCAGCTGGAGCAGCCCATGGGGCGATGGACGTCCGGGCTGGCACATCGAGTGCTCGGCAATGGTGCTCAAGTATGCGGGCGAGACGCTCGACATCCACGGCGGCGGCAACGATCTGCAGTTCCCGCACCACGAGTGCGAGATCGCGCAGTCCGAGGCGCTGACCGGCAAGCCGCTGGCGCGCTACTGGATGCATAACGGCTTTGTCAACATCGACAACGAAAAAATGTCAAAATCCATCGGCAACGTGGTCAACCCGCGCGAGCTGCTGCAGAAGACGAGCGCGCAGGCGATTCGCTATATTATGCTGACCGGCCATTACCGGAGCCCGATCAATTTCAGCGACGAATCGGTCGCGCAGGGAGAAAACAGCATTCAGCGCCTCGCCAATGCGCGCGACAACCTGAAGCATCGCCTGTCCTCCGTCTCCGAGCTGGTGCCGGCCGATCCTTCGGTGGCCCCGAGGCTTGCGCAGTTCCGGGCGGCGTTCGACGCCAAGATGGACGACGACTTCAATACGGCCGACGCGATCACGGTGTGGTTCCAGACGGTGTCCGACGCCAATACGTATCTCAAGCGCGATGCGGCCTGCGCCGCGGACATTCACGCTTATCTGGAGCTGATCGCGGAGTTTGATAAGGTGCTTGGGCTGCTGCCGCCGGAGGCGGGCGCCGAGCTGCTGGACGCGGAGGTCGACAGCCTGATCGCCGAGCGCGCCGACGCGCGCAAGCGCCGCGACTTCGCGCGGGCGGACGAGATTCGCGACCTGCTGGCAAACAAGGGGATCATTCTCGAAGATACGGCACAGGGGATGCGGTGGCGCCGGAAATGACGGAGCTTCGCACGCATGTGCCGTCGCTCCCGGTCATCGCGCCGGAGCTGCCGCCGGATCAGCCGGTCAATCTGCTCAATCCGATCGTGCTCGCCTACGTCGGGGACGCGGTGTTCGAGGTGTATATCCGCCAGCGGCTGATCGCTTTTTCGTCACGCAAGCCGCATGAGCTGCATAAGGCGGCCACCCGGTACGTATCCGCCGCTGCGCAGGCGCGGCTGCTGGTGCGGTGGGGGCCGCTGCTGACGGAGGAAGAAGCCGATATCGCAAGGCGCGGCCGCAACGCGAAGTCGGGTTCGCTCCCGCGCAATGCGGATCCGGGCGATTACCGCCACGCGACCGGTTTGGAGGCGTTAGTGGGTTATTTGTATTACCGAGGGGAACGGGAAAGGCTCGAGAAGTTGATCGGGCTGGCCTTCGAGCCCGAAGAAACGAAGCCGGAGGGGTCGGCGCGACCCGGGCGAAAGGAAGAGACGACATGAGCAGCAATCGCAGCAATCGCCCGGGGGGACCGGGGAAAACGGATCGTCCCGCGCGTGGCGCGGGCGGCCCGTCCGCCTATGGAGGGGCGGGCGCAGGGGGCCGGGACGGACGCCGTCAGGCGGAGGTCCGATCGAGCGGCCGGGACGAAGGGCGGCCGGCTGATGGGCGGGCAGCGGACAGGCCGTCTGCCGGCGGCGCACGCAAGTCCGCGGGCGGCGGCTACAAGCCCGGCTTCGCGGCGGACCGCAGGGGCGGAGCCACGCAACAGGCGCAGGGCCGCCGGCATGAAGCCGACGCTGCCGAGCGCGAGGCTCGCGCGCGCGTCGCGGCACTTGAGGACGAAACGGCTGAAGCCATGTCGACGGACGATGCGGAAGGCGAAGGCGAGCAGTACCTGGCCGGCAAGCATCCGGTGCTCGAAGCGCTTAAAGCCGGCCGTGCGCTGAACAAGATCTGGCTCTCGAATCAGGCTCAGAAGAGTCTCGTTCAGCCGATTCTGGAGGAGGCCAAGGGTCGCGGCGTTGTGGTTCAGTACGCAGACAAGCGCAAGCTTGACAGCCTGGCGCCAGGCATCCAGCACCAGGGAGTCGTGGCACAGGCGGCGGCGGTCTCTTACGCCGAGCCGGAAGAGCTGCTCGCGCGGGCGGCCGAGCGCGGCGAGGCGCCGCTCATCGTGCTCCTCGACGAGGTCGAGGATCCCCATAACCTTGGCTCCATCCTCCGGTCGGTCGACTGCACGGGCGCCCACGGCGTCATCGTGCCCAAGCGCCGCAGCGCGAGCCTCACGGCCGTCGTCGCCAAGACGAGCGCCGGCGCGGTCGAGTACGTGCCCGTCGCGCGGGTATCCAACCTGGCGCAGACGATCGATCGGCTGAAGGAAGCCGGCGTCTGGATCGCAGGCGCAGCCGGCGAGGCGAAGGCGGACGTCTACGCAACGGACCTGACGGGGCCGATCGCCATCGTCATCGGCAGCGAAGGCAAGGGCTTGTCCCGCTTGATCCGCGAGAAGTGCGATTTTCTGATCTCCCTGCCGATGTTCGGCAAGCTCAACTCGCTCAACGCTTCGGTAGCAGCGGGCATCATCCTCTACGAAGCCGTGCGTCAGCGGCTCGCGAAGCGCGGCGGCGATCCGGGCAAGGGCGGCCATGCTTCGCCGTGAGGACGTCCTCATCGTCGACGGCTACAACATGATCGGCGCGTGGCCGGAGCTGGACCGTCTGAAGGCGACCCGGCTGGAGGACGCGCGCGACCGGCTGCTCGACATGCTGGCGGATTACCAGGGTTACCTGGGACTGAAGGTCGTAGTCGTGTTCGACGCGTTTCGCGTGCCCGGCGCGGGCGCCAAACTCAAGCAGCATCGGCTCGGCGTCGTATACACCCGCGAGAAAGAAACGGCGGACGAATGCATCGAGCGGCTCGTCGGCGAAGTGACTTCGGTTCGGCGGGACGTATATGTCGCCACCTCCGACCAGACCGAGCAGCACGTTGCGTTCGGACGCGGCGCGCTGCGGCTGTCCGCGCGAGAGCTGCTGCTCGCGGTGGAGGAGAGCCGGCGCGAGATCGGCAAGACGATTCGCAAGGCGCCGCCGCCCAAGCGCAATCCGCTGGGCGGCGTGCTGAGCGACGATGTGGCGCGGGTCTTGGAGCAGTGGCGCCGTGGCGAGCGTGCGTCCGACGATTCGGGCGGCAAGTCCTAGGACGGGAGCCGGGCGGGACCAGTCTCCCGCCGCTGCCCGAACGATCGTTGCGCCCGAAGTAGGCTGCAAGTCTCTTCGCCAAAACGCAAACACATGTCCGCATTGCCCGGAAGCCTTGAATTATAAGGGTTTTCTTCATTGACGCTATGGGCTGCATCAAGTATATTGGTAATAGTTTGGTAGATCCAGAACGTATCCTTAAAGTCTTGAAGCCGGAGGGATGACCGTGAGCGTCGACGTTAACGACCTTGTCACATATGAATACGACTTCAAGACCGACGAGGATATCGTCGAGTCGGTACGCGCGGGCGATGCCGAGGCACTGGAGTATCTGATCAATAAATACCGCAATTTTGTCCGGGCGAAGGCCCGTTCTTATTTTTTGATCGGCGCGGAGCGCGAGGATATCGTGCAAGAGGGCATGATCGGCCTTTACAAGTCGATCCGCGACTTCAAGGGGGACAAGCTGGCCTCCTTCAAGGCGTTCGCGGAGCTGTGCATCACGCGCCAGATCATCACCGCGATCAAGACGGCGACCCGGCAGAAGCATATTCCGCTCAATTCTTATGTTTCCCTGGACAAGCCGATCTATGACGAGGACTCGGACCGTACGCTGCTGGATGTCATCTGCGGCTCCCGCGTCTGCGATCCCGAGGAGATGATCATCAACCAGGAGGAATTCTACGGTCTCGAGGACAAGATGTCCGAGATTCTGAGCGACCTGGAACGCAAGGTGCTGATGCTCTATCTGGACGGGCGCTCCTACCAGGAGATCGCCGTCGACCTCGATCGCCACGTCAAGTCCATCGACAATGCCCTTCAGCGCGTGAAGCGCAAGCTGGAGCGATACCTGGAGGTCAGAGACATCGGTCTATAGGCCGGCCGAAGCCGTCAGCTACATAGTGGAAGCGTACAGAGGCAGCGCCGGACGGCAGGCTGCTTTTTTCGTTTTTGCAGCAGTTGCGCCGTTCAGGGTTTAAAGACCGCTCCAGATGGGCTAGAATAATAGAGAGCTCTGTGGCCGCAGAGTCTTAATAACGTCCCGCACCTGCCGCCCGTACACGATTGTCAAGCTTTCTCGTTGACATTGCGTATGGGCTATGATAAATTACTTTAGTAACCTTAAGGTGGAGTTTTATGCGCAGCCCTGAATATGGTGTGATACGCCAGGTGTCGTTGTCGTACGTAACGGCTTAGGCGTATTAACCCGGATTCAATGTCTTTTTTTTTGTGATCTGGCACAGCCCGGGAGGTGGAACAGATGCGGGTAATCATCACTCTCGCTTGCACGACCTGCAAGCAGCGGAATTATGCGACGACCAAGAACAAGCGCACGCACTCCGATCGCATCGAACTGAAGAAGTTCTGCAAGTTCTGCAATGAGCACACGGCTCATCGCGAGACGCGCTAAGCTCTAGGAGGTTTTGGGACGTGACTTTCCTGGCCAAAATGAAACAGAGCTTTGGGTCCTTTACTTCGTTCTTTGCCGATAGTTGGAGTGAACTGAAGAAGGTCCGCTGGCCCAAGCGTAAAGAGTTGATCAGCTACACGCTCGTCGTTATTGTGACGGTGCTGATCGTTACGATTTACTTCTGGGTACTGGACGTCATCATTTCGCGCTTGATCGACCTCGTCATTTAACGCGGAACCCAAAGGTGGCTTTTCCGATGGAAAAAAGATGGTATGTAGTACACACGTACTCCGGTTACGAGAACAAGGTTAAGACGAACCTGGAGAAGCGCGTGGAATCGATGGGCATGCAGGACAAGATTTTTCGTGTGCTCGTGCCCATGGAGGAAGAGCTCGTCAACAAGGACGGCAAGAAAAAGACCGTGATGCGCAAGGTGTATCCGGGCTACGTCCTCGTCGAGATGGTTCAGACGGACGATTCCTGGTACGTGGTCCGCAACACGCCCGGCGTCACCGGGTTTGTCGGATCGACCGGATCGGGATCGAAGCCTACGGCCCTGCTGCCCGAAGAAGTGGATCAGATTCTGAAACACATGGGCATGGAGGAACCGAAGCCGGTCATCGACTTCGAATTGAAGGAGAACGTCCGCGTCAAGGTCGGCCCTTTCGCGAACTTCGTCGGGTCGGTCGAAGAGATCCTTCACGACAAGAGCAAGCTGAAGGTGCACGTCAACATGTTCGGCAGAGAAACCCCGCTTGAGCTGGATTACACTCAGGTGGAGAAGATATAATAGTCTGGCGGATGGAGGCGTTCGCGCCGCCGCTCGCAGGTTTCTGGATTTGAGCGGGAGGGACCAAGCATCCCGTTATACCGCATTTTGAGCTGGAGGTGCAACAACATGGCAAAAAAGGTCATTAAAATGGTCAAGCTGCAGGTGCCGGCCGGCAAGGCTAACCCTGCGCCGCCTATCGGTCCCGCACTGGGTCAAGCAGGCGTTAATATCATGGCCTTCTGTAAGGAATTCAACGCGCGTACGGCTGACCAAGCCGGCCTGATCATTCCGGTCGTCATCACCGTATTCGAAGACCGTTCCTTCACGTTCGAGACGAAGACGCCGCCTGCGGCAGTATTGCTTCGCGTCGCTGCTGGCATCCCGAAGGGATCCGGCGAGCCGAACAAGAAGAAGGTCGCTACCGTTAAGCGTGCGAAAGTTCGCGAGATCGCCGAGCAGAAGATGCAGGATCTCAACGCGGCTTCCGTCGAAGCGGCTATGCGTATGGTCGAAGGCACGGCGCGCAGCATGGGCGTCGTCATCGAAGACTAATCGCAGCGGACCTGATATAGGGATCGCGATCGCGCTTCGGACCGTCCTTGGGACGAAGAGCGAAGTGGGAGGAGACTTCCGTTACTACCACACAAGGAGGAGAACTACATGGCTAAGCACGGCAAGAAGTACCAAGAAGCCGCCAAGCTGATCGACCGCGACGCAACTTATGAAGCTGCCGAAGCGATCGAGCTTGTGAAGCAAGCGGCCAAGGCTAAGTTCGACGAGTCCGTCGAAGTAGCTGTCCGTCTCGGCGTCGATCCGAGAAAGCAAGACCAGAACGTGCGCGGCGTCGTCGTCCTGCCTCACGGCACGGGTAAGACCCAGCGCGTGCTTGTATTCGCCAAGGGCGACAAGCTCAAAGAAGCCGAAGCCGCTGGCGCTGACTATGTCGGCGACACGGACCTCATCAACAAGATCCAGCAGGGCTGGTTCGAATTCGACGTCTGCGTAGCGACGCCGGACATGATGAGCGAAGTCGGCAAGCTCGGCCGTATCCTCGGCGGTAAGGGCCTCATGCCTAACCCGAAAGCCGGCACGGTTACGAACGACGTGACCAAGGCCGTCCAAGAGATCAAGGCCGGTAAGATCGAGTACCGTCTGGACAAGGCAGGTCAGATTCACGCTCCGATCGGCAAGGTATCCTTCGATTCGGCGAAGCTCGCCGACAACCTGAAGGCCCTGGTCGACGCGCTGAACCGCGCCAAGCCATCCGCTGCGAAGGGCGTATACCTGAAGAACATCTCGATTTCCTCGACGATGGGCCCAGGCGCGCGTCTGAACGTTTCGGCATACCGTCTCTAATCGCCAGCTTCTGGCGGTTGACAGACCGAGTATGGACGTGTTACTTTAATCAAGTTGAATATTGATACCGTAGACCGTAGGTGCCGAGAGGCTTAATTTCCTACCGAGGTGTGTGCATACATTCGTTACCCGTCCTTGCCTTGCAGGGATGCGTAAGATTAATGTAACGTCATGCCTCCGCGATGTCTGCGGGGGCATTTTTAATGCCTTCGTGAAGGCTATAGCCTTATAGACGATCGATACGGTGAAGTCCTACGACCAGGAGGTGTACCAAATGGCAAATGCAAAGATTATCGAAGCCAAGCAGCAGGAAGTCGAAGCGATCGCCGCCAAGCTGAAGTCCAGCGCGAGCACGGTCGTTGCCGATTACCGCGGCCTGAACGTCGCTCAAGTCACGGAACTTCGCAAGCGTCTGCGCGAAGCCGGCATCGAATTCCAAGTGTTGAAGAACTCGCTCGTTAGCCGCGCTGCGGCTAGCGTCGAGCTGAGCGACCTGGATTCCGTCCTGACGGGTCCTACCGCTGTAGCGTTCAGCGCTACGGACGTCGTTGCCGCAGCGAAGATCCTCAACGACTTCGCCAAGAAGAACGATGCGCTTAAGCTGAAAGGCGGCGTCATCGAAGGTCGCTTTATCGATGCCGTTCAAGTCAAGGCGCTGGCTGACCTGCCTTCCCGCGAAGGTTTGCTCTCCATGCTCCTCAGCGTCCTGCAAGCGCCGATCCGCAACTTCGCGCTCGCCGTCAAGGCTGTCGCAGAGAAGAACGAAGCAAGCGCATAAGTCGAACGCCTCGGCTTCCGGGGCGCGCGAATTGACTTTCCACCAACAAATTATCTAATTTAACGGAGGTACTACCATGAGCAAAGAGTCCATCTTGGAAGCCATCAAAGGCATGAGCGTCCTGGAACTGAACGACCTGGTCAAAGCAATCGAAGAAGAATTCGGCGTAACTGCTGCAGCACCTGTTGCTGCTGGCGCAGTTGCAGTAGCAGAAGTTGAAGAGCAAACTGAATTCGACGTTATCCTGCTCGAAGCTGGCGCTTCCAAGATCAACGTTATCAAGGTTGTTCGCGAAATCACGGGTCTCGGCCTGAAGGAAGCGAAGGACGTTGTCGACAACGCTCCTAAAGCTGTTAAAGAAAAAGTGGCTAAGGACGAAGCTGACGCTGTTAAGGCTAAGCTCGAAGAAGCCGGCGCTAAGGTCGAAGTTAAGTAATTCAGCTTAACAATCGAATCGCGAACCCCTTGAAGCTTGCCTTCGAGGGGTTTGTGCATGTTTGTGCAGAGGGGACGAGGAGATGGCTGACCATTATTATACGCAGCAGCCCAGCGCGCGCAGCGACCGCAAAAAAATCGAGGCCGTGCTGCGGGGGCAAAAGCTTCAGTTCGTCTCCGACTCCGGCGTGTTCTCGCGGGACGGGGTGGACTACGGCAGCCGGGTTCTCATCGAGCATATCGAGCTGGAGCAGCAAGACCGGGTGCTTGATGTCGGCTGCGGCTACGGCCCGATCGGCCTGACGGCGGCCCGCCTGGTGCCGCGAGGACATGTGACGATGCTGGACGTGAACGAACGGGCCGTCGCGCTGAGCCGGGAAAATGCCACGCTCAACGGCATCGGCAACGTGGATATTCAGGTCAGCGATCTATATGAAGCGATAGGCGGCAAGACGTTCGACGTCATCTTGTCCAATCCGCCGATTCGGGCGGGCAAGGCGGTCGTGCACCGTATCCTCGAAGAAGCCGCGGCGCACTTGAAGCCCGGCGGATCGCTGTGGATCGTCATTCAGAACAAGCAAGGCGCGCCGAGCGCAAGAGCCAAGCTGGAAGCATGCTTCGGCGAAGATCAGGTGAGCGAAGCAGGCAAGGACAAAGGATATCGCGTGTACAGGGCGGTTAAGGCTTAAACAGAAAAGCGGCCTTTGTGCAGCGATGCAAATGCGTTGTTTTAGCAAATGTTAAAGCGTGCGCCGGACTTTCCTTTCGCCGTCTCATATTCTCGTTTGACCTGTTTAGGCGCTTGTGTTACTATTAGAAGATGTCAGATTTAAGATGGGCTAGTTGTCTGTATGCAAAGAAGTTATGCAATTAGCGCCATTCAGAGGAATAAAAATACGCCGTTTGGCGTATATTGGGTGAATGGGCTGGATACGAGTGCCATTGTGCCTCCGTTTGGGGCATAGGGGCTTTTATTTGTTTGCCGCTGTGATTTTGTATGCACAATTGCGCTTATTGCGTCCTCCCGATGTTATTTTACCCACTTTCCGCTTTTTATCATAACCGCAGGGTTCTCCGCGGACGGCTGCCTCTGCTAGTGCTGGAGAGAGGATCTCGCTCCGCTACCATATGCTTCACAGTAGACTGAAGGGGTGAGGATAAGTTGGCAGGACATCTTGTTCAGTATGGTCGCCGCACCAGGCGCAGTTATGCCCGCATTCATGAGGTGCTGGACATCCCGAACCTGATCGAGATCCAGCAGCAATCGTACCAGAAGTTCCTGGACGACGGGCTGCGCGAGATCTTCCAGGACATTTCTCCGATCTCGGACTTCACGGGCAACCTCGTGCTCGAGTTCGTCGATTACAGCCTTGGAGAGCCGAAGTATTCGGTTGACGAGTCCAAGGAGCGCGACGTGACTTACGCGGCTCCGCTGCGCGTCAAGGTTCGCCTTCTCAACAAAGAGACGGGCGAAGTCAAGGAACAAGAAGTGTTCATGGGCGACTTCCCGCTCATGACGGAGACCGGTACCTTCATTATCAACGGCGCAGAGCGCGTCATCGTCAGCCAATTGGTACGTTCGCCTAGCGTCTACTACAGCACCAAGATCGACAAGAACGGCAAGAAGACGTATACCGCAACGGTTATTCCGAACCGCGGCGCTTGGCTCGAGCTCGAGACGGACGCCAAGGATATCATCTACGTACGTATCGACCGCACGCGCAAGATTCCGGTAACCGTACTGCTTCGCGCACTCGGATTCGGCATGGACGCCGAGATTCTGGACTTGCTCGGTCAGGACGAGTTCATCCGCAATACGCTCGAGAAGGACAACACCGACTCCACCGAGAAGGCGTTGATCGAGATTTACGAGCGTCTGCGTCCGGGCGAGCCCCCTACGCTGGAAAATGCGCGCAGCCTGCTGATCGCCCGCTTCTTCGATCCGAAGCGCTACGATCTGGCGAACGTCGGCCGCTACAAGATTAACAAGAAGCTTCATATTAAAAACCGTCTGTTCAACCAGCGTCTCGCGGAGACGCTCGTCGATCCGTCGACCGGCGAGATCATCGCCGAATCCGGACAGGTCATTGACCGCCGTCTGCTCGATCAGATCCTCCCGATGCTGGAGAAGAACGTCGGCTTCAAGAACTACCGCGTCACCGGCGTCAACGAGGCGGAAGACATTCCGCTGCAAAGCATTCTCGTACACTCGCCGGTCGAGGAAGGCAAAGTCGTCAAGATCATTTCCAACGGCATCATCGACAAGTCGGTGAAGCACATTACGCCGGCGGACATCATTTCGTCCATTAACTATTTCATCGATTTGCTGCACGGCATCGGCAGCACCGACGATATCGACCACTTGGGCAACCGTCGTCTGCGTTCGGTAGGCGAGCTGCTGCAGAACCAGTTCCGCATCGGCCTGTCCCGGATGGAGCGCGTCGTGCGCGAACGGATGTCGATCCAGGATCAGAACGCGATCACGCCGCAGGCGCTGATCAACATTCGTCCGGTTATCGCAGCAATCAAGGAATTCTTCGGTTCGTCCCAGCTGTCGCAGTTCATGGACCAGACGAACCCGCTTGCCGAGCTGACGCACAAGCGCCGTCTGTCCGCGCTCGGTCCGGGCGGTTTGACGCGGGAACGCGCGGGCTTCGAAGTGCGCGACGTTCACCCGTCCCACTACGGCCGCATGTGTCCGATCGAGACGCCTGAAGGTCCGAACATCGGCCTGATCAACTCGCTGTCCACGTTTGCTCGGATCAACGAGTATGGCTTCATTGAAGCGCCTTACCGCAAGGTCGATCACAGCAACGGCGTCGTCACCGAAGAGATCGTTTATATGACCGCCGACGAAGAAGACAACTACATCATCGCCCAAGCGAACGCCCAGCTCACCGAAGAGGGCAAGTTCGCAGACGATATGGTCATCGTTCGTTACAACAAGCAAGCGGACAACATTCTGACGATGCCGAGCGACCGCGTCGACTATATGGACGTATCGCCGAAGCAAGTCGTGTCCGTCGCGACCGCGATGATCCCGTTCCTCGAGAACGACGACTCCAACCGCGCGCTGATGGGTTCGAACATGCAGCGTCAAGCCGTACCGCTGCTCGTGCCGGATTCGCCGTACGTCGGCACAGGCATGGAGCACAAGGCTGCCAAGGACTCGGGCGTCTGCATCGTCTCCAAGCACGACGGCGTCATCGAGCGCGTTACGGCCAACGAGATCTGGCTGCGCCGCATCGAGCTGCTTGACGGCAAGGAAGTCAAAGGCGACGTCATCAAGTTTAAGCTGCAGAAGTTCATGCGGTCGAACCAAGGCACTTGCATCAACCAGCGCCCGATCTGCCGCAAGGGCGACATCGTCAAGAAGGGCGACATCCTCGCCGACGGTCCGTCCACGGATACCGGCGAATTGGCGCTCGGACGCAACGTCGTCGTCGCGTTCATGACGTGGGAAGGCTACAACTACGAGGATGCGATCCTGCTCTCCGAGAAGCTCGTGAGAGAAGACGTCTACACTTCGATTCATATTGAAGAATACGAGTCCGAAGCGCGCGATACCAAGCTCGGACCGGAAGAAATCACGCGCGACATTCCGAACGTCGGCGAAGATGCGCTCCGCAATCTCGACGAGCGCGGCATCATCCGCGTCGGCGCCGAGATCAGTGCGGGCGACATCCTCGTAGGCAAGGTTACGCCGAAGGGCGTCACCGAGCTGACTGCGGAAGAGCGTCTCTTGCACGCGATTTTCGGCGAGAAGGCGCGCGAAGTGCGCGACACCTCGCTCCGCGTACCGCACGGTACCGACGGCATCGTCGTCGACGTCAAAGTGTTCACGCGGGAAAATGGCGACGAGCTGCCGCCGGGCGTCAACCAGCTGGTGCGCGCTTATATCGCGCAAAAGCGGAAGATCTCCGAAGGCGACAAAATGGCCGGACGCCACGGCAACAAGGGCGTTATCGCTCGCATCCTGCCTGAGGAAGACATGCCGTTCCTGCCGGACGGCACGCCGGTCCAGGTCGTCCTGAACCCGCTGGGCGTACCGTCGCGGATGAACATCGGTCAGGTGCTCGAGGTTCACCTCGGCATGGCTTGCCGCTACCTCGGCATTCGTGCCGCGACGCCGGTATTCGACGGCGCGCGCGAGCACGACGTGTTCGACACGATGGAAGAAGCCGGCATGCAGCGCAACGGCAAGACGAAGCTGTACGACGGCCGCACGGGCGAGCCGTTCGAGCGCGAAGTCACCGTCGGCGTTCTGTATATGATCAAGCTCGCGCACATGGTCGACGACAAGATCCATGCGCGCTCTACGGGCCCGTACTCGCTCGTTACGCAGCAGCCTTTGGGCGGTAAAGCCCAATTCGGCGGCCAGCGCTTCGGGGAGATGGAAGTGTGGGCGCTCGAGGCCTACGGCGCTGCCTATACGCTTCAAGAAATTCTGACCGTGAAGTCCGACGACGTCGTCGGCCGCGTGAAGACGTACGAATCGATCGTCAAGGGCGAGAACGTCCCTGAACCTGGCGTGCCGGAATCGTTCAAGGTCTTGATCAAGGAGCTTCAGAGCCTTGGCATGGACGTGAAGATCTTGTCCGGCGACGAGCAGGAGATCGAGATGAGAGAGAGCGACGACGAGGACGATACGACCGGCGACAAGCTGAACTTGAACCTGGAAGGCTCAGAGGTCAGCGCCGAGTAATACCGATAGGATCCGGACGGGGCCCGTGCGTGAACCGCATGGATCCCGTCCGGGCCATCGCCGACGTAAGCAGCATGAGATCGTCACGACCGTTCGTCAATCGCAACGTAATCCGAGCCACGATGAAGGAGGGCTTGCTCCTTGTTAGACGTTAACAATTTTGAGTTTATGAAGATCGGGCTAGCTTCCCCGGACAAGATCCGTTCATGGTCCCGAGGCGAAGTCAAAAAGCCGGAGACGATTAACTATCGTACCCTTAAGCCGGAGAAAGAAGGTCTTTTCTGCGAAAAGATCTTCGGGCCGACCAAGGACTGGGAATGCCACTGCGGCAAGTACAAGCGCGTCCGCTACAAGGGCGTCGTGTGCGATCGCTGCGGCGTCGAAGTCACCCGTGCGAAGGTTCGCCGCGAGCGCATGGGCCATATCGAGCTGGCCGCTCCCGTTTCGCATATCTGGTATTTCAAAGGCATCCCGAGCCGCATGGGCCTCGCTCTCGACATGTCGCCGCGTTCGCTCGAAGAGATCATCTACTTCGCTTCGTACGTCGTGACGGATCCGGGCGATACGCCGCTTGAAAAGAAGCAGCTCCTCTCGGAGAAGGAATACCGCAGCTACCGCGAGAAGTACGGTTATGCGTTCAGCGCCGGCATGGGCGCCGAAGCGGTGAAGAAGCTGCTGCAGGATATCGATCTCGACCGCGAGCTCGACATGCTGAAGGAAGAGCTGCGCACGGCTCAAGGCCAACGCCGCAACCGCGCGATCAAGCGTCTTGAAGTCGTCGAGTCGTTCCGCAACTCCGGCAACCTGCCGGACTGGATGATTCTCGACGTGCTGCCGGTCATCCCGCCGGAGCTCCGTCCGATGGTACAGCTGGACGGCGGCCGCTTCGCGACCTCCGACCTTAACGACCTGTACCGCCGTGTCATCAACCGGAACAACCGTCTGAAGCGCCTGCTCGACCTGGGCGCGCCGGACATCATCGTACAGAACGAAAAGCGGATGCTCCAGGAAGCTGTAGACGCCCTGATCGACAACGGCCGCCGCGGCCGCCCGGTGACGGGTCCCGGCAACCGTCCGCTTAAGTCCCTCAGCCATATGCTGAAGGGCAAGCAAGGCCGCTTCCGTCAGAATCTGCTCGGCAAGCGCGTCGACTATTCCGGACGCTCCGTTATCGTCGTCGGGCCGAGCCTGAAGATGTACCAATGCGGTCTGCCGAAGGAGATGGCGCTCGAGCTGTTCAAGCCGTTCGTCATGAAGGAGCTCGTGCTCAAGGGCCAGGCACACAACATCAAGAGCGCGAAGCGCAAAGTCGAACGCGTCAGCCCGGAAGTATGGGACGTTCTTGAAGAAGTCATCAAGGAGCACCCGGTTCTGTTGAACCGCGCCCCTACGCTTCACCGTCTGGGTATCCAGGCATTCGAACCGATCCTGGTCGAAGGCCGCGCGATCAAGCTTCACCCGCTTGTCTGTACGGCGTACAACGCCGACTTCGACGGCGACCAGATGGCCGTTCACGTGCCACTGTCGGCTGAAGCGCAGGCTGAAGCCCGCCTGCTCATGCTGGCGTCCGGCAATATCCTGAACCCGAAGGACGGCAAGCCTGTCGTCACGCCTTCGCAGGATATGGTCCTCGGCTGCTACTATCTGACGATGGACAACAAGGACGCGCACGGCGCCGGCATGCGCCTCGCCGAAGTGAACGAAGCCGTGTCCGCGTACCAACGCGGCGCAGCCGACCTTCATGCGCGCGTCGTCATTCCGGTCAAGGCATTGAACAAGAAGACGTTTAACGAGAAGCAGCAGGAAGCTTTGCTCGTGACGACGATCGGCAAGATCATTTTCAACGAGATTTTCCCTGACACGTTCCCGTACATCAACGAGGCGACCAAGGACAATCTGTTGAAGGGTACGCCTGAGAAATACTTCATCTACGACAAGGGCGCGAACCTCGACCAGATCATGCAGGATATCCCGACGCCTGGCGCAGTAGGCAAGGAATATCTGGGTCATATTATCGGCGAGTGCTTCCGCATCTACCATACGATGAAGACGTCGATCATTCTCGACGACATCAAGCAGCTCGGCTTCACCTACTCGACCCGCGCGGGCATCACGGTTGCCGTGTCGGACGTCACGGTGCCGGTGGAAAAGGTCGAGATTCTGAAGAAATCCGACGAAGCCGTCAGGACGATATCGAACCAGTATCGCCGCGGTCTGATCACGGACGCCGAGCGCTACGACCGCGTCATCGACATCTGGTCGAAGACGAAGGACGAAATCACGGAAGTGCTCATGAAATCGATGGACCGCTACAACTCCATCATGCTCATGGTCGACTCCAAGGCGCGGGGCAACAAGTCGCAGATCACCCAGCTGGGCGGCATGCGGGGACTGATGGCGACGCCGTCGGGCCGAATCTTCGAACTCCCGATCAAGTCGAACTTCCGCGAAGGCCTGACGGTCCTCGAGTACTTCATCTCGACGCACGGTGCGCGTAAAGGTCTGGCCGATACGGCGCTTCGTACCGCCGACTCGGGCTACCTGACCCGCCGCCTCGTCGACGTCGCGCAGGACGTTATCGTCCGCGAAGAAGATTGCGGCACGGACAAAGGCATCATTGTCAGCCGCATTGAGGACGGCAAGGAAGTCATCGAGGAGCTGTTCGACCGGATCGAAGGACGTTATGCGTTCGAGACGATCCGTCATCCAGAGACAGGCGAGATCATCGTCGGCCGCAACGATCTGATCGACACGCCGAAGGCGGAAGAGCTGATCCGCGCAGGCGTACAGAAGCTGCAGATTCGTTCCGTGCTGAGCTGCCGCGCCCGTCACGGCGTGTGCAAGATGTGCTACGGCCGCAACCTGGCAACGGGCAAGAAGGTCGAGATCGGCGAAGCGGTCGGCATCATCGCCGCCCAATCGATCGGCGAGCCGGGCACCCAGCTGACGATGCGTACGTTCCACACCGGCGGCGTTGCCGGAGACGATATCACCCAAGGTCTTCCGCGTATCCAGGAGCTTTTTGAAGCCCGGAACCCGAAGGGCCAGGCGGTCATCTCCGAGATCGACGGCGTCGTCAAGGAAATTCGCGAGACCAAGGATCGCCGCGAGATCGAAGTGCAAGGGGATGCCGAGACCAAGGTATATCCTGTCACTTACGGCTCCCGTATCCGCGTCTACGAAGGTCTGCACATCGAAGCCGGCGACGAACTCACCGACGGTTCGATCGATCCGAAGGAAATGCTCCGAATCAAGGGCGTACGCGGCGTGCAGAACTACATTCTGCAAGAAGTACAGCGCGTATACCGGAACCAGGGCGTAGAAATCAACGACAAGCACGTCGAAGTTATGATCAAGCAAATGCTTCGCAAGATCCGGATCGTCGATCCGGGCGACACGACGCTGCTGCCTGGTTCCTTCGTCGACGTGCACGAATACGAAGCAGCGAACCGCGAAGCGATCTTTGCAGGCAACGAGCCTGCCGTTGCGCGTCCGGTCCTGCTCGGCATCACGAAGGCGTCGCTCGAGACCGATTCGTTCCTCTCGGCCGCGTCCTTCCAAGAGACGACTCGCGTCCTCACCGACGCAGCCATCAAGGGCAAGGTTGACCGCCTGCTCGGCCTGAAGGAGAATGTCATCATCGGCAAGCTCATTCCGGCGGGCACGGGGATGTCGCGTTACCGCAACATCCGCGTCGTCGATCCGACCGAAGAAGGCTACGAGGACGAAGCCGAGCTGGAGCCGGTATCGGCGGACTAATGCGCCGCCGATCGTTCGAACGTTTCAATTAAGCCATGCATCGCAGACTGCCGGGCACGCTGCCCGGCAGTTTTTTTGTTGAGCAAGGTTTACGAAACCCTAAAAAAATGGGTAAAATCTAGGAAGCCCTGTGCGATAGGAGAGGAAGGCCGTTGCGCCATCGTCTTGCAGACGGGGACCTAAGGGAAGGGGGCGATCTGCGCCTTGAAAAACGCTAAAACAGCAGCGACGCTATTCTTTTGCCAACTCATCTTTGTACTTCTCGTTGTCCCCTGGGTAGTCGTCGCCCTAACGTCTTTTATCGCTTTGGATTCCCCGGACTCCGTCATAGACAAATGGCCGTTCGCAGTTGTCGTTTTTTACTGGGCTTATCCGGTCGCGTTGATTGCCAGTCTGATCGTCAGCTGGGCGCTTTACCACAAGCGGAGGTTCAAAGGCGCGCTCTGGTGGGGCTTCATCCCTGTGTTATGGCTGCTGGCCGCAATCTATGTCGTCTTTTTCCTGGACGCCTTCTAAACGCCGCAAGGGAGCCTGCTTCATTTGTTTCGTACACCGGCCCATAAGGCCTGTTTGCCTCCTTCTTTATGAAGCGAGCGGACAGGCTATTTGGCGTGCCGGCGCTTATCCACATGTGGATAGAGCGAATCTCCGCTCGCTTGTCCACGGGGGATAGCCGATGAACGGATTATTCGCCTGTGCATAAGTGAGAAAGGCATGAAATAACCCCAATATTTCCCCAAACTGCCCACAAGTTCGGGATAATTCAGCCGAAAATGTGAATAAACGCATTGTGAAACGGACTTTAATTTTAATAGTATTAATATAAATGTCCGTTAACGAACGGGAGGAAGGGCCATGAATCCGAACGTCATACTCCGTCTTGTGCAGGCGAGCAAGCAATATAAAGGGAAAACAGTGCTCAATCGCGTGTCCCTGGAGATGGGCAGGGGAGAGACAGTGGCTCTCACCGGACCGAACGGCTCGGGCAAGAGTACGCTGCTTAAACTAATGGCGGGGCTCTCGGCGCTTTCTTCGGGCAAAAGAGAAGCGAGCGGATCCGGCGAAGGGGGCAGACTCATCATCGGTTACTCGCCTGATCATCTTCCAAAGCTTAAATTCACGGCTCGCGAATATTTGCATCATATGGCTTCGATTCGAGGGCTGGAAGCGGCGACGAGGACGAGAAGAATCGAGGAGCTTCTTGAGTTGGTGGACCTGCGGGACAAGCCCGGGCAGCAAATGAAGTTTTTTTCGAAAGGCATGCTTCAAAAGGTGAATCTCGTCCAGGCACTGCTGGGCGATCCGGAGCTGCTCATATTGGACGAGCCGATCGGCGGATTGGACGAAGAAGCGCAAGGCGTACTTGCTAACGTGCTGATGCGTTTAAAGCAGAAGGGGACGGCTATTGTGGTGGCAAGCCATGAACAGGCGCTAATCGGTCAATGGACGGACCGGATCGTGGCGATCTCGGAAGGCCGAATCCAGTCAGTGGCGGCGAACGCTGCTTCGATAGAGGGCATCCGCTGGCGACGTATCGTTGCTCAATGGCCGGAAGGACGGCTGGAGGACGCGAAGGCGTTCGCGAGCTGGCCGGGAATGATAAAATGCCGTGAGGAGAAGCGGCATGTCGTTTACTGGACCGAACCTGCAAGCAGCGATGCGTTGCTGAGAGAGCTGCTGGAGGCGGGAGCCTCCATTGATTCGGTTACAACGGGCGTCGGGAGGACGGTGTAAACGTGCTGCCGCTGATACGATACCACTGGTCTTATTATACGAGATCTTACCGATACCTGGCCCCATTGATCGCTTATGTCGGCTTGCTCCTGTTCATCTACACGATATCGCCGAACCCGGTCTTGGAGAGCTATGCGTTTTCGTCCGTTTGGCTGTTCGTCATATCTGCCTGGATCGCCTGGGGCTTGTCGGATCTGGAGCCGGAAGTCCAGCAAGCGGTGACAGCGAGTCATGCCGGCAGTGCATGCGCCTATTATCTGTCCAAACTGCTGCTGATGGCAGCTGTCGACCTGCTGCTCGCTGCTTTTGCCGTCCTCTATCCGGCGCTAGCCGGGAAGCTGGAACGGTGGCCCGCTCCGGATGAATGGTTGGTCGCTGCCTGTGTGCATGTCGCTTCTTCCTTGCTGGGCATGGGAATCGCCCTTTGGTTCACGGACCGCGGCTTTGGCAGATCCGCGGCATCGCTTCCTGCCCTGATCGGCGTCATCGTGCTGTCGCTTGCTTCCGCCAGCGCGGTTGCGCAGCTCCCTGAGCGCATGATGTTCGTCCGCTGGCTGCTGCCGCCTGCCGGCGTCTTGTCGGAGGTGCTGACCGGGCTGGAGCATGCCTCGTCCTGGACGGCGGTCGGAACCATTTTGTATGCGTTTGCGTATGCAGGGCTTTTATGTGGAGGCTTTGTCGTACGGGCTTCTGGTAAAAAGTTTTAGACGGCAACCTGGCGTTTGCCGCTAGTTTTTCGTTGACAAAACAGCCGGTAGCCTCTAAAGTAATGATAAACGTTATCATTGATAATGATAATCATTCATATTTGGGGGCAGAGTAATGAAAAGACAGGCACATTCGCAATGGAATCGCACTACAATCGGCAGCGGTCTGCTGCTGATCGCCTTGCTCATGGTCGCAGCATTCGCGCTGGCCGCATGCGGCAACAATAATAAGGGAAGCCATGCATCGCCTGCCGCGAGCAGCTCCGCCGCCGCGACAACCGGCGCTTCCGAGAGCGCTTCGGCCAGTCCATCCGCCAGCCCGTCGGCAGTGGCACAGACCGGTACGATTACCTACCAGTCGGAGAACGGTCCGATCGAAATGCCCGCGAATCCGCAGCGCGTGATCGTCTTGACCGGCTATACGGGCGACGTGCTCCAACTCGGCGTGCCGATGGTCGGCGTCGATTCGTGGTCGCTGAACAATCCTAAATTCGCCGAGAAGCTTCAGGGCGTAGCCGAGGTGTCCGACGAAGATCTGGAAAAGATCATCGAGCTGAAGCCCGATCTTATCATCGGCGCCTCCGACAGCAAAAACCTCGATAAGCTGAAGAAGATTGCGCCGCTCGTCACCTATACATACAACAAGGTCGACTATCTGACGCAGTATCTGGAGATCGCCAAGGCATTGAACAAGGAAAAGGAAGGCCAAGCCTGGATCGACGACTTCAAGAAGCGTGCGGCGGACGTAGGCGAGCAGATCAAGGCGAAGATCGGCGCCGACGCCACCGTCTCGGTCATCGAGGCGTACGACAAGCAAGTCTACACATTTGGCGATGCATGGGGACGCGGCACGGAGATTTTGTTCCAGCTGATGGGCCTCAACATGCAGCCTAAGGTAAAGGAAGCGACTGCAAAAGACGGCTATTTCACGCTATCGGCAGAGGTGCTGCCCGACTATGCCGGCGACTACATCGTTTTGAGCAAGGACCCTGGCGCAGACACTTCCTTCCAGCAGACCGCTACCTACAAGAACATTCCGGCAGTGAAAAACAACCGCGTATACGAAGTCGACTCGCGGACGTTCTACTTCAACGACGCCATGACGCTGGAATGGCAGCTGGAATTTTTCAAGGAGAAGTTCCTCGGCAACTAACGATCCCCGTATACACCGGGAATTTCGCGAGCGCGCGGAATTCCCCTTTCCTATTTTTTAATAGAAAGTGGAGCGGCTGATGAATTCGAATAAAAAAATGAATTTTGTGTTGGCCATCTTCTTGGGGTTGGTCGCGCTTGCGGTCATGTTCGCGATCTCCATGGTTTATGGCGCAAAAACCACGACGCTTCACGACGTATGGCTCGCCTTAACGACGCATGCAGCAGGCGAGCAGCTTACTGTGCTCCGCGAGCTTCGCCTTCCCCGCGAGACGGCGGGCATGATCGTCGGCGCGGCGCTCGGGGTTGCCGGAGCCGTCATGCAGGGTCTGACGCGCAACCCGCTTGCCGATCCCGGATTAATCGGCTTGTCCTCGGGCGCCAATGCGGCGCTGGCCTTCACGATGGCGACGATGCCCGCTGTCGGATACTTCGGTACGATGGTCGCCTGCTTCATCGGCGCGGGGATCGGCGCCTGCCTGGTGCTCGGCATCGGCGCCTCGCGCAGAGGCGGCATGTCTCCGATCCGGATGGTGCTTGCCGGTTCGGCTGTGTCCTTATTTTTGTATGCCATAGCTGAAGGCATCGGTCTTTCCTTTAAAATTTCTAAAAGCGTATCGATGTGGACGGCCGGCGGGCTTATCGGCACAACATGGCAGCAGATCGGCACGATCGTGCCGTTCATCGCAGCGGGCATCGTCGCGGCGATCGTCCTGGGCAAGGCGCTCACGCTGCTCAGCGCCAATGAAGAGGCGGCCATCGGTCTCGGGCTCCGCACCGGGCAGATTAAGTTTGTCCTGTACGCTGCGGTCGTCGTTTTGACCGGGGCCTCAGTCGCGCTTATCGGCAACATGGCTTTCGTCGGCTTGATGATCCCGCATATCGTACGGTTTGTCGTCGGCACGGATTACCGCAAGGTGGTTCCGATGTCCGCCGTTGTCGGCGCGCTCTTCATGGTCGCAGCGGACACGATCGCGCGGAACGCAATCGCTCCCTATGAGGCGCCGATGGCATCCATCATCGCGGTCATGGGGCTGCCGTTCTTCTTGTTTATCGTGCGAAAAGGAGTGAAGACCACCCCATGACGGACGCCCGTTCGATTCGCAAGCAGCGTGCCTTGCTCGTGGCGCTGGCCGCGCTCATTTTGCTGACCATTATTGTAAGCCTGGGGTTAGGCTCGTCTTCCGTCTCCTATGGCAGAATACTGCCGACCTTGCTCGGGCACGGAGAGTTCAAGGAAAAGTTCGTCTTGTTCGAGCTTCGACTGCCCCGCATATGCATCGTACTGGCGGCCGGCATGGCGCTGGCGCTGTCGGGCTCCATTCTGCAGGGAGTTACGAACAACGATCTGGCCGATCCCGGCATACTCGGCATTAATTCGGGGGCGGGACTCGGCGTCGCGGTGAGCTTTTTGCTCATTCCGGCCGATCCCGGCGCCTTTGTATACGTCATCCCGGTGTCCGCCTTTATCGGCGCGGTTTTAACGGCGGGTCTGCTGTATGTATTTTCCTACAGCCGGGAATCCGGCCTTCATCCCATGCGGCTTGTCCTTACAGGCATCGGCTTTTCGCTCGGTTTATCTGGATTGATGGTATTCATTACGTCTGCGGTCGATATTTATAAGGTTGACTTTATCTCGCGTTGGCTGGCCGGCAACGTGTGGGGCACCGATTGGACCTTCTTGTGGGCGCAGTTGCCTTGGCTTATCGTACTTCTGCCATATGCGATGTACAAATCCAACGCGCTGAACCTGCTCTCGCTCAATGACGCGACTGCCGTCGGCAGCGGCGTCCGGATCTCTCGCGACCGCGGTCTGCTGCTTCTCGCTGCGGTAGCGCTCGCGGCGTCGGCGGTGGCGGTCACGGGCGGTATTGCGTTCATCGGTTTGATGGCGCCGCATATCGCCAAGTCGCTGGTCGGCCCCAGGTTCCAACGCTTCATACCCGTCTCTGTACTGATCGGCGGGTTCCTCCTGCTGCTGGCCGACACGATCGGCCGGAACGTGGCGGGGCCCGAAGGGATCGCGGCCGGCATCGTCGTCTCCTTTATCGGCGCGCCTTATTTTATTTACTTGCTGCTCAAGCGTTCCTGACACGAGGCGGGACCGATCGGCGACTGTTTGACTTAGCACTTCTTGTCTGGTGAATGGCACCTTCCTGCAAACGAAATATACTTTGCATTCAAATATCGAGTAAAGTATACTAGGTTTGTGACGGGAGGAGCGATTGGCAGCATGAAGACGGTAAAGCGTCCGATGTATCAATTGATCGTTGACGACGTTAAACGAAAAATATTAAACGGCGAGATCTCGACCGAAGAGCCGATTCCATCGCAGATCGAGCTGGCCAGATTATATGAAACGAGCGAAATTACGTCGCGGCGCGCGCTGACCGAGCTGGCCCAAGAGGGACTTATCTATAGGGTCCGGGGGAAAGGCTCGTACGTCAGCCGGTCCTATGCCGAAGCATTCGGCGCCGAAGCCCGCATCGAAACCATTTATTTGATCTATCACGCCTTGCCGGTCGAGCAGTTCAACCATGGCTTTTTCGCAGATCTGCTGCGGGGACTGCACGAGAAGTGCGAGGAAAACCGGGTGCAATTCCAGCTATGGGATATCGGGGAGCGCGAGAAGCTGCCGCCGAATCCCGAGCGCTCCGGTCTGGTTCTGCTGCCGGGAGCGATGGAGACGGAATTCGTATCGGCGGATATCGTGGCCGGCTGGAAGAGCGAGGGCCGCAAGATCGTAACGGTGCATTTTTATTTTCCGCATCTTCAGATTCCGTATGTCATCGTCGACAATATGACGGGCGGATACCTCGCCACTCAGCATCTGCTCTCGATCGGTCACCGGCGCATCGGCATCGTGTTGACCGGGAGCTCGGTCGCAGGGCTGAATCAGGAATTCTCGCTGCGCTTCCAGGGCTACAAACTGGCGCTGTCGCAGTATAAGATCGAATTCGATCCGTCGCTCGTCGTCGTCATCGAGGGCAGCATGGAGCAGGCGGACTCGGGCGCGCAGGGCTTCGACCGGCTTATGGATCTGGACGCGCCGCCGACGGCGGTCTTTCTGACGAGCGATATCAAGGCATTCGGCGCGATGAAGGCCGCGGAGCGTAGAGGACTCGCTATTCCGGGAGACGTCAGCGTCGTCGGCTACGACGATTTGTTCGTCAGCAGCTACGTCCGTCCCAGCCTGACATCCGTCAATCAGAATACGTATCGCGTCGGCAAAAGGGCGGTCGAATTACTGCTCGAAAGCGATATTGCGAGCGGCAAGACGTTCAGCAAGGACGAGATCGAGCCCAGCCTCATCGTTCGCGACAGCACGGCCGAATGGAACGCAGACGAATGAAATGCAACGCCATCGCAAGCACAGAACGGCCCTCGGGCCGTTTTTTTATTTTATTCTTGAATAAATCTTTATCAAAGTATATATTAATAAATGCAAGTATACTCAATTAAGTTGAGGAGAGGTCCTATGAGAGCCCTGAACAAATGGTTGCCCGCAATCGGCTCCACCTTGGCGATCGCCATGGTCGCCGCATGCTCGAACGGCAACGGCAATGCTTCGCCGCCTCCGAATGAAAGCGATTCCAGCAGTAGCTCGTCGGCTCCATCCGCATCTGCAGCCCCTTCCGGATCGTCATCGGCGCAGGCCGGTTCGGAACTGTCGGGAACTTTCAAAATTTCGCTGCCCAACGCTTCCGCTTCGGTATGGAACGCGGTCGCCGAAGCTTACATGGCCAAGCACCCCGGCGTAAAGGTTACCGTCGACAACAAACCGATGGACGGCTACAAGGAATGGTTGACCTCCCAGTTCGCTGCAGGTACGCCGGACGTGGACCTGGCGGTCATCAACGAAGTCGGCAGCCTGCAGGACGACAAGAAGTTCGTCGACTTCCTGCCCTGGCTGGACAAAAACAACCCGTATACCGGCAAAGCGTGGAAGGAAAGCCTCGATCTCGGCACGATGGGCATCAACCTGGATGCGCTCGGAGAAAACGACCATTTGTATCCGCTTAACTTCGAATCGGTGCAAATCGTCTGGCTATACAACAAGGAGATTTTCGACAAATCCGGCGTGACGCAAGCGCCCAAGACGTTTAACGAGCTGATCGAAGCGTTCAAAAAAATTAAAGCGGCCGGCTATATTCCGTTGTCTCTCGCGGGCAACTCCAACTCGATGTGGAGCGGAGAAGCGGGCTGGCTCGTGCGGGTGTACGGCGACCAATATATGCGGGATTCGGTTAACGTCATTCGTTCGCAACCCAACGATTACAACTTCGTGCCCGGGGTCGACGATGTCTGGAAGTATGATCCGACCGATCCGTACAACGACTCCAACAGCAAAGTGACCAAGAACGACCTCCGCGTCTGGAAGGCGATCAAGGATAAGACGGGGCCGTTCAAGATTGAAGGCAATCCGCAGTGGAAGGCGTTCATGGAAAATCTGAAGACGCTGTTTCAGTACACCGAGCCCGGATTTTTCGGCGTGAACGCGGATCAGGCGTACAGCCTGTTCCTGACCGGCAAGGCGGCGACGATGCTCACGACCCCGGGCGCTTACTGGCAGCTGCCCAAGGACCTGGCCGACGAGAAGAAGTCGGGCACCAAGGGCGGGGCCAAGGCGTTCGAATACGGATTTTTCAACATGCCGTCGATGGAAGGCGAAGGGGTATTGGCGCCTGCGCGCACGATTCAGATCCCGATCGGGTTCTACGGCCTGGTGTCCAAGGATGCCAAGCAAACCGAGCTCGGCGTCGACTTCATGATGTACCTGACGAGTCCGGAAGGCTACAAGGCGTACGTAACCGCGATTCAGAACAGCAAGGATGCTTCGCTCGCGGGAGCGCCGGCGCTGAAGGACATCGAGCTGCCCGAAGAGATGGCGAAGGCGTTCGCGAACTTCGAGCCGATCGGCAATACGGAAGGCTTCACCAGCGCGAACAACATGCTGGCTCGCGGACTGTGGGACTATCAGCCCTCCGTGCAAGAGTGGGTCGGCCTCATCCAGCAATACTTCGGCGGCAAAATCGCGATCGATCAGTACTTGACCAAATATCAAGCAACGGTCGACAAGTACCTGGAGGCTGCGCTGAAGGACAAGAAGAAGGAGCTGTCCGATCTGGAGACGCCGGAACGGCAGCCGCCGGAGAGAAAATAAGAACGCGGCGTCCCGCTCGCGCGCTTGCCGTCCGCGCGGGACGCTGCGCTTCGAAGCATCGGAGAGGGTGATGACTTGCGCAAAGCCAGGAAGCTGAGTTGGGCCTTCATAGCGTTGTGCTTGCTGCTCGCGCCGGTTAGCGCGATGGCGCAGACGGCGTGGAATCTGGAACAAGGAAAATCGGTCACCGCAATGGCGATGTCTCCGGACGGCAAAATGCTCGCCGTCGGCAGCTCGGACACGCATGTCTATCTGTTCGACGAGGCCGGCAAGCAGGTCGCCGTCATGAAGACCGGCAACGTCGTCACGGGCGTGGGCTTCGCCGGCGCGGACCGGCTGCTGGCTTCCTCCGACGACCGCAGCTTGTACGCCTTCGGCTTGAACGGCGAGCTGCTGTGGAAGCAGGACCTGAAAAAACGCGTCGAAGGCGTCGCGCCGTCGGCGGACGGTTCAACGGCTGCAGTGACGGTACAGAACAGCGCCGATCTGCTCCTGATCGATCCGGCCGACGGACGGACGCAAGGCAAGGCGTCGCTCGGCGCGCGCGCGGCCGATGTCGCAGCGGCTCCGGGCGGCGGCTATATCGCGGTAGGCGGCAAGGACCAGAACGTGTACCTGCTGGACGGCAGCGGCAACGTGCTGTTCAAAGCCGGCATGAACGGCACGATCGGCAGCGTCGCCGTATCGGACGAAGGCCGCGTGGCCGCGGGCTTGACGTCGTCGACGGTCGTGCTCCTGGATCGCGACGGCAGCAAGCTGCACGAGATCGCCGTGCTCGATTCGGTCAAGGACGTCGCCCTGACGCCGGACGGCGAGACGATCGGTGCGGCGGATTATGCCGGTCATTTTTATCTGATCTCTTCGTCAGGCAAAACGATCTGGCAGACGCAGGTGCCCGCTCCGGCGACGCAGCTCGCGTTCGGCGCGGAGGGCAAGACGCTGTATGGCGGAACGGAGAACGGCGGCGTCTACAGCTACGAAGTGAAGAACGTCGTCGCGGGCGCAGAGTCCGCAGCGGCGCAAAAACGAATCTTGCTGATCGCCGCGGTCGCGGTCGCGTTGCTGCTGATCGCTGCCGGGCTCTACCTGCTCAAAAGATATAACCGGCTATCCGTTTTCAAACGCATCTGGCAGGCCAAGTGGATCTATTTGTGCTTGTCTCCGGCCTTCATCCTGCTGATCGGCTTTATGTACGTGCCTGCGCTGTCCGGTCTGTACCATTCGCTCTACGAATGGAACCCTGGCGGCAGATCTTCGTTCGTTGGCCTGGCCAATTTCCGCAGAATCTTAAGCGACGACTACGTCGGCAAAGGCATCGTCAATCTCGGCATTTTGATCGTCACGGGTCTACTGAAGGCCATCGTGCCCCCGCTGTTCGTAGCGGAGCTGATCTACCATCTGAAAAACAAACGGCTCCAGTATTACTTCCGTACGGCGTTCGTGACTTCCATGATCGTGCCGGCCGTCGCACTGCTGCTGATCTGGCAAAACCTGTACGACCCTAACGTCGGACTCATCAACCGCTTCCTCGAAGCCGTCGGGCTGGACGGGCTGACGAATTCGTGGCTCGGCGATCCCCAGACGGCGATCTGGGCCGTTATTTTCATCGGCTTTCCGTTCGTCGGCATCTTGCAGCTGCTCGTGCTCTATTCGGGCCTGATCGGCATTCCCGACGAACTGATCGAAGCCGCCAAGATGGACGGCGCCCGGCTGCCGCGCATCATCCGTTCCATCCATCTGCCGCTGCTGGCGGGACAATTTAAATTTCTGATCATCCTGACGCTGATCGGCGTCATTCAGGACTTTAACGCCATATTGATCGTGACCGGCGGGGGACCGATGGACTCGACCTACGTGCCCGCGCTGCAGATGTATTACGCCGCAACGAAGTTCGACGAGCTCGGCTATGCCTCGGCGCTCGGCGTCTCGATGTTTTTCGTCATCCTGGTCATCACGGTCGTCAATATGAAGTTTCTGCGAAGCTCGCAGGAGTGAGGAGGATGCCCATGCCTGCCCCGGTTCGCGCGACGAGCGCGCCCAGAACGATCGCCGGCCTGCCGATGCCGAGCCCGGCAGCCGTCCGTCAGACGCTGCTGATCGGGACGCTCGCGCTGCTGATCGTCTTGACGCTCGTCCCGATTCTGTTCATGTTTTACAGCTCCCTGAAGAGCAATTCGCAGATTCTCGGCAGCTTCTGGTCGCTGCCCTCGCCGCCGCAATGGGAGAACTACGGAGAGGCTTTCGCCAGCATCTGGCGTTACGTGCTCAATACGATTTTATACGCAGGAGGGGCGAGCCTGCTCGTCGTCGGCCTGTCCGCGGTATCCGGCTATGTGTTCGCGAAGAAGGCGTTCCCGGGGAAGGAGTTCCTGTTCCTGCTGCTGCTCGCGATGATGATGGTGCCGGGCATCCTTACGTTGATCCCCGCCTACGTCTGGTACGAGAAACTGGGGCTGACGAACACGCCGCTCGCGATCATCATCGCCCACGCGGCCGGCGGGCAGATCTTCGGCACCTTTCTGTGCCGGACTTCGATGGCGTCCGTCCCGTCCTCGCTGTTCGAAGCCGCCCGCATCGACGGCGCGAAGGAGCTGACCGTGTTCGCGCGCATCGTGCTCCCGCTGTCCGTTCCGATTCTGGCGACCATATTTATTATGCAGACCGTCGGCACCTACAACGATTACGTCTGGCCGCTGCTCACGATCCGGGACAGCAGCATGCAGATGATCGGCGTCGGGCTGACGCAGTTCACCAAGCAGTTCGGCATTACGGACAAAGGCGTCCAGTTCGCAGCCTACTCCATCTCGTCGCTGCCGCTCATCGTTATCTTCTCGCTGGGCATGAAGTATTACATTCAAGGGATGGTCCAGGGCGCCTTGAAAATGTAGGGGGAGTCGCATATGCAAAACGGCTTGTACAAATGGCTGGAGGCCTACGAAGATCCGCCGGCCAAGTATCGGCCCGTGCCGCTATGGTCGATCAACGGACGGCACGACGCGGAGGAGATCCGGGAGCAGGTCGCGCGGCTGCAGGAGATGGGCATGGGCGGCGGATTTTTTCATCCGCGCCCGGGTCTCGTTAACGAGTATTTGAGCGACGAATGGTTCGACCTTTTTGGGGCTGCTTTGGACGAGGCGGAGAAAAGAGGTCTTCAGCTTTATATATACGACGAAAATTCGTATCCCTCCGGCTTCGCGGGCGGACACGTGTCCGCCGAGCTGCCGGATTGCCTGAGCCGGTCCGCCGGCCAGAAGATCCTGGAGCGTCCGGGGCCGGGCGAGCTGCCCTACGCGAACGCGCACTTTCTATCCAGTCCCGGGCAGCCGATCGCGGCGTATGCGTTCGAGCGCACGCCGGCAGGCGCGATCCGCCTGACCCGCCGTCTGGACGGGATGCCCTCGTCCGAATGGGGGCAGCATGGCCATTCCTACCTGGTCTACGACTGGCGCGCCGCGGAGACGAACGGCTGGCTGGGCGGCTTCGCCTACGTCGATCTGCTGCGGCCGGAGGTCGCGCGCGTGTTCATCGAGCGGACGCACGAGCGCTACAAGGCGCGCTTCGGCGCCAGCTTCGGCAAGACGATTCCGGCGGTGTTCACCGACGAGCCGGAGGTGTCGCCGGGCAACCTGTTCCAGGCGGAGACGGCGGTCCCGTTCTCCTATTGGTTCGCCGCGCAGTTCGCGGACCGCACCGGCTACGATCTGATCGCGCATCTGCCGCTGCTGTTCCAGGACGTCGAAGACGGTACGGGCGAGCTGCGCGACGCGAAGGAGGTACGCGCCGATTATTACCGGATCATGTTCGAGCTCTGGCGCGACAACTATGTCATCCCGCTGGGCGAGTGGTGCCGGGCGAACGGCCTGGCGTTTACGGGACACTATCTCGAGCATCAATGGCCGATTCCGTGGGTGCGCTTTTCTCCGGGCATCATGTCGCTCTACGAATACATGGACTGGCCGGGGATCGACTTCCTGACGTGCAGCCCGCTGGCGGCGGACGGTACCGACTCCCTCCTCGTCACCGTGCGCGAGGCGGCGAGCGTTTCTCGCCAGCTCGGCAAGGCGCGGACGCTGTGCGAGGCATTCGGCGCCGGGGGCTTCGACGCCTCGACGCAGGATTTCAAGCGGATCGGAGACTGGCTGCTTGCGCACGGCATCGACTTCCTGAATCCGCATCTGACGGCCGCCTCTCTCGCCGGCGCGAGGAAGCGGGATCATCCGCAATCGTTCGATTGGCGCCTGCCGTGGCAGTATGAGCTGAGACAGCTGACGGATTACATCGCGAGAGCCCAGCTTGCGCTGACCCAAGGGAAGGCGGACCGGCGCGTCCTGCTGCTGCATCCGACGCGGACCGCCTATCTGTATCCCGCCACGACGAGCTGGGAAGCGGCCGGCCACCCCTTCGAGGAGATGGTGACGTCGTACAAGACGCTGCTGCAGCGGCTGTCGGATGCGGGCATCGATTACGACCTGGGCGACGAGGAGATCATGGCGCGGCACGGCCGAATCGATGCGGACGGCCGATGGGTCGTCGGCACGGCGAGCTACGACGAGGTCATTCTACCCGCAGGCATGGAGTCGGCGATGCGTTCGACGGTAAGACTGCTTGAAGCGTATGCCGCCGCGGGAGGCATCGTGCGCGTACTGGGGGACCGCATGCCGGACTACGTGGACGGCAGGCGCGACGACGCCTTGGCGGCGCTGGCGGCCCGGCGGCCCGAATCGTTCGTCCGCGCGTCCGCGGACGCGTTGATCGCGGCCTGGTCGGCGAACAGCCGACGGCGGTGCGGGTACGGGCTGAGCCTGGCCGGCACAAGCGGCGGGGACGCGGCGATCGAAGGGACCGATTCGATCCATGCGTCCGATGCCGTTGAGATCAGGGGGCTCGCCGTCCAGTCGCGCGAGCTTCCGGATGGGGGGCGGCTGCTGTTCCTGGCCTATAGCGCGCCGGAGCCGCTGACCGTGAAGATGACCCTGCATTCGCCGGCGGCGATGAGGCTCGATCTGCTGCGCGGGACGGCCGTCCCGGCAGCCGCTGCAGGGGAGGTGCAGGAGCTGAGGCTGGAGCAAGGGGAGTCTTGCTGCTATCTGCTGCTGGATAACGAAGCTGCGATAAGCCGGATTGCCTCGGCACTGCCGTTCACGGCGCGGACCGAGCGGCAGGCCTCAATCGGCGATGAGGGCTGGGCAGAGGCAGGATTAGAAGCGCGGGGCGTGTCCGCCGTTGAGCCGGAGATCGGTTCCGACCGCAGCCTGCCGATCCAAAGTATCGTTCCTCTCGGCGAAAACGCGCTGATGCTCGACTATTCGGATGTGACGAGCCGGCACTTGAAGATGAAAGGCGTGTCCGTGTACCGGGCGTGCCCGCTGCTCTACCGGGAGAACGGCTTCGACGGCAATCCGTGGGACAATGCCGTGCAGTACAAACGCCGCATCGCGGAGCGGGCGCCGAGCGCAAGCGCGCAGGGCTTCGAGGCAGCGTTCCGCCTCGCGGTCGACGCGGTTCCGGCGCGTATCCGGCTGGGCGTCGAGCAGGGAAGCCGGATGCGGCTCGAAGTCAACGGCATGACGCTTGCACCATCTCCATCGGAGCAATGGATGGACCGCACGTTCGCCGTTTACGATCTCGCGGACGCGCTCTCGGCCGGCGAAAACGTACTGAAGCTGACCGCGCCCGATTTCGATCCGCTTCTGGAGCTAGAGCCGGCCTATGTGCTGGGCGACTTCTCGGTAGCGCCCTGCGAAGCGGGATTTCGCATATCGGCAGGCATGCCAAGACTCGCGTCCGGCGATTGGACGCACCAGGGACTGCCCTTCTACGGCGGACAGGTGGAATACGAGTTGGAGCCGATTGAGGCGGACGCAGGGGCGCTCGCGCTCAATCAATACGTGGTACGGCCGGTGGGGCTGCAAGGGGCAGCGGCGCATGTACGCGTCAACGGCTGCAGGCTGCCGATCCATATGGGCGCTGCCGCCGCGGACGTCACCTCGCTGCTGTCCCCCGGGATCAACCGGCTGTCCGTCGTCGTGTCGGCCACCCAGCAGAACGTATGGGGACCGCATCACGCCGATCCGCCAGCGCGAATCGCTTCGCCCTGGATGTGGAAAAGCGGACCGGCCGAAGGCCCTCCTCCCGGCGCAGCCTATTCGTTTGCATCCTGCGGCTTGTCGGGCGTGCGGCTGTCCGTCGAGCGCCGTTGATCCGTACAGTAAGTAGTACCGTGCCGCGCATGCCGCAGCTTGGCGCCAAGATCGCGCAAGAGCAAGTCGCATTTGGTTTTTCCGATGCCGGCTTGCTCTTTTTATATAGATAGCACGATCAAGAGGAGGCTTGTGATGAAGCTTATATCCAAAAGGTGGCTGGCCGCGACGGTCTGCCTGGCTTTGCTGCTGCCTTTATTGCCTGCCGGAGACGGAGGACGGGCGTCGGCCGCCGTGCCGGACACCGAGATCGGCGGGTTCGAAGGCGGCACCGACGGCTGGCAATGGGGAGCCAACGTGACCGCGCTCTCCCATGTGGCGAGCAGCGCCAACGCGCCGACGACGCCGTATGCGGGCAACCGGATGGCCGAGCTGACGACGGCGGGCGTGCCGGGCACATCCTGGCGGTCGGTGTACCGCGATTTTTCGCCGGCGCTGAACGTCTCGTCCGTGCCTTACTTCCACGGCGCGTTCAACACCTACGGCATCGACGCGTCCAACACCCAGTTCGAAGCGCGAATTACGTTTTACAGCAACAGCCAGACGTTCGTATCCACGCAGGCCATTCAGGGGGACCGCTGGAACGAGCTCAGCGTGGACTTAAGCGGGTGGAGCTACAGAACGGCCATTACGAAAATCGAGGTCGCCTATCGCTCCGTCACCTTCGCGACGAACTGGGCCGGCAAGCATCAGCTGGACAACGTTGGCTTTTCCGCCTATCCCGCCGTCTATCTCGGCTCGATCGGTCAAGCGACGGCTTCGGCGACGCAGATCGACGTATCCGGCACGTATGCGACGTCCTCGTCGGCGCAGCTCGACCTTATCGAGCTTCAGCCCTATGAAAAGTACGATATGACCGCCTCCTATACGGCCATGGCCACGCAATCCGTCGCGCCGAGCGGCGGCGTCGCGAGCTTCGCGCTGAGCGGAGCGAGATACGGCGGCTCCCGGGACAAGGTGTATTCCAAGTTCGTCGTCGTCGACCATGCCACGAAAAAGCTGGTTGCGAGCCCAACTTACATCACCTCGCAGACGGCGCCGGCCAATGCGTACGCCTTTCCGACAGCCGCCTCGATCAAAGGACTTCAGGTGCAGACGATCGACGACGCGCAGAAGCTCGGCATCGGCCACGCGGCGCTGAATGTCGCGTTCAACCAGCTGTTCGCCGACAGCGCGGCGGGCGCGGTCCCTTTTGTTTTGGACGGAACGACCTATTATTTGAACGCTTCGTATGTGACGCAGCTGGATCGCGACATCAAGACGCTGTCCGACGAGGGCGTCGTCGTCAGTCTGATCCTCATCTTGTATCCGGGCAGCGGGACGATCACCGCTAAGCTGACGCACCCGGGCTTCTCGGGCAGCGGGACGGTCGCCGCCATCAATGTCACGGACGCAGACGGCATCCGTTACTGGAAGGCCGGCATGGAGTTTCTGGCGAGCCGCTACACGAGAGCCGACCAACAGTACGGGCGGGCGGTCAATTACATCGTCGGCAACGAGGTGAACTCGCAGGCTTATTGGTACGATATGGGATCAAAGACGCTGCAGGATTTCGTGGAACAGTACGCCCGCGCCTACCGCATTGCCGAGACGGCGGTCAAAAAATATTACGCGAACGGCCGGACGTACATCTCGCTGGATCACTTCTGGAACGGCAGCGTCGGGACTGACGCCCTCCGTACGTACAAGGGCAAGGCGCTGCTCGACGAGTTCAACCGGCGCATCCGGGCGGAGGGTAACATTCCGTGGAACATCGCTTACCATCCGTACCCGGAAGACTTGTTCGATCCGACCGTGTGGAACGATACGACCGCGACGGCGTCCGCCGACACGCTCCGCATCAATTTCAAAAACCTGCAGGTGCTGACCGGCTACATCGGCGCATCCGATTACTTGTACAACGGGAGCAAACGCCGGATCATCCTGTCCGAACAGGGCTTCCATTCGCTCAGCAACTCGCTGGCCGACCAGAAAACGCAAGCAGCGGCTTATGTGTACGCCTATTATAAGGCCAAATTTCTCGGTGGCATCGACTCGTTCATCCTGCACCGGCACGTGGACCACGGCCAGGAGGGCGGGCTGAATCTCGGTCTGTGGACGCGCGATCCGACCAAATCGGCCGCATCGGCTCCCAAAGATCCCAAGTACATCTACGACGTTTTCCAAAAAATCGATACGAGCGAGTCCGCAGCCGTCGCGAGCTTCGCCAAGAGCATCATCGGCATCTCGGACTGGGCGAGCGTCATTCCCGGTTACAATGCCGCCCAGCTCGCCGACCGCGAGCCCCCCGCGGCCGGAACGTTGTCCGCCGTCGGTTCAATCGCGCCTTCTCTGGCCGTATCGGGCTTCGAGACGTCGTCCGACGGATGGACGGCATCCGAATATGCCACGTCCGTCGCCACCGCGTCGAGCTTCGCCAATGCGCCCGGAACGCCGTTCGCGGGGGCCAGGTCGCTGGAAGTGACGATGGACACGGCGACGGCCGGCGACGGCGTCGGAGGCGCGCGGGCGGAAAAAGGCATCGTGAAGACGTTCGCCGCGCCTGTCGACGCGACTGCCGCTCCGAAGTTCCAGTTCGCGATCGACGCCTACGGCGGGTGCCCGGGCGCCACTCAGTACAAGGTGACCGTGCGTCTCTACAGTGGCAAGCATATTTTTGAGGGCAAGGCGATGATGACGCCGAACGCATGGAACAAGTTCTCGATGGACGCGGGCGCTTGGCCATACAAGGGCAGCGTCGACAAGATCAAGATATGGTTCAGTACCGATTCGACGGCGCTCTGGAACGCCAAGTATCAGGTCGATCAGATCGGCTTCGGCGCTTAACCATGCGAAAGAGCGTGCCTCCGGGCCGACCCTGCCCCCGACCGCGACCCCGACTGCGGCTTGCGGGCCGCCCGGAGCGCGCGCTTCCGACTAAAACAAAGGTGGGAGACTTTATGCGACATCGCTTATTTCGAACGACTGCAATCATCATTATTGCGATCGCTTCCATGCTGGTCCAACTGGTCGGCGGGTCAGGCGCGCTGGCCGGCGCCTACGAGCCGGCGTTGACGGAGAAGGATGCCTACCAAGGACATGCCATCTATCCGCTGCGGATGATTAACGACTTTAACGATGCGCCGCAAGCGGCGCTGTGGACGCCCGGCCCGAACGTGGACAAGACGAGCGTGACCGGCACGCTGCTGAACGCGCCGGGGGCGCCGTTCGAGGGCGCGGGTGCGCTCGAGGTGATGCCCCGCAAGGTCAAGGCATACGAATGGCGCACGGTCTCGCGCGTCTTCGACGAGCCGCTCGACCTGTCGGACGCGAACTTCATCGCCGCCGCCGTCGACATCTGGGGCTGGAAGCAGGACGACTTCTTCGTGAAGCTGACGCTGCATAGCGGCGACGATACGTTCGAGGCGATAGCCGGGATCGCGGCCAACAAGTGGAACGTCGTCTACTTCGATATCCGCGCATGGAGCGGCAGAGCCGGCATCGACGGGATGTCGATCTCTTTTATGAAGAATTACGATCTGGCGGGCATGTCCCCGGGGGATCCCGGCTACGAATATTGGGACGGCAGGCTGCAGATCGATTCGCTCGCCGCGACGGCGGCCGCCGATCTGGACTTTCATATCCCGGGCTCGGCCGAAGGCTTCGTCGCCTCGTCGGGAACGGCCGTTCAGTCGGCTGCGTCGGGTTCGCTGATCTATACGGTAACGGACCCGGCGGGATCGTACCTCGAGTCGCCCGGTCTGTCCCTGGACGCAGCGAAGCGCAATGCCGTCCTGCTGCGCATGGCCGGCGACACAGGCGCTTCGCGTCTCAAGATCTCCTGGACGACGCGCGAGGATCCGAATTGGGACGAGGCGAAGTCGCAATCGTTCCCGGTCTCGGACGCGGCTTCGTTCGCGGATTACGAATTGGTGATGGCGAGCCCGCTATGGAAAGGCATCGTCGACCGCATCCGCATTTATCCGGAAGGAGCGGCGGCCGATAAGACGCTGGACATCGACAAGATCGGCTTTGCGCTCCGCAACGTGGACGATTACGCGTATCAAGGCAAGCTCGAGCGTCTGAACATCGCCGGCGATCCGCCGGTTGCGACAGCGGAGGGGAGCGTGGACGCCGCTTATCTGTCCGCCCATCCGGGCGCGAAGGTGGGCATTTACGAGCTGCCCCTTTACGCGGACGAGAAATCGGTCGACTACACGTCCATGACGCCGCTCTCGGAGCGCGCTGCGGAAGCGGCCTTCAGCCTGTCGTTCCCGGCGGCCGAAGGCGACAAAAACCGGGCATACGACAAATTCGTCGCCGTGCTGGAGGACGGCGGCGAGTTCGCGCTGGTGGACGGGCCGAAGTACGTGACCAATCCGGAGGCGCTGGCCGCGAACCGGGAGCCTTACCCGGTCACCGACAGCATCAAGGGGCTGCAGGTGCAATTGCCCGCAGACGCGGAGAGACTGGGCGTGCGGCACGGCGCGATCAATATCGCGTACAACGAAATGCTGACGCTGACCGACCACGGCGCCTCCTCGATTCCTTTTTCGTACGAGGGCCATACTTATTATTTCCGAAAAACCGCGGTAGACGGCCTGGACAGCCAGATCAAATCGATGACGGACAATCAAATGGCCGTGACCGCGATTTTGATCCTGTACCGTACAGGGATGACGGATCCCGACTCGCCCAACAAGGACATCGTTCATCCCGACGCCACGGCGGAAGGAACCGTGTTCGCTCCCAATCTGACGAACGAGACGGGCGTCCGATACTACGCGGCGATTACCCGCTTCCTCGCGGAACGGTATTCGCGCGCGGACCGGGCCTACGGCAGGCTGGCGGGCTATATCGTCGGCAACGAGGTGGGGCAAAATAAGGTGTGGAACAACATGGGACCGAAGCTGCTGGGCGAATACGTGAAGCAGTACGAGCGCCAGCTCCGGCTGACCTACAACATCGTGCGCAGCGTGAACGCGAGCGGCAGGGTGTACCTTTCGCTCGATCACTTCTGGAACGACTATCAATCGCCGGACTCGCAATGGATCTACAGCAACAAAGCGCTCGTGGACGCGCTGGCCAAGCTGGCCCGCGAGGGCGGGGACTATGCGTGGAACGTCGCCTTCCATCCGTATCCGGAGGACTTGTTCGATCCGAAAACGTGGGAGGACACGACGGCGACCGACAGTTTCGACACGCAGCGGATCACCTTCAAAAACCTGCAGGTGCTGACGCAATACCTGCAGCTGGCTTCGATGACGTACGAGGGCGCCCAGCGCCACGTCATCCTGTCCGAGCAAGGCTTCCACAGCGGCGGCAATACGCCCGAGGAGCAGCGCATACAGGCTGCGGCGTATGCCTACGCCTATTACAAGGTGAAGTCGCTGACGGGAATCGACGCTTTCATCCTGCACAGGCATGTGGACCATGCGGGCGAAGGCGGGCTCAATCTCGGGCTGTGGACGAACATGAAGGGACAGATCGCGGAGGCGGACCAGCCGAAGGCGATCTACGACGTATTCAAGCGGATCGATACCGTCCAGTCGCTGGAGGCGACGGCGTTCGCCAAGGCGATCATTGGCGTCTCCGACTGGGCGGAGGCCATTCCCGGCTTCGATCCGGCGCAGCTGGAACACAAGCCGGCCCAGGAGACGGCGAAGATGGGCGCGGCGTCGGGCATTGAAGGCGAAGCGCCGCTCAGCGACTTCGAGGCCGACACGGACGGCTGGAAGGGCACGGACAATGTGTCGGGCGCGGAGCGGGACACGGCGGATCATGCTTCGGGCGCGTCCAGCCTGAAGGCTCGCGTCGTGGGGACGTATCGCGGCGACTTCAAGGGCGTGACCCGAAGCTTCGCATCTCCGATCGATCTGTCGGCGACGCCGGTCGTGCGGGCGTCGGTCAAGGCCAGCGGCATCGGGAGCGGCGCCAAGGCGGAGTTCATGATCCGCGCCTACAGCGGCAATCGCGTGATCGAAGGCTCGGCTGTCGCGCCTGCCGAGGCCTGGAACGACGTGGCGATCGATCTGACCGGCTGGGAGGGGCTCGGTGCCGTCGATCGCATCAAAATATGGGCGCGGCCGACAGAAAAAGTCGCCTGGACGAACGGCGCATTGCAGGTGGACGACGTCTCCCTGGCCGCTTCTGCGGCGATCTCGAGCGTGTCTGTTGCGCTGGATCCGCTACCGCGGCCGGGACAGACACAGGCAGGCGACAAGCTCACGATCGCCGTGCATAACGGAGGCAACCGCGTCTTTGCGGGCGCGATCGGCTTGAAGGGAGTGGGCGGCGTCGCGCTCGACCGGAGCGCCGCGCAGGTGTCCGTGCAGCCCGGCGCGGACGAGCGGATCGAAGCGATCGTCGCCGGCATCGTGCCCGTCGCGGGTCAGAAGGGCAAGCTGGAGGTGACGGCGGACGGGCAGACGTTCGCATTCGACCTGACCGAAGCCTATGTGCCGGACTACAAGCGGGACGGCGACCGCCTCGTGTTCGGCGACTTCGAGGGCGGCGTGCAGGACGGGTGGATCGCAGGGGCCGAGACTTCCGCTGTCGGGGCGGTGAAAAGGGGCTCCTCGAACGGCACGCCGGGTGCGGCGAAGCAGGGAAGCTATATGTTGGAGGCGGCGAAGACCGCCAAAATCGCGACGACCGAGAGCAAAGTGACAAAGACGTTCCAAGTGCCGGTCGACCTGAGCCCATACGGTAAGATCGACTTCGACATCTTCGGCTGGGGCGGTACGTCTTCGGCGTACATCGCCGGCATCAGGCTGACGTCGGAGGGCGGCGAGACGTTTGCGGTCGAACGGCAGATCGCGAGCGACAGCTGGACGACCGTGTCCGCGGACATCTCCGCGTTCGCGGAGCGCGATCGCGTGAAGCGCTTGGAGATCTCTTATCGAGGCAAGGATACGGCTCATTATTCGGGGCCTTGGGGCGGTTATTTCTTTATCGATCATATTCGCACCGACGCCGCGGCGCCCGTGGCGACCGGTATCTCGGCTGCCAGGCCGACGGAGACGATGACGCTCGGCCAGGATGGGGTGCAGTTGGCCATCCGGGCGGCGATGTCGGACGGTAGCGAACGGGACGTGACGGCTGCATCCGCGGGAATCAGGTACGAAGACTACGACGGTTTGATTTTGTCCGTGAGCCCGGACGGATGGATGGAAGCGAAGGGCGTAGGGACGACTGTCGTCAAGGCGGTATACGGCGCGTTCGAGACTTCTATAAACGTAACGGTCGTCGGCTCCGTTGATCCGGAGAATCCAGGAGGTCCCGACCTTCCGTCAACAACTGAGCAGCCGTCGACGCAGCAGGTGGCGGTACCGGGCGGCATCGCTACGGCGATGCTCGACCGCGCCGCGAAGGAACTGGACATAACGTTGGATTCGGCAGCGCTGGCTAAGGCGCTCGATGCCGCTTCGGAGAGCGCGGGAGGCAATCGATCGGTCCTGATCGAGCTGCCGGAGACTACGGGCGTCGATTCCTATAAAATAAAGCTGCCGGCCGGCTTTTTCGCCGCAGGGGACGGAGGCCGCCGGGTATCCGTGAAAACCGCGCTCGGCACGGTAACCATCCCTTCCGACATGCTGCAGCGGGAACGGAAGGTCGAGGACGCAGGCGAAGAGATCGCGATCCGGGTGTCCCCGGGCGATCGGTCGCGGCTCGATCAGCCGTCTGCGCAAACAGCGGGCGTTAGACCGCTGATCGACCTCGTCCTGTTTCGGAACGGGGTATCCGAAGAATGGCGCAACCCGCAAGCCAGGATTACGGTAGCGATTCCTTATGCGCCTTCGGAGGAGGAGCTCCGGACGCCGGGTGCCATCATTGCGTATTACGTAGATGCCCAAGGGCGAATGGACACGATTCCTAACGGCCGATACGACAAGGCGAGCGGCGCAGTCGTCTTCACGACAGACCATTTCTCGCGTTTCGGGGTGGCCTTCTCGAAGAAGAGCTTCGCCGATTTGGAGCGCCATGTATGGGCGCGCGACAGCATCGAAGCGCTTGCGTCAAAAGAGATCGTCGGCGGTGTAGGCGGCCAGGCCTTCGAGCCGGGCCGCGGCGTGACGCGAGCCGAATTCGCCGTTATGCTGGTCGAAGCCTTGGGGCTTGCGGGCGATACGCGGCCAAGCTTCCCCGACGTGAAGCCGGGGGATTACTTCTACCGGGCTGCCGGCGCTCTGCGGCAGAACGGCATCGCGAACGGGACCGGAGACGGTCGCTTCCTGCCGAACGCAGTCATATCCCGTCAGGAGATGATGACGATGACGGCGCGGGCGCTCCGGTTGGCCGGCAAAATGGAAGCGCCGGAAGCCGGACATCAGCCTGAGCTTGAGGATTTCGGCGAGATCTCTACTTACGCCCGCGAAGGAATAGCGGGACTCGCGGCCGCCGGACTGGTTCAAGGCTATGACGGACGAATTCGTCCCGCCGAACACGCGACGAGGGCTGAAGCGGCAGTCTTTCTATACCGAATATATCTTTATGCGGGCCAGGCTGAAGAATAGATAGCGAAGCCGAAAGCTCGCGTTTTCCTTCGAACTAAACGCCAAGACAGCTGCGTGGCCCATTTGCCGGCGCGCAGCTGTCGCCTTTGCCTGTACGATCGTGAATCTTTTCGTCCCTGCGCGATAGTTATTGAAATCATTAAAGATGCCGCGAAAAGGATTGCAACCCGTAGACGTTCAGAGCGCTTGGACGCGATGAAACGGGCGTAAAAGGCTTCCTTGACACTGCCCGACCAAGGTGTTAAGATAGCCTATGTGTGTGCCCGACGTGGTGGATTTTGATCGTTTCGTAGGAGTTGTTTTGATGGACTTGATGGCTCATCATTTCGCGAACAACGTCAAAGTCGGCACCAAGCAGACGACCAAGATGGTAGAACAAGGCAAGGCCATCGGCGTCTATGTCGCGCAAGATGCAGATTCGCGCCTGATCGGCCGCATCGCGCAGTTATGCCAGCAACGCGGCGTTCCCTTACACGAGGTGAGCACCATGCGCGAGCTCGGCAGACAGTGCGGAATCGATGTCGGTACGGCGATGGCCGTGGTAGTAGAGAGAGCATGAACCGGGACCTTACCGCGCTTCTCGTATGGGGAGTACAGCGGGCGGACCCTTTCGTTTTTCTCAAAATGAACCGCCTGGATCTGTGGGCTTCGCGCCGCGGGAACCGGTAGCCGTTAGTTTCATGCAAGGCAATCATGGGAAGGGGGTGGCAACATGCCAACAATTAACCAGCTCGTCCGCAAGGGTCGCGAGCCTAAGGTGGTCAAGTCCAAGTCTCCTGCTCTGCAAAAGGGATTTAACGCCCTGAAGCGCATCGAGACCGATCTGAGCGCTCCTCAAAAGCGCGGCGTATGCACGCGTGTAGGCACGATGACGCCGAAAAAACCAAACTCCGCACTTCGTAAGTATGCGCGTGTACGTCTGACGAACCGCGTAGAAGTCACGGCTTACATTCCGGGTATCGGTCACAACCTGCAAGAGCACAGCGTCGTTCTGATTCGCGGCGGCCGGGTCAAGGACCTTCCGGGCGTACGTTATCACATCGTTCGCGGTGCGCTCGATACCGCAGGCGTCAACAACCGCAAGCAAGCTCGTTCCAAGTACGGTACGAAGCGCGCCAAGGTGAAGAAGTAAGATAATTCTGCCGGAACATTTCGGCTTTATCATTGATAGGGGAAAGGAGGAACTCAGATGCCACGTAAAGGACCAGTACCGAAGCGGGACGTGCTCCCGGATCCGGTATACAACAGCAAGCTCGTCACTCGCCTCGTCAACCGCATCATGATCGACGGCAAGAAGGGCGTAGCCCAACAGCTGCTTTACAATGCGTTCACGCTGATTCAAGAGCGCTCCGGCAAGGATCCGATGGAAGTTTTCGAAGCTGCCATCAAGAATATCATGCCTGTGCTCGAAGTTAAGGCTCGCCGTGTAGGCGGTGCTAACTACCAAGTTCCGATCGAAGTCAAGCCGGAGCGCCGCACGTCCCTTGGACTGCGCTGGCTTGTCAACTACTCCCGCAACCGCGGCGAGAAGACGATGGAAGAGCGTCTGGCGGCCGAGATTCTCGACGCTTCGAACAACACCGGCGCTGCCGTCAAGAAGCGCGAAGACACGCACAAGATGGCTGAAGCCAACAAAGCGTACGCCCACTACCGCTGGTAATCCCGCGGACACTAGGGAACGAAAGGAGACCATTGCATGGCTAGAGAGTTCTCCTTGCAAAATACGCGCAACATCGGCATTATGGCGCATATTGATGCAGGCAAGACGACTACGACCGAGCGGATCCTGTTCTATACCGGCCGTGTCCACAAGATCGGCGAAGTGCATGAAGGCGCCGCCACCATGGACTGGATGGAGCAAGAGCAAGAGCGCGGCATCACGATCACGTCTGCTGCGACTACCGCTCAATGGAAAGGTCACCGCATCAATATTATCGACACACCGGGACACGTTGACTTCACGGTCGAGGTCGAGCGCTCGCTGCGCGTATTGGACGGGGCTGTCGGCGTATTTAGCGCCAAAGAAGGCGTAGAACCTCAATCCGAAACGGTATGGCGTCAAGCCGACCGTTACGGCGTTCCGCGCATCGCTTACGTTAATAAGATGGACATCATCGGCGCGGACTTCCTGAACGTTGTCCGCGACATGCGCTTGCGTCTGCAAGCCAATGCTGTTGCCATCCAGCTTCCGATCGGTGCAGAGAACGGGTTCGTAGGCATGATCGACTTGATCGAACGAGTCGCTTATGTGTACGAGGACGACCTCGGCAAAGATCCGAAGACGGTTGAGATTCCGGCCGACTTGGCCGACCAAGCCGAAGAGCTGCGTCTTGAGCTCGTCGAGAAGGTTGCCGAGCTTGACGACGATCTCATGGCGAAGTATCTTGAAGGGGAAGAACTGTCGGTCGCCGAGATCAAGGCAGCTCTTCGCAAGGGCGTCGTAGATGTTCGCATCTTCCCGGTCGTCTGCGGCTCTTCTTACCGCAACAAGGGCGTTCAGCCAATGCTGGATGCTGTCGTCGACTTCCTCCCGGCTCCGATCGACGTCCCTGCTATCAAGGGCACGACCGAAGACGGCGAAGAGACGGTTCGTCATTCTTCCGACACGGAGCCGTTCTCGGCGCTGGCGTTCAAGATCATGACCGACCCGTTTGTCGGCAAGCTGACGTTCTTCCGCGTCTATTCCGGCGTTCTGAACTCCGGTTCGTACGTCGTCAATGCGACGAAGAACAAGCGCGAACGTATCGGCCGTATTCTGCAGATGCACGCGAACAGCCGTCAAGAAATCAGCATCGTCTACTCCGGCGACATCGCCGCAGCAGTCGGTCTGAAGGACACGACGACTGGCGACACGCTGTGTGACGAGAAGAACCCGGTTATCCTCGAATCGATGAACTTCCCCGAGCCGGTTATCCAGCTTGCGGTTGAGCCTAAGACCAAGGCTGACCAAGACAAGATGGGTATCGCGCTCCAGAAGCTGTCCGAAGAGGATCCGACCTTCCGTGCGCATACGGACGAAGAGACTGGCCAGACGATTATCGCCGGTATGGGCGAGCTTCACCTGGAAATTCTCGTTGACCGCATGCTTCGCGAATTCAAGGTCGAGACGAACGTGGGCAAGCCGCAAGTTGCTTACCGCGAGACGTTCAAGACTTCAGCGAAGGTCGAAGGCAAGTTCGTTCGCCAATCCGGCGGACGCGGCCAATACGGCCATTGTTGGGTTGAGTTCGAACCGCTCGAAGCAGGCTCCGGCTTCGTGTTCGAGAACAAGGTTGTCGGCGGCGTAGTACCTCGCGAATACATCGCGCCGGTACAAGCCGGTATCGAAGAGTCGATGAAGAACGGCGTACTTGCCGGCTTCCCGCTCGTCGATATCAAAGCGACGATCTTCGACGGATCGTACCACGACGTCGACTCGAACGAAATGGCGTTCAAGATCGCCGGCTCGATGGCGCTTAAGGCTGCCAAGGACAAGTGTAATCCTATCCTGCTCGAGCCGATCATGAAGGTCGAAGTAACTGTTCCGGAAGAGTATATGGGCGATGTAATGGGCATGCTCAGCTCCCGCCGCGGACGCATCGAAGGCAGCGACACCCGTCACGGTGCGCTCATCGTGCGCGCCAAGGTGCCGTTGGCTGAAATGTTCGGTTACTCGACCGTCCTTCGTTCCGGTACGCAGGGCCGTGGCGTATTCTCCATGGAACTGTCGCACTACGAAGAAGTGCCGAAGTCGATCTCGGAAGAGATCGTCTCCAAGAGCAAAGGCGCTTAAGTTTTCGGGCATTCGGACGAGCCGCGGGGCCTGAGGTCTCCGGCTTTGTCCTCCCTATAAAAATGGCTTTACTAACAAGGAGGAGAAAAGATCCATGGCAAAGGCTAAATTTGAACGTAATAAACCGCACGTTAACATCGGTACGATCGGCCACGTCGACCACGGCAAAACGACGCTGACTGCTGCCATCACGACGGTTCTGTCCAAGAAGTACGGCGGCGCAGCTGTTGCGTTCGACCAAATCGACAAGGCTCCTGAAGAGCGCGAGCGCGGTATCACGATCTCCACGGCTCACGTTGAATACGAAACGCCTAACCGTCACTATGCTCACGTTGACTGCCCTGGACACGCCGACTATGTCAAGAACATGATCACCGGCGCTGCTCAAATGGACGGCGCGATCCTGGTTGTATCCGCTGCTGACGGCCCTATGCCGCAAACGCGCGAGCACATCCTGCTCTCCAAGCAAGTAGGCGTTCCTTACATCGTCGTATTCCTGAACAAGTGCGACATGGTTGAAGACGAAGAGCTCCTCGAGCTGGTTGAAATGGAAGTCCGCGACCTGCTGAACGAGTACGAGTTCCCGGGCGACGACACGCCGATCATCCGCGGCGCTGCTCGTGAAGCTCTGCAAAATCCTGACGGCCCTTGGGCTGACAAGATCGTTGAGCTGTTCGAACAAGTCGATACCTACATCCCGCAACCAGAACGCGACACGGCTAAGCCTTTCCTGATGCCTGTCGAGGACGTTTTCACGATCACGGGTCGCGGTACTGTTGCTACGGGCCGTGTTGAGCGCGGTACGATCAAAATCGGCGATGAAGTTGAAATCATCGGTCTGGTTGAAGATTCCCGCAAATCCGTTGTAACGGGCGTTGAAATGTTCCGCAAGCTGCTTGACTCCGCTCAAGCCGGCGACAACGTTGGCGCACTGCTTCGCGGTGTTGACCGTAAGGACATCGAACGCGGCCAAGTTATCGCTAAGCCGGGTTCGGTTAAGCCACACACGGAATTCACGGCTCAAATCTACGTCCTGACCAAAGAAGAAGGCGGCCGTCACAAGCCTTTCTTCACGGGCTACCGTCCTCAGTTCTACTTCCGTACAACTGACGTTACGGGTATCATCAACCTGCCGGAAGGCACTGAGATGGTTATGCCTGGCGACAACATCACCGTTACCGTTCAACTGATCGCTCCGATCGCTGTTGAAGAAGGCACTCGCTTCTCCATCCGCGAAGGCGGCCGTACGGTTGGCGCCGGCGCTGTTGCTTCCATCCAAAAGTAATTTCGCCTTACCTAGAGAAGACCTTATCGGGCACTGCGCTCGATAAGGTCTTCTTTTTGTTGCAGTAAACAAAGTCTGTAAAAAATACGACAATATCGGTCTTAATTCGACAAGAAATGACATGTATTTCTAACCTTTCTCCCTTATAATAGAAACAAATCCAAGGGCGAGGTGCATCCATCTGTCTAGACTTCAAATTCGCAAAAGCCTGGTTTTTACAAGCAGTCTTGTGCTGTCCGTACTCTTTATCCTGTTGATTGGAATTATGTCGTGGCTTCAATACAACGCGCAGCGCGATGCTGCATACAAAGAGTTTATGTCCATAGGCGATCGGCTCACTGCGCAGGCCTCGGCCAATACGAATCTGCTGCAGCCCGTTGCCGAAGCTTTTGAAAAGGGAGCTGAGCCTGACCAGGAGAATCAGGCCATATTGCGCAGATTGCTGAATGCCATGACCGACGGAGATCTTATGATCAATTCATATTACTTCTCGACGTTTTCTGAAGAGACGCCGGAAGGAACGAAGGTCGTCCATCTTCAAGTCAATCAAGCGTTCGACGAAGCCGGTATTCATACCGGTAGCGACTATATGCTTTCCGGGGATTTTAAACGGGCATATACGGATGCTTTGGCTGGGAAGTCTTCGCTGAGCGATGCCTATACGGATAACGCCGGAACTTGGATATCCTATCAGGGACCGGTGAAGAACGGCAATGGACAAGTTGTCGCGGTACTCGGTCTCGACTATGATTACGGCAAGGTTCAGGGGCGAATGAAAGGAATTTTGATTCGCGCGGTCTGGATCGGTGTGGCGGTCGCAGTGGCCGCGATTTTGCTGCTTGTCCTCTTTATGCGTTACGCGCTGCGCCCGCTCAAGCGACTGGCCGCGCTCGCACAAGAAGCAGCGAAGGGAGATCTGACCGTTCAAGTGCCGGTGAGTTCGAATAATGAAATCGGACAGGCGGCGGAATCATTTAATGCGATGGTTCGTAGCCTTAGGGATCTGACGGGGAGCGTTAAACGTACGGCAGACGAGGTAACCGCCGCTTCACGCACGTTAAAGGATACTTCTGCGCAAGCGGCTGTCGCCACAGGAGAAATTACGGAGTCCATTCAAACTGTGGCCTCGGGAGCCGAAGCGCAGTTGACGAGCTCGCAGGAATGTCAGCGTGCGATGTCCGAGATCGCGATTGGGATCGGCCGTATCGCAGAATCGTCGGCAACGTTATCCGAACTCGCGGTCGGTACGGCCGAGCTGGCGACGTCAGGCGAGCAAACGCTGGAGGATACGGCACGGCAAATGCGGCAGATCGAGCAAAACGTGTTCGGTGCCAGCGATATGATGGGAGAACTGCAAGCTTCGAGCGTGAGAATTCAGGAGATCGTCAGCATGATCGCAGAAGTCGCCAATCAGACGAATTTGCTCGCGCTGAACGCCTCGATTGAAGCGGCGCGCGCAGGCGAGCAAGGCAAGGGTTTTGCCGTTGTCGCGCAGGAGATCCGCAAGCTGGCCGAACGCTCCAAGGAATCGTCCGAAGCGATCGCGACGATTCTGCATGCGGTCGGATCCAAAACGTCCGCAGCTGCGTCGACCTTGTCGCAATCGGCGGAAGAAGCGCGGGCGGGAACGGCGCTTGCGACGCAAACGGGAGAGTCGTTCCGTACGATACTTCAGGCAATCCGAGAAGTGTCCGGCCAAGTCCAGGACGTATCCGCCGCTTCCCAGCAAATGTCCGCAGGCAGCCAGGAGGTGGCGGCCTCGATCGAAGAGCTCGAACGCGTAGCCAAACGCTCCACCGAGGAATCGCAGCAGGTGGCTGCAGCGTCCGAGGAGCAGCTTGCCTCCGTTCAGGAGATTGCAGGCTCGGCCGAACAACTCCGGTCGCTGGCGTCGGAGCTGAACGAAGCGGTCAGCCGATTTCGGATTTAAGCGAACCGCGATATCAATGAGAAGCCGACGCATACGCGTTCGGCTTTTCTTGTTCTTGTATCCATCGCTATTATATATAGAAGAAACACGTTGAATGGCGGTATGATCGAGCAGGATAAAAATCGCCCTTTGCGATGCGACACATGATTTGTTTTCAATTTGCCTAAAAATTTGTTGCATTGACCTGGGCGAATCGCTATAATAATAAATGTTGGTCTGCGACTGTGCGATGATGTGAGAGGTTGCCGACACACCCGGCCCCTTTGCCATAGGGTGGCTGAGCGGTGATTGTCGGGGTATTCTCACGGAGTATGTCCGATTCCAAAATTGGGCGAATGAAGGAGGGAATTTTCTATGGCAAAGCAAAAAATCCGTATCCGTTTGAAAGCCTACGACCACCGCATTCTTGATCAATCCGCGGAGAAGATCGTAGAAACGGCAAAGCGCACGGGTGCCGGCGTATCCGGTCCGATCCCGCTGCCGACCGAAAAGCAGATCATCACGATCCTGCGCGCGGTCCACAAGTACAAGGATTCGCGTGAGCAGTTCGAAATGCGTACGCACAAGCGCCTGATCGACATCGTCAATCCGACGCCGCAAACGGTCGACGCGCTGATGCGTCTGGACCTGCCGTCCGGCGTTGACATCGAGATCAAGCTGTAATAAGCACGACAAAGACTTATCCAGATGTGAATAAGAAGTAGAAGAGAGGTGTCAACATGCCAGGAATCTTGGGACGTAAGCTCGGTATGACGCAAGTGTTCGCGGCTGACGGAAGCGTCGTGCCGGTCACTGTCATCGAAGCAACGCCAAACGTCGTGCTGCAGAAAAAAACTTCCGACAACGACGGATACGAAGCTGTGCAGCTCGGCTTTGCCGACAAGCGCGAAAAGCTCGCAAACAAGCCGGAAACGGGCCATGCAAAGAAGGCCGGTACGGCGCCCAAGCGCTTCATCCGCGAAGTTAGCGGATCTTCGGAACTCGAAGTCGGCGCTGAAGTTAAAGTTGACGTATTTGCCGAAGGGCAGTTTGTTGACGTAACGGGTATTTCGAAGGGTAAGGGAACTGCAGGCGCCATCAAGCGTTGGGGCTTCCAACGCGGCAAGATGACGCACGGTTCGAAGTACCACCGCGGTAACGGCTCGCTTGCTACGATTCGCGACGCGAACCGCGTACCTAAGGGCAAGAAGATGCACGGCCGTCTCGGCTCCGAGACGATCACGGTTCAAAACCTTGAAGTCGTCAAGATCGACGTTGAACGCAACGTTATCCTGATCAAGGGATCCGTGCCGGGCGCTCGCAACAGCTACCTCAAACTCCGCTCGTCGGTGAAGAAATAATCCGATTCAACAAGAAAGGAGGACTACCACATGCCTAAAGTATCTGTATACAACGTGAGCGGCAGCGCGGTCGGCGAGATCGAATTGTCGGACCTGATCTTCGGCGTTAACCCGAATGCATCGGTCATGCACAGCGCGGTCGTGCTTCAACAAGCAGCCGTGCGCCAAGGCACTCACAAGACCAAAGGGCGCTCCGAAGTACGCGGGGGCGGCCGTAAGCCATGGAAGCAAAAGGGTACCGGCCGCGCTCGTCAGGGCTCGATCCGTTCCCCGCAATGGAAGGGCGGCGGCGTTGTCTTTGGACCGACTCCGCGCAGCTACGGCTTCAAACTTCCTCGCAAGGTTCGCCGTCTGGCGATCAAGTCCGCGCTGTCCAGCAAAGTCATCGCCAGCGACATCATCGTCCTGGACCAACTGAGTCTGGCATCGCCTAAGACCAAGGAATTCAAAGGCATTCTGAACAACCTCAAGGTCGGCCGCAAGGCGCTCGTCGTCACTGCCGATTATGAGAACAATGTGGCCCTGTCCGCACGCAACATTCCTGGCGTCAAGTTCGTCTCCGCCAACGGAATCAACGTGCTCGATGTTCTTGTCCATGACAAGTTGATCATCACGAAGGACGCGGTCGCTAAAGTCGAGGAGGTATTCGCGTAATGAAAGACCCTCGCGATATTATCAAGCGCCCCGTCATCACGGAACGCACGAGCGAATTCATCGATCAGCTGAAGTACGTCTTCGAAGTCGACCTTCGCACGAACAAGACGGAAATCAAGCAAGCGATCGAAGCGATCTTCAAGGTGAAGGTCGTCAGCGTCAACACGATGCGCGTACCGCCGAAGCCGCGCCGCTACGGCCGTCACTCCGGCTACACTTCCGAATGGAAGAAGGCCATCGTGCAGCTGTCCGCGGACAGCAAGCCGCTCGAATTTTTCGAAGCATCGGTCTAACATCTTCGTAAAGTAAGGAGGGAAACCAAGTGCCAGTCAAAAAGTTTAATCCGACATCGCCAAGCCGTCGTGAGATGACGATGTCTACGTTCGAGGAAGTAACCACGAACGTACCGGAGAAATCCTTGCTTGCACCGCTGTCGAAGCGCGGCGGTCGTAACCACCAAGGTAAGATTACGGTTCGTCACCAAGGCGGCGGACACAAGCGCAAATATCGTATCATCGATTTCAAGCGTAACAAGGACGGCGTACCGGGCAAGGTCGCTCAGATCGAGTACGATCCGAACCGTACCTCTTATATCGCTCTGATCCACTACCTGGATGGCGCGAAGAGCTACATCGTCGCTCCGAAAGGCCTGAAGGTCGGCGATCAAATCGTGTCCGGCGCTGACGCCGACATCAAAGTGGGCAACGCTCTTCCGCTGGAGAACATCCCGGTCGGTACGGTTATCCACAACATCGAGCTGAAGCCGGGCAAGGGCGGACAACTGGTTCGCGCTGCAGGCACCGAAGCTCAACTGCTGGGTAAGGAAGAGACTTATGTCACGATCCGCCTTGCATCCGGCGAGATTCGCCGCATCCTGAAGCAGTGCCGCGCTACGATCGGATCCGTGGGCAACCAAGACCACGAGCTGATCAATATCGGTAAAGCCGGCCGCTCCCGCAACCTCGGCAAACGCCCGGTTGTCCGCGGTGTCGTCATGAACCCGGTCGATCACCCGCACGGCGGTGGCGAAGGCCGCGCTCCAATCGGCCGCAAGTCTCCTCTGTCCCCTTGGGGCAAGCCGACGCTCGGTTACAAGACGCGCAAGAAAAAGAAGGCCTCGAGCCAATACATCGTACGCCGCCGCAAGTAAAGGCGAGTCCATTACGGGCTGAAGGGAGGATTTACCCATGGGTCGCAGCTTAAAGAAAGGCCCGTTCATCGACGGCTATCTGCTGAAGAAAGTCGAAGTGCTGAACGAGTCCAGCAAAAAAGTCGTCATCAAGACGTGGTCGCGTCGCTCGACGATTTTCCCGCAATTCGTAGGTCATACGTTCGCCGTCTACGATGGCCGCAAGCATGTGCCGGTATACGTATCGGAAGACATGGTCGGTCACAAGCTTGGTGAATTCGCGCCTACGCGCACGTACAAAGGCCATACCGCCGATGACAAGAAGACCGGCAAACGATAAATCCTAAGCGCCGGCTTCGTCCGGCGAACGCAACACGGGAGGAGGTACATCGATGGCACAAGAAGCCAAGGCCGTAGCGCGATACATTCGTATCCCGGCCCGCAAAGTCCGTCTGGTCGCAGATCTGATCCGCGGCAAGAAGGTAGGCGACGCAATCGCCATTCTGCGCCACACGCCGCGTTCGGCTTCCCCGATCCTGGAGAAGCTCCTGAACTCCGCAGTGGCTAACGCAGAGCACAACTATCAGCTCGACGTCAACAAGCTGGTTATCAGCGAAGCATTCGTCAACGAAGGTCCGACCCTCAAACGGTTCCAACCCCGTTCGCAGGGCCGCGCGTTCAGCATCTTCAAGCGCTCCAGCCACATCACGCTGGTCGTATCCGAGAAATAAGGAGGGATAACGTGTGGGTCAGAAAGTAAATCCGGTCGGTCTTCGTATCGGCGTCATCCGCGATTGGGAATCCAAGTGGTACGCCGACAAGGACTTCGGCACGCTTCTTATGGAAGATGTCAAAATCCGCGAATTCCTCAAGGCCAAGCTTAAGGACGCATCCGTATCGCGCTTCGAGATCGAACGCGCCGCGAACCGCGTCAACGTCACGATTCATACTGCCAAGCCGGGCATGGTCATCGGCAAGGGCGGTTCCGAAGTAGAAGTTATCCGCGGTCAGCTGACGAAGCTGACGAACGGCAAGAAGGTACACATCAACATCTCCGAGATCAAGACCCCGGAAATGGATGCCATCCTCGTCGCCGAGAGCATCGCGCAACAACTCGAACGCCGTATCTCGTTCCGCCGCGCTATGAAGCAATCGATGCAGCGCACGCTGCGCATGGGCGCCAAGGGTATCAAGACCCTCGTAAGCGGACGTCTGGGCGGCGCCGAAATCGCACGTACGGAAGGCTACAGCGAAGGAACGGTTCCGCTTCACACGCTGCGCGCCGACATCGACTATGGTACGGCTGAAGCGCACACGACCTACGGTCGTATCGGCGTTAAAGTCTGGATCTACCGCGGCGAAGTCCTTCCAGCCAAGAAGAAGAGAGTAGTAGCTGAGGAAGGAGGCAACTAAGCATGTTGGTCCCTAAACGCGTCAAACACCGCAAGCAGCACCGCGGGAAGATGAAGGGCCGTGCCAAGGGCGGTACGGAAGTAAGCTTCGGCGAATTCGGCTTGCAAGCACTGGAGCCTTCGTGGGTGACGAACCGCCAGATCGAATCTGCGCGTATCGCAATGACCCGCTATATCAAGCGTGGCGGTAAGGTATGGATCAAAATCTTCCCGTCCAAGCCGATTACTCAAAAGCCTCTCGAGGTGCGGATGGGTAGCGGTAAAGGTAACGTCGAGAAGTGGGTTGCCGTCGTGAAGCCGGGCAAGATTTTGTTCGAGCTCGCAGGCGTCTCCGAGGAAATCGCACGCGAAGCGATGCGTCTGGCTGCGCACAAGCTGCCGATCAAGACGAAGTTCGTGAAACGCGAAGAACTGGGTGGTGAAGCAAATGAAGGCCAGTGAATTCCGTAACCTTACTTCGGTCGAAATCGAACAGAAGGTTTCCGGCTTCAAGGAAGAGCTGTTCAACCTTCGTTTCCAACTGGCTACCGGCCAACTGGACAACCCGCATCGCATCAGCGAACTGCGGAAAGAGATTGCCCGGGCCAAAACCATTTTGCGCGAGCGTGAACTGGGCATCATCAGCTAATTGCTGAATCGAGCCCAAGACGCCTCCGGGAAGGAGTATTACCATGAGCGAACGCAACAACCGTAAGGTTCAGATCGGCAAAGTCGTTAGCGACAAGATGGACAAAACGATCGTAGTGGCTGTCGAAACGCACAAGAAGCACAGCCTGTACCATAAGCGGATCAAGTACACGAAGAAGTTCAAGGCGCACGACGAGAACAACGAAGCACAAATCGGCGACACCGTGAAGATCATGGAGACCCGCAAGCTGTCCAAGGACAAGAACTGGCGCCTGGTCGAAGTTACCGAGAAAGCCGTTATTCTGTAAGAAACGCCACCTTAGCACCGAAAGGAGGACCTCACGATGATTCAACCGTTTACGAGATTGCGCGTTGCCGACAACTCCGGCGCGAAGGAACTGATGTGTATCCGCGTGCTTGGAGGCACGGGACGTCGCGTCGGTCACATCGGCGATCTGATCGTCGCTTCCGTCAAACAAGCAACACCAGGCGGCGTTGTCAAGAAGGGCGATGTCGTCAAATGCGTAATCGTCCGCACGAAGCGTTCGGTACGCCGTAAAGACGGCTCCTACATCGCGTTCGACGAGAACGCAGCCGTTATCGTCAAGGAAGACAAGAGCCCGCGCGGTACCCGTATCTTCGGGCCAGTCGCACGTGAGCTTCGCGAACGTGATTTCATGAAAATCATTTCTCTGGCACCGGAAGTGCTTTAATCCGGCCGATGTCCATGGAGAAACACTCAAGGAGGTGTACCCATGCCCCGTTTGAAAAAAGTGCTGGAATCGCACAACAATAAGCTTCACGTCAAAAAAGACGATAACGTCATCGTCATCACCGGCAAGGATAAGGGCAAGAAGGGGCGCGTAATCGCCGCTTACCCGCGTCAAAACCGCGTACTGATCGAAGGCGTCAACCTGGTGAAGAAGCACACGCGCCCTTCCCAGACGAACCCGCAAGGCGGCATCATCGAGCAGGAAGCGCCGATTCACGTATCCAACGTCATGCACGTTGATCCGAAGAGCGGCAAGCCTACGCGTATCGGCTACAAGGTGCTGGACAACGGCACAAAAGTTCGCGTCGCGAAGAAGTCCGGCCAAGAAATCGACTAATACGATCCCTGAAAGAAAGGAGGTCACTGTGACACATGGCAGCAAGAATGAAGGAACGTTACAACGCTGAAATCGCGCCTGCACTGGTGCAGAAGTTCAGCTACAAATCGGTCATGCAAGTACCGAAGATCGAGAAGATCGTCATCAACATGGGCGTCGGCGAAGCGGTCTCGAACTCCAAGGTTCTGGACGCAGCGGTCGAAGATCTGCAAAAGATCGCCGGTCAAAAGCCGGTCATCACCCGTGCGAAGAAGTCCATCGCAGGCTTCCGTCTCCGTGAAAACGCGCCGATCGGCGTGAAGGTCACGCTGCGCGGCGACCGCATGTACTACTTCCTCGACAAGCTGTTCAACATCTCGCTTCCTCGCGTACGTGACTTCCGCGGCATCTCGAGCAAATCGTTCGACGGTCGCGGCAACTACACGCTCGGCTTGAAGGAACAACTGATCTTCCCCGAGATCGAATACGACAAGATCGATAAGGTCCGCGGGATGGACATCGTCATCGTCACGACGGCGAATACGGACGAAGAAGCGCGCGAACTGCTGACCCAACTGGGCGCACCGTTCGTGAAGTAACTCCGCCGAGCCTGGCTATCCAAGCCAAGGTACCCTACGGGAGGTGTGAAAGCAAAGTGGCAAAAACGTCGATGAAAATCAAGCAGCAACGTCCGCCGAAGTTCCAAGTTCGGGCTTACACGCGGTGCGAGCGCTGCGGACGTCCGCACTCCGTTCTGCAAAAGTTTAAAATTTGCCGGATTTGTTTCCGCGAGTTGGCATACAAAGGCCAGATTCCTGGCGTTAAAAAAGCGAGCTGGTAATCAGCCTAGTTCGGGAAGGAGGTTTACCCCATGGTTATGTCTGATCCCATTGCAGATATGCTGACGCGCATTCGCAACGCGAATCTCGTCCGCCACGAATCGGTGGAGCTGCCTGCGTCTATGGTCAAAAAGCAAATTGCTGAGATCCTGAAGCGCGAAGGCTTTATCCGCGACGCCGAATACGTTGAAGACAACAAGCAAGGTTTGATCCGCATCTTCTTGAAGTACGGACCGAACAACGAGCGCGTCATCACGGGCCTGAAGCGTATCAGCAAGCCCGGCCTGCGCGTCTACACGAAGTCGAACGAAGTACCGCGCGTACTCGGCGGCCTCGGCATCGCGATCATCTCGACGTCCAAAGGCATCATCACCGACAAGGAAGCCCGTCAAGGGAAAGCCGGCGGCGAAGTCCTTTGCTACGTCTGGTAATTTAAAGCGACAAGTTAGGAGGTGTACCAATGTCCCGTATCGGACGCAAACCCATCCAGGTGCCAAACGGCGTGAACGTGAACCTGGACAACAACGTCATCACGGTCAAGGGCCCCAAGGGCACGCTGAGCCGCACACTGCATAAAGACATGAAGCTGGTTGTCGAAGAAGGCGTCATCAACGTCGAACGTCCTACCGACAACAAAGAACACCGCGCCCTGCACGGCACGACGCGCTCCGTCGTCGCCAACATGGTAAGCGGCGTTACCGAAGGCTTCGCTAAGAACCTTGAGCTTGTCGGCGTCGGTTACCGTGCCAGCAAGCAAGGCGAGAAGCTCGTCCTGAACGTCGGCAAATCGCATCCGGTCGAGTTCGTCGCTGCTAGCGGCATCGAATTCGAAGTGCCTGCTCAGAACCGTATCACGGTTCGCGGCATCGACAAGGAAGCGGTCGGCGCGATCGCAGCGAAGATTCGCGAAGTCCGTCCGCCTGAGCCGTACAAGGGCAAAGGCATCAAGTACGAAGGCGAACGCATTATCCGCAAGGAAGGCAAAGCCGGCAAGAAGAAGTAATGAAAGGCGGCATCGCGCCGCTTAAGATATGGCACTCGGCCGGCACACGGCGATCCGTTGCCTGATGACCGGTCGGATAGCGAAGCGAGAAGGGAGTGAACCCCGGAATGATTACCAAAGGCGATAAGAACAAGGCCCGTCTGAAGCGTCACCTGCGCGTGCGCAAGAAGATCAGCGGCACGAACGAACGTCCGCGCCTCTCCGTGTTCCGTTCTTCCAAGCATATCTATGCGCAGCTGATCGACGACGTCAAGGGCGTGACCCTGGCATCGGCATCCACGCTGGATAAGGAAATCGGCGAGATCGGCAACGGCGGCAGCGTTGAAGCGGCTGCTAAGGTCGGTCAACTGGTTGCAGAACGCGCTAAGGCGAAGGGATACGAGAGCATCGTATTCGACCGCGGCGGTTACCTGTACCACGGACGCATTCAAGCACTGGCGGACGCGGCTCGCGAAGCCGGTCTTCAGTTCTAATATTACGCAAACAAGGAGGTTAACGACTTGCGTGTAGATCCTAATACCCTGGAACTTACCGAAAAAATGGTCCAGATCAACCGCGTTTCCAAAGTCGTCAAGGGCGGCCGTCGCTTTAGCTTCAGCGCACTTGTCGTCGTAGGCGACGGCAAAGGTTGGGTTGGCGCGGGCATCGGCAAAGCCAGCGAAGTGCCGGACGCAATCCGCAAAGGCGTCGATGACGCAAAGAAGAACTTGATTTTCATTCCGCTTGTCGGCAAAACGATTCCGCACGCCGTTACGGGTCACTTCGGCGCCGGCAAAGTGCTGCTGAAGCCGGCATCCGAAGGTACGGGCGTCATCGCGGGCGGTCCTGTCCGCGCTGTACTCGAACTGGCCGGCGTCGGCGATATTTTGACGAAATCGCTGGGTTCCTCCAACTCGATGAACATGATCAACGCGACGTTGGAAGGTCTGTCCCGCCTGAAGCGCGCCGAAGACGTAGCCAAGCTCCGCGGCAAAACCGTGGAAGAGCTGTTGGGTTAAGGAGGGGTTAAAATGGCGAAATTGCAGATCACCCTCAAGCGCAGCTTGATCGGCCGTCCTGAGAACCAACGCCAAACCGTCAAATCGCTGGGCCTCGGCAAAGTGAATTCGACGGTCGTCAAAGAAGACAACGCGGCGATCCGCGGCATGGTTAACACCGTTAGCCACCTGATCACCGTCGAAGAAGTATAAGGCTATATAGCCAAAAGCAAGGCAAATCAATCAAGGAGGTGCGACGAACGATGAAATTGCATGAACTTTCTCCTGCAACTGGATCCAAGTTCAGCCGCAAACGCGTCGGTCGCGGCATCGGCAGCGGCATGGGCAAGACGTCCACGCGCGGTCATAAAGGCCAGAACGCCCGTTCCGGCGGCGGCGTACGCCCCGGCTTCGAAGGCGGTCAAAACCCGTTGTACCGCAGACTTCCGAAGCGCGGCTTCAACAACGACCGTTTTGCTACGGAATACGCGATTGTTAACCTGGATCAACTGAGCGGATTCGCGGCCGGCACGGAAGTAACGCCGGAACTGCTGCTCTCCGAAGGGATCGTAAAGAACCCTAAGGACGGCATCAAGATTCTGGGCAACGGCGAGCTGACTGCAGCTATCTCCGTAAAAGCCCACAAGTTCTCCAAATCCGCTGCTGAAAAAATCCAGGCCGCCGGCGGTAACTCCGAGGTGATCTAATGTTCGCTACCGTGAGCAACATCTGGAAGGTCGAGGACCTTCGCAAGAGGATCCTATTCACGCTTTTCATACTGCTCGTCTATCGCGTCGGCTCCTTTGTCCCGGTGCCGAACATCGACAAGAGCGTGCTGGAACAGGCCAATCAGCAAGGTAACGAGCTGTTCGGCCTGCTCAATACGTTCTCGGGCGGCGCGCTTTTCCAATTCTCCATCTTCGCGCTCGGGATCATGCCGTATATCACGGCGTCGATCATCGTGCAGCTCCTCTCCATGGATGTTATTCCGAAGCTTGCGGAGTGGGCGAAAGAAGGCGAGATCGGCAAGCGCAAGTCGGCGCAGTTGACCCGTTACCTAACGATTGTCCTCGGTTTGATCCAAGCTTTCGCGACCTCGATCGGCTTTAACCGTATCTATAGCGCGAAGATGGTCATCGATCCGTCGCCGGCGACCTATATCTTGATCGCCATCGTGCTTACGGCCGGTACGGCCTTCCTGATGTGGCTCGGCGAGCAGATCAACGAGAAGGGCATCGGCAACGGCATTTCCATTCTGATGTTCGCGGCGATCGTCTCCCGAATTCCGACGTATATCCAAGAGATCTATCAGGACCAATTCGTGAACGGCGACCAGATCTTCTGGGCCGTCCTGAAGATGGTCATCATCCTGATCGTGATCCTGTTGATCATTGTCGGCGTTATCTTCGTCCAGCAGGGCGTACGCAAGATTCCGGTCCAATACGCCAAGCGCGTAGTCGGCCAGAAGATGTATGGCGGCCAATCGACGCATATCCCGCTCAAGGTTAACGGCGCGGGCGTCATCCCCGTCATCTTCGCTTCGTCGCTCCTGATGTTCCCGATCACAATCGCCCAATTCTGGGCCGGTCACACTTGGGCCAACTGGATCATCAACAACCTGTACTACAACAAGCCGCTCGGTATGGTATTCTATATCTTGCTGATTGTTGGGTTTACCTTCTTCTACACGTTCGTGCAGTTCAATCCGCAACAGCTCGCGGACAACATGAAGAAGAACGGCGGCTACATCCCAGGCATTCGTCCGGGCAAGCCGACGGCAGGCTATCTGATGAGAGTCATTACCCGCATCACCCTCGCCGGGGCGCTGTTCCTGGCTGTCATCTCGATCCTTCCCGTTATCTTCGGTTCTGCCTTCGGTCTTCCGAAGTCGGTTCAGTTGGGCGGCACGTCGCTGCTGATCGTTATCGGCGTCGCGCTTGAGACGATGAAGCAGGTCGAGAGCAACCTGATCAAGCGTCACTACAAGGGGTTCATCAATAAGTAAGCTGCTTCAAAATGAGGGACATTCAGGAGGTACGGCAATGAACATCCTGTTTATGGGTCCTCCTGGGGCCGGCAAAGGCACGCAGGCGGAACGCATCGTCGATTCGTTCGGCGTGCCGCACATCTCGACCGGCGACGCATTCCGTCTGGCGATGAAGGAAGGCACCGCGCTTGGCGTCGAAGCCAAGAAGTACGTGGACCAAGGCCTCCTCGTTCCGGACGAAGTCACCAACGGCATCGTCAAGGACCGACTGTCCCTGGCCGACTGCGACAAGGGATTCCTGCTCGACGGCTTCCCCCGCACGCTGGCGCAGGCCGAAGCGCTTGACGAGATTCTCGCCGGACTCGGCAAGAAGATCGATCATGTCGTGAACCTGAAGGTTGATCGCGATCGTTTGCTCGCGCGCCTGACGGGCAGACGGATCTGCCGGACCTGCGGCGCTACGTATCACGTTCTGTTCAATCCGCCCAAAGTTGAGGGCGTGTGCGACAAGGATGGCGGAGAGTTGTATCAGCGCTCCGACGATACGGAGGAGAAGGTCGGCACCCGGCTGGATGAATACACGAGCAAGACGGCTCCGCTGCTTGCCTACTATGAAGGCAAAGGGCTGCTCCGAGAAGTGGACGGGGAGAAGGACATCGACGCGGTTACGGCCGATATTTCCTCCCTCCTCAGAGGGTAACCGGCCATGATCGTGTGCAAGTCCGAATCGGAACTGAACTTGATGAGACGGGCCGGAGAGATCGTCGCCAAGACGCATCAGCTAATGAAAGAAGCTGTGCGTCCGGGCGTGACGACCGCCGAGCTTGACCGGATCGCCGACACGTACATCCGCAGCCAGGACGCGGTTCCGTCTTTCAAAGGCTATAACGGTTTTCCATCCAGCATTTGCGCATCGGTCAACGAAGAACTGGTGCACGGCTTTCCCGGTCCCCGGGTGCTTCAAGAGGGCGATATCATCAGCATCGACATCGGCGCGCAGTACAAAGGCTACCATGGCGATTCCGCCTGGACGTACGGCGTCGGCACCATCTCCGCGGACGCGCAGCGTCTGCTCGAGGTGACCGAAGCCTCGCTGTATGCTGGCCTTGCGCTTGTGAAGCCCGATGTCAGGCTGTTCACGGTGTCACACGGCATCCAGAAGGTGATCGAAGAGGCGGGCATGTCGGTCGTGCGGGAATACGTCGGACACGGCGTTGGACGCGAACTTCACGAAGAGCCGCAGATTCCCAACTACGGCGTGCCCGACAGAGGGCCGCGTCTGAAGCCGGGCATGGTGCTCGCCATCGAACCGATGGTGAACCTGGGCTCGCGCTACGTGCGGACCCTCTCGGACAACTGGACGGTCGTGACGGTGGACGGCTCGCTGTGCGCGCACTTTGAGCACACCATCGCCGTAACCGAGGACGGGTTCGAGATTCTGACCCGTGCGGAAGACTAGGCGACAGCCATGACGGAGACGCCATCGCTGTCGCCCGGGGAAGTCGTGAGGAGCCGCCGCGGCAAAGACGAAGGTCAGCTCGCGGTGGTCATCGCCCTAGCCGACGAACGATTCGCGATCGTCGCGGACGGCGACAAGCGCCGGTTCGACCGGCCGAAGCGCAAAAACGTGCTGCATCTCGAATCGGTCGGCATCGTGAGCGACGAAGTCGCAAGCAGCATTCGGGACACCGGACGCGTGACCAACGGCAAGCTTAGGCATACCGTCGTCACTGCCATGAGGCGGCTCGAAGCGCATGCTGAAGAGAAAGGAGAATGACGGTGGCCAAAGAGGACGTAATCGAAGTGGAAGGCGTGGTCGTCGAACCGCTGCCGAACGCAATGTTCAGAGTGAAGCTCGAGAACGGCCATGAGATTCTGGCTCATGTCTCAGGCAAGCTGCGGATGCACTTTATCCGGATCCTGACTGGCGACAAGGTCGTGATCCAGCTCTCGCCGTATGATCTAACGCGAGGCCGCATCACTTACCGCAAATAGTTCTTCCGGTCTACCGAACCACACGTGACGGCAGCATGACGCGCATAGGCGCATCAGCGCCGCCGCACACTTTAGGAGGCTATTACCATGAAGGTGAGACCATCGGTCAAACCCATTTGCGAAAAATGCAAAGTTATTCGCCGCAAGGGTAACGTAATGGTTATCTGCGAAAATCCGAAGCACAAACAAAAACAAGGCTAAGAGGAGGTGCTCCTAACATATGGCACGTATTAGTGGTGTTGACCTCCCGCGCGACAAGCGCGTGGAAATCGCCCTGACGTACATCTTCGGGATCGGCAAGACGACGTCCCAGAAGCTTCTTGCTACGGCAGAAATCAACCCCGACACTCGCGTCCGCGATCTGACCGAAGACGAGCTCGCTCGTCTGCGCGATGCGATCGACAAGACGCAAAAGGTCGAGGGCGACCTGCGCCGCGAGATCGCGCTGAACATCAAGCGCCTGATCGAAATCGGCTGCTACCGCGGTGTCCGTCACCGTCGCGGCCTGCCTGTCCGCGGCCAACGTACGAAAACGAACGCCCGCACGCGCAAAGGTCCGCGTCGTACGGTAGCGAACAAGAAGAAGTAAGAAGGGAGGATAAATCAGCATGGCACAAAAAGGCAAGAAGGTTGTCCGCACGAAACGCCGCGATCGGAAAAACGTCGAGTCCGGCGTTGCGCACGTTCGCTCGACGTTCAACAACACGATCGTTACGATCACGGATCCGCACGGCAACGCGATCTCCTGGGCCAGCTCCGGCAACATGGGCTTCAAAGGCTCGCGTAAGAGCACGCCGTTCGCTGCGCAAATGGCTGCCGAGACGGCTGCCCGCGCCGCGATGGAACACGGCATGCGCGCTGTCGAAGTCATGGTCAAGGGTCCTGGCGCCGGCCGCGAAGCCGCGATCCGTTCCCTGCAAGCTGCAGGTCTTGAAGTCAGCATGATCAAAGACGTAACGCCGATCCCTCACAACGGCTGCCGTCCTCCGAAGCGTCGCCGCGTATAATATGCGCCACTATGTGGTATCAAACAAAAACAACTTGTGAATAATGGTTGTAATGGTTAGGCATACTACATGGTTTGCCCAATTCGGTTATACTGGTTGAGGGACTGTACGTCATCCCGGATGACCGGACGGGGCGAACAAACGGCAACGTCAGCAACGCAGCGACGTTTTGAAGGAGGGTTTGGTTGTGATTGTGATCGAGAAGCCAAAGATCGAATCGGTGGAGATTCAAGAAGACAAGAGGTACGGACGCTTCGTGGTAGAACCGCTCGAACGCGGCTATGGCATGACGCTCGGCAACTCCCTTCGCCGGATTCTGCTGTCGTCTCTGCCAGGCGCCGCCGTCATATCGGTTCAGATCGATGGCGTGCTTCATGAATTCTCCACCATTCCTGGCGTGATTGAGGACGTCACCGAGATCATCCTCAATCTCAAGCGTCTCTCCCTGAAGATTCATTCGGATGAGGAGAAAGTGCTGGAGATTGATGCTGAAGGCGAGGGCATCATCACGGCTGGAGACATTCGGGCAGATAGCGACGTGGAGATCCTTAATCCGGATCTGCATATCGCCACGCTGGCTTCCGGTGCGCGTCTTCACATGCGCATCTTCGCCAGACAGGGACGCGGCTACGTCCCGGCGGATCGCAACAAGAAGGAAGATCAGCCGATCGGCGTCATTCCGATCGATTCGATCTACACGCCGATTACCCGCGTTAACTACAAGGTCGAGAATACCCGCGTCGGTCAAGTAACCAACTACGACAAGCTCACGCTTGAAGTATGGACCGACGGCAGCATCCGGCCCGAAGAAGCGGTCAGTCTGGGCGCCAAGATCCTGACGGATCACTTGTCGCTGTTCGTCGGCCTTACGGACGAAGCCAAGGATACCGAGACGATGAAGGAGAAGGAAGAGGACAAGAAGGAGAAAGTGCTCGAGATGACCATCGAAGAGCTCGATCTCTCCGTTCGTTCCTACAACTGCCTGAAGCGCGCCGGTATCAACACAGTTCAAGAGCTGATCACCAAGACCGAAGAAGACATGATGAAGGTCCGCAACCTGGGCCGCAAGTCTTTGGAGGAAGTACAGGAGAAGCTCGAAGAACTCGGTCTCGGTCTTCGCTTCGAAGAATAGAAGACCTGACAAGACCGCATCAAGCGACAAGGAGGGAATAACAGATGGCATACCAGAAACTGAGTCGTGATTCGAGCTCGCGGAAGGCGCTCTTCCGTGACCTGGTCACCGACCTGTTCCTTTACGAACGTATCCAAACGACGGAAGCGAAAGCAAAAGAAGTTCGCTCCATCGCCGAGAAGCTGATCACGCTGGCAAAGCGCGGCGACCTGCACGCGCGTCGTCAAGTGGCGGCATTCGTGCGCCGCGAGACGCTGAACGGCGAGCAGGACGCGATCCAAAAGCTGTTCTCCGATCTCGCACCGCGTTACGCGGAGCGCGCAGGCGGCTACACGCGCATCCTGAAGCTCGGACCTCGCCGGGGCGATTCGGCTCCAATGGTGTATCTCGAGCTCGTCGACCGCGCTTAAATCCCGCGGATCCAGCGCATCGGTTTCGACCTCTTCCAAGATGAGAAGCCGTTGCGCGGCGTTAACGGCTTCGCCCTCCTTCGGGAGGCGCGCGTCCGTTCACGCGGAGGAATTCCAAGCTCAAATAGCCTACGGCGAACAGGGCTTTGAATTCAAAAAAGGATGGACCGAATGCTACCCTTTCGGCACATCCTTTTTTTGTGTCACAAGGAGGAATGGCGCATGCGCAACATCGCGCTTCTCGTGAGCTACGACGGCACGGGCTACTACGGCTTCCAGAGTCAGCCCGGCGGCAATACGGTGCAGGACAAGATCGAAGAGGCGATTCGTATGCTTTCCGGCGAGCGCGTCAAGCTGACGGGCTCGGGTCGCACCGATGCCGGCGTGCACGCGCTCGGACAGGTCGCTAATTTTCAGACGACGTCAAGCATTCCGGCTGAACGCTGGGCGATCGCGCTGAATTCCCGGCTGCCGGACGATATCGTCGTGCATGCGGCCGTCGAGGTCGACATGGATTTTCATGCCAGGCGCTGCGCCGTAGGCAAGACCTACCGCTACTCGATCAATTCCTTCCGTTTCCCGGACGTATTCGCCCGGCAGCGCGTCTTCCATCATCCGGCACCGCTCAACTTTGCCGCGATGCGCGAAGGGCTGCAGCATCTGCTGGGCGAGCACGATTTTACGTCCTTCACTTCGCCGCTTTCCACCAAGCCGCATCATGTACGTACGCTTTACGAAGCTTCCTTGCATGTGGATACGGCTGCAAATGGCAGCGAGGCGGCAGGAAGAGGCGTCGCGCATATTACGGTTACGGGGAACGGATTTCTTTATAACATGGTCCGCATCATCACCGGGACGATCCTGCAGGTCGGAGAAGGCAAGCGGAAGCCGCAAGAGATCGCCGACATTCTCGCCGCCAAGAACCGGGCAAGGAGCGGTCCGACGGCCGTGCCTTACGGTCTGACGATGTGCAGCGTGGCGTATGGGCCCGAGTGGGGATTGAACTGGCAACCGCCTTATAATTAATGCGTTAAAATGCATGAATTAGTATTGCGGCGCCCAGGAATATCATGTACAATAGTCATTGTGTGTTCTTCATGGCTTCCCACGGCCCCGATGAAGAATACGCCAAGCGGCCTGTCGCGCGCCGCGCGTTCTCCTTCCCGAAGATAGAGGCGCAGAAGCGGACGATCGCAACATTTGCATTTCCCGACCGATACGCAATTGACGAGGCCTATAGGCCGATCACGGATAAGAGCAGGATTGAAGGAGGAAGTAACATGCGCACAACGTACATGGCGAAGACGAACGAAGTTGAACGCAAGTGGCATGTCATCGACGCTGAAGGCAAGACGCTGGGTCGTCTGGCTACCGAAGCCGCAGCGCTGATCCGCGGCAAGCACAAGCCGGAATTCACGCCGCATGTCGATACGGGCGATTTCGTCATCGTCATCAACGCGGAGAAGATTGTCCTCACGGGCAAGAAGCTTCAACAAAAGAAATACTACACGCACTCGCACTACCCGGGCGGTCTTAAGACGACGACGGCTGGCGATATGATCGCCAAGAAGCCGGCTCGTATCATCGAGCTTGCCGTTTACGGCATGCTGCCGAAGAACAAGCTCGGACATCAACTTCAAACGAAGCTGAAGGTATACGCTGGCGCTGAGCATCCGCACCAAGCACAACAACCTGAAGTTTACGAACTTCGCGGTTAATCGAGAGGGAGGACCTACCAATGGCTCAAGTGCAATATATCGGAACTGGCCGACGCAAGCATTCGGTAGCGCGCGTACGTCTCGTGCCCGGCGAAGGCCGCATCGTGATCAACAAGCGCGACATTAACGAGTACTTCGGTCTGGAGACGCTCAAGCTGATTGTTAAGCAACCGTTGAACCTGACCGAGACCGCTGGCAAGTACGACATCATCGTACTGGCTAACGGCGGCGGAATCGCTGGCCAAGCAGGCGCGATCCGTCACGGCATTTCCCGTGCTCTTCTGAAGGCTGATCCGGAGCTTCGCGGCTCCCTGAAGAAAGCCGGATTCCTGACGCGCGATCCGCGTATGAAGGAACGTAAGAAGTACGGCCTCAAGGCTGCACGCCGTGCGCCTCAGTTCTCCAAGCGTTAATCTATGTTTTCAAGCCTCGACGGCTTCTTCGGACGACGTCGGGGCTTTTTTATGCCGATTTTATTCTTGTATATTCCGATCAGGAAGCGTATAATTTTTTAGACTAAAGCATCGAATTGCATCACCTACTTGTCAACAGGGGGTAGTGAAAATGAATTTGCTTGAGAAAGAAGCGCTGATCCGCGAGAAAGCGGAAGAATTCGAGCATGCTTCTCCGGAGACCGTGATCCGTTGGGCAGTTGAGACGTTCCCTAACATTACGTTTGCCTGCAGCTTCGGCGCAGAGGACGTCGTGCTGGTTGATATGCTTCAGAAAATCAGCCCGAAAACCGATATTTTTTACCTGGATACCGACTTCCACTTTAAAGAAACGTACGAGACCCGCGACAAGCTCGCGGCTTATTATAACCTGGAGTTCGTTCGCGTCAGCCCGCTCATTACGCCTGAAGATCAAGTAGCACAGCACGGCCCAGAGCTTTGGAAGGCTGATGCCAATGCGTGCTGCAATATTCGCAAGGTCGAGCCTCTGACCCGCATTTTGGGTCAATACGAAGCATGGATCACCGGGATTCGCCGCGATCAAGCGCCGACGCGCGCCAACGCGAAGAAGGTCGAATACGACACCAAGTTTGGTCTGGTCAAGTTCAACCCGATCGCTTCCTGGACGAACGATGACGTATGGAACTACATTCGTTCCAACAACATTATTTATAACGCGCTTCACGACAACTATTATCCGAGCATCGGTTGCGAGTATTGCACGCGCCAAGTCATGCCGGGCGAAGACCCGCGCGCTGGACGTTGGGCAGGTCAAGAGAAGACCGAGTGCGGTCTGCACAAATAAGCGGCCTTACGAGAGGAGCAGCTACATCTAATGAGTACGATTCAGCCGCATGGCGGCACTTTGATCAACCGCGTGCTTGAAGGAGCCGCCAGGGACGAACTGTTGGCTCAAGCGAGCGGCTTCAAGTCAATAAAGGTCAACGCATGGACGATCTCGGACCTTGATCTCATCGGCGTCGGCGCTTTCAGCCCGCTGACAGGCTTTTTGAACGAGCAGGATTACAAGAGCGTCGTCGACACCATGCGTCTGGCGGACGGCACGGTATGGAGCATTCCGATCACGCTGACGGTGACCGAGGAGCAGGCGGCCGGTCTGGCTATCGGCGATCGCGCGGCGCTGGTAGGCGAACAGGATGGCGTCGTATACGGCGTCGTCGATATTGAGAGCATCTACACGCCGGACAAGAAGCATGAAGCCGTGCAAGTGTTCAAGACGGACGATCTGGAGCATCCCGGCGTCGTCAAGCTGATGGAGCGTCCGAACGTCTATGTCGGCGGACCGGTACAGGTGCTGAACCGTCCGCAACCGGAGAAGTTCGGCGAATATTACTTCGACCCGGCCGAGACCCGGCGGATCTTCGCCGAAAAAGGCTGGCGCACGGTTGTCGGCTTCCAGACGCGCAACCCGGTTCACCGCGCGCACGAGTACATTCAGAAGTGTGCGATGGAGATCGTCGACGCGCTTTTCCTGAACCCGCTTGTAGGCGAGACGAAGTCCGACGACGTGCCGGCTAACGTTCGTATGCATTCTTATGTGGCCTTGCTTGAGAATTATTACCCGAAGGATCGCGTATTCCTAGGCGTATTCCCGGCAGCGATGCGTTATGCAGGTCCGCGCGAGGCCATTTTCCATGCGATGGTCCGCAAGAATTACGGCTGCTCCCACTTTATCGTTGGCCGCGACCATGCCGGCGTAGGCGACTACTACGGCACGTACGAGGCGCAGGATTTGCTCAAGACTTTTTCGGCGGACGAGCTCGGCATTACGCCGCTGTACTTCGAGCACAGCTTCTTTTGCAAAAAGTGCGGCAACATGGCTTCGAGCAAGACTTGCCCGCACGGCAAGGAAGAGCATCTGACGCTGTCCGGCACGAAGGTGCGCGCGCTGCTGCGCGACGGCATCTGCCCGCCGCCTGAGTTTTCCAGACCCGAGGTTGCCAAGATCCTGATCGAAGGCATGTCGGCATCCGCCGAGACGGCCGCCCGTTAAGGACGATCATAAATAACCACCCTGTCCCATAAGATGTAGCGTACATCAAATGGACAGGGTGGTTTTTATTATGCGGCAGAACGAGCGGCAGCGTCATTCGGGCAGCAAGCATTCAAAAAGAATCATCGTTTGGATCACCCGCAAGGGAGCGGTCCGTCTCGCGGCCGTGGCAGGGCTTGTCGCGCTTCTCAGCATTTTGCTATGGGCGGAGATCCCCGCGCTGGAGACTGGCGGTCAGGGCTATCTAAAGACGCCGCTCACAGGAAAAACGATCGTACTGGATGCGGGACACGGCGGCGTGGACGGAGGCGCGGTGAGCCGCGACGGCGTGATCGAAAAAGATATCAATATGGCGCTCGTGCTGCAGCTGCGCGATTACTTGCAACAGGCGGGAGCCATCGTCTATTTAACGCGCGAGGGCGATCATGATCTGGCGGATTCGGGCGTTAAGGGATATTCCAAACGCAAAACCCAGGACTTGCTCAACCGGACCGCATTCATAACCGGCAAACGTCCGGACATCGCGCTAACGATTCATATGAACAGTGTACCTTCGGCCAAATGGTCCGGCGCTCAGACGTTTTATTTCCCATCCAACACGGAGGGCGGACGGCTCGCGACACTGGTGCAAGCCGAGATCCGGGAGTCTGTGGGCAATACGAACCGCGTAGCGCTTACCAAGGATAACGTTTACCTGTTGAAAGCGTTAAAGATGCCGACGGCACTCGTCGAGGTCGGATTTCTGTCCAATCCAGGCGAATCGCGGCTGCTCGCGGGCGAGGGATATCAAACGAAAGTAGCGGCAGCCCTCTATAGAGGCATACTCCGGTACGTAGAAGGAGAGGGAAAATCCGCAGCTCCCCAAGCGATCCATTAGCTACCGACTTGGAGACTTTGCCGGTCGCCTGTCCGATACACATTCGCCTGGTGCGATTGTGCTATAATAGACACTCAAGATAACGCGCAACGGTTGGAGGTTGGAAACGCGAATGGCAACGAGAGAAGAAGTGATCGAGGCGCTAAAGGGGCTTGAAGAGCCAACCTTGAAGCAGCCTCTTGCTCGTTTGGGATTGCTTAGAGACATCGTCGTCCGCGACACTGGGATCTCGCTGACGGCCGTGCTCCATCCGGACAGCATCGCTACTGCGTCACGACTTGAATCCGAGATCGTGATGGCATTGACCGCCATCCATGCGGGCAAGCCTCATGTGCGGATTCGGCCGATGACGGAGCATGAGCAGAGTGAAGCGCAATCGCGCCGCGAAGGCGGGCAAGCCGAGGCTGCGGCAGCGGCCGGAACGAAGAAAGAGGCTGCGCCGGTCAAAGGACACAGCGCAGGCATGGAACAACATCCGCTGCTTAGTCCCGACAGCGAGGTTGTATCGATCGCGATTGCGAGCGGCAAGGGCGGCGTAGGCAAGTCCACGGTGACGGTGAATCTGGCTGTCGCGCTGGCACGACGCGGCAAGCGAGTCGGATTGATCGATGGCGATATTTACGGTTTTAGCGTGCCGGACATGATGGGGATTGAAGAACGGCCGGAGCAGGTCGGCGACAAAATTATGCCGATCGAGCGGTTCGGCGTCAAGGTCATCTCGATGGGCTTCTTTGTCGAAGACAACAGCCCGATTGTCTGGCGCGGCCCGATGCTCGGCAGGATGCTGCGCAACTTTTTTGCCGATATCGCTTGGGGCGAGCTCGATTACCTGCTGCTTGACCTGCCGCCGGGCACGGGCGACATCGCGCTGGACGTGCATCAGATGCTGCCCAAGAGCAAAGAGATCATCGTGACGACGCCTCATGCGACCGCTGCTTTCGTCGCTGCGCGGGCCGGCGCGATGGCGATCAAGACCGAGCACGAGATCCTCGGCGTTGTCGAGAACATGGCTTGGTACGAAAAAAACGGTGAGCGGGATTACGTGTTCGGAAGAGGAGGCGGCGGCATGCTGGCCGACACGCTCCGTACGTCGCTGCTCACTCAATTTCCCCTGGGAGCACCAGATAATCACCCTTCGGAGCCCGACTATTCCCCTTCCGTATACAAGGCGGACCATCCGACAGGTCGAGAATATCTCGCGCTCGCGGATGAAGTCATCGCCCGCTGCGGCAAATAAGACGGACAAAACAACCGCCGGCGCTCATGCACCGACGGTTGTTTTCTTTTTCTTCGCTATTGCCCGCCACTGCCGCCGCCGGATTGCTGGTCGCCGCCGCTTTCACCGCCGCTTTGACCTCCGCTTTCGCCGCCGCCGCTCCCGGACTCGCCTTTAGATTGCTCGGGCTTCGGCGTAAGCTCTTCCTTCACGACATCTTGCAAGATCTTCATGAGCTCCAGCTTGAACACCGGATTCTGGATCGCTTCGCCGACGGCGCTCATCATCTGCTTCCGATATTCGGCCGTCTTGGTCGTTTCGAATAGCACGGTTTTCATGTCCCCGGTTTTAAACACATTCCCGAGTTCTTGCTGATAAGTCGGATCCTTGAGCAAATCCTTATGGATTTGCTTGTTGTCCTTGCTGACAGCCTTGGCAAACTCGCCCGCGAACTTCGTGTCGGTCATGATTTCGCGAAGCACCTTCGAATAATTGGAAGAGGTCAGCACGTCCTTTACGGCCGTCCGAATCTGTTCTTGGTCGGAGGGGGTCAAGGATTGCGCGTGCAGCGAGCTGGTTCCGTACTTTTCCGTCGATGCTTTGTTCAGTGCTTCTTGCGCTTCCTGGGAGCCCAGGATGTCGATCACCATCGATTTGACGTCTTTATAGCTCATCTGCTCGCTGCTGGCGCTGGATTCCGGACCGCAGGAAGAGAGCAGGATGACGGCCGTCAGGGCAAGGCCGGTCCACCACAAGCGAAGCCGCATAATGCGATCATCACCCTTTCCGGGAATTTGATCGTAGTATGCGACTTCGGCGGGTCGATTATAAGGAAGACTTCATGGCTTTTTGGGACGGACATGGTAAAATGTTTTTGTACTGACGGGGGAGGAATACAATTGAATTTGCGCAAATGGATGACCTTGTTCGGCACGACGATTCTCATCGGCGGCGGGGCCGCTTTGATTACCGGCGTGATCATGATGGTATGCGATCCGAACTTTCAAATCGGAGGCGCAAAAGGCTGGACGTTTAACGTGATTATGATGGCGCTGGCAGGCCTTTCGTTCGGCGCGTTTGCGCATATGGGCTTTTTTGCGTACCTGATGCTCAATTACATTGCCCGAAGCATTATCAAGCGTCCGTACCTGTGGGTAGCGCTTCAAGGCTTTGTCGCGTTATTTGTGCTGGCGGAGATTGTTTACTGGACGCACGATAGCGAGTTTCCGCCCGCCGCTTTTTGGATCGTGCCGCTGCTGCTGTTGGTCGGTGCGCTTGCAGTCGCCTGGCGCAAGGTGAAGGAGACGACGGCCGGCGCCTGGATTCCGACTTTGTTTTTCATGATCGCCGTAACGACGATCGAAGGCTTGCCCGGATTTCGGTCAGGCGGGCTTTGGACGCAGCTGACGTTTACGCTCGTTCCGATTTTCGTGTGCAACGCTTATCAGATTTTGCGCTTGCACCATATTTTAAGCGTTCCGCGCGCGGCGCAGAAGCTTGAGGCCGAAGCGGGCAGCCACTAGCGCTTCATCGGCAATCAAGCGACTTGGTTCCATGTCTGCTTGTCCTGGACGCTTTGCCCTTTGGTGTCCGTTTGACTCATTAATTGGGACACGGTTACGAATTCATAGCCTTTGGCGCGGAGCTGATCGATAATTTGCGGCAGCGCTTCATGCGTCTGCAGGCAAGAGTCGCTCGCATGCAGCAAAATAATATCCCCTGGGTGAGCCTTGGTTACGACGCGTTGCACGATTGCGTTTACACCGGGATTTTTCCAATCAAGCGAGTCTGTATCCCACTGAATGACCTTGTAGTTCAAGTCTTCAGCGATTCTTAATACCCGTTTGTCGAAGTCGCCGTTCGGCATTCGGATCAGGTTCGGGCTTTTACCGGTTTGATCGGAGAGCATCCCATGGGCGGTCTGGATCTGTTTGCGAATTTCATCGTCGCTCAATTGGCTGTAGTTCACATGCTTATGACCATGGCTGCCGATCTCGTAGCCGCCGTCCACGATGTTCTGGACGATGTCCGGATGCGTCTTGCTCCAGGGCGAAGACAGGAAAAACGTTACGTTCTTCACGTTCTTCTCTTTTAGAATGTCCAAAATCGGCTGCGCTCTTTTATCGCCCCAGCTGATATCGAAGGTCAGCGCGACAATCTTGCGGTCCGTCGGTACGCTATATACGGCGGCCGGCGGATGCGGGGCGAATACGGTGATGTTATCCCTTTCCGTCCAGATCACCCCCGCAGACAGCAGTACGGCGAGCGTGAGGAAGAAGTACCGCTTGATGCGGCGGCCGCTCCATACGTAAAAGTAATTCATGATTCCGATCCCCTCTCGATTAGAAGTTAGAATAAGGCTTGGACGCTACAGCTTGTTCTAATTGCAATGTATGCTTGACCCATAGCAAGTTATGATAAGGGAGCGAAGGGGAGATTCGATTTGATCAAAAAAATGCTTCGGCAAGCGTGGACGGACGTCAAGCCTTACTTCTGGGCGGCAGCCGTCATTTTTTTTGCCGGCCTGTTCGCCGGTGCCATGTCGAATGGAGACATCGCTTGGCTGGATAAGCAGCTTCAAAGCATAAGCGACATTGCGAAGAAGGCTAATGCATCGGACAATGTAAGCCTTTCGATGTTCTGGCTCATTCTCGTAAACAATCTCGTAGCTACAGCGTTCGCGATGTACCTCGGCATTGCGGCGTGCATCATGCCCTTATTTACGCTGGGGGTAAACGGACTCGTAATGGGGTATTTGTTCGGACAAATGGCGAATGAAGGCGCAAATCTTTGGTCGGTAATCGTGCGGGGGATACTGCCGCATGGCATTCTGGAGCTTCCGGCTATTTTTCTCGCTTGCGCATACGGCATTCTGCTCGGCGTTCGTTTGATGCAGGGGATCGGACGTTCTTTGACGGGCAAAACCAAGCCTTGGGCAAGATTCGCCGAAGCGATGAAAGGCTCGGTAGCGATCTATGCCGTTGTAGCGCTATTGCTTCTCGTGGCGGCGGTCATCGAGAGCACGCTGACGCTGTATCTCGTGAAGTCCTGATTTTTTACAGCGTCCCCTGTCATAATTCAGGCTGAATTGGTGCATAACAGTAAAACGCTTAAAGGCGGATTGCCGCAACGCGATGCTGGGATTGCACAGGAGGCCAACCGTAGGATGCTGGGAATGATGTTCACCGATAAGGAATGCAGAGAGCTGGATTATATGCTCCGCAAGGAACTTGACGAGATGCTGCTCGATCTGGGCGACCGGAGAATGGAAGGCCCGGTGAAGGAAGCGATCTTTAAACGCTACAAGACGATTTTTAGAATGTATGCGAGAATTGCGGCGCCCAGAGAGCTCTCGAGATACGCTTCGGGGCTTCGCAATCAACGCTCCTGAAGCGCCGTAATACGCAGTTATAAAAGATAGAAAAAAGTGGAATAAAAAGGTTGACGATATACGACGTAATGTGATAAATTATCTAACGCCCCTCCTGAAGGGGAGAGCGGACAAGCACTGCAGCGAAGAAGAAGATGAGGATTTACAAATCTTACAAGTTGCAATGTCTGGGCTCGCTGTGATATATTATAAAAGTCGCCATTGCGAGGAAATATTGCAAGCGACGAACGAGATTGCTCCTTGAAAACTGAACATCGAGCGTTAAAACAAACGGACGCTGAAGCCTTTCGGGGTGGAAGCAAAAGTTATACCAGCAATGAAATGAGCAAGTCAAGCTTACCTTTATGGAGAGTTTGATCCTGGCTCAGGACGAACGCTGGCGGCGTGCCTAATACATGCAAGTCGAGCGGATCTTGTTTAGAAGCTTGCTTCTGAACTTGGTTAGCGGCGGACGGGTGAGTAACACGTAGGCAACCTGCCCTGAAGACCGGGATAACATTCGGAAACGAATGCTAAGACCGGATAGGCAACGAGGTCGCATGATCTTGTTGA
>NZ_JBHUJV010000012.1:0-399 GCF_042683485.1 Cohnella sp. GCM10020058
GCAAGACTGAAACTCAAAGGAATTGACGGGGACCCGCACAAGCAGTGGAGTATGTGGTTTAATTCGAAGCAACGCGAAGAACCTTACCAGGTCTTGACATCCCTCTGACCGGTGCAGAGATGTACCTTTCCTTCGGGACAGAGGAGACAGGTGGTGCATGGTTGTCGTCAGCTCGTGTCGTGAGATGTTGGGTTAAGTCCCGCAACGAGCGCAACCCTTGGATTTAGTTGCCAGCACTTCGGGTGGGCACTCTAGATCGACTGCCGGTGACAAACCGGAGGAAGGCGGGGATGACGTCAAATCATCATGCCCCTTATGACCTGGGCTACACACGTACTACAATGGCCGGTACAACGGGCTGCGAAGGAGCGATCCGGAGCCAATCCTACCAAAGCCGGT
>NZ_JBHUJV010000012.1:532-1306 GCF_042683485.1 Cohnella sp. GCM10020058
TCACACCACGAGAGTTTACAACACCCGAAGCCGGTGGGGTAACCCGCAAGGGAGCCAGCCGTCGAAGGTGGGGTAGATGATTGGGGTGAAGTCGTAACAAGGTAGCCGTATCGGAAGGTGCGGCTGGATCACCTCCTTTCTAAGGAGCCCTTCGGGGCAATACGTAAGTCCGTGGTTTTATCGCTCGAGTTCAGTTTTGAAGGAGAAATCCTTCACGTACCGCACGAACGCGTTTCTAGCGAAACGCTAACGCTTGCGGCACGTCCGAGACGATCTTCGATCGCTCGGTAGCAATACCGGTTTGGTGATAATGGCGGAAGGGTTCCACGCGTACCCATCTCGAACACGACCGTTAAGCCTTCCAGCGCCGATGGTACTTGGACCGCAGGGTCCTGGGAGAGTAGGACGTCGCCAAGCCGGTCTTGATTCCTTCACTGGAATTGAGATCAAGCCAGCGAGACTGGCCATATCATACGGGCCTTTAGCTCAGCTGGTTAGAGCGCACCCCTGATAAGGGTGAGGTCGGTGGTTCGAGTCCACTAAGGCCCACCACCAAGCTTCAATTGAATACTTCCCATGGGGACTTAGCTCAGCTGGGAGAGCACCTGCCTTGCACGCAGGGGGTCAACGGTTCGATCCCGTTAGTCTCCACCATCTTTACTTCTCCGCACAGCCTGCTTGTCAGATGGGCGGAGGGCAGAACTTGTTCTTTGAAAACCGGATAGCGAAACGAAAATGCGCAAATTAGAAATTCTCTACAATGCCTTGTGTGGC
>NZ_JBHUJV010000013.1:0-628147 GCF_042683485.1 Cohnella sp. GCM10020058
CCCGTACGGTAACACGGGGGTACAAAATACATGACCGCGACGCTCGGGGCCTTTAGACAGTAGGCGTCCGGGCGTTTTTACGCTGAAACGTACTATCAAATACAGGTTTTGTGAAGAAGAACTTGACCGGCTTAACGCAAACACGATCGCATCCAAGCTGGTTCGTCTCGGCATGGCGGCTTCGTCGCTGGCGGCTCGTGCCGATCGGGACTATCCAGACTTGACGATCACGACCTACCAGCGCAAGGTCAATACGCTGATCGACGATTACATGGCCTTGCTCGAACCGGCCAAACAGCGTTATCAGTTCGTGAAGCTTCTGCCGGCCGTTCCGGAAGTTTCCGGAAATCAGACTCACAAGGTCTCGATTACACTTCGCGCTGAAGATTGGATCTATATCGATTCTCTGATCGCGGCCAACTACGTTCGTTCCAGGAGCCAATACTTCCGACAGCTTTTCCGATCTGTCTCACGCACAGCCTGAGGTTTCTGTGAACCGTGAACAGTAAGCAGTCACTCCGTAGGAGCCGAAACGCAGTGCAGGACCCCGTAAGGGGTTGACTGGCGTCTCATGCGGCTGATCCTCCCCCATTCCCTTCAAACAGCGTTTGAAGGGCTGCTCCCGGCGAGGGATGGGGTTCCGAAGGGGACGAGTCCCCTTGGCCGTCGGAGCAGAAAACCTGACCCCCGCGCATTCTTCTAGAATGCTTTTAGCGAGTTGTTTTACTTCTACATCTTTCGACGTGACACACAAATGATACGCAATATTAGAAAAAATATCGCAGTTACTCCAACCTCCATTGATTCTGCTTTTATGACACCCCACCAAATTGTAAATATGTCGACATAGAAAATTTACCCATTTCATCGTTAATAATTGGGCATATTCGGCTAACACTATATGTTCTTGACTTTTTCGGCTAACGATACATGTTCTTGTCTTTCTCACTGAACAAGAACATGTATCGTTACAACAAAAAATCCGCGTTATATGCGGATCAGGTACGATATATGTTCTTGTCCTCTTACACAAAAACATATATCCGATTTCACGCCGCCGGTAGATTACCCGAGAATTGGCCGATACCAGCCTTGCCATTTTCAACTCCACCACTTCTCCAACTTCCATATGAAACGTCTCTAAACGGTTCGGCCTCAAATGCATGCTTTTCGAGACGCACTTTGAAAAGTCACCAACAAAGTAACAGCCCCAGAGATTCCCCTAGGGCTGTTACTATTTCTTCAACGATCACTTTTATTCGGATGCAATCGGACCTTAGATTGGTACATACAGATCATCTATTTGTTGGATTCCAATACTTTAGTGGTCGATTTACTTTATCTAAAACATCTCCTGCATCAAACAAATCCCGTAAACTATTGGGTTGTTGAATTAATGCAGTTCCATCCATGTGCCGACGATCCATTGTGAATGCTCCATCAATTATTTTAGTATATGACGTAGGGCCAACAGCAGAAATGACTTTAAACCCGCTTTTCACCAAAAAATTAAACTTGTCACTGCCGTATTTAACTCTTGAACCGAAAGGATAAAAATATAGATGTGTTGATCCTACTAATGGCTCTACCTCATTTTTCCAAAGAGCAGTATCTTCTTTAAGCTTTTGCAGACTCACTTTGTCAACATTAATATGACCATAACTATGCGATCCGAAAGACCAACCCAGCTCTTTCAATTTTTTTACTACTTTAACGGCGTTTATTATTTCAGATTTCCGATTAGGCGAGCCACTTTGAGTATGATACCCTAGTATTCCTTCATAGCCAGTCAAACAAATAACTCCCCTTGCTCCATTCAACGAAAAGTCCGGATGTAGTTTAACAAAATCATTCAAAATTGGGATGATTTCATTATCATTGGACCAGCTTTCTTTCCCATTCTTATCTTTTGTATAAGCTGAAATATTTCCATTCGATGTAAGAACAAGTTTACTCACATTCCCATTTTCAATCATATAGGGATAATAATTTAAATCATCAATGGAAATCACAAGAGCTTTCTTACCTTTTGGAAGGAATAGATCTTTTTTCTCAAGAATAAGTTTTCCGTTTATTTTTCTTTCTTGGTAAACATCCTCCAGACGGATTAGTATAAAGTTCTTACGGTATAATGAATCAATGATTCGCTCAAATTCACTTACCGTAATAAAATAATCATTATACCCACGAGATAGAGCATCATTGTCAAAAGCTAATTGCGGATAAGCGATTAATGGATGGAAAAAGATGTGCTCAATTAGGCCCTTATATTTCACAAGCTTTTCTTTTGGTTCTTCCAATTTTGACGTTCTACTTAGTCCATCTGTTAATGAATCAATCGAACTTTTACGTGTGGGATCGCTAATATTTGAATATTCATTAGATTCACTTTTTATATTTATTGTAATATTCATAAAATAAAACAATACCCAGCATAACACCAAAATAAATACTGTTATAATAATTATATATCGCTTTAACAATATTTACTTCCCCCTCCTATCTTGTTTTCGGTTACGTAAAGCAGTCACGATAAAAGGCCATCTCTAGAGTGAGAGTGGCCTTTTTATTAATCAATCGACAATCGACTTATTTAAAACTCAGACTCGATAAATCAAATAATAAATTTGTTCCATCTTTTAAAGTCAAATATACACTTTCTCCATCGACCTTAGAAATACTGATATCTCCTTTTTTCTCAGGGGTAGCGATTTTAGACAAACTAAATTTTTTAGTTTTGGTGTTAATATTTTGAATTGCTATCATCCCTTGGTCGGGATCATTAATACTACTTCCAGCATATACTCTGATTTGGTTATCATCAAATGTTCCCTGCCATAAACTAATTACATTTAAATCGTGTGTTCCTGGCGGTGGTTCAGGAGTCTGAAAGCCAGTAGGAAATGGAGCATCAGGAATAATTTCAGGTCCTTTTTCTTTCTCTTTTTTCGCATCTGCTTGAGGGATTTTACCACTTTTAGCATCTTGAATGCGTTTTATTTCCCGATCAGCTTCCTCTTTCTTATCTAACTGACCCTTATCTGAAGCTATAATTTGATATTCAGATTCAGAGAGAGAGGGATGGACCCATTCTGTTGTTCCTGCATAAGCAAAGATTGGTACTGCACCAATAGCAACTACTACAGGGAAAACTAAATATTTCGAAATAATTCTTTTCATTTTCATAATCTCCTTTACCAAGTAACATCAGTTGCGTATGATACTGTTTGGGAAGTTCCAGTATCAGCATTTAATTTATTTTGTAATTGATTAAATGCCGTGATTGGACTGTTTTTTATTCCTGTACATGGGTCATTTGTGACAGTGCAAGCTTGTTCTTGTGAGATCGAACCTTTTACAATCATTGTCGCCTGGCTATGTGAATCATAATAATATCGCGCAATTCTTTGCCATTGAAATGCTTGTGCACCATCAGATCTATATATTTGAGGTAGTGGGTAACCAGCACCGCTATACGAGATAAATAACATGCTTCCCATATCATAAGAATTAGTATAGGTAGAAGTAGTAACAGTACAGGTAGTGCTCGAAGAATAATTTCCTCCGCTTATAGGACATCCACCAGCATCTCCCGTATTCATAAAGGCATATCTGCCAGGAGTAGCGTTATATCCCGTTACCCAGCTTTTTGTTTGGGCAACTGTACTTACAAAACCTACTTCCATGTCATTTCCGCCATAGATAATAGTTCTTGAAATATATGCAGAAGCCAGATTATTAGCATTTATTACGATATTCGCCCATTTGGTGCCCATAGTTTGCGATTGTGCAACCCCATTATTAGTACTAATAATTAAAACCAGAGATGAAGTTGTGTCACTTGAACTGTTAATTGCAGCGTAATATCCGCGCGCAAACTCCTTTGCTAAAGTTGCTACTTGGGCATCCGTTTGAAAGTTCCAAAAAGGCTCGCTCCCCAATTTCCAGACGTGTCAGTTTTTTGAATTCCAAACAATAAAATTACTGCAGGTTTTTGAGTACCACTTGTATTAGCGTTATTATTTCCTAAAGTGTAACCAAGACTGTACAGATTCTGATAATTGTTGGCACTGACATAATAAGATGTAGCCCAATCATTTGGCATAGCAGCAGAAGCCTTCTTAACCATCGTTACTGCTATAGAGATGCTACAGACCATTAAAACCATCAACAACAATAGAACTCGTTTTTTGTCCCGCCAAAGAAAATAATTCATCAATCTACCTCCGTTTAAAATAGATTCACTAGATTTTACCTCAAATTATTAACCGCTGGTCGTATTATCCAAACAATTTGCGGTAAAAATGGTTATTTTTTATAACTAACGAAAATTCTATACATAGATCTGACGTTGCTATCTCTATAATAGTTGCGGCGCACTTGATCAATTTCTACCGCTACAAGGGCCTGGGATTACCTTTAGTTAACCGTCGGTTGAAATTTGGCCAGGAACGGCATCGGATCGATCTTATTACCGTGAATGCGGACTTCAAAATGGACATTGCGGACCGGTTGAATGACCGGTGCTGCCGACCAGGCCAATCCGATCGCCTGCCTTCACTTCGGTCCCGACCACAATGCCGTTCTGTAGCATATTGGCAAACAACGTCTGCAGACCTTCCGTGCTCGATCAGCACCATGTTGCCGTATCCGCCGGGCAACTTCGATTCGATGACCTTGACGATAGGCTTTAAAATATGCTAATTCCCTTGTGCAATCGCATGTCCCTCCTCACCCCGTTCTGCATCATATAAGTGTATGAGTGTTCTGACGACGCTGGACCGGCAGTTGATCGGACGATTGTACATTCGCCACAGATGATCGTCTGTCATCGCCCTATATTGACAAAGGGGATGATAAGGATGACGCGCAGAATTTATGTAAGCGACTCTCACTTTGCTTGTTGTCATCATGAGGGTGTTACAGGCCCGACCGGGGCGACCGGTGAAACCGGAGCGACCGGCTCGACGGGCAGCACTGGCGCAACAGGTGCGACTGGTACCACAGGCGCGACAGGTGCTACCGGCGCGACGGGCGCAACCGGCGTAACAGGAGCGACTGGGGGCACAGGTGCAACGGGGTCTACCGGCTCGACTGGGGCAACCGGCGTAACTGGAGCGACGGGTGCTACTGGCGGTACAGGTGCCACAGGTTCTACTGGCGTGACGGGCGCAACCGGTGTAACAGGAGCGACTGGGGGCACAGGCGCCACCGGTGTAATAGGAGCGACTGGTACCACAGGCGCAACAGGGTCTACTGGTGGTACCGGAGCCACCGGCGCGACGGGCGCCACCGGTGTAACAGGAGCGACTGGCAGCACTGGAGCAACAGGTGCTACTGGCGGTACAGGTGCCACTGGCGTCACTGGCTCGACGGGCGCCACCGGCACAACAGGGTCTACTGGTGGTACCGGAGCCACCGGCGCGACGGGCGCAACCGGCGTCACTGGAGCGACTGGGGGCACAGGTGCAACGGGGTCCACTGGTGCCACAGGTTCTACCGGCTCGACAGGTGCAACGGGTGCTACTGGCGGCACGGGCGCGACAGGATCTACCGGCGGTACGGGTTCAACAGGCGCAACTGGTGTAACGGGAGCTACCGGCACCACTGGAGCAACGGGTGCCACCGGCGCGACTGGCCCTACCGGAGCCACAGGTGCAACCGGAATTACGGGAACCACCGGTGAAACCGGCACGAGCGTGACGAGCAATTATGCGTTTGCGGCCAATACAACGGGAACTGGCGTTTTGGTCGTGCTTGGCGGAACCAGTGTACCGCTGCCAAGCTCCCAGAATATCGGCGCCGGGATAAGCATCAACGGTGCAAATACGATTTTTACAGTCGCTTCGAGCGGCACCTACTATATAACTTATCAGATCAACCTGTCTTCCGCGCTGCTGATCAGCGCCAGATTGATCATCAATGGCACCGCGAACGTACCCTCCAATATCTCTACCGGGCTATCCACTACGATGTTCAATAATGTTATCGTGGTGACGTTGGCGGCTGGCTCCACGATTACTTTGCAGCTGTACGGTCTGGTTGCCACCGCCACACTGATCTCGGGCGGTGCCGGTGCGGCTGTCACCATTATTCGACTGGTATGAGCAATGGATCGTATCAACCTCTACGGAACCTGATGATATAACTTCCCCTGCATTGCGCAGCGTCTTCTCCGCTGCAGCGAATCGTTAGACTCGATATGGACGGGAGAACAAGGGAAATTTGCTGGGACTGCCCGACTAGTTGCACGATTTCCTTTGTACGCATTTTAATGATCGCTGCCATAACGCAATTCGTATCGTTCTGAAGCTTTATGGTTGCAGACGGCTGCATTTCAATCGCTCTGAAGTAGACTTGGGGCTGCGAATCGCATTTCTGAAAAATGGCACCGCAGATCTCTTCATAATAAGCGCGCCTCCCCGGATCGAAACGGCGGCGCCTGCCTCGGCGTCGGACAGGGCGTCGGCAACGCGCTTTTCTTCGCCGTTCAGCGGTCGCATCTACAACTACGATTGTCGTTTGTTTATTCACTTGTATCGTTTTCCTCACGCGAGTTCACCTGCCCGTCCTCGAATACCCACATCAGGATACTCTCCATCATACGGACAAATGTCCAAAATGGACCGGGACAAAAACACAATTCGGGCCTCAGCCCCCTCTCAGGCTGTATTTGGGCTGAATGCCTGGTGCAATAGCTTATACAAAAACGGGATAGTCAAAGTACCTTAGAAGGGTAGCCATAAACAATGGGAGGGATTGACATATGTGTCGAGGCGGTTCTTCAAGAAGCCCGATGGTCGCCGAAAGCAATTTTTCGTGCTGTACTCCGGCGACCTTTGTTCAAGACCAGGTATGCTTCAACATTAATATTACGCCGGTAGCCACTGAAATCACTGCAAATCTATACCGGTTAAACGTCAATCCCCTGAGCCTCTTCGTCTCCGGGACGCTCTTGATCGGCGCAGCGCCTGCAGGCAGAACGCTGACCGTCAACTTCCTGCTTGGCGGACCGACAGGCACGATCATTGAAACGGATACCATCACGGCCGGAACGGCGCTTGCCTTCACCAAAACCGGATTCGATACGATTCAACTGGTCGTCGGCGCCGGCGCAGCCGTTACTCCGAACATCACAGGCGAGCTCTGCGTCACGCCTCGTTACCCGCTGTCTGCTTAAAAAATGGCCATAATTTACTGTCTCACAGCGATGCCCGGCTGTGAGACAGTTTTGTATGCTAGGCAATCACAAACGAAAAGCTTCATTTGTTTACATAATGTATGCTATGTATTACACCACTTCACCCGCCGTACACAATCGGATGAAAATCCCGCTATGAAAAAGTGTGAACACCCGCTTATAATAGGGCTTATGTCCGCTTGAATTCGACAAGTTTCAACGCGACCACCATGGGCAGGAGGCATAAGGAAGTGCAGCTGGCAAAACGAATTTTACAACTCGCTTTACCGTCCATCGCTACGTTCTCATCGATGACTTTTACGGGCTTGCTCGTTTTGATGATTGTAGGGAAGCTTGGCGCGGCCGCGATTGCGGTCGTCGGGGTAACGAACATTTTGATCTACAATATGTGGGCGCTGTGTGCAGGGATTCAGAATGCGATCAACTATCTGGTCGCCCAGAACTATGGCTCCGGCGAAATGCGCCTCGCCAACCAGCGAATGCAAATCGCGCTCGTGTTGACCGGCGTGCTCGCGGTCGTTCTATTGGCGGGAAGTCTGCTCGCGCCCGAGCTCATCCTGAGCGCAATGGGGCTTAACGACGAGATCGTTGCACTGGGCACCGATTACGTCATGATCCGGATGATCGCGCTCATCCTCGGCATCTTCAGCGGCGCCTTCTTCGCCTATCTTCGCGCCATCGGCGACACGAAGACGCCCATGACGATCGCGCTCATCAACAGCGGTCTGGTCGTCGTGCTAACTTACGTGCTGGCTTACGGCAAGTACGGCTTTCCCGATATGGGGCTGCAAGGCGCAGCGTGGAGCATTCTGCTTGCAGAGGTGATTCAGCTCGGCATGTGTCTGTGGGTCTATTATGGCTACCTAAACGCCACGCTGCTGACCCGTACCCGCGAGCGCTTCGACCGGAAGCAGGTGAAGCTGATGGTGTTCGAGAGCGCGAAGCTCAGCATGATGGAAATGTCCAACAGCCTGGGGATGCTTGTGTTTACGATATGCATCTCCCGCCTCGGAACCGTCGCCATCGCTGCGAACGAGATCGCTCTGAACATCCTTTCTTTCGGGTTCATGCCTTCGAACGGCTTCGGAGCGGCGGCGACGATCGGCACCGGTCAAGAAATCGGGAAAGGACGGCATGCGGAGGCCAAGCGCTTCGGGCTGATGACAGTCGTGCTCGGCGTGCTGCTCATGGTGCTAATCTCTATCCTGATGTTCATTTTAGCCCTCCCGATCGCGAAGCTGTATACGCCGGAACGGGCGGTTTACATGGCCGTTATCCCGCTCATTCATCTGGCGGCGTTTATCCAGCTCTTCAATACGTCGGGCATCATATTCGGCGGCGGACTGCGCGGCATCGGAGATACGACGTATCTGTCGCGCGTGGCGTTTGTTCTCAACTGGATGATCTTCATCCCGCTTACGCTGCTGCTGACGGTCGTGCTGGATTACGGCCAGGTCGGCGCCTGGATCGCGCTTTGCAGCAACATGGTGCTGGCTGCGCTGGCCAATGGCTTGCGGTACGTGAAGCTGGACTGGAGCAAGGCGCGCGTCAAGTCGGAAAAAGCGCCGGCGCCTTCCATGGTATCGCATTGATTGAAATTGGACTACACAAAAAAAGGACAGTGCCTCCCGGCACCGTCCTTTTTTGCTACATCAGAGAGTATAAATTTTTCCTTTTTAAAAAGGCCGACACGATTAGAACGTGTTGAATACATTTTCACATTCTTCTACGGTCGGTTGATAAAAACAGTGCTTCTTCCATCGACCAACCAACGGCTGGTCATACCAGGTATCCGGACAAGGTCCGGGATTTTCGAACGATCCCGGACGGAAATACCACAGGGAAAATTCGGCAGGCCAACTCCGTTCCCCGTTTACGGCCCGCTGGGCGAGACGCCGTTCCCGGTCCCTTGCGCTCTGATAGTACAGACCATGCTGCAGCGCTTCGAACGCATGCGGCTGGTTAATCATTTGCGGGATGGTCCGGATGCCCTTAAAATCCGAGCAATTCGCCCTTATCCGGTTAATGCCGACATTGCCGACGAGGAGCATCCCCGTCTCGCCCTCGGTCTCGGCTTCAGCGCGAAGCAATCTGGCCAACATATCGATATCCTGTTGTCTCGCTTTTACGACTGCCATTGGCTCACCTCTTTACATGTCTAGGCCATCATATTGAAGGCGAGGCGGAAGTGTTACTCCGGCACTGCCACTCATATGTTTTTGTAGAGGTGGTGGCTATGATCAAAAATCCGAACATACTCCTTATCGTCGTCGACGAGGAGCGTTATCCGCCTGACTACGAAAATGACGAAATCGGCGCCTGGCGGATCGCGAACCTCCCGGCCCATGAACGGCTGCGAGAGAACAGCATGGAGCTGCGCCGGCATTATATCGGCAGCGCCGCCTGCTGTCCGAGCCGTGCTACGATGTTTACTGGACATTATCCTTCACTCCATGGCGTCACCCAAACGAACGGCATCGCCAAGGATGCGTTCGATTCCGATATGTTTTGGCTGCCGCCGAATACGGTGCCGACAATGGGCAATTACTTTCGCGAGGCCGGCTACCAAACGTACTACAAAGGCAAGTGGCATATCTCGTATGAAGACCTTCTCGTCCCCGGAACCCACGATGACCTGCCAAGCTACAATCCTTCCAGCGGCGTTCCTGATCCGCAGCGTGAACAACTGTATTTGGCCGCAGACCCGCTTCAAGCGTTTGGCTTTTCGTCCTGGATCGGACCCGAACCGCACGGACGCAGTCCCCGCAACTCCGCATCCTCGGCTGCTATCGGCTACAGCGGTCGAGACGTCGTCTATGGCACCGAAACCGTTCAATTGCTCGAAGCGCTGGACCGCGAGAAAAGCGCCAATCCTGGCGCGCAGCCCTGGCTTGTCGTCGCCTCCTTCGTAAACCCGCACGACATTACGCTGTATGGCGCCTTGACCGCCCATTTGCCGCAATTGTTCCGCTTTCAGGTCGATCCGATGCCCGAGGTCCCTCCGCCGCCCACGATCGGCGAATCGCTGCATACGAAGCCTGACTGCCAGGCCAGCTACAGAAATACGTATCCCAGGGCGTTACAGCCTATTATCGACGAGCCCTTTTATCGCAAGCTGTATTATCAGCTGCAAAAAAACGTAGACCAACAAATTACGCGAGTGTTGGATGCGCTTGACCGCACATCGTTCCGTGAAGATACCATTATCGTTTTCACATCGGACCACGGCGACCTGCTCGGCGCTCACGGACGGCTGCATCAGAAAATGTATTGCGCTTACGAAGAAGTGCTCCATGTGCCTCTCTTTATTTCCAACAAGCGCCTTTTTCCAAAAAGTCAAAGCTTGTCCGAACTGACCTCTCATGTCGACCTGCTGCCGACCTTGTTGGGGCTCGTAAATGCAGACGTCCCCGGCATTCGGCAACGGTTGCGTAGCCGTTTCAGCGAAGTCCGCCCTTTCGTTGGCCGCGATCTGACGCCTCTCTTGCTCGGCCGCGACAATAGCGGCGGATACGCCAAACCTGGCGAGCCCGTTTATTTTATGACGGACGACGATATCACCCGTGGCCAGCATCAGCGCAATCCTTTGGGCAAGCCCTACGCCTCCGTCGTTCAGCCCAATCACATCGAGACCGTGATCGCCGATCTGCCGGGACCGCTTGGACTGCCGACAAGCCAGTGGAAATATTCCCGCTACTTCGACAACGACCGGTTCTGGAGCGAGCCTGGCGTTATGGATATTACGATTCAGCTCGACGAATCAGGCCCGCAGCCGCTGCCTTCCGCTTCCCCTGCATGCAGAATTCATTATAAAACGGTCCCCGTTACCGACCAATTCGAGCTGTACGACTTAACCGAGGACCCGTTGGAAACGCGCAATCTCGCTCACTCGTCATGGGCGACACCGTATTCGGAGGCGATCCGGACTCACATGGCCCGCTTGCTGGATGAACAACGACGCCTTAAACGATTGAGTCCTGCATCCGGGAGCCAATGAGGGATACTGATACGGGCTGCCCCTGTCCAAATTCAGGCTTAGTTATAATTTTTTAGACGCAGCTCAGAATGCGCACAGCAAAGAGACACGTCATATAAACGCGCCTCCAAGTCCTAAGACAAATAATGATTGGGATCGATTGCTATCTCTAAATGGCGCCGACGACCGGATGCGGAACGTAGGGCTCTTCCACCGACGCGATTTCTTCCTGCGTCAATATGACGCTCAGCGAAGATATCGCCTCTTCGAGCTGAGCCATGCTGGTCACACCGATAATAGGCGAGGTGATGACTTCCTTTTGCAGCATCCAGGCGAGCGCGACCTGTACGCGCGGTATGCCGCGCCGGGACGCGATAGCTGCAACCCGCTGCGCGATCGGCAGGTCGGCCGATTGCATCGCATCGTACTTGGACCTTTGCGCTTGATCGGTTTCAGAGCGGGCTGTCGTCTCGCCAGGATCGCGCAGCAGCCTGCCGGCTGCAAGCGGGCTGTACGGGATCACGCCGATTTTCTCTGCCTTGCAGAGCGGCAGCATCTCCCGCTCCTCTTCGCGGTATTGCAGGTTGTAGTGGTTTTGCATGGAGACGAACCGGGTCCAGCCGTTCTTCTCGGCGACATGTTGCGCCTTGAGGAACTGCCAGGCGAACATCGCGGAAGCGCCGATATATCTCGCTTTGCCCGCCTTGACCACATCGTGCAAAGCTTCCATCGTCTCTTCGATCGGCGTGTCGTAGTCCCACCGATGGATCTGATACAGATCCACATAATCGGTACCAAGCCGCGTCAAGCTCTTATCGATCTCGCTCAGGATCGCCTTGCGGGAAAGTCCGGCGCCGTTGGGTCCTTCCTGCATGCGAAAAAACACCTTGGTCGCGATGACGACCTCATCCCGGTTGGCATAATCCTTCAAGGCACGGCCGACGATCTCCTCGCTCGCACCCGTCGAATAAATATTGGCCGTATCGAAAAAATTGATGCCCAGATCAAGCGCTTTTTTGATGATCGGACGGCTGTTCTCCTCATCGAGAATCCATGGATGCGTCCATTTGCTCACATCGCCGAAGCTCATGCAGCCCAGGCAAAGTCTGGACACGTCCAAGCCGGTATTCCCAAGTTTCACATACTCCATTTCGATCATCCTTCCTCCATCGGGTTGTCCTTGCCACAATCTATAATAGCTCAGATGGAGGAATCATCCTAATTGCAGCGCTTTTTGCCCTCTGCTTGTCGCTCGCCGTACGGCTGGCGCGATCTTTGTCGCCAGAAGCTCGATGCCCTCGGCCACCCTATGGAAGGGCTGTCCGCCGATGTCGAGCTGGGCCAGGAAGCGCCGGTGACCGAACAGCTCGTATTGACGCAGGATTTTCTCCGCGACCTGCTCCGGGCTGCCCACGAACAAAGCCGTCTCCGGAGCGGCCATTCGTTCAAAGTCGGAACGGCTCATGGTGAGCGTCATTCCTCGCTGCCGATTCACGTACGACCAATAATTCGAATAATAAGGATAGTATTCGTTCTTGGCTTGCTGTGTCGTTTTCGCGATATATCCATGCCCCGTAATGCCGATCTTGAGCAGCTCCGCATCGTGTCCCGCCAGCTTGCCGGCTTCCCGGTATGCTTCGGCGAGCGGCACAAATCTCGCCGGGTCGCCTCCGAGCATCGCGATCGCCATGCCCACGCCGTGTCTGCCTGCTCTGGCCGCGCTCTCGGGCGTTCCTCCCACGCCGACCCAGATCGGCAGCTGCCGCTGGAGCGGACGGGGAGCGATCTCGGCATTTCGCAGCGATGGACGATACCGGCCGTCCCATGTGACCTTTTCCGATTCATTGAGCTTAAGAAAGAGCTGCAGATGCTCCTCGAACAACGCGTCGTAGTCCTTGGTATCGTAGCCGAAGAGAGGGAAGGACTCTATAAATGCGCCACGGCCGGCGATCACTTCCGCCCGTCCGTCCGAGATAAGATCCAGCGTCGCAAAGTCCTCGAAAAGCCGAACCGGGTCCACGGTGCTTAATACAGTGGTCGTGCTCGTTAACTTGATTCGTTTCGTGCGCTGGGCGATAGCGGCCAGAACGACGGCCGGCGCCGATGTGGCATAATCCAGGCGATGATGCTCGCCGACCCCGAACAGGTCTAACCCCGCTTCGTCTGCGAGCCTTGCCGCTTCGATGATTTCTGTGATTCTCTGACTGGCGCTGACGGTTCGATTCGTATGCGGATCCGGAACGATATCCGCTAGCGTATAAATGCCGATCTCCATTCCAGCGTTTGCAATCGGTCCCTCTCCCATTGCTTTTGTCCCCCTATCTCAATGCTCTCTATATATAGGATAACCGGTAAACTTAAAGTCTTTGCCTATCTGCTCGACGCTCATCTGGCTTACTTCAACCGCCTCGTTCATTTTTTCAAAACCGGTGCCTTCCAGAAACGTCGGCGCACCCCGGCCGCCGATTAACTTGGGCGCCATGTAGATGACGAGCTTGTCGACAAGCCGGCTTTCGAAGAAGGATGCGTTGATCTCGCTGCCCCCTTCAATCATCAGCGAGGAAATCGACTTCTCGCCCAGGGTTCGAACGACCTCGAAAGGATCGACCCGGCCTTCTTGTCCGGTTACGAAAATATGCACGCCGGCTTCTTCCAGCGCTTTTTTCTTGCCGGGGTCGTAAGACGGCGTCGTAAAAACCCAGGTCGGCGCTTCTCCGTCCGTTACGACCTTCGCATTCATGGGAATCCGCAGGGCGGAATCCAGGATGACGCGAACCGGATTTCTCCCGTTCGGCACTCTCGTCGTCAATTGGGAGTCATCCTTGACAATCGTAGTGACGCCGACGAGGATCGCGGCGTTCTGATTGCGGAGCAGGTGAACGTCCTCGCGCGCGGCCTCCGAGGTGATCCATTTACTGTCGGAAGTATAACTTGCGGTCTTCCCGTCCATCGTCACCGCGGACTTCAGGGTCAAGAAGGGAAGCTTGCTCACGATAAATTTGTTGAATACTTCATTCATCCTCCGGGAATCGTCTTCACAGACGCCGACGATGACCTCGATCCCCGCTTCCCGCAAAATGGCGACACCTCTTCCCGATACGAGCGGGTTCGGGTCGAGCGCAGCGATGACCACCCGCCGTATGCCCGCTTCCACGATCGCCACCGCGCAAGGCCCCGTCCTGCCGTGATGAGAGCAGGGCTCCAGCGTGACATAGATGGTGGCTCCGCGCGTATGCTCGCCTGCCATGCGAATCGCATGAATCTCCGCATGAGGCTCGCCGGCCTTCATATGCGCCCCGACGCCGACGATGCGGTTGTCGTTCACGATGACCGATCCGACGAGCGGGTTCGGATCGGTCTGGCCCTTCATCGCCATCGCATTCTGCAAGGCGAGCCGCATGTAAAATTCGTGGTTAGTCATTGTTGCAGCAGCCTTCGTCTTCATTTAAATGACCTGCGCGCTCGATCTTCGTCTTGAGATATTTCTCGTTGTATTCGGACACGTCGCCCCACAGTTGAACCCGATCCTCCACATCCAGGCCGGCCTGACGCAGCGCTTCGAGCTTCTTGGGGTTGTTCGTGATCAGCGTGACGGGCTTGGAACGAAGCTCCTTTAATACCTTGATCGCATCGCCATAGTCGCGCGAGTCGTCTACGAAGCCGAGCTGAAGATTGGCATCGACCGTGTCGTAGCCGTTTTCCTGCAAAATATAGGCCAGCGCTTTGCTGAAAAGCCCGATACCCCGGCCCTCGTGGTTCGCCAAGTAAAAAATGGCGCCGCTCCCGTTGTCGGCGACATGCTTCATCGATTGTTTAAGCTGGTAGCCGCAGTCGCAGCGCTTGCTGCCGAATATATCGCCGGTATGGCAAATCGAGTGGAACCGGATAAGCGCATGCTCCGCATTTGCAAAGTCGCCATGGACGAGCACGCTCGACTGCTGCAGCTCGGCCAGGTTGGCGGACGACAGCTTCGCGATGATCCGCTCGAAATCTTCGGTTACTTCCTCGCAGTTCAGCCAGCAGTACCACTTAAATTCGACGGTCTCCCCAAGCAGGTTGACCGGAAGCTTGATGGGGCCGACCAAATAAATGGCGCCTTTTTCGTTTTTGATTACTTTTACTTTGCCTTTCAGATGGCCAAGGACCTGGGGGTCGAAATGCTGCGTGACCTGCATATGAAGGACTCCTTTAATTGGGTTTTCCGGTTAATCCAATGTTATCTTGCGCCAAACGGACGCGTTTTAACTGAATGGCAGCCAGCTCATGCAGAGCTTGCCGTTATCAAAACTGGAAGCAGAGATTGCTCATCGAACCGTGCTTGATTTCCTCGTCATGCAACACCTGCGGCTTTTGATCCGGGCTTCCGCTTCCTAAAGCGATCAGCAGAGGCACGAAGTGCTCGGCGCGAGGCACGGCTCTTTTCGCGTGTGGAGCCAAGACTTCGTAGCCGACCAACGACTCGATGTCCCTCGCGAGCACTTTTTCTCGAATCCAATCGACAAACGCTGCGGCCCATGCTCGTGGCGGAGCTTCCGAATCCCTGTCAAACTCGTACAAATTATGCGATAAAAATCCGCTGCCGATTACGAGAATTCCATCTTGCTCCAGACCGCGCATCGCCTCTCCAATAGCAAGCTGCTGCCTGGCCGGTAAATACGGGTTAACCGAAACGGGCACGATAGGAATGTCGGCTTCCGGGTAAGCATGCCTCATAATCGGAAAAACGCCGTGATCCATGCCCCGATATTTTTGTTGAACGGGAATATGGTGCTTGCGCAAACGCTCCTCGACGATAGAAGCGACGATGGATGATCCCCTTGCGGGATACTGAACTTGATAATATTCGGGCGGAAATCCGTAATAGTCGTACTCCAATTCATGAACGCCGTCCGTAGCTGCGATCGTCGTAATCTCGTTCTCAAAATGCGCGGAGAAAATGACGATGGCTTTGGGCCGGTGCGCTTGTCCAAAACCGTTTAAAAACCTGGTGAAATCGGAGTTCTCAAAAATGGTGAACGGCGATCCGTGCGCCAGAAAAACCGGTGACAACATGATTCAGCCCCCTCGGACTCAAGTCATTTCTAATCATTTTTTGCACTTGTAAGTGATTTCGTCTTGCATATATTGAATCGTGCGATGGACTGGGTTTAGAATAATACATATAAACCATTATTTAAACTAGGCACTTTTTTTAGGCATAGTCTAAAAATGTAAACTATTTGATATAACGGGGGGATCAGACCTTTGTCAGAAGAAAAACGCACCGAATTTGATGAATTTGTCGAATGCAACTTTACGACTTCCCTGGACATTTTGGTGGGCAAGTGGAAATTCATGATCATATTCCAGCTCATGTCGAATAAGACAATGAGGTACAACGAGCTATTAAGGGCGATTCCCGGTATCAATAAACGAATGCTAACGATGCAGTTAAAGGAATTGGAGTATCATAAAATCATTCACCGCAAAGTATTTAACCAGATCCCTCCAAAAGTTGAATATTCCTTTACGCAGCATGGGAAAAGTTTGTTACCCGTCATTCAAGTGATGAGCGATTGGGGGGAAACGCATGCACAATACTTGGTCGAGGAGTATGGCGAAGAAAACGTGGGGACGCTTATCAATCGACTAAAAAACACGCCCGACAACGAAGTATTTAATGCATAACAAGCTTGTAAGAAGGAAAAATCGCGCCGATCGTACGCCAAAAAGGATAGAAAAAGGCACCGCTTCATGGAGCGGCGCCTTTTTCTGTGCGGCAAGATGGCCTCACGAAAGATACTCGCAAAACACCAATCGGTTGCCGAACGGGTCCGTGACGGTGCACTCCTCGGCGTTCCAAGACGTTTTTTCCAATCCCGGTCTGGCATAAGCGTATTTTTTTCCGATCAGCTCTTTTTGAAGCTCCCTTACCCCGTTCATATGGACGCGGATCGCCGCGCCCGGGCTGCAATCTCCGTGATGCTCGCTAAGATGGATCTGAACGCTGTCTCTGGAGATCTGCATATAAAGCGGCATTTCCGGTTCGAACCGGTGCTCCCAATCCAGCGAGAAGCCCAGAAAGTCCAAATAAAACGTCTTGGCTTTGTTTTCGTCGAAAATGCGCAGGATCGGTACGATTTGCGAAAGTTGCGCCATGGGCCGGCCTCCGTTTTCAATAAATGGGCTTGCTCTCCTCTAGAGGATTCGCTGCTGGCCCCGATTTTCCTTTTTGCCCGGGATTGCGCCGTCTGTTCACGACGCCCAGTCTCGATCGTTGACGCTCGACTATCAAGAAGCCGATCAGATGCGCGTGGCTCGCCGCGCCATCCATCCCGCTCCGCCGCGCAGCACTTCCGCTACAATGACGCGACATGCGTCTGCGCGACCGATCGCGCCTGCAGGCGCTTTTTCGCGTCTGCGGATCGCAAGCGCCACGGCCGCCCGCAGCGATGCCGCGTCCGTCGCCATGCGCAGCGCGCGCCTGCGGCTCCAGTATTCCGCATTGCCTTGCTCCTGTCCCGGCATCGGTTTGTACACGACGACAGGCACGCCCATCGAGATCGCCTCGGTCAGCGTGACCGCCCCCGCCTTCGTCACGATGCAGGAAGCGACGGTCATGTACGCTTCAATGTTTTCCGCATAGCCGATGACCTGTATGCGAGCGCTACCCTCGTATCGCTTCGCAAGCTTGCGGCAGAGCTTGGCGTTGCGGCCGGCGACGAGCAGCAGCGTAGCGGACAGCTCAAGCTTAAGCAGCGAATCGACCAGCCGCTCGGGCTCCGACAGCGCGCCGATCATGACGAGCACGTACACCTGGTCGGGATCTAAACCCTTTTCGCCGCAAATCTCCAGTCTCGACCGGCGCTCGGCCCGGAACTGTCCGCGGATCGGTATGCCCGTGACATGAATGCGATCCTCGCGGATGCCCATGCCGGCGATTTGCGACTTCAATTCCTCCGACGCCACGAAGTAGCCGTCCGTATGCGGATGGATCCAGCGGGTGTGAAGCTCGTAATCCGTAATGACGGTGTACGTCGGGATCGCGATACCGGAGGCCGCCATGGCGGGATAGGTGGCGAGAAAGGGAAACGTATGGATGACCGCATCAGGCTTCACCGATTGCAAGAGCGCAGCCATCTTGCTCCGTCCGAAGGCATGCAGCCATCTCCCGAGCGGGCGGTCGTGCTTCATGCCGTTCGTGACCCGGTAGCTCCAGCCGTAAGTTTTAGGGAACCAGGTCATGCTCTTGGCGTACGCGATACGGACGATCGCGTCCATCGCGGGATGTGCTTCTGCAAACAAATCCACGAGATGCACCTCGAAGCGCGCCTCCGGATGCGCGGCGAATTGCTGCTCAAGCGCCTTGGACACCTGATAGTGTCCGTCCCCGAACCTGGCGTACACGATCAGGATCTTCCATGCCCGTTCCTCCATCGCCATTCCCCCTCAATGCGCTGTCGCGACAGGCGCGAAGCGCAGGCTCTTACCCTCAATATAAGGCGCGATCCTAATCGGCGAATGAAGCGTTCTTTAACGGGATGTAAACTGCATCGCAAGAAAAAAGCCGCCGCGGCAGAAACTCTGCGGGGCTTTGCTTGCTGACGCTTTATAGCACGCTTTTTTTATTTTTCACCTCGGCCGGCGTCATGCCCCACGTTTTGCGGAACACCTTGGCAAAATAGCTAAAGTCCCGGTACCCCAGCAGGTTGGCTGTCTCGGAAACTTTCATGCCGTCAGACAGCCAGCTCATCGCCAGCTTCATTTTGCGCTCCACGACGTAGGCGGTGAACGACTGGCCCATTTGCTGCTTGAACAGGCGGGACAAGTAAGACGCGTTGATGTACAGCTTGCCGGCAACCTCGTGAAGCCCGATGTCTTGCCCGATATCGGCTTCGACCATGCCGATCATCTTCTCGATCAGCTCGTGGCGGCTTTTGCTTTTCCGGTCATTGACGTAGGCGCAAATATGGTCTACCGTTCCATGCAGCCATTGACGGGTCTGCTCCTTGGTCGACAAGGCACGCAGCTGCTGGAAAAACGACAAGTGGCGTCCTATCGCCGCTTGCAGCGCCCAGCCCTGGAAATGGACGACCCGTACGATGAGCGAGGCAAGCAGCAGCACGTTTTCGTACACTTCCTCGCTCGTATTCGCGCGGTCGACATGGGCCTCGAGCCACTCGTCGATCAAGGCGAGCGCCGTCTCCCGCTGGCCGGACTCGAGCGCGTGCGCGAGCACCTTCTCCAACTGGACGCCGGCGGCGACCGCATTGGCCGGCGCAGGCTCGTCGCGGTACGGCACGACGATGTCGTGTCCGTGCACGACGCGTTCCTTGAGCGCCTGGCCGGCTTCGAGGTAGGAGCGGTTGACCGTCGACCTCTTGTCTACGACGCGGCCGATGCCGGCACTTGCCGACGTCTTCATAAATTCCTTGAAGACGGACAGCAGCCTGGTCGTATGCAGATGAACGTCCGCCGTGAAGCCGCCCACGGAGCGCCGCCTTTCCCGCTCCTCCGGTGCGTCCCGGAATACGATGACGGTGGCGCCCTCGTCGTCGGAGAAAATATGGCACGGCACGTTCGCGAGAAATTCCTTGGCAATGCCTAGCATCGATATTTTAAGCAGCGTAATATCCTCTGCCGAAAACCGCGGATTCGGCGCGGTGAGCGGGTCCGGATCCGCTATCGATACCGCCCAGCCCGCATCGCCCGGCAGGTCGATCATCAGCTCGCGGCTCCGCTGCCCGATCTCCCAGTCGGCGTATTTCCCCGACAGCCAGTTTTGAAAAAACAGATCCTGCAGCCTGGGCAGATGCTCCGCCCACTTTTTGCGCATCAGCTCCTGATTGTATCTGGCGTCCAGGTCCTCCCGAATCTTCTCGCGCGCCTCCAGCACCGCCTGCAGCACCTCGTCGTTGCCTGCCGGCTTGAGCAGATACTTGGCGACTTGAAGCTCGATCGCGGTCTGGGCGTATTTGAAGTCGTCATGGCCACTCAGCAGGATGATCTTCGCGAGCGGGTCCGTCTCCACGATATGCCGCGCGACGGACAGACCGTCCAGGTCGGGCATCTGGATGTCCATCAGCACGATGTTCGGCTTCGCCTGATCGAACAGCTTGATCGCGTCGACGCCGTTGTCCGCCGTCGCCACTACTTCGATCCCGTGCTCCTCCCAAGGAATGTTGCGGGCGATGTTGTTAAGAAGCCGAAGCTCGTCTTCCACGATCATCAGATTCATGGGCGCCTCCGATCGGAATCCACAGCGTGACGGTGGTTCCCTCGTTTTCGATGCTGTCGACGGTCAATTCGGCCAAGTCGCCGTAGTACAGCTTGAGTCTTGCTTTTACGTTCCACAGGCCGTACAGATCGTTCCTATTCAGCTCCCGATCCCAGGCCTGACCGGCATGCGCATACAAGCGGCCGAGCTCGTCCCTGATATAGCGCAGCCTGTCCGGCGCAATTCCTTTTCCGTTGTCGGATACTTCAAGACGAAGCCTTCCCGCCTCCACGCGGCCGTCGATCCGCACGACGCCGTCCTTCTTTTTCTGCTCAAGCCCGTGCAGGATCGCATTCTCCACGATCGGCTGCAGCAACAGCTTCAGGACGGGATACGGCTTGCACGCCTCGTCGATTCTTATGTCCACGGACAGCTTGTCGATGAATCGCAGCTCCTGTACGCGTAAGTAAAAGCGCAGATGCTCGATCGTCTCCTCGACCGTGAACTCGTCCTGTCCCTTGCCGAGGCTCAGCCGGAAAAACTTCGATAAATTGAGCGCCATCTCCGATATTTCCTCGGCCTCGTAATTTTCGGCCATGCTATAGATCGAGTCGAGCGTGTTGTACAGAAAATGCGGATTGATCTGCGACTGCAGGATGCGCAGCTCGGCCTTGAGCCGGAGCAGCTGCTGCTCGTAGATGTTTTCGATCAGGTTTTTCTGCTCGAGCGCCATGTCGTTGAAGGCGCTCGTCAGATAGCCGAATTCGTCCTCCCGCTTGTTCGGCAGATTCGTATCGAGGCGCCCCATCCGCATCTGCTTCATCCCGTAGGCCAGCGCGCCCAGGGGCGAAGCAATGCCGCGATAGACGATCCAGGAGATGACGATCGTGAGCAGTACGCTGATTCCGATGATCGCGTACATGAACGTCCGCAGTTGGTCGGTCTCGGCATACATGGCCGCGGCCGGCTTGACGAGGACGACGGTCCAGCCGGACGACGGGGACCGGTACCGCACGAGCATTTCGCTTTTCCCGTCAATGCCCGAATGCTGCACGGTCATGATATCGCCATCGGCCTCCCACGCCGGCATCGTCCCGTCGACCGAGCCGGCTCCCGCGATCAGGCCGCCGTCCGCGGTCGTCAGATAGACGCTTTCGTCCGTGCCGTGCACCAACGTGTCGAGATGCTTGCGCAGGTGCGCGGCGTCCAGGGTGATCATCAGCACGCTCTTGCGATCGCCCGGCTTAAACGGGTCCATTGTACGAAGCAAGGTGATATAACCCGGCTGAAACGTCTGATCCAGCTGCTGATACGTATTGAATTCGTCAGGCTTCGGCACGAGCAGCCGGCTCTTGCCGCGCGATTGCATCAATTCCGCATACCACGCCTGATCGGCAAGCTCATCCACTCTTCTGCCTCCGAATTTGGAGGACAGGATGGTATGCGAATATGCATGATAGATCGATAATTGAACGAGATAACTGTTGGCGGATTTCATGTTGGACAGCTGCACGAGCACCTTCTGAAAATCCAGGGTCATCTCGCCGGTCAACTGCGTCTCCGTTCGGCCCAGCAAATCGATCAGGTTGGTATCGGTCGCGAGTGCCATCGACATATTTTCAATATTGTCCATCGTCAGGTCGATCGCCTCCATCGCGGAGGATAACGCGACGACAGTCTGCTCGTTGACCTTGCGTTCGAGGATCCGCTCGGATCGCAGGCTGGCAAATACGCTGACCGCGACCAGCGGGAGAAGAATAATAAGAAAATAACTGGTGAGCCGCAGCTGAACGGAACTGCGGAAAGCGTTCGCAAGTCTCGGCAAGAAGGGGAACATATTCGGCTGGTCGCACCTCCGGCATGAAGGGAACAAATGGATGAAATTATATTACCATATAATATCCCAGGGGCTGCGGCGCTCCGGAAAAATTCCGGTTGCCGAGCCCCTCGTATGACTTAACCCTTAATCGCGCCGATCATGACTCCTTTGGTAAAGTACTTCTGCAGGAAAGGATATACCAGCACGATCGGCATAATGGCGACCGTCACCGTGGCCATCTTGATCGTCTCCGGCGGCAGCTGCGATATTTTGGAGGCATTCAGCGACAGCTCCTGGCTTACGCTCGGCGTCTGAATCATGTTGCGCAGAACGACCTGGATCGGCGCCAGGTCTTTATCCGAGACGTACATGATGCCTTTGAAATATTCGTTCCAGTGACCGACGCCGTAGAAAAGTCCGATGGTGGCCAGGATCGGCGCCGACAGCGGAAGCACGATCAGCCAGAGCGTCGCGATCTCGCCGCAGCCGTCGATCCGCGCAGCCTCTTCGACCTCCTGCGGCAGCGCTTCGAAGTATGTTTTCATGATCAGAAAGTTAAAGGTGGATACCGTGCCGGGGATGATCATCGCCCAGATGGTATTGTAGAGTCCCAGCTCGCGTATGACCATGTAGGTCGGAATTATCCCTCCATTGAACAACATGGTGAATACGATCGCGAGCAAAATGCCGTTGCGCCCCGGCGTCGATTTCTTCGACAACGGGTAGGCGAGCAGCGTCGTCACGAGCAAATTGATCGCGGTGGCGACGATCGTGACGATTAAAGTGATCCGCAGCGCATCGGGAATTCTGGCGCTCGCCAGAATCTGCTTGTAGGCTTCTAACGTGACCGAGCTGGGCCAGATGACGAAGCCTCCGTTGCGAAGAACTTCGGTATACGGCGTGATGGACATGACGACCACGAAGTACAGCGGGAACAGCGTCGACAGCGCGAACAATCCAAGGAAGACGTAGAGCGCGCCGTCGACGATACGGTCCGTTTTCGTTACCATATGCCCGAACCTCCGACTTTTTTGGCTATTTTGTTCGCGCCCAGAATAAAGATCAGGCCGATCAAGGATTTGAATACGCCGGTTGCGGCCGCGATGCTGAAGTTCAACTGCTCGAGTCCCTGGCGGAATACCCAGGTGTCGATGATATCTCCGACGCCGAATACCCTGGCATTGAGGAAGATGTATACCTGATCGAAGCCCGCGTCGAGAATGCTGCCCATCCGCAGGATCAAGAGCAGCATGAACACCGAACGGATGCCCGGCAGCGTGATATTCCACATTTTCCGCCATCTGCCCGCGCCGTCCACCGCCGCCGCCTCGTACAGCTCCGGATTGATCGACCCGAGCGCGGCTAGATAAATGATCGCCCCGAAGCCTACGTTTTTCCACAGATCGGAAACGACGAGCAAAGGACGGAAATAATCCGGGTCGGTCAGCAGGTTCAGCTCGCCCCATCCCCAGTCGCGAAACAGCGTCGTCACCAGGCCCGCGCCCGGCGCGAAAAAGGAAAAGACGATGCCGTAGACGATAATCCAGGACAGAAAGTGCGGACCGTAGGTGATTGACTGTACGACCTTTTTGAACCATTTGGAGCGAATTTCGTTCAACAGCAGCGCCAGCAGCATATCGGGAATCATGTTGAAGATCATGCGATAGATGCTGATGAGCAGCGTATTTTTCATGATTTGGGGAAAATCCGGCGACCGGAACATGGTCATGAAATGGTCCAGGCCTACCCAAGGGCTCTTCCATATGCCCTTCATCAGGTTGTAATCCTGAAAGGCGATCAGAATGCCCGCCATGGGCAAATAGTGAAACAATAAATAATAGAGCAAACCGGGAATCATCATGAGAATCATCCATCTACCGCGATACAAGCTTACGAGCGACTTGCGCTTTGCGGCGCTTGCAGGGGGGGCCGTCGGTTGCTTTGCCCGTGCGAGGGTTTGGTTCATTGCCATTGCCCCTTTTGTGCTGAAGTTGCGGGAATAGAGGAAGGCAACCCCCGACCCCGTCAGGGGTTGCCTTCCGTTTTAGCCTTGCAGCGTGTCGTTAGACTGACTAGCCGTCCATCGCTTACTTGAATGCGTTAAGCTGTTTGTCCTTGAGCACCGCATTGATCTGGTCGGTATAGCCCTGGAAGATCGTCCGGCCGGTAAACTTCGTCATCAACTCTTCGCGGTACTCCGGCCACTTGGCGGCGCTCTTGTCCTCGAAGATCATCTTGACGTGCAGGCGGTTCATTTCCTTGCGGAAGTCGCCGATGTTCGTGCCTTCCGGCGGCAGCAGCGAGACCGGCGGGAGCGCGTCGTGCTTCGGATACGAAGCGACCGTCTTGAGGATCGCCTGGTCGCGCGGCGATACGCGCGGGTCGTTAATCTCGAGGCCGAGCACGGCCGGCTCCTCCGGCGTGAAGAAGCGGTAAATGCCAAGCCAGTTGCCGGCGTTCGCGATGTCGGCATCGTACGCTTCCGGAATCAACGTGATTTTATTGCCTTCTTTCGTATAATGCTTGCCCTCTTGGCCGTAGTGCGTCAGCAGGTAACCTTCTTCGCCGGCCAGCCAGTTCAGCACCTCGAATGCGCGGGCGACGTTCTCCGGCTTTTTCTCGGCGACGGCTTTGCCGACCATGACCGAGGTTTCCGGCACGCCGTTTTTCCAGATCGCCGGCAGGTCCGGGAACGGGTTGAACGGCTGCCAGTCCGCGTTCGGATCGATCGCCTTCGTGCGGGTCTGCACGCTGTTCGCATCGCCTTCGAGCGCCGCGTTCTTTTCGCCGCTGAAGAAAATGCCGATTTTGTTTTGCGCCGCCTTGTCCAGATGCCCGGGATACTTGCTGAGGAACCAGTCCGGGTCGACGATGCCTTCGTTCGTCATATCGATGATGCCCTGTATAACCTTTTGCACGCCCAGGTCCGTCCGGTTGTCCACGAATACGCCGTTAGCGATCTGGAAGTCGGCCACGAAGCCGTTGGCCAGCCATTGCGGGAACTCTAGCGGCACGCTGACGCCGTTGCCCGACGTGGAGAAGCCGTACGTATCCTTTTTGCCGTTGCCGTCCGGATCCTCGTTGGTGAACTTGCGCATCGCCTCGAGCATCTCGTCGTACGACTTCGGCATCCCGAGCTTCAGCTTGTCGAGCCAATCCTTGCGCACGTACCACGCGGGATATTGGTTGCGCATGAACGGCAGGATGCCGCGGTTGAAGCCGCCGCCCTTCAGCTGGTAGGAGTCGAGTTCGGTCTGTCTGACCCATTTGTAGTAATTCGGTACCTTCTCTTCGTTCAAGTAAGCCGTCAGGTCGGCCAGCAGACCGTCGGTCGCGTATTTCTGCGACGCTGCGCCGTCCGCGATGAACACATCGGGAATATCGCCGCCCGCCAGCTGGACGTTCATCTTGCTCTTGTAATCTTCGCCGCCGACCATGTAGTCAAGCTTCAGATCCACGTTGAATTTCTCTTCTATCGCTTGCTTGACGAAGTCCTTGTCCGCCGAAGGCAGCGTGGAGTTGGCGAACTCCGTGCCGACCGGCACCATGAAGCGCAGGCTGATCTTTTCCGGCTTGACGGCTTCGGACGCGGTCGCCGATGCGGATGCCGAGGCTGTGCCTGCGCTTGATGCGGGCTGGCTCGAAGCCGCCCCTTTTGTCTCGTTCCCGTTGTTCGAGCAGGCCGTAGCCAGCAAGGTCGCCCCCGACAATACGACGAGCAATGACTTTTTCAAATGCATCACCTTCCGACAATTTAATCTTGCGCTTGCCTACGTGTTTATTATCCGACATGCCTCCCGGCATTCATAGACGAGCGCTTTGACATCTCGCAGGTACTTTTTTGACTTTGCCCCGGCGGCCGCGTTCACTGCATACGGATCCGCATCGCCACGAACGCGAGATCCGCATAGTCGATCTTGCCGTCCCGATTCACGTCGGCGGCTTTGACCGCGTTCCAGGACGGGCTCGCATTGTTAATTCCCAAGTTGAAGGCGACGATTGCGACATCCCCGACGGTAATGCCGGGCTCGCCGTTCAAATTGCCGGTCTCGGGCGTGATCCTGCCGTTTTCAAAGACTGCGACCGCCGCATCCAAGCCGGCAAGGGCCTGGTCGACTGCCGCTTGCGTCGCGGCCTGATCGTCAGCCTTCGTCTGTGCGGCTGCGATCGCGGCGTTCAGCGCCGTCTTCAAGCCGGTTAGCGTGCCAGCGATGAATTGCCCGTCGGCCAAGCCTTCTACCGCGCCGTCACGAGAGGATTCGGCTTGCGCAATGGCGGCAAGAAGGGCTTCTTTGGAGACAGCGCTGCGAATATCGACCCTCAGGGATGCGAGTCCCATCGGCGATTCATGTCCGTTGCCGTCAGCATAGACCGCCTGGGAGACGGCGAGGGTGCCGCTTCCGTCCTGCAAGCCCTGCTTGGCGCGGAAGTTCAGGCGAAGCACGGACGCATCTCCGATAATCGCGCCTGCTGCAGAAGCATTGGCGATGACATAGCGCACGGTTCCGGCGCTTGAATCATGTACTGTATTTTCGATTGAGGATTCCGTCCGGTCGCTCTCCGCCCCCTCATATTCGAACTTGTCCTTGTCGTACTGAACGGTGACGTCCAAAGCCGACGCGTTCGAGATGTCCTTGACGCCGAGCTTCGCCACGAACGCTTCTCCCGGCTTGACAGATCCTGCCGTCGACAGGGTGACTGTACCGGATTCCGATTCCTCGCCGAGCGGCGTCAGCGTGTACGTCCCAGACGGCGCTTCGAACGCCAGCACGCCGCCCTCCTCGCTGACAACGCCCGTACGGTCGGTCTGGCCGACCATCGAAATTTTCCATCTCCCCGCGTGCATATCGGCTACGGTCACTGACATATTCGCCTGCGAACCATACACGGACAGCGTCACCGATTCGCTCAGCCGTTGTCCGCTCTTGCTGAACCAGACGGCGCGATCCGCAATCTGAACGCCCGACATTTGCTCCGAGTCCAGACGCTGGCTCGGCAGAACCGTCGTTTCCCCGTCGTCCATTACCTGCATGACGTTCAGGAAATAATCGGTCTCCGCAGACGCTTTTGGAGATACCTCAACGCGCCATGCGCCCGCTTCGATCGTGTTTTTGTCCGCTGACGTAGAGGGAATGCGCGGATAGTTCGTCCCGTCGGTTTCGAACTCATGACCGGGCCCGCCTGCCTTTTCGATTTTCACATTGTCGGCGAGCGGCAGCAGCGTCTCGTTGACCAGCTTGCCGGAGTACCCGTTATCGCTTCTGGTCACGGTTGTGACCGATCCGTTCACGATCGGCTCCTCTTCGGTGTGCAGCAGCCAACTCTTTTTAAAATTCGGATTCGAAGAGACGACCTTGTCGAAGACGACCATTGCGGCGGGATGCTCGGCGTCCTTCAGATTCAGGAACATCATCGAGCGCTCGAACTGCTTGACTTTGTCCGAATAGGCCTGCGTCAGGTCGCCCTTGATGTAGCTGTATTCGGGGGCAAGCGGGTCGGAGCCGCCGCCGTTCGCCTGTCCCGTCACCTTGGCGCGAGCGTAGTCTTTGTCGGCCAATTCGTCGAGCGACCTGGCCTCGGCATAGGTCCCCGAATCGTTCGCCCACAACTGTCCCCCGTCGTTCTGCAGCGACTGTCCGCGATAAACCGGAACCTCCGCCGGATCGTAAACGAGCATGGAATTATGAGCGATCGTACGCTTATAGTAGTTTCGGTCATAAGCGCTCATATAGGATTCGGAGGTGCCTCCTGCGGCCGGCACCCCCTCGTACATGCCGCTGTCCAGCGCGAGCGAACCTTGATAATAGAGCTGGAAGCTGCCCATATCGAGGTGTTGGTGGTTGCCGAACCAGTAGCCGCCGATTTTCATTTCCGCCACGACGGAAGGAGACTGTTTGTTAATGGCAGCGGGATCGTCCCAGCCCGTGCGGGCGACCATCGAGCCCATCGGCGAGCCGAAATACTTGGTCAGCGGCAGCTCGTCCACGGGACTGGTCGCCAGATCCGGCTTCACGAACAACATCTCGGCGACCGGATCGATCGTCCCCGGCACGTATTCGCCCTCGAACAGATCGTGAACGTAAGGATTATCATATAAGTAAGAAGCGAGCATGGACTCCTTCGCATATTTCCAGGTCTGGTTATCCGACGTGTATACGTCTTGATAGGAATCGCCGTCGCGGATCAACTGGCCGTCCGGCCTGCGGGCATAGATAGCGCGCATCAGGACGTCGCCTTGCTTTTCCGAGAAAATATCGCCGGCGCCCATTTTGCGCATAATGATCTGCGCCCACAGCTCCGGCTCATATCTGCCCTGCATGCCGTAGGAATCGCCCTGATGGTGCATGCCCGATTCGTACCAGAAGTTGCGCACGGGAACGTATTGGTTCATGAGCAGGACGGCTGCATTGTTATAGATTTCATGGTTCGGATCCTCGTCGTAAACGGCGACGCCGGCCGCAAGCAGGTTTTTGAGCAGCTGATCCTCGCTGTAATGGCTCTCGATCGCAGGCGGATTAGACGGCGGCGGATAGCCCATTTCCATTTGAGAAGCAAGCGACTTCATTTTCGCAATGATATTCTCCCGCTCCTGGGCATCCATCAACGGATAGCACCAATCATAGACGATGGCAGCCGCGTTGATCGTATCCCCGATCTGATGGTACTGGGTAGGCAGTGTGAAGACGACGGAGTTCAAAAAGTTTGTGAGCATCGTAACTGCGCGTTCTCCCTGCAGTGCGTCGCCCTGCAAAAGATATCGCATTGCCGTCGCCTCGATGGCCTGACGTACGGCAATGTTATAGTTCGTACTCGCGGTTCCGATGGCAGGCAGCTCGCCGATCGGAGCTCCGCCCATGCCCAGGTCCAGCCGCGTCCATGACTCGCCGTCCGTGGAGACGTCGACATCGAAAAATGAAGTACGGATGTCTCCTTTGAAAAAGGCAAGCGCAACGGCATGAACCTCTTGCACGGCGCCGAGATCGTAGGATACCCATTGCCCCGCGCCTTCAGCGGTCCAATAGGTCTGGAAGTCTCCGTCCAGCGTCTTCGGTCCTTCATGATCGCTATCCTGCGCCGCGCTCCAGGAAGTCGACTGCACGGGCAGATTCGAATAGCCGCCGCCTTGCGGCTGTCCGTAGATTCGCGTCTCCGTAATTGAATTCCAGGGTGCCGAGGAGCCGCCGTTGTTTCCTTTGCCCACGATCCGGACATATCGCGCCTGCTGCGCGCTTGGCAGCGGATACGTTTCGAGCGCCGTCGTCGTGCCGCTGCTTTTTCCCGTGTACGACGCATTTTCGCTCTTGCTAAGGAGGGCCTTCCATACGTTTTCCATTGCCGGGTTCGTTATTTTGGCCTGCAGCCCCGGAATATCGGAGGCGTTGACGTACAGCCGGGGATGCACGCCCTCGGGCGGCTTCACGACAGTATCGGCCGTGACCGCGGCGGCCTTGGCCGGCATTGCGATCGTCTCGTCCTTCATGTCCGATTCAAATACAGCGACCGGCCAAGTCGTCGACACGAATCCCGCACGCTCGGCCTTAAGCCTGTACCGGCCGTCGTTCACTTGCGGTTCGATCGTAAAAGTGCCGTCGGCAGCCGTCGTGGCTGACCCGTACGACGAGGAGAGCGTATCGTCGTAAAGCCGGACCTGTACGCCTGAGAGCGGCTGGCCCGTTCCCGCTGCGACCACCTTCCCGCCGATCGCATGCAAGGCGGCCGCAGTATCGCCGAGGACCAGGTTCGCATCGGTAAGTCCGGCCTCGGACGCTGTTAACGGCTTGGTGACCGTCGCATATCCGGCCATCGAGGCGCGCAAAACGTAACTGCCGTCATTAACGGCCTTGGCGAAGGCATAGGCGCCGTCCGAACCGGTCACAGCGCTGTCCAGCGCATAGATGAAGCCCGTATCGCTCGCGGCGTACAGCTTAACCGTTGCGCCCGCCAGCGCGTGGCCGTTCGTGTCGCTCACCGTGCCGCTTACGCCGTGCTGACGGACTAGCCTCATATAATCGAAATGCACCGAGCCCGTGTTATCCATCGTATCCGCTTGGATCTGATTCAAGCTGACGATACCGCCGGTCGTGAACGGTTGATTTTTTAACACGGCGGTATGATCGTCCACCCGAACGGCCGGCGGCTTTATATAAGTATCCGGCTGGATTGCATCGCCGCTCATATAGACGTCGAACGTTTTGCCGTCCAGATTGACCGCGATCCGGATCGTATACCACTTGTCCGTCGCCAGCGAGCCGTTGCCGTTCGGCAGATCGGCATTGCCCGCGCCGCCCAGGATCTTGGCGCCACCGTTGTTTACGATTCTGATCTGTGCGGCAGGCAGAAGCGTCCCGCTCGCGTTTTTCCCCATCAGCTTCAGATTGAAGGCAAGCTGGTTGCCCGCTCCCGTCGCGTCGGGCGCGTACAGGAAACGCGTCTCAAGCTCGTACCTGCCGCTCGTGAGCGGCATAATCGGACGGATCGCGGAGACGCCCAATGTCGAGGCTTGTTCGTCTCGCAGCGTCAGGCTCTTATTCCCTCCAACAGGCGTATCTGTAATGGAGACGTGTCCCAGCCCGCCGACCGCGTAGGCTTCCGGCGTCGATCCGACCGGATCGCTATCGAAGGAATCCGTGATCGGAAGCGGTGAGAATGCGCTTTCAGAAACCTGGAAGTCGTCATAATAGGTCGTTCCGGTATTCGAGTTACCCGTGTTGACGTAAATGCTCCACTTCGCGGCGTTAGACGGCGCTTCGGCAATTACGTTGAAGCTTGTCCAGGCGTTAGACGGCATGGGAACGTAGGTGGACGCAGGCGTTCCGATAAGCGCGTTCGTATCGTCATAAAAACGAAGCTGAACACTCGTCGTACCCGAAGCCAAATAGACGGCACCCGTCACCGAGTAAAAATGCCTGGCGTATGCCGCATGCCTGTCGCTCTCCACACTGATTGTCGTGCCCGCGCTAGCGTCCACGATTTTCATACTGCCGCTGCCTGACGTCTTTTGCTCCGCGCTCACCGAGACCCCCGTCGTGCCGACGACCTGCGTCCAGCCGGACAGGCCGCTCTCGAAGCCGCCGTTAATCAGCCCTGCATCCGCAGCCGATGCGGGCGTAGCAAATGACGGCAAATACCCCAGACAAAGCGCAATGACCATGAACAAATTTAAGATCCTTCTCATTCTTTCACACCTTTCTCTTACATTTATTTTGGTCTAGCCTTAGACCCTTCGTATTTGTACTCATTATTGAAGCATGGCCGCCCAAAAACATAGAGGACTGATTTGACTTTCGAACGGTATTTTTTTGACCTTAAAAATAAAAAAGCTGCCCTTTTGGGTCAGCTTTTTTCGGGATGTGCACGACGCTTGTCGTATTTGCGGTATACCCAGATGGACGAGGCGAGCCAAAATCCGCTGGCCAGATAACCGCCGATCACGTCGCTCGGGTAGTGGACGCCCAAATAAATCCGGCTGACGCCGATCGCCAACACGAGCGCGAAGCTGGCCGCGATCAGGATCGCTCTTCCCCACCGAGCCGGAATATGCTTCCAGAGCAAGTACGCCGATACGCCGTACAGGCTAAACGCACCCATTGAATGCCCGCTCGGGAAGCTGTAGCCGGCCGCCTGAATGATCCGGTGAATATCGGGTCGTTCGCGGTGGAACAGCAGCTTCAGAATCACGTTGAGCAGTTGGGATCCGCCCAGCACGAACACGAACAGAATCAATTCCCGCCGATGCTTCAGTACGAAAAATAAGAGCAAGACGATGGTAACCGCGATCGCCGTTACCGGTAAGCCCGCCCCTACTGCCGTGAAAAACTTCATCACGTGCGATAGCGTCGGGGACTCGAATCCTTGTACGTAACGAATGACCGAGCGGTCAAATACGTTCAAACGATGGTAGCCGACCAGCAGCGCAACGAGGCCGAACCCCGCCGCGAACAGGATACTGAGCAGCAAGGCCGCGCTCAGCTTGAGCGTAAATTTCATCGATGAGATCTCCTTCGTCTATGAACGGCTGCTGCGATTATGACTGCGACGGCCGCCGACAAGAGACCGGCGAGCGCTGATAACCAGGCTGCCGACTTTGAATCGCCGAAGTCGGCCGGTTGCTTTTGTTGAAGCAGTCGCATCCCCGTCCGTGAATCCGATTCGGTGACGTTAAAGTCAAACCTTCTGTCTTTAAGCATATCCATTTGCGGAAATTCGACGATCGCCTCATAGTCTCCCTGCTTAAGCCGTTTGCCCAGGGACAAGCTGACCGGCTGTTTGCCGCCAGGCATGACGACGGGCAATCCTTTGGCTCGAAGGGACGCTTTTTTTCGATAATGATAAGCGTCTTGACTTGAGGAATACGCCTGGTTAACGGTCACCTTCACATTCGGCTGCACAGACTCTTTGCCTTCGTTCACGATTGTAAAATAAATCGTCGGATTGCCGTTTCGCGCATAATCGTACCGAAAGTCTTCAACGGAAAGCGAGGGAGAAACTTCAGCCGATGCTTGCGTCCCCTGAGTCATTAACAGCATTAACCATAGAAATATAACCGAAAAATACCGCATTGTCGAACCCCCTCCTCCGCTTGCCTCCTTATATTAATCTCGACAACTAAACAAGCGATGAAGCAAAGATTAACGATTTATTAAGCCCCCGGTTAAGATATTTTTAACATCTGGACGCTACGCTGTTCGAAGCCAAGGTTTTGAATAGGTGAAGGAGATGAAGAGCAATGGGCAAATCGATATCGGCTATCTTAGAAACGGCTCGAGCGGCAGGCTCCAAAGTTCCGGAAATTACGATTTATTTCTGGATCATCAAGCTGCTGACGACCGGAATGGGCGAGGTCGCTTCCGATTTTTTATTCGAGCGATTGAACCCGCTTCTATCCGCGCCGGTCAGCGTCGCGATCTTTATCGCTGCGATGGTGCTGCAATTCAAAGCGCGCCGGTTCGTGCCTTGGGTGTATTGGCTGGTCGTCGTCATGGTCAGCATCTTCGGAACGATGGCCGCGGACGTTGTGCGCGTCGGGCTGGGCATTCCGTACGTCGCATCGACCGTATTTTTTGCAGCTGCTCTCGCGGCTGTCCTCTCGGTCTGGTACGCCAAGGAGAAAACGTTGTCCGTGCATCGTATCGTCACGCGGCGCAGGGAAATTTTTTATTGGCTCACCGTGCTGACGACTTTCGCGCTGGGCACGGCGGCAGGCGACATGACCGCGTCCTCCCTGCATATGGGATATTTGACTTCGGGCTTGATGTTCGCAGCCATTCTCGTCATTCCGATTGTCGCCTACAAGTGGTTTGGATTAAACGAAATTGCGGCATTTTGGTTCGCCTATATCATGACTCGACCGGTGGGCGCCTCCTTCGCGGACTGGCTCTCCGCAGCTCGCGATAGCGGCGGGTTAGGTTATGGCAAAGGGGAAGTGAGTCTGGCGTTGACGATTCTAATCGTCGTGCTGGTGGCGATTCGAGGCGGGAAGGCCGCTAACGTCACGGCGTTGGATTCGCATGGAAAGGTCGCATAAAAAAGCGGGACGAAGAACCGTGATACGGCTCTTCGTCCCGCTTTTTCGTTATTTTGAATATGGATCGTGCGGGCAGCGTCGGGTAGTGCCCTATTCCGTGTACATCGCCTTCAGCTTGGCGCGTTCCTGCTTCGAAACGCCTAGCCCATCCTCGATAAACTTGTCGATCGAGCCGTACTTCGCCTTCATTTCGTCAAGCGACGCTTGCAGAAATTCCTTTTGCACGCCCATTAGAGCGGTGACTGCTTCAATGACATTATTGTCCTGAACCTGGGTTTTCAGCGCATCGATCGACTTTTGGTTATTTGCCGCATTGTAAACGTTAGACAGCAGATAATCCGACATCACCGTCTTTTCGTCGACGCCGAGCGTGAGCAGGATAATCGCGGAGCCGAGACCGGTTCGATCCTTGCCTGCGGTGCAGTGCTGTACGAGCGCCATGTTTGCCGGATCGTTCAGCAACGCCATGAGCTGTACGTAAAATTTAGGATTATCCACCATCGACTTGTTGCCTTGAATCATCATTTGAACGGCGCTTTCCTTGTCCTTCATCAAGCCGGAAGCGAGAATCGTGCCGAAATCGGTGTTGCTGCCCGGATTGCCTTCGTCGGTACGCACATAGTTAACGCCATTAATAACCGGATCGGGCAGCGATTTGACTTCGGCGTCCGTGCGGTAATCGACGTCCGTCGTGAGGCCCATGCTTTGCAGCTTCTTCTGATCGGCGTCCGTCAGACGGCCGATCGCGTCCGCGCGGAACAGCTTGCCCCATTTGACCGTGCGGCCGTCCGTCGTCGTATAGCCGCCCAAGTCGCGGAAGTTGGCGGCGCCTTCCAGGTCGACATGGCGCTCCGAGGCCGTGATCGTCGCGCCGTTGCCGCCCTTGATCAGGAAATAAATCCGGGCGCCCGGCTTCGGATCCACGGCGACATGTCCGCCGTAGCGCGTATAGGTCGCGGCCAGCAGCTTGCCGTTCTTCTCGATGTTGTCCGGCGAAGTGCTCCAGTAGACCTTGGCCGGGCCGAGATCCGCATTCGTTTTCCAATGAATGACGAGTTGGCCCTTGCTATTGCGTTCGGCGATGGCTTGCGTGAAGTCGCCGCTCTTCTTGGCCTGCGTAGCCGTTGCGGATGCAGCTGCAGCGAAGCCGGTCGTCGGCGACGCGAGCGCGCCGAGCAGGATCGATAAAGATAAAATGGCGGTCGAAAGCTTGGTCGCTTTTCTCAGCATCAGTAACCCCTCCAAAGTACGTTGTATACATCATTTCCAAATTAGTATACAAGTGTGTTGTTAACGTTTTGTCAACACGACTCGAAGGTTGTGTAATTTTAACGGCGTTCATCGATCATTATGTAAAGCCAACTGCGGGCGTTATCTAGCTTCAGTATCTGGCGCAGCATTGGCTGTGCGGAGCGGTAAATGCATCAACAAAAAGACAAGAAGCTGTCTCCGAGTCATGAATTCCACTTGGAGACAGCTTTTGCCGCCTTACTCCCTTATTTATACAAAGGGCCATACGCCGCACAAGCCCGATAGTCGGCGCCTTCCGGATCCTTCGTGCCGAACGCGCTCCAGGCGCTCGGGCGCAACAGCCGCTTGGCGTCTATGTTATGCATGTTCACCGGGATACGCAGGATGCTCGCAAGTGTCACGAGGTCTTCCCCGATGTGACCATAGCTGACGACGCAGTGGTTAGAGCCCCATTGCTCCATGACCGTGTAGGCATCGTCAAAAACCGGATCGCCCGGCACAAGGTTCGGAGCAAACCAGGTCGTCGGCCACGTCGGCGTCGTCCGCTCGTCGAGCGCTGCATGTACGTCTTCCGGCAGCTCGACCGTATACCCTTCGGCCAGCTGCAGCACCGGGCCGACGCCTGCAACGTGATTGACTCTCGCCATCGTGACGGGCATGCCGCCTCGCGTGAGGAAGTCGGTCGAGTGACCGCCGCCCGCGAACTGGTCCATGTAGGTCGGCCGCCAGGACGTCGCCGCAAGGCAGCGGGCGACCTCCGCCTCGGAGATCTCCCAGTGCGGCTTCATCGCGGGCTGCCCGTCCCGCGTCATCTCGCCCGTGCCGTCGAGCGCCGCCGGCCCCGAATTGATCAGGTGCAGCACGCCGCCGGCCGCGCGGCCTTCAAGCCGATGACCGGTCACGCGCGCCACCGCCTCCGGACTCCAGTAAGCGCGCACGTCGGCGAAGATCTGCGCCGTGTTCGTCAAGTAATGCTGGAAGAGCATCGTCACTGCGTTCAAATTATCGTTTTCCGTCGCGACGATGTACGGCTCCCGCGTGCCGTTCCAATCGAACGAGCTGTTCAGCACCGCCTCGAGGAAGTCCGCGCTCGGCAAGTGATCGGTCCACTCCCGCTGTCCCTGGAAGCCGGATGCGATCGCGTTATAACCGTACGCCTCTTCCTCGTAGCCCCGCTCGGCTAGACGCGGATTTCCGATCATCAGATCGCGGACGATCAGTGCCATTTTGACGACCGTCTCCCAGTTCTGCGCTTTCTGCGCATCAGGAATGATCAGCGACTCAGGGTTCGGATCCGCGCCGACTACGCATTTCTCCTTAACCCATGCGAGCGCACGTCCGAACTCTTCCTCGTCGTAGATGCCCCGCTCGATGCGGCGGCTCACCTCCGTCATATCCACGTAGCCGTTTTTCATTCCGAGGTACCGCTGATAAAAATCGTCGTCGACGATACAGCCCGCGATGCCCATCGACACCGAGCCGATCGACAAGTACGACTTGCCTCGCAGCAGCGCAGCAGCGAGTCCCGCGCGCGCGAAGCGCAGCAGCTTGTCGGCTGCGTCCTCCGGAATCGTCCGCTCGTCGATGTCCTGGATGTGCCGGCCGTAGATTTTGAATACCGGCAGCCCCTTCTGATTGTGAGCCGCATGCAGCGCGCCCATATAGACAGCGCCGGGACGCTCCGTGCCGTTAAAGCCCCATACCGCATGCGGCAGCCGCGCATCCGTCTCCATCGTCTCGAGCGGATAGCACCAGCCCGAGGCGACGGTCAGCAGGACGCCGACGTTCTCCTTTGCAAACTTGTCCGCGCACGCCGCCGCTTCCTTGAGACCGGAGATGCAGACGTCGTTCACGACGCATTCGACCGGCGTGCCGTCCGGGTATCGCAAATGCGTCGAGAGCAGTCTTGCGGCTTCTTGCGCCAGCTCCATTGTCATATCCTTGGTTGCCGCCTTGACGAGCTTGCGGCGATCGATGATCGGACGGATGCCGATTCTCGGAAAGCCGCTCTCGTAGCGGTGTGCCAAATCCGCCATATGCTCCGCTCCTATGCCCGTATGCTTTTATTTTCTTTTGCTAGAACGCTAGAATGCTCGTGTGATAGCTAGCAGCTCGTTTACCGAATTTCCAGTGCGTTTGGCGGCAATCGTAATTACTTTTACGCTTTCCCGGCCCGCCTGTTTAAACCAGGCCGTATTCCGCCATTTTCCCGCGGATGAACCTAACGCCCTCCTCGACGAGCGCGTCTCCGCTCGGCGCGAGCTGACGCCATACCCAGGTGTTCATATTGTCCGTCACGTCGACAAACGACTCCAGGGCGGCATACCCGGCATACCCGATCTCGGATAGCGCGCGGAAGATCGCGTCCCAGTCGACCAGTCCCGTGCCGGGAATGCCCCGGTCGTTTTCGCAAATATGATAGTGAATCAGGTCGGAGCCGGCCGCCTTCGTCGCCGCGTAGAAACTTTTCTCCTCGATGTTCATGTGGTACGTATCGAGATGGATCTTGATGTTCGGCTCGCCGATCATCTCTTTTAGCGCCAGCGCCTGCCCGCAAGTATTCACCAGGTTCGACTCGTAGCGGTTGACGGGCTCGAGGCCGATCTGCACGCCGTGTTCCTGTGCATAGACCGCAGCCTCGCGCAGCCCCTCCGCCGCCCAAGCCCATTCCTGCTCGGTCGGACGGGCATTCGTCTCCTTGACGTGCTGCGAATAAACGACGCCGGACAGATTCGTTTTGCCGATGGCGGCCGTTGCGCGCACGCAGTCCTTCAAATACGCAATCCCGGCAGCGCGAACGGCGGGATCGGCGCTCGTGATGTCGGTGCCTCGCAACAGTACCGTGGACGTTACGGCGTCGAGTCCGGCGTCTTCGAGCCTGCGCTTCACGGCGGCGGCGTCGAACGTGTCCAACGTCATGAGCGGAATCTCGATGAAGTCGAGACCGAGTCCCTTGACGCGGTCGATGAGGCCAAGCGTCTCGTTGCTCCACTGGGAGCACCAGGCATAAGCGTGAATGCCGAGCTTCATGGTACGGACACCTCCAGGTGCTTGATCAGATTTTGCGTCGCGATAATTCCCATATTGGTCACGGCCCCAAGCGTGGACGCGGCACAGTGCGAGCCCGCGATCAGGTTGCCAAGCGCGAGCAGCTCCGGATTGTCAGGCGGCTCCTTTTCGAATACGTCGATGCCGGCGCCCCAGATCCGTCCAGCGCGCAGCGCTTCGAGCAGCGCCGCCTCGTCGATCAGCCCCCCGCGCGCCGTATTCACGAGTACAGCGGTCGGCTTCATCATCTCAAACTGCTCGCGGCCGATGATGCCCGCCGTCTTGTCGTCTAGCGGCAGATGCAGGCTGATAAAGTCCGCCTCGCGCACAATCTCTCCGATCGAATCGCGATAAGTAATACCGTATGCGGCCGCGGTCGCCTCGTCGCGGAAAAGATCGTACGCGAGCACCTTCATCCCGAACCCCGAGGCTCTGCGGGCAACGGCCTTGCCGATCGCGCCGAGACCCAGCAGTCCGAGGGTCTTGCCGTGAATGTCGATCGCCGTTTCCGCCTTCCATACACCGTCGCGGCAGGCCCGGTCGATGACGTTCACTCTTCTGGCGACGGCCATCATCAGCGCAAAGGCATAGTCCGCGACCGCTTCCGTATTGGAGCCCGCCGCCAGCGTGACCTTGATCCCCCGCTCCTCGGCGTACTTCAGATCGATGTTGTCCGTACCTACGCCGTACTTGGAGATGATCTTGAGTCCTGGCGCTTCCGCCAGCACTTCGCGGTCCAACGGGTCCACGCCGACAATGACGCCGTCCGCGTCCGCGAGCAGTCCCTTCATCTCCTCCTTCGTAAGGATCCGTCCATACGGATTGTATACGACGTTGTACCCTTGCGACGCGAGCAGCTCGATCGGCGCCGGGTCCGACCTGCCGAACGAGCGCGGCGTCACGACGATTTTCAGCTTCGATGCCATAACCGAATCCCTCCTTTGCGTGACGCCCGCCTTATTTCCACTTCGGATTGTCGAGCACGGCAGGCTGCCCGTCGCGTTCGACGACGATCTTGCGATAGCCCTTCGTCTCGATCGTGCCGTAGTCGTGACCGGCGTCCGCGCGGAAGACGTAAAACGTAATGAGCGGTTCATGCCCGGTGTTGATGCTGCGGTGTGCGTACCGTCCCGGTACGTAGACCGCCTTTCCCGGCGCGAATTCCTGAACGTCCCAGTCGCCTTCCGGATTTTCCATGAGCATGATCCCTTTGCCGCCGATACAGTAATAGACTTCGGCCGTGTCAATGATCGTGTGGAAATGCCCCTTGGTCATGTAATACTCGTCGCCGACCTTGCCCGGATAGACGATGCTCGTGCCGAACGCCAGATTGCCGTCGGATTCGGGAATGCCGAGCTCGTGGAATTCGTATGCAAGCGGGTCCGCGCCGTCCGCGAGCAGGCGGCTAAACGCCTCGTCGTCCGCGTACATCCCTTTCATTTTGGACAGATGGCGCTTCAGCGAAGGCGCAGCGTCGGACAGACCGTTATTCAGGCTGAAATAAAGCGTAAACGGGGTTAACGGATTGGCCAGCTTCGTACCGGTCGAGTGCGTATGCGTCATTGATGCGCGGCTCCTTTCGTTTCGCTGCCACCCCGCAGCTCCATCGCGATCTTCTCCAGGCGGTCGAACGTCTCGCCCTCGATCGGAACGTGGAACACCTCAGAGATCACCTGCGTCCAGCCGTGGATAAAATAGATCCAGCCGTCCTCCACATGAAGCCTTTTTGCCGTCTGCTGGCGGATCGCTTGATGCATGAAGTCGAGCGCGCCTCGGTAGTTCAGCTCCCAGACGAGACCGCCTTCGGGAAATGCCGCGTCGTCCGTAAGCGGAGACCCGGGGCGGTCCTTGCCGAGTCCCGTCGCGTTGACGACGAGCGATCCGGCCGGCAAATCGGCCAGCACCGCGTCATTGTCCGCCGGCGCCGGACAGAGCCTGAATTCGAACCGCACATGCGTATCGATGCGGCCGAGCAGTTGGCGCGCCGATTCAAGCCGCTCGGGACTGCGGTTCGTGATTACGATCGTGTCCGGCACATCGTCGCCGCGCTCCGTCGCCGTCAGGTAGCTGCAGATCGCGAGCGCGCTGCCGCCGGCGCCCATGATCATCGCATGGCCGCCTGTTCTTTTCCAATGCCCCGGCGGTACGAACGCTTCAAGCGACAGCCCGCTCGAGATCGGGTCCTTGGCGTGTCCGGCGAGCCGGCCGCCGGATTTGGAGATCGACGAGATCTCCTCGAACGTCGTCGCGTAGGGGTCCAGCGAGTCGAACAGGTCGCGCGCAGCGTTGAACAGGTCGATCTTGTGGGTCGTGACAAGCGCGCCCAGGGAGAGCGGATCCTCTTTGATAAAACGTACGCAGTCCCGGTAAACCTCGGGCTCCGCATGTATATCGATGTCGATGCCGACGATCTTCGGTCCGCCGAGACCGAGCGCCTCGGCCCACAGCGGGAACAGCTTCATAATGGACGATTGTCCGGTCGTCACGCCGACGAAGTACATCGTCGGAGACGCCGCGCTTGGCGGCAGCTTCATAAGTTCGTGCTCCTCTCCTTGATCCCCGCCCTTCGCGGTCCGGGGTGTCTGCAGGTATGTTTGTTATAAAAAATCGTTCTGAAAATTGCCCGATCACTCGGTTGGTTCCAGGCTCGCGTACAACGCCTGCATGCCGTCCACCGTCCGCCGATACCGGCCTGCGGCAGCCGCATACAGACGATGCCTGACCGAATCCGGCTCGAGCGCCTCGCCCGGTGCCGCGAAGCGCTCGGCCGACGCGGCCAGATCCGGGAACAGACCGACGCCGTGACCCGCGACAAGCGCAGCGCCGATCAACGCCGTATCCTCCGCTTGCAGCGGGCGGTACGGCACGCCCAGCGTATCCGCCTTGATCCGGTTGAACAGCGCGCTGCGCGCGCCGCCGCCGGCGACATGGACCGCTTCGTAGGCCGTTTGGCCGACGAGCCGCTCAAGCGTGCCGAGATAATGCTTGTACTCATAGGCGACCGACTCGAGGATCGCCCGGAACATCGCGCCGCGCTCGTGAGACCAGGCAAGGCCGGTCCAGCTGCCGCGCAGCGTCGGCGTGTTGGGACAGACCCGTCCGCCGAAATGCGGAATAAACGTCAGGCCGCCGCAGCCCGGCTCCACCGTCTCGGCGAGCGCATTGAGCTCTTCGTAGTCCATGCCGGTCAACCGCTTGAACCAGGCCAGACACTGACCGCCGCCGTTGATGTAAGCTAGCGGCGTCCACAGATCGGGCAGCGCCGAGCGGGCATAGATCAGCGTCTTGCCCGCGGTATCCGGCCGGTATTCGGCCGTACAGCAGGACAGCACCGACGCGGTGCCCGCCACGTCGAACAGCAGGCCCGGCCTCGCGATGCCCGCACCGAGCGTCGCCGCGGCCGTATCGCCAAGGCCCGCCGCAATCGGCGTGCCCGGCAGAAGCCCGGTTTCGGCCGCATGACGATCGGTCATTCTGCCGACGATGTCCCACGGCCGGACGATGGCCGGCATCTTGTCGCTGTCGATGCCGAACGCCCGCAGCAGTTCGTCCGACCAGGCCATCCGCTGCACGTCGGCGAAGCCGGTGAAGTGAAGATGCGTATGGTCGATGAAGGCTTCCTGTGCGCGCAAGCCTGCGAGTCTGCCTGCGACGTAGGCGCTGGGCACGATAAACTTGGCGATGGCGCGATATACTTCCGGCCGCTCCTGCCGCCACCATAAAATTTTAGGTCCGTGCGCGTACGTAACCGGACTGCCGGTGATGCCGATAAAAGCATCCTCGCCCCAGTCCCGGATGAGCGGCATCGCGGCTTCGCAGCGGCTGTCGAGCCAGGAGTCGTAGGGCGTCACGGCATGCCAGTCTTCGTCGACGCCGAGCACGCCCGCCATCTGGCCGCCGATGCCGACTGCAGCCACGCGCGCGGGCGAGACGCCCGTTCGATCCATCACCGAACGGATGGCGGAGACGACCGCGCCGAACATCTCGTCCGGGTCCTGCTCGACCTGTCCTGGCCCTGGGCGAATCAGGTTCGAGGGGACGAACATGCTGCCCAGCAGCTGGCCTTCTTCCGCGACAAGCGCGGCTTTGGTTCCTTGCGTGCCAAGGTCGACGGCGATCGCAAAGCTCGAGCGGCTATTGTCGGATGTGGCGGATGGCAAGTGGTCCCTCTCCCCTCTAATCGAACGCGATGACCGTCTTGATGCCCTGCGAGCTGCCGGCGTGCGCCAGCGCCTCGTCGAAGCGATCGATCGCATAGCGCGCGGATACGAGCTTGCCGACATCGAGAATGCCGCTCGCGATGAACTGCAGCGTCTTGCGGAAATGCGCGTTGTTCGCCTTCGTGCTGCCCGTCACCAACAACTGCTTGTAGTGAATGGCGTTCGTATCGAGCTTGACGGGGACGCTATCCTTGGGCAGGCCGCCGAAAAAGTTGATCCGGCCGCCCATCGCCGCCAGCTCGACCGCCAGCTGCTGCGCTTCGGGCGACGGATTGGCTGTCACGATGACGTCCGCGCCGCGACCGCCGGTTTGCGCGAGCAAGGTTTCCTTAAGCCCTTCGGCCGGCAGCGCAATAAACGAAGGATCGATCCGGCGCGCCAGCTCCAGCCGGCCCGTCGATCTATTGCTTAGGAACACCCTGCCTGCGCCCGACATCTTGGCAAGCTGCGCATACATGATGCCGATCGGACCGGCGCCGATGATCAGCACGTCGTCTCCGGCACGGATCGGGCACTGCTCGATCCCGTTGTACACGCACGACAGCGGCTCGTTGACGGCCGCATGGTCGAACGTCACCTGCGCCGGCAGCTCGACGACGTTGCCGAAGCGCAGCGCCTGCTCCGGCACGCGCACGTACTCGGCGAAGCCGCCGTCCGTCTGGACGCCGAGCGCCTCGTAGCTTGCGCACAGATGCTGGTTGCCGCGGATGCATTCCCCGCAGATGCCGCAGCCCATATTGGGCGCGATACCGACGCGCATCCCGACGCGATAGCCGCTCGTAAGCGCGCCGACCTCGGCGATCTCGCCGCTCAGCTCATGGCCCAGCGTCCGCGGCGACGCCTCCGAGATGCCCGGAAAGCCGTTTTTGATCATCCGCATATCCGTGCCGCAGATGCCCGCGCTCCTTACCTTGACGAGAATCTCCCGGTCGGTTAGAACTGGCTTTGGCACATCGACGAGCCGAATGTCGCCGGGTCCGTTCAATCTGGCCGCTAACATATTCGCTTCTCCTCCTTAGAGCTTGACCGGCGCGCCTGTCTTGATCGAAGCGTTGCCGGCCTCGACGACGCGTACGGCCATCTTGCCGTCATGTCCCGTCACGCGCGGCGGCCTGCCTTCCATAATCGCGGCGATGAAGTCGGTATCCTCGGCGAGATAGGCTTCCTTGAACAGCGACCGCCAGCTGTTCATGAACGGCCGGCGGAGCAGCCGGTCCGGACCCGCGACGATCGTCGTCTTCTCGTGCGTCTGACCGAGGAAGATGACGCCTTCGGTGCCGAGAATCTCCACGCGGCTGTCGTAGCCGTACCGGACGGCGACCGCGCCGTCGATGCTGGCCTGCGCGCCGCTCGCGAAGCGCGCGGTGAGCGAGACATTGTCATAAAAGTCCGGGTAGTCGGCCGAGACATGCCGGTTGCGGTAGTTGCCGCCGATCGCATACACCTCGGACACCTCCGAGCCCGAGAACCAACGGATCGTGTCGATGTCGTGGCTGTTGACCTCGGCAAGCGGGCCGTTGCTCTTGGCAAGATCGTACATCCAGGGCATCGGCTGACTTGGTCCGCGCGTCAGTGACTTGACGAGCACAACTTCTCCGATCGCGCCTTCGTCGATCGCGCGCTTGGCTTCGACGAAGCTCTCGTCGAAGCGTCTCATAAACGCGACCTGCAGCGTGACGCCGGCCGCCTCGCAAGCCGCGATCATCTCGTCGCATTCGCGCTCGTTGATCGCCATCGGCTTTTCGCATAGCACGTGCTTGCCCGCCTGCGCAGACGCCACGACAATATCGCGATGATAGATCGTAGGCGTCACGACGACGACGGCGTCGATATCCGCATCCGATAGCGCTTGCCTGTAGTCCGTATAGTACCGGTCGATTCCAAGCTCCTTCGCCGCCGATCCGGCCGTTTCTTGGTTCGGGTCGACGACGGCGACGAGTCTGGCGAACGGCACGTTTTTCCGGAAGTTGGCGGCGTGGATCATGCCCGCTCTGCCCGCTCCGATAATGCATACGCCGATATCTCTCTGCTGCATGAGCCCTGCTCACCCACCTTTAATAAGTTAGAAGTTATTTTCGTTCAGATGCGCCCCGTTGTCGTTTGCCATCGAATTAGAAGATTTCGTTCAAAATCCGCTTCCTTTTACGATCTAACAACAATCGTTAGCTGTTATATAGTATAATTCAGAAGATTCGCGTGCTCGATTGATCATTTTTGCGATCGGATGATCTAATTTGCGATATTCATTCAACCTTAAAGGAAGATGACCATGAGCGAGGGGAATTCGGACGTTATGTTTGCCGAGGAGCGGCAGGCGGCCATTGTCAGAATGGTTCAGGAACGCGGAAAGGTGCTCGTGCCCGACCTTGTCGCCTTCTTCAAAATGTCGCCGGCTACGATCCGGGGCGATCTGCGGGATCTCGAAGCAAGAGGCCTCATCAAGCGCACGCATGGCGGCGCGATCCCCAGCGATGCCGCGCCGGTCGGCTTCGAGCTTGACAACAAGGGCAAGACGGTCAAGGACTTGAGCCTCAAGGAAGCGATCGCCAAAAAGGCCGCCGAGCTGGTCGAAGACGGCGATATCATCATTTTGGATGCAGGTCTGACGACCAGAGAGATGTGCGGCCATTTGCAACACAAAAAGAATCTGACCGTCATCGTCAACGACATCGAGATCGCTTCGCTGCTTGAACGACTCGACAACGTGTCCGTCGTCGTCATCGGGGGCATGCTGCGCCGGCATTTTCACTGCACCGTCGGTCCGTTCGCCGTCAAGCTGCTGTCCGAGCTGAACGTAGACAAGGTATTCCTCGGCACCAATGCCTTCAGCGCCCGCAAAGGCTGCACGACGCCGGACATGAACCAGGCCGAGGTCAAGCGAACGATGATCCGCATTGCGACGCAGGTCGTGCTCCTGTGCGACAGCGCCAAGATCGGCAAAAATTCGTTCGTCCAGTTCGCGGAGCCCGGCGAGATCGATCTGGTTATCACCGACAGCCGGATAACCGGGCAGCACCTGCGCGAGATGACCGAAGCGGGCATGGAAGTGATGGTCGAGCAAGTCCGTTGACGTTCGGGGCAGTCACCTTTTTTGCTCGTAAAAAAGCCGCCGGGAGAGTTTCGCCCCGGCGGTTCTTTTGATTTTGTCGGATATCCGAAACGCGATTATCGCGCGGAACGCAGATCGCTGGCTCATCCGGCGAGCCTTGCAATTGGTCGGCCAATCGGCGCACCCTTCTTTGCGCAATGCCTGCAAAGCAGGCTCATCCAGCGAGCCTTCCTATTGTTGGCCTATCGTCACCGCGCCGATCTTTGCGTAATTCCTGCCAATATACATCTATTTTCGCCGATACTTGCTCGTTTGAGCAGAAAAGATGCAAATTTACATCCATTTTCCTCCACAAGTCCGTTTTCCGGCGTGTGCTTTGAATTTACCTGCATATTTGCAGGTATTGCATCAAGCTCGCTTGGTCGGCAGAAAATACATGTACAAATGCAGGTTATTGGAGCCAGCAAAGCAGCCGATATACTCCGTAGACCGCATTGGCACATGCAGCTCCTTTATGCGTAGCTTATCGATCCTCGCTGTCACAGGCTTTCCTTGCGGGATTATGAAAAGGCCGGCTCGACGGCCAGCGGCGCAAGCGCGGACGTCCGGTCCATAAATATAAACGCGTCGTACCGTTCCGCAAGCGTCGTAGGCACGTAATTGCCGCGCTCGTGTTCCGGATGATAAACGACGCCGATCGCGCGGTGACCAAGCGACCGCTCGCGCAGTACCTGCTCGGCATCGTCGAGCATGAGCAGCTTGTCGGCAGGCTCGATCCGGTGAAGCAGCTCTTCGAGGCTCCCGGATTTGGCCGGGGGAACCTTCATCTCCTCCAAAGGACGGCCCCATCCGCGTCCGGCGATGACGGTGCCTTCGTAAGTACCGAAGCCCACGGCGTAAACTTTGCCGCCGTAGGTCTCGCGCAGCAGCTGTCCGACATTTACCATGCCTTCATCGGCCATGTCAGTCGCGCGTGCGTCGCCGATATGTGTATTGTGCGCCCAGACGATGGCCCTTGCCATCGGTCCATGAAAAGCCATAAGCCGCTCGAGCGCCGCAATCATGTGCCTGTCGCGCACGTTCCACGATTCCGCATCGTGACGGATCATCGTCCGGTAATAATCCTCCGCGCCTTTCACCGCCAGCGCATTCAGCTCGGCGGCAAACGCATCCTCGCGGTCACCCGGACGCGCGGCCTGCCATTTGTCCTGCAGCTTGCGCAGCAGCGCGACGACCTCCGCTTCGCAGCCCTCGCCATAAAAGTTGGCCGCGATCCCGTATCGATGCTCCTCCCGCCCGTGCGGTTCGAAGCATTCGAAGGCGCGCTTGGCCGACTCCAGGTCTGCATCGTCCTTTTGCCCGAGGTACTGCAGGATCTCGTCCATCGACGCCCACAAGCTGTACAGATCGATGCCGTAGAAGCCGACCTTGTCCTCTTCGGCCTTGCCGTCGTTGTAGACGCGAAGCCAGTCTGCGAACGCCGCGACCTCGCGGTTGGCCCACATCCAGGTCGGCCACCGCGCAAAGTCGCGCAGGGCTTCCGCAGCGATCGTGCCGGCTGCCTCGTCGCCTTTCACATAACGGTTCAGCACATAACAAGAAGGCCAATCGCCCTCGACTGCAATGAACTTAAAGCCTTTCTCGACGATAAGCCGCTTGGACAGTTCCGCCCGCTCGGCGTAAAACTCGGACGTGCCGTGCGAAGCCTCGCCGATCAGCACGAATTTGGCTTCGCCGGCACGCTCCACGAGCGCTTCCGCGTAGGCTGCCCCGAGAAATGGCGTCGCATGGCGCTCCAGCGCTTGAAGCGCTTCGAGATCATTTTTGCGCATATCGGTCTCCTTCGCTTTAAGACGAACGACATCTCTGCGTTAGGATGCGCGCGATCTTCAAGCCCGATACCCGTTCTCCGACAGCTTTTCTCTGAGGAAGGCGAACGCTTCGCGCAACCGGTCTTCCGGAACCGCGGCATAACGGTCGCCGATGCTGACCTCATAAGCGCTGCTTCCTTCCTCCAGCGCTTTGACCCAAGCGGACAAGCCGACGCCCGTCGCCTCGCATACGCCGACCAAGATCGATTCCAATGCTTCCTTCGGCACATTCGCATGGACGTGGAACATATTGGACACCGGCTCCGCCGGGACCGTTCGGATCGCATCCCCGCAATCGTTGTACATTGCCGCCAGCGCCTTCGCTTCTTCATAATACTGTGCCATTTTGCCGATTCGCAGGTCAAAGTAATAATCCGAACTGATTATGTATGGATACAGGCTGATCAGATCGCCGCCATGCCGCCGCTTCCAGATCTTCGAACGCTCTGTGAGCGCTGCATTTCCCGCCAATATCGCTCCGGCAACGCCGCCCAGGCCTTTGTAAAACGACACGTAAACGCTGTCGAACAACGCGCAGATCTCGGCAGCGGATTTCCCGTAATGCGGCAAAATCTCGAACAGGCGCGCGCCGTCCAGATGCAGCCTTATGCCGCGGCTGCGGCAGTAAGCGGAAATTTCCTCAAGATCCGCATAGGGAGGCAGTTGACCACCGATCTCCCGCTGAGGCAGCTCAAGCAGCAGGCATGCGACATCGTCGCCGATCAACCGGACGTCCTCCGGCCGGATAAGCCGCTCTTGATCGGCCAGCAGCACGGTTTCGATCCGGTGCAGCTCCTTCAGGCCGTCCTCCTCGTAAAGCTCCAGATGACTGAGCGGATGATAGGCAACCTTTCGATTCCCCGTCTCGTCGCAGTGAATCCGCAGTGCAATCTGCTGCGCCATCGTCCCGCTCGGAAAGAAGACGGCCTCCGGCTTGCCCAGATAAGCGGCCATTTTCGCCTGAAACCGCTCGATGATTTCCCCTTTTCCGTACATATCGCTGCTCGCGTTCCCGTCCATTCCTTCGAATGCGTCCAATAACACCTGGACGTTCCGCTTGCCGTGTTCGACGACCGGATGCTTGCTGTTTTTGAATGCATCCGCCAAAGTCATGCTGTCGCTCATGTCGAGACCCTCCCTGATTTTCGATTTCCCCAGTATACCATGCAAATTAACGTTGACACTTCCTCCCAGACTCATGTATGAATAGACTGTAACGACAAAAGCATAATGCGGATGAAGGCAACGGGAGAGATCGCCCATCGTGAACTTGGAGGCGGCGCCGAAGGAGTAACCCTCGCAAGAGGAGAATCTCTCAGGCAAAAGGACCTTTGCCGGACGCGACTCTGGAGAGCATTCCGCAGCATCCAGCGGGATCACCCACGGGGAAACTTGGTTCCGATTCGGACCTAAGGTAACTCTCAGGTACAAAGGACAGAGCGAAAAGAGGACGCAGGCAGCTTCGGCTGGGGGCGCGCTTTCTTTTTGCGGCTGTCCTTTTTTGCGTCCGGCAATACCGACCGAGGCTTTTAAAATATTAATCATGGCTTCAATCGAGGAGGCGAAAAACCACGATGACCGAATTGAAAAGAACCCCTCTCTACCCGATTTATGCCGGTCATCCCGGCGTCCGCTGCATCGATTTTGGCGGCTGGGATCTTCCCGTGCAGTTCTCCGGCATTCAAAAGGAGCATGACGCGGTACGCTTGCACGCCGGCCTGTTCGATGTGTCCCATATGGGAGAATTCATCATCACGGGCAGGGGCGCTGAGAACTTCCTCCAACGCGTGACGACCAACGACGTGTCGAAACTAACGGACGGCCAGGCGCATTACACGCTCATGTGCTTCCCCGACGGGGGCGTCGTGGACGATTTGCTCGTCTACCGGCTCGCGGCGGACCGTTACATGGCCGTCGTGAACGCCGCCAACATCGACAAGGATTACGAATGGATGCGCTCGCATCTGTGCGGGGACGTGTCGCTTGAGAACGCTTCGGACGACTACGCGCTGCTCGCGCTTCAGGGGCCTCGCGCTACGGAGATTCTCCAGGCAGCCGGCGCGGAACCGGACGTTCTGGCGCTCCCCGGCTTCAACTTCAAGCAGGGTACGCTGCTGGCTGGTGTCGGCGTTCTGATCTCCCGGACGGGATACACCGGCGAGGACGGGTTTGAAATTTATGTGTCGGCCGAGCGTGCAGGCGACGTCTGGCATGTGTTGATGGCTGCCGGGGAACCGCTTGGACTCGTTCCTGCCGGACTCGGCGCCCGCGATACGCTTCGCTTGGAAGCGCGGCTCCCGCTCTACGGGCAAGAGCTGTCGGAAGCGATCACGCCGCTCGAAGCCGGCGTCGGCTTCTTCGTCAAGCTGGACAAAGACGACTTTATCGGTAAGGACGCGCTGGTCAGACAAAAGGATGAAGGCTTGCCCCGCAAGCTGGTCGGCATCGAGATGATCGACAGAGGCATCCCTCGCTCTCACTACTCCGTCTTCTCCGGCGATAAGCGGATCGGCGAGGTGACATCGGGAACGCAATCGCCGACGCTGAAGCGCAGCCTGGGACTTGCCCTGGTCGACGCAGCATTCGCCGCGATCGGCACCGAGGTCGAAGTCGAGATTCGCGGCAAACGGCTGAAAGCCGAAGTGATCCGCACCCCTTTTTACAAAAGACTGCCCAAGGAGTGATGAACCGCCATGCCTAATCTCCATCGATACATCCCGATGACCGAGCAGGACCAGGCCGACATGCTGGAGACGATCGGCGTCCCGTCCCTCGAAGCGCTCTTCCGCGACATTCCGGAGGCCATTCGTTATCTCGGCACGATGCCGATGTCCGGCGCGCTCGACGAGTTCTCGCTGCTGGCGCATTTGAAGGATCTGGCCGGGCGCAACGCCGATACCGATCGATACAAGAGCTTCCTCGGCGCCGGCATTTACGACCATCATCTCCCCGTCGTCATTAATCACATGATCTCCCGCTCCGAATTTTATACCGCCTATACCCCCTATCAGCCGGAAATCAGCCAAGGCGAGCTGCAGGCCATCTTCGAATTTCAATCGTACATTTGCGAGCTGACCGGCATGAAGGTCGCCAACGCGAGCATGTATGACGGCGTCACCGCGCTGTCCGAGGCTGGCGCCCTCTCCGCCGGCGCCACCAGGCGCAAGCAGCTGGTCGTCTCCCGCGCCGTGCATCCGGAAGCGCGCGAAGCGCTCCGCACGATGGCTCGCGGGCTCAATCTGGACATCGCGGAGGTCGGCTGCGCGGACGGCGTCACCGACCTGGACGCGCTGCGCGAAGCCGTCACCGCCGACACGGCCGCCGTACTCGTGCAATCGCCGAACTTCTTCGGCGCCGTCGAGGACCTGGCCGCCATCGAGCCGATCATTCACGGCGTCAAGGGACTGTTTGTCGTCAGCGCCAATCCCATGGCGCTCGGCCTGCTCGAGACGCCGGGCAAGCTCGGCGCGGACATCTGCGTCGGCGACGCGCAGCCGCTCGGCATCTCGCAATCGCTCGGCGGACCGACCTGCGGCTTCTTCGCCGTCGCCGAGCCGCTCATGCGCCGGATGCCTGGACGCATCGTAGGCCAGACGACCGACATCGACGGCAAGCGCGGCTTCGTACTGACGCTGCAAGCCCGAGAGCAGCATATCCGCCGCGAGAAGGCAACGTCCAACATATGCTCCAACCAGGCGCTGCTCGCCCTGTGCGCTTCCATCTATCTCTCGACGATGGGCAAGCAAGGACTGCAGGACGCGGCGAATTTAAATTTGCAAAAGGCGCATTATGCAGCCGGCGAGCTGAATCGAAGCGGCTTTAAGCTTCCGTTCGGCGCCCCGTTCTTTAACGAATTCGTCGTAAAGCTCCCGGGAGGGGTCTCGGTTCAAGAAACGAATATAAAGCTGCTCAAAGCCGGCTTCCTCGGCGGCTATGACCTGGGCATCGCATATCCGGAGCTGGCAGGCCACATGCTGATCGCCGTTACCGAGAAACGCACGCGTCAAGAAATCGACAGCTTCGTGGGCAAATTGGGGGAGGTGGCCGTATGAACGCATCGGAGAATGCAGGAGCTGCTGGAGGGCCGAAGGAAAAAGCATTGATCTTTGAGCTGAGCAAGCCTGGCCGCGTCGCTTACTCGCTGCCGCCGTGCGACGTGCCTGAGCTTCCGGCCTCCGAGCTTATTCCGGCCGCCATGCTGCGCGAGACGGCGGCCGCATTGCCCGAAGTTTACGAAGTCGACGTCGTCCGCCATTACACGGAGCTGTCCCGCCGCAACTTCGGCGTCGACAACGGCTTTTACCCGCTCGGCTCTTGCACGATGAAGTACAACCCGAAAATCAACGAAGACACGGCCCGCCTCGCCGGCTTCGCGAAGATCCACCCCTACCAGCCGGAGGAGAGCATTCAGGGCGCGCTGGAGCTGCTGTACACGCTGCAAAACGACCTCGCCGCCCTCACCGGCATGGATCAGGTGACGCTGCAGCCGGCGGCAGGCGCCCACGGGGAATGGACCGGCCTCATGATGATCCGCGCCTATCACGAGAGCCGCGGCGAGCACCGCACGAAGGTCATCGTTCCCGATTCCTCGCACGGCACGAACCCTGCGAGCGCAACGGTCGCCGGGTTCGAGACGGTCACGATCAAGTCCGACGCGCGCGGCATGGTCGATCTGGAGGCGCTGCGCGCGTCTGTCGGCAGCGACACCGCAGCGCTCATGCTGACCAATCCCAGCACGCTCGGCTTATTCGAAGAGCAGATCGTCGAGATCGCCGGGATCGTCCACGAAGCGGGCGGCTTGCTGTATTACGACGGGGCGAACGCTAACGCGATCATGGGCATTACGCGTCCGGGCGACATGGGCTTCGACGTGGTGCACCTGAACCTGCACAAGACGATGAGCACGCCGCACGGGGGCGGCGGACCTGGCGCGGGTCCCGTTGGCGTGAAGAGTCGGTTAATCCCGTTCCTGCCCAAGCCGATCGTCTCCCGCCGCGAAGACGGCACGTACTACTTTGACTACGATATCCCGGCGTCGATCGGACGCGTCAAGGCGTATTACGGCAACTTCGGCATCCTCGTCCGCGCGTATACGTACATTCGGACCTACGGACCGGAAGGCTTGCGCCGCGTCTCCGAGTGCGCCGTGCTTAACGCCAACTACATGATGGCTCGCCTCGCGCCCCATTACGAGATTCCGTACCCGGGCGTATGCAAGCACGAATTCGTCATGTCGGGACGCCGCCTCAAAGCATACGGCGTACGCACGCTCGACGTCGCCAAGCGCCTGCTCGACTTCGGCTACCATCCGCCGACCATCTATTTCCCGCTTAACGTCGAGGAGTGCATCATGATCGAGCCGACCGAAACCGAGAGCAAGGAGACGCTCGACGGCTTCATCGATACGATGATCCGGATTGCCGAGGAAGCCCGTACGAATCCGGAGCTCGTTCTGAACGCTCCCTACGGAACCGTCGTACGGCGTCTCGACGAGACGACCGCCGCCCGCAAGCCGGTGCTTAATTGCACTTGCAGCTAAGCCACCTGTTGCCTATAGCGCGTAGCCCTCTTTTCTCAGAGCGGCTGCGCGCTTCATTTCGTTTGTTTTATTTGGCAATGGACCCGGGATGTCATGCGATTTATGATGATGTTCTATATGATATAAATTTCAGTGGGCCATATACCCAGGGGAAGGCGGATCGCGGTCATGTCTTTATTCATCGGCTCGCACGTATCGATGTCCGGTCCCCGCATGCTGCTGCAAGCCAGCGAGGAAGCGGCATCTTATGGCGCAAATACGTTTTTGATATACACCGGCGCGCCTCACAACTCCCGCCGCAAACCGATCGAAGCGCTTAATATCGAACGGGGAACCGCTCATATGCGCGAGCACGGCATCTCGAACATCGTTGTTCACGCGCCGTTTATCATCAACCTGGCCAACACGACCTCGCCACGAACGTTCGAATTCGGCGTCGAGCTGCTACACGAAGAATTGGCGCGAACCGAAGCGCTCGGCAGCCGCCAGCTCGTCCTGCATCCCGGTTCGCATGTCGGCGCAGGCGCGGAAGCGGGTATCGCGCGTATCGTCGAAGGACTTAACGAAGTGCTGTCCGAACGGCGAGACGTTCAGGTGTCGCTGGAGACGATGGCGGGCAAAGGTACCGAGTGCGGCAGAAGCTTCGAGGAGCTGGCACGAATCATTGAAGGCGTCACGCACAATGAGCGCTTGTCCGTCTGTCTCGACACCTGCCATATCCATGATGCCGGGTACGACGTCGCTGCCGATTTTGACGGCGTCTTGGACGCGTTCCACCGAATTGTCGGGCTGGATCGGCTGAAGGTGCTGCACATCAACGATTCCAAGCACGAGCGAGGCTCCCGCAAGGACAGGCACGAAAATATCGGACACGGCTTCATCGGGCTGGATGCCCTCCGCTATGTCGTGCGTCATCCCCAGCTGCAAGGCCTCCCCATGCTGCTCGAGACGCCGTCGATCGGGGCAAAGAAGTACGTCAACCCGCCCTACAAGCATGAGATCTCGCTGCTGCGCGGCGAAGTCGACGCACCTGTCGTGAAGACGTCTGCAGTGTCCTAAACGTGCGGAACTCTAAAACTCGATTCGCGAGGTGCGCTTATCGATTTTTTATCGATGGCTTATCCGACATTCAACCTAATGGATTGGCCGATCGCTCATGTTCGTCCTTTCACCACAATGCCTGCAAATTTACATCTTTTTACGCCTATGTCGCTCCTTAAGTACAGAATACCTGCGAATGTGCAGGTAATTTCCTCCATCCTCCTGATTTAAGGCTTTTGCTTTGAATTTACCTGCACATTTGCAGGAATTTCATCAAGTGGCGCCATTCGGCAGAAAATACATGTACCAATGCAGGTTTTTCGACTCACCAAGCATCCGAAAAAGCGCCGGCGCACCAAATGCGCGCTTGCCTGTCTTTGAAACGCCGCCCGCCGTCCGTGCCAGAATGTTAAAAAAACGGTGAAGCCACGTGTGCTTCACCGTTTTTCATTCAGCTGACTGACTTACTAACCTTACTAAACTTCACCTTACTAAACTTCGCCTTACGATACCTCTACTTCACCACGTTGCTCAAAAATTGCTCGAGCGGCGCCGGATCCGTAATGTTATGATTGCAGACCTCGCTGTCTGCGCACATATAATTGCCGATCGCCTTGTAGTAGTCCGGCGATGCGTTCGCAGGCCTGGACTTGGTAAGCGCCGTGAACAGGCCAACCTCCGTCTGCCGGTTGCACACGAAGCAGGTCCCTTTTTTATTCGTCGGCGTGAACCTTCCCTCTATGCCGACGAGCCGGCCATCCAGCGGGTACACGATAAAAAGCTTGTTCGCAGCGATGTCCGACCAGCCCAGATAGCTGATCGCTTTCCTATCCAGCGCGGCCAGATCCGGAAGCTTCAGCTTCTTGATCTTCGGATACAGCTTTTTCAGTTGCTGCTCCGTCCCGGGTTCGAACGCGATGCGGTGACTCTCCAGAGAAGCCAGATACAGCTGGAACTCCGGCGCGGTACCGAGCTCGGATCCGCGTTGAACAATCTCAAGCGCCGCTTCGTTCGCATCGGGGAACGCCTCCGCGAGCTTGAACTGCATATTGGAACGGACCGATTCGACGATCTTCGGATCCGCGACGGTCGCGCAGGCATGCTGCAGCAGACCGACTTGTTTTTTAATCAGGTTATATTGGTGGTTTCTAATGAATGGTTGCATGCTTTCAGCCCCTTAATTAGTATAGTGCGCTAATTAGGTGCAAAGCCCATGATTAGAAACGATAACGCTGGTACGGGCGATCGGTTAATGCTGAAAGTCCGGCCCCATGCAAAGTATCGCCCTATTCGCAGGCTTTGCATGAGTTAAGCGCATTCCGGCAAAGTGATTTGCCATCAACTAACGCCCCCCTCTCAACTTGCATTATACCGAACCTCATAGTCCGGAACAAATATTTCTCTGAACTTCGCCGCCCACGGCTCCTGCATCGGAGGCAGCAGCTCGTACAGCTCGTTTGCTTTGTCTTTGTAGAGCGCCTGCACGACCTTGCAATATTCGATGCAGCCCGAATCCCGCGCGTACTGCACGAATTCGTGCTGTCTGTCGATGAACTGCTCGCGAGTCAGCGCCCCCGCGTAATATTCGTCCAGCGCCGGGAATTCTGCGTGGCTGTCTTCGAGCATGAACAGGATGGGCAGCGTACGCTTTTTGTGCAAAAGATCGTTCTTGAAGTCGAGCCTCAGCACGTCTCTTGCATCATTCTCGATCTGGGATACGATGCCCCCGCATACAGCCAGCTGGTTGAGCGTCTCCTGCACATCCGAATCGATTCCGTCGACAAACGCATATCCCATATAGACGGCCAGCTGCATCAGGGCGCCTGACTTGTCCGAGACCATATGAAAATAATCTTCCTCCGTTTGCACCTTATCAGTGATGTCCGCTTGCTGCCCCTGAATCGACCTTGCCAGCAGATTACCGACCGTCGATCCGATTCCCGGCCTGTCGCAGTTACCGAGAATCGCCGCGAACATCGCCAGCACCGCGTTGAGCGTAACAGCCGGCTCGCATGTCATCCAGGGCCTGCCCGAACTATCCCGGTCTTGCAGGTCGTCCACGATGTCCAGCAGCAGGATGATTATCTCCGTCAACGCCGCGTGTCGATCCAGATCAGGCGATCGTCCGCCAAGCATCCGATGCGTGCAGCGGGTCATTTCTGCCCAGGACGTCTTCTCCGCCGCTTTCTCGGCGATAAAGGACCGCAGCGTCGCATTCAGCGTCGCGTCCCGCGCGTATTCGTCCACCATTTTGTGAAGTTCAGAAAGTATGCTCTCGTCCATGCCCGTCTTCCTCTCAGCTCTGGTATTGCGAACTTTGCACGAATCTCTCGATCGCTTGCGCCCGCGTCTGGACGCCCAGTTTCTCGTAGATGCGACGAAGATAGTTGTCTACCGACCGCTTGCTGATGTACATTTGCTCCGCAATCTTCTCGTACGTATCGCCTTTGATGATCAGCGTCATGAGCAGCACCTCTTCCTCAGACAACAATTGATCGACATTGTCCTTGCCGGATATGCTCTTTAGCTGCGGCAGCATGCTCTGCGGCAGCACGATATGATTGTCAAGCACGCAGGCGACGATATGCTTCATTGTCGACTCCGTGACCCCTTTGGAGATGATGCCGCTGATGAGATTGGAAAGCAGAAAAGGCAGCAAGTCCGACACGTCCACGCCGGTGAAAATGATGATTTTAAGGTTCGGATGCGCCGCTTTTAGCTGCTCTGCGACCTGCGTGCCGCTCAGATCGGGCAGCTGATAATCCAGCAGCACCAGGTCGGGACTGACAGAGGCAGCCAATTGAATCGCGTCCTCGCCGCTCCTTGCAAACCCGGCCGTCTCGATTCTGTCCATCTGACTGACCAACTGGAGCGTAGCCTGCGCCATCAACGGATGGTCGTCCACGACGATCGTTTTATATTTTCGTTTCATGCAGTCATTCCTTCTTTAAGCGGGATTACGGCGCTGAACGACATGCCGTTGCCTTGACCAGATTTAATCTCGAATACGCCCCGCATCGATAAAATTCTGCTCTTTAATTGCTCCAGGCCGATATGCGAGCCCCCGATCTCACGGACGAGATCCTGTCCGGATAAGAAGCCAAGTCCATTGTCACGGTACTGAATCACCAGCTTGCCGTTAGAAGCGCTCAGATTAAAATACACTTTTGTTGCATTTGAGTGTTTTTTCGCATTATTAATGAGCTCCTGGAACACTCGGAAAAGATGACGCTTCATCTCCATGTTGCAGGATTCGATCAGGTCGATCCCTCCATATCTGAACTCAACTTCAAATGGCAAGGTTGACTGTTCAAGATCGATGAGCTTGTCGATCGTCCGAACCAATCCAAGCTCCTGCAGTAAGTACGGATGCAGTTCGAAGCAGCTCTGACGCAAATTCATATTGATAATATCAATATAATCCAGCAAGCCCTTAGCCTGCTCCGATTCCTGCCAATCGTCTGAGTAATTATCGAGCAAGGCAGCCAGCTTTCTTTTTAAAAAGAACAGATCTTGCATGGTCGTATCGTGCAGATCTGTAGCGATTCGGAATCTTTCCTTCTCTTGAAGCTCAAACATCAGTTTGCGAAACCATGCAATGTCATTAGCCGTTTCTTCGCTAGGAACCTGCGCTGCAAGCAATTCAAGCTTATGTGACATTTTACGAATTAAATATAGGTTTTCCATGCTTATAGACAGATACGATATAATTAAATTTAGCCATTGCATTTCTTCGGAGCCTAAGTATGTATTTGTCTTTTTTCTTGTAAGCACCAAGTAACTTACGTACTCTTGATTACGCGTAAGTTCAAAGACGACTAAATCAGAATCTACAGATTTTTGTGAAAATTTACTAAGAATATCACTTTCTAATATTGCACCCTCACTTATCAACTCGTGTGAATCATTATACTTAAAAAAAATAGCGCCTCCGTATACTTGCAAAATATCAATAATATCTTTTAGAACTAAGTCTTTTAATTCAGTAAAGCTTGAAATCAATCCTAATTTTTTTGCTATTTTTTTAATTGAGCTTTGCAGGTAATATCTCCGTGGAAAAATTGTTTTTTCTAATCTGTTCGTAAAATATTCCAGAGAATAGAGGGTTACGGACATTAAAACAATGAGAACTGTAAATGCCAAGAACATATGATTTAATTCCATTTTATAGGAATATATTAAAGGTATCATTAAAACAATGATGGCACTTGGAATAATCGAAACAGCGGTAGTAAGTATGATTCTTCTAACAATCAAGTCTATATCGTAAATTTTTTTAGTTATCATGAGATAGGTAAACGACAAAGGAAACAATAGAATAAACCAACCAGAATAACCTGATCTAATCCATTCAAAACCAAAAATTATTTTTGTAAAAAACGAAAAGCAAACGATCGGCGTTATCGAAATAGTAAAAAAGACAATTATAGTCTTAATTATCATAGATAGATAAGGATTAGACTTGCAATGTTTTAAATAAATGAATATTAAATAAACAATATTAATGATCGCACCTATTGAAAAAAACAGAAGCTCGCAAAGGGAATAAACTTTATGAATCCATTGATTTACTGACAAATTGTCGAAGCGAAAAAGGAGTGGCAACGTGAAAAAGATAACAGAGGCATACCACCAATTTAAGTTTTTTGTTTCTAGTTTAATTTGTCCCTTGTCGCTTAAAAATACGATTAAAAAATGAACCATGGCAATTGGAATGGTAACGAGCCCCGCTCCAATAATCATTTTCCCAAGTAAATCTCCTCTGATAGAAGCCCCCAGACTAAGAAATGTCAAACTGATTGATACGAAAACGATCGCTAACCTTCGTGCCGATTCTGAATTCTTTATGCCTAAAAACAATAGTAAAGAAATAAATAAACAACTTAAACCACCGAACACGGACAAAAGATCCTCTTTTGTAAGTTTAGATAATTGATCAGTTTGAATCTTGAATATTAAGTCTCCCCGCTTTACCGATATTTCTTTTGCTTGATCCACCGCTCCCCAACGTCTAACTGAATAATAATCTTCCACTTTATTTTTATTAATAAATAATATTTCATCATTTATTTGAAGATCTGTTTTCGTAATTAAACTTCTTGAGTCCATTTGGCTTACATACCAGTGTCCATTTTTATCAATCACATTGAAATCCATATAAGGATAACGCATTGTAATAAAGATAAACCATGAAACTACCCCTATTAATAGAATAAAAATGAATAAATTTGTCTTTTTAATCGACAATTCCTACCCTTCTTTCTACAAAATGTGATAATATGTTTAGGAAAAACTATCCAACCAGGAGGTAATTACCATGATCCTAGCACAGCCTTCAGATCTAAAATCTGTAATAAAGCAACTAAAAAAGTCAGACCGCACAACGATTGAGTCAGCTATTGGCCTCTTTTCTTTAACGAACAATGAAAAAAGCGCTCTTAAAAAAGCATTTGTAAAAAACGACTCTGCTTCGGCAAAAGAAACTTATTGGGTGTAGAAAGTCCTATTTTTTGCAGATATGAACTCGTATCGTCAAATAGATACGAGTTTTTTTGCGCGTTATTAATAAATGTGCATAACTTTTTGCATCTTTACGCACTCAAATTGCACTGACAACACCAATAAATTACAGGTAAACTTTAACATATAAGCGCTACGCATTCAAAAGATTTCTGATCATTTCATACTAAAGTAAACGAGGTTTGCAGGTGATTACGATGAAGGCACTGAAGGAAAGCGACGACGCGTGGTATGTCTCCCTGGCGGTTCAGACTGTGCTGCAGGAGCAGTTGGTCAGAGTTCGTCTTAATCGCCATGAAATATTAAATATTGCAGAAGAAGTTCAAATGGAAACGCTCCGCTTCAAGGAAGCGGCTGAAATGGTGAAAACCCCATCCGGAAAGGTGATTCCCCAAATGAGGTTTATCTTGGCGCATCTGCAGGACGATCATCTGGCTAGCAGCTATTTTGAGGCCAGAACGCTTGGCTTGGATGTTGAGTTTGTTCAAATGCTGCGCTGCGAGATCATTCGCAGAAAGATCACAGATCTCGTCAGCGAGGATTCAGAGCATTAATTTGTCGAATTCAATATGTTTATGTCGTTAATTGTTGAATGGTTCTCCCCTCCCTTTTAACTGCCTTTGTTGCAGTTAATCGAAAATAGTTTACATAATATTATTTACGACGCCATATTAAAAACCTTTGCGCGCATGGCGATCCCGACGTCTGGTATAATAACCCTAAATAAACCAGCATGGAGCGCGAGCCGATGAACCTGCAAAAAGTAAAAGACCGCGAGCAATTGGACAAACGCGTGCCGAGCATGCCTTGGTACGTCGAGAAGTTTATTAACTATAAACTGCCGGACCTCTCCCCCTCCTCCCTGCTGGAGTACGTGAGAGATTACGAGACTTTTTTTAACTGGCTAATGCGCGAAGGGCTCACGACGGCGGAGAAAATGACCGATATTCCGATCGAAGTGCTGGAGAAGCTGAAAATGGACGAAATCGACAGCTTCCGGATGGAGCTCTCTACCCGGCGGGAGCACGCCAACACGCGGACGACGATCTCACGCAAGCTCTCCTCCCTCCGCTCGCTGTTCCACTATCTCAGCCAAATCGCGGAGGACGACGACTTTTATCCGCTGTTGAAGCGCAATGTGATGGCCAAGGTGTCGATCAAACGCACGCATAAGCCGAAGGATACGGCCGCCAAGCTGGAGGGCAAGCTGCTTCAGGAAGAGGAAATTTCCGAATTTATCGCTTATATCAACGAGCACTACGCAACGGACGTGGCGGACAACAAGCAGGCGCTATACGCGCACGAGCTGAACCATACGCGCGATGCCTGCATCGTGAGCCTCGTCTTGAATTCGGGCCTCCGCGTATCGGAGCTGGTGAATCTGAACCTGGACGATCTGGATCTGAAAAAGAAACTCCTCTATGTCTACCGGAAAGGCAGCAACGACGATACGTTTAAGACGCCCGTTTTTTTCCGCCAGGACGCGCTGACGAACCTCGAGTCCTACCTTCAGCAGCGCGAGATGCGCTATCATGCGCCCAAACGGGAAAAAGCCCTCTTTCTCGCCCTGGCGAACGGCAAGAAGGAAGGCTCGCGCATGACCAAGCGCGCGGTTCAGGAGATGGTGATCAAATACGCGAAGCGATTCGGTAAACCGTATCTGTCCGTCCATAAGCTTCGGCATTCGTTCGCGACCGATTATTATCTGTCCAACGATCTTTACAAGACGCAGGAGCAGCTCGGCCACGCTTCGCCCGAGACGACGCAGATTTATGCCCATCTGACGGACAAAACGATGGAAGAAGCGATCGACAAGCGCCGCAGCCAGGAATCCTGATCCGGCATCGGCCTAATGGGGACGATCTCGTATCGTCCCTTCTTTTTATTCCATTCGCTGCCGCAGCTTGTCCGCCACAGCCTCCATTTTTTGCGCCATCGTCCCCTGCTTATCCCTGCGATCGTCGATCGTGATCGACGTCGATACGCGTTGGGCGCCATGATTAAAAGGCGTCTCGTGCATGCGTCTGACGACAGCCAGCACATCCTCGAGCTCGCCTTCGATAATCGTGCTCATCGGCGTCATCTGGTGCTCAATCCGCTCAGGCGCCAAGCGCAGAATGCGCTCGACCTCGGCGACGTACGCGCTTACGCTGGTCGAGCCCGTGCCGATCGGTACGATCGTTACTTGTACGATTGCCATCTTATCCGCCCGCTTTCTTTGTCATCGTCTGCGCGCACATCGACCGAATCTCCGCTTCATGCCGATCGAGCAGTGCCAGTCCAGCTGCCGTCTCCTGTGTCTGTTGACGAAGAACGGCTGCATCGTCCACTCCGCTGAGATAACGCCCCAGAAAATGCACAAACACATCCAGGCGGCGCAAACGCATAAGCAACGGCAGCGCGTCGATCTCGGCTTCGGATAAGGGAGCCATTCGGCCGAAGCCTTCTAAAAATGCGGCAGCGGCGCCGAGATCCCCCGATTCACCGATCAGCCCTGCCAGCGGGACCGCCGGCTCCATCGCCCGCAGCTCCGTCGTACAGAACTCAAAATCCAGTATGGCCGCAATCCGCGAAGGCTCATGCGGGTCGGCGAGCAGATTCGAATCGTTGATGTCGCCGTGCACCAGCTGATGCGGCAGATCGCGCACCGTCTGGAGCGCAGCTTGAAACGCGCGCATCGCCTTGCAGATCTGCATAAGCTCGCCTTGCAAATCTTGAAACGCCAAAGGCGGCGCCTCGCAAAAAGACGCGATGACGCTGCCCGGACAAGACGGATGCGTCCGTTCGAGCTCGTAGCAGGGTAAGTAGGCGGGCGCGACCGTCGGGCGAAGCTCCCTAAGCGCGAGCGACAGGCATCCGACGGCTTCGCCGATCGCCTCGGCCACGGCAGGGTCGGAGCCATCCGGACGATTGCCGGCTGTGTAGGTAAACAACGCCGCAAAGCGTCCTGTGCCGTCGGGCAGCATCGCAAAGGTCGTGCCGTCGGGCATCGCGATCGGCCGCGGTACGGCAAATGGCAGCGCCGTCCCGTTCAGCTTCAGCAGCACGTCATGCTCGAACGCAATCTTGTCCGCATCCCTATGTGTCTCGTAAATACGCAGCACGCGCTTTTCGCCCAGATCGTTCTCAGCGATCCGCGTCGTGTTGTTCCAGCCGCTCTCTCCCTCCGAGACCGTCCAGCGTCTCGCCGGATCAAAGCGATATAATAAGGCTGCAAAAGGCATGCCTATCCTCCGATCTTCGTCACCGAGCGTCCGATTGCGGTCCGCTCTGCGTCCGTGAATATGCCCAATCTCCAGAACGCGGCTCCGCCCAGGCCGTAGCGCTTCACGAGTCCGAGCTTGTCGTCGACCGTCGTCTCGTTTTCCGCATCCAGATTAATCGCCAGCAGCAGCTTGGACCTGGGCGCGCCCGTCGCGATCGCCTTGCTGACAGCCTCGTCGACCCTCGCATTCGATTGCGGCAGCTTGTTGTCGCCGTAATCGTAAGCCATAATAACGAGCTCATCGGCCATTTTGGCCAGTGCGGCATAATCGTATCCCTTGTATTCGCCGTTCAGCGGCGGTACCGCAAGCGATACCTTGATCCCGTCCGGCTTCACGGCTGCGACGAGCTGCTTGACGTAAGCGTTAAGCGCCGATTGCGCCATGACCGGATCGTCACGCCAGCCGAGCCCTTCGAAGTCGAGCATGATCCCGCCGAATGCATGCTCCTTCGCGAGCGCGTGCAGCCGCTCGATCGAAGCGTCCCGCAGCGCCTTGTCGGTCAGCATCTTCATGAGCTGTCCCTTGCCGTCCTTGCCCAGCACGGCGAGGTAGCTGCCCGAGCCGTCCGCATTGACTTCGGCGACGATCGAGTCCGGCGTATCGTCGCCGGCGGCTTGCGGCCAATACCACCTGTCGCCGGTCGTATCGGTTAAAGTGATTGCGCCATTGTAATCGACCTGGCCCCACCCGAATGCAACGTCGTTCATCTCCTTCGTCAGCGCCAGTTGACTGTAAGCCGATACCGCGTAAAAGCCAAGCAGCCGCATCTCGCGATGGGGCGATACGACGCGCACCGTCTTCGCCGGTCCGTCCCATGCCACCGTGGCGCCGAAGGCTTGGCTAAAAAAGGCGAGCGGCACGAGCACCGAATTTCCTGACATAACAGGTGCGGTATTCAATTCATATTTAACGCCATTAATCGTGGCGGATTTCTGACCGAGCTTCAACTGCACTTCGACCGCTTTTCCCGATGTGCCTTTTCCCTTGGCGACGACCGATTTGGTCGCAGGCACCCATACCGCATCGACGCCTAACGCCTCTGCAAGCGATCGGAACGGCAGCATGATGGATCCGTTGCGGTTGATCGGCGCTACCGATACGGGTAGCTTCACGTCATCGAGCACGATTGTAATTGCTTGGGCAGCGACAGCCGCCGACGCGTCCTGCGCGCCGATCGGCAGCAAAATGGCCGAAGCCAGAACGGCCGGCAGCCATCTTTGTACAGGTTTAGGCAGTTTCATGGTTTGAGCTCCTTTTCTACCAAGCCATCTATGAATCTCTTCATTAGACGCTTTAGAAGATGAGGAGTTGCATGCTGCCGCTAAAAAATCCCTAAAGAGGGGAATGATAGTTTCTTTGTGTCATCGCGCAGCCATTTATTTAATGACATTAATAACGAATCCTTGATACAATCATACGCACGCATGGTGAGTAATGAGGGATTTTCCCGCAACTAGTTTACATAATATATTTTATGATTCGTTTATTATTCATTCCATTCCGACCTCAATAATCCCATTTGAATGACATCCGCATATCGACCCTTACGGTACAGCTTTTCTCGCTGTCTGCCCTCCTCGACAAACCCGCACCTCAAATAACTCCGATAAGCCCTTTCGTTAAAATCGTAAACTTCAAGCTCCAGCCGATTCAAATTAAGCTCCTTGAACGCATAAGCGCACAACAGCCGCATCGCCTCCGTTCCCAGCCCTTGGCCGCAGCGCTCGATCGAACCTATGACAATGCCGACGACCGCATAACGGTTTTTCCAATCGATCTTGTCGAGACCGATCTGCCCGATGTAAAGCTCCGTGTCCGCCTCCGCAATGACAAAGCTCCGGTTGTCCGGCCGCTGGTCCATCATATCGGCGAGAAATCCCTCGGTCGATTCCAGACCGTGCGGAAACAAGAAAATGTCCGACAAAAATCCCGTAATCGCTTCATCGTTCACCCATTGGCGGATCGGCACGAGATCCTCGTGGCGATATTCGCGCAGGCGTATTCGCTTCCCGATAATGTGCGGCATCGTAGGCATGATCCCCTTCTATTTTAAAATGAAGTTCCTTTTTTCCCGCCGCTCAGCAGGTCAATCCACCCGTCCGGTAGCGACACCGACTGCCTGCGAACGGAGGAGAGGTCGAAGGAATCGATCAGCTCGACCGGCTTCAACTCTTCGATACGGTCGTGCAGGCCTGCGAGCCAGGCGAGAAAGCCGACGATCCGTTCGGCCCTGACGTCGTTATGTTCACGCAGCTCCGAGAGCGACACCGCCCCGTGGCGCTTGGACAGCCGGCTGCCGTCCGCGCCGAGCACGAGCGGCGAATGCGCGAAGCGCGGCGGCGGACTGCCAAGCGCGTCGTACAGCGCCAGCTGCCTGGGTGTCGAGTCGAGCAAATCCCAGCCCCGCAGCACGTTGGTAATCTCCATCTCGATATCGTCCGCGACGACGGCGAGCTGGTACGCCACGATGCCGTCCGCGCGCCGGACGACGAAGTCACCGCAGCTCGCTCCGGCGAACACCGTGTCGCCCGCGATGCCATCCGCGAATCGGTACATCGCGTCTTCGTCCATCGCAAAGCGCAGCGACGGCGTCTTGCGCAGCGCACGCTCCGCGCGTTCCGCGGCGGTCAGCCGCCGGCAAGTGCCCGGATAAGCCGGTCCTTCGGCATCCAGACCATGCGGTGCGCTCGCCGCAGCCTGCAGATCGGCGCGGCTGCAATAGCACGGATACAAGCGCCCCTGCCGCTGCAGCTCGTCCAGCACGCGTTCGTATTGCGCCGTCCGCCTGCTCTGCTCGTAAGGGGCGTGAGGCCCCCCGACGTCCGGCCCTTCCTCCCAGTCCAGTCCGAGCCATTGGAGCTCCTGCGACAGCAGCGCTGCGAGCTCCGGCTTACAGCGCTGCCGGTCCAGATCCTCCAGCCGAAGCACGATTTCTCCTCCTGCGGAACGTATCTGCAGCCAGGCCAGCAGCGCCGTCATCGCGTTGCCCAAGTGCAGCCTGCCGGACGGCGTAGGCGCGAATCTGCCGCGAATTGCTTTGCCGCTTGAAGCCATTTCCCTTCCCCTTTCTCCATTGATCGATCTTGTAGCATAATAGGATTCATATTCAGTTCACATTACGGCGTCAAAATAGGTACGTCACTGCAGGCTAATTCAGATAACGTCACCCGCGTAAGCCTCTCCAATCCGAATCCAAAAAGGTGGCCGATACCGATGGCGCGCATTCTTATTGTAGACGATGATCCGCATATCCGCGAGCTGCTGGCTCACTTCCTGTCGGCCGAGGGCTTCGAGATCCAGGAAGCGACGGACGGACAAGAAGCGCTGGCCCTGCTGGCCGACTCGCCGTTCGATCTGGTCGTGCTGGACATTATGATGCCGAACATGGACGGCTGGGAGCTGTGCCGGGAGCTGCGGTCGCACTACGAGCTGCCGGTCCTCATGCTCACCGCGATGGGCGAGACCGCGCAGAAGGTCAAGGGCTTCCAGCTCGGCACGGACGACTACATGGTCAAGCCGTTCGAGCCTGCGGAGCTGGTCGTCCGCGTCAAGGCGCTCATGCGCAGATACAAGATCGCCGTATCCCACCAGACGCAGATCGGCCGCGTGCTGATGAACCGCCAGACATTCGAGCTGGAGCTGGACGGCCAGCCGCTCACGCTGCCGCTCAAGGAATTCGAGCTGCTGTTCAAGCTGGCGAGCCATCCCGGCCAGACCTTCTCCCGCGATCAGCTCATCGAGCAGATCTGGGGCTTCGACTATGAAGGCGACGAACGTACGGTCGACGTGCACATCAAGCGGCTGCGAGAGAGGTTCCCCGACGATTGCGGCTTCCGGATCACGACGATCCGGGGACTCGGGTACCGGCTGGAGGTGCTCGCTTGAATCGGGGCTTATCGAGACTGTCCCGGTTATGGCGCCATTTCGCGCGTACCCATAAGGAATACCGCGCGCTGCAAAAGCAATTCGAGGCCCGCATGCGCGAACAGCGCAGAAGCGAAGCGCTGGCGGCCGGCGGGACGCGGGCATGGTTCGAGCGGCTGCCGGCTCCCTTGCATTTTTTGACCGGGGTTTCCATTTTTTTGTCTTGCTATTCCGTCCTCTGGACGGCCGCTCACTTTTTGCTTCGCGCCGCCGGCCGGCTGGTGACGATGCCAGGCACGCTGCGCGAATATTTGACGCTGATTCTCACCTTTTTCCTGTTTGGCGTGTCTGTCGTCGTCATCCGATACCTCTTTCGCCCCGAGGCGAGGGCCATGCAGCTCGTTAACACGCTGTCCGACGCCATGTCCCGTATGGGCAAAGGCGACTTCAACGTAAATCTGGAGGTTAATCCGAGATACGCAGGACAATATTACGAGATCGTCAAAAACTTCAAGCAGATGGCGGCCGATCTGGGACAGATCGAGGATATGCGGCAGCAGTTCGTTGCCAACGTCTCCCACGAGATTCAATCGCCGCTTACGTCGATCAAAGGCTTCGCGCAGGCGCTCAAATCGGATCGTCTCTCGGAGTCGCAGCGCAAGCATTATCTGGACATTATCGAAGCCGAGAGCGAACGGCTGTCCCGGCTGAGCGACAACCTGCTCAAGCTCACGACGCTCGAGTCCAAGCGTCCGCCTTACCAGCCGCGTCCGTACCGTCTGGACAAGCAGCTGCGGCAAGTGGTGCTCGCTGCCGAGCCTCAGTGGCAGGTTAAACGACTGGAGCTCGACATTCGGCTCGCCGAGTGCGAATTGGAAGCCGACGAAGAACTGCTGCGTCAGGTGTGGGTGAACCTGCTGCACAACGCTATCAAGTTTACGCCCGAAGGCGGCGCGCTTGGCATCTCGCTATCCGTCACGGGCGACAGCGTTGCCGTGTATGTCGAAGATACCGGTCCCGGCGTGCCGGCCGAGCATCTGCCCCGTCTGTTCGAGCGGTTTTACAAAGCGGATAAATCGCGCAACCGTGCAGCCGGCGGCAGCGGCCTGGGTCTATCCATCGTCCAGCGAATCGTGCAGATGCATCACGGCGAAGTGTCGATCGCGAACCGGCTCGTCGCCGGCACGCGCGTCACGGTCGAGCTCCCGCTTTCGCAAAGCGAGTCGCATGCTTGAGACAAGTGCGCTTACTTGTCGTGAATCGCCACCAAATTTATGCTTCCTGTTTTCTGTCTAACAAAAAACTGCCGTCCCGTTATGCGGACGACAGTTTTTTCTTGCATTTGAACCTATAACTTGAACGCGCTAACGGACTGCTTGAGCTCCGCCGCAACACCGGAGAGCGTACGCGACGAGGACGCCAGCTCCTCGCTGAATGCAAGCTGCTCCTCCGCCGACGCCGCCGCCTCCTGCGTCATCGAAGCGGTCATGGACGCCATGTGACCGATGTTGGACACCGACGCGGATACCTCCTCCGAGCTCGCGGCAAGCTGTTCGGCAGCCGCAGCGGCCTCCTGCACGCGGGAAGACACCTCATAAGATGAGCTGGCGATCTGCTTGAAGGCGGCTGCCGCCTCGTTCACGGCCGAGCTGCCGGCATTTACCTCATCGATGCTCTTGCTCATCAGCGCGGACATCGATTCGACTTGCTCGCGCACCTCGGTGATGAGCGTGTATACGTTGCCGACGGATTCGTTGGTCTGGTTGGCAAGCTTGCGTACCTCGCCTGCGACGACCGCGAAGCCTGCGCCGTGCTCGCCGGCCCGCGCCGCTTCGATGGCGGCGTTGAGCGCGAGCAGATTGGTGCGCGAGGCGATCTCGCCTATGATGCCGGTAACTTCGCCGATCTGGTGGGACTTCGCGACGAGGCTCGTAATTTGCTTGCCAGCAAGTCCGACGGTCTGCTCGAGCGATGCCATGCGTTCCGTCACGTTGACGATCCGATCGGTCCCTGTCGTAGCTGCCGTGGCGGCGCCTGCGGACAGCTCCGCGACCTCGGAGGTCGTCTCGGCGATTCTGCTCACGCCTTCCGCCATTTCCTCCATGACTCTGTCGCACTCCGCCGCCGACTTGGCCTGACTCTCCGAATTGGAAGCGATCAGGGAAACGGACTCCGCAATCTGGACCGAAGCACCTTTGTTCTGATCGGAGCCGCCGGACAGCTGAATCGACGACGTGGCGAGCACAGAAGCGCTGTCCTGCATCTGACGGACGGAGCCGCGCAGCTTGGCGACCGTATCGTTCAGCCGCATCAGCAGCGTGCCGAACTCGTCGCTGCGCTTCGTATCGAAGACGGAGATCTGGAGATCGCCTGCCGCCACCCGGCTGAGCGCAACCGTCGTCTGCTTGAGCGGTATCGTAATGTTGCGGATCAGCAGCCAGGAGAGCGCGACGGCCAGCAATACGATGGCGATCCCGATATAGAAGACGAGCGATGCGCTGCTGTGGAACAGATTGTCGTTGTCCTTGACGCTTTTCTCGGCGCCTTCGTGATTGAAGTCGATCAGCTTGTCCACATCCTGATCGAGCGCCGTGAAGGCTTCGGATGCTTGGTTTGAAGTCTGGGCGGCGCCGGACTTCTGCGTCGATGCCGCATAGCTTGTTTTAAAGTGATCCCAGTCCTTCTGCAGCGCCTCGTACAGCTGCTTGTCCTCTTCATTGGCTACCGAGCTTTTATAACCGTTCACGCTGCTCTCGATCTCCGGGAACAAAGCGGCCATTTGCTCGGTCGCCTTCTTTTTGACTGCTTCGTCGGTAGCGACCAGCGACTGGTAATATAGATTCGTGATTTCTTGCAGGTCGATTTTGATGTTGCTCATCGTTTCTACGCCGCTCAGCCAATCGTTGCCGATCTCCTGGGCTTGCGTGTTCATCCGGCTCATATTAGCCAGGCTGATAAAGCCCAGCGCTACGAGCGCGACGAGTATGGCGCTAAACGCCCCTACCATTTTTTTGCCGACCGTCCATTTCATTGTTGACTGCCTCCCGCCGCACGTCCGGCTCTCTATATAGTGCTTTCCACTTATCATATCGGTGCGAAGTTAAAAAAAACTTAACAAATTTCGTAGTGCTTGAAGACGAATTTTGTTGGAAAATTCATGTATTTATCAAAAGTTGTCACGTTTTTAAAGGTTAATGACAGGCAAAAACCCCGCAGCTTCCTTTTAGGAAGATACGAGGTTACTTGTGTGCGATCGACGGCTCATCCGACAGCCGTCCCATTGGCCCGCCTGATGTTGTCAATGTCGTTCTTTAGCCGCAATGCCTGCAAATATACATCTTTTCATGTTACCGTCGCCCCGTTTAAACAGGATAGATGCAAAAGCGCAGTTATTTCCCTTTATCAGCCCGATTTCCGGCTTGCGCTTTGCATTTACCTGCATATTTGCAGGTATTTCATTGCATGCATTGTTTGGCGGAAAAATACCTGTACAAGTGCAGGTTTTTCGGCCCGCAAAACCGCAAAACATCCAAAACCTCCGTCAATCCGAAAGCCGCGCTTATCTGTCACAAAATCGCGTTTTGCCTAACCGACGTCCCTTTCCGTTCGTTTAGGGGCTCGGAGACAGCGCGATAAAACGAGTGTAAGCAGCCTCCCAGGATGCCTTGTCCGCAGGCGCGTACATATCGACAGGGAAAGATGCCGCCACGAGACGCCTGGCTTCCGCCAGATCGGCGATCTCGCCCTGCGCGACGAACTGCAGCAGCAGATTGCCGATGGCGCTGGCCTCCGCGGGTCCCGCGAGGACCGGCCGTCCGATCGCGCTCGCCGAGAGTCGGCAGAGCAGCTTGTTCTGGATGCCGCCGCCTACCATATGAAGCGCTGCAAACTTGCGGCCGGTGATCGATTCCGCCTGCTCGAGCGCTTGCCGGTACCGCAGCGCAAGGCTCTCGAGAATGCATCTGGCAAATTCGCCCTGATCCCTCGGTTCAGGCTGACCGGTCTCGCGGCAGTAGGCGCGGATTTTGGAAGTCATATCGGACGGTCCGTAAAAGCGCGCGTCGTCCGGATCGATCAAGCTCCGCAGCGGCGCTGCCGCTTCCGCGAGCAAGGCGAGTTCCGGATAGCCGACGGGGACCCCGCTCTCGTCCCATTCCCTTTTGCACTCCTGCAAGATCCACAAGCCCATAATGTTTTTAAGCAGCTGGTACGTACCGCCGACGCCGCCTTCGTTGGAAAAGGACATGTCCAGCGTCTCGGGCTTCAGCACCGGCTCCGTCAGCTCCGTCCCGAGCAGCGACCAGGTGCCGCAGACGAGGTAAGCGAACGGATCGTCTCCCGCCGGCACGGCCGCGATCGCGGATGCCGTATCGTGGGAGCCGACGGCCACCGCCTCGATCGTGGGAATCCGCAGCTCTTCCAGCACCTCGTCCGACAGCTTGCCGATTACCGTGCCGGGCGCTACGGGCTCGAGAAACAGCGTCTCCGGGATGCCGAGGTCTCGCATCAGCTCCGTATTCCAGCTGCGCGTACGCGGATCGAACAGCTGCGTCGTCGTCGCCATCGTGAACTCGCAGGCTGGCACGCCGGTCAGCAGGTAGGTCAGCAGATCCGGCGTCAGCAGCAGCGTCTTGGCCGCGGCAAGCTTCGCCGATCCGTTCCGGCTCATGGCGTAAAGCTGGTATACCGTGTTAAAAGGCATGAACTGAAGCCCGCTCGCCGCGAACAGCGCTTCTGCGCCGAAGCGCTCGTTAAGCGTCTCTATCAGCCCTTCCGTCTGCACGTCGCGGTAATGATACGGATTGCCGAGCAGCTCGCCGCCTTCGTCAATCAGGCCGAAGTCAACGCCCCATGTATCGATGCCGAGCGTCCGCGGCTCGTAGCCGGCCTGGAACGTCTTACGGATGCCCCGCTTGATCTCCTGCAGCAGGCGCAGGATGTCCCAATGCAAGTGCTTGCCTACGCGCACGGCCTCATTGTCGAAGCGATGCATCTCCGCCACCTTAAGCGTGCGGGCGCCGCTCGCTTCTATGCTTAACTCGCCGACATAGGCGCGGCCGGAGCTGGCCCCCATATCGAACGCAAGCGCCATAACCCGATGAGATCCGCCGCTTGCAGCCGTTGTCTCGCTCATGACCCGTTCCTCCGCCTATTTCATTTTTTGCAGCAGCTCGATCCGATACGCCTCGCTCTCCAGCGACGCGATTTCCTTGTATTCTTCGTCCGTCAGCGCCTTGGGCGTCTTGATGGCGCTCGCGATCAGCCAGATCTTGGCGCTTTCCTCAACGACCTCGGTACGGTAGTAGGCTTCGCGAAGATTGCGTCCCGTCGTGACGAGGCCGTGATTGCCGAGCAGGATGGTGCTGTAATCGTTCACCTTGGCGACGACGGCATCGGCCAGACGGTCGGTCGTCGGCAGCACGTAAGGAACGTAGGTCGTCGTGCCTACGAGCGCGGCCTGATCGGGAAACATGACCGGCAGCTCTTCTGCGACCAGCGTGAAGGCGATGCAGTACGGCGGATGCGTGTGGACGATGGCGCCGATGGCCGGGTTGGCTCTGTAGGCATATAGATGCATCAGCACCTCGGACGACGGACGCAGGCCGATGTCGGTAATGTCGCCGCTCTCGATGTCCACCTCGACCCACTGCTCGGGCGCGATCTCGTCCAGCGCAAATCCGCTCGGTGAAAGGTACATCTTGCCTTCGTACCTGGCGCTCAGGTTGCCGCCGGGTCCGACGACCAGTTTGTTCGATACCGTCTTGCGCGCGTACTTGCACAGCTCATTGCGAATATCCGTGGCGCTCATGCGTAATGGACCTCCAAGATTTGGAATGGGAAACGTTGATGGAAAATAAGAATAGCCGGCACGGAAAGGCGATACGGCTCGATATGGCGAGACGGGACGAAGGCCGCCCGGAGCGGACGGCTTCGCTTGACTGCCTTTTTATTTGTACAGCGGACCGAAGTTCGCGCAAGCTCTGAAGTCTGCGCCTTCGATGCCGTCGGTGCCGAATAGCCCCCATGCACGCGGGCGAAAGACGCGCTCTTCGGCGACGTTGTGCATGCTGACCGGGATGCGAAGCATCGAAGCGAGCGTGATCAGGTCGGCGCCGATATGGCCGAAGCTGATCGAGCCGTGGTTCGCGCCCCAGTTGTCCATGACGTCGTAGACGGTACGGAACGCGCCCTTGCCAGTCACGATCGGCGCGAACCAGGTCGTCGGCCAGGTCGGGTCGGTACGCTTGTCGAGCGCGTCATGCACTTCCGGCGGCAGTTCGACCGAATAGCCTTCGGCGATCTGGAGCGTCGGGCCGATGCCCTTGACGTAGTTCAGACGGGACATCGTCATCGGCATGCCGCCTTGCGTCAGGAAGTCCGACGAATAGCCGCCCCCACGGAAGTATTCCGCGGACGCCGGGCGCCAGCTCGTCGCGTCGAGACACTTTTGCGCCTCTTCGGCTGAAATATCCCAGAACGGCTTCATCGCCGGCTTGCAGTCGATCGATTGTTCGCCGGTGCCGTCCATCGTCGCGGATCCCGAGTTGATCAGATGCAGCAGGCCGCCCGCGGCTGCGCCCGTCAATTTGTGACCGGTAACTCTCTCGACTGAATCGGGTCCCCAGTACGTACGCACGTCGGCGAAAATCTGCGCGGTGTTGCTGAGCAGATAGCCCATCAGCATCGGAATGCCGTTCAGGCTGTCGTTCTCCGTCGCTACGATATAAGGCGAGCGGATGCCGTTCCAGTCGAACGAGGAGTTAAGAATCGTCTCCAGAAAGTCGCCGTTCGGGAAATGATCGGTCCATGCGCGTTGTCCCTGGAAGCCGGATACGATCGCATTGTGGCCCATCGCTTCTTCGCCGAAGCCGAGCTCGGCCAGGCGCGGATTGCCGATCATAAGATCGCGGGCGATCTGCGTCATCTTGACGACGGTCTCCCAATCCTTGTCCTTGTCCGCGCGGCTTTTCTGCAGACGCTCCGGATTGTTGTCCGGACCCTCCTTGCAGTTCTCCTTCACCCACGCGAGCGCCTTCTCGAACTCGGCCGGATCGTAGATTTCCTCTTCAATGCGGCGCACGAACTCGGACATGTCCACATACTCCGTACGCATGCCGAGATACTCCTGGAGCAGTCCGTCGTTTACGATCGAGCCCGCGATGCCCATAGATACCGAGCCCATAGACAAGTAAGATTTGCCGCGCATGATCGCGACCGCAAGACCCGCACGCGCAAAGCCGATCAGCTTCTCCCGCACGTCCTCCGGTACGGTCGTGTCGCCCGAATCCTGAACCTGCTCGCCGTAAATGCCGAACGCCGGCAGTCCCTTTTGCGCATAGCCGGACAATACAGCGGCCAAATAGACCGCGCCCGGACGCTCCGTTCCGTTAAAGCCCCACACGGCCTTCGGCAGCGTCGGATCCATATCCATCGTCTCGGTGCCGTAGCACCAGCAAGGCGTGACGGTAAGCGATACGCCGACGCCCGCCCTCGCGAACTTGTCCGCAGAAGCCGCCGCCTCGGCGACGCCGCCGATACACGTGTCTGAGATCACGCACTCGACCGGCTCGCCGTTCGGGTACCGCAGACTGCTGCTGAGCAGCTCCGCCACGGCCTTGGCCATATTCATCGTCTGGTCTTCAAGCGATTCGCGCACGCCCTTGCGACGGCCGTCGATCGTCGGACGAATGCCGATCTTGGGAAACCCGCTTCGAAACCTGTAAGCATGATCAGTCATAAATAATGCCTCCTTGAAAGCGATTAATATGTTATCGATAACTCTAAATTAACAACGAAACGTCTTGCTGTCAATCCATGACTTTTGTAAGATAGAGATTAAGCATAACGGCGGCTTTACGAAAGGATTGGACGCGCATGGTCACCATCTACGATATCGCGGAAAAAGCCGGCGTCTCGGCAATGACGGTGTCTAGAGTTATCAATAACACAGGACGAATCAGCGAGAAAACGCGAACGAAAGTGAAGCGCGTCATGGACGAACTCGGCTATGTGCCGAATCAAATGGCGCGCAGTCTCGTGCTCCAGGAGACGCGTCTGCTGTTTCTCATGATCACCGATATAACGAACCCCTTTTATACGACGCTGGCGCGCGGCGCCGAGGATGCGGCTAAAAAGCACGGCTACCGGCTGCTGTTCGGCAATACGGACGAGGATCTGGAGAAGGAGAACGACTACATCGACGCCGTGCTGAAGACGCGGGCGGACGGCGTGCTGCTGGCCCCCGCGGGCGATGCGTCGCTTCCGCATTTAGAAATGCTCAGGCGCCATCGCGTACCGTTCGTGCTGCTCGACCGCGAAGTGCCGGGCATGGACAGCGACGTGGTCCTCGGCGACAGCAAGGAAGGCGCTCGCCAGCTGGTCAAGCAACTGGTTGGCGGCGGCCACCGCCGCATCGCGCTCATCAACGGCTCGCGCACGATCTCGAGCGCCCGGGATCGGCTAGAGGGCTACCGGGAAGCGCTCAAGCTGAACGATCTCGCATACGAAGAAGCGCTCGTGCTGGAGACGAGCTTCGGTCCGCGCAGCGACCTGTCGGTCATCGAGGCTTGGCTCGACCGCATGAGCCCCCTACCAACCGCCTTCGTCGCCGGCAATAACGTGCTGGCCATCGAGCTGATGCGCGCGCTTCGGTTCCGCGGGCTGCGCGTGCCGGAGGACGTGTCGCTCGTCTGCTTCGACGAGCTGGCCTCCTATGCCGAGATGGACCCATTCCTGACCGTGATCTCCCAGCAAGCGTATCAATTCGGCCATCTCGGCATGCAGATGCTGCTCGACCGGATTCAATCTCGCGACGAGCAGGCGCCGGGCTGGCGCAAGATCGTGCTGCCCGCGGAGCTGATCGTCAGGCGCTCGGTGCGGCAGCTGTGACGGGAGTGGCAGGATAAGGACGCGCCTGACTGGGGATGCTTGTCCGTCCATTCCCGGCTCCACTGCCGCCTTCGCTACAGTCATGCCGGGTTCGTTATTCTCGCCCGGCACCATCCTGCCATTTCGGATTCTACTTTCTTATTCCCGTTCTCCGCCATCTTGCCCGTTCGGTCGCCGTAAGCTTGGCTACTGCGGCTGAGAGCGGCCGGCGAAGCCGCTAAGATCGCGCGTTGGGGTTGACTTGTGAGTATCATGGGCACTTTGGCAGCTACTAAACTCCGACGAACGGACCGTGGTTCCGCTAAATGTCGATTTTTAGGGCAACTATTCGTATGTTTCGGACACGCTGCCGTTATTGAGGCTAAAACGGTACTTCGAAGTATGCATTTCTATGAATAGCGGATCTGGTGTCACAAACCTTGCTTATTCGGACGCTGTGTGACAACCTGACTGCGCGTATCACAAAAACGATAAGGTTGCTGAAGTTGCGGAGGTCGGGCCGAGCGAGGTTGGCTTGACGGGTTGGTTGACGGGGTTGGCTTGATGGGTTGGTATGACGGGCTTGGTATGACGGGCTTGATTTGACGGGAATGGTTTGACGGGTTGGTTTGACGGGTTGGTTTGACGGGTTGGTTTGACGGGTTGGTTTGACGGGTTGGTTTGACGGGCTTGGTTTGACGGGGTTCGGCATCTTGCCTGTTAGCCGAAAATTGCGTGGTTCCGCCCAACTTTTTTTGAATCCGAAAGGAGTCGCGCGGACAGCCTGTCGATGACTCGTCAGACAGCCGTTCCAATAGACCCGCTTAGCGTCGCCACGTGGTTCTTTTCCGCAAAGCCTGCAATTTTACATCTATTTCGGCCGATGTGGGCCCATTGAATCAGGAAAGATGCAAATGTGCAGGTATTTTACGCCATCATCCAAAATTCCGGCTTGTGCGCCGAATTTACCTGCACATTTGCTGGCATTTCTTCCGATACCGTTGGTCGGCAGAAAATACATGTATAAATGCAGGCTTTTGGGCCCGCCAAGCTTCCGAGAAGCGCCGGCACATCGAACACGCGCTTCCCCGCACGCGAGCCGCCGCCAAAATATTTATACTTTCCGAATCAAAGACAAAAACCGAAAAAGGCGTCGCGGCTTTTTCACCGCGACGCCTTTTTTTTCTACGCTTCAAGCTACCGACCAAGCCGGATATGCCCAGCCGTCGTCCGCAAACGGTCCCAGCCTCGCTTGAGCGGCCCGCGTGGATCCGGCGCCAGTGCGAGTCCGGACAGCTCGGCGATGCGGGCCACGACTTCGTCTGCGCCCATTCCGTCCGTCTGTATTCGGACCTCGAACGCCGCCCGGTCCAAACCGGCCAGGCAGCGGTCGATCTGCAGGGCCGCCCAGGACCGCTCCCCCTCCCACCGGCTGCGAAGCCTTCGCAGCAGCGTCTCCCGCGATGCCGTCAGCGCGTAGTGGTCGACGCGGATGCCCGAGCTGCGCAGCGCGCCGACCAGTTCGTCCATATAGCTCTCGTTCACGACCGTCATCGGCACGATGATCGGCCCGGAGTGCTTCGCAGCCAGATAGGCCAGCATCTCGCGATTGATCGACCGCCACATCGGATAATCCTGGAAGTCGTCGCCGTGCAGTTGCTTCGGCAGCCTCGCGCGTATGTAATAGCCGGCTTCTTCCGGATCGAAGACGAGCGAGCCGGGAAGCCGCCGATGCAGCTCGTATGCGGCCGTCGTTTTTCCTGCGCCGAAGGCGCCGTTGATCCAGACGATCAACGGCCCTGTCCTGCGCTGCGCCTCGATTTGCGCCACCAGATGGCGCCGGCGGCGACCGCGGCCGCCACGATCAGAAGCGACCATAGCCAGTCCAATCTTTCCAGCGCCTCTCTCGTGCCGCTCAGCTTGCTGTCCGCGTAGGACTCCTGATAGACGGCTTTGACGTAAGATCCGCCGCCCGAGTCGACGGCGATCGCGTCTTGCACGTCGATCCCCAGGATCCCCTTGAACTCGGTGCCCTTTGGCAGCGCATTGGAGAAGTTACCCTTGTAAGCGCCTTCGGTTTGCGCATAAGTCGCGATCTTGCCCAGCTTCATGCCCAACCGGTCGACAGGCACGGATTCTTCCGTAATTTTGTACAAATTGTCGTAATACACGACGAACGGCGTATTCCAATTGGCCGCGGCGCCGACGGACGGGAGCAGCAGCAGCGCTCCTAACAACAGCAGAAGCTTACGTGACATGGCCAGGCTCCTTTGGATCGATGGAATCGATGAGGAAAAAAGATGATTTGTTCACATTTTAAACCAAAACCCGACCTTCGACCAGTCCCTGTCTCGCGTTATCGCCTAGCGGCCGAAAAGGATATCGAGCACCGTCCCGAGACTGCCCGGCTTTTGGCCGAGCAGCATTTCCGGATCGTAAATCTCGACCGCGCCGCAGCGCTCGCAGGAGACAAACAGGTAGTGATGATGCTGAATGTCCCATAGCTTGCTCAGTCCCGTACCGGTCATCGCCACTTGCTTGGCTACGCCTCCGTTGTTGCCGCACCTGCGGCAGACGAAGCGGTCCTCGAGCATCGCCGCGACATCGCCAATCCCCGCAGCCGCCCCGTTGTCCGAAATATCCGCAGACTCGCCGCCTGCCGGCAAGGCGCCCGGATCAGGCGCCGCTTCTTCAAAATCCGCTTCGGTCACCTCGTACAGCTTGCGCCTGCAGCTCGGGCATCTCCCGGCAGCGCGGTCGATCTCAGCCTGACAATACGGACATTCCATCCTCATTCACGCTCCTCCGCTGAAGGTAACGGATAAATGCACGATCTCGCTGCGGCTCGCGAGCCGTACCGGCGGCCCCCAGGTACCGAAGCCGGATGAAACGACGGCGTGCAGCTTTCCTTTGCGCAAATAACCCCAGTCCAATTCGAACAGACGTCGCGTGACCCAATGGTTCGGCGCGAACTGACCGCGATGCGTATGGCCGGAAACGAGAATATCGACGCCGGCGTCCGCGGCAGCCGAATATCCGTACGGCTGATGGTCCATCATCACGAACGGCAGCCTGGGATCGAGGCCCTCGAGCAGCTCCGCCACCGGCTTGCGGCCTTCCGGGTCCATCGACTCCGCCGTCTTGTCTTTGCGCCCCACGACATGCAGGAATCCGTCCGGCGTCGCCCGCTCGTCGCGAAGCACGGGGATCCCGAGCGCTGCCATGCGGTCGACGTATTCCTCGACATGCCCGCCGTAATATTCGTGATTGCCGAGTACGGCATATACGCCGAGCGGCGCCGAGAGCCGGCCGAGACGCTCGGACATCCGGTTGCGAACGAACGGTTCGATTACGTCGTCAAGTACGTCGCCCGCCAGCAGGATCAGATCGGGCTTGATCCGTTCCACCCGCGGGAGCAGACGATCCAAATGGCGGTTGCCGACAATGTTGCCCAGATGCAGGTCGCTCACGAGCACGATGTCCATCCGCCGCCGGCCTCCGGCGTCCTTCGCCACGTCGAGATCGTATTTGCGGACGATTGGCGTCCAGGCGTTCCAGGTCCCCCACGCGAATAGTACCAGGAGCAGTACAGCGACGATAAAACCGATCGTTTCTACCGTATCCTTATAATCCGCTCCTCCTGCGTAGAACAGCCATACCGCCAGATCCGCGAACGGCAGCACCAGCACGGCATATTCGAAAAGTCCGATATAATACGCGCCGAACACTTTGAGTCCGCGTCCCGCCGGCTTCGGCAGAAAACGTGCACGCCCGATCAGATAGCCGAGCGCGGCCAAGGCGAGCAGGGTCCAAAGGACCCCGTTCGGAAAACCGGGCAGCCAGCTGTCCAGCCAAGTCTGCGCGTTCCAGCCGATAAAGAAGTTCAGTCCGAGATAAGCGGCGATAATCAGCGTAAAGGTAACGATTGCCCGCAGGCCCCCTCTTCTCATCGTGTCGCCTCCTCTGGCTCAGCATCCGGTTCGGCAATGAGCGGCGTCGGCGACTTCGCATACAGCAGCTTAAGCCTATGGAGCGCGCGCGTGCATCCGACGTAAAGCAGTTTGGCATCCTCCGGCTTATAGTTCGTCGCATCAGCGTCCGGAATCAGGACGGCATCGAATTCGAGGCCTTTGGACAGATACACCGGCGCCACCGTAATTCCGCCTTCATAGTTTTGATGCTTTGCCTCGAGCAGCGAAGCCTGGATGCCGCGTGCCGTCAGATCGCTATAGATTCGCGCGCAGGCTGCCGCCGTTCGGCCCAGCACAGCAATGCTCTGAAGCTCCGGCTCCTTCCGCCATTCCTGGACGATCGAAGCGATCGCATCCGAGCCTGGCGCTTGCGAAACCCGCTCGACCTCCACCGGCTGTCCGCTGCGGAAGACGGGCCGCGCCGGCTTGACGCCGCCGCCCATCCCCCTCAGAATGCGGTTCGCGAATTCAATGATTTCCAGTGTCGAACGATAGCTCCGGTCCAGCTCGTAATAGGACGTCTCGTCTGCGGGAAATAAACGTTTGAGCTCCTCCCAGTCGGTAATGCCCGCATAATCGTGAATGCCTTGCTGCAGATCGCCGAGCACCGTCATCGAGGTGATCCGCTGATGCTGCCTGAGCACTTGCAGTTGCGCCGGCGAATAATCCTGCGCCTCGTCAATTACGATATGGTCGTAGGCTGGAGCCGTCGGTCCGAGCAATTTCAGATGGATGTGCACGAGCGGCGCCAGATCTTCTCTGGCGAAAACGGCGGCCGCCTTGTTCTTGCCTTTCGCTTTAGATGTTGCGCCCGCGCGCTTCGCGCCCTCGGCTGCGCCGTACGCATCGTCCGCTTGCCAGCCGCCGGCTTTATAAAACGAAGCGGCCGTATGCTGCGGCAGCTTGCCGGCATACGCCTTCCAGCGGGCGTTCGCTTTCTTGCGCACCTCGGCGTCGCTCCACTTGGCTTTGCCAAGCTCGATCTCCATCCAGCGCTTGATGCGGTTAAGCACCCTTTCCCGCTTTTTCATGATCGGATCCAGCGGATTCTCCTCGGCGAACCAGGCGCGTACTTGCTCCGCCGTCAGCATGCGCCGATCGTCCGGCGAAAACGGTTCTTCGGGTACCATGGTCCTAGCAAGCGCCTCGATCGCTTCGTCGATATCGGCCAGAAAGCCGAGGCGGCCCTTGCGCTTTGCCTCTGAATCCGCGCGATTGCCTGCCGCGTCATCCGCCTCGAACCATCGGGCCAGCTCCTCCGCCGGATCGCGCAGCTGCAGCTTCTCTCCGATCTGCTCGAGCGCCCAGTCCTCGAACGTCTGCTGGCCGATATCCCCGACGCCAAGCTCCGGCAGCACGCCGGATATATAATTCAAGAACATTTTGCTTGGCGCAAGGATCATCATGCGATTGGCGCGTACGCGGTCCTGGTAACGGTACAGCAGGTAAGCGAGCCGGTGCAGCGCCACCGTCGTCTTGCCGCTTCCCGCCACGCCCTGGATGAAGACGGCCTTGTTTTTCTCCGTACGAATAATCGCGTCCTGCTCCTGCTGGATCGTCGAGACGATATCCCGGAGCTTGTTGTCCTTGCTCTCGCCGAGCTTGTGAAGGAGAAACTCGTCGCCGGCCGAGCCGCCCTGTTCGCCGCCTTCGGCGTAGCTGTCCACGACGCGCTGCAGCTCGCCTTCCCGCACGAGCAAATTGCGCTTCAGGTAGACGGTGCCCGACACCTCGCCTTCGGGCGATTCGTAAGCCACCTCGGGATTGCCGCCCGAAAAGGCGTAGAACAGGCTCGATACCGGCGCCCGCCAATCCACGACCAGCAAGTCGTGTCCGTTGTCTTCGCCGACGCCCGACTTGCCGATGTACAGCGGCAATGGCTCGCTTTTGCCTTCCTCGCGGAAGTCGAGCCTGCCGAAGTACGGCTCCTTTTCCGACGCAGAGAGCCGGACTTTGCGCTCCTGACGGATCGCATCAAGCGTCTGCTCGGTATAGTCGTTGCCGGTATAACGCGGTCCGATGCCGGCGATTTGGTCGCGAATCGACGCCTTGGTATATTCGAGCTTCACGGTTTCTTCACTGAATCGTTTATCTTCTGACACGAATCAAAGCTCCCTTCAAATTGATTATGCCGGATTAAGTATGGTTAAATAAAGAAAGATACATGGCTTATGCAAGTTACATAAATCGGCGAGGAGGCTATTCGATGAGCTACAAAAACATTCTGGTCGCATACGACGGTTCGAACCTGTCGCGCAAAGCAATCTCCCACGCCTCTGCGCTCGCGGAGAGCAGCGGGGCTACACTTACGGTGCTCCACGTCTACCAGGTGCCGCTCGTCAACAACGGCGACTTCATGGTCACGCTCCCGGCGGACTGGTCCCAGCAGTATATGGACCACTCCTTCAAGGTTCTTGAAGAAGCGAAGACGCTCGTACCCGGCACGATCAACGCGACGTTTAAGCTGATCGACGGCGATCCGGCGAACACGATTCTCGATTATGCCGGCGACAACGGCACCGACCTCATCGTGCTCGGCAGCCGCGGACTCGGCGGCATTCGCGAGTTCGTCCTCGGCAGCGTCAGCCACAACGTCATGCAGCACGCCAAGGCGCCGGTGCTCATCGTCAAGTAATACGGCAGGTCGGCATTTGGCTGCGGCAAGGGCCAATGACAAAAATCGGTCTCTTCCCGGACGGGAAGGGACCGATGTCTTTTTATAAGGGGCTTATGCAAGCTGAGCGTGCAGGTCTGCCCTATAATATATCCTATATCGTTTGCCAAGTAAAATAATAGAAGACGCTTGTCCCCGTGCAGTTGCTTCTATAATAGAATAAGAGTAACTGGCTTAAGCCTGCTCTAATGCGTCGACCGCGGCATCCACCAGCCGTTCGTAGAGCTCGTCGTTCGACTCGACCTCCGCGTCCACCGCATCGATCTGCGCCTCGCTGCCCGACTTGCCTGCAAAAAACAGCGAATAACTCCACTCCTTGCCTTTGTCGCTCTGCAGTGCCATCTCGTATGCCGCATCATGTCCCTCGACCTCGAACACGACCTTTCCAACATATCCGTTGACCTCGTCCTTCGTCATTGTCGCCTCGCGAATGGTTACGTTCATGCCGATTCTCCTTTGTGTCGGGCCGTTGCGCGATCCTGCCGCGGCTTATTGCCCCATTTTAACGGTTTCAAAACCAATTTTGCAAAAATAGCGTACGTCAGCCATTTGTCTAGTTGTCCAGAATTAATATTTTCTTAGTTGTTTCTCATATAATCGCGCAAACAGCCGCGCATCAAGCTTTTCGCCGCTTAGAGGGAAATGGAGGGGAAATTTGATCTGGTATATTGATTCTAGCAGCAAGCGCACCACGACTACAACATCATTGGGGGAATCGCATCCATGGCAACATCCTATACCTTTAAGAAACTGATGGCATCGGCCGTCGCACTCACCGTCCTGTTCGGAGGCGCGGCAGCAGCTTTGCCGGCAAAGCCGGCCAGCGCTGCGGAAGCGACCGTCGCCGCGAGTTCCAAAGCATCCAGCATCATCGCCCTCGGCAAAAAATATATGGGCGTTAAATATAAGTTCGGTGCAAAAACCGGCGTTACCAGTTCCTTTGATTGCTCCTCGTTTACGCAATTTCTGTATCGCAAATACGGCGTATCCCTGCCCCGCGAGTCTGCGGCGCAAGCCAAGTCGGGCAAGTATGTGTCCAAGGCTAACTTGAAGCCCGGCGATCTTGTATTTTTCTACTCCCCGATTCACCATGTCGGCATCTATATCGGCGGCGGCAAGGTCATTCATACGTACGGCAGCCCCGGCGTTACGATCTCGACCATCAACTCGGGTTGGTGGAAAAACCACTACACGACCGCTCGCCGCGTCCTGTAGCCGCAAGTCATCCGGTCAAGCCGTCTCCCATCTGGAGGCGGCTTTTTTCCTGTTTCCGCACATAGGCTCGCCCCATTATAGCTTAAGCTTCCCCGAATTCGTAATTTTTAAGTCGACGACGACCTCGGTCGGAATCTCCGTGACCTCCCCGCCCCCCGCTTTCAACTTTTTCCATGCCTTCAGATGGTGCCGGTACAGCTCGTCCTCCAAGCCGATCAGGTCGATCTTGTTCGCGCGCCCCACCGCCAAGGATTGCTTCAACTTCTCGCGAATGCCGTTTTCCGCCCAAGCTTCCAGCTGTCGCTCGCCCGCCCTTTCGTGCAGCTCGTACACGTAAGCTTGCACAGGTACGACGGCCTTAAAGATACCCTCTTTATTGCGTTCGACGTAGGACAAGCGCCCCTTGCCTTTCGTCACGACAAAAATGGCCACGAATTTCCCTTCCTCGTTCCGCACTTCAAGAAAAGCGCCCTTCTGATCGGAGAGGAACCACTTTGCCCCCTGAACGACTTTTTCGTCTAGCGCTGCACGGTCTTTTTGCCTGGCGATCGCATGAGCGCCGTCGTAAAAAATATAGGTTTTTGCTTTACCTCCCTGTTTCCAGCTGCTGCGGTCCAGTTTAAGGACAGGCAGCAGCGTCGTGCGGCTTTCCTCGTAAAAACGGCGCACGAACACCTGCAAGCTCAGCATCGGCACGGCCGGCAGGGCAGGACTATGAATGCTGTGCGTATACAAAAACGTATACATCGGCGAATTAAAAAAAGTGTCCGCCGCCAGCAATTCGTCAAGCGGTTCTGTCGTCGACGCGATAAAAACGTTGTAACGCACGGTCCGGCTTCGATTGATGCTGTCCAAAATGTCGGGTACCCGCGACAAAGCCTTATCCTTGAAGACAATCGTCATGAGATGGTCGAGAGACGGCCTGAGCTGCGTGCTTCGGTACAACGCCTCCAGCGCAAGCTGCGGAGACTCGCCTTCGCCATGCCCGATGTAGGAGGGGAACGCCATGCCGCTCGCGCCTTCCGTTTTGGCGACGTCGGCCATGGTGATCAGCGACCCGTAAATGGAGTATAGCTCTTTCTTTTCGTCAAAATCGATCCCGAGGCTCGTAAAATAACTGGTCTCCTGGATTGAGCGTTGGTCCCAGCAAGACGTCAGAACTACGGCTATGACGGTCAGCACTGCCATACGTATCGCCGCGCGCATCCCGTTCACCTCTCCGATCTGCCGCGCTTCGGGCTTCCCTTGCTTTTCCGGTCCACATACGGCAGTTTGATGAAGGCGCCGCGCAAGCGCTTCGCCTCGAACGGAGCCACAGGCTTCAGGTAAGGCTCTCCGAACGACCGCAGCGATACCATGTACAACAATATCGCGAACACGCCGATAAAGAAGCCGAACATGCCGAGCGCGGTAGAAAACAGCAGCACGACAAAACGCAGCAGGGTGACGGAGCCGAACAGCGTCTGGTTAACCAGCGTAAAAGATGTGACGCTTGTCACGGCGCTGACGACAAGCATCGTCGGGGAGGTAAGTCCCGCCCGGATCGCCGCGTCCCCGACGATGATGCCGCCGACGACCGCGACCGTCTGTCCGACAGCCCTGGGCAGCCGCACGCCCGCTTCGCGGAACAGCTCGAACATGAAGAGCATGAGGAACATCTCGATCGCGGTCGAGATCGGCAGGCCGATTCGCGAGACGACGATCGTTGCCATGAGCGGGAACGGAATCTGGTCGACGTTAAACGTCGACACCGCGACCCAAAATCCCGGCAAAGAAAGCGTGATGAACAAGCCGAGCAGGCGAAGCAGCCGCTCCATCGTCACGTAATAATACGAGTTGTGGAGGTCCTCCGGCGATTTGAGCAGCTCGAACATGTTGGTCGGCGCCGTATAAACGAGCGGCAAGCCGTCTACGATGATGGCAACGCGGCCTGCAGCCAGGCATTCGACGATATAGTCCGGCCGGCCGGTATAATCGATGAGCGGAAACAAGGAGCGGGACCTGTCGGCCAGCATCTCCTCGAGCTGTCCGGCGCCGTTCACGATTGCCGGCGACAGCCTCCCGATCCTTTTGCGCGCCTCTTCGACGAGCGAGCGGCTCGCGGCCGACTTTAAAAACAGCAGGTTTACTTCGGTACGGCTATCCGTCCCCACGGTGAACGATTCTATTTTCAAATCCGGCGATTTTATTCGCTTGCGCACCAAAGTCCGGTTGATGTGCAAGCTCTCGACGAATCCGTCGCGCGGCCCCTTGACGGAGATCTCCGAAGCGGACTCCTCCGGCGCACGCTCCGGCTGCTTCGGGACCGGATAAACGAGCACGGCCTCGTGCATCACGATGATTACGCTGCCGGAAAACAGATCGGCCAGAATTCGCTCGCGCTCGCCATCGCTTGAGGTCGCCCGCGGAATCGCACCGGCAAGACCGTCGGTGTCAGACGTGCGCGACATCCATTCACCGAGCGAAGGCAGCAGCCGTTCTTTGTAAACAGCGTTGTCCACCATGCCCGGCAACAAAGCCAGCGCAGCAAGCCGCCCCCCAGCCGCCAGCGATTCGAAAACGACGTCCGCGCAGTCTTCCAGCTCGGCATCCAGCCAATCAAGCCCGGTCCGCATGGAGATCCCCCCTCTCCGCGCGCTTGCGAAGCGCCAGCGCCCATACGTAGAGCAGCATGCCGATCTGCGTCGCAAGCGCGAACGGTCGCAGGGCTTTGTAGAACAAATACTGGTTGCTATCGCCGAACGGATAGACGGTCAAGCCGACGAGGGCGATCCCAAGGGCCGTCAAAGCGATGAACTTAACCTTGCGCTTCTGAATGCCGGTGAGCTCAAGCAGGACGCTGATCGCGAGCGACGTGCGAATGAGCGCGCCGCTGATCCATTGGAAGATGGCGAGAAAATCGAGGTGCTCGATATAGCGGCCGACTCTTAAAATCCGCCATTGCGAAAAGGCGGGGAAACGCATGAGGCCCGACTCGTGAGCGCCGAATTCGCAAATGGCGGCAACGGTCGGTCCGAGGGACAGCATAATGATGAACAAACCTGTGGCATACAAATGGATCGGGCGAAAAGGCTTGTTGGCATAAATTTGCAGAAGCAAAAACAATAAGATTTCCGTTAACCCGCTGCCCGAGACGACCGCGCCCCGAAGCACCGGCCCCCAGCCGTGCTCCATCAATGGGAGCAGCTGCGAATAGTCCTTGCGGTTCGCATTGCCGGAAGCGACGAATACGCCCAAGCCCGAGACGACGGGAAGTGCGATGCAAGACATATAGACGATCGCCTGCATGCCGACCAATACGGCCGCGATGCAAAGTACCACAAAAACCGCGGACGTGACGAGCGGAGGCGTATCGGGCAAATAGGTACTGTTGGTCCAGGTGAGCATGTCGACGGTCGTAACGATCGCTTCCAGCAGCAAATAGCCTGAGACGACCGTTAGAATGAGCAGCTTGGAAAAGGAGCCTCCTTTTTCCTTGACCCATGCGGGAAAGGGCTGCAGCCCCATGTCGCGAAGTACCGCCGCCAGCGGCAGAAGCATGATCAGCATCAGAATGCCTGCCAGGAGGACGGAGATCCAAGCGTCTCTGCCGGCCGTCCCCAGCACGATCGGCAAAATGATGACGTGATTGACCAGCCCGATCGATAAAACCAAGCTCGTGATGACAGATACGCGCCCTGCTTCGAATCCCCTCATTTACCGGAACCTCCCTTCCGGGGATTAAGGTTCCCTCCGCTTGGCCCGATTATGTAAAAGGCAAAGGCTTCCTAAAGCCGCCCTTCCTCGAGGCGAGTCAGCCGCTCGCGCATGTCCGAATCACTGAAATCTTCGCCGATGAGGACGATCACGTCAGGAACCGGCTTCTGCGGCGTGATCGGCATGAAGTCGGATTCGCGATAAGCGAACTGGAACAAATAACGGGCGGCCGTGTCGGTAAAGGTAACGATCCCCTTGGCGCGGTACACCGAGGCCGGCAGATCGCGCAGGAAGCGCTCGAAGTCCTCGCTCGGGAACCGCGATGCAGGATAATGCGTGACCACGTGCACATGATCGTGCAGTCGCGGATTCGAGTGGCCATGACGGTCGTGATGATGATGCATGTGATCGTGATGTACACGATCATGTTGGGCTTGGTCGTGACGGGCGTGATCATGATGGGCGTGATCATGATGGGCGTGATCATCGTGATGCACCTCATCCGTCCGTGACTTTACCATCGCTTCGGCAGCGCCCGGCAGCAGCGAGAATAGATCCTCTTCGGACTCTCCTTTGACCGAATCTACGATCACAGCGGAAGAATTCCACTCGCGCAGCTGCGCGCGCACTTCCTCCGCCTCCCCCGGTCCGACGAGATCCGTCTTGCTCAGCAAGAGCAATGCTGCGCCTCGGATCTGCTCCCGCATCAGACGAAGCGTCTTGCCTGCGCCGAGCCGCAGCCGGTCGAGCAGATGCCTCGCGTCGACGACGGTGATCAGCCCCCGCAGCTCGAGCCTCACATACATGGATACTTCCGTCACGGCGTCCATCATCTCAAGCGGCTGCGCCACGCCGGTGGACTCGATCCAGATCACGTCCGGGCGATGTTCCTGAACGAGCTGCAGCAGCGAGACGCCCAGATCGTTTTTAACCGAGCAGCAGATGCAGCCGCCGATCAGCTCGGCCACGGGCACGTCCTTTGCCAGCAACTCGCCGTCGAGATTGACGTCGCCCGCTTCGTTCATGAGCACCGCCGTCTTCCAGCCTTTCGCCTTGGATCCCTCGAGCAGTTTTTGCAGCACGGTCGTCTTGCCGCTCCCCAGATAGCCGGACAAAACATACACCTGTACCGGCCGCTCGCCGTTGTCGTTCACTATTGCGCCCATTGCGGTTCCTCCCCCGACAAAATGAATCGACCCTCCGTCGCGGCTGCGCGGAGGGCCTCTTAAACAATCGTTATGGCTACTCCCGGATTGCGGAGTAGAAGTTGCGGATCGGCTCGACGCATTCCGGCGTCTCGCGTTCCCGCTCGTTCACATAGGCGCCGACCGGATACATCATCATCTCATCCGCCGAGATACCGCGGATTCGGCCCAGGACGCCCCGATATTCCGTGTTCGTCTCGTTCAGCCATGCGTCGATGCCTTCATCGTCCAAAATGGCCGGCATCCGGTCCGAATACGGACCTACCATATCATTGGGCAGCGTCGTCAGCATCGTATACGCGCGAATATCGCCGCCTTCGACGCGCGGCCACACTTCGTAAAACCCGGGAACGGCGAACGTTCCACGCCCTTTTAGCACGAAGTGGATCGGCTGACGGGCTCTGCCCTTCGTCTCCCAGCCGTAAAAACCGCTGACGGGAATGACGCAGCGCTGTTTGTTCGTCATGCGCTTGAAGATCGGCCGGTCTCCGATGCCCGGGCCGTCCGCATTGACGGCATCGCGGGACCAATAAGGCATCAGGCCCCAGCGCAGCGACTCGAGCTTGCGTTCGCGCTGTTCCTCGACGATGACGGCGGCGTACTGTGTCGGAGCGACATTGTATCTGGGCTTGTATGAACCGACGACCTGATCGATGCGGTAACGTTCGGTGAGCTCGGGCAAATCCGCGGCAAGCGAAAATCTTTGGCACATAGGGGGCACCGCCTTCTTGGGTTTCCCCCCAGTATTTGCTTGAAGGCGCCGCTTCTATTCGCCACATGCCCGAACGTTGCCGAACAAACAGCCCGATTAAGCTTCCTGCGGATGGCCGGCCGGGACCAGCGCGACGGCAGCTGCGTTGGCCTCGACCTGCGCGACGTCCTTGCAGCCGGGAATGACGGCGGTTACGGCTGGATGGCGCAAGCACCAAGCGAGCGCCCAGGAAGCCATGTCGACGCCCTCCGGCACCTCCGTCCGCTTGATCTCCTCGGCTTCGCGCAGCAGCCGGTCGACATTCTCGCGGTCGCTTCGCGAGCGAACGTCGTCACTCGGAAAAGTCGCACCCGGCTTGTATTTGCCGCTCAAGAAGCCGCTTGCGAGCGGCACCCGGGCGAGCACGCCAAGTCTCTGCGCCTCGCAGGAAGGGAATACTTCATCTTCGGGCTCGCGATCAAGCCGGTTGTATACCACCTGGATCGCCTGTGCGCCGACCGCCGTCGCCTTGGACGTCTGGTAAATGTTGCGGTTGGAGCCGATCGAGATGCCGAGATGCCTGATCTTGCCCGCTTCGACCTGCCGGCCAAGCGCCTCCCAGAGCCCGTCCGTGTCGAACGCGGCATCCGGCCCGGAATGGAATTGATAGAGATCGATATAGTCGGTCTGCAGCGCCTTCAGCGAAGCGTCCAACTGGCGCACGACGTCCTGTGGATCATATACGTCGGTCCGGTCGAAAGCCCCGTGGAAATGATGTCCGAACTTCGTGGCGAGCACCCAATCGGAGCGGCGGCCACGGATCGCCGGACCGATCAGCGACTCGGACAGATGATCGCCGTAACATTCGGCAGTGTCGATCAGATTGATGCCGAGCTCGGCTGCCTTGCCCAGAATGGCGTCCGCCTCTCGCTGCTCGTAATTCCTGCCCCACTCGCCCCCGAACTGCCAGGTGCCGACGCCTACCGCCGATATTTTCAGATCGGTCGATCCCAATTTGCGATATAGCATGATGCCGTCCTCCCGTTCATAGAAGAATATTCGCTAGATTTCATTCATACAGGTTAAGCTTCGACGGTGACCGCCGTGCCGCTGACCGCTACCATGAGCATGCCTTCCCGTACAACCTCGTAATCCACGTCGACGCCTACGATGGCATTGGCGCCCATCCGCTTGGCCTGCTCCACCATCTCGGAGACGGCGATATCCCGCGCTTGCTTCAGCTTGTTTTCATAGGAGCCGGACCTGCCGCCGACGACGTCGGTGATCGAGGCCATGAAGTCGCGGAAAATGTTCGCGCCCATGATCGTCTCTCCGTTCACCATTCCGTAATAGGACGTAATTCTGTATCCTTCCACATTGGGCGTGGTCGTCACCAGCATGACAATAGCCTCCTTGAGGATGTTGGGAACGCCCTCATTCTATCATACCGGTCGCCCGGACAACAATGAGAGCCGCCGGCGGACGCCGGCAGCTCTCAAGGGTTGAATTCGCTCGGAGCGGGACTATCCTCCACGGCGAACTCGTAATCGTCGATATCGAACACCTGGACAGGGATCGCGTTCTGGACAACTTTGTCCTGGAATTCGATATGGTCGGTCAGGATCGGACTTTGCACCCGCAGCGAAGTCAGCACGATCTCCGTCTCGATCGGGTCAAGCAGCTCGCCGTACTGCATGTTCTCCGCCGCGTTGACGACGACGAGGGTCACCTTGTCGTTGATCGGCAGCGGCGGGCTCTCCCGCCATGGCGCGAGCAGCGAGCGCTCGAGCTTCTTCTTATTGAACGGATCTTCGAAGTACGCGATCATTTCCCCGATCTTGCCTTTGACGTGACGGTCGTCGTCCGGGTCGGGCATGACGGGCTCGTCGCTATCCTTCATATCGTACAATTCCATCACTGTCGAATACGGAATCCGGTATTCCACAGGCCGTTTCGGCAGAAGCAGCTGACCATATATGGCGATCATGACCGCCTCGATGACAAAACGCCTTTCCATTGTAGCCAGTCCCCCCTAGTAGCGGCAGAAAAACCTTTAGCGCATTGCTGTACATTATATCATAAATTCGCGTCAGACATGCCGGCGCCGGGTATAATAGGCCGACATAAGGAGGCGATGCGGGATGGCGTTGACGACGGCAAGGCGCAAGACGGCCGATCTCGAAGGACTGCAGCGCGCGGCGGAAGCCTGCAAGATCGACACTTGCCGCGTACGAATCGGCAGCGGCAGCGGCGCGCAGACGTTGGATTATGCGCGTACCCAGCGTTCGGCGGAGCGGCTGCACAAGGTCAACTCGGTGACGAAAAGCGTGCTATCGCTGCTCGTCGGCATCGCGCTCGAGCGAGGCGACTTCCCTTCGCTCGATACGCCGCTCGCCGGCTGCCTGCCGCGCATCTCCGCTTCGCTCGGACGAATTCGGCTGCATCATTTGCTGTCGATGACGGCCGGCATGGACTGGCCGGAATGGGGCGCCTGGGGCGGCCGTCCCAATCCGATGTGCGAATCGGACGACTGGGTCGCTTTTATCCTGGATAGACGATCGACGATGCGCCCCGGCGGCGTCATGTCTTACAACTCCGGCTGTTCGCATCTGCTCAGTCTCATCCTGCAGCGCGAGACCGGCATGATCGCCGAAGCCTACGCCGCAAAGCATCTGTTCGGGCCGCTCGGCATCCGCAACTGGCAATGGCATGCGGATCCGCAGGGCGTGTCGATCGGCGGCTTCGGCCTTGCCCTCCGCGGCGGCGACCTGTTCAAGCTCGGCCTGCTCATGCTGGCGCGCGGCCGATGGGCCGGCCGCCAAGTCGTCCCCGATGCCTGGATCGCAGAGTCGACCGCAGCCAGGCATCACACGTACGATTGGCTCGGCTCTTATGGCTACCATTGGTGGACGTTCACCGGCGGCGGAGGCGAGGCCGTGAACCCGCACATTTATTACGCCATGGGCTACGGCGGCCAATTTCTGTTCGTCATTCCGGAGCGGGAAACCGTCGTCTCGTTCACTAGCGATTTATACCGTGAACCTTTAAGGCCGTTAAAGATTTTTTCGCAGTTTGTCGCTGGCGTGCCTTACGGCTCGTAAATCATTTTACGGGTCATGCCGCCGTCCACGACAAGATTCGTTCCGGTGACGAAGCCGCCTTCGGGATCGGTCAAATAAAAGCAGGCCCTGATTACATCCGACGGTTTGCCTACGCGTCCGGACGGATGCTGCTCGTGATCGACCGGCCTTAAGGCTGCATAATCGCCGTTCTCGATCCACCCCGGACTGACCGTGTTGACCGCGATGCCGTCCGGACCGAGGGACAGCGCGAGCGCGTGCGTAAGCGCCAGGATACCGCCCTTGGATGCTGCGTACGCTTCCGAGTTCGGCTCGGATTGCAGCGCGCGCGTCGAAGCGATGTTGACGATGGCGCCGCCGCCTTTCCGCTTCATCGCTTTGGCCGCTTCGCGGCCGCACAGGAACGCGCCCCGCAAATTAATGTTCATGACGCGGTCCCATTCCTCGAGCGACAGCTCAAGCGGCGACTTCCAGATGCCGATGCCCGCATTATGCACGAGCACGTCTACGCGCCCCGTCCAAGCCGTAGCTTGCTCTACGATCAGCGCAGCCGCTTCGGCTTCGTTCAGATCCGCCGCGATAAATCTGGCGGACAAGCCTTCGCCCGTCAATTGCGCCGCCAGCGCCTCGCCGTTCGTGCCGGGCGTGTCGCTAAGCGCGACCGAAGCGCCAGCTTCGGCGTAAGCCCGCGACAGATGGCGACCGATGCCGCCGGCTGCGCCTGTCACGATGACCGTGCGGCCCGCGTACTTGCCGGGCATCAGGATTGCGCGAGACGCGTCAGCCTTGCCGTAAGCGTCTCCCTCCAGCTGGCGGCCAACGCATCGACCGCAAGCAGACGCTCCATGCCTTCCCGGTCTTCTTTTCCCCGATGCATGATCCTGTTCGCTTCTTCTACCGTGACGCCGCCGGTGTCCCGCGAGACGAGGACGAGCTTGCCCGGTTCGACTGCGCCTTGAGACAGCACGCGGAAATAAAATCCCGTTTTCCCCGTGTCGCGAACCATCGCAGGCAGATCGTCCGCATCCCACTTCATCGCCAGCTTCCAGCATGGCACGCGCGGCTGGCTGACCTGAAGCGTCACTTCGCCGATGCTGAATACATCGCCGATGCAAACTTCGGACTCGACGATCTCGTCGATCGTGAAGTTCTCGCCAAACGCGCCGAATTCGAGCGGCTTGCCCAGCTTTTCTTCCCAATACGCATAATGACGGTACGGATAGGCGCACACCGCCTTGTCCGGGCCGCCATGATTGACGGTATCCGCCTGCACGTCTCCGGACAGTCCTTCAAAATGGACGTCGACGGCTCGCAGCACGCGTTCTTTATTGATGCCGGACTTCGCGATTTTGCCTTTGAACCGCCCTTCGCTCGCCGCGCCTACGTTAACCGATAATAACGGGTAGACGCTGCCCGGCGCTATGTGCGGCGACGTTAAATTCGACATCGCGTGAACCTCCTCGATTTGGAATCGCTTTTTCGCCCGTACGCCCTTGCCCCTACGCCTTCTCCCCTACGCGCCTGATGCGTCCGGGGATGGATAAGAGACAATCGTCCTTGCCATGCTAAAACAGCGGGCCTTCGACGCCCCGGATTGGAGATGATCATCGATGACCACGTCCAAACGGAGAAAAGAAAGCGCATGGAAGAGTCGAAAAGAGCGCTCCCAAATCCGCCCGGCAAAGGCGCCGGAAGGACAATCGGAAGCGCCGCTTCAACCTTAATCGCAGCACGCTGCATGACAGATGGTCCCCGGGAAGAGAGGCGGCTCAGGTGATTTGGTTTTTCTCTGCGCCAGTGAGCCGTCTTCCCCGGACGGTCAGCACGGCCCTTCCATCATGAAGTCCCCAAATTTCGTCCGCGAACTTCTCGGCCAGTTCCAGCCGATGCAGCGCGACCACGATGATCATGTTCTTGTCTTTCGCCTGCTGCTTCAGCATGCCCATGATGCTCTCCTGCGAATGCGGATCAAGTCCGGTAACAGGCTCGTCCGCCAGCAGCACCTCGGCGCCGTGCGCAATCGCCCGTGCGATCGCCACGCGCTGCCGTTCGCCGCCGCTCAGCTTCTCCGCCGGCTGGTGCGCCCTGTCGATCAAGCCCACGTTTTCCAGCGTCTCCATTGCGTCCATATAGTCGTCGCTTCGGACCATGCCTGTCATCCGGCGGAACCAGGACACCTGGCCGACCGCGCCGATAATGACGTTTTTGAGCGCCGTCTTTTTTTCGTACATAAGCGCTTTTTGCTCCAGATAAGCGATTTTGCGCTTCAGACGAAATCTGGCGAAGGCGCCGCCGGCAATCGCGTCCTTGCCGTCAATCCGAAGCTCCCCGCTTGTCCAGGGCTCCTTGAGACCGAGGCAGCGCAGCAGCATCGACTTGCCGCTGCCGCTCGCACCTACGACTGCATAGAGCTTGCCCGGCTCCAGATGTCCGTGGATGCCGTCGAGTACCTTTTTGCCTGTCGGCAGCTTGCGCGTGAGACCGATGATATGTATCATTCCCGTCCGATTGCCCCCTGACTATCATTCCTGCCTTTTTTCTAGTGTAATTCTTTACGGAACGGCTTTCCATACGAACAAACGTTTGGTATACTGTAAACAAGAACATGCGTTCTATCAATTCCAGTCAAAGGTGGGATGATGGATGGAGAACTGCGAGCACCTCCGCTATTTGGAGCCCTCAAGGGGAACCCGTCCGTCACGAGATCTGACTTTCAAATTTTACGACAGCGGCCGTCTCGTGATCGTTGACAATGACAGCGGCAATACGATGAACCCCCGCGAGTTAAGCGGGGGCAGCTACGACTTTTATGTGCGTCAACGGCTCGCCTTTATCAAGCGCGACCTCAAGTCCAAGATCGAGAAGTACGCATAACGATGCCGGGGCCTAGCCCCGGCAAGCTCGCGCATTTGCGATCAAGGCAGGTTTTTATCGATTCCGTTCAAGCTGGGCGGCAGGCGGGACATCTTGTCCAGCTTCGTCGCCTGGCTTTTTCCGCGTCCTCCGGCCGTAATGCTCTTCGCTCCCGCTTTAGGTCCTTGATACGGCGGCATTTCCGACTCACCTCCATAGGATGCTTCAATGTTCGGGGCAGCGCCCGACTGCCCGATTAGGTTGCCCGCACTGCGCATTTACAAACACCCTCCGGTTAGACATAATAAATTCATGCCGGCCGCAACGAATGGCGAGCGGCCCGGTGCGGCAAGCTGACGAAGGAGCCACGGACATGAAGCAAAACATCCTGTTCGACCTGGACGATACGCTCATCCACTGCAACAAATATTTTCATTTCGTGCAAGAACAGTTCGCCGACCTGATGACCACCTGGTTCGCGCCGTTCGAACTGACCAAGCAGGCCGTACTGGCCAAGCACAGCGAGATCGATATTGCCGGCGTGCAGATCGTCGGCTTCAAGAGCGAGCATTTTCCCCAATCCTTTGTCGATACGTACCGCTATTACAGCGCCCTGCACGGTCGCTCCGAATCCGCCGACGAGGAGACGCTCCTATGGAAGCTTGGACTTAGCGTTTTCGAGCAGGAGACCGAGCCCTATCCGTTCATGAACGAGACGCTCGAATCGCTCGCGGCCGCAGGCCATCAGCTTCACTTATATACGGGCGGAGATCCGGATGTCCAGAAGCGCAAGATCGAGGCCGCGGGCCTGGAACGCTATTTTCGCGACCGCATTTATATTCGCCTGCACAAAAATGTCGAAGCGCTCAAAGAAATTATACATTCCCGCAAGCTGCGGATCGATCGTACCTGGATGATCGGCAATTCGGTCCGCACGGACGTCCTGCCCGCGCTGTCATGCGGCCTTCATGCCATTTATTTGAAGCAGGAACGCGAATGGGACTACAACGTGCTGCCGATCACAGGCGCCAAGCCTAGCGGGGCGTTCCTCACGCTTTCCTCGCTTGGACAGGTACCTTCCGCGATCGCATCGTTTTTGGCTCAGGGCTAAGGTCGGAGCCAAGCTTGGGGCTGCAGCGATGCGACTGGCGATTAGGGTCCGACGATATGCCTGAAGCGGTCGAAGGCGGCGGCGTCCGCCCCGCCCGCGCGGGCGGCCAGATGATAAAAGCTGTAAGGAAATTTGAAGGCATGGCCAAAATCCCAGGCGTCCCCGCTTCGATCCTTGTCCCAGAATTCGGAATCGGTCGGCAGCGAGGACGACGGCTGCGCCGGAGCGAGCGGCTCGCGGTCGATAGGCGAATAGAGCTTAACGGGTTCGCCAGGACGCAGATGCCGGCTTGCCCGCAGCGCATGGACCAGCTTGAATAACGGCCCAAGCCCTCTCTCGAACAACGCTCGGTATCCGAGCTCCTCAAGCGTTACCAGCGCATGCGAAAAAGTCAGCATATGGCCGATCAGATCATGGTGGGCTTCCGCTCTGTAGATCGTCTCGAAGGCCGTCAGCTCTCGCAGCATGGCGCGCGACAGCGCTGCGCCGTCTTCGATGCCTGCGGGGCCTTCGCCTTCCATCTCGAGCAGTGCCAGCGCCCTGACCTCGGACGTTTTGTAGCCGATCCAGGAGCGGCCGGGAATCTTACCTTTGAACGAACGAATCAGCTCCGAAATCGCTTGTACATCCTCCGGTTCGCCCCAGCCGTCCAATTCGCGAATGGCCTTTATGCTCGCCGCCGCGTAGATCGCGTTGTGACCGACCCAGTACAAGCCGTCAATCGTCTCTTCGAGCGCCTCCGCGATAACGCGTTCACCTTCGCTCGCACTATGCTTCCGCCTTTTTTCCGTTGCTGTCCGATCCGGTTGAACGGAGCCTGCCGACTCTTCGAGATGTTCCGACACCATCCGATCGGCTTGAGCGGAGATTTTGCGCGCGACATCGGCATCCAGCCGATTTTCGGCGATAAAAAAATAAGCGGCGATCGCCGCCGCGCCAAAGTGTGCATCCCATATATCGCCCGTCCGTCTGCGGCACGATGCGATGACGGCCAGTCCATTCTCTAAAAGCGCGCGATCCGTCATAAAATTCCCGCCTCCCGTTGCTCCTTCTCCTGTTCTTGCTCCCGTCCAAGCGATTTCAGTTTGTCGTAAATCGCGCGCACGCCGTCCGACCAACGCGGGTCCTCCGCATAGGTCCGGTTCATCCACGCGAACGGTTCCTCGCCTTCGGGTATGCCGGCCGCCAGCTTTGCGAGCAGCTTTGCCGCAATGCTCGACGAATCGCTGATGTTGGTATTGTACGTCTCCCAGCTGTTAAAGACGTTAAACGGATTGTTCGCGATTTGCTTCGCCTTTTTGGCGGACTTCGGGACGAAGCCCTGCTCTTGACCGGCCACCGCGAACAGAAGCAGCGGATCGATGCCATGCCGGCGGGCGCTCTCGACGATCGCTTCGAAGTAAGGCCGCTCGACCAGCAGCGAATCTCGGTCGGCAAGGTACGACCTCACCGCCTCCGCATTGAACGGCGAATAGGCAAAAGGAGCCGATTCATCGGCTTGATTGGGGACTGGCTGCATGAGTGCCCCGTCTGCGATGAAGTCGGAAGGCGGCGCTTCCGCTACGCGATCGCTGCGCTGCATCGACGCCAAGAGGATGCCCGCAAGCGCAAGCAGCGTCACAGCCGCCAGGACAAGCGGCCGCAACGCGGTTGGCGCCAGCCAACCAGTTCTAGGCGTGGCGCTGTCGTTGGCGGTTGTAACGGTGTGGACGACGTCGGCGCGCATGCTGCATTTTACGTTCAGATTCGCGTTGCCCCGGGAGGCATCCATTGATGAAGCGCTACCAATTGGTGTAGCGCGAGAAATGAGCATGTCCGCTGAGTCTGACCTCAGTATCAGCCCTTGTTCGGATCGTTCGGCAATCCGGTCCAGCGTCCATGCTTCGTCCGTCCAATCGTTTAACCATCCGAGCAAGCTGATCGCATGCGCTTCGTCCGCGAGCGCCAGATCGCCGCATACGCGCAGCACGTCGGTCGGGTAGACCTCTCGCTGCTCGCCGACGACGCAGGACGCCACAAGCCGGTCTGCCACGTCCGCCCGGAGCGCTTCCGGCCATTCGGGCAGCCGCTTGCGAATCGTACGGACGATCGCATCGGCGATGATCTCAGCCTGATTGGCAGCGGGCATCGGCGCATATTTCGTTCGAACGTAACGCCTGATGACCGATACGTCACCCGGCGTCAACAATGCAGCCCCTGCCATATGCGCCTCGCCTCCTCCGCTCCTTGCTTTCCGGATCCGACTATTGCTATCCATAGTTTAGCATATGGCCGCGGCCTGAAAAAGCGTGTCCGCGCGCGATCCGCCCCTAGCTGCAAACTTAACGCGAAGCTGCTGCGATCCGCGCCTGGATCTGTTCGCTGCGGATATAACGCTCGATCTGCTCTTTTTCGAACATCGTAAACTGGTACTCGCAATCGATGCCTTCGTCGAGCGCCTCAATCTGGATCGGATGTCCGGCATGCGTGCACACGACCAGCGCTGTCAGATCGATGACGTCGTCCGGCAGCGGGGTTGACGCATCAAGGCTAAGCCGAAGCTCCGCATCGATCCACTGTCCGTCGCGCCTGTCGACGCTTGCTTCAAATCCCGTAAACCTGAGTTCCTGCGGTAGATCGTCGCCGTATCGAAACATCGTTTTTCCTCCGTCCGCAATAAAGGGCCGTCACCCGCCGGCTTCGCTTCGAAGACGGCTCGGGTGCGACCCTGAATTTATAAATGGTCTGGCGTGTGTACGTTAGGGCAGCATCGTCGAACCCATCAGATAGCGGTCGACTTCGCGGGCTGCCTCGCGGCCTTCGTTGATCGCCCACACGATAAGGCTCTGTCCGCGGCGCATGTCTCCAGCCGCGAACACCTTGTCGACGCTCGTCTTATACTTGCCGTAGGCGGCCTTTACGTTCGTTCTGCGGTCTGTCTCCAGGCCAAGCTGTTCGACGATGGTCGATTCCGGACCTTCGAAGCCGACGGCCACAAGAACGAGATCGGCCGGCCATACTTTCTCCGTGCCGGGAATCTCTTCGTACACTTTGCGACCCGACTCGTCGATGTAGCGGCGGATTTGCACGGTGTGCAGTTCCTTGACGTTGCCGTCTTCGTCGCCGACGAACTTTTTGGTCAGTACCGAGAACGCGCGAGGGTCTTCTCCGTACAGTACCTTTGCCTCTTCGTGCGCATAATCGAGCGTGTAAACGTTCGGATATTCCGGCCAAGGGTTGTTGATCTGGTCGCGCGTGAGCGGCGCCTTGGCATGCGTGCCGAACTGAGATACGCTCGTGCAGCCGTGACGCAGCGCCGTTGCGACGCAGTCCGTCCCCGTATCGCCGCCGCCGATGACGATGACATGCTTGTCCTTGCCCGAAATATAATTGCCGTCTTCGAGGTTCGAGTCAAGGTAGCTCTTGATCGTCCCGTTCAGGTAATCCATCGCCTGATGAATGCCCTTGAGGTTCGCGCCTTCGACCGGACCGAGCCCGCGTGCTTTCGTGGCGCCGCCGCACAGGATGATCGAATCGTACTCTTCAGCCAGCTGCTTGGCGGAAATGTCCTTGCCGATCTCGGTGTTCGTGACGAACTGAATGCCCTCTTCCGCGAGCAGATCGACACGGCGCTTGACGATATGCTTCTCGAGCTTCATCGTCGGGATGCCGTAGGTAAGCAGTCCGCCCGGACGGTCCGCGCGCTCGAATACCGTCACGCTGTGACCGGCCTTGTTGAGCTGAGCTGCGGCAGCCAGACCAGCAGGTCCTGATCCGACGACAGCGACGCGTTTGCCCGTACGCTGCTTCGGAGGCTGGGGCACCACCCAGCCCTCTTCGAAGGCGCGGTCGATGATCGCTTGCTCGATCGTCTTGATCGTCACCGGATCGCCGATAAGACCGACGGTACAGGATCCTTCGCAAGGCGCTGGACATACGCGGCCCGTGAACTCGGGAAAGTTGTTCGTCTTGGCCAGACGCTCGTAAGCCTCTCTCCACAGTCCGCGGTAGATGAGGTTGTTCCATTCAGGTATAAGGTTGTTGACCGGGCAACCCGATGCGCCGCCGGACAGTTCCATGCCGGTATGGCAGTAAGGCGTGCCGCAGTCCATGCAGCGCGCACCTTGGGTGCGCAGCTGTTCTTCGGAGAACATGCGATGGAACTCGTTCCAGTCCTTGATCCGTTCAAGGGGGTCGCGATCGCTTGGCAGCTCGCGTTGATATTCCATAAATCCCGTAGGCGTCGACATCCCATTTCCTCCATCTGTCGGTAATTCGCGTGTCTGACCGGATATTGCCGCCGGGTCAGGGCACCGTTATATGATAGACCATCTTACCTGACGATCCGTGTCATCAGAATGGATTATCCCCTCTATTGTTTGCACTTTCCGCTGCGCGGCGTTCGTAGACGCACATATCGAAGGCGATCGGATTGCGATCGTTGGCTTCCTGCGACGCTTTAGATGCCATAATCCAGTCCGCTCGGTCGAAACTCGGAAATACGGCATCGCCGGCGACGTCCTCGGACAGCTCCGAAAGCAGCATCCGTCCCGCATACGGCAGCAGCTGCGCGTAGACGTCCGCCCCTCCGGCCACCATCAGTTCTTCGTCGCCGTAGCGTTCGAGCGCTTCCTCAACGGACCGGACGATAACGCAGCCTTCCGGCGCATCGGTCATCGATTTGGACAAAATGACATTCGTCCGTCCGGCCAGCGGCTTCGGCAGCGATCGGAACGTCTTGCTCCCCATTAGTACGGGCTTCCCCATCGTCTGGGCCTTAAAATAGGCCATCTCGTCCTTCAGACGCCAAGGCAGAGCGTTATCCGCCCCGATGACGCCATTCTTCGCGACGGCGGCAATTAACGTGACGGACATGCGCCACCGCCTCCCTGCAATCGTTCATTTGTGTAACTATCATAACATACGATGCTTCCCGGCGACTATCAGCCAAAAAACAACTGTATTTCGACAAAAGCCGAGACCTCATATGAGCGGCTTATATCGCTACGGGCGCCTTGATCGCCGGGTGGTATTCGTAGTCCTCAAATGCAAAGTCTTCGAATTTGTAGTCGAAAATCGAGTCTGGCTTGCGCCGGATGACGAGCTTGGGCAGCGGCAGCGGCTCGCGGGAGAGCTGCAGCTTCACCTGCTCCAGATGATTGGCGTAAATATGGACATCCCCGCCGGACCAGATGAACTCGCCGACTTCGAGACCGCATTGCTGCGCCACCATGTGCGTGAGCAGCGCGTAGGAGGCAATATTAAACGGCAATCCGAGGAACGTATCTACGGAACGCATCGTCAGCATGCACGAGAGCTTGCCCTCGGCCACGTAAAATTGAAACACGAAGTGGCACGGCGGCAGTTTCATCCGGTCGATCTCCGCGACGTTCCAGGCGCTGACGAGATGGCGGCGCGATTCGGGATTATGCTTGATGGCCTCGACGACCTGCGAGATCTGGTCGATCGTACGCCCGTCCGGCGTCTCCCAGGCACGCCACTGCGAACCGTAGACGGGACCGAGATCGCCGTTCTCGTCGGCCCATTCGTCCCAGATGGAGACGCCGTTCTCCTTGAGATAACGAATGTTGGTATCGCCGCTTAAAAACCAGAGCAGCTCGTGTACGACGCTTTTCAAATGGATCCGCTTGGTCGTGACGAGGGGGAAGCCCTCCTGCAGGTCGAACCTGAGCTGCCTGCCGAATACGCTGAGCGTGCCGGTGCCCGTTCGGTCCCCTTTCACCGTGCCGCGTTCCATAATATCCTGTAATAAGTCCAAGTAATTGCGCAAGAGACGTCTCACCTTTTCATTGTAACGTTATTCCCGATTGTATCATTTGTCCCGTCCATCTGTCGACGAATAGCGCTGGCCCCGCCGAAGTTGACGCTGCTCGTAGCGGGCGAGGGCGCTCTCGTGGAGCAGCCGCTCTTCTTCGGTCTCGGGATAGACGCCGGGCACCGGCGCGGACTTGCCGTCCGCCCCGAGCCCCACGAACGTGCTGAACGCGGTGACGGTCAGCCGCCGCTCGCCCGTGAATAAATCCTCCGCCCGAACGACGCAGTAGATCTCCATGGAACTGCGGTGCGTCCAGGTGACGCAGGCTTCGAGCTCGAACGCCTCGCCTACGCGGATCGGCGACAGGAAGTCGAGGCTGTCCTGCGCGACCGTCACGACTGGCATATGGCAGTGCCGCATCGCCGCGATCGTCGCGATTTTATCGATATACTGCATGAGCGTGCCGCCAAACATCGTGCCATGGTAATTCGTATCGCCTGGGAACAGCATCTCGGTCAGCACGGATCTGGATGCCGAGATCGGTTTTGGTGAAGCGGTCATCGTATGGGTTTCCTCTTTTCTGCTGCCGCGCGCGGTTATAAAGCGTCGCATCTTGCAGTCGTTGTGTCTCTTTATTATATCGCAAGCGCGCGCCGGACGCCCGGCGCACAAGAAGAAGGCAGCCGCCAAGGGCTGCCTTATTTACCGAGGAACGTGGAGAGCACCGCGAGAAACGAATAGCGAACCTTTTTCCATCGGGTGCTTCCGGCCATGGATTCATCTGCGTCTACCGATTCGACCCGAAGCCCGAGCTCCCTGTATTCCGCCAGTTTTTCGAGCGTGTATTGAAGGTCTAACATTGCGGGTTCCTCCTCCGCTTTTCGCCTTGCCGCCAAAAGCGGCCGGCGTGCCTGGTTGATGTCTTCATTATGCGATGTCCAAAAGAGGATAAAAAGCGTATAATGCAAGCATTGGATTTCCTCTTTTATCGGAAAACGAACGGAAAACATCAGGGAAGGAGTTGGATTCGCTTGCTGACGTCCGAACGATACTTGACTCTATTCGACCGGTTCGACGGCGGGCATACGCTGGGCGTTCCGATCGAGGCTACGCTCGAGGCGCTCGCCGAGACGTTGTACTGCACGCCGCGCAACGCCAAGCTGGTGCTTAAAAAACTGGAGGAGGACGGCCTGATCGCCTGGATGCCCGGCCGTGGCCGCGGCAACCGCTCCCATATAGCGTTCAAGGCTGACAAAGAGCCGTTCTTGTTCGACTTGGTTACCGCCAAGGCTGAGCAAGGCGACTATCGCTTGTCGTTCGATCTGATCTCGAGCTTTGGCGAAGGCACGGAAGTCAAGGCTCGATTTATCGATTGGCTGAACGTACGGTTCGGTTATCAAAAGGAAACGGTAAGAGGACACGTCGATTGCGATACGCTGCGGATTCCCGTCTACAGGCAAGTGCAGACGCTCGATCCCGGCTGCGCCAACTTTGCGTTCGACGGCCATTTGATGTACCACATATTTGATCGCCTCGTCACCTTTGACGAATCGCTCGGCCGAATCGTTCCGGGCATCGCGCACGCCTGGAACTCCAATCCCGCCGGCACGGAATGGACTTTTTTTCTGCGTAAAGGCGTGCAATTTCACGATGGGCGCGAGCTGACGAGCGAGGACGTTGTGTTTACGTTCGAGCGGCTTCGGCAACCCGGCGTACCGAACAGCTGGATGATGCGCGCTTTGGCGGGGATCGAGGCGCTAGGCAAGCGGACCGTGCGTTTTTCCCTCTCGCGGCCGAATCGCATTTTCGACCGATTCCTGTGCGCCGCGGCCGCCTCCGTTTTACCGTTCGACTTGTGCGGCCTTGGCGAGGCGTACTGGCGTCTGCCGATCGGAACCGGCGCGTTCCGGCTTGTCACGCTATCCCCCCACCGGATCGAGCTCAGCGCCAACACGGCTTATTACGCCGGACGTCCGTTTCTCGATGTCGTAGATATCGTCATCATGCCCGAGGACTGCCGGGAGCGGTCCACAATCGGGATGCCCTCCATCATGCGCGCGCCAAGCGGCGAGAACGAGGATGACGGTCTGGATCCCGCCATGGATTGGCAGGCGCTCGCCCGGCTTTGCAACGGATGCACGATGCTGACCTGGAATACGACCAAAGACGGCTGGCAACAAAACGAAGCGTTCCGACGAGCCGTCCGACTGATGATCGATCCCGTGGCGATGCAGGCCGATCTTGGCGGCGAGCGCGCGCTGCCCGCCTACTGCATCCGCCCCGAAGACAGCCTGAAGTATATCGGTAAATCCGCCGGCGAGCCGCAAATCCGGGAAGCGCTCCGCGCTTCCGGCTACGACGGCAAGGTGCTTCGGCTGGTCGTGCACGAGAAATACGAGCCGGACGGAAAATGGATCGCGGCGCGGCTCGGACAATACGGCGTGCGTGTCGACCTTTTCGTCGCCGATTGGAAGCAGTCGGTCGATCCGGCCGTTGTCGCGAGCGGCGACTTCACCGTATCCGGCATCCTGCTGGCCGAGGACGAGGTTTGCGAGATCGACCTGTACGAGCACGAAGCCTGCATGACCAGCGCCTACTTGAACGCCTCGCTTAAGGCTTGGATCGTCGAACGGATCGATCGGGCGCTGTCCGCTTATAGCGCCGAGGAGCGCCGCGGCCATATGCGCGAGATCGAAAACCGGCTGCGCGACGAATGCTATCTCGTTTTTCTCCACCATCGCCGCCTGAGCACGCAAATGCATCCTTCCGTCAGAGGCGCCAGCTTCAGCCCGCAAGGATGGATCGATTTTAAACAAATTTGGCTGGAAAAGATCGACTAAGCGCGCGTCAACGCAAAAATGCGGCGGGCAGGTTGCTCTGCGAGGGGCCGAGCGGGTTGCTCTGCGGGTAGCCGGGCAGGTTGCTCTGCGGGCTGCCCGGCAGGTTGCTCTGTCGTTTTCTCATCAGGATGCTCCGCCTCGGAAGCCTGCAAATATACATGCTTTTTCACTGTTGGATCGGTTTTAGGAGTAAATGCCTGCGTACGTGCATCTTTTGCAGTTCGAATCGCGCTTCGGAGGCGCTCATCGTTTCAAAAGCCTGCAAATTCGCATCTTTACGCATACGGCAATCGGGATACGAAGCAAAGCCTGCAGATTCGCAGGCATTTGCCTCGCGCCCTTTTCCTAGTCCTGATCGGATTTAATCGCCCCTTCCATTCGTTCGAAGCCCAGCGGTGGCTCAGCGAGTGATGTACACCCCAAGAAGATCATAGGCGGAAGGCCGGCTGCAGCCAGGCTACAACGTGCAAATCGGAACCGAGAACCAGTTCGTGCTCGGCTACAGCGTTTATTAACGGCCGACGGATGTCCGAAGCCGCACCTGGATAGAAACAAATCTTATGTGGGCGAGCTTCCAGGCACTGTCATTGCGGACGCAAGGTATGGAGTCGAGGAGAACTACGCGTTTCTGGAGGACGAGCAAGTGCATGCACTTTGAAGGACGGCACCTACCGCAAAGAAAAAAGCAGATCCCTGGACAAGGCGAGTCAGGAGGTCGGAAGGCTTTGGCTTGAACATTATCCGGTCAAAATATTACCCATATTCTAAAACGCAAACGGGACGAAGCAGGAAATTCCCCTGCTTCGTCCCGTTTAGTTATTTAGGCTTCATTTCAAATATTCCTTCCACTTCAGAGGGGCTTATGGGACGACCCCTCTTAAATGGCGAAGACTTATTTTTTCGGCGCGATCGTATGGATCGGATGACCCATCGCGAGCTCGGCCGCGTCCATCGTAATCTCGCCCAGCGTCGGGTGAGCGTGGATGGTCAAGGCGATGTCTTCGATCGTAGCGCCCATCTCGATCGCAAGACCCAGCTCGGCGATCATGTTGGAAGCTTCGACGCCGGCGATCTGCGCGCCGACGACGAGACCCGTGTCGACTTCGGAGATCAGCTTCAGGAAGCCGTCCGCGCCGTTCAGCGTGACCGCGCGGCCGTTACCGCCGAACGGGAACTTGCTGGACTTGACGTTCAGGCCTTTATCCTTCGCTTCTTTCTCCGTGTAGCCCACGCTTGCGCATTCCGGATCGGAGAACGCGACGGCTGGAATGCACTTGTAGTCGACCTTCGACGGCAGGCCTGCGATAGCTTCGGCAGCGACCTTCGCTTCGTACGAAGCCTTGTGCGCCAGCGCTGCGCCAGGCACGATGTCGCCGATCGCGAAAATGTGCTTGATGTTCGTGCGGCATTGGTCGTCGACTTCGATCAGTCCGCGGTCGGTCGTCTTGATGCCGATCAGGTCGAGGCCCAGCTCGCCGTCGGTATTCGGACGGCGTCCGACGGTGACGAGCAGGTAGTCTGCGGTCACGGTCTTCTGTTCGCCGCCGACTTCGTACGTCACGGTGACGTCCTTGTCGGTTTGCTCGGCGCCCTTCGCGAGCGCGCCGTTGACGATGTCGACCTTGTTTTTCTTGAGCTTCTTGACGACGAGATTGCTCATGTCCTTGTCGAAGCCCGGCATGATCGTGTCCGCGCCCTCGAGGATCGTGATCTCGGTGCCGAACTTGGCGTACATCTGGCCAAGCTCGATGCCGATGTAGCCGCCGCCGATGATGACCATGCTCTTCGGCACTTCGGGTAGCGACAGCGCTTCGGTCGACGACAGGATACGTCCGCCGAACGGGAAGGCTTTAAGCTCGATCGGGCGAGAGCCCGTCGCGATGATGCAGTTTTTGAAGCGATAGCGAGGCGCCTCTTGATCGTTGAACAGACGCGCTTCGTTTTCGTTGATGAACATTACTTCGCCTTGGAACATTTGAACCTTGTTCGCTTTGAGCAGCATCTCGACGCCGCTCGTCATCTTGTTGACGACGGAATCCTTGTACGTCTGCACCTTGCCGAAGTCGACCTTGACGTTTTCGGCGGACAAGCCGTAGTCGTCGGCATGCAGCATCGATTCATAGTGATGCACGGAGTTGATCAGCGCCTTGGACGGAATACAGCCGACGTTCAAACAGACGCCGCCGAACTTGCCCTTGTCCGCGATGATGACCTTCTGTCCGAGCTGTGCCGCGCGAATGGCCGCGACGTATCCGCCGGGGCCGGCGCCGATTACTAACGTGTCGATGTCCAGAGAAGCGTCTCCTACTACCATCGATTACACCTCCATGACAAGCAGCTCAGGATCGCTAAGCAGCTGTTTAATGTAGTTAACGAATTGTTGCGCGGTAGCGCCGTCGACGATGCGGTGGTCGAAGCTCAGGCTAAGCGCCATGACCGAGGCGGGCACGATCTCGCCGTTTTTGATGACCGGCTTCTGATCGATGCGGCCCACGCCCAAAATCGCGGACTCGGGGAAATTGATGACCGGCGTGAAGAACAGGCCGCCAGCCGATCCGATATTGGTGATCGAGATCGTGCTGCCTCTCAGCTCGCCTGCGCCCAGCTTGCCGTCGCGGCCGCGGGTCGCCAGATCCTTGATTTCCTTGGCGATATTCCAGATGTTCTTGCGGTCGGCGTCGAAGACGACCGGCACGAGCAGACCGTTGTCCGTGTCGGTGGCGATGCCGATGTTGTAATACTTCTTGAAGACGATCTCGTTCGCGGCTTCGTCGATCATCGCATTCATGACCGGGAATTCGCGTACTGCGGCGACGAGCGCCTTGACGATGAACGGCAGGTACGTCAGCTTGACGCCCTTCTTCTCCGCGAACGCCTTGGAACGGTTGCGCAACGCGACAAGCGCGGTGACGTCCACTTCGTCCATCAGCGTGACGTGCGGCGCCGTATAGACGGACTTGACCATCGCGTTCGCGATCGCCTTGCGGATCCCCTTGAACGGCACGCGCTCTTCGACGCCCGGACCGGATTGCGCGGCGCGAGCGGCAGGTGCGGCAGCCGGAGTCGCAGCAGGCGCTGCGTCGGCGGATGCCTCTTCGCTCTTCGCGGGCGCTCCGCCTTCGGCAAAGCCGGCGACGTCCTCGCGGGTGATGCGGCCGTTCTTGCCGGTGCCGGATACGTCCGCGATGGCGACGCCCTTCTCGCGGGCAAACTTGCGCACGCTAGGCGTAGCCAGCACGAGCGCGGCATCCTTGGCGGCAGGCGCGGGCGCTGCGGCTTCGGCAGGCTTGGCGCCTTCGCCGGCTGCTTCTTGGACCGGCGCCTGAGCAGGCTGGCCCTTCAGGTCCGCGCCGCCCTGAGCGGAAGCGGCTTCGCCGCTGTGGCCGGAAGGCTCGGCGCCGTGGCCGCTGTCCGCTTGCTCGGGCAGCTCGCCTTCGGCATCGATGATGGCGACGACATCGCCGACGCGCATCGTCTGCCCGTCTTTGCCGAACACTTCAAGCACCTTGCCGTTGACCGGGCAAGGCACTTCCATGATGGCCTTGTCGTTTTGCACTTCCATCAATATGTCTTCGTCGGTCACGGCTTGTCCGGGCGCGATATGCATCTTGACGATCTCGCCCTCGTGCAGGCCTTCGCCGAGTTCCGGGAACCGGTATTCAAATCTAGCCATGCGCTATCCCTCCTTCACTTTAGAACTGAAGCGTTTGGTTGGCGGCCTTCACGATGCGCGCAGGCGTCGGCAGCCAGGCGTCCTCGATCAGCGCGAACGGATAAACCGTATCCGGGCCGGCGACGCGGAGAACCGGCGCCTCGAGGTGAAGAATCGCTTTTTCGTTGATTTGCGCGATGATCTCGGCAGCGGCGCCGGAAGTCTTCTGCGCCTCTTGGACGACGATCGCGCGGTTCGTCTTCTGGATCGACGCGACGATCGTGTCGATATCGAGCGGCACGAGCGTACGCAGGTCGATGACCTCTGCGGACACGCCGTTCTTGGCGAGCTCGTCGGCCGCCTTGATCGCGGTGTGTACCATCAGGCCGTAGGCGATGATCGTAATATCCTTACCCTCTCGAACGACGTTCGCCTTGCCGAGCGGTACCGTATATTCGCCTTCAGGCACTTCGTCCTTGAACGCGCGGTACAAGTTCAGGTGCTCCATGAAGAAGACCGGATCGTTGTCGCGGATCGCGGAGATCATCAAGCCCTTGGCGTCAGCGGGATTCGAAGGCACGACGACCTTGATGCCCGGTGTCTGGATCGCCAGGCCTTCGAGCGAATCGGTGTGCAGCTCGGCCGCCTTGACGCCGCCGCCGAACGGCGTGCGGAAGACGATCGGCGCGTTGTAGCGGCCGCCGGAACGGTAGCGCAGACGAGCGGCCTGCACGAACATCTGGTCGAGCGCCTCATATATAAAACCTACGAATTGAATCTCGGCGATCGGACGGAAGCCTTGGGTAGCGAGACCGACCGCAAGGCCGCCGATCGCGGACTCGGCCAGCGGCGTATCGAATACGCGCTGCTCGCCGAACTCGGCTTGAAGTCCCTCCGTCGCGCGGAAGACGCCGCCGACCTTGCCGACGTCTTCGCCGAAGAGCAGGACGCCGGGGTCGCGCTTCAGTTCGACGCGCAACGCGTCCTTGATCGCTTCAATCATGTTCATTTGCGCCATTGGATTTTGTTCTCTCCCATCTAGAGGGTGACGGCCGCGATAAAAGCGGCTGTACCGTATATATTGATCGAACCGGCTTAAGCGGGCCCGTACCGGGGGCGCCGAACTTGGAGACGTCCGGGCGCTGCCCCGGTTATCGTTTAGAACTCTGCTTTTTGCTCTTCGAGATGCGGAGGCGTCGTCTCGAACATCGAGTCGATCAGCCCGGCAACCGTCATCTTCTCGGTCTGCTCGGCTTTTTTAATGTGCTCGTTCACCGTAGCCTTGGCCTCTTCCTTGACGCGAGCCGTGTCCTCTTCCGACCACAGGCCCTTCGATTCAAGGTACTTGCCGAAGCGTACGAGCGGATCGCGCAGCGCCCACTCCTGCTCTTCTTCCTTCGTGCGATACTTGGTCGCGTCGTCGGACATCGAGTGCGGACGGAAACGGTACGTGACGGCTTCGATCAGCGTCGCGCCACCGCCTTCGCGGGCGATCTCGGCGGCTTCTTGTACGGCGGAGATGACCGCCAGCACGTCCATGCCGTCGATCTTCACGCCGCGAATGCCGGCCGCGAGCGCCTTGTGCGCGATCGACTGGGCAGCCGTCTGCTTGGCGAACGGCGTCGTAATCGCGTAGCCGTTGTTTTGCACGAAATAAATGACCGGCAGCTTGAACGAGCCGGCAAAGTTCATGCCCTCGTAGAAGTCGCCCTCGGAGGAACCGCCGTCGCCGGTGTAAGTAATGGCGACGCGCTTTTCATTCTTAAGCTTGAAGCCCATCGCGACGCCCGTCGCGTGCAAAATCTGCGCGCCGATAATAATCTGCGGCATCAGCACGTTGACGCCTTCCGGAATCTGGCCGCCGTGCTGGTGGCCGCGGGAATACAGGAACGCCTGGTACAGCGGCAAGCCGTGCCACACGAGCTGCGGCATGTCGCGGTAGCCCGGGCATACGAAGTCTTCCTTGGTCAGCGCGTATTCGCTGCCGACCATCGTACCCTCCTGGCCGGATACCGGCGCATAGAAGCCCAGGCGTCCTTGACGGCCCAGGTTAACCGCGCGGTCGTCCCAAGTACGGGTAAATACCATACGGTACATAATTTCCTTTAACTGCTCGTCGGTCAGATTAGGCATGGCTGCCGCATTGACGACTTCGCCTTCGGGGGACAATACCTGAAGCGGCGTAACATCTTCCGAATGCACAATATGTGCTGCTTGCTGCTCCGGCTTGGCCGGTGCGTCCAAAGAACCTTTGCTCATTGTTACATCTCCTCGTCATGAATTGTGGAAGAGGGGTTTCTGTTATAGAATTATTATATAGCTGCCCTAGTGGTTTGGTCAAAGCAAAAAAGGCATATTTATTGAATTCTTCACGATTGAAAGCGCACAATGTCTCTAGTACAGTTTCATTTTTATTGTATAACACATTAATACAAATCCCGATCAGCCGTCCTAAAAATGGCAGGCGCGGCAACGAACATTCCTATGTTTTGCCCATGCCGGGGCGCTGTCATACTCGAATCGGGTACAAGAAAGGAACGATATCCAATGTCCGAGTCACCCGTCCGCAGAACCGTCGTCAAACATGCAGTTCCCAGCAATTACCTGCAAGCCGGCGAACGCGCAGTCCGTTTCTATTTACCCCCCGGGTACCAGGAGTGGCTCAGCTATCCGGTTATTTATTGCCAGGACGGCGAAGATTTTTTCAATTTCGGCAGAATCGCCACCATCTCCCATGGCCTTATCCTCGAGGAGAGCTGGGAACCGTTCATCATCGCGGCCGTCGACGTCGACAAATCGGTCCGAACCGAGGAGTATTTGCCGGGCAGCGAGCGGCATGAAGCTTATTTGAACTTCTGGGTCCACGAGCTCGTTCCTTTTGTCGAAAAAAACTTTGCCGCCCGCCCTTCCGCGGACGCGCGCCTGCTCGCCGGGGACTCTCTTGGTGCAACCGTGTCGCTGTCCATCGCCATTCGGCGTCCGGACTTGTTCAATCGGCTCCTGTCGTTGTCCGGCGCCTACTACGGAGCATCGATCGCACAAATGAAGGAGGTCGGCGACCTGTCCTGGCTGTCCGCGTGGATGACGGTAGGGCTGCAGGAGACCGCCTATGAAACCGAGCGCGGCACGCATAATTTCGTCGAATTGAACCGTGCGGCAAAGCAGATCCTCGAGAGCAAGGGCGCTTACGTCGATTATAGGGAAAAAGACGGCGAGCATAAATGGGGCTTTTGGCAGAAGGAGCTGCCGGAGGCGCTGGGCGCTTTTCTTGGTCCGAAGGCGCATATGTAAGCAGCGTCGATAAGGGGCAAGGATCCGGAAGCATCGCCAACGCTAAAATGAGCCCCGCCGGTTCCGGCCGTCGGGGTCTCTTTTCGCGCCGGCTCCCGCTCGACTTGCCTCGGCTTCCCTCATGTACCTATCTCCCATTCACATCGCTCTTCCCGCCATTCCGCCATCGTGCACCTTAATGGTGCATGATCAGCCTCTAAGCTACCGATATTGTGCACGATCAGCCTCACGGTCGCCTATTGCTCCTGGTTCGCCGCTTCCATGCACATTTCGTATGCATGGAAGCGCCTGCCGCAAGCCCTCGCCGCGCCTTCGGCCCCCCAGACGAGCAAGCTAGTCGCCTCAGACAAAACGAAAACGGGCCGAGGCAGCACTTGCACCTGCTTCATCCCGTTTCGTTTTCTCAGATAGGTTCAAGTGCAGCTTACTTCGCCCCCGCCTTCACTTTACCCGTCGCAAGCAGATGCGCGAGCAGCCGGTCGCTCGCTTCGCTGATCAGCGCATAGGTCTCCTCGAAGTCGCCGGTATAATACGGATCGGGCACATCCGAAAGACGCGAGCCGGGGACGAACGAAAGGAAACGTACCACTTCCGCCTTTGTGTCGCCACCGAGCGCTTCGCGAATCGCCGCAACGTTGCTCTCGTCCATCGCGACGAGCAGCTCGAAGCGTTCACCGTCTTCCGCCTGAATCCCCCGTGCCAGCATGCCTTCATAGGAAATGCCTTGACCATCCAAAATGCGCCGCGTCCCCTCGTGCGGCGGCTTGCCCAGATGCCAATCGCCGGTCCCGCAAGAATCGATCTCGATCGATCCCGCGAACCCCGCCTTTTCTACCCGGTCCCGGAATACCGCCTCGGCCATAGGCGAGCGGCAAATGTTGCCGAGACAAACGAACAATACGCGATACATGCTTACATTCCCTTCCTTTCTTCTGCAGCCGGCCCTTCATATCCGCCGTATGCCAGCAGCTTCCGCCGTGGCAGCCGCCATTTATAATGAACGGACAGCATCCGCATCGTCACCGTCGCCGCGAAAAGCGCGAGCAGCGCCCAGGCGATCCGTATCGGCCCGATCCCGACGGCGAGTCCTGCGAGCAGCGCCCATACCGCGTAAATCTCGTCGCGGAGCACGAGCGGTTTGCGTCCGGCCATAATATCGCGAATCATCCCGCCGCCGATGCCGGTCATCATCGCGGCGACCATGACGGCGCTGACGGGCAGTCCGGCCTCTACGGCATACAGCGCGCCTTGAATGGCGAATGCGGCCAATCCGATCGCGTCGAAAAACGCTTCGCTTCTTTTCCAATGGTAAATCCAGGCGGTCGGCAGCACGAACACGATAACGATCGAAAATACTGCCGTTTTAAGCAAAAGCCCCTGGCTCCAGAGCGTCGTGACGGGTACGCCGATAAGCAAATTGCGCACGATCCCGCCGCCGAACGCGGTCACGAGTCCGAGCACGAATACCCCCAGCATGTCGTAATGCTCCTCCATCGCGACGATCGCGCCGCTCACGGCAAAAGCGATGGTGCCGATGATGCTGAACCATTCAAATACGTCCAAACTCAAAACGATAACCCCCGGCCGTTTCTCTAGTGGAGGCGGCGCCGTGCATCGAAACCCGTGAACCGCCTCATATATTGTATCGGCAACCGAGCACGGGCCGCAACGGAGAATTTGAACCAAATGATAGAGCTTCCGTCGCATCTCGGCGCATCTGCCGTTATACTGAATAAAACGCGGTCCAAGCCGCAAATGACCTGCAGGAGGAAATAACCCTTGTCACAGCAATCATCGTCCCGACGTGCCGTCATCTATACGGGAGGCAGCCTTGGGCCATGGAGCCTCGCGCTCGCTCAACCGGACGACTACCTTATCGGCGCGGACAAAGGCGCCTATTATCTCATACAGAATGGAATCTCGCCTCACCTGGCGCTCGGAGACTTCGACTCGGTGGACGCGGATGCGCTTGCAAAAATACGCGCCGAAGCGGCGGAGACGGCCGAGTACGACGCGGTGGACAAGGACTGGTCCGACACCGAGCTCGCGCTTCGGGAAGCGCTGGCACGCGGCTATCGGAATATTGTTATCGCAGGCGGACTCGGCTCCCGGTTCGATCACAGCTTGGCCAACGTCCAACTGCTCGCCGTCGCGGCTGAAGCAGGCGCAGCGGCCTTGCTCGTGGATGACCACAACGAGATCCGCCTGTTGACCGAAGCGGCTCATCTTCCCGCCGATGACCGCTACCCTTATGTCTCCCTCCTCCCGCTCACGTCAGAAGTAACGGGCGTGACATTGACCGGATTCGCTTATCCGCTGCAGGATGCCACGCTGCGCCAGGGCATGTCGCTTGGCGTCAGCAACTTGCTGTCGGCTGACGAAGGCTTCATCTCGCTCCGAAGCGGCTCCCTGCTCGTCATCCGCAGCAGAGACTAGCCATGCTGCCCACCGGTTGCGATGCGCGCTCGCGATGGCGGCGGACAGGATCGGCTCGACTATGAGTCGATCCGCATCAGCATCTCTTCGAGCAGCCGCACGCGGGCCAGCGATGCCCTCAGAAGTCCAAGCCCGATGTCGGGATACAAACGGATGAGTCGGGTAAGCGCCTCACGCTGCAACCCGAGCGCCCGCACTTCGCCGAGCAGCGCATGTGCCGAAACGGTCGAAGCCGATTCGTCAAGCGCAGACGTGGCTCCGCACACCTCGCCTGCTCCGAGCACGCCGAGCGTCGCTTCGAGCCCTGCGGCCGTAACGCTCGTCAGCTCCACGTTGCCGTCCACAATGACATAGAGCGCATCGCTGGCAGCGCCCCGAAGCAGCAGGGCTTCGCCGTCCTCGAACACACGCTCCGTAGCGATGCCGGCGATTAATCCAAGCTCCTCCAGCGTCAGGTCCGCGAAGAACGGTACATTTTTTAAATAGATGACTTTACCGAGCCTGCCCAGCGCCACCTGCGTTTCCACTTGACCGCCACGCTCCCTTCCCGCTTCCGCCGCCATTTCCGGCCACCAATCGTCTTCCGAACGCGACGCGTGATCGAGCGCAAGCCGTGCCGCCTCCATCGTCACCGTCAGTTGTGCCAGGCTAGCATAGTCCGTCTGCAATACGACTGCGAGCCGCTGCGCCAGCCTGCGGTCGCCCGCACCTTCGGCGAGCACTTCCAGTCCGCTGCTCCTTGTCTCATCGTCGGGATCGTCCAGCGCCCGCCGGATCGAAGCGACGACCTGCTCGTCGGTCAGCCGTACGAGCAAAGACCAGACGCCTTCGAGTACCCGCTGGCGTTGTCCGTCGAAGCGCAGCGCCGCCAGCTCGGCGAGTTCCTCTCTCCCTACCGCGCGAAACGCCGACGCATACCCCGCCACCTTGTCCAGCTCGCCCATCCGCCGAAGCGCCTGGTCCGTCAACCTCCCTCGGATGTCATCCTCGGGCAGCAACGCGGCAAGCGCTCCGATCGCAACACGCCACGCCTGCGCATGCACGCCGGACAATGCCGCAAGCAGCGGCTGAATCGAACGATCGCCCATGTCGATCAGCGCTTGCTCGGTTACGAGAAGCAGCTCCTGATCTCCTGCAGGCAAACGCTCCAGCAGCTGCGGAACGACATGTGCCGCACCTAGCTTCCCAAGGCAAGCCGTTGCCGCAAGCCGAACCGCCGGATGCGTGTCCTGCAGCAGCCGCTCGACCGATTCCCCGAATCGCGCAAGCTTAAGCTCTGCCACGACGCCGCACACATGGGCAGCGGGTTCGCCGCCTTGGCCGAGCTGCCGCTCGATCGCCTCGAAGCATGCTTCATAACTCGACTCGCTCTCCAGCGCATACATCGCCTTGACCGCCTCGGCGACGACCGCCGGATGCGGATCGAGCAGCTTGACCCGTAGAAAGAAAAACGCCTGCGAAGACAAATGCTTCATCTGCGCCATCTGCCGGACGCCCTCCGCCCGAACGGCCGGCTCCTCGTCCTCCAGCACCGCGCCGATCCGCACGAGCGCCTGCAGATCGGCGGCGTTCAGTTTCATCGCCCGCAGCGCGGCCGTGCGCACGCCAGGACTGGCATCGGCGAGAAGCGCGAGAAGCTCGGGCAAATAACGTTCATCCTGCGTACGGCCGACGATATCCGCTGCGATCTGCCGCACACCCTCTTGCTCGTCCCGAAGGAGCGTCAGCACGGCGCCCATCGCCTTTGAATTGCTGAAAAATTCGCGGTACGATTCCATCAGCTCCCGATCGTCCAGTCCGATCGTCTGAACGCCTTGGACCAGCTCCCGCATATATAGACGCCGCACCGTCCAGGCGAGTGCCGTCAGCAGCAGCGCGGCGCCCGCCCCGACCGCCGCCAGCACCGGAAAACCGAGTCCGGCCGCTTTGTGCAGCGACTGAAGCCCCGCGCCGAGCAGGATGCCAAAAAAGGAAGCGAGCCCCTGTGCCGCATACCGGTAGCCGTCCCGATGCTGCATCGGCAGCGTCTTGTAAAACAATTGGTAAGATGGCTCGGCCGAATAGAAAATTAATACGTTCGTGAGCATATAAGCGCCCGCTGCGGCCATGACGGCCGCAGCCGCGCTTCCGAGGAGCACGGACGCAAATCCGAATGCCGCCGCATACGCCGCCGAGATCGCCACGAGCATCCCGCTCGCGCCCAACCAGGCGACGAGCTTGCCGGATACGAGCTGAACGGCGAACGCCAGCAAAAAGAGCAGCGTAGACACGATGCCGAACATGCGCGCGAACTGCTGCTCGTCCGGGTAAGCGGCATGTGCCGTATTTAAAAATAAAAACTCCGCCAAATAATAAAGCGCGGGCATGAGCGTCATGAGTCCCATCACGCTCAGCAAAAAAGGCGAGCGGAATGTGCGCTTCATATAATCGAAGGAAGACACGCTCTCTTCCTCGGTTGTCGCTTGGGCCTTGAGCGCGAGCGGCACTAAGTATTGCACGATCGCTTTGCGGTAGTTGAAGGAAGCCGCGATCAGCAGCAGCGGGCCAAGCCCGTATACCAGTTCCGCGCCAAGCGGACTGAGCGCCTGCGTAAGGAGACCGCCTGCCGCGCCGCCGAGCGTCGCGCCCGAGACAAAGAGCGGCATGAGCCGCTTGGCTTGCTGCGTCGGGCACACGTCGACTGCCAGGCTCCACAGGAGCACCGTCTGCTGTCTTACGACAAAGCTGGAGGTGAGGAACAGGACAGGATAAAACCAGCGGGCGTCCAGATCTGCCAGCTTAAGCGCTGCGAGCACGCCCGTATCCGCGAGCAGGATCGCCGTCATGACGGCATACATCGTTTTCATCAGCGCCGGCTTCGACAGCTTCACGGCCAGCCAGCTCATGAACCACGCCTCAAGCGGCAATATAAAAGCCTCTCCCGTGTATAAGTAAGGCAAATATTCGCTCCCGAACCGCTGGCTGAACAAGGTAATAAAACCGTTGTAGGTTAGCGCTTCGGCGATGCCGCATACGAGAAAAATCGGGGTCATCAGCCGCAGCTTGCGCCTGTCCTCCGCACGAACGCCCAGTCTGCCGAGGGCTTGCGCCATATTCATGCCTGTCACTTCTTTCTATTGTTGCATCTCCGAGAGGCTTGGCTTGCGCAGGTCCAAATAATAGACAAGCCTGTCCTCGCCGTCGAAATAATAGTCCGGCAGCCGGCCGGTCAGCGTAAAGCCCAGCCGGTCGAACAAACGTCTCACGCCCGCGTATACCGGCAAATCGCAAGTATATGTAACCAGATAGCGCGCTCCTTGCTCGCGCAAATATTCAAGCATGGCTCCCGCCAGGCGTAGAGCCGCGCCGCCGCGCCGATAATCTTTGCGAACGACAAGATAGTCCCAGGTATAGCCGCCCGTTCGTTGTTCGTTGGGCGCAACGCCCGTAACGGCGACGATCTCACCCGCTCCGTCCGTCATATACCAGTAGACGGTCTTGCCCTCCAGCGCCAAATAAGGCAGCGTGCGAAAATGCTCCTCTTCGCCTGGCGTCGGCCGCTCGTCGTCGAACGCCTGAGGCGAGACGAGGAAAGCGACGACCGCGTCCGCAGCTTCCCGCGAATCGATACGGCGAACGACCAACTCTACAATAGCCAATTCTGAACCCTCCGCTTCTAGGCTCCGTTCGTGCTTTGGGCGGCGCCCAGCCGCTTGCCGATCCCGGACGTCGCGTCAGACGGCGAGCGTGCCGTTCCAGCCGGCGCCCGCGCCTTTCTGATAATATTCGTCGCACAAGTAAAAGTAGAGCTTGGCGGCTTTGTCCATCCGGTTTTGCTTGATGACTTCGACAAACGTCTCGCGCGCGTCGTAGAATCGCCCTGCCTGACACAACGCCAGCCCGCGTTCGAACAAAACCTTCGTCCGTTCCTTGGCCGCTCGCTGCTGCTCCGGGTCTCCCTCGAACACGTCGATCAGCTCCATCGCTTCGTCGCTGCTCTCCAGCCTGATTCGGCCGAGCGAGCGATGCATGAACCTCTCGGGCGAGCGCAACTGCTCGTAATAATCTCGCGTCACGACGATGCAGCATCCAACGAGCTCCGAGATCTGCTCAAGCATCGTCGTGCGCTGGACATCGTCGGAAATAACGTTTCCCTCCCAGCGGCGCTCCTCGCCAATGATGCCGAGCATGAGCGGTCCCTTGTGAATCGCGATGCCGATGTCGACCGTCGCGTAGCCGGAGCTGCGCCGATGCTGATTGTAGACGAGCAGCTCGCGGCGGATCGCTACGGCCGCCCGGATCGCCTCCTCCGCATAGCCGGGAAACAGCGCCATAAAGCCTGCGCCCAGATATTTGCTGATAAGACCGTCCTCCTGCCGCACGATCGGCCCGAAGCGCCGGAGAAACGAGTTCATAAAGTCGAAGTTTTCCTTCGGACTGAGCGTCTTGGACAACTGTCTGAACTCGCGCAGGTTGGCGACCATGACCGCCATGTTTTTTTGAATCTGGTCGCCGAGCCGGATGTCGAGGATCCCCTTTTTGCCGAGCGAGTTAAAAAATTGCTGCGGCACGAATCGATAAGACGCCTCGCTGAAGGATGTAATGTCGGCAATATGCTGTCGTATGTAGCGGGCCATCCGGTTGAACTGCACGCCGAGATCGCCGACCTCGTCGCGGTTGCGCAGCTTGACCTCGGTGTCCCAGTCTCCGTTCGCCATCGCCATGACGCTTCTTCTCAGCTTGCGGATCGGCGACAGCAGCACGAACGTCGCGATCACGACGAGCACGACCAATCCGCCCGTAATCATTAAAATATTTTCAATGATGTTGTAATAAATCTTGCGGTTCTCGCGATGAAGCACGCTTAGGTCCCGCCCGGTCTCGTAAACGCCGACGATCTGGCCGGTGCTGTCGTAGACCGGACCGATGGCATACAGCCATTTGCCGTCGGCGTCTTCCCACTGTCCGGTGCGTACGACACCTTGACTTAGCACGTCTGAATTGACCTCGTTCTTTTCGAACGGCTTAAACATATTGACGCCGTCGTCGTCGTCCATGACGATATAAATCTGGTCGCCTTCATATTTGTACAAGGTGCTGTACAAGCCTTGCCGCTGCTCGCTGTCCTCGCCTTCGAACAGGAAATTCATTTTTGCGCGAATGGCCATATAATCCTCGTTGCGATAATCGGCGGGCGAGTGCAGCCTTGCAAGTCGGTCGCCGTCGATCAGATTCTGGCCGTTGCGTGCGAGGAGCGCGAGCTCGCGCTGCATCTGCGTCTCCATCCGCGCGGAGAAGCTGTTGTATATGAAATTCGAGAGAAGGATCATTGCGATCAGGATGGCGGGTACGGTTGCGAGAACCTGCTTCAGAAAGAGGGATGAGCGCCGTTCGAGTACGTGAATATGGAAGAAACGTACGGAAAACATGAGCAGCAGCAAGCCGAGCCAAAAGACGGCCCACAGCAGGCGGCGGTCCCATAGCGTCTTGCTGTCGAAGCTGACCTTGGAGATTTGGCCCGTGGGCGCGAAGTCTGCCGACATCAGCAAGATCCGATCGTTAAGCACAATCGTGAAGCCCGTCGGCGTCTGCTTGATATCCATGATTTCGTAGCTGTCCAGGCCCGGCGCGATGCGCTGCAACGCGGCATCGTCCAGCACCGTCTCGGTTCCGGCAGACGCAAGCGGATCGAACGTCGTCACTGCATTGACGAGCCGGTCGACGAACATGAGCGAGCCGTCCGTACGGAGCATGACCAATTCGGGGAAATTTTTAGCGTCGCTTGCCCTCGTCTTGCTCGGATAGAGCTTGGTGCTGACGCCTTCCGCGGATACCTGGTAGATGCTCCCCCTGCGCGTCGTATAATAGATTTGTCCGGGCGCCGTGCCCGTGATTTCCGACAAATAGCGATCCTTTGGCAGCGTGAACGCAAATACGGTCTCCGGCGCGTTCTCGGGCAAGACGATGCGCTTCAGCTGCAGCTTGTCGGCATCCGCCTCGTAGAAAAACAGCGCGCCGCCCGAAAGTTGCAAGCCTTCAATGTGTCCGATCCGCTTGCTCGTTCCGTCTCCTTTGCGCTCGTAGAGCACCTGGCCGGCCTTCCCGCTACGGTCGTAACGGACGATGCGCTCGCTTTGCACGTATAGACCGTACGAGTCCAGCACCGTCACCAACGCGTAGATTCGGCCGTCCTCGTCTGCTACGGCTTCATTAAAGTCAACGCGCGCACCGCGTTCGGCAGGCGAATATGTCATCTGCCCCAATAGCGTCCCGTCCGCGCCGAGTCGCTTGATCTTTTGCTTGGAATCGCTCACCACCGCAAGCGAGCCGTCTCCGCCGGCGGCCGCCAGCGACAAGTTTTGCAGATTTTCGGACGACTTCCACGGCGCCTCGCTCCGGTCTACGCGCTCCGCAAGCACGAAGCCGGACCAACCGGACATAATAAGTGAAGCCAGCAACAGCAGTACAGCAAGTTTTTTCATCGAAGATCGGCGCCCGCCTTTGTGTGCGACTGTTCTTATTCCATATGAAACTTACGACAATTTCTAACTATTTTCATCGTACTACAAGTTCTTCCTTAATTCACCCCCTTACAACTCAAAATGACAGATTTCGAGAATTGAGTTACTATGAATATAGCGTTGACAGCTTCCACCATTTTCGTAAAGAGAGCGTGAACCGGGCGTGGGACAACTAGTGTGCGGCGGGGCATCGATGCAATGCTCGTTTGGGGCTGCCCCTTCTGTATTAAATGTGCTTCCGGCCAATCGGACGATGACCGCCATGCCGATCGCCAACATTATGGATAACAAACCTTTTGTAAACATCATGCCGTTCGGGATGTGCAATTCAATGGCCAACCCCATCGTCGCTTCTGCGACTGCCGCGGCGCTCGGCGTCCTGACGCCGATGCCCTGCACGCCGATGACGGCCGCGCCTTGGGCGCCGGGCGCGCCGACCGTGATGGTCGGCAACATGCCGGCTTTGAACAACTCCTCCAAGTGCATGTGCAGCTACGGCGGCGTCATCCAGTTAACCTCACCAGGCCAATTTACGATACAGGTGCCCTAACGATGATCGAAACGATTCTTAAGCCGTTTATCAAGCCGATCCAACGCAGAATCCTGAAGCCGATCAAGCAGTCCGCGAAGCTGCCGAAAATGCTGCTCAAATGGCTTATCCGTTGGGCTCGCAGTGTGCTCGGCAGCGGACTGCGGTCGCTGGACAACTATTGGAAGATCGGCAGCTACTATATCGCTAAAAAGCTCGTCGTACTGATCGTACTGATCAGCCTCGCGATCGCCTACTTCGGGTTCATCAATCCGCCTGCGTTCGTCGACCGGTGGTTCTCCCGAACGCCAACAATGGAAGCTTCGGCAGCGCTAGAAAAAGGCTATACCGGCAACGCCAAAATCGTGGACAGCGCCGGAAATCTCGTATATGCCGGCCCTCTCGCCAGCGGCCAATTCAGCGGCGTCGGCAAGCTCTACAGCGACGGCAAGCTCGTCTACTTCGGCGATTTCGACAAAGGCGTACGCGCCGGTTCGGGCGAAGCTTATGCGGCCGACGGCACGCTGCTGTACCGCGGCGGATTCGCTGCCGACGCGTATAATGGCGCGGGCACGCTCTACTCGCCGGACGGCAGCGTACTATACGAAGGCGGCTTTGTCGCCGGCAAATACGAAGGCGACGGCACGCTCTACGCCGCCAAGGACAAGCCGCTTTATACCGGTGCCTTCGTCAAGGGATTGTATGAAGGCGCCGGCAAGCTTTATGGCGACGACGGCAAGCTCGTCTACGAAGGCGCCTTTGCGGGCGGCCTGTACGCAGGCGCAGGCAAACAGTACAAAGGCGGTGCGCTTCTGTACGAAGGCTCGTTCGCAGGCGGGCTGCTGTCCGGCGAAGGGACCGAATACGCGGCTTCCGGCGCGCCGGTGTACAAGGGCGGTTTCGAGCGCGGACGTTACCAGGGCGCCGGCTCTCTGTTCAACGAGCAAGGCGTTGCGTTATATACCGGCACCTTCGTGGCCGGCCAGCGCGACGGCGAAGGCGAAGCGTTTAACGCGGACGGCACGCCGCTTTACAAAGGCACATTCCGGGCCGATCAATATCAGGGCTTCGGCGCGCTGCTCGACTCCAACGGCACCGTCGTCTACAAAGGCTTGTTCAGCGCCGGGCAAGCGGATCCCGCCGGCTTCCTGGAGATGGCTGCGGCGACGCTGCAGGAGAAGCTTGGCGCGCCGGATGCGCCGGCGACGGGCACGGATGCCGGGACGAATGCCGAGACCGACGCCGGGACCGATGACGGGACCGATGAAGGAACCGCAGCGCCGGATGCGACAGGCGGGGCGACGGCCGGTACGGGAACGGGGGGAGAAGCCGCTGCAGGCGCAAACGGCGGCACAGCTGCCGGTGCAGGCGTCGGGAGCGGCGACAGCGGCGCGGCGGCAGGCGCAAACGGCGGTGCAAGCGGCGGCGGGACTTCAGGCACCGGTGCGGGCAGTGGCGGAGCGGCTGCCGGGTCGGAGTCCGGCATTGGCGGGACTGCGTCTGGCTCCGGGTCAGACAGCGGCGCGGCTGCAGGCGCTAGCGGAGGAGCCGCTTCCGGCGCAGGCGTTGGCAACGGCGAAGGCGGGGCGGCCGCCGGCGCGAGCGCTGGTACGGGAACCGGCTCGGACTCCGGGACCGGCAAAGATAGCGGGTCGGCTGCAGGCGCAAGCTCCGGCACGGGCGCCGGCTCCGGAACAGATACAGGCAGCGGGACGGGCGCCGGTTCGAACGGCGGCACTGGAACCGACGCAGGCAGCGGGCAGCAGAGTGCTGCTATGAACACGGGAGCAAGTGCCGGAACGAGCGGAGTTGCCGTCGCCAAGACTAATAAAGTCGTCGCACTGTCCAAATCCGTCTCGGGAACTGCCGCTCACAGTCCAACCGCAAGCAGCGGCACCGCCGCGAGCGTAAGTTCGAGCAATTCCGCGGGCGCCGCAAATGCAGCTCTGCCTTCGACAGACGGCTTGAGCGAAGAGCCGGGAACCGATCCCTCGCTCGCAGCGCCTATCGAGCTCGTTTATAGCGGCGTCCAATTCAGCTTTAAGCTGGAGTCCGATCCCGACAATCCGGAGGCGTATGCCGTCACGCTCGTCCGTACCTGGAACAAATACGTCATGACGACGCTTCTCGACCGTCTGCAAAAAGCGGCAATCAAAGGCGTTAAAACCGAAAGCAACGGAAAGCTCTACACGATGTCCTACGAATGGAACGGTTATCTGTATAACTTCAATTACAACAACGACAAACCCGTTCGTTTGACCATTAGTCCTTTCCAGGTTTAAGCGCACATTATCGTTTTACCGATATCCCCTTGCCTCAGGATCGATCGCGGCTCCTGAGGCAAGGGGATATTTTTGTCATCGATGATTCCATATACCACCTCTCTCCGGCGGTTACGGTCATCGGCACTTGCTTGGGTGCCTCGGTCCAGTCTCGGACACAGATGCCGCTAAATCCACTATTCCATCGAGTTTCTCCTCCATCCCAAAACAAGCTAACAAAACAGAGGCTGTCTCTCGGGGACCTTTGCCCCTTAAGACAGCCTCGCCATTGCGAAACCGTAAACGTTATTATTCCTTGCCGGGCGCCGCCTCTCGATAAAGCGCCCGCTCGGCAGAAGTCTCGCCCGCTCCGTTCCCCTCCGCGCCTTCCTGCAGCTTCTTGAACGCCCACCAGCGAATGTTCAGCTTGTCCGCCTCGGCCGAGCCGTTGAGGCGCATGCCGATGCGGAAGCTGCCGTGCTCGGGATACACGATCGTACCAAAGTCGACGTTCGGCACGTCCGATTCGTATTCAGTCCCCTTGAACACGTCCTGAACGCCGTAATAGATGGAAGCCTTTAACGTTTCCTGCGGCGTCAGACCTACGAGAATCGTTACTTGCCCGGTGCCGAGTCCATGCTTGATCTCATCCGTCACGTAATTGCGCCGGCCGCGCGAGAAAAACTTAAGTCCCGTCTTGGCATTAAGCTCGAGCGGAACCTCGATCGTTCCCGTCGCGATCTCGTCCTGAATCGCCTGCGGACGCGGTATGCCGAGTTTGAAGTCGAACGTGTTCCGCTCCGGATGATAGTGGACGTCGAGCTTCGGCTTCGCGTCGTACGCGAGATCGTAAGCCTCCGACTCGGCAAAGAAACGGTGAAGCGAACCCGCGCGGTCCGTATGCGACAGGCGCTGCAGCAGCGAGGCGTTCGGGACGTACTCTCCGAACGGAACGCGTTCCACCTGCTCGATCATATAGGTCGATCCGAGCTGAAGCAATCCGATTTTTGCAAGACACAGGTCTTGATCTGCCGCGCCTTCGGCCGCCTGATCAAGCGATCGTTCATACCAGGTTTTTAAAATTCGTTCCATGACCGGCTGAGAAATAATGTCTACGTTATGCACGGCGGCATGGTCGATCGGCACGCGCTGATCGCCAATCGTCAGCGTCACGGACTGCGGCGGCAAAGCCAGTTTGGCGACCGTGTCAGGCCGGTCCTTTACCTTGACGCTGTAGGTCAGCCGATACTCGGTATCCTGTCCGTCGCCCGGCTCGATGAATTCGACATGCGCGCCATCTCCGCCGACCGGATCAAGGCCGTCGGCTTCATAATCGAAGCTGACCGCCACTCTGGCCGTCTGCAGCGTTTTCTCAATGACCAGCGTCACGTCGACGACGTCGCCGGGATTGACGTACTTGGGCATGCGCTGGGAAATGCGGACATGCGCGTCCTGATAGAGCACGGCGACATCCTCCAGTAAGCGTACTTGCTCAAAGCTGGTCGGCGCCGGCGCTTCTTCTTTGACGAAAAGCCGATAAGACTCCAGTACGCGATTGTACTCGCTGACCTCCTCGCCCCGGATCGACGAGTTGCCGACGGAATGAACGGGCTCGCGGCCTTTTTCGTCATAGGCGACGTACAAATAAACGTTCTTTTTGTACTCGTTGTTCGTGAAGCCTTCGATCATGGACAGCTTAAGCGTGACCGGCGAAGGAATGACGACTTCGCGACCCGAATAGTCGATGGCCAGTCCCATCTCCACAGTTACCGTCTTGTCGTCGACGGCGACGACCTGCATGCCTGCGACGACGCCGCTTCCGAACAGCAGCCGGTTGAGCAGCCTGCGCTTGTCGTTCAAATATTTTTGCTCCGACTCGAAGTCCCGCACCGTCAACAGCTTGCCGTAAAAATACCGATTGCGCTCGAACGGGTACATCCTCGCTTTTCTCATCCTTCAAGTCCCTCCTCATCATCGGACCCGCGAGGCGGCTCCGCTGTCGTCATTCCATCTCCGAATCCAATCCGAGACGCATATGCGCATCAAGCCGGCGATTCATGTTCGCATCCACGATCAACGTATCGTTAGGCATCGAGCGATCGTCGCCCAGCGTAAAGATCGAAGGCTCGGCCAGCACCGTATTGACGCCCAGATACGTATGCAGATCCAGATACATCCACGGCTGCAGCCACTCGAGCTTCGCTTCCGTATGCGCAGGCTTGATGTCGTCCACCAGCTGTCTGAGCAGCACCTTCTCCATGTCGCTGCGCGCCTGGTCCGGATGCAGCAGCACAGAGAAGGTGAATGGATCGTTGCCGTACAGCCGATCGACGACCGCCCGCCAATCTCCGCGTTCGCGCAGCGCCTTGTATTGCGCCGGCTCGACGATGATCGGCTTCATGCCCGTCAGCGTCTCAATCGCCTGTTCGATACCGCGGCGCGTACCGCGATATCTGTACATATCGGGCGCGGCGCGAATGAGCCGCCGGATCGCGTCGTCGCTCCAGTACTCGTTGGTATCGAGCCCGAGCCACGAAGCCAGCCATCGCAGCTGCCCGCCACCGACCGTTTCCCGGTCGAACTGCCTGGCCATGCCGTCGATGCGTTCCTCCATTTCGTCGAACAGCGTGCCGAACAACGCCAGATAACGCTCCAGAAATCCGCGCCCGCCAGTCTCTTGCTGATAGACCGCAGGCAAGTAAGAGAGAAGCGTCTGTCTCGGGAAATAGACGCGCAACCGGCTTAGTGCAGGAGTACTGCGTTCGCTGCCGATCCATTCGACCAGCATCCACAAGTACCTTCCCTTCGCCCCGAAAAACAAAGCGTCTCCCGGATTGACGACCGCCTCCGACCAAAATTCGCGCAAGCCCCGAAGCTTGTCCAAGGGGCTAAGATCGTTTCGCGCGATCCAATCGTCGATCCGCCAGATGTTGCCGCCGATCGTCCTGACGCCCGTGTCGTCCGCGAAATAACGCACGCGAAGCTGCGTCCCGTCCGGAATGTCGGCTGCAAGCGTAAACTTGTGCCACACCGTCTCCCGGTCCGCGCTGTCGAACGCCGAAGAGAGCCAAAAGCCTTCGAGCGCACCTCCGCCCGGCATCGCGAGCGTCTGTGGCTGCAGATCGAGCACAGCCAGCGTCTGCTGCTCGCCGTTCAAAATGTACATCCGGTCCCTGCCGTCGATCAATATCGCGTCCGCTTTGCCGCGAAACCCGCCGACCTTGCCGATTAGCTCGCCCGACTCCTCGAACTGCAAAATAAATCGGTCGTCTTCGCCCTCGGAGTCCATGCTGCGCGAATCGCCCACGTAAATTTGCCGGCTGGAGTCGACGGCCAGCCCCGCGAACGACAGGGGCGGAAGCATCATGCGCGTCAGCAGCTCGCCTGCGGCCGAAAAAGCGAACAGCGTACGGCCGAGGCTGTCGTAAACATACATATCGCCTAAGGGCGATACGGTCAAAAAGGGTTGACCGTGCTTGCCGCCGTCCGGGGGCAGCTTCAGGGCAAATCGCTCGTCCTCGATGGCGGCGATCAATCCGCCGGACAGGCTCAGCCTCAAAATACGTAGCGGCGCCTTGCCTGATAGCGCCACCGATGCCGCCTCGGCCTCCGACGGCTCCTCCGCGAGCGTCAACACATAGATGCCTCGGCTGTCGGCATAAAGGGCGAGCGGCCGGCAATAGACGCCGTCTATCCATTCCCCCGTGCGGCTCCATCGCGTCTGCCCGCTGTTCACGTCGTACGCAGCCAGCATCCGCTCGCCGTCCGGATCGGCGACAAGCAGGGTGTCGCCGGTCGACGCCAGCATGGCCGCGGCGGAGAACAAACCGTGCCTTGCTACGAACAGCCGCTCATGATGCCGGCTGTGCCGGTCGTAGGTCCACAGATCGCCGGCGTCGTCGAGCAGAATCAGACGCCCGAACAAGCCGACGGCAAACGCGCTTACCGTGCCTACGCCCTCGAGCTCGCCGAATGAGGCCGTATCCAGCACGCCGTATCTCGCGTCGCTGCGCAACCGCACCGTGTCGCCGATGTCCAGATTTTCCGTCACGCCGCGGCGGCTCCAGTGCTCGGGACTATTCACTGAAAAATATAACGCTTCGTCCTCCATCCGCTCGCCTCCTTTCCGGTTTCTGCCGACCTTTTACAGCTGGGTGCGGCTTAGCAGCTCAATCCGATGCTCGCCGGAAAAGACGAGTCCGTTGGGCGGCAGCAGCACGTCGCCGCCCTGGCTTTTGGCGGCATACCGGCCTTCGCCGTCCAGCCATAATTCCTGCACGTACGCCACGCCGCCGATCCGGCTAAGCGCCGCGAACACGTCGCCGCGATAAACCGGCCTTCCGAAAGGCCAGCCCGCCGCGGACTTGAGGCTTCCCGAGGGACTGAGCAGCTCATTTAAAACGGCGGCGATACGCTTCGTTTCGTGCGCGAATTGGGGTTCGACGACGATGACGGCATGGACGGTCACTTTGACGTATTCGGGGGCGATCACATGAACCTCCGTCCCGATGAGCCGGCGTTCGTCGAGATGACGGGCGACCGTCTGCAAAAATCCCCGGCTCGGCTTTGGCGTCGTCTGACGGCTGAACGGCATCGCCACGACCGTCACCGCATGAGGCACGGGGTCGGAACGACCCGGCGCATAACCGGCGATCACATGCACTCTGGCGACGCTGAGTCCTGGCGTCGACTTCGCGAGCGCAGCGTAATCCTCGTCCGTGACGGCGCGGTACGGCTCATGCCACCGCTGCTGCAGACGAGCGATACAGTCGCTCACGCTCTCGCTCTCGGTGCCGCCATAACCATAGCCGGCATTCGTCACGGTCACGCCGTACGCCCGCTGTTCTTCCGACACCCATCCGTTGAGCAGGCTTGGCTTGATATTGCCGCGTTCGCCGCCGCCGAGCACGCAGACGACCAAGCACAGATTGGGCTCGTCGCAGGCCGGCGGGATTGCGCCGCGTTCGTCGTTGCCGAAGCGGATCTCGCAGGTGTCGGGATCGAACGTGTAGTGGCGGTCGAGCGGACCCGAGCGGTCGAAGTTCTCGACCGGGTACCAGTCCTCCCATAGCCACTCGCCCGCCGGCGCGCCCGGCAAGCCGACCTGCAGCAGGAAGCGCTCCCGGCGGCGGCAAGCCAGATCGTAGACGGTAAATCGCTGCATCGGCAAGCCGTTGCTCCGTCCGATGAAGCGTTTGTCCGCAAACGTCTTGTCCGCATGAATGCGGCGAACGGATCTTGGCCCGCCCGGCGGCCGCATCCCATGTTCACCGTCGCCGAAAACGATTTGCGCTCCGCCTTCTTGCGGCAGATGCACCGCATAAACGCAGTCGTCGGGCCCCGCTTCTCCGGCGTCCGGTACCTCCCGCCACTCCCGCCATCTGCCGTCCGGCTCGCGCACCTGTACGCGCAGCAGGCCGTACCGCGACAAATAAGTAGCTGCGGGAAGCTCGACCGCGCCTTCTTCGGGCACGTCATAATCGATGGTCTCGCTCAAGGTATCCCGCTGAGCGACGAGCGCCGTATGGAGCAGGATCCGGTCGATGCGGGGCGGCTCCTCGTAGCCTTCTTCCTCGAGCACGCAGCAGATCCACCAGCGCGGACGGTCGTTCGCAGGATGCACAAGAACCGGGCGCAGCGGCGCAGTCAGCCTGACCGTCACCCGGCCGCTGAAGCTTAAATGCAGCGTCTCGTCGTTGTCCGTCTCAAGCGGCAGCCACCCGGAGGCGCCGGTCTGCTCGTCGTATGCATAGCCCTTCCAGGCGACGCGCGCGGAAGGCACGATGACGGGAGGCGCATAGGCTTCCGCCGCATCCGTTGGCAGTGCAGCCAGGGGAGCGGCCAATGGCATCGCATGCCGAGCATCCGGACTGCCGTGGTTGCCTTCCTCCGCAAGCAAAATCGTCAGCTCGATCGGCTCGCCGACAGGGGGCTCCCGTTCGAACGACACATACAGTCTGCTGCCCGCACGCGCATCTGAGCCGAACGCATAAAAAGCGACATCTCCTTGCGTATTGGAAGCCGTACGGTCGCTGGCTTCGCGTTCGGTGCGCGTGACGATGCGATCGACGGCAAGCGGTCTGAGCGTGGTAGACGACACTGTCTCGAAAGTCTGGTCTTCGGCAAGCAGCTTGGTCCCTTGCGGAAGCACCACCGTCTCGCGGATGTCGTCGAACGAAGCGAGCGCCGCTGCCGAAGTCGCCTGACGCGGCGATTCGCCGAGCAGCTCGAGAAATTTGCGGCGGTTGCGATCGGGTACCCGGCTCAAATAAAACTGCTGCATCTCGCTGATCCAGGCAAATAGCTCCAGCATTGTCATGCCGGGATCGTGCGCGTTTTCGTCGGTCCACTCCGGCAGGCGCCGCTGAATGCCTTGGCGTGCTTCCAGCAGAATGCTCTCGTAAGTGCGATCGTCAAGCGGCAGCTTGGGCAGCATTGGCGCCTTGCCTCCTTTTAAACGAATTTGTCATGCTCTCTAGCGTGGGTCTCGCCTTAAGCGCTCCCTAAAGCTCATCCTAGCCGAGACGCGCAGTCACCTGATGGCTGCCGGATACGACGATGCCGTGCGGGATGTCGCGGAGCGCGGCTTCCGGCACCTCTCGCGCCTGGCCGTGCTCGATGACGACGACGCTCATATGGAGCAGCTCGACCTCGAGCACCGTACGTACCGATTGGAGCAGGCCATACAGCGCGGAGGAATGCACCGTTTCCCCGATCTGCCAGCCGCGACCGTCAAGCTGTCCGCCGCGCGTATCGAGGTACCGGTCAAGCGTCCTGAGACAGGCGGCTTCGGTCGGCACGATATCGTCCGCAGCCCCGGTCCGCACGACGGCTTTGACCGATATCTCAAGCAGCGCCGGCGGCATGATCGCGAGCCGGCCGCCTTGCAGCAGCAGGTTGGAGGCTTTTTCCCGCAGCGCGGCCTCGATTTTCTTTTTGACCTCCGGGAAAAAAGCGACGCCTTCGCGGCCGCCGAGCGGCAGCGCCACGACGACGACTTTGCCGGGCGTGCGCTGCAGGCGGGCATCTCTCCCCGGCAGGCAGCGCACTTGCGCGATCGACGGATCCGCTTCCCGCACGATCCACTCCATGTCGGAGGCGGATACCGCACGTCCGCGGTGACGTGCATGCTGCGGCCCCCGCTCCATCGCACGAGCGAGCGACTCCGCATCGCCGCCGCCGACGGCCGCCGACGGATTGCCGACGCTGTCGACGAAGGCGAGCGGCTGCAGCAGCCCCCGGATCGCGCGCGCCGGCACGTTGCCTCGCGCTCCCTCGGTAACCTGATAGGTCACGCGAACTTTGTCCGTGCCAGCGAGCGGAAGCCCCATGCCGGCTTTGCCGTCTCCAAAACGCAGTCGACCGGAAGCTTCGTCAATCGTGTAATGACGATCGTGAGGCAGCGAGCCTGCAAGCGTCTCTACCGCTTGCCAGCGTATCCATAAGCGCGTCTGGCGTCCTTCGCTGTCTCGATGCGCCTCGTAGCGGTCCTCATCCATTTCGGCCAGCGTCTGTTCGTTGACGAATCCCGTCTCCTCGACCCACACCTCTTGCGCGACGACCGGCGCGGCTGATAGCTGCCAGCCGTCGCTCGTTTGCTCGGGATATTCGTCGCGCAGCGTCCGGCGCTGCACGACGGAGACCGCATTGCGGTCGACGCGAGACAGCGTCGGGACCGGCGCGCCCTTGGCTCCGAACCTCCCGTCCCGGTTCAGCGCGCGAAGCCATACACGCTCGACGCCGAACAGGCGTACCGGCTCCAGTCCCGGAGGTCCCGCAAACTGAAAGGCGCCCGACTCGGTGAAGCCATTGGTCGTATCCATCCCTTTGAGCGCTATCCAGGTTAAGCGCAGACCGTCGCGGACGAGCGCTTCCCATTCGATCCATGGCGCGCCTTCGTCCGCCGGCACCTGCTTGCCGAGCTGAAACGACAGCCGGATCGGTCCTTTGAGCGGCGCCTGATCGAAGCCCAAATAAACGGCCGGCGCGGGACAGTCGATGGGCACGAACGGCCTGAACGGCTCTCCGCCTTGGCGCAGCCATGCGGTCTTGTCCGTCCATTCCGCATTGTTGAGCGTCAAAGCGCTGTCAGGCGCGAGCTTGACGTCGGAAGCGTACGCATACGTCAGCGACATCCGCGACAGATGCGGCGTCATGTACTCGACGACCGGCTGGTTGACCGTGTCCATCGAAGCGACGCGCACCCGAAGCCACCAGTCCCAGGTGCCGTTGACGAACGTCCGCTCCCAGTCGACCGGGCAGTCCAGCTCTAAAGCGAAGCTGCCGGTATGCGTTTCGGGCAAATTGGCGAACAGCTCCTCGTAGCGTCCGCTTCCCGGCAGACGCATCCAGCTCTCTCCGTTCCAATACTCCCAAAGCACGCGGCGAACATAGAGCCGCTGAGGCGGCTTGCGCGCGAAGTCGGCCGAGCGCATGACCATGCGCCAGCGAACCTCCGGATCGGGCGCCATGCGCAGCTCCCATGGGTCCCAGCGCGCGTCGAACCGCAGCGTCAGACGACTGCCGTGCTTGCTGAACGCTTCGGGACAAGCCATATGAAACAATGAATACTGGAAAAACTGCTGTCCGAACGGGAAAAAGCCCGCACCGTCCAGCTCCAGATCGCCCGAGTACAGCAGCGCCGGCGATATGCCGCCCGGATCCGCCGCCAAGTCGTGTTCGCCGCGGAGCGACAGCTGTTCGACCTCGGGCAGTCCGGCAAGCGCGGGGGACACGGCGCTTCCGCTCGGATCAGGCTTGATCCGCGCACGTATCCAGCGACCTTCAGCATCTCCGACAGTCGTGTTGCCGAAGCGCCCCGGGGACGTCTTCCACAAAGTCACCTCGTTGCGCACGCTCGTCACCCGGTCGAACAGCCGCCACTCGCGCGCAGCCTCGTCGTACCAGGACCACTCGAGCCAATCCGTGTCCGCCATGCCGCGCGCCAGCTCGGGCTCGGCGTATCGCTTGGCGGAATTGAACCAGGAAAGTGTCAGCCGCGCCGGATGGTTCAGTTCGAATAACCCTTCGTGCCTGATATAGAGCTCGTGACGCTGAAGATCTTCCCCCTCCGCGCCGAACACCGCGATCTCAGGCGCGGCGCCGGACGCGGCCTCCTCCTCGTAAGCGCCGGAAGCGCGCACGATGATATCTCGCTGCGGATGGACGTTAATCCATTCGACGAGTCCGGCGGGCGTCACGAGCAGCGCGTGCTCCGTTTCGAAAGAGATGTCTTCGCCGCCGTCCGGCGCCTCGGCCGTAAGCTGCGTTCCTTGCGGGACGTAGACAGGTTCGTAGGCGCCTTCCGCCAGACGGAAAACGGCCGTCGCGCGCGCTGCGCGGGCGGGCTGAAGCTTGACGCCCATCAGCTCGAGGAAGGATATGAAGTTGTTCAGCGGCGCGCGGTTCAAGCGTTTGACGTTTTCCTCGAGCATCTCGGCCGCCAGGAAAAACAAAGCGGTGCCTGCGTCGGGATCCTCCGGCGAGAACCGCCATTCCGGCGTATAGTGAGGCGCCATCGTCCTGAAACGCTCTTCGAACGCCGCGACGTCGCTGCCGTCGATCGGGGGAGGCAGGCGCATGCCCGTCCTCTCCGTTGCATCTGGCTTCATGCCCTTAAGTCCTCCCGCTGCGCTCGCACGTTATTTGGTGCCTTCGTCCAGATAGAAAGGGTACACCTGGTTAAAAAGGTTGTTGGTCGATCGGACGACATAATCCACGGACAGCCGGATGCGGCCGGGCTGAGACGGATCCGTCTCGGCCCGTACCTCCACATCCTTAACGCGAGGCTCCCAGACGACGATCGCCTCCCGCGCATCGCTCTCGAGCAGCCGCAGCGTCGTCTCGTCAAGTCCGGAGAATGCGTAGCCGGACAATCCGCTGCCGAAGTCGGGACGCATGACGCGCTCCCCGCGCGAAGTCATGAGCACGATGCGAATCGCCTCCGCGATATCGTCCTCGCCCTCCGACATCAGCATGCGGCCGGTCGTCGCGTCGACTCCGACGGGAAATCGCCAGCCTTTGCCTAGAAACGAAGCGGACATGTCCATCCCTCCTTGCCGCAGACCGCCGGCAGGCACCGGACGGCCGCGCTAGTTGATCTTGACCAGCGAGCCTTTAATATTGATGATGCCGTCGCTCTTCATGTCGATGCTGGCAGACGCCTTCAGAGTGAGCTGGGCGGACGCCTCGATCTTCAGCTGCGTGCCTTTGATCTCGACGGCGTTCGGCGCTTCGATCGTAATCTTGCCGCTCTTGTCGAGCGTGATCTTGGCCCCCGCCGATTTGACGACGACCGTGCCCGTCCCGCCTCCGGTCAGCACGACCGACTGATTGCCGTCGCTTGTCGCCACCTCGACTTTGCTTTCCTTTTCGGAAATGTCGACTTTAAAGCCTTTGGCCGTCTTGAGCGTGATCTTGCCGTCGCCGTCGGTATCCTGAAAAGACATTTCGTGGCCGCCGCGCGAGCGGATTTTGCGGATGTCGTTTTTGTCGTGCTTGGCCGGCGGCAGGTTGTTTTTGGTCCACAGGCTGCCGATGACGTAAGGGAGCTTGAGACTTCCCATCTCAAAAGCGACCAGCACTTCGTCCCCGACCTCCGGCACGAACATCGTCCCCCTGTCGGCGCCGCCCATAAGCGAGGCGATCGGCACCCAATCGGTTTCGTTGTCGTTTTCCCGCACCGCGAACTTGAGCTTGACGCGATTGCGCTTCTCCGGATCGCTGTTGTTCGTTACGGTAGCGACCATGACGCCGTTCACGCTGCCCGCGTTGGGCCGCGAGCCCGAGTAGTCTTGCCCCATCATATGGCGTTCCCCTCCACGTTGAAGCTGGTGATGAATCCGCTCGTATCGATGGCATGCACCACGTTGTTCAGCAGCATCGGCTGGTTGAACTGGCGGCCGACGTTTTGCAGCTTGATGAACCGGCCCGCGCGAATCTCGGGGAGTCCGATGCACGTGCCCGAGCCGGTGACCAGCTCCATCGCCTTGTCGTTCATGATCGAGTCCGCCAGCTTCTGCGCGGCCGCGACCGTCGTATATTCCATAAATTCTGTTTCTATTAAGTAGGACGAGAGCGCGCCCATAATATTCGGGCCTGAACGACCGTTCGATCCGATGATGTCGACCGCCTTGGACTTGGCTTCGATCGGTTCATGCGTGTCGGGATCGATGCCTCTCACGACAACCTGCGTCACCTGATTCGAGATGTCCACCTCAGCCGAGTAGCTGAGCAAGCTCTTGCCGTACGTGAGCGTGAGCACTTCGGCGGCTGACGAATTGCGCTTTTTGAAATAAAGCTTCGAGCCGACGACCATGAAGTCCCGTTCGTTGTCGAACGCAAGTGCGTGCAAAAAATGAAAATCGCTCACCCGGTGCTGCTCGATGCGCGGGATCGGCGTCATCGTATCATCGACGTCGGGCGTCAGCCCGTATTTTGAAGCGATCTGCCGGGCAACGTCGCTCGCCTTCTTGTCCTTCCATTGACTCGACTGCTTGCTGCGCATCATGAGCATCGACTTGTCCATGCCCTTGACGCTGACGACCGGCAGTCCGCCTGTCGGATAGTCGACGCCTACGCCCGTCACAAGTCCTTCGAATACCGTCTCGAACCGATCGGTATACCCCATCTTGATCGTAATCGACTTGCCCACGTCGACAAGGGAGCCAAGCCAGTTAAGCGAACGGGCGACCGGATCGAAGGCGTTGACGATGCGAAAGCTGAAGTGGTCCGAAAACATGCCCGTACGGGAAGTCACGCGCAGCCCTTGAACGGCGGCGCCGATCCGCACGAGATTTTGGCCGTCGATGAGAATCTCGAATGCCGGCGCGAAAAAAGAACGATACTTGGTCTCAAGCTGCGTCAGATCGTAGGTTGTCGTATCGAACTTGACCGTCACCCGTCCTCACTCCAATCTCGGGATAATCAGCTTGCGCCCTGCCGGCAGCCGCCTCGGATTGTCTATGCCGTTGGCCTCGGCGATCGCCCGCCACTGGGACGGATCCTCGTACTCTTCGGCGGCAAGCATCCACAGCTGTTCGTCTTGCTTCAGCGTCTTTTGCTTGGTACGGTCGGCCGATTGTCGCGGCACCTGCTGGTACTGCTCCGTCATGCCGAGCACCGCGCGCAGCGTTACGTTAAGGGTCGCCCGCACCGGAATGCCGGAGTCGAGAAACATCGTAAACCGCTGCGACACCTTCTCCGCGACGCCTTTGAAGTTAAGCGAGCCCCACACGAACCTGCACAAAGGCGGCGCGTGCAAATCGCTGTCGACCTGCAGCAGCCCGCTGATTTTCGCCGTGTGCGCGCGGACATCGGTTCCTTTTTCGTAGGTGTCGAAAAACAGATCCATCGTCAGCGTCGTCGCTTCGCCGCTCACGAATTGGGCGATCGGCGATTGCAAACCGGGCACCGCATGCCACGAATAGCTGTTGCCTGCCTGCAGCAAGTATTCGCCCGGATTGAACAGTACGTCGACCGTCTCCTGCGAATTGCTCTTGATGATGACGATTTTGGCTTTGGATAAGGCCATCGTGAATTCCTCCGTCAATATCCGCTAAGACGCTGCTCGAACTTCATGCGGCGCATGAGCGCCGTGTATACGGTGTCGGCCAACCGCTCGGGATCGAGCTCCGGCATCTCGCGCACCGCCTGCTGGAGCTGCTCCGTGCTAAGCCGCGGCGGCTCCTGCGCGATAGGCTGCATCGGCTGCGGCTGCGCAGGCGCGGCCGCCTTGGGTGTCCGGCGCAGCTCCAGCTCGGCGCTCGGCGCGGCTAGGGGCGGCGCCGCCGGGGAGCCGGCTTGCTGCGACCGGCGAAGTCGCAGTTCGGCCGCCGGCGCCGGCCGAGGCTGCGCGCTTGGCGCACTGGCCTGCCGTGCGCTGCGCTGCAGGGTTGCGGCGGCGGGCGCCAACGCAGTCTCGGTCGCCGCCGCGGCCGTCCGTGACGCTGCGCGGTGCTGCTGAGCGGCGTCTGGGTTGGCCGAGGCTGCGGATGCTGCCGCAATCGGCGAATGCGCTCGCGCCGCCGATTGCGCGGCGGCCGGAAACGCCGCAAGATCGGGCGGCGGAGCTGCGCGCGGCGCGGCACGGCGCAACTGGACGGCCGTGACGCCAGCCGGGGCGATGCGTGCGGGCAAGCCCGCGGAACGGACGCTTGCAGGCATTCGCGCCGCCGATGGCTGACGCGCATTGATCAGCTGGCGTCCAGCGGCTCTCTGCCCATCGCTTGGCGAAATGGCCTTAACCGCCGGCGTGCTCGCACCGCTCAAGACAGCTGCACGACGAGTCGTGCGTGCGGTCAGCGCTACCGGGTTAACGGGGCGCAAACGCTCCGCAGCATGAGCATCCTGCTGGACTGCTTGGCTTTGCGTCGTCCAGCCGGCATTTTTCGGTTCCGCAATCGAGGATTCCGTCTCGTACGGCAGCCTGGCGCTAGAGGCGCTTGGCGTCGACCTGTTTTGTGCGAGCCGCTGCGAGGCTGACGCGTTGGACGCGATACGGGCATTATTCGTTCGGTATGTGATCGCGCCGTCCCGCCCCGCGCTAAAAACCTTCGCCTCCCGGCTTAACTTTAAGCGCTGGAAAGGACGTGTTTTCGTCCCGCCGAACACGATTTTCGGTCTCGCCGTTCCTTGAGATGGCATCGCATCCGTCGCCGGTCCCGCTGCCGGATGGCGTTCATTGCCCCGTGCAAATTGATCAAGCTGGCTATTCGTCACAACGTTAATCGGCGCGTTCGCGAGTCCGGCAAGATCTTCGCCGATTGTTCGCGTTTTCGGATGCACGACGCTGGATACTTCAGTCGAAGCGTTCGCGGCACCACTCGGTGAAGTCGGCGACGGAGTCCGCATGCCTAACGAAACTACTTCTACGCGTAATGGTTCTGCAATCTGACTCAATGGATCCCGCAACGTTAGCCGCGCCATCGGCGCAGAAGCCGCTGATTCTTCACGCCCGCTGCGACTCGGATCCGAGGAACGCGTGCCGACTCCGCTCGTAGCAGGACCATCGGGCTTTTGGGGTCGATGAATCGAGATCATCGTCCGACCTGCCGCATCTTGATATGCGTAGGACTTCCTCGGCGTTAAGGCGCTCGATATCAAAAGCGCATCTCTCAATCCAACGGTGAAGTTTCCCGCATTCGTCATGCGCTTCCGATTTTCGATGACCCTATTAATGAGACGGTTGACTGGCTCCGGTTGGCCGCCCCGATAGTTGGACCATTGTGTCACAATCCGCATCGGGGACAACCTTGCTGCACCATCGCGTTTTCTTGATTTTCCTGCAGCAGCATTTAAGAAATCGGCCGGACCGCTCGGCGTAACGCCTGCGGCGAATCGTCCAGCGGCCGCCTTCGTTTCGCCCGTACCGCCGGACGATAAGCTGCGGACAGCGCCGAGCTTAACAACAAGCCGCGGTGCATCTGCAGTTATACCTCCGCCGACTCGTACATGCGTCGAACGGCTCAATGAGCCTTGATCCTCGGATTGACGAGTTCCTCCGCCTCCCGAATCCCGAACGGCTGCGGTTCGGCCGTTAATTGTCCCTCGACCGTTAGACGCGTTTATTCGATCCTGCCTGCCGACGCGTTTGATTTCCGAAGTTCGTCCTTCGCTTGGAAGGCCAAGCCTGTCGTTGCGTTTTAGGATCAGCTTCGGTGCCGATTCCAAACGTACGCCTTCATCTGAACGATTCGTCTTTAAGCCTCGGAGACGAGCCGATTGCAACCGCGGTTGGCCATTGCTCTGCTGCACCGCGACCCCATTCTCTTCCAATGGAAATGACGCACCGGCCGTTACTTGCGGTAAAACCAGCGGCGACAGCGCCGAGCTGCGAAGAGCTGCCGCCTCCGGCTGACGCTCCTCATTTACGCCTCGCCCCTGATGCCGGCGCGCACGGATGCTGCCTCCTAGTCGATTGCTTGACGTCCTGCCTTCGGCATTCTCGTAAACGATAGGCGACGCAGAATCTGCGGCATTCGTCAAGTTAGTGGCTCTGCTCGTCGACTGTCCGTTTGTGATATCGGACTTCGCCGACTCTGCGGCCACTTCTCCAATTTGTATTGTGGGCGCAGCCTCCCAGGCAGATTGCCAGCGGGAGCCATAGGTTCGATTCAGAGCAGTCGATGGCGCTCCCGACACGAATGCGCGGCGAGCGACGTTATGCACCAATACCTCGCGTCCGGTTGCCGCTTCTCTCTTGACTGCTTCTCTCTCAACCGCTCTCGCGGACAGCGATAATCGAAACGGCCAGAAGAACGATTGCTCCGCATCCGATAACCCGTTTGGGCCGGCATGATCGGAAGCAAGACCCGTAACAAGACCCATCCTCGAGATCGAGCCGTCGTTGACTTGCGTATGCGCCCCATCAATCGAGAGCTGATCGCCTAACGGCGCCGGCTTGGACGAAGAAGACTCAAGATGCTCGTCCCCACCGAACGCCGTATTCCCCGTTTCGCTAAGGCTGCGATTAAGATCGTTTGACGATTCGTTTCCGCGTTTCACCGATGCTGCGCTATCAGCCGGATCTCTGTCGCCAAACTCACGATCTTCATGAGCCAGCCCGATATGCCGCGCTTGTCCGTCCTCGCCGCTGCCGTCGAGTCCTCGTTCGTCAAGACGCTTACGATCCGTCGTCCCCGGCGAACCGCGTTCTCGCCCGGCAGCCGACATACGTTGCGAATTCGGCAGCTTCTGTTCGGCATTCTCGTTCGGTTTGAACAAGCCGGAAGAGCCAAGCCGCTCTTGCGCTCGTTTCCCGCTATCCGCATCTCCGAACGCCTGTCCCGAATCATGGCCAGCTGAGGTACGGCTCTTAAAATCGTTTGCGTTATCAACCGGGCTAGCGTCCGCTTCATTAGGCCCGCTAGTCTTTGACTCTGAATTCGGAAAATGGATTCGACTGCCGCTCTCCTGCGGTGCCGATTGCTGTCGCAATGGTTCTTTCGGTAGATCGACCGCCGAATCATGCCTTCGTTCCAAACTGTTCGCAGAACCGAAACCGGGCGGATGAAGAACCTCCGCTTGCTGCCGCCGCACTTCCCCTGAATGTTTTGGTTCGTTTGAAGCCGGCTTTCCTGAATGAATCGCGCGCTCGGCTTGAGGTAACGCAGCCGCTCTTTCATTAGAAGCGATAGCTCCGCGCCGCCGTCGGCGGACGTACGCATGAACGAATCCGGGTGAAGACAATGTCAGTTGTCGGATCGCAGAAAAAGAGGTTCCCGCCGGACCGGCAGACAGACGGGCCAGCAGCTGGCGAACGGCCGGCGCGGACATTGCGATGCCTCTCTTAAGGGAGACCGGCGTTCGACCGCCGATGCCAGACAAGCCTTTATTGACCCGCGAAGGCCGCTGCAAAAATATCGCGTGCACTCGATCTGCATTGGACACAGATCGGGTCCCACCGACTCTTTCCAGTTGCCGCGCGTTCGAATTTGCCGATGCATTTTCAGAGACTGTTGAATTCGGATTGTTTTCCCGACTGCCAAGGTGCGACGGCTTGTCCTCTGACTGCTTCGCGTTCGAATGGCGCACGTCCTTGCGAAGGTCATCGTCTGCTTTAGCATTCAATTCTTCGGCTTCATCGATCGCTAGCTGAGGTTGCGCGCGCTCCTTGAACTCCGCTTCAGTCCGCAAATCATTACCGGCCATTTGTTCCGAATGCGGAAGCGGCAGCTCTTCCAGCTCGGATTTGTGCGCTAATCCCGCAGCGCCCTCCGATAGCTCCTGCCCCACCACAACATTTTTTCCGTCTCGCCGTTCTGCCAGCTCCGGATCGCGGCTATTCGAGGCTTCTTGACGAGTATTATGCTGCTGTCCTTGGCTGCCGGTATCGGATCGTCGTCCTTGCGGTCCCCGCTCCTGTCGATCCCGATCCGGCCAACTCACCTGTCGGCCACGCTCCGCTCCGACACTCCCTTGCGGTCGTTGAAGCGCACGTTGCCCGCGAGTCTGCGACTTCGGGAGCGGCGCCTGCTCTCTATGTACAGGATCGCCCGCTTCCGGGCGAAGCTCTTGTTGACGATATTCGCGTACTCCCGCTTCGGCCTGCCTAAGTTCCTTCTCATTGCGTTCTTGCTCTGCACGGCGCTGCAGATCGTTGCGTAACTGCTCCTTGCGCTGCCGATCGTTGCGTTCCTTCTGTTTAAGTTCCTGATCTTTACGTTCAGGTTCTTTACGCTCCGGTTCTTTGCGTAGCTGCTCCTTGAACCCGCCCGTCTGCGTCTGCCGCTGTAACAGCTCGCGCCCGCCGCTTTCCGGTTGCCGCGAACCCGTTTGTTCACCGACAAGCGAGCCGCCTGTATTCTTTCGCCCGCTTGCACGCCTTCCGGCATCCGATGGCGGCTGTTGCACAGCCGTATACGGCTGTGCAACAGCTTGCTCCCGTACGACGCGCTGCTCTCTCACAATACGCTCGACCTCGCGAACGACGACCGTATGCCGCTCGACCACGCGCTCCTTGACGATCGTACGGACCTCGCTGCGCATCGGAATCCCGACCGGCTGCAACGAGGACGGAGCGGGAAAATTTCGCTTATATTCTACCGGCGCTTGAGTCGGCCGCTTGCCTTTGCCCGAAGTCGGAACCGCGCGGAATACAAGAGCGGGTCGGGACGATTGCGCCTGACCGCGAAGCGAAACGTATTTGCGCTTGATCGCGTCGGCAAAAGCCCCGTTCTCCGGCTTGGCGCCGGCCGCCGAAATGCGACGAAGCCCCCCTTTGAATCGCTTCATGCTCCTCCCCCTTCCGCTCGGAACGCCTGCAAGCAGCATGGCCGTAAAACAAGAACGCTCGGTCTACTTTTTGGAAAAAATCGCCTTAATGCCGTTGTGCACCAGCTCGACCGACTCAATGGCAACGTCGCTCGAACGCGCATCGAGAGAAGGACCGGTCCACTTGACGGGATAAGCCTCAAAAAAATTCCAACGGCACAATTCTTCTCCATCCTGGCGGTACAAAATGATCGAGCCGCTCTTGCGCGTCACCGAGCCGCGCGAGGTCTGATCGTACCAGTCCCACAGCGCGGACGACGAGGAAAAGCCGCGACGCAGTACGATTTGAGCGTAACGCGTCCCTTTGGGGAAACGATGCGTATAACCGTTCACCCCGCCCTCACGGTATTCCTCGTATTCCGTCTGCGATTCGAGGCCCTGCACGTCGGAGAAGCCGGCCACCAGCATCCCGTCCAGCTCGACGTCGAAACGGAAGCTGCCGAGCACGTCGCGGGTATTGCCGTTTGCCCCCATAGAGCCGGTCACCTCCTGTTGAATACGTCGAACGGGTTGTTTTTATCGGGCTCGTCGTTCAACTTCTTATTAATCTTCGAAATCTCGTCGCACCATCGTCTTCGTTCTTGATGCTCCATATTCATAATGTCGTCGTGCGGCCAATGAAAGTAATAAGCGATAAAGCCGACCTCCTCGTACAACCGGTCTGCGGCGTACGTTACGAGAGGCCCTCCGCTACGGACAAAAAATCGACTTCCACCTCAAACTCGTGATCGCATTTCGGACATGCCGTTTGCAATTTCGGTGTTTCAAGATCGTTAATCTGGCGGTATATATTTTGAAGATAGGACAAGTCTGCCGTAAAAAGCTTCTCAATTACCTTGGTGTCGATGTGCTTGAGCTCGCCAAGTCGCGTCACGACACGTGCGAGCAGGATGACGGTCAAATAGCTGGCATTTTGCTGGACGCGAGGATCTCTCATGGGCAAGATCTCATCGGCGGCCGTCGCCAGCCGCATAACGCCGCGTTTGTGTAAATTGCCGGCATCGTCGACATAACCACGGGGAAGCTCGAACTCGTATTCGGTTTGAAAGGCCATGATGCTCCTCCAGTCTTAAAATCAAAATCGACATCAGCCGTGCGGACAGCTTGGTCCGCTGATGCATCGTTGCATCCGGCGGTAACGGCGGACTGCAAGAAAAGCGGGTCCCGACAATCGCGACCTGCGCTTCTGGCAGCCGGCTACATATGCAATGCACCGCAACGAATCTGCAAGAATTCGCTAGACTTAGACGATGCAAGCATAAATCGCTCGGCTTAAATGCGGGAAAGCTGCCGACAGTCGTACAACGCAGCTGCCGGTCAGCTCTCCAACCGCCCCGAGGGGCATAGGATATTATTATTGTGTGCGCGTCATGCCTTCGTGCGCCAGCTCAAGCAGCTCGATCGCAGCTTCGGAGCCTTGGCCGTTGAAGTTCGGCGCCGTATAGCGAACCGGCCAGGCTTCGATAACCTGCCAGGTCGCCACGTCCGAGCCTTCCTCGTCGATGGCGATGATCGTGACCGTCTTGCGCTCGACCGTGCCGTTGACGCAGTCCTGGATCCATTCCCACAGCTCCAGAGAGTCGGTCGCGCCCCATTTGAGGCTGATGTTGCCATAACGCGCGAGCCCGGGGAGCTTGCGCGGCGTAATGACTTCGTTGCCTTCGCGGTATTGGATGACGTCGAACGAAGCGTCGAAGCCCGACACTTCGCTGAAGCCGGCTTGCTGCAAGCCTTCTAGCTCAACGCGGAATCTAAAATTGCGGTACGGATCTGTACGTTCTCCTGTCATGGGTATCCCCTTCCGTGAATATCATGCGCGCCTCCGGGCGGCGGACGGCGCTATGCTGCGTAGCCGTCCTTTATTCGGAGCCCGTCTTCTGCGTGATGCGGAAGATGACGAACTCGGCCGGCTTAACCGGCGCGACACCGATGACACAGATGAGGCGGCCGTTGTCGATGTCGTCCTGGGTCATCGTGGAGCGTCCGATATCGATGAAAAACGCCTCGGACGGACTGGACCCGACGAGCGCCCCGTCGCGCCACACGCGTGTCATGAACGCGTCGATCGTCCGCTGAACGCGAGCCCACAGCTGATCGTTGTTCGGTTCAAAGACGACCCAGTTCGTGCCGGCCTTGATGGAACCCTCCAGGAAAATGAACAGACGGCGCACGTTGATATACTTCCAGAGCGAGTTGGAAGACGCGGTGCGAGCGCCCCATACGCGGATGCCCTGGCCGGTGAACGAGCGGATCAGGTTGACGCCGGCCGGATTCAGGATGTCCTGTTCGCCCGTATTGTACTGGACGTCAAGACCTACGACGCCGCGCAGAACTTCGTTCGCCGGCGCCTTTTGAACGCCGCGCGTCGTGTCGGAGCGCGAGTAAATGCCTGCCATCGTGCCCGACGGAGGCACGAAAATGTTGCGCTTGTCGAGCGGATCGAACACCGACAGCCAAGGATTGTAAAGCGCGGCATAGCTGGAGTCGAACAGGTCGCGGTGCGTAAGCACGTCGGCTACCTTCGTCTTTTCGCGCGGGATATCGAGAATCGCGAAGCGGCTGCCAAGGTTCTCGCAGTGCGCGACAAGCGACAACTGGACGTTCGGATCGGTCACGCCGGGAATGGCCATGATGCTGACCACGTCGTTGTCGATGAACGACTGGATGCCCGTGCGTCGGCCCGGACCGCGGTCTTCGCCGATAAAATCGGCGGCGGACAGGTTGCCCACGGTGCCGTCGCTGCCGCCCGTCAGGACGAACTCGACCACGCCTTCGGCGTCGCCGGTCAGCTGTTCGAACGGAGCCGTCGCGGACGTCGAAGTGACGAGCGCGGACACGTGGACCAGGTTGGAGCGGCTCGCTACCTTGTCCACGTAAGAAGGCGCTTCGGGATTGAGCGACACCTTTTCGAAAATCTCGATTTCGTCTCCGAATACGACGTTCAGCGTAAACTCGCTCGTCGACAATACCTTGGTCGGCAGCAGCGCCGTATCGACGACATCGCCGTCAAGCGGCTCTGCCAGCTCGATGATATTGTCCTGGACGCTGACGATGCGGGCCAGCTGGACTTCGCCGCCGGCTGCGAAGGAGACGACGTCGCCCGCGTAAAAACCGTTTGCGTTTTTAACGCGGTAGCGCTTGTCGTTCACTTCGTAAATTTGCGTCTTGGCCTTGCTGGCAGGCGCCAGCGATACGCTGATGAGATTGCCCCAAGCGCCCGGATTCTTGGCGGAGATGGAGATAACGTCCGCCAGTTGATCGCCGTTGGAAGCAGGCTTAGCGTCCGAAGGCGCTACCCGCATAACATAGCAGCGCGAGCCGCCGTTCATGAAAAACTGTTCGACCGCATAAGCCAAATAACGATAGCTGCCGAAGGCGCTCTCGGACAAGTACGAACCGAACGCGCGCTGAAAATCGGCAGGACCGGTCACAAGCAAAGGCAGCCCCTCTACCGCGCCGCGCTGGGCAAGACCGATAAAACCGGCCGTGCTGGTGCTGACGCCCTCAAGCGGTCTGGACCCGCTCTCGAATTCCTCTACATATACCCCAGGCGACAAATAATCTGCCATACTCCCCGGCTCCCTCACGGATGCATCCTGATGTCGTTCTCGATGCGGCATCCGTCAGCGGCCAGTTCCTCCTCTCTGCTGGTGGGTTAAGCGCTGCGGACAAGAAGGCGGCTTGTCATCCGTCCGAGTCCTCGACGCTCGACTCGAGACCGGCGCTCCAAGCATGCCTGCCCGACTGCAGCCTTTCGAAAATCTATAACAATCGCCGCCGCGCATGCGGCCGTAGCCGCGTGCGCGACATCGTCATGCCCGTTGACTGCGCGGCCGCCGCCTCTCGCAGGCGGCGGCCGCTATGGCACCGCCTTCATCCGGCGGGCCATGCGATGCTGTCCTGCCGGATCACCGTTCCGCCCGTCGCGGTCCACTCGGCGCGCATGCGCTTCTTCCCGAGCGCGAGCTCCGCGTGAATGCGGAATCGCGGCGGGTAAGCGCCGCGCAGCGCGAGCGTCGCGGCGCCGTCGGCGCCGGTGAGCGCCACGGCTGCAGGCAGCAGCAGCGCGCCGCGCCGCCAGTCGCACGTTACCGGCGCTTCGAGCGACAGCACTCCAGGCTGTCCCGTGTCCGGACCTACGCCGCACCGCTCCGTCGCCTTCCCGCCGCGCTCCGACAGGATAAAGTGATCGCCCGGCAGCAGCCGGCCGCCCTCCGCCGCGCAGCGCAGCCTGTCCGAACCGGCCGGCAGATCGTCGGCCAGCCGGCCTCTGCTGCAGCTGTCCTCTTCGGTCCAAGCGTAAATCCGGACGCCCGGAAGGGGCTTGCCGTCCGCGCCGATCACTTGCAGGCCGAGCCCGGTCGCTCCCGGCGGAGCCGGAAGTCTGGGCCCCGGCAGCACCGGCGCGACGACAACCGGGGAATGCCTCGGGAGCGCTGTCAGATCGACGTTCCTGCGCAACATCAGCCGCAGCGGCGCGGATACCGTCAAGCTGCATTCGGACGCTTGCACGTCCATAAATGCATATCCGCCGTCCGGCGTGCGCAGCGGCTTGTAAGGAAGCCCCTCGAGCCGCACCGTCACGTCGGGTCCGGCAAGCGGCCGTCCCGTCCAGGCGTCGATCGGATACACGACCAGCGAGCAGCGCGAGACGAAGGTCGATTCGGCCCTCATCGCGGCTCTCCTCCGCCCATGTCGTGCAGTGTAATACGCCGCTCGACGACGCGCGGTCCCGGCTTCACGCGGGTCGACTCCAGCAGAATAGGTCCGACCCGGTACACGAGCGACAGCTTGTAGGGCAGATCGCCGAACTGCCAGAGCCGCACCAGTTGATCCGTGTCCATGTTCTCTGCCGTAATGCGCAGCTCCTCGCCGGACATCGCGAGCGAACCTTCGAGATAAGGCGCCCGCAGCACGGCGTTATCGTACAGCGTCTGCATCACCTTGCCCAGCATGAGATGCTCGTCCAACGTTCGGGCGAGCGGCTCCGCAGCCGAATGCGCGGTGACCAGATATGTAAGATCCAGTGCCAACGGAGGAAAGCGGAGCTGGCCGCCCTGCGCCTGCATCGCATTTCTCCGGGCTTCCCCGCTCTCGCGTACGCCGACGAGATATAGAGACAAGCTAAGGTCTCCTTTGTCCGCCGGCGAAGCCAGGCCGATCAAATCCGGACGGGCGATCGGATCGGGCGACAGCTGCTCGCGGAGCAGCTTCAAGAGACTTGCGCCGACCTCCGCGATCGCGGTATAGGAGCCGATGGATGACACCCCTCTCGAAGGCGAAATAATGATAAGCTTGGCCGAATAGCAGATTGCTACAATTTTCGCCAATAAATTCATTATATCGGCAAATTCTCAAAGTGGCTATCCAAAACTTGCATCGGAATCGCCTTCATAGGGAGCAAAGTTGTCTTTGACCCAAATCTTCCCCATTTTACGAAGCTCTTGCGCCGACGCGCGTACCAGATGCGGCATTCCAATCGGCTGATCTTCGCCTGCCGCCAAAAAGGCGGCGGTCAGCACGATATTTTTGATATGACCGCCCGCCACGTCCAGCCTTGCAGCCAAAAAGGCCAGGTCCAGATCGTCGGCCGTCGGCACGGACGGCGGCAGATGCGTCCTGAAAATGTGCTCGCGATCCCCGGCGTCGGGCGCGGGAAACTTGATGACCGCGCTCATCCGGCGGAGCAGCGCCTCGTCCATGTTCTGCAGCAGGTTCGTCGCCAAAATCGTCACGCCGTCGTACGCCTCGATCCGCTGCAGCAAATAGGCGGCCTCCATGTTGGCATACTTGTCGTGAGCGTCCTTCACCTCGGTCCGCTTGCCGAACAACGCGTCGCCTTCGTCGAAAAACAAGATGGCCCCGCTCTGCTCGGCTTCGGCGAACAATTCTCTTAATCGCTGCTCCGTCTCGCCGATATATTTGCTCACGATGCGAGACAGATCGATCCGGTACATCTCTAGCCCCAGCTCGCCCGCGACGATCTCCGCAGACATCGTCTTGCCGGTTCCCGGAGGTCCGGCGAGCAACAGGTGGAGTCCGGTCCCGTAAGGCAGCTTGTCGCGAAATCCCCACTCCTCGAGTACGCGTCCGCGATGCGCGAACCGGCCGCACGCTTCCCTAAGCAGCGCGAGCGGCTCGGGCGGCAGTACCAGATCGTCCCAGCTTCGCTTGGGTACGATTCGCTCCGCCATCTCCGACAACCTGTGGCGGAACTGGCCGCGCGCGGCTTCCTCCAGATCGGCCGCTGTCGGCCATGCGCGACCGGCACCCGCGGCAAGCGTCCGCGCCTGGCGCCATGCCTGCTCCGTCTGGCCCGGGGACAGCCGGTATTTGTCGGCGAGCGCCCGGAACTCGCCGTCCTCGTACCGGTGCGGCATCGGCCCCGAAATGCCCTCGCGTCCGCCCGTCGCCGACGCCATCCACAGTGTCTCGCGCCTGGCTGCATCCGGCAGGCCGACCTCGGCCTGCCAGAACATCCGCCTTTCGGCGGCGGGCAGGCTATGCGGCGTACGCCGTTCGCGGCTGCACCAGGCGACAAGCGGCTGCCCGGCGTAGGACGCATAGCTCGCGAGCGCATCGCCATAAATGCCCAGCAGCGCCGGATCGGGCGCCTTCGCGCCTTCGCCTTCGGCGAAGCAAAGCGCCGCGCCGGTAAGCAGCGCCTCCCGGACGAGCCGGGCGAGCGCTGCGGCGAGCTTGGCCGGCTCCGCCGGCAGCCGCTCGACCTGCGCACAGAGCAGCGACTGCCCCCTTGACGCCGCCAATCGCCTTACTCGCAGCTGCTTGCCGGCGCCAGCCGGCCCCCAGAGCTGCACCATCGGCCAGTGGGTGAGCGTCCGCGCCTCCCCCGCATCTATCAGCGGTGCAAGGATGCGCCACGCCTCGTCGCCCTCCGGCAGCTCGGGCAAGTCTTCTTCGCTCGGTCCAAAGCCGCGGGCGATACCGTCAAGACGCGCGTCGAGCGGTTCCGCCTCCAGCACGAAGCTGACGATGCGCGGATCGAGCCGCAGAGGTTCGCGGAAGGCGGGCGTCCGCGCATACGGTTCCTCGCCGGCATCCAGCAGCAGGCGCCGCAGCAGCGGACTCGCGAGGGAGCGGCGCGCCTCGGCGCGCTCGCCCGCGTCGTCGCACAGCAGCCGCAGCGCCAAATCGGGCGTTGCCGCCTTCAGCGTCACGTCGTCGTTCAGGTATCCGAACCACTTTTCATAGCGCCGGCTGCATTCGCCCGCAATCGCGAGCACGACGAGCCGCCGCTCCCAGCGCGACAGCCCGAGCCGCGCTTGCAGCGCGGCCAGCGGCAGCGCGATCCCTGCCTCTGCGCCCTGCCGTTCGCGATCCGCCATTCGGGCCTCCGCGTCGCGCCGCCGGGCGGCATAAGCGCGCCACTCCGCCGAAGCCGGCTCATCCTCCGCAATCGTGCGCAGCAGCTCTTCCGGCGTAACGACAAGCCCCCGCAGCGCAGCCAACGGATCTGCGAACGGATCCTCTCCCGAAGGACCGAGAAGCGTCCGCATGCCATCTTCCAGCAGCAGCAGCTCGTCCGCAAGCAACAGCGCGCCGTCCCGATATGTTCCGTTGCCGCTCAAGACCGTCCCTCCTTCTTTATCGCCGCATCAGGCTCAGCACCGCGATATCGTCCGATTGCGGCGCGCCGTCGGCGAACATGAACACGTCCATTAACAGCGCGTCGATCACTTCGGCGCTCGACATGCCTGGCGTCATTTGCAAAAAACGCTGGAGCCGTCCGCCCCCGTACTGCTCCTGCGTACCGTTTTCCGCTTCGGTTATACCGTCCGTATACAGCACGAGCCGGTCGCCTTCGGCCAGCGTCACGACCGTGTCGTAGTAGCTGGACTCGGGCATCGCCGCAAGCGGCAAGCTTTTTCTGAGCTTGAGCGGCTGCACCTCGCCCGTCGCGCGCACGAGATACGGCGTGCAATGTCCGCCTTCGCTGAGCGTCATCTCGCCGGTACCGGCGTCGAATACGCCGCATACGATCGTCGCGAACAGCATCGGGTCGTCCGCCGCCAGCTCGTCGTTGACCATGCGCAGCAGTTCGCCGGGAGACAGATCCGGCTTCATCTTGCCTTTGAGCAACGTCAGCGCGACGGCCATAAACAAAGCCGCGGGAATGCCTTTGTCCGACACGTCGCCCAGCGTAAAGAACAAACGGCTCTGATCGATTTTATAGAAGTTGTAAAAATCGCCGCCGACCTCTTTGGCAGACTTGAGCAGCGCGCACACGTCGTACGGCTCTTGGGCCGAGGGCATCGTGCGCGGCAAAAAGCTCATCTGGATGCCGCCGGCGATCTGCAGCTCGCTCTCGAGCCGGTCCTTGATTTTGGTCGTCGCGGCCAGCGCGTGCATCGAGTTCTCCAACTGCTCGTAAAGCCTTGCATTCTCGAGCGCCACCGCCATCGGCTGCGCGACCGCTTCGAGCAGCACCCGGTCGCGCTCGGTGAACGGCCGGCGGCCGCGTTTGTTGACGACCTGCAGCACGCCTTCCACCAAGCCGCCTTTAACGATCGGCACGGTCAGCAGATTGCGGGTCTCAAAGCCGGTCGTGTCGGCCACCCTGCTGGACCAGCGCGGATCCGCCACCGGATCGTTGACGACGATGCTGTCGCCCGATTGCGCCACGAGTCCCGCAATGCCCTCGCCGACCGGCAGGCGGATGCGCTTGACTTCATCCCCCTTGCCGCCTGTAGCGACCTCGAAAAACAGCTCTTGTCTCTCCCGGTCCAGCAGCAGCACGGAAGCCGCCTCTACCGGCAGAATCGTCTTGGCCCGCTCGACGATCAGCTCGATCTGCTCGCTGCGCCGGAGCGTCGAGTTCAGCTGCAAGCTGATATCGAGAAGTGTGCGAGCCTGCCGCACGCGGGAGCGGCAGACCGCATATACGGCCGCGCCGCCGGCAAGACCTCCCGCCACAAACGCCGGAACGATCGCCGCCCACAGCATGTCCATCGTATTCATCCCCTTCCGCGCACGCGGCCCGAGCCGACGTAAGCCGTCTGCGGCGCCGTCCCGTTATCTGGCCGCAAGCACAGCCGTCGCCTGATCCGCCGTCTCCGCCGTCTCCAGAATGCCCAGCAGTCCCGACATCTCGAACACTTCGCGCACCGCTTCGCTCATGCCTGCGCAGATCAGACTTCCTTTAAGCGCCTTCGTTTTTTTGGCGGCCACGAGTACGACCCGAAGCCCGGCGCTGCTTATATATTGGAGCGAGGTAAAATCGAGCACGAACCGGCTATGCCCTTCGCCGGCCAAGCGAACGAACGCCGCTTCCGCTTCCGATGCGTTCTGCCCATCGAGTCGTCCTTCTATAGAAAGAACGGCGACGCCGTCCTTCACAGCTGCTTTTAAATCCATTTGCCGCACCTCGCCTATTCGTATTTGATCATCGTCAGCCTATTGCCCGAAGGGAGCCGTTCGTAACGCAGCTCGTTCATCAGCCTTTTGACGAAATAAACGCCCAGACCGCCGATCTGACGGCTGTCCAGATCCTGCGTCAGGTCGGGGTCGGCTTTCGCCAGCGGATCGAATGAGGCAGCGTTGTCCTCCAGCACGAGCCTGACGCCCCCGGCCACCTTCGCGATCGTCAGTCGAATCCGCGGATCGCCTCCGTCCGGATAGCCGTAGGACACAATATTCGTCAGCAATTCCTCGCACGCCAGCGTCAACTGGAGCTTCATGCGATCTGGCCATCCCAGGCGCCCGCCCGTCGCGTCCATGAAACGATGAAGCGAATCAATCGCGGATAAGCCTTCGTCCAGCGCAATCGCGCAGCTCCCGTCCGCTTCGGGTTCCTTGCGAACATTGTCGTTCCAAGCGGTCAATGGCTTCCCTCCGTCCGCCGTCAGGCGATGACAAGACGTTATTATTCACGCGTATCATACCATAATCCGACAAAAAAATAGCCGTTTACGGCAAACGAATCGTATTTACGCGGGAAAATATAAGCTATAATAGAAAACAAATCTAAGAACGGAAAAGAGGTCGCGACCTTGAGCCGCCTTTACGCCCATAACCGCCAGCAATCCGCTTCCCGAACCGGCCCTTCCGAGAAGCCGCAGCGGGGCAAGCCCGTCCAGATGCTCGCGATGCAGCGTGCCGTCGGCAATCGGGCCGTCCTGCAAATGATGCGGGCAGGCGAGCTGTCGCCCGAAGAATCCGCCGCTCCTGCCCAGGGCAAGCAGGAGCGGCCCGGCGCGCTGCCGCTCGACGTGCAGGCCAAGATGGAGAAAGTGATGGGCGCCGATTTTTCCAATGTCAACGTCCATGCCAACTCCTCGCAGGCTTCGAGCGTAGGCGCGCTCGCCTATGCGCAGGGCAACGACATCCATTTTGCGCCCGGGCAATACAATCCCGACTCGCAGAGCGGCCAAAAGATCATCGGACACGAGCTGGCGCACGTCGTTCAGCAGCGCCAGGGACGCGTGCTGCCGACCGCCCAGCTCAAGAGCGGCATGCGCCTGAACGACGATCCGGCGCTCGAGAAGGAAGCGGACGTGCTCGGCGAGAAGGCGGCGGCGACACCGGACCAGGCCGAGCCGACCATCCAGCGGATGGCCGATCGTCCGACGCCCGGCCTGCCCGAGCATGTCGCTCCCTTTAGGCCGATACAGCACTCTTGACCGGCCGACGTTCATATTCCGGAACCTCTTCGGTCCGTCCTTCCTAATCATTCATTGCCACTCGCCTATCGCTAAGGAGTCGTGCATTTATGAGTTCATTTCAAGCCAAATCCCGCTCTTCGGGAGCCGCCGCACAGACCGCGCAGGCCAAGGCAGCCTCATCGCGGGCATCCGCCGCTCCGACGGCAGCGACGCTGCAGCGCATGCAGTCGCCCGCCGGCATTTTGCAGCTTCAGCGCGCCCTCGGCAACGCGGCCCTGATCCAGATGCTGACCGACCCGGCCAAGCTTCCTGCTTCGATGCCTTCTCCGAACGCTTCGAAGCAGACATCGCTGGCCGGCGCTCACTTGCGCAGCTTCAAAAAGGAGCTTGACGCCGGCGGCACCGAGTCGTTCGAAGTCGACGAAAGCACGATGGTCGGCGGCAAGATCAAGTATCGCGGAGAGCTGGACGTCTTTGAGGTGTACGACAAGACTGGCGGCTGGAAGCTCGCGAAGTTCGGCGCCGATTACGGTTTTATCCGCAAGGACAAAGTGAAGGCGCTCGGCGGCATCGCCGGCGCGCGGGACAAGCTGGCCGAGATCAAGCAGCAGCAGTCAGGCGCCGCACTCTCTACCGTCGGCACCAACCCCGAGGCGGAAGAAGGAACGGAAGAAAACGTCGAGACCGCGGATAACCTCAAGGAGCTCGGCACGCTCGTGCCAGGCACCAAGTCCGAACAGCTCGAGGATGCGATCGACAACCTGAAGGGCGTTGAGGGCGCCGAGGACCAGAAGGAAGCGCTCGAAAACCAAAAGAGCCACCTCGACGTCGGCACCAATCCGCTCGAATTCGTTATGTCCGGCGTAGGCGGCCTCATCGCCATGAAAAAAACGATCGGCGCGGTCAAAGACCCCGAGAAGTCCAAGATGGACGTCGCCGAAGGCGTCATCGACACCGCCGATGCCGGTACGAAAATGGTGGAAAGCAGCTCGGGCCTCATTAATGACGCGGGTGTCGTCCATGGGACGGGAGAAGTCGGCGATGCGGGCGCGGTCAGCGACTGGGCCGGCTCGGTCGGCGAAGCGATCGCCGCGATCAAGAGCGCGTTCAGCGTCGTCAAGGGCATTTACGACATGTTCAAAAAAGGCATGAGCGACGAAGGCCTGAGCAAGGACGAAGCGGTGACAGGGACGCTGGACGCGTTGGAAAACAGCCTTCAAGCCGCCCAGGGCGTCCTGAAGACCGTAAAGGCGATCAAGGACATACTGGATATGGGTACCGCAGGCCTCGCCGCTGCCATTCCGGGCGTGGGCATCGCCATCAGCGGCATATCCATCACGATCAAGACGTACAACGCGGTCAAGGCGACGGTATCCGCCATGAAGATGACGACGGCCAAGCGGGATTTCAAATCCGCTTACGGCGCCGGCGGCAAAAACAAGGATTATGTCACGGCGGGGAAAAAACGCACGCTCGGCGGCGTCCATCTGTGGACGACGAACGCGGGCACCGATCCGGCCAAGCTCAAGCAGCGCAAGGACGAGCTGACGGCGCTCGGCACGACGGCTTCGCCGGAGGAAGTGCAGGAGCTCAAGGATATCACGGATTACGAGCTTGCCAAGGAAATGAAGTACATCAACCGCAAACGGCAGGTTCGCGGGACGATCGAGATCGGCCTGGAAATGACCAACATCGCCGGCGATATCGCGACGCTCACCGGCGTCGGCGCGCAGGTCGGCATTCCGCTGAAGGCGGCTGCGGGCGGCGCCGGCGCGGCGATGAAGGTGGCGCGAACGGTTAAGCAAGCCGGACGGGACCGTGCCTCCAAGGCGGGCGCATGGGGCATCACGAAGGCCGTCTTCAACGCGGACAAGTCTTCCTCCGCCAAGCTGGCCAAGCGCATCCAGCACAGCAATCTGATCTTGGAGATGGTCGCTGCGCTGCCTGAATACCGCCCCGGCGACGAGAGCATCCTCAAGCAATACAAGCGCGTCGAAAACTTCATCTCGGCCAGCGGTGTCTCCACTGCCGAGCTGTACCGCCTGAACGGCAATGTCGAAAAGCAGCGCGAGCTGCTCGTCAACGGCATGAAGCAGCGCTGATCGGCCGCGTAGCCGGTCAGCGCCGGTCTAGCAAGCATGTATTCCGATTGAAAGGGTGAGCTTATGGACAACTATACGAATGCGCGGGACTTGGCTGAGCTCGGCTTTTTGCAGCAAGCATTGGAGGAAGCGGGCCTGCCCTCCCGCCTGATTGAACCGAATGCGGAGGTACCGATTCCCGCCCTGCTCGCCACACCGGACACCGACGACGATAGTGAAGAACGGTATTTGACTTTTACTTTCGTGCCGCTGGATGACGAGGATATCGGAGATCTGCGTCTGCTGCAGATTTACACCGTCGTCGCCCCTTCTGTCGCATCCGAGGCCCGCGCCGGAGCGGCCGAGCTGCTCATGGCAGTCAACAGCCGTCTCCCGCTCGGGCATTTCAGCCTGAACGACGCCGGAGAGCTGTATTATCGCTATGTCTGGGCAGTCGCCAGCGCGCACAAACTGCCGCAGCCCGAGGCGCTGCATGTCATCGATCTGTTCCTTATGACGCTCGGCATGTTCGCAAGCACGATCGGCGAAGTCGCGTCGGGCAGCCGTCCCGCGGCCGAGGCGATCGCGGGCTTGACCTCTTAACAAGGCAACGCCAGTTGCCGCTGTCTCGAAATATCTTATAGCTGGCGGGGCTATCCCAAAAGGGTCATGAAAATGACCTGAGAGATAGCCCTTTGCATTGTCTTCCGGCTACCATATGGGTAAAAATGCAAATCTGCAGGCTTTTGTAACGGCAAGCGCCCCCGATGCGCAGTTCGAACAGAAAAAAATGCACGTAAGCGGGCATTTGCTACAAAAACCGTTCCAATCGTGAAACTGGATGTATATTTGCAGGCTTCCGATGCTAAGGAACCTGATGAGCAACCGGCAGAGCAACCCGCTCTGCCACAAACCAGCCGCCTCTTTCCCCGAACAAGTAGACACGGAGATTAAATCCGATCAGGACTAGGAAAAGGCCGAGAGGCAAATGCCTGCAAATCTGCAGGCTTTGCTTGGTGTCTTGATTACCTTATAGGAAAAGATGCAAATATGCAGGCTTTTGTAATGACAAGCGCCCCCGATGCGCGGTTCGAGCAGCAAAAGATGCATGTACGCAGGCATTTGCTCCATAAACCGATTAAAGTGTGGAAAAGGATGTATATTTGCAGGCTTTCGAGGCTGAGCGAGCGGCAGAGCAACCGACTTAGCAAACTGCCCGGCTACCCGCAGATTAACCCGATTGGCAGCCCGCAGAGCAAACTCCCTGGCCACCTGCAGATCAACATGCTTGGCAATAGCTTGCTACCTGCTGCTGAGGTTGACAGTCGACCTGCGCTGCCGCGCCTTGCGCGGACGTCTTCCGAGCAGGGCCGCTCAAGCCCCGCGGGCGAGCAAAAGAAAAGAGACTGTCCCAATGACTTGTGGGACAGCCTCTTTGTGGATTGTTGGAGCGGTTCGCAGAGAACTGCGCCTATTTTTTTGCCGCGGACACCCGCAGCTCCATGCCTTCTGCGGCAAAACGCGCCCATGCGGGCAAGCCGTAATCCCGTCTAACGTCGATATCGTGGGACATATGGGTGAATACGACCGAAGGCGCGCCGACCTCCTCGGTCAATTGCAGGCCTTCCTTGACGTCGTACAAGGACCGCGTCTCCATCGGGTACGGCTCCTCGTAAAAGCTCGTGCCGAGAATCAGCAGCGACAGCCCGCGCAGCGGCTCCTTCTGCTCGTCCGACAAATCGATCGAATCGGGACAATACGCGAACGATCCGCCTTTCGGATGATCGAACCGATAAGCGTACGAATAGCCGTTTTTGCCATGGTTCACCTTCCAAGCCCGAATCGACCAGCCGCCGTATGCAAGCTCGCCGGCCTGCTCGAGCGGTCGATGGTGAAGCCTGCCGCCGATCCACGGGTAGCGCGTGGCGACGTCCTGCAGCACCTCGGAAGGTCCGTACAGCTCGGCCGTCATTTCCAGCCAGCGGCAGGCGTCCGCCCATTCGGCCAATCCGCCGATATGATCGACATGCGCGTGCGTCAGCAGCGCCCGCTCCACCCGCCTGGCGCCGAGCCGCTCCATCTGATGGCGCCAGTCCGGCCCGCAATCGACGAGCAGCGGGGCCTCATCTCCCGTATTCAGCCAGATGGACGAGCGCCGCCTGACATTAAGACCGCCGCTGCGCGCCTCCTCGCAGACCGCGCACTCGCAGTATACGCGAGGCGTGCCCAGGGAATCCCCGTTCCCCAGCACTTTGATGATCAAATCCTGATGTTGCGTTGCAGACAACTTGCTTACCTTCCTTCTGTAAGTCGGAGTCTATTGTTAACCTTCGCAGCCCTGCGGCCACGCTTAGATCGGCAACAGCTCGACGTTATCCAGCGTCTCCAGACGCGAGACCATCGTCTCCCATGCTTCCGGCTTGTGAGGGAGCGCGGCGTAATACCAGCGAAGAAAACCCGCGGCAAGCGATGCGGACAGCGTATTCAGCGCATCGTCCACAGGCCTGAAGCAGAAATCGAGGCCTTCCACAGCCTTGCCCTCATGATCCCAAGACGGATGCACGTACTCGATATTTAGACGCTTGAAACCAAGATGCGACAGCACCTCGCGCCTGACGGCGGGATGCATCGGGCCGACGGGACCGGCGACTTCCCCCTCGCCCAGCTGCGCCGGATCGTAAATCTCCGCGAACATGCCGAGCATCGGCACGCCGCTCTCCGTTTCCAGCCGCTTCAAGTGCGCCTCGCGCTGCACGAGCAAAAATCGTCCGATACCAAGTCCTAGGCGTCCGACGATCGTAAAGTCGGTCATCGCCACGGCGAATTCCGGCCGGTAGCGGTATTCGGTAGCGCCGACCACCTCCCCGTCCAGCACGGCGACAAAAACCTGAATCGTCGGATCCAGCAGCGGCTCCCGCCACAGCTCGAATGCCAGAACCTCCTCCGGCGGGAATACGCGCCCCATCAATTCATGCATTTTCAAAAAATACGGATCCTCGATCGATTCGATCTTGCGGTATTCCAATGCCATGTCGATCCCTCCTTATCCGGCCATAAAAAGAGGAAGACGGGCTGCATGCATCCCCGTCTTCCCCTGCGATCGCCAGCTCATGAAAACAAGCGTAATGGAATCGAATCGTCTTGTAAAGTTTAATCTGCCGCCGCGGCGGTAAACGAGACGACAAAAGCGTGACGTCCCGGACCGACGCTGCGCTCATCGGCGACCGCGGCCGCGCCGCCCGTCATAGACGGCATTACGACCACAGCCGTCGCGCCTTCCGGAATTTCGACTTCAAGCCTGAGCGCGTCCCCTTCTTTTGCCCAATTGGAGACGATCTCGCCCTTTACCGTCTTCAGCCGCGTTCGAACCCAATGCAGGCGCGAAGGCACGCTCGGGCGGATCCGAATCGATTCGTAACCGGGCGAGAGCGGTTCGATGCCGCCAAGACGCGTGTAAAAGGAGGCGCCGATGCCGCCGAACATCGCATGATCGTGCGAGTGCATGCCGCCCTTTTCGCTCCACTGCTCCCACAGCGTCGTCGCGCCCTGCGCGATTTGATAGCCGAAGCCGGGGTATTCGGGTTGCGTCACAAGCGTGAGCGCCAGATCGATATGACCGTGGTCGGCAAGGACGTCCATCAAATAACGCGTGCCATAGATGCCCGTGTCCAAACGCCGGCCCTTCGCCTCGATCGCGGCGAGCAGCCCCTGAACCGCCTTCCCGACGCAGGATGCGGGCACCAAGCCGAAGGCGAGCGGCATAAGTTGCGCGGTCTGAGAGCCGCTGCCGTAGATGCCGCTGCCGTCGTGGAAGCGGGATTGAAAAGCCTCGCCAATCCGGTCCGCGAGCGCCGCGAAGCGCAAAGCCTCTTCCGCGCGTCCGCAAACTGCCGCGGCTTGAGACACGATGCGCGCGAACCGCCAGTACAAAGCCGAATTCACGATCCCGACTTCGTTGAAGTAATTTTCCCAGCCGTCGACGTTCGGTACGCACCAGTCGCCAAAGCCTTCTTCGACGATACCGGCCGGCCACTTCGCGTCCAGCGCATCGACGTATGCTGACATGCTCGGATAGAAAGCTCCAAGCGTCTCGCGATCGCCGTAATACTGGAACAAATACCACGGCAGCGTCACCTTGTCCCCGCTCCAGTCGGGATTGCCGGCGTCGTAGCTAATATCGCCGAGCCATTTGCGGTAATACGCCTGCATGCCGAAGTTGTGGATCGCGGCTTCCTCGACGACCGCCGAGTCCATGAGGCAAGGCGTGCGCTCGTCCCGCTGGCAGCAGTCGGTCGGAATGCTGTAAATATTGTTCAGGATCGACCAGCGGAGGTTGCCCTGAATGCGGGCAAGCGTCTCGTCCGAACTGTTGAATTCACCGGCTTCCTCGACATCTGCATGCACAGGCACCGCGAGCAGCTCCAGCAGTTCGGCGTCGCCGGTCGCTTCCACGTAGCGGAAGCCGTGATAAGTGAACCTGGGCTCGTATATCTCTCGTTCGGCGCCGCCGCCGAGGATGTAAACGTCGGTTGCCTTCGCGTTACGGTTCGTCCACGGATCAATCGCGCCGTCCCCGTCGATGAGCTCGCTGTAGCGAAGCACGATCTGCGCTCCCGCAGGTCCCCTGACTGCCGCTCTCGCCCAGCCGGCGATATTTTGCCCGAAATCGTATACAGTTGTACTCTCCCGCGGCTGCAGCACGCGAATCGGCTGCAGCGGCGTGTGCGCACAGACCGGCGGTTGTTCGCTCAGCGCAAGCTCGCCTTCGGGCGGCTCGGCGCGCACCGCATGCCCCCATCCTTCGGCCGGGAACCCCGGCAAGTCCCATCCCGGCTGCGCGAGCCGGGCATCGAACGTCTCGCCGTCGTAGATGTCATTGGCGAGCAGCGGGCTAGGCTTCGTCAGCCAGCTCTCGTCAGTCGCTACGGTTATCGTCGTCGAACCGTCTGCGAGCGTAGCCTTCAGCTCCAAAGCGACCGCTTTGCCGCATTTCCACTTCCAGCCCCATCGCGAATAGTTCATATTGTAGCCGTTGCCAAGCCAGAGGCCGATTGCGTTCGTGCCGGCAGTCAACAAGTCTGTCACATCGTAAACGTCGTACAGCAGCCTGCGATCGTAAGGTGAATTCGCGGGCGTCAGCACGCGGGTATCGGGCTTCGTGCCGTTGATGCTCAGTTCGTACCAGCCGAGGGCGAAAACGCGGAGCTCCGCCCGCTCGACTGCAGTAGACAGCTCAAAGTCCTTGCGCAGCAGCGGGCTGTCGGGTGCGACCGGCGACTCGCAAATGGCCAGGACGTTCTTGTCCAGGCGCAGGCCGCTCCCCGAGCCGTCGATGCGACCGCCGCCGAATTGAATCGCGGCGGGATCGTAAAACCGGTTGACGTACAGGATGCGTCCATCCGGCGCAATAACGCGCAGATCCCGGCAAACCGCGGAGCCGCCCGGCCCTGTTTTAAAGCCGATCGTGCCCGGTTCTCTCCCGGGGTCGCTGGCGCGCAGTACGGTACGTCCGCCGATGACAACGGCGACGTCCTCGGCATTCCGCTCGAGCCTGATTTGAACGACGCTCGGCAGGTGGGCAAGCTCGGGCGCTTCCGCCGCCGCTAACACTTGGCGAGTGCCGTCCGCAAAGGCGAATAGCGTTACGCTGCAGGATGCAGCGTCCAGCGTGCAGCCGCTGTAACGCAATTCCGACCGAACGCCGAACAGTATGTCCAACGTGCCAGCCTCTAAACTGGCGTTTAGCTCGATGACATATTCGTCCCAATCCCGATGGTCGGCGACAGGAGCGGCGATCCAGGCCGCTTTTTTGAATACTTCATGGTGTACGACTTGGCTAGCTTGTTCAAGCATGGCTGTGTCCTCCTTGGTTGCGGTCTTTCGGCTCTTCGAGTGCCTGCACGTTCGGCGCGAATTCGGCAGGGATTGTCGGCGCATTCCAAGCGCTGGCCGTCAACTCGTCAAGCGTTGTTCCGTTCGGCGCTTCGTAGGCAATCGCCCGCTCCTCGCCGGGCCGCAGCCCGAACGCGTTGTCCGAAAGATAACAGTCCCAGTCGACCGGGAATCCGGCGAGCGTCACGCGAATCGCGGGCAAGACGCCCGTGTTGCGGATCCGGATAAGCCCGCCGCCGGCGGAAGGCTCGACCGACAATGCCAGGGAAGTCCGGGGCAGACTGCTCATCGGCGCATCCGGCAATCCGGCGTACAGCGCGAACGCCTCCTCGGCGACCGCGCCCGGATATTCGTTGCCGTCGTGCAGATGCGCTTGCTCGAACGCGATCAGATCCTCCGTTTTCGGCTGCGCGTTAAATTCATACCATTGATCGGTAATCATATGGTCGAAAGTCGCCTGATCGGATAAAGCTTGGCTGGAAATCGCCGCTCCCGCTTTGTGCTGCAGTCTCACCGCCAGCAAAAACGGCGTCAGCCGTTCGGCCTCATCGGGCAGCGCCACCGAGATTCGGCCCAGTTTAATCCGGCCATTCGCCCCTAGTTCTACCTCGTAGCGACCGGTCCAAAGCTCGTTTAACCCGCTATCGTATACGATCGCAACCGCTTCTGCGTCGCGCAGCGCGCGGCTCGTATCGTTGGCGGCATGCAGCACCGCCTCGAACGTCTCGCCCGCCTGCCAGCCGTCGATCCGGTCATAAGTCGCGAACGCGGACTGCGGACTGCAAGCCCGTTTCGCCTGATAATAGGACAACTTCGGGGTGCCGTAAAAGTCGACGATGCCCCAGGAATGTCCGGGGAACAAATCCGTGAATTTGTAATACCAAAAGCCGGTCTTCCCGTCCGCCGCGCCGGCCCGCTGAATCTCCGCGGCGAAGCGGATCGACTCGCCCTGCGCCGCCTGGGAATAGGCGATATACGTGTCCCAATCCCGAATCGGGCCATAAGCGCCGTAACGCATGACCTTGATGATGTCCTTCAGCGAGAACTGGTGGGCGTGCGCCAGCCAGCCTCGGCTCTCCTCATTTGGCGGCCAGGCGGTCAAAGCCTCCTCGGGTACGTACCGGACGCAGCTCGAACGCGCGGGCATGCTCGGCACCCCGTATTCCCCGTAAAATACCGACGGCATCGCAAGCGTCGCCGCATCGAGCGGCTCTCCGCCGTGATACACGTTCCAATTGTGCGCGCTGCCGCCCCACGGATCGGTCCGGTGGAACGGCCGGGACGGATCGATTCCGCGACAGCGGCGGCCGACCAGGTGCAGCCCCTCGTCCGCGCCGCCGTGCTCGCCGTTTTCGTTGCCGCCGCCCCACATGACGAGCGACGGGTGGTTGCGCAGCCGCTTCACCGATCTCGTCACCTGCCGGTCGAGGACGCCGAGATCGGTATGCGGCGCATCCATCGGTCCCCAGCATAGCGGGAACTCCTGGTACACCAGGATGCCCGCCTCGTCGCACAGCCGGTAGAATACGTCTTCCTCGACGATGCCGCCGCCCCAGGCGCGCAGCATCTGCACATGCCCGCGCCGCGCCAAGCCGATCAGCCGCGCGTACAGATCCTCGCGCTGTTCGAGCATCGGATCCGGCCAGCACCAGTTCGCGCCTTTGATGAACATCGGCACGCCGTTGACGACAAACTGCCAGCGGTAATCGGCTTCCGGACGGGCGCCAGGCGCTGCAGCCATCTCGATCGTGCGCACGCCGAATGTCGTCTCCGCACCGGCGACCGTGACTACGGAGACTTGCCGTTTGCTGGCGGGCGCCCCATTGCCCGCTCCGCTGACGCGTCCGTCCGCCCCATCCTCATCGACCAGCGTGGCGTCAAGCTTTAACCGATATAGCGCCTGCCCGCCATATCCCGCCGGCCACCATAGCGAAGGATTGCGCAGCGTCACCTCGGCTACATAACGACTGCATCCGTTTGGCGCTTCCAGCTTGCAAAGGAATCTGACGGGATGGCTCTCGGCTGCGTCAATCCTATCGGCACGACTCCGATCGCCATCTTCCCCCTGCCGCCGAATCTCTCCCTCAACCGTCAACGCGACAGGCTCCGCCAGCGCGTTGTCCACGTTGAACGATAGTTCCAGCAACGCGCCTTCCGGACCGATCGACCGGGTGACCACAAACGGCTCGGAGACGCCGACGTCGGTCTCGGCCGCGAGCCAGACGTCCTTCCAGATGCCGAGCGAGATCAGATGTCCGTAATGCCAGCCGAAGCCGGGACTGCCTTTCATCATGCCGTTCCAGGACCGGGGCGATTGATCGATGCGTACGACCAGCTCATTGGGGCGATCGAAGTCGACGAGTCGCGTGACGTCGAGATCGGGACCGCCGAACATGCCCGCGTGATGGCCGAGCGACATGCCGTTTAAAAACACCGTGCCCGAATAGTCGATGCCGTCGAACCGCAGCGAGAGTCGCCGCCCCCGCCATTCGGCCGGCGCCTCAAAGCTGCGCGCGAACCACCAGTCGCTGCGCTCCGCGCGCGTGCGGCGAAACCAAACCGGCGTCTCCTTCGGTTCCCCATACGTCTCCAGCTCGTCGATCGTATTCGTATCCCAGTACGGATCCGCGAGCTCGCCCAGCCTGACGAGCGCGCGCTGCACCGTCGTCGGCACCGTCACCTTGCGCCAGCCGCTTCGATCGAACCCTCGCGCGTACCACTTCTCAGCCATTCCCCGGCTTGCCTTCGCCTTTCTTCCGAACCAGCCCGTATTCGGCGCCGGATCGCCGGGGTCGGCCGGATCGCTGTCCTGCATCCGCCAGTTGCCCGACAGAGACATTCGCTCCGGCCCATGACCGCCAATCTCGCGCTCTTCGTCTCCATCGCCCTCGGCAAGCGTCGCAGCCACCGATCGCACAAGCCGGGATGCTTCCGCCTCGCAGGACGCGTCTCCATATAGCGAGGATCTGCGGTACGCTTCGTCCTGCAAGTCATCCAAATATCGTTCCGTCATGCTGCCGCACTTCCTGTCTGTATAGTTTCATTGAACGAACAAGGAGCCGAAGCCTCCTCGGCTCCGGCTCCCTGTCAAGGCGGCTATGCCGCGCGCGGCAGCCCTTATTGCAGGCCGTGCTCCGCTCTCAGTCTTTGCACTTCATCGTTGTAGAACTTCGTGAAGTCGTCCGCGCCCGCTTTTTTGAAGGCGTCAAGCGCTTCGGCTTTCGCTTTGTTGTAAGCCGCTTCGTCCTTCGCCAGAATGATCTTGGCCGCCTGACGCGTGGCGAGCTCCTTGAGCGAAGCCTCTTTCTTTTTCCAGTCGTCGGTCAGCGTGACGCCCGGGACCGTATTTTCCTTGAGCACTTGATCCTCGCTCATATTGTCCATCCAGGTCGTGGCGGACACGAGCTTGCCTTCCTTGATGAGCTTGCCGAATACTTCGCCGGAATACGATGCGCCATAGTGCTGCGCAAAGTCTTTTTCAAGCGGCGTCGCAGCCTTGACGAGCGCTTCCTCGGTGTTGAACAGGTTGAGCGGCTGGCCGTCCTGCGGATTGGCGACGTCGCCGCCGAGACCGATGATATTCAGGTCGAGCGACATGCCGGACGATTCGAGCGGAATGCCGCCGGTCGCCTTGAGCGCCAGCGAGTCTTCGGTGAGCGTCGGCTTGCCGTCCGTCAGGTTCCAGTTCTGGCCTTCCACGCCGCTGTACATCGTTCTTGCGCCTTCGTAGGAATAAATATAATTCAGGAACTCCATCGCCTTCTGCGGATTTTTGGAGCTCTTAGAGATGCTGTACGATTTGTCCTGCCAGCCGAGCGGGCGAATCTCGCCCGTCCAAGCGTACTTGCCCGCCGGGATGACGATGAAGCCTTTGCCGTCGTTCGTATGCTGCGCGTTGAAGTCGCCCATCGCCCAGGTTGCCGGTCCGACGGCGATTTGGCCGGAGGTCGCCTTGGCCATGTAATCGTTGTTTTTCATCGTCAGGCTGTCCGGGTCGAGCAGGCCGCGCTGGTTGGCGTCGAAGTAGAACTTCATCGCCGTCCAGAAGTTGGACGTCTCGTCGGTCAGCGTGCTGATGAACTTGGTGCTGCCGGTCTCGTGCATCGTCAGGTCGCTCGTCACGCCGGCCATGTTGTTGAAAATGATCGGCGGGATCGTGTACGGCCACAAGCCCCAATCCTGCCACATCGAGACGCCGTACACCTTCTTGCCGTCGTCGGTCTTCGGATGCTTCTGCACGATTTGGTCGACGACGTTCAGCAGGTCGTCCATCGTCTTGACCTCGGGGGCGCCGACTTCCTTGTACCAATCCCAACGGATCGTCGGGCCGATCGTGATCGGACGGACGAACTTACCGGACTTCGCCTGAACCTGCGGCGGCAGGAAGTAGAGCTTGCCTGTGCCGTTGCTCCAGTTTTTCTTGCTGAAGTCGACGACGGTCGGAATATTTGCGGTAATGTCTTTGCCGTGCTCGGCAAGGAGATCGTCCATCGGGACGACGAGATTGCCTTCGATCAGCTGCTTTTGATATTTGTTGACGTCCGAGCGGACGATATCGGGCAGGTCGCCGCTGGCCAGCATGACGTTAAATTTATTTTCGTCGGCTTCGACGTATTCGATCTTGACCCCGACTTTTTCGGCGATCGCTTTGGCTACCGGGCTTTCGTTATACTTGTTCCACTTGGTGCCCGGCTCCATGACCAGCACGCGGAGCGTGACCAGGTCCTTGGCGGCTTCGGCGGAAGCGCTGGGGCTTGCGGCTGACGAGCTTGCGCCGGCGCTTGCCGATGCTGTCGCGGACGGCGAAGCGTTGTTCCCATTGTTGCCGTTGTTGCCGCCGGAACAGGCGGACAGGAGCAGCGAAGTCGTTGCCAGCATCATGGCCCCCAGCTTAAGGGTAGCTTTCTTTCTCATTGTAACCCTCCTATAAATAGTCGAGATTTATAATTATCGGCGATAACGCCGGATAATCCAAGCTTGCCGGCAGAAAAGCCGCTGCATGCGCCAGGACGTCAACCTTTGACCGCGCCCATCATGATGCCTTTGACAAAGTAGCGCTGCAGCATCGGGTAGACGAGCACGATCGGCAGCGTCACGAGCATCGTGATCGCCATCCGGATCGACTGCGGCGTCAGCGTACGGACCAGGTCGCCGCGGTTGAGCTGCTCCGTCGTCGCGTTGGACAGGTTGCTCGATTGGTTCAGGAAGTTGTAGAGCACGAGCTGAAGCGTTTGCAATTTCGGATTTTCGACGAGAAAGTAGTTATCGAACCACGTATTCCACTGCCCGACCGCGGCGAACACGGCGATCGTCGCGATGATCGGCATCGACAGCGGGAAAATGATGCTCGTGTAAATCTTGAAGTAGCCCGCGCCGTCGATCTTGGCGGATTCCTCGAGCGAAGCCGGCAGCTGCTCGATAAACGTCTTGATCAGAATGACGTTGAAGCCCGCAAGCGCCGTCGGCAGCACGTACAGCAGGAAGCTGTTTTGCAGTCCGTACGTTTTCATCGTCAGGTACCAGGGGATGAAGCCGGCGTTGAAGTACATCGTGACGAGAACGAACCGGTAGATCGTTTTACGAAACGGAAGCTCTTCCTTCGTGATCAGATAAGCGAAGAACGAGCAGCAGAAAACGGTAATGAGCGTGCCGACGACGGTCCGCGACAGCGATACGAAGGCGGCATCCATGATGCCCGGCAATTGCACCGTGGTCTCGTAAGCCTTGAGCGAGAGGCCCGCCGGCCAGAAGGTGACGCCCTTCTGCGCCTCGATCGAGTCGCTGATCGAATAAATGAAGATATAGTAAAAGGGATAGATGGTCGCAAGCACGAGCACCGTCAAAATCAGGTAATTGAAGAAATTGAACGTCAGGTCCTTGTAGTCGACCGACCGCTTTCGCCGCTCCGGCTTCGAAGCGACGGCCGCCGGCTTGGATGCGGTATGCGTGTTCATGTGGAAGCCCCTTTCCGATCAGACGGTCAAACGATGCCTTGGCCGCGGAATTTTTTGGATAACAGGTTGACGGTGAACAGCAGCACGATGCTGATGATCGACTTGAACATCCCTACGGCTGTCGAGTACGAGTAGTCGCCCGTGACCAGCCCGAGCCGGTAAACGTATAGATCGAGCACCTCGATGCGGTCCGCGACCATCACGTTGCTGAATACGAGGTATTGCTCGAATCCCGCTGACAGCAAATTGCTGATGGATAGCAGCAGCAGCACGATAAACGTCGGCATGATGCTCGGCAGCGTAATGTGCCAGATCGTACGCCGTCTGCCCGCGCCGTCGACCTTGGCGGCGTCGTACTGCTCGCTGTCGATGCTAACGATGGCGGCCAGGTATATAATTGCGCTCCAGCCGACGGATTTCCACAGCAGCAGCAGCGTCTGCACGGTCCATACGCGCTCATAGTTGCCGAGCACGTCGACGGGCGCGCCGCCGAGTCCCAGTTTCATCAGGAACGTGTTGACTGCCCCTTCCGTGCTGAACATGCTGAAAGCCAGCGCATACACGATAATCCAGCTGATATAATGCGGCAGCGTGGAGACGGTCTGGACGAGGCGCTTGAACCAGCCGCTGCGCACTTCGGATACCATGATGGCGAACAGCATCGGAATCGGCGCGGTCAGAATCGACAGAAAGCTAAGCGCCAGCGTATTCAGCAGCACGGGCCCCATCCGGGGATCGCTGAACATGTCCCTGAACCGGTCGAGGCCGGAAAATGGCGTCTTGGACAACGGGATGCCGGGGTGATAGTCGAAAAAGGCGTAAATCCAGCCGAACAGCGGCACGTAGCTAAAGGCGAAGGCGATCAGGACGAACGGCAGCGCCGCAAGCAGCAGCTTGTACCCGTCCTTTCGCCGGTGACTCGATTTGAAGCGCCGCTTTTTGCCGGCCTGGCTTGCAGTCGTGATTTCCATAGCGGTTCTCCTTTGCTCCTATAGTCTCTCTCTTGATGTCCTCATTATAGGAGGCCGCGGGATCGTGTCGAATGAAGAATCTCTCGATCTCGTTGAAATATATTAGAGGCGCGCATGCGGCGGATTGAACGATTTTGCGGCGGGTTGAACAAAACCGCGGGGACTGCTACAGAGGATCGTGCGGTCGGAGCGTCCAAGGCTTGACTCTGAATGTACAAAGTACAAAGCCGCCTTGGCCCCCGGCTTCGCCGGCGCGCCAAAGCGGCTCGCTTTAATGACCTGATCTATGATTGGCTTTCGATGATCTACTTCGTCACTTGCACGATCAGCGTCTCGCTTGTCGTCGCGCCAGCCGAGTTGGACAGCTCGGCGCGGTAAGCATAGCTGCCTGGCGTCCTTGCTGATATTGCCGTCGTCGCAGCCTGGGCGGACGGCGTACCCGGGGTTAACGGCTTCATATCGATCAGCACGCCGTTTTCGTACAAACGATACGTGCTTCCGTTCGTTCCCCACCACATGTTCATCGCCAAGTCATAGCTGCCGTCGCCGTCCCAATTGTTTGCGGACAACACCGGCTTGCCCGGCTTCGCGTCCTTGACGACGACGGTCAGGACTTCGCTCGACGTCGCCCCTTTCGCATTGATCAGCTCGCCCCGGTAACGATAGGTGCCGTCGGCTCGCCCCAAGATTGGCGTAAATGTGGTTTGCGCGGCCGGAGAAGCGCTTGCGAGCCGCTGCGTATCGATCAGAATGTCGTTCTCGTACAGCTTATAAATAGTTGCGTTTTCGCCATGCCAGAGGTTCATCGATATTTTATAATCGCCGTCGAGCAGTCCGGTGTCGTAGCCGTTGTCGCTCGACAATGCCGACACGCCCGGCTTCGCGGCCGCCTGCGGCTCGGCGGCGAGACCCGCGCGCGCCGCGGCAAGCGCGGACAGCGCGGCATCGATCTGCTTCTGCGTAGAAGCTTCAGCGACGAGCGTCGCGCTAGCTGCAGTCAGCGCCGTCTGAAGCGCGGACCAACTGCCCGCCGTATAAGCGGCTTCGTTCAAGCTTTCAGCCGTAATCGCCTCATGCTTGGCCTGGAGCTGCGTCCGGTCCGCGGGCGGCGCGACCTGCTGCACGGCGATCGCGTCCAGAAATGCCGTATTGTCGCCGGAGGCGTTGGTCGTCACGAAGCGAATCGCATGATTGCCTGCCGTCGCCGTAAAGATCGGCGTCTCGAATGCCGCAAAACCCGTTTTGTTCGACGGCGAGAAAGAGGCCAGCAGCATCGTATCGTAATAAACGTCGAAGGCGACCTGACCGCCGAAATCCCGGCGCGCAGCCTGGAAAGCGATCTTATAGGTGTTGGCCGTAAATCGGATCGTCTGCGACAGCTCGCCTTGCGAGCCGTTTTTGGAAGTGATCAACGCGGTTTGCGTCCCGTCCGGCGCTGTCGGCGCGCCGAACACGGAGCCGTTTTTCTGCACGCCGGAGAGGCCGTTGAACGTCCAGTCGTACGTCATCGGTCCGACCCGGTAGCTCGTGACGGCAGGCGACTCGAAGCCGCCGTTCGAGAGCGCCGGCACGAACGCCGCGAGTCCCGCGCGCGCCGCTGTTAACCCCGCCAAAGCCGCATCCGTCTCGGCTTGCGTCGCATACGCGTCGGCCAGCACGGCGTCCGCCGCCGTCAGCGCGCTTTGCAGCGCCGCCCAGCTAGCGTCCGTGAAGTCGGCCGCCTGCAAATTTTCCGCGACGATCTCGCCCTTCTTGCTTGCGAGCGCGGCCTGGTTCGCGACCTCCTCGATCAGGATCACCTTGACGTCGTCGATAAACGCCGTGTTGTCGCCGATCGTCGTCGTCGCCGCGAACTTGATCGTATGGCTGCCGGTCGTCGCGACCTCGAAGCCGCCGGTTTTGAACGCTTTGAAATCTTGCGACGACGGCGAGTAAGTACCGATTACCGCGTTGTCAAAATAAACGTCAAAGCTCTGCTGGCCGCCATAGCCGCGCCGCGCTGCCTGAAAGGCTAGCTTATAACGACCTGCAGGGAAGCCGAGCGTCTGCTTGATCTCGCCCGCAAGTCCGCCGTTCGTCTGGATCAATGCGGTCTGAATGCCTTCCGGCGCGTCCTTCGCCCCGAACGCCGAGCCGTTTTTCTGGATGCCGGCCCGGTTGTTGAACGACCAGCCGTCCGCAAAGGCGCCCGCCTTCACGCCGCTCGATGCCGTTACCGCCGGCGACTCGAAGCCCGCGTTGAGCAGCGTCGCCGGCTCCGGCGGCTTGGGCAAGCCGATCTCGACCGCGTCGATAAAAGCGGTGTTTTCGCCCGTATGCGAGGTGGCCTGGAACTTGATCGTATGCTTGCCGCCTGCCGTCTCGAAGCTGTCGGTGCGGAACGTCGTGAAAGAGCCCGAAGGCGCGAAGCTGCCGATCAAGGCGTTGTCGAAATAAACGTCGAACGTCTGCTGCCCGCCGAAGCTCGTGCGGTTGGCCGCTTTAAAAGTAACCTGGTATTCGCCGGGCTTGAAGTTGATCTCCTGATAGAAGCTGCCGTCGATGCCGCCGTCCGTTTTCAGGTACATGCTCTGCACCCCTTGCGGCGCGGGCGGCGGCGCGAACGCGCTCGTATTGCTGTGCACGCCCGTATGGTCGCTGAACACCCAGCCGTTCGTAAACGGCCCGTTCCGGTAGCTTGCCACCGCCGGCTTTTCAAAGCCCGCATTGTAAAACGTGACGAGCGGCAGCTCTTCCGGTACGTCCTCGCTGTAGTAGCAGCGCTTGGCCGCGCCCGGATTCGGGTCGCCGAATACCGCGGCCGTGCAGTCCGTGCCGTCCGGCGCGATCTTGTAGTTGAAAAGGCCGTCGGCGCCGTAGGCGACGATGCCTTCGCCTTCGTAATAGCACTCGCCGCCGTCGTAGGCGCACAACTGATAGCCGTCCGGCGCGACGCTGACGTCCAAAACGCGGTAGAACGCGGACGTCGTACCCGACGGATCAAGCCCGGCCTTGAAGGCTCTGGCCTTGAACAGCTGCGTCGTGGACGTCTTCAATATGACCGGCCGCTCGTAAAGCGGCGAAGCCGCCGTCGGCGTGCTGCCGTCGAGCGTGTACCGGATCTCGGCGCCAGGCGTCCCCGTCGTGACCGTGACGGCCTCGGACGAATCGTAAACGCCGTACGGCAGGCTCAGCACAGGCGCGTCGACGCGCGTCGGCACGGATCGCGGCGTCACCGTGACGCTGGCGATATTGTAGCCGTCCGGATCCGACTGGCTCACCGCCTTGATCGCCACCTGCCGCTCCGTGTCTACGTCGGGCGCCGTATACAGACCGTTCGCGTCGATCGTACCGTTGCCGGTCCCGACGACGCTCCAGCTCACACCGGCCAAATTGTCGATGACGTCCGCCGTCAACTGAAGCGTCTCGCCGCCCGTCACCTTGGCTTCGACAGGCGTCAATTTGACCTGCGTCTGCGACGCTTCGGTCGTATAGATCGCGAAGTTGTAGTCGGCGCCGACGTTCTCGTCGCGGAACGCGTCCGTCGCGGCGAAGCTGCCGGAAGCGGGCGGAAGCAGCGCGTTGCCGTCTCTTGCGACCGCATCGCTGTACGCATGCTTCACGAAGGTCTTGCCAATCGACGTACCGCCGAAGTCGAACGTAATGTCCTTCGGCGCGCCCGCCTTGCTCTCGACGAGAATCGCATAATCACCGCCGGCCGTCTTGAAGGCGGCGGCGCGAACGTCCGGCGAGCTCGATTGCGCTTCGACGACGTCGCTGTGCGCGGGCACGTACCGATTGAGCAGGCCCGCGGAATAGAACGCCCGCTTGGCCGTCAAGCCCTGCACGACCGAATCCCACATCGTGTAGTTGCCGTTGACGTCGCCGAGCGGGTCGGTGCTCCAGACGCCGTTCAGCTGCCAGACGAGCGCCGATTGAAGGCCCTCGTTCGCGCCTCTGATGACATAGTTGGCGAAGCCGGAATTCCAGCCGCTGGCATCGTCCGCCGACCAGCCGAACTCCGTCATCTGCACCTTCTTCGGCGAGACGGCCGCCTTGCGGGCCGCGATCTCGTTGCCGAGGCTCTCGTACGACGCGCCGTACATGTGGAAGCTGTAGCCGTCGATATGCGCGTCCGCGAGCGTATGCAGCGCGGTCGTCCAGTCCGTCGCGCTCGTCTCTTCGGGCGCCCAGATGCCGATTCGATCCCGCAATCCGTCCGTTGCGAGCCGCTGACTGACCTTCGTGACGATATTGGCGTAGTACTGCTGCTGGTTCGCCTTGTCGCCGCCCGTCTCGAAGTCCCAGCTGCCGTTCGGTTCGTTGTAGAACGTCAAATACTTGATATTGTCGTAGCCGCGTTCGTCGATGAGTTCCTGAAGCGTATTCGATGCCGATTCGGCGAAATCGTCGACGTCGGCCGGCGCGCTCGTCCACGGATCGACGCCCGGCAAGCCGAACCAGTCGTGAATTTCCTCGCCGTTTTTCCAGCCGAAGTTGAGCTCGATCTCGGTACCTGCCGCTTTTAGCGCATCCAGATACGGATAGACGGCCTCCATTTCCTCGCTGTCGAAGTCATAGACGCCCTTCTCTTTTTCCACCCAATCGACCTGGAACCAGAGCCGCGCGACCTTGGGCTTGATCGTGCCGATCCGCTTCTTGTCGATCTCCCATTCGGGGCCGCCGTACCCGTAGCTTGCCGACTTCGGCATGAGCGCGAGCGGCATGACGTTCACACCGACGCCGAGAAAATGATCGTTTATGACGTTGCCCGTATCGATGCTGACCGTGACGCTCTCCGTAGCCGCCGTCGCCTCCGCAACCGCGCTACCCGTCCCCACGCCGGCCGGCAGCAGGGCGGACAGCAACAGCGTCGCGGCGCCAAGCGCGCCAAACCTGGATTTCCTGATCATCATCCTCACAATCGCTCCTTTTAAAGGGTGTGTAAAAAAACGGTAACCGCTTACAACTCTTGCCGCCCGATCACCTCCGACTTTTAAATTAAACTTGCGGGCGCCGGTCGGCTCCCCGTCTTCCTCAACATAAACGCTTGGCCGGCGGGTTCATATGAACGATCTCGCGATCCGCTTGAAAAAAGGACGCAAACGCCGCGCCCGCCGGTTGAACGATTTTAAAATCCGTTCAAGTCCTGCGACAAACGACAACAACAACGATAAAAGACCCCGCCCATATGGACGAGGCCATTCGAAACCGAATCTCAATCTTGTCTCTCGGCCTGCAGCGAAGGCATGCGGACTTCAACCTCCGCCCCCTTGTCGCGCGAAACGAACCGCAGTCCGTATTGGTCGCCGAAGTATAGCCGGATCCGCTTGTTCACGTTGCGCAGCCCGATGCCGCTGCCGCCGCCCGCCGATTCGTACGCTTCGCCCGTTTCGAACCTGCGGTTGAGCGACTCGAGCAAATCCTGCGGGACGCCGGTCCCCGAATCGCTGACGACGATCCGCAGCTCGCCGCCGTCCGATTTCGCGTGAATGGAAATAAAAGTTTCATGCTCTTCTTCCCGCTGGCCCGAAGCGATCGAATTTTCCACGAGCGGCTGCAGGATGAAGCGCGGCACAAGGCAGGAAGCGGTCGTCTCGTCCACGTCGATGTCGAACAGGACACTGTCGTTAAAGCGCATGTTGATGATGCCGATGTAATGCGTCAAGTAAGCCAGCTCGTCCCGCAGCTCGCACATCGGATCCTTGCTCGAGAATACCGGACGGAGCAGGTTGCCGAGCGCCACGATGCTGCGTTCGATATCGTCGGTCTTTTTCATGTTCGCCATCCAGCGCACCATGTTCAGCGTGTTGTACAGAAAATGCGGGTTGATCTGGTATTGCAGCGATTCGATCTCCGTCTCCCGCTTCTGCTCCTGCATGCTGTTGTTTTTATCGATCAGCTCCACGATGCTGAGCGACATCTCGTTGAACCGCCGGATGACCGTTCCGAGCTCGTTGTCCGGCACGCGGTCGAAGGTGACGCCAAGCTCGCCCCGGCTCATATCCTTCATTTTGCCGGAGAGCACCTGCAGCGGGTTCATGATCTTGCGCAGCCATAAGTAGGAGAGCGCGAACATAATAAGGAGGCTGACGATAAAAAAGAGCGCGACGGCCCGCTGCATCTTATAAATCTGATCGGCATACAGACCGAGCGGCACTTCCTTCAAGATATACCAATCCGCATCCTGCAGCTTGTAATAAACCGTCTGGACACGCCCGCCTTTCTCGTCGCGGCTTCCGTACGCCGGCGCCCCTTCCTTTTGCGGCACGAACGGACTCGCCTTGCCGATTTTCTCTTTGTTGTTGCTGGATACGATGACGCCGTCCTTGTCCGCGATGAACATGTCCCCGTCCTCGGGCCTGAGGTCCGAAGCGTACATGGAGGCGAGATAACGCTCGTCGATGTTAAAAATCAGCGTGCCGCTGGTCCGCGGCTCGTAGATGCTGCGCACGCCGCGCAGCATGCTGACCAGCGTGGCATCGTTCGCTCCGGTCTTATAGGGGTTGTAGTACGACTCCTTCACGTTGCCCTGCACGATGAGCTTGGGAAACTCGCGCTGCGAGCGCAAATAGGCGTCGGACTTGAAAAAAAGCCGCACCCACTCTTCTTCCGTCTGCACGAGCGTCTGTCCCGCATTGCCGCCCACGACGCCCTGCTGCTCCGCGGTGAGATAGATCGAATGAATGTAATTGTAGTTAAAAATAAACGTTTCGATGCGGTTCTGCAGCAGGTTCTGATAGTTGACGAAGTCGACGTTGCGCTTGTCCGAGATGTTCTGGAGCAAATACTGAATCTGCTCGTCGACCCAGAACAGATTGGACAGCCGGTCCACCTCGCTGACGACGCCGTGGACGTTGTGATCGACCTGCTGGAACTGCTGCAGCAGCAGCCGTTCATTCTGCGCGCGGATCTGGTTCAGCATAAAGGAATAAACGTAGTACGTGCCGGCGGACAGCACGAGCACGCTGATGAGCATGTACGACAGCACGAGCTGCGAGCGAAGACTCCGAAAGGCGTGCGGCAGCCTCATTCGACGGCCGCCTGGCCGCTCGTCCGCTGCCTGCGGTAATCGTTGGGGTTCAGGCCCGTCACTTTTTTGAACACCTTGCTGAAATACGTATATTCCGGCGAAAAGCCGACTTCGACCGCGATATCGTACGACTTCATCTGCGTAGCCGCCATGAGCTCCTTGGCCCGCTCGATCCGGTACCGGTTCAGGTAATCGATAAACGTGATCTGCAGCTCTTTTTTGAACAAAAAGCTCAAATAGCTGAAGCTGAGGTTCACGTGATCGGCGACCGCCTGCAGACTGATGTTTTCCTTGTAATGCTGCTTGATATAATGGATCGCTTTGGTGATGTCGCTGCTCATATGAAGCCGGTTGCGCGTTTCTTCGACGATTTCGGCGAAAAAAACGGATACGCAATCGAGCATCTCGAGCATCGTGTCCGCCTCCTCGAGCTGTTCGGTGACGTTCATGAGCAGCGTTTTTTCATTTTGAACGTCGTTGTACAGACTCGTGCCCACCCATTGGAGAAAATGAAAAAGCAGCGACTCGATCGTCTTGCGGTCCTCGGACAGGGACGCCTCGAGCGATGCCAGGTACGCCTCGTATTCCTTAAGCTTGATCGGGGACAGCAGCGCGCGCAGCGGCGCGGCATCCCGAAGACGGGCGATGCGGGCGCGCACGCCGATTAGGTCGGGCGCTTGGCCGACGCGATGCATTTGTCCGGTGCCGGTCAAAAATTTATGCCTCAGCGCCTTGCCGGCATCGGCGTATAGCGCGGGCAGGTTTTTGTAACCGCTGCGGATGCCGCTCACGCCGAATGAAGCCGAAGCGCCGAAGTACGTGGAGATCGCTTCCTGTATGCGGCTGAGAAGCGCATGGGTTTCCTGCTGAATCGACTGCTCGGACGCCACGTCCTCGAACGAGAGCAAAATGACGTAATGCTTGTCGTCGATGCAGAATGCTTCGCCGCGGCGCACGGCCGAAGCGATCTCCCCAAGCACGTTAATCAGCGTCATCTTGATCAGATGCCCGTGCTCGTCCTTGAACTTGTCCTGAATCCGCGCGAAGCGGTTGAGCTCCATCTTGCAGGCGACGAGCCGAACCGGCTGGAGACGCAAGCCGTGCTTGACGACGAAGCGCTCGAATTCATCGGCGGAGAAAATGTTGTAAAACAGAAAATCCTTGAGCATCTTCTCCTTCACCAGGTCCAGGTTGGAGGGATGCGGCTTGCCTTCGCTCGGTTGACCGCGCGCGCTTTGCTCGTCGAGGCTGCGGCGCACGCTTTCGAGGACGCCGCCGATCTCCGCTTCGGTCATCGTAAGCTTCAATATATAGTTAGAGACGCCAAGCGACATGGCCCGGCGCGCCAGATCGAACTCCTCCAGACAGGAGAGCACGACGATGCGCGTCGCCTTGTCGGCCTCGCGAATCCGTTCGATCAGCTGCATGCCGTCCATCCGCGGCATCCGGATGTCGGTAATGACGATATCGGGCTTTTCTTTTTCGTAATAGTCCCATGCCGACTGTCCATCGGGCAGATCGGCCGCGACCTGCATGCCGTATTTGCTCCAGTCGACGGAGCTCTTCAGCCCGACGCGGACGAGCATCTCGTCCTCGACGATCATCACCTTGTACATCGCGGCATCCTCCGATCCGAGCGGCTGCTGTCCTTCGTTCGACCTCGAATATAACCGATTCGCGTGTCGCGGACAAGTTATGCGGGACACGCGCCGCGCGTTAACCGGGGGCGCTCGTCTATTTTCATCATAAGTCGTAGGATACGGCCGGAGGTTGAACGATTTTACGATTTTCTTGATTTTGCCCGAACGTTGAACGGCCGGTGCATCCATGCCCGCGCCGGCCTTCCTTTTTTATACGAGCGAGTAAATCCAGTAATAAAATTCATTCCAGACCCTATTCTCGCCTTCTTGCTCGAAGACCAGCCGCACCGTTATATCGGTCTTTCCCGCGGTGTGTTTGGCCGGAATCTCGAATTCGTCCTCCAGCCAACGCTTGTATGGGTTGCGGTCGGCGAAGTACCAGCTGCGCGATTCGACGCGTTCGCCGTCGACGTAAACGAACGCCCGCTGCCGGCCCGTGATCTGGTCGGATCTGCGGCGCAGCCTGACCCCGGCGTTGCGCGGATCGATTGCGACCGTAAACTCGCTGTAGTTCTCGATCTCCCTGCCCGTATCCCTCAGCAGACGATGCGTTCCGTCCTCGTAGCCGCTCTCGAGCGAATAGCTGCCCCGTCCGCCGTTCGCGGCGTAGCCGTGCGCTTCCTCGGAGCCGCGGTCCCCGATATCGAGCTCGTCGGTGAGCAGAAGACCGGGCGCATCGACGCCGTAGTAGAACAAAATGCCCGAATGACGTAAGTATTGATTGTTATAGTCGCCCGACTCGATGCCGAAAACCAGCTGCTCCCTGAAAGGATAACAATCGCCCGCGCACAGCCGCACCATCGACCAAGGGTTGTTCGGCAGCCCGTCGTACCCGCTCGCAGGATTCGTCTCCGGCGGCGTCGGGAAGCCCCAACCGTAGCAGACATAGCTCTCTGAGCCGTCGCTCTCGACTTGCGGCGTCGCAATGCCGTCGATGTAGACGCGAACATCGCCTTCGCAGCTGACGATGCCGGGCTTGCGGGCAAACGCTGTGACTTGCGCCGCAACCATATGCCCCTTCCCTGCGATGCGTCCGATGACGGCATCCGCTCCGCGCGTCGCACTGGATTCGCGATAAGACGAGGAACGGAAGTAACCTGCCAGTCCTTCCGAATATCGCTCAAGAGCTAACTCCGCGGATGCGCTGCGAACGTCCCAGCTTGCGATTTGAATCGCCTTGTCTCCCTTATTGACGAGTTCGACAAGCGCGCCTCGCCAGAACGGCATCGGGAAGTAGTTGTACGAGACGCCGTCCGCGCGGGTGCCATGGGAAAGGATACGAATGGCGTTTATCCCCAGCTCGTTGCCGAAGAATGCGCCGATCGGGCTTTCCAAGTCCGGCGCACCATGTCCGTCCCATGTCGCGCGTATCCACAGATCGTTCGCGCCGATTCCCGGCGTCTCGGCCAGCATCGAGACGATGCAGCCCGCTCCCGCGGCCTCGAAGACGACGGCCGAGCCGCCCGGCGGGATCGAGAGCTCCCGATGAGCGGTCGATTCTGACGGCACGTCCGGCTTCGGGTCTTCGCCGACGCGGCTCCAGATGTCAATCGTACGGTCATAGGACTCCTTGCCCGTGAAAGTAATGATATCGCCGTCTCCCTCCGCGTACGAATGATAGACGACATGTCCCCAGCCGCCGTCCCCTTTGGCCGCTCCCTTCAACCGAATATCGGTCGTGATTTTGCACGATCTCGCGTACGGCATCGGCACGAAGCTGCGCACGACGCGGATCGGGCCGCGCCCGCCTTCTTCCGGCCCGAGATACGCGCCGGCGAGCGGCGATAAGAACGGTGCCTTCATTCCGAATTCGGAATGCCTGATCTCAAAGCGAGGCGAACACTCTCCGTCGAAATAAAATCGAAACGTCGGCTCCGGACTGTCCGGATAACGATGCTGCACGAAATTGTAAATGCAGCCCGGACCGTCGACGTCAAAAATAACGAACTCATCGCCATCCTTGTAAAGCAGCCAGTCCCAATCCGCGTTGTAGCCTTGTTTGTCGATACTGCCTTCGTAGTGTACCTGCACACCGTCCCGCAGCAAGGGCAGCAGATCGAACCGCTCCAGGCTGGCAAGTCCTCTCGGCGGTTTCAAATCGTTGCTCATCTATCCGTAACCTCCGCATATGCGTTTAATCGGCACACGGCTCCACGGCCGCGTCACCTTCACCTATATTAGATTTTTTAGCGGAAGGAAGGGTTGAAAAATTTCGGGATTTTGTTGCTTTTCAAAGCAAGTTGGGTCCGGATGGGCAAGACGAAACACAAAAAAACACCTTCCCGCAAGAAGGTGTTAAGCAGTTGACAGGCGTGAGACGAGATCTATACGAAAAACGGATTGCGCCATTCCATGAGCGCCGCGTTGCCGCACGATTCCTCGTCGTCGAGATAATGGCGCGCGACGCCGACGGGCATACGCCCGCAGCGGAGCAAGAAGGAAACGACGGGATCGCGAAGCCGCCCGGCCGTCACTTCCTCCAAATATTGCTCGGGCGTCAGACTATCCGCGTGCTTGTGATAGCCTGGCATTCGTCCGCCGCTCAGCAGCCGGCGGCAGCCGAGATGGACGGCCGTCTCATGCATGGATTGAATAAGCCATTTGCCCAAGCCAAGCGTTCGATACGCAGGCCTGACGCAAAGATCGACCACGTATAATGTGTCCCCGTCAGGCTCATGGTTACGAATGTAGCCGTCATCCGTCGCCTCAGCCCAGCTATGTCCGTCCCCGTCCGCAAGCGTGCGCCTGAGCGCCGTCATGGAGCCCGCGATCCGCCCGTCGACTTCGACGCAGAGCGCGCCCGCGGGAAATTTCGTCACATGCGCCTCGAGCTGCGCTTCGTTCCACCACAACTCGGACGGGTAGGGCGGCGGGAAGCTCTCCGCCTGAACCTCAATCAGTGCCTTGAAGTCCTCCCGCGCGTATGTACGGATGACGGCTTCGACGGTTCGGCTCCCGTCCGATACGACGAGTCGTTTGCGCATATCGATGCTCCCTTCTTACTGCCAGTCCGTATACAGATCGACTCTGCGGTCCCGCCAGGTCGTGACGGAGCCCGCTTCGCGCACCTCGTCGAGCAGCGACAGGTCGAGATCCGCCGTAATCAGCATATCCGTGTTCGTATCCCCTTCGCTCAGGATGCCCCGCGGCGGAAACGGAATATCGTTTGGCGCAATGATGGCGGCCTGGCCGTAGTTCGCACGCATAAAGTCGACGGTCGTCAGCGACCCGACCGTTCCTGTCGTCACGATGTAAATTTGATTTTCTACGGTTCTGGCATGACAGCAGTAGCGCACCCGGTAGAAGCCGTGCCGGTCGTCCGTGCAGGACGGGCAGAAAATGACGTTCGCGCCTTTGGCGCGAACCATGCGCACGATCTCGGGAAACTCGATGTCGTAACACGTGAGCAAGCCGATCTTGCCATACGGCGTATCAATGACCTCTACGCCGTCGCCGGGCTGCACATGCCAGGACTCCACCTCCGTCGGCGTAATATGAAGCTTGTCCTGGGTATGCCAGCTGCCGTCCGGCTTGAACAAAAAGGCCGTATTGCGAAGCGTATCGCCACGCCTTGTCACATGCGTTCCGCCGAACAAAAACATACCGTATTGCTGCGCCAATCCGGAGAACAGCCCTGTGTACAACTCCGTGTAATCGGGAAGCGTGCCGATCGGGCGGCCCGCGCCGCCCGGCTCCTCGCCGATGCCGAGCAGCGGCGTCGTGATGAACTCGGGAAACAGCACGAACTGCGAGCCGTATTCAGCCGCGTTGCGGACGTAGTGCTTGACTTGGGCACTCCATTCCTCCACGCTTTTTACGTCTTTCAGCGCGAATTGAACGGCGGAAACTCTCATTTTCATTAATCCCATCCCTCTCTTTTTTCACCCTCATTATATCGGGTACGCAGCAGCTCGCAAACCGCTCGTGAGAATGAGAGATTTCTCATCCGTCTCTAAGAAACCGACAAGAGCCGCAGTATTATGCGACTCTTGTTCTTTTTGGAAAATTGTAGGTTGTTTGGCATCTGTTATAGTTGGGTTAAATAAAAGGCCCTAGCGAGCCGAACCATTCGGACGGAGGATCCCCACAACATGAGCATAAACATTCGCAGCCGTTTGATCCGCAAAATCGCCAGTCTGGGACTTTGCGCCGCCATTGCCGTTTCCGGAACGCTTTTCGCTTCCGCCCCCAAAGCCTCCGCGGCTGCAACGACAACTGTTAAAGCAGATAAAATTATCACGCTCGGCAAAAAATATTTAGGCGTCAAATATCGTCTTGGCGCGCCGACCGGCACGACCAAAGTGTTCGACTGTTCCAGCTTCACCCAATATATATTCGGCAAATACGGCGTAAAGCTCCCTCGCGTCTCCAGCGCGCAAGCGACCAAGGGCAAGACGGTAGCCAAATCCGAGCTCAAAAAAGGCGATCTCGTCTTTTTCAAATCCAGCAACAGTTCTAAGATCGGACATGTCGCCGTCTATATCGGCAACGACAAAATTCTTCATACGTACGGCAAGCCCGGCGTCACGATCACAAGCCTGAGCGCCTCCTATTGGAAAACCCATTACAAAACCGCGAAGCGCGTACTCTAGCATCGCGCTTCTCGCCCATTTCACATAAGAAATACCGTCAGGGAAAGCCGCACTGACGGTATTTTCATAAATTGCGGGATGCGTACAAATAACCATCTTTTTCCGATGAGGTCGGCCCTTTTATACAGGATAGATGCTAACGTGCAGTTATTTTCCTGCATTAGCCTCATTTGCGGCTTGTGCTTTGAATTTACCTGCACTTTTGCATGTATTTCATCACGTGCCGCGGGTCGACAGAAAATACATGTGCAGTCGCAGGTTCTCGGCCCGCAAACCATCGAAAAGCGCCGGCACGCCGGATGCGCGCTTCCCCGTCTGGATCTCCGCCAATTTTTATACTCTATGCTATAGGAACTAAAACCTTTGTCCTCGGCCAAGCGGCAGTATTACGAAGGCTCTTGCGCGCGGCAAAACTACAGCTATCGCGCAGACCCCCTACTTGTACGGAAGCGCAATCGCGATGGTCGTGCCGCTCCCGGGCTTACTGAACACTTCGACCGTCCCGCCGTGCAGGTCGATAATCCGCTTGGCAATGGACAGTCCGAGCCCGCTGCCGCCCGTCGCACGATGCCGAGCTTCGTCCACGCGGTAGAATCGTTCGAACAAGTACGGAATCTCGTTCTCCGAAATACCGATGCCGTAGTCCGTCACTTCGATGCGAACCGTATTTTTCTCCGATCGGATGCGTACGTCGATCGGTTCTTTGCTGTATTTGATTGCATTGTCCAGGAAAATCAGGATCATCTGACGGATCTTGTCCTTGTCTCCGACCATTTGAACCGTATTCGAGCCGGCATGAACCCGGATATGCCGCAGGAACGTGGCGCGCAGCACGCCGGACAAATCGTTAACGATAGACACGATATCGAACCGGCTCTTGTTCAGCCAATCGTCCTGCTCGGCCTCCGCCAGCGTCAGCATCGAGAGCGTCAGCTTCTTGAGCCGCTCGGTCTCGCGCGCGATCGCTTCAATCGCCTCGTCGCGCACGGTGACGTCGTCCCGGCCCCAGCGCTTGAGCATGTCCGCATAGCTGCCGATGACGGTGAGCGGCGTCTTCAGCTCGTGCGAAGCATCCGCGACGAATTGCTTCTGGCGCTCGATCGTCCGGTCCAGCCGCTCGATCATCTGGTTGAACGCGCGGATGAGCTGCTGAAGCTCCACCGATTCCTCCCGGCCCATTTTTACCCGCTGAAGCTTGCCGCTCCGGTCGATCTCACGCATCGTCTGGACCATCTGCCCGATCGGTCCCGTTAGCCGGGACGTGAACCAGTAGGTACCGAGAATGGCGAAAATGATCGCGCCGACGCTCGTCACGCTAAGCGCGCCGAGCAAAATTTGCAGATAGCCGTCGAGCGCGGTCAAATAACGCGCGCTGTCGATCTGCCCGATCAAACGATGGTTGTCGTAGATCGGGACGGACCAGGTCAGTACCCGGTGCCCGTCCACCTTGATCGTGTCCGAATGCGATACCGTACGGACTTCCTTGGGCAGGGCGAGCAGTTGCTTATCTACCCCGACCGAGTTCACGACCCGCGAATCCGGCGTGACGATGCGCATCATCTCATTGACATTGTACATGTCCTTAAGCAGCGCGGTGTCGTCGATACCCGCCATCTCATTTTTGCGGAGCGTCTCCATGACGAGGTCGGCCTTGCTCGAGAGCAGCTGCAGCTCGCCGCGTGTCGTCACCTTGATGACGAAGTAATAGACGAACACATTGTAAAGAATCAAAATAAAAATCAACCAAAAAACGGTAAAAAGCGTGAAGCGAAGCCTCAGCGTCATACTTCGGGCTCCTTGAGCATGTAGCCAACGCCGCGAACGGTGTGAAGCAGCTTATGCCGGTAACCCTTGTCCATCTTTTGGCGCAAATAACGGATGTACACGTCGACGACATTCGTATCCCCGATATATTCGTAGCCCCATACGTCGGACAAAATCTCATCCCGCGTCTTCTCCGTGCCCTTATGTCGCGCCAAATAAAGCAGCAGCTCGAACTCGCGCGGTGTCAGGTCGATGCCGTGGTCCTTGCGGTACACCTTGCGCGTGATCAATTCGATCGTCAGATCCCCGATCTTGAGCGCATCCTCGCTCTCTCCCTCGCGCGAAGCCTTGAAAATCCGCAGCAGGTTCCGCACGCGCGCGAGCAGCTCTTCCATAGCGAAGGGCTTGGTCACGTAGTCGTTGGCGCCATGCTCGAAGCCGCTGACCTTGTCCGGAACGGTGTCCCGGGCCGTCAGCAGAATGACGGGTACCGCGTTGTCATTCTGCCTGAACCTGCGGAGCACCTCGACGCCGTTCAAGCCGGGCAGCATCACGTCCAGCAGCAGAAGGTCCCATTCGCCGCTCAGCGCCATCTCCAGGCCCGTGCGGCCGTCGGCCGCACGGCCGACTTCATAGCCTTCGTGCTTGAGCTCGAGCTCTAATATGCGCGCAATGCCGTCTTCGTCCTCTATGATCAATATACGTTCGCTCATGTTCGTCCACCTCTGTCTCTACGTACTACGGAATCTGGAATAAGCGTCTGAATCCGCTGACATCTATTGTACCATGACGACCTTGCGAGATCGAATGGATGAAGCATACATTCCCGGAAGCCGCTGGTCCGACGCCCCGCGTCGACGCGCAACGCCCCAAATGGCGGCTTGCGGTTCACCCCAGCAGACGGGCGCAAAAAGCATCCGCATCGGCTGCCGCGCGCCGCGACAGCGCGACGTCTCCGCCCAGCCAGAGCCAGGCAACCGTGTCTTCAGGCGGCAAGGTCGGCACCGCGAGCAGCGGTCGCTCCGGAAACAGGCCGAGCCATTCGCTTCGCCCCGGAAAGTCCAGGTCGCGGTTCGCGATCCAGCCCGTGGCCGCGCCGGCGCTCGACACAGCCGCCAGCAGCTCCGCGCAGCCGCGCTGCCGGCGCTCCGTCCACTTGACCGGCAGCGGATCGGCCACCGCGAACAAAGCGTCGGCATGCATTGCTAGCCAGGCCGACACCTGCGCATTCTGCCAGGCGCCGGATACGTCGAGCAGCACGAGCGGCACGCCGATCGCGTCCAGCCAGGCGGCAAAGCCCGGCCCCGGTGCGCCGCCCGGCGGATCGTCCGGACGAAGCGGATAATAATCGGCATGCCCCTCCCGCCATGACGGAGACACGGAGCCTGCGCCGGACGGATCCGCGAACGCCGCACGGACCGGCATGCGCCGGCCGCCGTCCAGCCAGCGGTAAAGCTCGGGCTCGACGCCGGGGCACTCCGTCAAGGCATGCGCGACGCCGAGCAGGTTGAGCCGGGACGACAGCAACCGAGCCAGAAAAGTTGCGCCCGCGCCTGGGTAGGCCGACAAAATCGCCGCGATCCGGACCGCTTTGCCACGGAAGCGGCTTGCAGCGTTCCGGCTTGCTTGCGCATGCCGTTCTTGCTGCTGTAGCAACGGTCCGCCCAGCTCATGCGCTCCCGCGGAGGCTGCATAGTCCTGCCAATCGCTTACGACGGCAGAAGCGCCGTCCGGCCGAGCTTCCGGGCGCTCGGACAGCAGCCGCTCCACGGACGCGACGAATCCCGGCGGCGCGTCGCGCTGCCAGATCTGCCGCCCGCCTGCGCCCGTGCGGTCATAGAAGCCGCCGCCCGTCAGCAGATAATAGGCAAGGGCACCGAGCCCGTACAGATCCGTCCGGGCATCGCTTTGCTCGCCCCGCAGCTGCTCCGGCGCCGCAAATGCGGGCGTTCCGAGCATCATCGTATCCTTCGCCGCGCCCGGCTTGAACTCCCTGGCAATGCCGAAGTCGATCAGAATCGCATCGTCCCTGCTGTCGATCATGACATTTGCCGGCTTCAGGTCGCGGAAAACGACGAGCGGCCGCTGCGCATGCAAATATTGCAGCGTCCGCGCCAGCTGAAGCAAATAGCGCAGCGCCTTCCCGAACGGCAGGCGCATCCCGTGCTTGCGCATGCGGTCGGCGAGCGTCTCGCCTTCGACATAGGTCATGACGATCAGCGCAAGCCCTTGCTCGTCCGGCGGCTCGTAATCGACGATCTCCGGCAGGCCCGGATGACGCAAGTCGCTCAGCAGCCTCGCCTCGTCGATAAATTGCCGGGCATCGTCGTACGTACGCGTCAGCTTGAGCGCCAGCAGTCTCCCGCCAAGCTTCAAGTCCTCTGCCAGATAGACGCGTGCCATCCCGCCCCGGCCCAGTCCGCCGACGATCCTGTACCGGTTCGATACGAGCTGACCCAGCTCCAATATCGGCAGCGGATGCCGCGCATTTTCCCCTTTCATGCCCCGTTCCTCCCTTCGCAACAATCGCGCGGACGCAATAAAAACAAAAAACCGCGCCAAAACCGGCAATCCCGAAGGGATCCGGTTCGGCGCGGGATGCTTTCCCGTGCGTGCGTCAATCATATGGGTCCGATTATAGCATGCTGCGATCGTTAAGGGAAGGACCGAACTCGAATATCGGCTGCGAAGGGACCCCCAAACACGGCTACTTGCGCATCCAGACCGTCGCTTCGTCCCGGTTGTGGAACAATTGCTTGACCCTTCGGATATCGAAGGTCTCCTCGTACGAGCCGAGCAGGTCGACGATTGTCTGCATCGGCTTTTTGTACATGAGCTTGAGCGTAACGATGATGGATGCGCCTGCCGACAGCGCCGGCGCCAGCTGCTTCACGATCCGGGCCGTGTGGTGCGGATCCCAGCTCATGTCGCAGACGAGCAGGTCGAACGTCCCCGGCGCGAAGGAAATGTCCGCCGCGTTCTGACGCATGTGACGCAGCCTCGGATGCCCCGCGAGCGACTCGTCCATTTCCGCTGGATCGACCGCCGTCACGCGAAGGCCGCGCTCCAGGAGCACGGACGTCCATCCGCCAGGCGCGGCGCCGAGGTCAAGCGCGTTCGTAAACCGTTCGAAAGGCAGGTCAAACGTCTGCTCCGCTTCGAGCAGCTTGAAGGCCGCTCGGGAGATGAGTCCTTCCTCGCGGCGGAACCGTACGGCGCCTCCCGGCCAGTCGGACAGATTGTCGGCCGGCTCGGACAAACCGAGATAAAGGGTCCGCTTCGCCGCGTAAACGGATACGATCCACTTCGCCCCGCGGGACACGCCCTCCGCTCTCGACTCCAGCAGCGCCGGCACCATGAGGTCGCGGGCTTCGGCCGACGAAAAAGGGAACGGACTGTCCTGCGACTTGCGTACCTGAACCGCAACCTTGGCGCCCTTAACTTCGTCCGACAGCGAACCCGCGAAGCGGACGAGGGAAGATGCGACCTCCTCCGCGTGCTGCGGGATGTCGAGCTCCTCCCGCACCGGGAAGAGGTGGCGCAAAAAGACGGGCTCGTCCATGCGAAGCTGGCGGACCAGCTCGCGGTCGTCCGTGCCGGAGACGACAAGCTTAAAGGTCTCGCCTGGCGCAAGGCCCGACAACGAGACGTCCGGCCAGCGCCTGCGCATCTCCTCCATCGCGAAAGGCGCGAACCCGGGGTTGCTCGTTCCTATGAATGCCGACACGTTACCCCTCCTTTTCAACCGTGATCCACGGTCTGTCTTCGACCCAGCGTACGTTGACCGGCACCTCGTAGGCGTCGCGCAGCAGCTCCGCCGTCAGCACCTCGCGCTTGGGACCGGCCGCGATGATGCGTCCCTCGGCCATAAGCGCCACATGCGTAAACAACGGCACGATCTCTTCGATATGATGCGTCACGTACAACATGCCCTCCACGCGCCTGGACAGCGATTCAAGCGAATCCAGAAACTTTTCCCGCTCGAACAGGTCAAGTCCGGCGCATGGCTCGTCCATAATCAGAAGCTGCGGATCGGCCATCATCGTCCGGGCGAGCAGCGCCTTTTTGCGTTCGCCCTGGGACAGCGTCCCGAACGGCTGCTCGGCGCGCGAGCCGAGTCCGACGCGGTCAAGCTCCGCCAGCGCTCTTTCCTTTATTTCGTCGGATATCTCCTCGTAAATACGCAAATAAGCGTTCATCCCGCCGACGATGATCTCCCAGACCGGGTCGCGGGGAATGAGCTTTTCGATGAGCGACGGGCCGATATTGCCGATTTTTTTGCGTACTTCGCGCACGTCGACGCGCCCGTATCGGTTGCCGAGAATATCGACCGTACCGCTTGTCGGGAATAGATAACCCGAAATCATTTCGAGCAGCGTGGATTTGCCGCAGCCGTTGCGGCCAAGCAGCACCCAGCGCTCTCCGGCTTTGACCGTCAGATCGACGCCGCGCAAAATCTCCCGATCTTCGCGGCGCCATACGATATTTTTAAGTTCGATCATAATCGTTTCCCTCTCCCCTGAACGATTCGACGAGCCGCGCCCTGACCTCCACGACCGATCCGAATCGGTATATCTTATTCCATGAGCCGTCCGACCGCCGCAGCAGCAAGCAGGGAACGCTCTCGATCTGAAATGCTTCCGCGAGTCCCGGCATCAAGTTGATGTTCGCCGAGGAGATCCGAACGTCAGTCAGAGACGCCTCGGCCACCTCGAGCATTCGCCTCGCGAGCGCGCAAGTGCCGCAAAGCGGCGTATATACGAACAGCGCGAGCGCGCCATCCGTGTCTTCCATTTCTCGCTGCCAGGTCCTGGCTTCCCATTCGGTCACGGCGATTCGCCCTTCTCTCCGCCGGCGCCTTTGACCGCCGCCGCTTCGAGCACCGCCGCCGGCATCGGACCGTCATGCACGATCAGCCCGGCGATACCGGCATCGCGCAGCCCCTTCACCATCTGGGCGCGGCCCATCATGCTGGAGGAATGAACGTACACCTCTCGCGGATGCGTGCCCGAGGCGATGAGTCCGGCCACAACGGCGAACCCGCTCGGCTGCCCGTACCCGAGCTCGTAATCGAGCGACAGGATATCCACTTCGTATTCGCGGAGCAGCAGCAGGCATTCCGCTGCCGTATGTGCCGCCACAAAGCCGGCGGGACAAGGCCGCACATCGTCCAAATAAACGTTAATCACGTGAATCGTCTCCCTCGCGCAGCAGCTTAAGAACGCGGGCGATCTGTTTTTCGTGCGTGCCGTCCGCATCGGGCGGCGTCTCCATGACGATGGGCACCCGTCGAATCTCAGGCGAGGCGAGCAGCTCCCGGAGGCCGTCGTCGCCGATATAGCCCTCTCCGATCGGCGCATGCCTGTCCCTGCGCGAGCCTGAAGGATAGCGCGAGTCGTTCAAATGCACGGCTGCTAGATTTTCCCAGTAGCCGAGCTTTGAGGCCCGCGTTTGAAAATCGGTCCAATCGGCGCCGTTCCACTCTCCGCTGGCGTACAAATGACAGGTGTCCAGGCAAAAGCCGATTTTGTCCGGATAGGCGGACAGCGAGCGGATCTGGACCATCTCCTCCGGCGTCTTGCCGGCGTCGCCGTGGTTGCCGGCCTGATTCTCCAGCAGCAGCTTCGCCTTTCCTTCCCAACGGGCCAGCGTTCTGTCCAGCCAGGCGATCATGTCGCGATAGCCCTGCAGCGGGTCGTCGCCGCGGATGACGCCAAAGTGAATGACCGTGCCGATCGATCCGCACGCCTCCGCGATCGCAAGATCGCCCAGCACGCAACGCTCCATCTGGGAGGCGGAGTCGCCTGTCGCGGCGGGATTGATCGCATAGGCGGAATGGCCCAGCGAGACGATGCCTGCTTCCCGGCAGTACGCCGCGCAGCGGGATGCGTCCGCCTCGTCGACCGGCTTGGAGAAAAGCGTGCGCGGATTCGACGGAAAGTACTGGAACGCATGGCCGCCCATTCGACTCGTGGCGAGCGCCGCCTCGTAAAATCCGCGCCGCGTGCTCACATGGCTGCCTACGGCCGGCATGTCAGGCTTCCTTCTGGCACGCCGGACAATAGAACATTTTTCGTCCCGCCAGCGTTTCCAATACGATCTCGTCTCCGGAGCGGGGGCATGGTTCGCCTCCGCGATCGTAAATCAGCAGCTTGTCCAAAAAGCCGCCTGTCGTCTCGTCTCCCGCCGTCAAAGGATGCTCCATGTATCCGCCGCCGTCGGCCGCTTCCGTCAGCACTTTGCGCATGGAAGCGTAGAGCGCGGAGATCTGCTCGCCCTTCAGCGCCGAAATTTGCGAGGCAGGGTGGATCATGGCATCGAAGCAGATCTCGTCGGAATAGCAGTTGCCGATGCCGGCAAGAAACTTCTGATCGGTCAGTACGGGCTTGAGCCGTCCCCTGCGCTTTTTGAGCCTTGCCGCGAATGCGGCTTCGGTCAAGCGCGGATCCATCGGATCCGGTCCCAAATCGTGCAGACGCTCCAGCACCGCTTTGGCGCTAAGCCGATGAAGAAATCCGAGCCTGAGTCCCGCGAAAAACAGCCGGTTGCCATCGTCGAGCGTCAGGATGACTTGATAGTGGTCGTCGCTCTTCGGCCCGTCTTGGCCGTAGAACATCCAGCCGCCGAGCATCAAGTGCAGCAGAAGCCGGTTTCCGTCGTCCAGGTGAAAGAGGATGTGCTTGCCCTTCCGCTCTACAAACAATATTCGCTTGCCCTTCAACGCGTCTATGAACAATTCCGGAGGTTCGTTAATCGTCTTTTCGCGGTTCACGACAACCTCCCGGATCATCTGCCCGCATACGAGCGGCGACAGCAGTCTTCGATAGGTGTCCATTTCCGGCCATTCCGGCATGTTCTTCCATCCCTTCTCCAGCCATCCCGCGGATGGTCTGTTCTCATCTAGCCTTCGTCGAATCCGTACCTCATTTATGTATCTGCCGGTTCGCTAACGAGTCCCGGCCCTGGAAATCAACGCACGTACGTCAGCCGGACCCTCGCATACCGCATCCGGCATCGCTCCCGCTCGCTCGCAGCGCCGGCGCCAATCGTCCGGACCGCATATGCCGGTCAAGACGAGCACCGTCGGACAACCGGCCGCAAGGCCCGCAGCGAGATCCGTGTGGGGGTTGTCCCCGACGACCCAGGCCTCCGCCGCTTCGATACCCGCCAGGTCCAGCGCATACTGCATCATAATGCCGGACGGCTTGCCGATGACGACCGGCGCGATGTCGCTGGCCGTCTCCAGCAGGGCGGCCAGGCTTCCCGCGCCAGGCAGAAAACCGTCGCCGACGGGCAGCCGCCGATCCGGATTGGTCAGCAAGTAATCGGCGCCCGACAATAAATAACCGAGCGCCTCGGTCAACTGTCCGTAGTTCAAGCCACGGTCCAGGCCTTGCACGACAAGATTCACCTTCGCGCCTTGGGCGCGTTCGGCTTCGTCCGGCATCGCGATGCCCGCTTCCGCAAGCGCGCTCTTCAGGCCGTGCTCGCCGATGACGAATGCGACTGCGTCAGGATGGCGCTGCTTGGCGTAATACGCCGCGGCTGCCGCGGATGTAATAACGCGCTCGGCGTCAGCCGGGATGCCGAAGCCGCGAAGATGCTCCGCTACCTGCTCGGGCGTGCGCGTCGAATTGTTCGTCAAGTACCAGCAGGCGATGCCCGCTCCTTCAAGTTCCTCGACCAATCCCGGAGCGCCCTCGATCGGCGTCTCTCCTCTGTAAAGCGTGCCGTCGAGATCTAGCAGCACCGCCTTCGGCCGCCCGGCGAAACGGTCTTCGCGGAGCAGCGCGATTTGTTGCGACATTCATTTTCGGCTCCTTTGACGCTGTCTTGCACTTCATGATGCTGCCAGCTTTTATATGAATCACAATACCCTTTTGTCGAGTCGTGTGCAACCATCAAGACGTAGAAAGAAGCGACAGCCCGGCCCGGCATTTTACCCGGGCCGGCCTATCGCTTCGATCTTGCGGCGAAGCCGCGCCATTCGGTGCCTGATCGCATCGAGCTCCGCCCGCATGCGATCGCTCTGGCGCAGCGATGTTCGCCGCTGCAGCAGTTCAAGCGCGCGCACGGCGTAATCCAGTGCGACGGCCGGCTTCCTGCATCGATGCTCGTAATACATCGAGAGCTCGATATGCGCTTCCGCGGAAGGCAGCAGGCGCGATTCGGCGAAGCTCGCCGCCCGCTCCCACAGCTCCGCCGCCTCCCCGTGCCGGCCGAGCTTCTTGAGGCGCGCGGCGGCCGGCAGCAGCCACCGGCCGCCCGGCGTGCCCTCCGCGATCAGCGCCGCGAACAGCCGCTCCGCGTGCCGCTCGCCGCCGTGATCGGCCAGCCAGGCTGCCGTCCGGAACAGCTCCTCCGGCTCCTCGGGCAGCGCCCACTCGGCGCCGAGCCGGCCCTCGAGCACGCCGCCGAAGTGCACGGTCAGGCTGACCAGCGTCAAAATATCCCGCTCGTTGTGAATATAGACGCCGCGCAGATGAGAAGCGTCCCCGTCGCTCAAATACTTCATATACAGCTCCGGCGCGAGCGAGCCGGGAACGTCTTCGCCGCGCAAGATGCCGAGCCGGTCTTCCTCGATGCGGCTCAGCCTGCAGGAAGGCAGCGTGTTTTTCCACAATGCGCGGGCAGGGTGCAGGAAATCCAGATGCCCCGGCTCGACGCCGCTCGGCCGCCAGCCGTTCAGCACGAAGCGGCTCGTCAGCACCGGCCAGTCGAACGAACGACCGTTGTAGGTGACCAGATGCGTGACCCCCGCGAACTTGCCGAGCAGGTAAGCCAGCATTGCCCGCTCCTCGCCGGGGTGCCGGATCAGCAGCTGCTCCACCGTAAAGGTCCCCGCCCCGCCGTCGGCGTAGCCGAATCCGACCATAAAGGGCAAATTGCCCGTGCCGACGCCAAGTCCGGTCGTCTCGGTGTCAAGGAACAAAAGCCGCTGCGCTTCGATGTTGTCCGGCTCGGATGAGGCGTCTGCCGCTTGCGGCTCCCGCTTCCGGTTCTGCCGCGCCGTAATCGGCTTCAGTCTGCCGGCGCAGGACATCAGCTCGGACAGCACGTAGTGGCCGTGCCGGTGCTCGAGGGGGTAGACCGCGCGACGGCGCAGAAAGCTGCCGTACTCGCCGTCGACTTCCTCGACGTTTAACGCGACGAGCGCCTGATGGAGTCCGCTTTTCGCCGTCCCATCGTTATCCCTTGCCGCCTCGGTGCCGCCTGCGACCGCCGTGTCAGCAGCAGCGCCCCCCTCCGGTGCATCCGCCGCCTTGGACGAAGCCGAATGGGCCCGCAACCGGTCCAACCGATCGCGCAGACTGCTCATCCTGCAGCACCTGCCGTTCTTTGCAGCAGCCCGAGCGCCAGGTCTTTGCCGAGCAAGCCGACTTCCTCGATCGGTCCGACGCAGGCCGGACAGCCGCTCAGGCATCCGCATCCCTCGATGAGGCGCCCGGCCTCCGCGAGCAGTTCGTCATGCTTCTCGTACAGACGCTGGCTAAGTCCGATGCCGCCCGGATACCGATCGTAAAAGTAGATCGTCGGCTGCTTCGTATGAACGGCCTTCACCTGGGGAACGACGCAGATGTCCATCGGATCGCACATCAGATGCAGCGGCGCGAGATGGACGAGCACGTTGGCGAGCCCGAGCAGGGCGGATTGCATATCGTTCGCGCTGCGAACGGCGGCGGCTTCCTCCGAGAAGGAAAACCAATAGCCGCTCGTATGGAGCTCCTCTTCGGGCAGATGGATCGGGCCGGAACCGATATTTTCGTGCGTACGCAAACGCATCTTCTTAAAGATGGTCGGCTTGGCCGTCACCATCAGCTCCCCGTACTGACGCACGATGGCGCCGCCCGGCGATTCGCGCTCCTTGTCCACATGCAGTACCTTGAGCTCGACTGCGAGACTCGCGTCCGTGAAATAGTCCACGTTGACCTCGCGCACATAAGCCTTCTTTTCCGGATAATCCAGCTTCTCGACCTGATATTGAACGCCCTCGTGCAAATAGATCGCTTCTTCGTGGATAAGCGTCGGCGCGCCGAACCGGTCGACCTCGCCGAGCACGCGATGGCCTTCCGTCATGTCAATAATGACGAAATTTTCCTGCGCCGCGGAGCGCAGCGAGATGCTGTGCGCCGGAAAAGCCTGCTCCATCCAGTACCAGCGGCCGGCATTCTCGTGCAGCACCTTCTCTTCTGCAAGAAATTCGAGCAGGTCGACGAGTTTCTCCCCGCCGAACGTATCTCCCGCCTCGAACGGCAGCTCGTACGCGGCGCACTTGATGTGATCGAGCAAAATCAGCAGGTTGTCCGGGTGGATCCGCGCTTCCTCGGGCGGACGTCCGAGAAAATAGTCCGGGTGCTGAATCAGGTATTGGTCGAGCGGGTTGCTGCTGGCCACGAGAAACGTGACGGAGCTGCCATGCCGGCGCCCCGCCCGTCCCGACTGCTGCCAGGTGCTTGCGATCGAGCCGGGATAGCCGTTAAGCACGCAGGCTTGCAGCTGGCCGATGTCGATGCCGAGCTCGAGCGCGTTGGTGCTGACGACGCCGCGAATCTCTCCGCTTCGCAGTCCCTTCTCGATCTCTCGGCGCAGCTTTGGCAGATAACCGCCGCGGTAGCCGCGAATCGACTTGGGTCCGAATTCGCGCCTTGTCAGCTCCTGCAGGTACGTGAGCAAGATCTCTACGCGGACGCGGCTGCGCGCGAAGACGATTGTCTGGATGCCGCTTCGGAGCAGCAGCGCCGCAAGCTTTTGCGATTCCAGCACGCTGGAGCGCCGGATGCCGAGCTGCCGGTTGACGACGGGCGGATTATAAAAGACGAGATGCTTTTCCCCGGCCGGCGCGCCGTTGTCGTCGACGAGCGCAAACGGCTCCTCAATCAGCCGCTCGGCATGCTCGCGCGGATTGGCAATCGTAGCGGAAGCGCACAAAAACTGCGGATTGCTGCCGTAAAACCGGCAAATTCGCTTCAGTCTGCGGATGACGTTGGCCACATGGCTGCCGAAAACGCCGCGGTAGGCGTGCAGCTCGTCTATAACGATATATTTGAGGTTTTCGAACAGCTTGACCCACTTCGTATGATGCGGCAGGATGGCCGAGTGGAGCATATCCGGGTTCGTCACGACGATATGGCCGGCGTTGCGAATGACCTGACGGACGGTAGGCGGCGTATCGCCGTCGTACGTATGCGTCTTGATGTCGACCTCCATCATGTCGGCCAATTCCTGCAGCTCGGCCACCTGGTCCTGGGCGAGCGCCTTCGTCGGGAACAGATAGAGCGCCCTCGCGCTCGGATCGGTCAACAGCCGCTGCAGCACCGGCAGGTTATAGCACAGCGTCTTGCCAGACGCCGTCGGCGTGACGGTCACGACGTGACGGCCGGCGCGGACCGATTCGAACGCCAATGCCTGGTGGGTATAGAGCGAAGCGATATTCCGCGATCCGAGCGCGGCTGACAGCCTCGGATCGAACTCCGGCGGAAACGGCGAAGTCCGCGCGGGGCGGGCAGGCTGCGTATGCCAGTAGGTCACGTTTTCCATGACCTCCCGGTTCAGCTTCAGATGCGCCAGCCATTCCTCCATCGTCGCCGCTTTTCCCGTCAAAGGGTTCATGCCGCATCGCTCCATTCTTTTGCGTATCGTATCGATCATTTACGTCTCGTATTCTTCATTGTACAGAATGTACGTTCGCACGGCAACGGCTTGCTCGATCCCAAGGCGCGATCCGCGCTTATTTCTTCATCTCGGGGAAATGATTGCGGAACCAGCTCCATGCTCATTTGTGTGAATTGTCGCGCAATTGCAATAACGGTGTCGAACGAAAGCGCTATCGGCGGAGTGCGGTCGAAAATAACGCTTCAAGCCTTGCGATTCGCGTTACTCATTGTCGCATCCTGCGCTTTCCGGGGAAATGATCGTTCATTGCCCGCTGTTTGAGACAACAAAAAAACCGTCCCGATCGCAAACGCGACCGGGACTGCCTTCATTAGAGCATATCATTCAAGCGTTTAAGCCTTGTCCACGTTAAAATACCTGGCGTCCGGATGCGCGAATACCATCGCGGACACCGAAGCTTCCGGCTCCATCATGAAGCCTTCGGTCAGTTGAACGCCGATATCCTCCGGCTTCATCAGCTCGAACAGCGGCCCCTGGTCCTCCAGGTCCGGACATGCGGGGTAACCGAACGAAACGCGGATCCCCTGATACCTGGCGCCGAAGCGCTGCTTCATCGTCATATCGGCCGGATCAGGGAAGCCCCAATTGTCGCGCATGATCTGATGCACCCGCTCCGCCATGCCTTCCGCCACCTCGAGCGCCGTAGCGAGCAGCGCGTGCGAGCGCAGGTAGTCGCCGTTTTCCTTCCACCGCTCCGCCTGCTCGCGCGTGCCGTTGCCCGCAGTCACGACGAGGAAGCCTACGGTGTCCATGACGCCGCTCTCTACGGGCTTCAGGAAATCGGCCAAGCACAGGTAAGGATCCACTGCCTGCCGCGGAAACGTAAACTTCTTGATCACCGTCTTGCGGTCGTCCGGATCGTAGATCAGGATGTCGTTGCCGTCTCCCTGCGCGGGGAAGTAGCGGTACATCGCCTGCGGCTTCAGCCAGCCGTTCGCCTGCGCGTCGGCCATAATGCCGTCGATCGTTTCCTTAAGCTGCGTCGTACGCTCGTCTCCCGCCTTAAGCAGCTCTTCGACGTTGCCTTTGAGACCCAGATGGTGACCCATCAGCATCTGCAGATTCACGTAAGGCAATACGTGCGCAAGCGGATAATCGCGCAGCACGTGGCGATCGCAATCCGGCGGCGTGAACACGGGCGCGTCCGGCGACACGCTGGCGCTGCGGGCGCGCGTCGGCGCGGGCATCGCAGGCTTCTCCTCCTCGCGTTCGAGCGTGGCGAGCGCGGTCCGATGCTCCTGCTCGATCACGGCCCGCTGGGCGGGATTGCTCAGCTTGTTGGCGATGTCGAGCCCGTCCATCGCATCCTTGGCGTAGAGCACGACGCCGTCGTATTCGGGCGCGATCCGCGTCTTCGTGAACTTGCGCGTCAGCGCGGCGCCGCCGACGAGGATCGGCGCGTCGATACCGGCGCTCTTCAAGTCCTGCGCGGTCAACACCATCTGCTGCGCGCTTTTGACGAGCAGCCCCGACAGTCCGATCGCATCCGGCTTCTCCGCGCGGTAAGCGGCGATCAGTTGATCCGGCGGAACTTTGATGCCGAGGTTCACAATCTTGTAGCCGTTGTTCGAGAGGATGATCTCGACGAGGTTTTTGCCGATGTCATGGACGTCGCCTTTGACCGTCGCCAGCATGATCTTGCCCTTTACGGCCGAGTCCGCTTTTTCCATATGAGGCTCCAGATGCGCGACGGAAGCCTTCATGACCTCCGCGCTCTGCAGCACCTCGGCGACGATCAGTTCGTTGTTGTTGAACAAACGTCCGACCTCGGACATGCCCGCCATGAGGGGGCCGTTAATGATGTCGAGCGGCGCATACTTCGCGAGCGCCTCGTCGAGATCGGCGTGCAGGCCTTCCTTGCTGCCTTCGACAACATAGCCGGCGAGACGCTCCTCCAGCGGCAAGTTGTCGGCTTTGACCTTCTTTTCCACCTTTTTATCCCGGAAAGCGGCGACAAATTCGGCGAGCGTCGCGTCGTTCGTATTGTAGAGCAGCTCTTCGGAAAGTCTGCGCTCATGCTCGGGAATGGAAGCATAGCGCTCGAGCTTTTCCGTGTTGACGATTGCGTAATCGAGTCCCGCCTTCGTGCATTCGTACAGAAATACGGAGTTCAGCACCTCGCGGCCGGACTCGGGCAAACCGAATGAAATGTTGCTGACGCCGAGAATCGTCTGGCACTTCGGCAGCCGTTCCTTAATGAGCCGGATGCCTTCGATCGTCTCCTTGGCGGAACCGATGTATTGCTCGTCGCCGGTGCCGACGGGAAAAACGAGGGCGTCGAAAATCAGATCCTCCGACTGCAAGCCGTATTTGTTCACCAGCAAATCGTGCGAGCGTATGGCGACCTCGAGTTTGTCTTCCCGCGTGATGGCCTGTCCGCGCTCGTCGATCGTACCGACGACGACGGCCGCGCCGTACTTGTGAAGGATCGGCACGACCTTTTCGAACTTCTCTTCGCCGTCCTCGAGATTAATGGAGTTAATTAATGTCTTGCCCTGGATATACTTCAGCGACATGTCGATGACGGCCGGATCGGTCGTGTCGACCATCAGCGGCGCCTTGACTTTTTTCGTGACGAAGTCGAGGAACTTCTTCATGTCCTCCGTCTCGTCGCGATCGGGATCCTGCAGGCAGACGTCGATGACATGCGCGCCGCTCTTGACCTGGGCGCGCGCGATCTCGGAAGCTTCCTCGTACTTGCCCTCGGCGATAAGCCGCTTGAACTTGCGGGAGCCGAGCACGTTCGTGCGCTCGCCTACCATGTAAGGACGATTTTCGCTCTCGATATAGACCGTCTCGATGCCGGAGACGGCGGGCGGGTGCTCGCCGTTCTGAACGCGCGGCGCGACATCGGCCATCGCGTCCGCAATTGCCTTGATATGTGCCGGCGTCGTGCCGCAGCAGCCGCCCGCGATGTTGATCCAGCCCTGTTCGGCGAAGGCGCGCAGCTTGCGTGCCAGCGATTCGGGCGATTCGTGATAATGTCCGTTTTCGTCAGGCAATCCGGCGTTGGGGTAGCAGCTGACGCCGGACTTCGCGATCGCGGACAACGTGCGAATATGATCCCGCATGAACTCGGGGCCCGTCGCGCAGTTCAATCCGAACGACACCGGGTTCAGATGCTCTAGCGAGACGTAAAAAGACTCGATATTCTGGCCGGCCAGCGTCGTGCCCATCGGTTCGATCGTACCGCTGATCATAATCGGCAGCGTCCGTCCCATCAGATCGAACGCCGTCCGGACGCCGATGCTCGCCGCCTTGACGTTAAGCGTATCCTGGCAAGTCTCGATCAGGATCGCGTCCACGCCGCCTTCCATAAGCGCGACGACCTGCTCGCGATAATCCTCGACCAACTGATCGAACGTCACGCCGCCCGTAACCGACAACGTCTTGGTCGTCGGCCCGAGCGCGCCTGCGGCATATCTCGGCTTGTCCGGCGTCGTATACTTGTCGCAAGCCTCGCGAGCGAGCCTCGCCGCAGCCAGGTTGATCTCCCTCGCCTTTTCGGGTATGTCGTACTCTGCCAGCACGACTGAAGTAGAGCCGAACGTATTGGTCTCAATAATGTCGGAGCCCGCTGCAAGATATTGCTCATGAATGCCTTGAATGACGTCCGGACGGGTCAGCACGAGCATTTCGTTGCACCCCTCGAGCTCTTCGCCTCCGAAATCGTCCGCCGTCAGGTTTGCCTGCTGAATCATCGTGCCCATGGCGCCGTCGAGGATCAGGATCCGCTTCTTGAGCAGCTCTTGCAATGGGGCTTTCGTATCGGTTAAAGTCATATTTAGACGTATCATCCTTTTCCGGGTAACTTCATGGGTAAAATCATTAACTTCTATAGTAGCAGAATGTTTTATTCACGAAAAGATCAGGTTGGATGTGTCGACAAATGGCGTGGCAAAGATTATAATCTAGTCAACAAATACTTAAATTCATAGTGGGAAAGAAGGAATAACAAATGGCAAAAGTTCGCGTTCGCAATACGAACGAGCTGATCGAGGGAGAAGACAACGTCCGTTCCTTTCTAGACACGCAAGGCGTGCTTTACGAGCACTGGAATCCTTCCAAGCTGCCTGAGCGCCTGCAAGAGAACTTCGACCTGAGCGCAGATGACAAAGCCGAGATCCTGTCGACCTTCGATGCCGAGATCCGCGACCTCGCCGGGCGCCGCGGCTACAAGACCTGGGACATCGTCGTATTGTCCGAGTCCACGCCGAATATCGAAGAGCTGCTGAAGAAGTTCGAGCAGATCCATACGCACACCGAAGACGAAGTCCGGGCGATCACGGCCGGCGAAGGTATCTTCATCATCCGCGGCGACGAAGAGACAGGTTACTTCGACGTCATCCTGAGCGCCGGCGACGTTATCTCCGTACCGGAGGGCAGCGTTCACTTCTTTACCCTGACCGACTCCAAGAAGGTCGTTGCCGTCCGCCTGTTCATTGAGACCGAAGGCTGGATCGCGCATCCTTTCGAGGATCCCGCATTCGTTAAATAATTCCCTTAAACGAAAAAGAAGCGCCGAATCCCTTCATCGGGGATCCGGCGCTTTTGTCATTCCGCGGAAAGCTTGTTAAGGAGCGGCTGCAACTCGCTCAAGCTGGCAATCTCGAAGCTCGGCACGATCTCGTCGCCGCGTACGGCTCCGTGGCGGTTGATCCAGATTGAGATCATCCCGACGCCGTTGGCGCCCTTGATGTCGGTCGTCAGCTTGTCGCCGACCATGACGCAGTCCTCCGCTTCAAGCCCGAGTCGCTGCAGCGCGTGAGCGAACAGCCTCGGCGACGGCTTGCCTTCCCCAAACTGTCCGGAGATGACGATCTCGTCAAAATAGGGGATCAACTCCGGCGTCATCGCAAGCTTCTCCTCTTGAAGATCGGGAGACCCGTTCGTCAAGAGCAGCAGCTTGTAATTCCCCTTGAGCGCGTCGAGCACCTCGAACGTTTCCTCATAGGCAAGCGGCAGCTTCCGGCGTTGGGCCGGAAACATCTCGGCAAGCTCGGCGCCCAGCTCCGGGCTGTCCACGCCAAGCGTCTTGAGTCCGCGCGTCCATGCTTCACGCCGATAATCCGGGACGATGGCTTCCATCCGTCTGAACATTTGATGTTCCCCGGCCTTAAAGTTCCCCCACAAACCTTCGAAAGGGTTGATCCCGATCATTTGCGTGAACGGAAACGTCTCGTACGTCTCATAAAGCGAACGCGCCTCGCGTCGCACCGCATCTTCCAACGCGGCTGCGTCGACGCCGGCTTCCCTTGCAGCCTGCTCGCAAGTCGCCTCAAAGGCCTGCTTGACGCTGCGGTCATCCCATAACAGCGTGTCGTCCAAATCGAACATTACCGCTTGAATCTTCATCTGACGTCCATCTCTCCCGTGCGCGATTGTTCAAATCCCGAATATCATTGGTTTAACCGTAGAAACGTACTTATAGAAAAGCGAATGTCCGTGGCTTATTTAGCACGGTTTTCCCACTCGATCTGATGCTGTCCAGCAAACTCCTTGAGCCGAACGGACATTGCATCCAGCGGATACCGGTTCATCAGCTTGGTGAACACCCAGTTGCCGCCTTTGATCGTCTCTACGACGATATAGCCAGGCATCTGGACGATTTTGCGAATCTCGAGCGGCTTAAGGGTCTTGTATCCCGCAAATTTGCGCGTCTCCAGCCTGTCCTTCGAGACGGCTAAATAAGGCCGACGGAGGAAGTAAAATACGGCGAGCAGCACATAACAGCCTACTGTTGCCCAGAACATGCCGGCGCTCTGTTCAAAGCTCGCGGACCAAGGCTTAAACAATAGAATATAGAACACGATCAGAAGCACGAGCGTGAAAGGCATAATGAAGCTTCGCCCTTTGAACCGGTCGATCTGCACCGAAGGAGCGGACAAACTCTGCTTCCCCTCTTTTTTGCGGCGTTTGTTGATTTGCTTCGAATTGCGCTGTACGGCGCGTTCCCATGAACGTGACACTGGATACCCTCCTATGTATAGGCAAAGCCGGCTTTAAGCCGGCTTCGCCGCGTTGCCGCATGAATAAGACCGATCATGCCATCTTTCACGACGTTAAATATCGGAATCTGCAAACGGGCGTATCAATGCTTGATCGTATTTTCGGGCGGTTCGTCCGTCCACTCGATCTGATCGAGCTGTTGCCTGAAGTTTCGTTTGAAGTTGTCCAGATAAAGCTTGCGCAGCTTTTGTCGCTCCAAAGTCTCTTCCTCGGTTAATCCGATCGTTTTGTGTTTATGTGCCAACTCGTTAATCCGAGCGATCAGTTTGTCGAATTCCATAGGGTCACCTCCCGTGTTGCCTCTTCTAATTTGACAATATCGCAAGGGGAATGTCAAGGCGAGGCTAAAGCAAAAAGACCGATATGCATCGGTCGATTAAGGATAGTCTATTCAAGAAAGATTCGTAATGCGAATATCGAAGGGATAAGAACGTGCGTTCCTATTCGACTTTATCGGACAGCTTGGCCGGAAGGACCAAGCGTTGACCGGAAGCAATGGTGGATGACGTCAGTCCGTTGCGCTTCATGATCAGGTGCACGGCCGCGATCGTCTTCATGCCGGCAGGCTTGGCACCCTCGGCAATCGCCCAAAGCGTATCTCCGCTGTCTACGGTCACGGTCGCTTCCGTTGCGGCAGCCGGACGGACGGAATCGGGCTCGGCTGATGCAGTCATCATGGACAGTCCCGCATAGATCAGCAGTGCGACAATCGGAATCAAAAACAGCCGCAGTCCCTTAAAGGAGACGATCGATTGAAAAGTGATCGCCAATGCCGTGCGCTCGACTCGCGCGGTCGAAGCGGAAGCTCGCCCCTCCCCGCTATCCCTCTTCATATATGTATAATCATTAGCCTTCAGCGAATCCGAACCGAGCAGCTGTACTTGTACCATCTCATCCACCCCAAACGTTTGTTCTGATACGAGAATACCACGAACATATGTTTGAGTCAACGATTTTGCGAACGCAAGTTCCCTAAGAACGAATGTTTGTACGAACTCCGGTTCTGTGTTATAATTTGTCATATGAATTTTCAAGTCAGTAGGAGGGCTTCGAGGTGTCGAAGATGTCCAACCGTCAATCCGCCATATTGGAATTTATTAAGAATGAAGTCAAGGACAAGGGTTATCCCCCATCCGTGCGCGAGATCGGCGAAGCCGTCGGACTCGCTTCGAGCTCTACCGTGCATGGCCATCTAGACCGTCTCGAAAAGAAAGGCCTCATTCGCCGCGATCCGACCAAGCCGCGCGCGATCGAGATTACGGACGGCGAGCAGGATCCTGTCGTTCAGTTCGCGCAGTCCATTCGTCAGGTTCCGCTTGTGGGCAAGGTCACGGCGGGCGTGCCGATCACCGCAACGGAGAATATCGAGGAATACTTCCCGCTTCCCGCCCAGATGGTCGGCGAGCAGACGGTGTTCATGCTCTCCGTCAGAGGCGACAGCATGATCGACGCCGGCATTCATAGCGGCGACTACGTTATCGTGCGCCAGCAGCAGACGGCTACCAACGGCGATATCGTCGTCGCCATGACCGAGGAAGACGAAGCGACGGTCAAGACGTTCTACAAGGAGCGCGACCACATCCGCCTTCAACCGGAGAATACGACGATGGAGCCCTTGCGCTTGAATAACGTGAGCATTTTGGGCAAAGTCATCGGTTTAATCCGCAGCATTCGATAATCGTTTTATTCCTTCATTCGACATCAACAACAAAGAATCCTCGGGATCGCGAAGCGATCGCCGAGGATTCTTTGTTGTTGCCGAGTATTAATAAGTCGTCAAATATTGATCCCGCTCCCATTGGTGGACCTGGGTGCGATAGATGTCGTATTCGATTTCCTTCATTTCATAGAAATGCGTCAGCGCGTGATCGCCGAGCGCATCGCATACGATCTCATCGCGCAGCATCTCGGACAATGCTTCGCGAAGATTCAGCGGGAGGCTTGGAATGCCTGCGTCGATGCGCTCTTCTTCGCTCATCACATATATATTGCGGTCGACCGGCGCAGGCAGCGCCGTCTTGTTGCGAATGCCGTCGAGGCCGGCCTTCAGCATGACTGCAAGCGCCAGGTACGGATTGGCAGCCGGGTCCGGATTGCGGACTTCGACGCGCGTGCTGAGGCCGCGGGACGCCGGAATACGGATCATCGGACTGCGGTTGCTCGCCGACCAGGCGACATAACATGGCGCTTCATAGCCGGGAACGAGCCGCTTGAACGAATTGACGGTCGGATTCGTGATGGCCGCCATGCCCCGCGCATGCTGCAGGATTCCCGCCATATAGTGACGCGCCACCGTGCTGAGGCCCAGACGGTCGTTCGCATCGTAGAACGCATTTTCCGAGCCCTTGAACAGCGACTGATGGCAGTGCATGCCCGAACCGTTCATGCCGTACAGCGGCTTCGGCATAAACGTCGCGTGCAGTCCGTGCTTGCGTGCGATCGTCTTGACGACGAGCTTAAACGTCTGGATTTGGTCGGCCGCCTTGATGGCGTCCGCATATTTGAAGTCGATCTCGTGCTGCCCGGGTGCGACCTCGTGGTGCGAAGCTTCGATCTCGAAGCCCATTTCCTCGAGCATAAGCACGATATCGCGACGGCAGTTTTCGCCCAGATCGGTCGGCGCAAGGTCGAAGTATCCGCCTTGGTCGTTAAGCTCTGTCGTCGGATTGCCCTTCTCGTCGGTCTGGAACAGGAAAAACTCGGGCTCCGGGCCGACATTAAACGACGTATAGCCAAGCTCCTCCGCTTCCTCGAGCGCACGCTTCAAGATGCCGCGCGGATCGCCCGCGAACGGCGTGCCGTCAGGCATATAGACGTCGCAGATCAGGCGCGCGACGCGGTCTTCCGTGACCCACGGGAAAACGACCCATGTATCGAGATCCGGATACAGATACATGTCGGACTCCTCGATCCGAACGTAGCCTTCGATGGAGGAACCGTCGAACATCATTTTGTTGTCCAACGCCTTTTGGAGCTGGCTTACGGGGATTTCCACGTTTTTGATGATGCCCATCAGATCGGTAAATTGCAAACGAATAAAACGTACGTTCTCTTCCTTGGCAATCCGAATGATATCCTCGCGCGAGTAGCTCATGACAGCCTCCTAGTATGGTCGTTGTAGGTACAGCTACTTGTTCTTGTAAAAGCGGGACAGCTCGCCCTGGATGAGCGATACTTGGCCCGGGCGCTTGTTGCCCGACATGATCTGCTGCTTGAGCATGCGGTGAAGCTGAGATTCGGACATCTCGCGTCGCTTGACCTCGGACAGCTCGTTGATAATCGTTCCGTCATCCGCGCTCTCTCCGACCGGGTTCATCACCTGCTTGATGCCGGCGATGTTGACGCCCTTTTCGATCAGCGCCTTGATCTCGAGCAGACGCTCGACGTCGTTAAACGAAAAAAGCCGCTGATTGCCCGCGGTCCGGGCGGGTTGAATTAATTCGTGTTGTTCGTAATATCGTATTTGCCGGGCAGTCAGATCGGTCAGCTTCATGACAATGCCAATCGGGAACAGCGCCATATTTCTGCGTATTTCGTCGCCAGCCATAACATATCAACCTTCCATCTGGGCGCGGAATTTGCAACCACTCCCATTGTAGCCCGGGCCGCAAAACATGTCAAGGAATGTGAGGTTTAATTCCAATGAGCATACGCAGCTTCGCAAGAGGCTTGGCTATTGATCCCGCCGAACTGACATCCCGCCGAGCATGCCGCGAGCATGCAGCGACTGCCAAGCCTCCCGCACCGCCAATTTAACGTGCGCATACGTTAAACCGCCCTGCATGTATGCGATATAAGGCTCGCGGATCGGAGCGTCCGCGGACAGCTCCAGGCTGCCGCCTTGTATAAAAGTGCCGGCCGCCATAATGACCGGATGCTCGTAGCCGGGCATGTCCCATGGCTCGGGGACGACATGGGCGTCCACCGCGGCCGCGCGCTGCACGGCTTGGACAAAGGCGATCAGCGGCGCTTCCGAGCCGAAGGCGATCGCCTGGATGAGGTCGGTGCGGGGCTCGTCCCAGCCGGGCTTGGTCTCGAAGCCAAGCTGTTCGAACACGGCTGCCGCGAAAATGCTGCCCCGGACCGCTTGCGAGACGAGCAGCGGCGCCAGAAACAGCCCCTGGTAGATCGACCGCGTCGTGCCGAGCATGGCGCCGACTTCCGCCCCGATGCCCGGCGCGGTCATGCGGAAGGCCGCCTGCTCGACGAGCTCCTGCTTGCCCGCGATATATCCGCCGCTGGCCGCGAGCCCGCCGCCCGGATTTTTAATGAGCGAGCCCGCGATCAGATCGACGCCGACCTCGCACGGCTCGCGATCTTCGGTGAACTCGCCGTAGCAATTATCGGCGAAAATGACGGCGTCCGGCTTAATCTGCCGCAAACGGCGGACCATCTCCGCAATCTGGTCGATCGTAAACGAAGAACGCCACTCATACCCCCGGGAGCGCTGGATCGCGAATACCCGCGTACGGGGCGTCACCGCCGCGGCGACCGCCGCGATATCCACGCCGCCGTCAGCGAGCAGCGGGATCGACTTGGCCTGGATTCCCCAATCGGCAAGCGAACCGATACCATCCCCCGGCTTGCCTACGACCTTGCGAAGCGTGTCGTACGGTTCGCCGGTCACGAACAGCAGCTCATCGCCCGGCCGCAGCACGCCGAACAGTGCCGTCGAAATCGTATGCGTGCCCGAAGCGAAATGAGGCCGCACCAGTGCGGCCTCCGCTCCGAATACATCTGCGTAAACGAGATCCAGCACTTCGCGCCCCCTGTCGTTGTAGCCGTAGCCCGTCGAGGAGGCGAAGTGATAATCGCTCACTTTATGCTTGCGGAAGGCGCGAATGACCTTCCAGTTGTTCCGTTCGCCGATCCGGTCCGTCTCCGCAAAACGGCCGGCCGCGAGCATCTCCGCCCTGTCGGCCAGCTGCTGCCATTCCAGATCCGTTGCCTGATTGTCCTTGCCTTCGTTTGCCTTCATGTTTCCCTGCTCCCATTTCCGAACCGGTTCGCGCTTACGATCAGACCGAATTCACGTTTTCTACGAAATAATGTTCAAGCGACCTTCCGTACTTCTCCAGATCCGCCGGATTAATGCGAAGCTTAAGCAGCAGACGATCCTCGTCCGTGTCTTGCTCCAGCACTTCGCCTACGCGGTAGGCCAGCGCGACCAGTTCGCCGCGTTCTGCGGGGAGCGACAGCAGCCTCACGTCTCCCAGGAGCTTGTCCTCGATGCGGCGCACGAGCATGTCCATATCCCGCGCGCTGAATGCGCTGACACGCAGCGTATCGGAGCCGCCGGCGAGCAATCCGATTGCCGCCGGCGGACATTCGTCGATCTTGTTGTAGATCAGCAGCGTCGGCTGGCCGCCGGCCCCGAGCTCCGACAGCACCTCGTCGACAACCGTACGCTGCCGGTCCCGCATCGGGGACGACGCGTCCACGACGTGTAATAGCAAATCCGCCTCGTTGACCTCTTCGAGCGTCGCCCGGAACGCCGCCACCAGATCGTGGGGCAGGTTCTGAATGAAGCCGACCGTATCGGTGAGCAGCACTTCCTTGCCGCTCGGCAGCGGCAGCGCGCGGGAGGTCGGATCGAGCGTGGCGAAAAGCTTGTTCTCCGCAAGCACGTCGGCGCTCGTGAGCTGCCGGAGCAGCGTCGACTTACCGGCGTTCGTATAACCGACAAGCGCAACCTGGACGACGCCGTTTTTTTTGCGGCGTTCCCTGTGGAGCTTGCGATGCGCCATCACGCCTTCGAGCTGGCGCTTTAGCTCGGTGATCCGATTGCGGATGTGACGGCGGTCCGTCTCCAGCTTCGTCTCGCCCGGTCCGCGCGTCCCGATGCCGCCGCCGAGCCGGGACAGATTTTTCCCTTGTCCGGACAGTCTCGGCAGCAGGTACGACAGCTGAGCCAGCTCCACCTGCAGGATACCTTCCCTCGTCTTGGCCCTGCCCGCGAATATATCGAGAATGAGCTGGGTGCGGTCGATGATCTTTACGTCCAGCTCTTCTTCAAGATTGCGCACCTGCACGCCGGACAGCTCCTGATCGAAAATGGCCGTTGTCACCGCTTCTTCGGCAATCCTCGCTTTTAGCTCCTGGGCCTTCCCCTTACCGACGAACCATCTCGTATCCGGAACGTCCCGGTTTTGCATCATGCGTCCGACGACCTCGACGCCGGCCGTATCGGCCAGATTCGCAAGTTCGTCCATCGAATGCTCCGGATCCGCGCCCGATTGGCGTACGGCATCGGTAACCAGACTGACGAGCAGCGCGCGCTCGCCACGGTCTGCCCCTGTATCGTAAGAACTCGGCTTCATCTTCTATCGGCTGCCTCCATTGCTTCGAATCGTCACTCTATACTATACCCGCAATAAGGCACGCTAATTGAAGCCCCATCCGAATGCAGGTCCCGCCGGCGCCCCGGCCGCAGGCAGCGGCTTCAAATCCTCCGGTCGAATGCCTACCAGCTCCTGTCTTGAAGGCGAAGCCGAAGGATATTGCTGAAGCAGCCGCACCGCCTGGTTCCGAATGGCTCGTTCAAGCATATTGCGCACATAACGGGCGTTGCTGAACGGATGCGCCGCCGCTTCTTTTTCTTGCAGTACGTTTTGCTTAAGCTTGGCGACCGCCTGGGGCAGCAGCACGTAATCGCGCTCCCTCGCCATCCCTTCGGCGATCTGGAGCAGCTGATCTACGCTGAAGTCCGGAAAATCCATCTGGATCGGGAACCGCGACGGAAGTCCCGGGTTCGTCATCATAAACATGTCGATCTCCATCGGATATCCCGCAAGGATCAGCACAAACTGATTGCGATGGTCCTCCATCGCCTTGACGAGTGTATCGATCGCTTCCTTGCCGAAGTCCTTTTCCCCGCCGCGGGCAAGAGAGTACGCCTCGTCGACGAACAGCACGCCGCCAAGCGCCTTCTTAACGAGATCCCGCGTCTTCTGCGCGGTATGGCCAATATACTCGCCGACCAGGTCGGCGCGTTCAACCTCGACCAGATGGCCTTTGGTCAGCAGTCCCATGCTCTGAAAGAGCTTGGCGAGCAGCCTGGCGACCGTCGTCTTGCCCGTGCCCGGATTGCCTCTGAAAATCATATGGTAGACGTGCGCCTGGCTATGAAGTCCCGCATCGCCCCGGTACTGGGCAATCTGCAGCAGCGCGTAAATCTCGTAGACAAGCTCCTTGACATTATCGAGCCCGACCATGCGCTCCAGCTCCTGCTGCCACATGGCCCAAGGGCCCGAAGACGGCAGGCCGCGGCTGGCGGCCAGCGCCTCCGGGCTGGCTGCCGCGCCGGACGGTGCCGCGTCCTGGTTGCGAAGCACCACGTTAATCTGTCTGGCGGGCCTCGCCGCGGCGGCGCTATCCCGCTCGCCCTGCGCTCTAGCGTTCATGAATGGCTCACACCCCGCAGACGAAATGTCGGCGCGAACGCCGCACTATCAGTCTATTCGAGCCAACCGGGCATCATGCAACCGCACATTCAAAGCCACTTTTGGAGCAGCCACTTGGTGTAGGCCAGCACCTCGCGCGTCCGGTGATAAGCCATGTTCATCACCTTAGAGTCCGCCACGCTGACCTGCGGATGCTCGTAGTCCAGCGCCTCTGCGATGTCGAGCGATCTTGACCCGTGATATTGATGCGTGACGATTACCGCCGTATGCCATCCGTTCGCCTGCATAATCGCTTTGGAATATTTCAGGTTTTCGTACGTACTTGTCGCCTCAGGCTCGATAAAAATTACCGAAGCAGGCACGCCCTGTTGCAGCAAATAATCGCGCATGCCCTCCGCCTCGGTCAGCACGGCGCCTCCGCCGTCCAGTCCGCCCGTAACGATAAAGTGACTGAAGACGTTTGCCTTATAGAGCGATAAAGCCTGATCCAGACGCTCCTGCAAGCCAGGGCTCGGTTTGTTGTCCCACAAGGACGCGCCCAGCACGATCCCGACATCGGACTGCGCCGGAAGTCCCTTGGCGGGTTCGCCGCCGAATCGTCCGATGACGACAAACAGGCTGCCGCACCATAGAAAAAGCGCCAGCACGCCGGCGCTAACCATATAGGCGGCCGCCCGAAGTCGCCTTCTGCGCAGACGGACGACAGATTCGACCGCGCTTGGCCCGTGATTCCCGCCCCCGGTCACGGCGTACCGCTCTCCCAGCCGAGACGCTCGAGAAACAGCTTGCGGTGCTTGAGGCTCATATCGAAGTAAGGAAATTTCTTCTGCCGGATCAGAGACAGCAGACGCTGCGCCGTCCGGTGGGCCATCGCCGAGTCGCGCGGCGTGATATGGCCGTCGTCCAACGCTTCCTCCAGCTCGTCCTCGTCAAGCAGCAGCGTCTCGCCGGTCGGCAGTACGACGATGTCGAGATACAAGTCGTCGAACCAGGGCACCTGCTGATCGGTCAATCCCTGCGTTTTGCAAATATCGATGTACCACTGCACGACCTGGCCGCGCTGATCGAACATCGTCGTCACGACAAAATGCTCCCCGCGCGGGTAATGCTGGGTCCACAGATATCCTTTGTCCGCGAGACACATCCGCTTCCCGTTGTACTCCTTCCAGAGCGGGTCGCGCAGGTCCTGAATCCGGTATAACGTTACAAACCCGCGGAAATAAGGTTCGTCCATGGGGATGCAGGCATAGTTTTTTTTCAAGATGCGGCGCCAATTGGCCCGGTCGGAAAATTTTCGTTTCATAAATCCTCTCTCGTTCACGATAATCAGGTTTACACAAAGCTTACCACAACTTGCCTTCTTGAACCAGTTAAGCCCTCTTTGCGCTGCGGCAAGCATCATCCGGCCACGACCGCCGGTAAATTTATCGCAAGTTCTTGCTCATCCTGACATGCAATATGCCTGCATCGTAGAACGGTTCCGCAGATATCGTCGCGTAGCCCAGCTTCTCGTAAAAAACTTCCGCGCTGCACTGTGCGTCCAGGATCGCGGTCTCGTATCCGAGCTTGGCGGCGTCTTCCTCCATCGCCGACACAAGGAGGCGACCGATCGAGCGGCCGCGGTAGGGAAGTCTGACGGCGATGCGCTGCAGCTTGGCCACTCCGGGCTCAAAGGTTTTCCAGCGGGCTGCAGCTACGGGCTTCCCTTCGTCCGTCACCAGGAAGTGCCTGCAGGCAGATGGGGAAACGTCATATCCGTCGACCTCCTGGTCGGGCGAAACGCCTTGCTCCTGCACGAATACTTCCATGCGCACGGACAAGCCCTGTTCCAGTTCGCTTTGCTCGGTTACCAGTTTGCATTCCATTGCGATTCCTCCTGCCGATTCTTTCTATAATGAACCTATTTTGTACAAAAAACGAAAAAAAGACAAGCGCGGGCGCGCCTGTCTCTAAGCGTAATTCGCTCAAGGAGCGACCGTCTCCGTGGCATCGGCCGCAACTCCTGAATTGGGTTGATTCTTATTGTTTTTATTGTTTTTATCATTTTTCTTGCCGTTCTGGTCGGCGGCATCCGTCTGTGTCGGCAGCACGCTCGGCGTGGCCGTCGCGCGCGCGACCGGGCCCGTTGACTCTGTCGATTGGGGAGTCGACGACGGCGTCGGAGACGGGGTCGTCGTCTGTGAAGGCGGCGCCGTATCGGTCGGCTGCCCGCCGTCAGGCGTTTGTCCGCCTTGCTCTCCGTTTCCGTCGTCCGGCACATCCGTGCCTTCCGGCGGGAGCGATTCCGTCGGTTCGCCAGGCGTCTCCGTTGGCGTCGGCGTCGGTGTTGGTTCCAGCTCGGAAGTCACCTCTACCGTAACGCGATTCGACTCGGCGCCCTCCGTTCCGGTTTTCGGATCGTAAGGCTTCACGTAATACGTGTACGTCGTATCCGGCAAGATCGACAGATCTTCGGCCGACGGCGTAACGGACTCGACCAGCAGCTTGAACTGGTTCTCCCCGCTCGCCTGGCGATAGATCTTGTAAGTGATATCGTCGCCCGGTACCGCGGACCAGTTCAAAGCTACCGATACCTGCTGAGAGTCGTACACGCCTGTCAGATCGGTGATCGCCGCGTTCTCCGTCGGCGTCGGTGTCGGCTGCTCCTGCGCCTGATCCGGCACGGGGAACGACTGCTTCTTTTTGCCCTCGAGCGCCTTCGTCATGACCTTGGAGAACAGCGCCGCAGCTTGGCCGCTGCTCTTCTTGACATAATGATCCTTGTCGGTCTTGTCATAGCCCATCCAGACGGCTGCGGTATACTCCGGCGTGAAGCCGACGAACCAGACATCTCGGTTGCCGCTGGAGCTGACGCCTTTGAGTCCGAGCTGCGTCGTTCCCGTCTTGCCGGCGACGGTCCGTCCGCTGATTTGCGCCTTCGTGCCCGTGCCGCCGCTTACGACGCCCTTCATAATCTCGGTCACGTAGTAAGCGGTCAGCGGTTTGATTACCTGATTGTCGCCGGGCGCCTTAAACGAATAGACCGTTTTTCCCGAAGCGTCGTTGATCTTGAGCACGGCATGCGCGTCCTGAAGCTGGCCGCCGTTGGCGAAGGTGCCGTAGGCACGGACCATCTGCACGGGCGTCACGCCGTTGGTCAAGCCGCCGAGCGCGATCGCCAGGTTGTGCTTGTCTTCGTCACCCAGCTCGATGCCCAGCTTGCCGGCGAACTTAACTCCCGTCGAGAGGCCGATCTCGTTAAGCAGCCAGACCGCCGGTTGGTTGCGCGACTCGCGGATTGCTTCCTTCATCGAGACGGCGCCGATATACTTTTTCGAATTGGAATCCGTCGGGCAATACGTTCCGTTACCGTAACAGATCTTGTCGTCGCGGAGCGTCGAATCCGGCGTATAATTGCCTGTCTCGAGCGCCGGACCGTACGAGACGATCGGCTTGAACGAGGAGCCCGGCTGACGACGGCTTTCTACGCGGTTCAGTCCGCTCTTTTGGTAGTCCCTGCCGCCGACCATCGCCTTGAGCGAGCCGTCGTGCTGGTCCATGATGACCATCGCGCCTTGGATCGGCGTATCGTCGTTGCTTTTCTCGAAGTTGGCTTCTTTGGAAAACTCGCTTTCCATCGCGCTTTGGGCGTCCGTATCGATCGTCGTATAGATCGTGTAGCCGCCCGACAGAAGCTCTTCCTCCGTCAGATTCAGCTTTTGGAGCGCTTCGTCGATCGCATAATCCGTGTAGCTGGCGAACTTGCTCGTGCTGGTCATCGCCATCGTCGGCTTGTATACGATCTCCGCGGCCGCTGCGCGTTCTTCCTCCGTAATGAGTCCTTGATCTGTCATCAGCCTCAGGACGACGCCGCGGCGTTCCATGGAGTTGTCCGGATGCTTGTAAGGATTATAGATGCTCGGCCCTTTCGGGATCGCGGCAAGCGTAGCGATCTGCCAGGTTTTCAGCTGATCGAGATCGCCGACGCCGAAGTAATATTTTGCAGCCGTCTTGATGCCGTATTGTCCGTTGCCGAAATAGATCCGGTTCAAGTAGAGCTCTAAAATCTCTTCCTTCGACTTGTGCCGCTCGAGCGCCAGCGCGATCGACGCCTCCGTGCCTTTGCGGAACCAGGTCTTGTCCGCGTTCAGGAACAGATTGCGGGCGAGCTGCTGGGTAATCGTGCTGGCCCCCTCGACCATGCTGCGGGCGACGACGTCCTTGGCGAGCGCCCGGCCGATGCCGAACAGGTCGACGCCGCCATGCTCGTAAAACCGTTTGTCCTCGACCGCCACGAAGGCATCGCGCACGGCTTTGGGAATATCCTTGTATTGCACGTATTCGCGGTTGCCGCCCGCGATCGATATTTTGGCGATCTGATTGCCGTTCGCGTCGGCGATGATCGTTGAACGGTCGAGATCTAGCTTGTTGAGGTTGGCCGACAAAATGCGTTCGCCGTTCAATATGACGAGCAAGTACGCGACCGCTGCGCCGAGAACGGCCAGGACTGCGAGGCAGATGATCCAAATGAGCGCGACTTTGCCGCGCCCGCGCTTGCGCGGCGGCTTGCCGCCTTTCCCGCTGCGGGACGATTTCGGTGCTGACTGAGCCAATGGCTTTCTCCCCTTTTACAGTACGTTTTTCTCTGTCTATACCATACCCGCTCAAAAGAAGAACAACCCAAGTGTTGGGTTGCCCTGTGGCCTGGCTATTCAATTAGACGCTTAAGGGGGGTGAAAGGTTTCGTTTTGGAACTACGCGCGCCTAAGCGTCAGGCGTTGGCCCCGGTGTCCTGCTGCTGAAGGGATACGTTGCGCTGCGGCATAAACGTGCTGATGGCATGCTTGTAAACCATCTGCTGCCGGCCGTCGCTGTCGATGACGATCGTGAAGTTGTCGAAGGCGCGGACGACGCCGCGGATCTGAAAACCGTTGGTCAAGTAGACGGTGACGGGCACGCTATCCTTGCGCAATTGATTCAGAAACGTATCCTGGATGTTTATGGACTTGTTCATTACCGGTATCCCCCATCGCCATTAATTTCTTTTATAAGCTTATATTCAAAGCTCATTTTAACTTTCCTGCTATTATAGCATAGATCATTGGCAAAAGATCGGTGATTTTTGCGACATCGTCCGTATCGATCCAAACCAAGTCCTGCATGTGCCGGAACCAGGAGAGCTGGCGCTTGGCGAAGCGCCGCGTATCCCGCTTGAGCATCGATACGGCATCCTCGTACGGGACGCGCCCCTCCAGGTAAGCGGCCATCTCCTTGTATCCGAGCGCCTGCATGGAAACGGACGACGAGGGCAAGCCCGCTGCAAGCAGCCCCCGCACTTCCTCTTCCAGCCCTTGGGCCAGCATATCGTCGACCCGCCCGTCTATGCGCGCGTACAGCTTGGCCCGATCCATATGGAGTCCGAGCAGCGCGAGATTATAGGGCGATTCCTTGCGGTCTCCTCGCGCCTCGCCGAGCTGCTCGGATGCGGGACGCCCTGTCGTCGCATGAATCTCCAGCGCCCGGATGACGCGTCTTACGTCGTTGGGATGCAGCTTCGCCGCCGTCGCCGGATCGACGGCCGCCAGCTTCCCGTGGAGCGCTTCGGCCCCTTCCGAGTCGGCGATCGCTTGCATCGACTCGCGAAAAGCAGAATCGCCGCCCGTAGGCTGGAAGCGGAACCCGTAGCATACGGACTCGACATACAGGCCCGTGCCGCCGACGATAAAGGGGATTCGCCCGCGGCTATGGATGTCGCGGATCGCTTCCCCGCAGGCCGTCTGGAAGTCAGCTGCCGAAAAAGGCTCGGCCGGCTCCTTGATATCGATCAGATGGTGCGGTACGCCCTCGCGCTCCGCAAACGGCAGCTTGGCCGTACCGATGTCCATCCCTTTGTATACCTGCATCGAATCCCCACTGATAATCTCGCAATCGAACGTTTTGGCGATCGCAAGACTCGCCGCGGTCTTGCCGACGGCAGTCGGTCCGACCAGCGCGATCAGCGGAGGCTTGTTGTTCGTCATTGAATCTCAATCACTCCATAGTCCACGGCCGAATAGGAAGTCCGGACGCGCCGGAACCCGTGCCGTTCGAATTCGCCGCTCGTCTTGTGGTCCTTCAGTACGACGACGCGTCGGGCCACCCGTCGCGCCTCCGCGATCGCTTCGGCGGCGAGAGACCGGTCCTCCGCATGCGCCCGGAGCGGCCTTAAGGAGGCCGATCCCGTGACGGGCTTCGCGAACATCGGATCGAAGTATACGATGTCCGCGCTGCGATCCGGCATGCGCCTCAGCGCCTGCAGATGCTCGCCATGCTGCATGCTAACCCTGCGCATCGCCTCGTCAAGCTCGCTTAGTCCGCTCCGGTAAGCTTGCAAGCCTTCTCTTACGATGACGTACAGGATGTGCGACGCTTCGACCGCCCTCACGCTGCCGGCTGCGCCCGCGGCGTAAGACAGTACGAGCGCATCGGCGCCAAGACCCGCCGTGCAATCGACGACGACGTCCCCCGGCCGCACGCCGGCCGCCTCTACGAGCGCGTCGCCGCCGCCCTCGAGCAGGCGCTTGACTCTGATCAGCGCCATGCTCGGATGGTAAAAAAGCGGATCCGCGCCGTCCGCGGCATACTTTAAGCCTTGCGGCGCTGCGATCAGGATGCCTTCCGCGGCCTCCTGAAATTTCCGGGCGAGGCCTGCAAGCGTCTCGCGGCGCCGGTCGGCGAAGCGGCAGCCAAGCTCGTCCGCCAATCCGCGCGCGTACGCGGCTAGCGCCGCATCCGGCTTCTCCGCGGTCGTTACGATCAAGACATCACCCGCTTGAACATTTTCTCGAGCTCGTACGTCGTGAAGCTGACGACGATGGGCCGTCCGTGCGGGCATGTATAAGGCTGCTTGCAAGCGGCCAGCCTGCGCAGCAGCGTCTCGCCCGCTTCGCGCGTAAGCGCCTGGTTCGCCTTGATCGAAGCTTTGCAGGAGCACAGGATCGCCGCTTTCTCGCGGATCTTGTGAAGATCGATGCCCCGCTCCTTCAAGATCCACTCCGCCATCTCCCGCACGATGTCCGACTCGTCCCCTTCGGGAAGCCAATGCGGTACGGCCCGTACGATAAAGGTATTGCCGCCGAAGTCTTCCAGATATACGCCCGCGAGCTCGAACCAGGGGAGCTTGCCGCGAATGGCCGCGTATTCGTCAGGCGCGAAGGACAGCGTGACCGGGAGCAGCAGCTCCTGGCTCGCGGCCGCCGGATCGCCGAACTTCTCATAGTAAATCTCGTAATGAATGCGCTCGTGCGCGGCATGCTGATCGATCAGGTACAAGCCGCTGTCGTTCTGGGCGACGATGTACGTGCCGTGAAGTTGGCCGATCCAGTAGAGCTCGGGGAATTCGGGCTTCGACTCCGCGGCCGCGGCGCCGAAAGCCGCCCGCCACACTTGATCGGGCAGCTTGCCCGCTTCCTGCCCCCTGCTCCTATCGTTCCAAGGGTCTCGCGCCGGCGCCGTATAGCTTCCGCCGGAAGGACGCTGTTCGCGGACTGTCTCTTGACTGACGTTGGACGACCGCCCCCCAGAAGCAACGGCGTAAGACGACCGGCTTGGGGCGCTATCCCGTTTTCTTTCCCCGGATCCCTGCGATATTGAATCCGCGTCGTCGGACGAAGCTGCATTTTCGACTGGACGAATGTCCGGAGAAGGCGCCTCAGATTCGGCGGCGACCGCCGGTTCGCTTGATGCGGGGGCCGGAAGTTGCGCTTTTGCTGAATCGTTGTCCGGCTGCGCGGTGTTTGGATCGCCGTCCGGCTGCCGCTCGCTTGGCTTGGGATCCGATTGCGCCTCAACCGGCGGCAGCTGGAACCGGATTTGCTCCTGCTGCCAGATGTCAGGCTTCGGCTTGCGGACGGCCGTCCCGGAAGGGATATAGGCATAGGTTTCAAGCGTTTCCTTTACGGCGGCTTCCACGAAAGCGCGCAGCTCGGTTTCTTTGCTGAACCGCACCTCAAGCTTGGCGGGGTGAACGTTCACGTCCAAAAGCGACGGATGCATCCGCAGATGCAGAACGGATAGCGGGTAGCGGTTGATCGGCAGCAGCGTATGGTAAGCCTGCAGCAGCGGCTGGACGATAGCCGGGCTGCGGACGAACCTTCCGTTGACGATGATCGTCACCGCGCTGCGGCTGGCGCGCGTCTCGATCGGCATGGCGGTCAGCCCGGACAGCGAGAAATCCGGTCCGTCCGCTTGCAGCTCGAGCATCGCCTTGGCCGGTCCCGAGCCGTAGATCGCCGCGACGACTTGCCTCAGGTCGCCGTTCCCCGGGGTGCGCAATAGCACGGAGCCGTTGTGCGAGAACGTAAACGCGACGTCCGGGCGCGCAAGCGCCTGCCGGTAAACGACGTCGGACAGATGCGATAGCTCCGTCTGGATCGTGCGCATGTATTTGAGCCGTGCCGGCGTGTTATAAAAAAGCTCTTTGACGGACATGTCCGTGCCTCTCGGCGCGGCAGCGTCCTCATGGCGCTTGACCGTGCCGCCTTCGATCTCGAGCAGCCGGCCGAGGCCGCCGGATTCGGAGGCGCTCAGGCACCGGACTTTGGCGACGGACGCGATACTGGGCAGCGCTTCCCCCCGGAAACCCAACGTCGAGATCTGGAACAGGTCGCGATTGCTTGCGATCTTGCTCGTCGCATGGCGCTGGAAGGCGATGAGCAGGTCGTCAGGCTGGATGCCCGCTCCGTCGTCCACGACCCGAATCAGCGACAGGCCGCCTTCATCCGCGGCAATATCGACGTGCCTTGCGCCGGCGTCGACCGCGTTCTCGATAAGCTCCTTCAGCACGGAAGCCGGGCGCTCGACCACCTCGCCGGCCGCGATCTGGTTCGATAAATGCTCGTCCAGCTGTATGATGATCCCCATGGGCTGTCCCTCCTTCCTGACTATAAGCTGCCCACGTCAAGCCGCCGAATCGTACAGCGTGACCGTTCCGTCGCCTACGGCTGCCCAGGTCAGGTTGGCGAACCACTTGGACAGCAAGCGAACGTCGATATAGCTGACACCGTTTTTGACGATGACATGACTGTCGGTGGCGTCAAGCCGATGCGTGATTCCATCCTTGGAGAGCACGATCTGCCGGGCCTTGGCATCATAGCTCAGCTTGGCTTCGGAGGCGACTGCACCCAGCTTGGAGCTGACGTACCAGACGCCGTTTTTCTTGATGACGGAGCCGGAATCCGCCGTGCGGATACCATTGATGACCAGCGCGCCTCTGCCGACGGTAAGCCTGACGTCGCCGCCACCGGCGAGCCGGTAAGCCGCGAGCAATTGCTGAAGGCCGCCAGTTACGGTTAAGTCCGGCGTAAGTCCGACTTTGTCCACTTTTTTGCCGCCCGGCGTCGTGTACTCCTGCACAGTCACCTTAAGCGTACCGCCCGACTCCACCGGAATGAGCTGCTGGATGACGCCTTTGCCGTATGTTTTCGTGCCTACCAGCTTCGCGATTCCGTATTCCTGCAGCGCGCCGGATAAAAGCTCGGTCGCGCTGGCGCTGCCGCCGTCGACAAGAATATAAACGGGATAGCTTCGGCTTACGCCGTGCAGCTCGATCGGCGTGTCTTTGCCGTCGCGGTCCGATACGTGCGCCAGGATGCCGTCTTTGACGAACAATGACGCGATCTGCTGGGCTTGATCCACGTATCCGCCGCCGTTGCCGCGCAGATCGACGATGAGCGACGACATGCCTTTCCCTTCGAGCGATTGCAGCTGCGATTTGAACTTGGCGCCGGCATCGGCCGAAAAGGAATCGAGCCGCAGGTAACCGACGCCGCTGCCCATCAGTTTGGAAGTGGCGACAGGCAGTTGTACCGCGGTCCGTGCCACCAGAAACTGCAGCTTGACCATTCCCCGCTTGACGCCGATGTTGACGATGGTCCCTTCCGCGCCGGCAGCCATGATCTGAATCGCGTCAATCGATTTGCCCGCGGTGAGCTCGCCGTCGATCGAGACGAGCGCGTCGCCCGGCATCAGCCCGGCCCTAAACGCCGGGCTGTCCGGCACAATGTCTTCAAGATAAACGATGCCGTCGTCCTGCGACATGACGATGCCGATCCCGACAAAAGACTGATTGATTGCGTTCGAGAAGTTCTGAAGCTCCTCCGGCGAAAAATATTGGGTATAAGGATCGCCCAGCGCATCGATCATCGCATCGATGCCGGACTCGCTCAGCTTGTCGTCCGACGGCTTGCTGATATGGTATTCTTCGAGCAGCTGGCGTACTTCGTTGACTTGGTCCTGGGTAGCGGCACCGGCACCGACAGGCAGCCATAGGACCGAAAGGGCCAGACACAGCACCGTTTTAAGCAGAAGGTTTGCCGTTTTTCGTTGTCCTCTCAAGTTCAGTCCCCTTTTCCGATCAATTGATTGCGCGCGTCGTTGAGCCATTCCAGCGCCTGCAGCGGCGTCATGCGCATGACGTCGAGCTTGCGCATCTTGTCGAGCAGCTTGTCCGCCTCGGGCGTCCGCGCCTTCGCCGCCTTCGCTTCGGCGGAAGCCGCCGCTTCCTCGAACATCGACAGCTGCTGCACGCCGCTTGCAGGCGGAGCCGCGGCCGGTCCGCGCTCGGCGACAATCGGCTGCGGAGCTTGCTGCGCAAGTATCGGCGCAGCGGCCGCGTAAGCCGGTCCCGCGTTCGGCGAAGCTTCTGTGCCGGCAACCCCGCCGGTTGTCCGGGCCGATGCCGCACCGGCGGCCTCAAGCAGGCCGTAAGCTCTCGAGACGATCGAATCCGGCAGGCCGGCGAGCTGCGCGCAATAGATTCCGTAGCTGGAATCCGCCGCTCCGGCTACGAGCTTGCGGAGGAAAGTGACGCCGTCCGCGCTCTCTTTGACGGCCATGCAACCGTTGCGAAGTCCGCTCAGCGTCTCCTCCAGATGGGCCAGCTCATGGTAATGCGTCGAGACGAGCGCCTTGCAGCCGATCCGGTCGTGCACATATTCGATAACGGATTGGGCGATCGCCATGCCCTCGTCCGTCGATGTGCCGCGGCCGAGTTCGTCGATAATAACCAGGCTGCGCTCCGTCGCTTGCTCCGTCATTATCTGGATATCCTTCATTTCGACCATGAACGTGCTCTGTCCGCCGACGAGATCGTCTGCCGCTCCGATTCGCGTGAAAATGCGGTCGACCATCGGCAGCTCAGCCCGGGAAGCGGGCACGAAGCAGCCGATCTGTGCCATGATGCAGATCATCGCGACCTGCCGCATGTACGTGCTCTTGCCCGCCATGTTGGGACCCGTGATGAGCAGGATCGGCCCGCCTTCGCGCGTCAGCGAAGCGTCGTTCGAGATATAAGAGCTCCCTTCGGTCACGGCCTCCACGACGGGATGCCGGCCGCCGGTTACGTTCAGGTCGTAGCCGTCGCTCCAGGTCGGCCTGACATACCGCCGCTCCGCGCTGACCTCGGCCAGCGACTGCAGGGCGTCGAGGCTCGCCACTCTCTCGGCCAGACGCTGCAGCCGGGGAATATGGAGTGCGATCTCGTCGCGCAGGGCGGCGAACAGCTCGTACTCCAGATCGATCATGCGGTCCTCGGCTTCGAGGATGAGCGCTTCCTTTTCCTTCAGCTCGGGCGTCACATAGCGCTCGGCGTTAGCCAGCGTCTGCTTGCGCTCGTACCGGCCCTCCGGAAGCGTGCCCAGATTGGCCCGCGTCACCTCGAGATAGTAACCGAACACTTTGTTGAATCCGATCTTCAGCGACTTGATGCCCGTCGCCTCGCGCTCCCGCCGTTCAAGCTCGGCGATCCAGGTCTTGCCGTTCTTGCTCGCTTCGCGCAGCTCGTCCAGCCGCTCGTGAAAACCGGAACGGATCAGTCCGCCCTCGCGGACCGACACAGGCGGCTCGGCCGCAATCGCGTCCACGATCGCCAGCGCCAGATCCTCGCAGGCGTCGAGCGACTGCGCCATGGCGGCGAGCGGCCCTGAGCCGAGCTCCGCGCAAATATCCTTGAGCGCCGGGATGCGCGAGAGCGAAGCGCCCAGCGCGTTGAGATCGCGCGCGTTGGCCGTGCCGTAGGCGATCCGCCCGACAAGCCGCTCCAGATCGTAGATCTCCGACAGCGCGGCGCGCAGATCCTCGCGCAGCATCCAGTTGCCGTGCAGCGCCTCGACCGCGTCGAGCCGCTCGTCCGCCGCCGCCCGATCGAGCAGCGGCTGGTCGATCCAGCGCTTGAGCTGGCGCGCGCCCATCGCCGTGCGCGTGCGATCGAGCAGCCACAGCAGCGAGCCCTTACGGGCGCGGTCGCGCACGGTCTCGGTCAGCTCGAGATTGCGCCGCGTGAACGCGTCGAGTGCCATAAACTGCTGCGGATCGTAGCTCTTGACCGCGCGCACATGGGCGAGCGAGCGCTTCTGCGTATCGCCGAGATATTCGGCGAGTCGCGCTACGGCGAGTTTCCTCACCGGCTCGTGCCTCTCCCACCGCTCTTCGGGGAATTGCGCGGCGAGCCGTTCGCCCGGGTCCTGCGTCTGCGCCCTGACCGTCGCGACCAGGGCCCTGCCGGACGCCTTGGACGCCTCGTCCAAGATCGACAGCGCCCGCTCGTCGCCGACGGCCTCGGCCGGACGATAAACGTTCAGCTCGTTTTTAACCGCCTCCGCGGACGCCGCGAACGAAGTCACGTACATCTCGCCGGTCGTCAGATCGCAGGCCGCCAGTCCGAACCGGCCGTCCTGCTCGGCTGCACCGACGATAAAGTTGTTCACGCCACCGGCGAGCGATTTCGTCTCCATCACCGTGCCGGGCGTAACGATGCGCACGATCTCGCGTCGCACGACGCCCTTGGCCGCCTTCGGATCCTCCACTTGCTCGCAGATCGCAACCTTGTAGCCCTTGTCTACCAGCCTTGCTATGTAACCTTCTGCCGCGTGATGGGGGACGCCGCACATCGGAATGCGCTCTTCTTGCCCCGCCCCCCTGCCGGTCAATGTAATCTCAAGCTCCCGGGACGCGGTTAACGCGTCTTCGAAAAACATTTCATAGAAATCGCCCAGCCGGAAAAACAGGAGCGCATCCTTCGCTTCTTCCTTCACGGACAAATACTGCTGCATCATCGGGGTATAGCCGGCCATAGAATCCTCCAATTGTCCCACTGAACTCATCACTCTATTATACCAAGCTTTGCGAGGTTCGTCGTGCTAGTCAGGGAAACTGGCATAAACTAGAGCCGTGCGTTCGCTCGCGGATGAAGCAAACCGGTCAGGGATGATCCAAGACCGCCCGTATAGTCTTTTAAGTTTGGCGGATATCCGAACCGATTCGCCGCGGAACGCCTATCGACGGTTCATCCGACAATTGTTCAGTCGGGTCGGCCGTTCGTCACCTGCACCGATCTATTGCGTAATGCCTGCAAATATACATCTAATTTCGACGATGTTGACCCTTTTGGGAAGAAAAGATGCAAATACGCAGGTATTTTCCTCCATCAGACTGGCATTCAGCTTATTCGTTAAATTTACATGCACATTTGCAGGTATTTCACCAAGCAGCGTCGGCGGGCAGAAAATACATGTATAAATGCAGGTTTCCGCCCCGCAAATTTCCTATTGGCGCCGCAGCCCGCGTCAGGAAGGAAAGACATTTTATACGCTTTTAAGCATTAAAAAAAGCGGCTTCGCGTTTGCCGCTAGCCGCCTACCGCTATTGCGCGTCCGATACTGCACGCTCCGCCATTCAACCGTCCGCTTCCCCGGCGTCACTCCGGGATCCGCCATCTGCGCCGGATATCCTCGCTCTCGTCCCACACCTTGCCCGCCTCGATCGCGTCGAACAAAAAACCGATCGCTTCGCCGTATCGTGCGTAAGCCGGCAGCGATTCCAGCGCGCCGCGCACCGCCGCGGCCGCCCGCCGCAGCGGCGCCGTCCGGCCTTCATAAAAGGCGTCGCGCAGCCCGTCGTCGTCGAGCGGCCGGCTGCCGGACAGCTCGCGCGCATGCTCGGCCGCGAGCTTCGCGAGCGACAGGACGCCGAGCGCGAGCCGCGGCGATACGAGCCAGCTCGGCGGCGTCCGGTATTCGAAGCCGCCGTGCGACTTCGACCTGAAGTCGCCGAGCGCGCCGTAGCGCGGCCGGCGGCGGCCGGCACCGGCCGGCTCGAGCAGCCGAAGCGGCAGCGCGAGCGCGTTGTCGAGCGCCCGCAGGCGCTCGGCCGTAAGGGCAAGGCCGCTGAAGTGCAGATGCCCCCCCAGCGGCAAGCCCTTGACCGGCGCGGCGCCCGCGCGCCAGCGCAGCCCCGCGCCGGCCGTTCGCGCGGAAGCATCCTGCAGCAGGCGCCGGATGCGCTGCGCCAGCACGGCGGGGTCCCGCGCCGGCCGTGGCCGCAGCTCGGCGAGCGGCCACCGCTGCACGCCCCGTACGACGACCGAATCGCTTCCTGTCCGCTCGCCCGGGCCGAAGTACCGCGAGGCCGGCACGATGCGCCCGGCATCCGTGAGCATGACAAACTCCGGATCTGCGCCGATGAGCGCTTCCAACATGCCTTCCGCGGCCTCTTCCGACCACGCCGCGACGAATGCGGATGCGGCCTCGCACAGGCTGCGCCCGCCCGGTTCGTCTGTCACGCCGATCGCCGCATCCAGGCCGACGATGACGCCGCGCCGGCCCGATCCGTCGACCTGCCAGGTCACGGTGCCGAGCTCGAGCCCGAGGGCGTAGAGCGCGCGCGCGGACGCTCTGCCCAGCCGGCGGACCAGCTCGCGCCCCGACGCATGCTCGCCGGGCGCCGGACGAACGATCGGCGCGGCCAGGCCGAAGACGGTGACGACGTACGTCCGCGACGGGACGCGGAGCGTGCCCCGCGGCTCGTCTCCCCGTCGCCAGCCTGCATTCCCGCCCACCGGAGCGCCGCTTCGTATCGCCGCGGACAGCCCCTCCCGCAAGAGCCGCCGGTCGAGCTCCGCGGGCGCCAGCGAACCGACCGCGCCTGCCTTGGCGTTCCATGTCCAGGCCTCTGCATGTCCGGCAGCGGAAGCGCCTGCTTCCGTACGCACGATGCCCTCGCCTGCACCCGACAGGCGAATGACCACGTCCGAAGAACCCGGCCGACTGTTAGCTTCAAGACGCTTCAGCCCCGCAGCCGTCAACAGCTCGGCCACCGCGCATTTTCCGTCAACCCATACCGTCCCGTGCGCAGCCTGACGGCTTTCCGCACAGCTTTCGTCCGCCGCGGATATAACGCTGCCGATGACTCCCGCCCTGCCCTTGCCTCGCTTCGAGCCGGATCCCCCCATCGCCTTCCCCCCTAAACAACACGGGAAGGGCCGTCCCGCCGACGGTTGTACGTCGAAGCCGGATGACCCTTCCCTGACTCTGTCCCTGCCCCTGCGCCGGGACCGCGGCCGGAATCGCCGCCGGGCTTAGGCCCGAGCGATCCGCGCGTTTTTTCCGGCATCGAGACGATTTTACCGAACGAAGCAGGCATCCGCCCTCGACAATTCCATCGCTTCTGCATAGACATAAGTACCGGCCGCAGCGGGCCGCTTACAGATCGTCTTCAAGCAGATCGGCATCGAGGTCTTCGTAATCGCCGTCGTCCAGTGCAAAGTCCGCATCCTTGCCGTCTTCGAAGTAGTTCGGATCCACGACCACGCAAACCTTGGTTTCCGCGACCATCTCGACCGCGTATTCGCGCTCCACGCGAATAAGCACGGAAGTACCGCCTCCGCCGATCAACGCTTCCACGCAATTCGGTTCCTGCGTCGCATCCGCAGAGACCTCTTCCGTGGAGCTGCGATGGCGAGGGTCTACATACGAGAGCGGCACGAGCTCCGAATACGAGACCGTCTCCTTGGCGACGTCGGTCTGGGAGTTCTTGTCGTACGAATACCAGATGTTGATATCGTAAGACCCGACCACCTCGATGCCGTCACCCGAACGAACCGCTTCGTACTGGTGATTGATGATCCATGCCCCGAGAATGCTGGTGGGATGGTGCGGCGGCGTGACCGAATGGGTAATCGTCGAGAATTTGCGGCCCTTGCCGCATACTGCCTTCGTGATGATTTCCCTTCGCTGCAGCCGTTTATCCGCGAGCGTCATGCAATGACCTCCTCCATACAATCAATTCAATTAAAGTCTATGCAGGACATTCGTCTAGAGTGACAAAAACGTATCCTTGCATTGACGCTTCGTCTCTATGATTGTATGCCGGTCCTTGTTCATGAAGACCTGCGCATTTTCCCTCTTCGGCCGACGGTCAAATATCTGCGCAGCTCTCTGCACAGATGCAGCAGCGCCGCCCGGATCTCGAACTCCTCCCGCGTCGCCGGCAGCGGCATCGCCTTGAATTCGCGCTCGAGCGCGTCCAGCGCGCGCTCGGTCTTGCCCTCGTAAAATTCGGACCGCACATCGTGCGTCAGCCGGTCGAATAAAGAGGCGATCGCTTCGGATTGCGGCACGCTAGACGATACGAACGCGATATTCTCCATCATCAGCTGGATCATGTCGAGCTGCTCGCGCCGCATGCCGAAGTATAGCAGCCACGGCTCGTCCTGCCGGCTCAGCCGATTTTCCTGCGAACGCTTCGCCGCCTGCAAGCCTTCCTCGATCGCCGCTTCCGCCAGGAGCAGCTCGTCGCCGCCCCACACGGCCGCGGGGTCCCGCAGAAACTTGGCCAGCTCGCCCAGCATCGCGACGAACATATCCTCGGTCGTCTGGCGCAGCGATTCGAGCGATTTGCGCTGCTTCGGCATATACACGAGGTTGAATACCGTTGCCGAGCCGAGCCCGATCGCAAGCAAGGCTAGCTCCGTCCCGATCGTATGCCAGGATACGACGCCGCTGTGAAAGAGATGAAAAACGATGACCGCCCCGGTCACGATGCCTTCCTTCATCTTAAAGCGCGTGAGCAGCGGAAACGCGATCAAAATGTAGAGCGCGAGCGTCCAAACGTAAAATCCCGCCAGGACGAACACCGCCGAAGCGACGGCCAATCCGATGACGGATGCCGCAAATCGCGCGTACACCGTCATAATGCCGCGCCACCGGGTCGTATCGACGCCTAAAATGGCGAGAATGCCCGCCGCTTGCGGATTATCCACGTGCAGAAGCATCGCGACGTAGATCGCCGCGACCGTGGCCAGCGCCGTCTTCACGGTACGCAGGCCGACAACGCGTCTAAGCGCGCTCGCCCCTTTCGTCACGTTCATGCCCATTTCCTCCGATGCTCGCGCGTGTTCGTTTTTCACCATCGTACCCGTAAAGCGCGATTGCGTCAAAATGCGGCGTTCTTCGGTGCGTCGCAGCGCTCGATGTACCGGGCCGTTGCGCGAAGCATGACAAACTGAAGGAGCCGCCCCCCGGTCATTTGCATGACCTAGGAGCCGCCCCTTGGATTGTTGCGCACACCATCGCTTAGCGTGTATTAGTCGAACGAGATTTCCCTGCCCTGCTCGGCCGATTCATAGATACCGCACAAGATTTTCATCATCTCTACGCCGTCCTGCACCGGACTGTCCGGCGTCCGGCCCTCCCGGCAGCAGGAGATAAAATGGTCGATCTCGTTCTGGAACGCCCGGTCCGCATCGAAGGACGCATGATCCGTTTGCGGCGACACCGTGACGATCGTATCGGACTTCTCCGTGACGAGCAACACTTCAGGGTCGATCTCGATCCCGCCCTTGTCTCCATACAGCCGCACCAGCCCCTCGTCCTTGCGCGCATGCAGCGTGAAGCTCACGTCCACCATCAGCGAGGCGCCGTTTTCGAAGCGGATCAAGGCGTTGGCCATGTCCTCGACCGTATTGGAATCGGCATCGTAGTCCGCGGATTTGTAAAAGGTAAGGCCCTTGACATGGCTGCGCTGGCCGAGCTTCTTGTACGTGTTGCCGCTGACCGACTTCACCGTGGGCCGCCCCATCAAGTACCAGCACAGGTCGATGATATGCACGCCCAGATCGATGAGCGGACCGCCGCCGGAGCGCGACTTGTCGGCGAACCAGCCGCCCGGATTGCCGAGCCGTCGCAGGCTCGATGCTTTGGCATAATAGATGTCGCCGACTTCGCCTTGGGCGATCCATTGACGCAGCATCTGCGCGTTCGGATCGTACCTGCGGACGTAGCCGATCTGAAGCACCTTGCCGCTCTTCTCAACCGCCCGTTCCACCTCCAGCGCCTGCTCCACCGTCATGCACAACGGCTTTTCGACAAGGACATGCTTGCCCGCCTCCAGCGCCTGTACGGCAAAAGGCGCATGCGTGTTGTTCCAGGTGCAGATGCTGACCGCGTCGACCTGCGGGTCCGCCATCATGGCCGCATAGTCGGTATAGACGGCCGAAGCGCCGAAGGACGCTGCCGTCGCTGCCGCACGTTCGCCGTTCACGTCGCACACCGCATAAATCTCGACGTCCATATTCTTTTGATACGCTTTTAAGTGATAGTTGGAAATGGAGCCCGTCCCGACGATCCCGATTTTCGTTATTCCCATGACGATCCCCGCCTTCTCTCGCTACTATTTAATGTAAGCTGCGATATCGCCGTCCGTCAGCCGGTCCGCACGACCTGAATCGCATTGACGGCCGCCGCATCGGTCAGCGCGCTGAAGTCGATATCGAGCACACCGTCCGTTACGGCGATCTTGTTGAACTCATACCTGCGTGCCTTATCGTGTCCCAGCGCGGCCGTGAACAGATCGTAGCCGGATAACATGTTGACGCCTTCGATGTCGACGTTGAACACCCGGCTGCCGACGGCGCTATAAAAAAATTCCGCGAAGTCCAGCGTTACCTTGTAAGTGCCATTCGGAACGTTGAACTTGTAAGCGAACGGATTGCCGCCCCCTCCAAACCGCTGCGTGCGATAAAGTGTCGGGTCGTCGGTGCCTGCGATCGTATCGCCCGTCGTATCGACGGCGGTTGTAGACGTCGTATAGCCCCAGGTGTTGGTGCCCGAATAAGGCTGATCCGCTGCCCATACCTTGCCGGTCGCGTCCGTATACGCTGCCGTCGCTCCGACGTCCACGCGCTGTTCATAGCCGCTCACCACGTTGATCGTCCATGTTTTTATGGTGCCGAAGGTCGCGACGCCGTCCTGAACCATGCCTGCGCTGAGCGTATAGGTACCCGGCGTCGAAGGCGCTTGGATGCTGAACGAGAAGCCTTTGCGCTGGCTGGCGGCGATCGTCTCCGTACTTGATAAAAAGATGCGCTGATTGGCGGCGCTCAGGCTATAGCCGCCGACGCCGAAGTCTCCCCAAACGAACTGATTGGTCGGACCGGAATAGAGCCTGTACAAATCCGATTGCGTCCAACTGTTCGCTCCCGCATTTTGCACATCGATACTAATATTAGCCTTGGTTCCAGCAGCCATGACCGTCGGCACGTCCCATGCCGCGAATTTGGCGTCGCGCGGCGCGGCCACATGGACCGTAAACGTCTTAACGACGCCGAATCCCGAGGTGCCGTCGTTCATTTGCATCGAGAGCGTATAGTCCCCCGGCGTCGACGGCGCGTTGATCGAAAAGGAGAAGGTTTTCGCCTGCTCGTTTTTGATCCGCTCCGATGCCCGCATATACACTTTTTGATCGGTTGCGCCGGCGCTCGTGCCGCCATACGGGAAACCGCTCCAGGTCAATTGATTGGTTCCCGCGCTTTTCAGCGTATAGTTGCCTGCACGCGTCCAGTCGTTCGTTCCCGTGTTTTTGAACGTCACCGATACGGGCAACGCGGCGCCAGGCGCCACGTATTCGGGAATGTCGTCGTTAAAGCTCACCGCGTCTTTGGCCGCAGCCCCGCCCGGCGTTACCCGGATATCGTAGACGCCGGTATCTCCAAACAGAGACACGCCCTCCTTGATCATTTCGACCGCGAACGTATAAGTTCCTCTTGTGCGCGGCGCCGCGATCGAAAAGCTGAACGTTTTGCTCGCGCCGGGCGCGATGCTGTCCGTGCCGCTCAGGTAGGCCCGCTGAATGCCTGCGCCGCTGCTCGACCCGCCGCTCGCGAACGCGCTCCACAGCACCTCGTTGCGGTCCGGAATCGCGGCCAGCCGGAAGTTGTCCGCGGCCGTCCAGGTGGCGGTGCCGATATTTTTTACCGTGACGGATACCGTAGATATCTGCTCCTCCGTCATGGCGGACGGTACCGTGACCGCGGTGATCCGCGCCGCATGGGCCGGAGCCGCGACGACCTGGACCGTCTTCTTGCGGTTGTCGCCGAATACGGCCGTTCCGTCCTTGATCATCGACGTTCCGAACAAGTAATTGCCCGGCGTCGCGGGCGCCTGCACCTGGAAGGTGAACGTCTTGGTCTGCTGCGGCTGGATGCTGTCGGCCGCCGCGAGGAATACCCGCTGATTGCCGGTCGCCAGGCTGTAGCCGCCGTCCGGGAAGTCGCTCCAGGTCAGCGTATTGTCTGCGGTCGCGGCGAGCCTGAACAGATTCGCCTCCGTCCAGGCTGCGGTTCCGACGTTGCGGACCGTAACGCCGGCCGTATATTTCTGACCCGCGATCATCTGGTCCGGAAGCTGGGCGTCCAAAAGAATGGCGTCATTGGCCACGCTGCCCTTGACCTTTTGCCGGATCAGCGAAGCGTACGTATACGGATCGACCGCCTCATAGTTGTACTCGGGATGCTCGGCGACAATTTTTTTCATCACCTGGCTGATGTATTCGACGGACGAAAACGCCGGCTTGATATACAAGAAGTTCGGCGTCGTGCCCGGGCTGGCAAGCGTCGCCGTCACATTATAGATGTGAGCGGCCTGCCCGTTGACATCGTTGTTGGCGATCGGCACGTTGTCGCCCATCACGACCATATTCGTGCTGCGCACATCCGGCTTGGGCGAGCTCAGATTCGGATTGTAAAAAAGCGACATATCATTGGAGAACCAGCGATAAGATTCCTCCGAGGCAGGCGTGACGGGACCTGCGTTGCCGTTCAGGACAAAGCCCGACATCGTATACCCCGTCGAACGGTAGAGCCGCTCGTTCCAATTGCGCCACACGGAAGCATCGTGCACGTAATCGGGATTCACATAGCCTGCCGCTCCCGCGCCGGCGACGAAGTAGTCGTTCGAGGTCGCCGTGTCATACAGGAACTGCATCAGATCTCCCGCATTCCGCGTGCTTGGCACGATGTTCCAGGCAATCGGCGTCTTGCCCCGGGCCGGATCCGAATTCCACACATAAGGAAACTGGTAATGAACGGTCGATTCGTCGTGATCGCCCATTCCCCATAAAATGTACGTCTTGTTGGCAAGCGCGGGACGGCTGCCCGCTTCGGAGGAAGGCTTCAGGTCCGTCGCGACCGGCGCCCACCAGTGCACCGACATGTTGGCGTCGCCCATCGTATCGATGACGCTGACGATGGCTGCGTTATATTTGGACAGGTGCTCGACCGTCTTCCATTCGCCTTCGAATTCGGTATGGCCGCCCTTGCCGCCATAGGTCGAGTATTTGTCCCACCAAGGGAAAAAGCCGTAAACCTCGATCATGTTATTGCTGCCGTAAATCGTATACGCCGATTGCAGGATGGCGAGGAAGGTGTCCAGATCCTTGCCCAGCGTCTGATTGGGGGCGTCGAACGCCCGCTCGTCGCCCCATGGGCTGAGGTCGAACACGAAGCCCTTGCGCATGACCAGGATGTCACGAACCGAAGTGTATTCCTGGGAGTGGGTGGCGGGCTGCCTCGCATAGGCGTCCTCAATGTAGCCCAGAACGCCCGCGTTCGCCAGCCCCGTATCCAGGAACTGCTGCTTCGCCCATACGTAAGCATCCGTCTTGGCATTATTGCCGGCGAACTGTCCGACGAGGTTCCGCGAGACGGCCAGACTGTTGGGAGCGGCGGTCAATCTGGCATACAGGCGACCGCCGCCCATGACGGCCGGCGTCCGCTCGATGCCCGCGATCGTCGTCGCGACGTTGGCGGTCGCGTCTACCTTCGGGTCCCAGACGGCGAGCCCGGCCAGATCGGATCTGAACGTACTGACCAGCGCTTCGATCGATGCAAGCGGCGTGACCGTGTATTCGCTCAGCCATTGTCCCGGCTTGCGAAAGGCGTCCAGCCATTTCTCGTCGATCTGCATCGCCTGGGACGACGTAATGGACGGCGTCTGGACATAGAAGGAATTGTAGACGTACAGCCGCGGTCCCTTCTGATTGACGATGCCTTGCAGCGTCGACACGAACAGTTTGATATCGTAGGACTCGGCCGTATTGAACGTCCCCGACACCTGCCGCAGATCGAACGTATAGATGACGGGAAATGCCGCGGCCTCAGCCGGTCTGGCCTGAAAGCCCGACCAGCCGGATACGGCCAGCGCGAGCATAAGGAGCATCTTCAGCAATCGGTTCATCTTCATGGGGCAGCCTCCGATTCAATCGAATGAATGGCTTTATCTAGCGGATTCTAACCGTCCGGATTCGCTGGATCTGCGCGCCAGCAGGACGGCTCTGGCCGAGGCGACGCAATCGGCGACGGACAGAATTTGCGGCTGCTCGCCGCGGATTCTGCGCACGAAATCCAGGCATACGCTGTCCTGCTCCCGAACCTCCTCCATTACATTGCGGTGATTCCGGTCGTGCGTGCAGAGGATGACCTCGCCCGACTTGGACAGCACCTCGATCGTGCCGTCCGTGCCGACGATAAACATTCGGCAGTCCCATGCCGTATTCCGGGGCGTCAGCCAGTCTGCTTCGATGTGGACCGTGACGCCCCCTTCCAGGACGAACAGCGCCTGTGCGAAGTCGACATAGTCCGGCTTGTCCGCGAAAAAGCGGGTATGCAGCGAGCGTGCCGTCACTTCGCGGACTTCGCCGCGGCTCATCCACAGGGCCAGATCGATATCGTGGATCATCAGATCGACGATCAGCCCGCCGTTGCGGGCATTCTCGTACATCCACGGCTCCTCGCGCTGGGCGGTCGACTCGTGCGGCCGCATCATGATGCAGCCGGCGATGTCGCCGATCGCGCCTTGATCGATCAGTTCCTTGGCCTTGACGTACAGCGGGTTAAAACGCTCGGTCAACAGGACCGAGCACTCGGCGTCCGAGGCCGCGATCTGCCGCTCCAGCCGCTCCAGCTCTCCCTCGGTAATCGAGACCGGCTTGTCGGAGATCGTATGCTTGCCTCGTTTCAGGCATTCGATGACGGCATCGGTCTTCAGATCGTTCGGCAGGCAGACGATGGCCGTATTGCAGTCGATCTCGTCCAGCATGCGCGCATAATCCCGGTAAAAAGGAACGCCGTAGCGTTCCGCAACCGTGCGCCAGCGTTCCTCCGTCTCCATAATGGCAACCAGGCTGACGCCTTCCGCTTTCAATATTTCCTGGATCGCGTATTCTCCGTGAATCCGCAGTCCGATCGCGACGACTTTTAGCTCCATTTTTATCCGTCCGCCTTACTGCTTATTTTTCTGAACATATTCGTCGATCAGCTTCAGCTTTTCGGCCGTTACGACCGGTTCGCCGATCTTTTTAAAGTTTGCGAGCATGTCGCTTGTAATCTTGCGGACTTCTTCCTCCGAGTCGGCGAAGATCGCCTTCGCTTCCCACTTGCTAATCTCCGGCCACAGATCCGGCCAGTGCTTATCCCACTCCGGTCCTGTGCCGGAGAAGTTGAACGGCACGTTCTGCTCGCCGACGGCCGGCAGCCAGGTTTTCTGCGCCATAATGAACTCATCGGTGCCTGGCATGACGGTTACGCGCGGAATGACGGGCACGTTCAGCAGATTGTAATAGGCAATGCCCGTCGTGGTCTCGAAGCTTTTATCCGCTTTGTCCTGCTGCTCCTTAACCTCGGGCTTGGGCTCAAGCAGCCCGTCCGCGTTTTTGACATAGTACTCGCCATCCGGGCCCGTGCTCAGAATGGTGGCGCCTTCGGTGCTAACGCTCCAGTTGAGGAATTCCATCAACCGCTCCATATTGCGCGTGTTTTCGGCGAATTTTTTGGAAACGGTCAAGGCCTGGGCCATCGCAAAGCTGGATTCCTGATAGATCGGCATCGGCAGACCCGGCACCTGGATCGGCGGATTCGGAATAAAGCGCTTCGCCGGATCTTCAGCCTTCAGTACGCCGTTGGCCGTATCCATCGGACCGTTCGTATTGAGCGTAAAACCTACGCGGCCCGAGCTGAGCTTGGCTTGGTACTGCGCAGGCTGCTGGGTAATCGTTTCCTTGTCGAGCAGGCCGTCCTTGTACAGCTTGTTCATGAACAACATGTAGTCTACGATGTGCGGATTGTTGAACCACCAGTTCAGCGTTTTGTTGTCTTCGGACAGGTCGAACCAGTTTTTGGTCCAGGAGTACATAAACAACTGGCGAAAGTTATCGAAGGAGGCCGGGATGATCGCCTTGCCGTTCACGTCAGGAATTTTTTCTTTAAACGCTTTCAGGACGGCATACAGCTCGTCTGTCGTCGTCGGCGGCGCCATGCCCACTTGCTTGAGCCAGTCCTCGCGGATCATCGGGCCGACGACCATCTGCATGACGTTTTTGTTCGCGGCCGGATTGCCCGGAATCATATACATTTTGCCGTCCTTCTTGCTGGCATAGGTCACCTTGTTGTAGTCCGGGTCTGTATACTTCAGCAGATCCGGGTACTTGGACAGCCACGGGTCGAGATCGACGATATATCCCGCTTCCGCCCATTTGTTGGCGATACCGTTGTTGATGTCGTCCGTCAGGATGCTGACGACATCGGGGATATCTCCGCTGGCCAGCATCGTGTTCATCTTATCCGCCGGCGTCTTCGTGTTGGCGGTCGTGATTTGGATGTCGATGTTTTTGTTTTCCAGCAGCCACTGATGCATCCTGTTGTCTGCCTTCGGCGCGTTGTCGAAGGTGTGCATGATCAAGACGTTTACCTTGAGCGGCTCTTCCTTGGGCGGCGCTTCCGATGCCGATGCCGATGATGATGCGGAAGACGAGGCGGGAGCCGGCTCCGAGGATTTGTTATTTGCGGCGCCGTTGTCTTTGGCGCATGCGGCGAGCGAGGCGCCGAGCATGGAGACGGATATCAGCGTCGCTAGCAGCTTTGCTTGTTTTTTCATGTTGACGACAACCACCCTTGTTTGAATTTGTTCGAAACCGATTCTTTAGCCTTTTAACGAGCCGATGATCACTCCCTTCACGAAGTAGCGTTGGAGGAATGGATAGACCGACAGGATGGGCAGCACGACGACGATGAGCATGGCCATCTTGACCGATTCGGCCGTGACGGTTCGTCTTGCGTTATCGCTTAAATTCACGACGCCGTATGCCAAATTGCCTGCCTCGTTTTGATTGATGTTCATGACTTTCATCAGCAGCGTCTGAAGCGGCAGCAAATGCTCGTTAGTCGTGTAGATCACGGCGGTCAGGTAGTCGTTCCAGTGTCCGACGGCGGCGAATAGCGCCATCGTGGCGAATATCGGCAGACTGAGCGGCACCGCGATGCGGAAAAAGATGGTTAAGTCGTTAGCGCCGTCGAGCTGAGCCGAATCTTCCAGCTCCTGCGGCATGGCGCGGAAGAAGGAACGGAAAATAAACACGGTAGCGGCGCCGTAAAGCGTCGGAACGATGTACACCCAGAAGGTGTTGAGCAGGTGCAGCGACTTGTACAGCATATAGGTAGGAATGAGCCCGCCGCTGAAAAACATCGTCAATATGAGCATCACGTTAATGATGCCGCGGCCCTTGAGTCGCTGCTTGGACAGGCCGTACGCCATCAGCGAGACAAGAGCGATCGAGAGCAGCGTCCCGATGATCGTCCGTCCGATCGAGATGGCATACGCATTCATCATATCGCTTCTGGAAAAGACGGCCGCAAAGTTGTCGAGCGTGAACTTGCGGGGCCAGAAGTTGATGCCGCCCCGCGACGCGTCCAGTCCCTCGTTCAACGAGAGCGCCGCGATTCGCCAGAACGGAAACAAAAAGGTAAGGCAGAGAACGCTCAAAAACAAATAGTTGAACCATTGAAACGCTTTTTCCCCGCGCGTTTGCTTCATGGTGACCTCCTCGAATCCTTCGACTGAATGGCTCTAAAATACCCCATCTTCCCCGAACTTCTTGACGATAAAATTGGCGGAGACGAGTAAAATCAAACCGATTATGGACTTGAACAATCCGACGGCCGTCGCGATCTCGTAGTTGGCGCGGAATACCCCGACCTTCATGACGTACGTATCGATAATTTCCGCCCGGTCGAGAACCATGTTGTTCTGCATCGCGTAAATCTGCTCGAAGCCGGCGTCCAGGAAATGCGCGATATTGAGAATGAACAGCAGGACGATCGTCGCGCGGATCGCGGGAAGCGTAATGTGCCACACTTGTCGCGGGCGGCTAGCGCCGTCCACGACCGCCGATTCGTACAGCTCCGGATTGACCGATGTTATCGAGGCCAGGAAGATAATCGTCCCGAAGCCGATGCCCTTCCAGATATCGGAGGCAAGAATCATGCCCCAGAAGTAATTGGGGTTGCCGAACCAGAATATGGGCTCCTTGATGATCCCAAGGCTTGCCAGCATCTGATTGACGAAGCCGCCGTCGACGCTGAACAGATCGTACCAGATGCCGGTAATGACGACCCAGGAGACGAAAAAGGGCAAGTAAGAGATGGTCTGCGCCAGCCGCTTGAACATCCGGCTGCGCACCTCGTTCAGCAGCAGCGCCAGCACGATGGGAGCCGGGAAGCCGAACAGCATCTTCAGCACGCTGATCGCGATCGTGTTGCGCAGCAGCACCTCGAAGTTCGGACTGCCGAAGAGCTCCCTGAAATGGGCCAGCCCGACCCATTCGCTGCGAAAGACCCCTTTAATGATGTCGTAGTCCTTGAAGGCGATGAGCACGCCGTACATCGGCTGATAGGCAAAAACGAGAAACCAGACGACGCCTGGGAGGACGAACAGATAAAGATAGCGGTTGTTCCATACGCTCTGCAAATCGACACTCCCTTTTTCTATAGTTGCGCCTTGCGCTTGATGTCTCTAAGTATATAGGGGGAGCTGCCGGTGAAAAATCCAGGATTCTACGGGTCTGGTTTTAAAATTCTACGCATTTTGTATCCGCTTGCAAAAAAAAGCGCCGCATCGTCATTGCGCGCGCTTTTTTGCATTTTATGTTGAGTTACAAGGAAGAACCGAGCAGACCATCGGGGCAAAGTGCGCTGTACAGCGTTACATGGCGGGACCGAGCGGGCATTAGCGGCAAAGAGGCGCTGTACAGCGTTACATGGTGGGACCGAGCAGGCATTCGGGGCAAAGAGGCGCTGTACAGCGTTACATGGCGGGACAGAGCGGTCATTTGCGGAACAGTGGCGCTGTGCAGCGTTACATGGCGGGACCAAGCGGTCATTTGAGGAAAAGTGGCGCTGTACAGCGTTACATGTCGGGTCCGAGCGGTCATTTGGAGCAAAGAAACGCTGTACAGCGTTACTTGGCGGGACCAAGCGGTCAACCGGGGCAAAGAAACGCTGTACAGCGTTACATGGCGAGACCGAGCGGTCATCCGGGGGAAAAAAGCGCTGTACAGCGTTACATGGCAGGACCAAATGGTCATCTGCGGCAAAGAGGCGCTGTACAGCGTTACTTGGCGGGACCGAGCGGTCATTTGTGGCAAAGAGGCGCTGTACAGCGTTACATGGCGGGACCGAGCGGTCATCCTGGTGAGTCGTCTTTATTCATCGCTGACGGCCGGGATGCGGATCGTCACTTTTGTCCCGCTGCCTTCGGCGCTCTCGATCGATACGCCGTACGCTTGCCCGTAATGCAGCCGGATACGCTCGTGGACGTTGCGGATGCCGTATCCGTTGCCGAATGGAAAAAGATCGGCCGCAGGCGGAGCGGGCATGCCGATGCCGTCGTCCTCGATTACGAAAACCAGTTCGTCTTCTACTCGTCGCGCGCGGATCGCGATCGCGGTCGTGCCGGCTTTCTGCTCCGCGCCATGCAAGATCGCGTTTTCCACGAACGGCTGGAGAATCAGCTTAAGCGTCATACACGATTCAATGCCCGCCTCCACTTCGTAGATGAAGTTGATGCGTTCCTCCAGCCGGATTTTTTGAATTTCCGTATAGGCCTGCAGATGGCGGATTTCCTCCCTCACCACGAGCAGCGGCAGACCTTTATTGAGCGAGAGGCGATAGAAGGTCGCCAGATGGTTGACCATCCCGATAATTTTGTCATGCTGGCCGCCCATTGCCATCCAGTTGATCGTCGCCAGCGTGTTGTACAAAAAATGCGGATTGATCTGCGTCTGCAGCGCCTTGAGCTCGGACTCCCGCTGCGTCTGCTGGCTGGCCGTCAGCTGTTCGACCAGCTCCCTGATCTTGCGGATCATCCGGTTGTAGCTCCGGGCCAGCGCGCCGATCTCGTCGCGTCCGTCGATATCCACTTTTACGTCAAGCGTGAGATCCTCCACGCTCTTCATATGGCCGGACAGTACCGACAGCCGGCGGGCGATCATCCTGGCCAGCGCCAGCGCAAGCAGCAGACTGATCAGCAGGCACAGCGCCCCTACGACAATCGTAAACTGCCGGACCGTCTTGGCGCCCGCGAACAGCCTGTCGTACGACAGCACGCGGACGTACAGCCAGCCGGAATCACCGCCTCGTTCATACAATACCATCTTGTCGGCGCCGCCCATTTTTATCCTGAACTTGCCTGACGCTTGGCCGTCCACTTGTGCAGCGGTTTTCTCCGCCAAAGCAGCCGTCAGTCCATGCCGGTCGGACTCCCCGTCTGTCAGGCTCGCATAGACGTTCTGCCATTTGTCGTTCGCGACGAGCATATAGTCGTCCGGGCCGGTGCCGGTCGCCGCAAAGTCTCCGAATATGCGGTCATAACGAACGAACAGCTCGAAGACACCTGACAGCTTTTCGAAATTGTAGATAACCGGTTTAATGATCGCGACCCGCTTCTCGCCGGGCAAGTCGCTTTTTTCTCCGGACAGCCTGTAGTCGGGCTTGTTCACCTCGTCGGTGACGATCCAAAATTTGCGTTTCGACAGCGCGATATAGTCGTTGATCGTATATTTTTCCATATGTGCGAAATATTTTTGGTACCAGGCGGTGCGCAAAATATAGTCGATATCGATCAACACGTCGCCCGATTCGGGCAGGGTCGGATTGTTCTTATATAAAATAATCGATTCTATGCTGTTGTCTTGCTTGCCGACCTCGAAATACCGCGAGATGGTATTCAGATAAGCGTAGGAATAGTCGCCCGGAGACGTATACGAGAACGAAACCGCGCCGACGAACTTCGAATCCGAAACGAACTGATTAAGCAGCTGGTCGTAATTGTTGAGCTTGTATTCGGTATTCAGTACAACCTGCGACAGCGTCTGTCGGTACGATTCGCTCGCTTGCTCGTACACATACTTTTGCATGCTGGAATAAAAAGCGGCCCCGAGCGCGACGATGGACAGCAGGACAAGCAGCCCGTAGCTGAACATCATTTTGTGCTTGATCGAGATGTCGTGGACGCGCAGCGGCATCCTCATTCGGAGATCCGCTCCCTCAGCGACTCTCTGTACTCCTTTGGACTTACGCCGTACGTATTTTTAAAAACGACGCTGAAATAAGACGTGCTGTTGAATCCGGTGCTCTCGGCAATCTCGTAAATTTTGCGGGTTGGATCGGCCAGTTGATTCCGGGCATGACGCAGCCGCACACCCGTCAAGTAATCGATGATTGTCTCCCCGGTTTGTTCTTTAAACAAATTGCTGATGTAATTAGGCGAAAGAAACACCATTTTGGCCAATTCCTCGACCGAGATCGGCCCCCCGTAGCGGGTCTCGATATAGGCGACGATCCGCTGCACGGGTACCTCCTTGTTCAAGACGCGCGCGCCGCCGAGTATTACAGTCTTGTTCAAGTCTTGGCCCGACCGCCTTGCCAACTCGGCGGCGGCACGCCGGTACGATTCGGAAAAAAGGCCTGGATCGCGAATTCCGCTGCCGACGCAGGCCGCCAGATTCATGCCCAGCTCGCCATTCGCATAAATGCGAAGCGCGTCCAACACGCGGATCGCTTCTTCTTCGCCGGCAGCCGCGATCCAGACCAGCTCGTCGCCGTCCGACCAATACGATTCGGACCACCGCAGCCCCCTGCCGATGCAGGCCAGGTTTTGTGCGAGCTTTGTTCCGCTTACTCCCTTTTCCTTGACGCCGTTGCTACCGTCATCCGCCCTTATGACTGCGATCGCGAATTCATCCGAAGCCGGCATGCCGGCTTCGCGCATTTCCCCTTCGATAGCGTCCGGATCTTCGAGACGTCCCTGCAGCAGATCGCGCAGCAACTGGCGCACGGCCAGCGGCTTGGCTTCCGCCATCCGGCGCTGCAGCTCGAGCCGCATCCGCTCCTGCATGGCCTCTTCCTCGCAGACGGAAGCGACATTTTGAAGCGTTTCCAGCAATGCGCGAAAATCAAGCGGCTTGAGTAAATATGCGGTGGCGCTCAGCTCGATCGCCGTACGGGCATATTCAAAATCGTCATAACCGCTTATAATGACGATTTTCATGCGCGGATTCAGTTCCCGCGCATGCTTCGCCAGCTCAAGACCGCCCATCAGCGGCATTTTAATATCGGTGACTAAAATGTCGGGCGGCGCGGCGCGCATGTGCTCCAACGCTTCTTTGCCGTTCGCCGCCGTGCCGGCCAGGACAAGCCCCATTTGCTTCCAGGGCACATGCATGACAATGCCCTCGCGCTGAATCCGCTCGTCGTCCGCGATCCATACCGACCATGTCAAATCAAGCGCCTCCCTCCGGCAGGGCTATCGCAATCTCAAAGGATCGATTCGACAGCATGAGCTACCATTCGACAGCAAGTACGGCTTTTCCTTCATGCCTCCTCCGCTGCATGACCTCCCCAGACCAATCCGATCGTCACGATCTGACGGGGTCCGGCCTTGAAGGCGATCCCGCCCCCATCGGTCTCCAGCTTCTCGAGCATTTCCTCATTCAGGTTAAGGAGCCGGGCTTCGACAATTTCTTGCTCGCAAGTCAGTCTGCCGCTCGCCTCCCGGTCGGTCGTATTAAAAATCCGTACGATCCAGCGGTTCTCGCCCTCTTCGGCGGCTTTGACGGCGCTGATCTGCAGCCCTGCGCCCTCGATGCCGAGAAAAGATGCCGAGAGCGGCAGATTCGCGTCCCTGCGATAGGGCGATTCTCTCCAGACGCGGCCCGCAGGCCGTTCCGCGGTCCGGATCCCGGCCGCATAGCGCTGATGGGCCAACCAGAGCCTGCTCTCGAACTGTTCCTCGACGCGAATCGGCTCGATCGCATACGCGAACGTCATCGTTCTTAACTGCTGTCCGCCGTCGCCCGGATCGGTGCCGACCTCCTTGGCCGTGCTTCGGAAAAGCGTCAAGCCGAGCGCTCGGTCCTCGTCAGCGCGCAGGCATGTCTCGTAGAGTCCTTTGCTGTAAATCGCGAAACCTACCTTTCCGTCGCTTGCGGCGAGAATGCCGTTGTGCGGGAAAGCTTCATAAGGCTTGCGCAAATATTTGGACTGGTCAGGCTCGGAGAACGGCCGCTTCACCAGATCGAACGGCGTACTGGCGGCATAATGGTCCGTATCGAGCCCTGTCGGGAACCAGACGCCGAACCGGTGGTCGCGCACCGCGTTATCGACGACGGTCCGGCAGTAAACGACCGGGTCGCCTTGCAACAGCGTGACGAACGTCGTGACCGTAAAGTCCGTCCATGCTTCGCTGCGTTTGGCTCCCGAGGCGTCGACGCCCTGCGGCAGCCGCAGGCTGGAACGGATTCGCAGGCAGGTGGCATAGGGACCGTCGTAAACGACCGACACCTGCGCCGGAGAGCCGGCGGAGGTGAAGCGTTCGTTGCCGATCGGCGCCATATGCGTCCAGCCGTCCCCGATGTCTGCTTCGTCCTCGAAGCGCAGCAGCCCCCGGAACGTATGTCCGGTCGCGGCTTCGGTGATGTCGAGCGTGCCGTCCGGCTGCACTTCCAAGCGGATCCGCCCGTTGTTCCAGGCCCGGGCGCCGATCTTTTGCGTTCCTGGAAGGCGGACAGGCGCGATGAGCTTTGGCGCGCTGAACTCGAGCGTGCCGTGCCAATCGAGCTCGTAGGGTTCGACCGTATAGGCCGTATAGCCGAACGAAGGCACCTTCGCATGCAAGGCGAGCCGGTAAACGTCGCTGACCCGGCCGCGAGGCAGCTCGCGATAAGGACGGTACATTTCCGTATGCCCCCGCTGCACCGACAACACTTGGTAGGCGATCTCGCGCCGATCTCCGTCGAAAATACGGAAAGAAGTGCCTTGCAGATTATGATCGGCCATCCGAAGCGAGGCGTCCGATCCGGCCGGCAGCGAAAGCTCGATTTCCACGATACCGTCGATCTCGCTTTGCGACATGTTGAACACGGCCAGCACCTGTTTACCGTCCACCTTGCTTTCATCCAAGTGGTCGACGATGTAATGCACGCTTTCCTTGACAAGCCCGTCGCCTATTAGTCTGGCTTGATCGAACCGGTAAATCATATCCCGATGGACTTGATCGATGGAGCAGCCGCAGATCGAATCGTGCGGGTGGTTCTGGAGCAGATGCGTCCAGGCCTCGGTCAAAAAGCCTGCCGGATAAGGCTTACCCAGCGCCGCGGTCATGACGCCGAGCGGTTCCGCCCATTTTTCAAGCAGATTCTCGCCATGCTGGTTGTGCTGCTTGAGATGAATGCGGGACGACAGAACGTTTTCCGGCACCCAGTTGTTAATGCCATTGAAGCCGAGCGCGCGCTGCTCGCCTTTGTGAATGTTCAGGTCTTTGATTTTCAAGCGGAGATCGGCCGTATATTGCTCGATCGTGGCATGGACGAATTCGACGCCCGTCTCCTCGGTTAATGTGCGCAGCAGCCAAGTCAGCTGAGGTTCGATCTCGACATGGTCCACGCCGTCCATCCCGATCGCGATATCGGTGGTTGCGCGTTCATTTTTGTAAGTAAGGTACTGTTTTGCCCGCTCGATCAGCTCCTTCGCATGGCCCGAATAATCGTCGTCCCGCTCGAAAAACGGCCAACGCACGGCAAAGTAAAAATCGCTGTATGCCCGATCCTCGTCGAGCTTGAGCCCCAGCACCTTGCTCCCGTCCGCGCCTTCCCACCACAACTCCGACGGATCCCCGTCCCCATGGAAACCTCTGAACATGACGGCATGATCGATGCCGAACCCTTGAAGCAGCTGCGGCAATTGGCTGTTATGACCGAAAATATCCGTCACGTAACCGGAGCGAACAGGCTCGGCCCCCCATTTGCGGGCATCGCGAACGCCTTTGAGCAAATTGCGGATCAACGATTCGCCGCTGACGAGGAATTCGTCCGGCATCACGTACCAAGGTCCGATCTGGATCCTTCCGCCCGCGATCAGCTTCGCAAGACGATCCTTGCGCTCAGGCCGGATGCGGATGTAATCCTCCAGGATAATCGTCTGTCCGTCCAGCATGAAATAGCGATAAGCCTCATCGCGTTCCATATGGTCGATGAGTTCGTCCATCATGTGAACGAGGCGCAGGCGAAAGCCCTGGAAATCCTGGTACCACTCCCGATCCCAATGCGTGTGGGACAGCACATACATCTTGTTGATTTTTTTCTGGTTTTCGCTCAATGTAGAACCCCCTCAAATGACTAAATAATATATCATTATTAACACAGTTCATTGAATCGCACAACAATATGTTATATTATATGTTCAATAAATTTCTGCTCAGCAGAGTGAGTTTAATGCACTACGCCACGGATCAAAAACAAATAAGCCGTCCCCGAAGCGGTAATATCGGCTTGGGAACAGCTTTTTGCGGAAGTCTCAGATATTTGAATTATTGTCGAGGGGGAACTCCGGTTGACTCGCGTATGACGAGCGCCGTATCCAGCTGTTGGCCCGAAATCGGCGAGCCGTCGCGGATGAGCCGGATAAGCGAATCTGCGGCACGCTCCCCCATTTCATAGAAGGGCTGGCTGACCGTCGTAAGCGGCACCTCCAGATATTCGGTCATGGCGAGATTGTCAAAGCCCGCCACGGACAGCGCTTCGGGAACGGCAATTCCTGCGCGCAAGGCCGACTTGATCAGATGGATGGCCAACAAGTCGTTGCCGGCCAGCAAGGCAGTCGGCCTGCCGCTGCCGGACAGCCATCGCTTCAACAGGGCGTCCGCCTCTTTGTGAAGCACTTCAGGCTCGGTGCCCAAGGCCCAATCCGCCGATACGATCCACTCCGGACGTACCGGAATCCCCGCTTCGACGAGCGCGCGGCAGTATCCCTTGTACCGCTCGCGAAATGCCGGATGGATATACAACCCCGGCGCGACAAACGCGATTCTCTCATGACCCATTTGAATCAAATGCCGGGTCATTTCGTAGCTGCCGCGTTCATTGTCCGGCGAGAACAGCGGCACTTCGATACCTTCCAGGGGGTGATCGATGACGACATACGGAAAGCGACGGATCGTCATCCCGCTGAACAGGTCGATATTGTCAAGGCCTGCGCAGGGATACACAATGATTCCCCGTGCATCTTGCGCCAGCTTTTCCAGCAAGCTCCGTTCAAGCAGCGGGTCCATCATCGCATTATGAAAGCTGACATAGTAGCCGTGTTTTCGCGCCGCATGCTCGATACCGAGCAGAATATCCTGCCCCGCATGTTCCAAGTCGCTCATTACGACCGAGATGAGCGGAATTTCCGCTTTTGCAACCACTTCTGCGTTACCCGGGTCGTCTTCCGATCCGGCACCAGTTTTAGGATTCAATGACTCGTCGCTTTGGCGGTCCAGATCCTCGCGAACAAACGTCCCCTTGCCCTTAACGCGATATAGCAGCTGCCGATGCTCAAGCTCCCGCATCGCTCGAATAACGGTTATTCGGCTCACGCCAAACTGCTCGGCGATCTCGAGCTCCGTCGGCAGCCTGTCTCCCGCCTTTAACCGCCGTTCCGCGATTTCATCAAGGAAAAACGAGAAAATTTTGCGATATAACGGCGTCCCCTGCGTCATTTGATCTCATGCCCTTCATTGTCGATGCAGTCATTATAGCAAATGACATATCATTCAGCCAAACCTACCGACGCAACAGCCCAAAAATAGACCTGCCGCCCCTAAAAGGACGACAGGTCTTGGCTCGGATCGATAGAAACGCTTGGCCTAGCCCGTTATTTCAAAGCGTATTCAGGCTGGTAAGATTTATAAACGGGATTCTCCCCGCAAACCATGAGTCCCTGTCCCCAGTTCACGTGCACGTCTTCGGTCGGCAGGTCCGTCGGGTCGCGGTACTGGAACAGGACGTTGCGCCGGTTGCGCGCGCTGCGATTGACGTCGGAGCCGTGGATGGTCAAATAGTTGAAGAACAGCACGTCGCCCGCCGATGCCGGACAAGGCGTCGCCGCGGACAATGGGTATTCCCGGTGATCCAGGTAATAGCGTCCGACATGCGGCAGCAGGCCTTGCTTGTGGGAGCCCGGAATAACGCACAGGCAGCCGTTTTCCATGTCCGAATCGTCCAGATGGACGCTGGCTGCGAGCATCGTATGATCGGCATGCGGGAAATAAGGCGTGTCCTGATGCAGCGGGAAGGCGGCGCCTTTTTCGGGCGGCTTGACCAGCATCTTGCTGTGGTGAAGCTGAACGTTGAGACCGATCAGCTGCGACAAGACGGCCGTCATGTTCGGGTGCACGGCTGCGCGGGTAAACGAAGCATCGTGATAATGAACGTCGTGGAAGCCTTTGAGCACCAGCTTCTTCAATTCCTCCGGCGGCAGATAGTCCCCCTGCCAGGTCGCATTGCCGTCGAACTTCGACTTGGCGGCGCGATCGATGATGCCGGTTACGGCGTTTCGCATCTCATCCACTTCTGCGGACGAGAATACGCCGCGGACGAGCAAGTACCCGCTATCCTTGTAAAATTGTACGTCGTCTGCTTTAATCAGCTTATCCATTCAAAATTTCCTCCTTCGATGTAAACGCTAAGAATACGATCAGTATAGGAAATTTTAAGACGACTGTATTTGCAAAAGCCGGACGTCCGTTTGCACAATCGCGCCAAGAGGTGACAGCGTTGACCGAAGAAAACTTCTTTTTCGTGACCCGGATCTTGAACGAGAACTACAGAAGATGCACCGACGGGGATGGCGTCACCTTTCAAATTTACAACTGGGGACTCGCGTGGCAGCATTACGACAATCCCGTTCACCGGCATTCGTTTCATGAAATTTGCTACGTACTCGACGGGATAGGCGAATACGAGGACGACGACGTCACTTACAAGCTAGAGAGCGGCTCTCTGTTCGCGTCGCTGCCCGGACATTGGCATCAGATTCGCAGCCAGTCGGGCCTGAAGCTGTTTTTTGTCGCCTTCGAGGTCGTCGCGGCACCGGCGTCTTCCGAGGCCAAGCAGTATGAGGACGAGCTGCAAAGCAGCAACTCGCCGGTCGTTGCGGATGCCGAAGGCGTGACCGCACTGTTATGGCGAGCACTGTACCGGCATGTCCTGCTGCATCAGGCAGACGGCGAGCCGCAAACGAAAAGCTTGTGCGCGATGCTGCTTCGATCGTTTCAGAGAACGTTCGGGCGGCAGGACGGAACGCCCGCAACTAAGGCGAAGGCCTCCTCCCGTTCCCGCACGCATCTCGTCCAGCTGGCGAAGCGTTATATTCACGACAACCTCGCGGGCTCGCTGGGCCTCGCGGAAGTGTCCGCCTATCTGAATATATCCTCGCGTCATTTGTCCCGTATCTTCAAGGAAGAGCTCGGCCAATCGCTCGTGGACTACGTCACCCGCGAACGCATGCTCACCGCTGAAGGTTTGCTCAAGACGACGCTCTTCAATGTCAAAGAAGTCGCTGACGCCACGGGGTATCAGTCCGTACATTACTTCACCCGCGTATTTTCGGATCGCTTCGGCATGCCGCCCGCCGAGTATCGCAAGGCGACATTGCCTGCCGGCGAATAATCCACGCTTTAAGTTCTGCAACGCAAAAAAGGGATGATCAGGTTACCCCTGTTCATCCCTTTGCAGTCGCATACCCGACGATTAAGACAGCCGATAGATCTCTTTGTACTTCTCTTCCAAGTAATCGCACAGATCGTCCGACCGCAGCGGCTCTCCGGTGATCCGCTCGATAATCTCGCCAGGCTCGAGCATCTTGCCGTGCCGGTACACCTTCTCGGCGAGCCATTCCTTGAGGGGCAGCAGGCGCCCGGCGGCGATGTCTTCGTAAAGCGCCGGCAGCTCGCGCTCCGCCGTCTTCAGCATCTGAGCCGCATACATATTGCCCAGCGAATACGACGGGAAGTAGCCGAACATGCCGCCCGACCAGTGGACATCCTGCAGGACGCCTTCGCCCGCGTTCGAAGGCTCGATGCCGAGTGCTTCCTTGTACTTCGCGTTCCACACTTCTTCGAGCCGTTCGGGATCGAGATTGTCGTTAAACAGCATCTTCTCGATCTCGTATCGGATCATAATGTGGATGTTGTACGTCAACTCGTCCGCTTCGATACGGATCAGCGACGGCTCGACGACGTTGATGCCGCGGTAGAACGCCTCCGCGTCGACGCCTTCGAGCTGCGCGGGAAATTCTTTCTTGAGCTCCGGCAAATACCGTTCCCAGAACCCGCGGCTGCGCCCGATCATATTTTCCCACAGGCGCGACTGCGATTCGTGAATGCCCATCGAAGTGCCGCCGCATAGCGGCGTGCCGTTAAGCTTCGGATCCACGTTCTGCTCGTACAACGCATGTCCGCACTCGTGGATGGTGCCGAACAACGCGCTCGTCAGATCGTCCTCCAGATACCGCGTCGTAATCCGTACATCGCCCGTGCTAAGACCGGTCGCGAACGGATGCACGCTCTCGTCGAGTCTGCCCGCATCGAAGTCGTAGCCCATCTGGCCGAGCGTGTAAAGGCTGAAGCGCTTCTGCGCGGCTTTGTCGAAGGTGCCCTGCAGGAAGGCCGTATCCGGCTTGTCTCCCCGCTGCGCGATGTCTGCGGCGAGCGGCACGAGCCGATTGCGCAGCTCGCCGAACAGCCGGTCCAGCTCCGTCGTGGTCGTGCCAGGCTCGTACATGTCCAGCAGCGTGTCGTACGGCGTTCCCTTCACGCCCCAGAGCGCGATGAAGCGGCGGTTGTAATCGACGATTTGCTTCAAATATGGGAGAAATCCTTTAAAATCGCTTTTGGCCTTGGCTTCTTCCCATTCGGTCTCGGCTTGGGAGGTCAGCACAACGTATTCACGGTACAGCTCCGGCGGGATCTTGAGGTTCCGCTCGTATTCCTTGCGCGTCTCCTTGATCAGCTTGCGATCCACGTCGGTCAGCTTGCCGTCCGAATCGGCCCCGTCCAGCTCCGCGAGCAGCTCGCCCATCTCCGAGGACGTGGACAGCCTGAACATCTCCGAGGACAGCGCCCCGACGGCCTCGGAGCGCTGGGCGATGCCCTTGCGCGGCGCTCCCGTCCGCATGTCCCAATAGACGACGCCAAGCAGCTCTTCATAATGCTTGATCTGGGTCGTCAGCGCACGAAACCGGACGATCGCCGAATCCTTTGCTGCGGCATTATCACGCATTCCGATCTCATCCTTCCATTTCCTATTGAATAGCAGACCCCTTGATCATACCTGCCCCGATCTCTATAATCAACATAACGGTCTTATAACGCTAACCGAAAGGAGCGAAGAGCGATGAGAATCGAGTGGACGAATGAGGCAGCCTCCGCGCTGCAATCGAAGTTCGCCCCGCCGGTCCGCGTCTGGAAGCTGGTATCGGACAACGAAGGCTGCGGCTGCGCAGTTAACGGCGTGCCCTTTTTATGGGCGGTCGACGAGCCGGGAGCCGGGGACCTTCGTGCCGACAGCGAGCCGGTCGAGCTTTGGTACGAGCCGCGCCATGCGGTCTACTTCGACGAAGTTCTGCGCGTCTCCTACAATAGCGCGACCCGCAGCTTCAAGCTGTCCAGCGACGGCCAGATCTACACGAACGCGCTGGGTACCGTCGACTTAAGAACTTCCGCAAGCACTTATACTCGCTGATAGGAGCCACTCAAGATGACCAAATTGGAAGAAGTGCTTAGTTACAACAAAGAGTTCGTCGCCAACAACGAATACGAAAAGTACGCCAACAACAATGCGCCGGACCGGCGCCTTGTCGTCGTCACTTGCATGGACACGCGTCTGACTGAGCTGCTTCCGAAGGCGCTCAACATTCGCAACGGCGACGCGAAGATCATTAAAAACGCGGGCGCCATCATCACCGCGCCGTTCGGCAACATTATGCGAAGCGTCATCGTCGCGCTCTACGAGCTGAAGGGCGACGAAGTGATGATCATCGGCCACAAGGATTGCGGTATGACGGGCATCGATCCGAAGGTCGTCGTCGGCCATATGATGAAGCGCGGCATCCGTCAGGACACGATCCGCATGCTGCACAATTCCGGCGTCGACTTCAACCGTTGGCTGACCGGCTTCGAGAACGTCAAGAGCAGCGTGGAAAACAGCGTCGAAATCGTCCGCAACCATCCGCTGCTCCCGCCCGGCACGCCGGTTCACGGCCTGATCATCGACCCCGTGACGGGCGAGCTCGAGCTTGTGACCGACGGTTACGATTTTCTGTCGGCCCAGCACGACGCCAGCGCGCTGATCGACTAATCGGCGCCTTCGGATGTCCGGTTCTTTTGCCGGCTGCGGATCGAGGATTCTCTTGCTTCGACGACTTCCGTGCGGTCCCTCGCGAGATGGCGATGGACGATGCTATCGTCCGCCAGCTGCCCGGGGGACAGCCACGCAGCGCCCAGCGCTTCGGCCCGGCGCACGGCTGCCTCCAACAGCTCGCTGTCCGCAATCGGAAGATTGAAGTCGTCGTAGACGACGTTATGCGCGTCCTTCCAGCGCTCTCTTCTGCGGGCCAGCATTTGCTTCAGCCGCCGGCCGTCCAGGCCGAGCTCGTCCATCCGGTCCGGCTCGATCTCCGATTCGGCCTTCGCGAGCAGCTTCATGGCTCCGCTGCCATTGCCCCTGCGCGCATGGTACTGCATGACTGCGATCCGGATCAGCACCAGCCAGCTGCCTTCATAGGCGGCTTCTTTTTTTTCCTTCCAATATTCCTCCATAATCTCGTGACACTCAAAATAGTCGCGGGTGCCATGATATTGCGCCAAATAATGTACGAAAGGCTCGGGAATCGGGAATAATGACATCATGTCGCCAGAACGCTCCTTCCTTCCAAGCAAGTTCAAAGTTCCAATAGCAACAAGCATACGAAAAAACGCGAAAAAATGAAACCGCTCGTGACTTTTACCGTATTACTGAACGCATCTTATTTACACAGGAGGAATCGCAACGTATGTGGAAAAAATTGTTGCTCGTGTTCACGCTATTCGCGTTCACGGCGGCCGTCGTCATTCCTGCCGACGCAGCGGACGCCGCGCGCAAAGGATTCAGCTCCAGCAAGCGTTCGTACACCAAGACGCCGGCCAAGGCGCAGGACAACGTATCCAGCAGCACGAACAAGAGTACCGGAACGACGGCGGGGGCCGGCGCAACGACGCCTAAGCGCGGATTCACGAGCGGAGGCGGCTTCATGAAAGGCTTGATGATCGGCGGCATCGCCGGCATGCTGTTCGGCGGAATGTTCGGCGGCATGGGCTTCTTCGGAGACATCCTGGGCCTGCTCGTCAATCTCGCCGCGATCTTCTTCGTCATCGTCCTGATCATGGGCATCGTGAATTCCTTGCGCCGTCGCAGACAGCATCAGCCGCAGGGTCCTAACGATCCCAACCGACGCTGGTAATCCGATATGAGGCTGACGACGGACGAGATCGTAAACGCCGTATGCCTGCATACGTCGGAGCGGCAGCAGGTCCCCGTCACTTCCGTTGAAGTCGAGCTCTTCTGGGACGATGAGCAAGGCTTCACCGCCGAGATGTGGGTCGAGGGACGAAGCCGCTACCTGATCGAAGCCAATCTCAAGGAAGCGATCGTACGATATATGCTGTCCGAATACGGACGCCGCGTCTATCCCTCTTCCATCACGATGGTGGCGGACGAGGAGCTTGAGGAAATATTCGCGGACGTATTCGAAGAATAACGCTCCATACAGAAGGGCCGGCGGTCAACTGACCGCCGGCCCTTCTGTCATGTGCTTTAGGCTCTCAGCTTGCTGTCGCGCAGCGGCTCGAAGAAGCTCCGTTCGATCTCGTCGGCTGGAATCGGCTTGCTGAAGTAGTAGCCTTGAATCTCTCTGCAGGATTGAGCGCGAAGAATATCGAGCTGCTCCTTGGTCTCGATGCCCTCCGCGATGATGTCGAGCTTGAGATGCTCGGCCATCGAGATGATCGTCGCGACGATCGCACGGTCGCTCTCGCTCACCGTAATGTCGCGGATGAAGGAACGGTCGATCTTCAGCTTGTGGATCGGGAAATGCTTCAGATAGCTGAGCGAGCTGTAGCCTGTCCCGAAATCGTCCAGACTGATGCGTACGCCGAGCGCGCTGAGACGGTTCAGAATCGCCGTCGACACCTCCACGTCCATCATCATGCTCTCGGTAATTTCCAGGTCGAGATACTGCGGATCAAGCCCCGATTCGGACAAAATGTTCGCAATGTGCTCGTCCAGATTGGACTGGTAAAATTGCTGGGAGGACAGGTTGACGGACACCGGCACAAGCGGCCCGCCGGCCAAATGCCATTCGCGCATCTGACGGCAAGCTTCTCTAAGCACCCAGTCGCCGAGCGGGCCGATGAGCGCGATCTCTTCGGCAAGCGGAATGAACACGCCGGGAGAGATCATGCCCTTCTGCGGGTGATTCCAGCGTACGAGCGCCTCCACGCCGATCATGAGGCCGTCCGAGGAACGCACCTGCGGCTGGTAAAAGAGCTCGAGCTCATTGCGCGGCAGCGCCTGTCTGAAATCGCGCTCGAGCTCAAGCTTCTCGGTCAGCTTGTCGTTCAGCTCGGGCTGGTAGAAGCGGTATCCGTTTTTCCCCTGCTTCTTGATCTCGTACATGGCCAGATCCGCATGCCGGAGCAGCTGGTCGGGCTGTTCGCCGTGCTCCGGACAGACGGCGATGCCGATGCTCGCCGTCACGTAGTAATCTTGGTGATGCAGCGGGTAAGGACGCTGAATCTGGTGGACGATCTCCTCCGCCAGCTCGGACAGCGCCTCCCTGCTGCAGGTATCCATGACGAGGATCGCGAACTCGTCGCCGCCGAGCCGCGCGAGCTCCGCGCCGCTGCCCTCGAGCGCTTGCAAGATCCGCTCCGATACGTCCTTCAGGAACTGGTCGCCGTATTGATGCCCGAGCGAATCGTTGATCAGCTTGAACCGGTCGATATCGAGCACCATGACGGCGAAGCAGCTGCGGTTGATGCCGAGCTCCGACGCGGTCGCGGCCAATCGTTCTTGCCATTTGCGGCGGTTCGGAAGGCCCGTAAGGTCGTCTTCGTACGCCATTTTCCGGATATGCTCTTCCTTGGATTTGTCCTCGGTCACGTCGCGCAGCTTCATGTACATGCCAACGGCACCGTCGCCGGAGCGGACAGTCGCAATCGAGACTCTCAGGCTCAGCTCTTCGCCCTTGGCGTTCACGATGGTCGACTCGTACTGCTGGCGCTTGCCGTCCTTGGCCAGCGCGAGAATATGCGCCTGCTCCTCCGAACGTTCGGAAACGGCGACGCGCAGCAGTTCCTCTAGCGGCATGCCGATGAGCGTGGCTTGCTGTACGCCGACGATACGCTCCGCCGACGGATTAAGACCCGTGATCTTCCGGTCGAGACTGAGCGTGATGATGCCGTCGGTCATGCTATCGTAGATCGCCTTGTACCAATTCTGGCTCTCTTCGATCCGCCGCTGCTTGGCAGCAAAACGCTTGGCGATGACGATGCCTGCGAGCGAGAGCCCCAGCGTCAGCAGCGTGCCGACGACGACGCCGTAAGCCATTATTCGCTGGTTCGAGAACATGCCCATACTGCCGTGCATACTCGCATGGTCCATCTCGAATGCGGCCGCGCTCATGCCCGTATAGTGCATGCCCGCTACGGCAGCGCCCATGATCAGCCCGCTCGCCAGCTTCTTGCGGACCGCGTAGCGCTTCTGCTGACGGTGGTAGACGAAGGCGAGCCATAACGCTGCGATGGACGCAATCAGCGCGATGACGACCGACAACGTCACGATGGTCGGCGAATACCGGATCGGCATCTTCATCGCATCCATGCCGATGTAATGCATGGCGCATATGCCCGTGGCCAGTGAAACGCCAGCCATCAGGAGGCGACGGTAGCCCAAATGAGGCTTCGCCGAGATAAATAACGCGACGAAGCAGCCTGCAATCGCGGCGGCAGCCGATACGACGACGAGCAAGCTGTCGTATTTGACGGCCATCGGCAGGCGCAGGGCAAGCATTCCGACAAAGTGCATCGACCAGATGCCCATGCCCATGATCGCCGAGCTGAAACCGATCCATAATGTTTTGTATCCGGAGCTTGCGGTGCTGATGCGGCCTGCGAGATCGAGCGTCGTATAGGAAGCGAGTACGGCGATCAAATAAGAGAGCAAAACGAGTGAGAGATCATAGGATCCGTGCGTGTGTGTCATGGCGGTCCTCCTAGCCAAATCATGCGCTGTCCGATAGCGTCGCGCTTTTACCCATTATACGTGGAATCGACGCATAGTACACCCAATTCTTGGCGCAAATCATCATAATTCATCGATATTTGTCGATCGAGCGCTTTAATCTATATTTATTATTCCTATGAAACCGTCAGCAAGATCGCCCTGTCCGTCTCTTTAGGTTTTGCGGCCCTCCGAAACTTGCTTCGTGTTTCTACAGCAAAGCTCCGCCACGCCGAAAACGCGCTTATCTCTCACGGATTGCCTCCAAATTTATCTTCTTTATTCTAGACAGAAGGCAAAAAAAGCCGTTCGCGATCGCGAACGGCTCCCACATCGTTTAGCTTCTATTACCAGGCATAAGCGCGCGGCGCTTCCCCCGGTCCCGGGAAAATCTCGTCCAGACGCTTCAGCGTCGCCTCGCTTAGCTCGATGTCGACGACGCGCAGCGCGCCCTCGAGCTGCTCCATCGTGCGAGGCCCGATGATCGGCGCGGTCATAGCCGGATGCGCCAGCGTCCAGGCCAGCGCCAGGTTCGCTTCGGATTCGCCCAGCTCCGCCGCGAGCTTGGCGAACGCTTCTAGCTGCGGACGATACTTTTCCACGCGCGTCTGGTCGCTGGCCCGCTTCGAGCCCGGCGCCGGATTGAGCGCATGTCCGCTCAGCAGACCGCCGTCCAGCGGACTCCAGGCGATAACGCCGATTCCGTGCTCGTGCGCGGCCGGCAGCACTTCAAGCTCGGGAAGACGCGTGATCAGGCTGAATTTGTGCTGCTCGGACACAAGGCCGAGCATGCCCTTCGATTTCGCTTCGTACTGGGCTTTTACAAGATCGCGGCCCGCGAAGTTACTCGAGCCTACGTATCCGATCTTGCCCTGATATTGCGCGATGCGGAAAGCTTCCCACAGCTCGTCCCAAGAAACGTTGCGATCGACGTGATGCATCTGGTATAGCTCGATATGATCCGTCTGCAGCCGACGAAGCGAGCCTTCGAGGTGGCGACGAAGCTTGTACGACGACAGACCGGCTTCGCCGTTGGGTCCGTCGTGCGCGTCGCTCATATCGCCATAGAACTTGGTCGCCAGCACGACGCGCTCTCTCCGTCCTCCGCCCTGCGCGAACCAGCGTCCGATGATTTCCTCGGTACGTCCCGCGTTTTCGCCCCAACCGTAAATATTCGCCGTATCGAAGAAGTTGATGCCAGCGTCGAGCGCGGCGTCCATCATCCGGAACGCGTCCTTCTCGTCCGTGTCCACCCCGAAGTTCATCGTTCCGAGGCACAACTTGCTGACCTTAAGGCCCGATTTTCCCAGTTGACTGAATTTCACTAGCGAATCTCCTCCTCGATATGAATTCCTCTCTATTGTAACCGATCGTATAACAGTTAGGCTAATGCCATCCGATACGCAGCATCTGTAATCGCCATCCAGCTGCATAATTCCGCGGGAGGGGTAAACATTAACAGAAACGGAGGTTTAGCCATGATTGTCACATACACGCTTATGTTCATTTTATTGATTGTCGCCGTCGGATGGCTGTTGTTCCGTGCAAGGGACCTGAAGCGCAAATCGGACAGGCGCTAACCGGTCCGTCTTCGACTGACGCGCAAACAGCCCCCGCAAGCGAAGCGGCAGCTTCGCCTGCGAGGGCTGTTATTCAAATAGAACCAGTTGCGCTGCAAGCGGATTGCGCTCAAGAGACCGCCTTGCTTGTCCTTTTGCAGCCTTCGCGCTGGCAGCTGGCGTAGGTGCCCGTGAATTCGAGACGATGGTCCGTCACGAGAAATCCGTATTCCCGCGCGAGACGCTGCTCCAGCTCTCCGAGCCAATCTTCCTTGATCTCCTTCAAACGTCCGCAAACAGTACAGATCAGATGGTGGTGCATATGCGCATTCTCGTCGCTCCGGAGGTCGAATCGAGCAACGCCGTCGCCGAAATTCATTTTCTCCACGATATGAAGCTCTGCCAAAAGCTCCAGCGTACGATACACAGTCGCTAGGCCGATGTCCGGATGCACTTCGCGCACGAGCATGAACACTTCTTCCGCGCTCAGATGATCCTGCTCGTATTCGAGCAATACGCGCACCGTCGCTTCGCGTTGCGAAGTCAGCTTATAGCCTTTGCTGAGCAGCTGCTTATTTATTTTAGTCAATTGATCTTCGAGTACCGCCATCGGGATTGCCCCCTTCGTCCGCAGAACGCATTTACGCCATGCAGATTATAATGATTCTAATCTATTATAACCGAAGACAATGAGAAAAGAAATCACCGCGTTTCATTGAAAACGCTTGACATGATACATTTTGTATCATACAGTAATAAACAAATAGTCCACTATATATAGCAAGGAGATATCGCGATGAGCATGGGTGACCGTCTACGCCAGCTTCGCCTCGAACGTCATCTGTCACAGGAGGAAGTGGCTCGCCAGGTCGGCATTACGAGATCTGCGTACAGCCATTACGAAATCAACAACCGTCATCCCATTTACGAAACGCTCATCAAGCTGGCGAATTATTTCAACGTCTCACTGGATTATATCATCGGCGGCGCAGGCGGGAAGCGTAACGAGCATCCGACCGAGCCGCAGGAGCACAAAATCCTAGAGCTGTTCAAATCCATGGATCAGGAGCAGCGTCAGCAGTCGATCGGCCTCCTCCTCGGCATTGTCGAGGGCGACCGGAAAAAGCCCGCTAGGTCCGTCGCCAAAAGCAAATCGTAGCGACAGCCAGCGCGCATAGCCCGCCAACGCAGAAGCCGGCGCAAACGTCCGACAAATAATGGACGCTGAAGTAAATCCGACTCCAGCCTGTCGCCGCTATTAGCAATCCTGCGAGTGCGCAGACGGCGATTTTCCAGGTATGCCCGCGCAGTTCAAGCCATCCAAGCAATATCCACCAGCCGTATAACGCGGCTGCGATCGTCGCGTTACCGCTCGGATATCCGTAGCCGTCATGCGCAATGCCCCATGCGTCTTCAGGACGCTCGTAGCCGAACGCGGACTTGAGCGCCGTCTGCAGGACATATGCGGCCATAACGACACCGACGAATGAGAAGGCGATTTTCCAGGAGCGAAGCCGCCACCAGCACGCAGCGGACAGCAAGGCGACCGTAGCGATGCCGGCCGAACTGCCCATGTCGTTTATCGTCCGCCACAAGCTCGTCCAGCCGGACGCGCGGATATCCGCAGCAGCATCTGCAGCAAACCTGTCCCAACCGGCATAGCCGCCGGCCCTCAAGGACGTAATCGTCGCGAACAGCAGCGCCAATAAGGCGACCGCGATTAAGATCGTTCTTTTTTGCGCGGTGCTAAGTATCATTGCCCTTCCTCCATATTCATTCGTTTGGCAATCGGCAGCGTAATCACGAATTCGCTTCCGCCTTCAGGCCGAATGCGCGCTTCGATTCGACCGCCGTGCGTCTCCACGATCTCGCGAACGATAGCAAGACCAAGCCCGCTGCCGCCGGACGAACCGTTTCTCGACTTGTCGTTTTGGTAAAATCGTTCGAAGAGCTTCGGCAGCTCCTCGGGCGTAATGCCCGCGCCGTTGTCGAGCACCGCGATCTCCGCTTCGTACGGTCTTGCGCCCCGTCTCGCTTCGATGCGAATCTCACCTCCGCGAGGCGTCGCCTGGATGGCGTTATAGATCAGATTGGACATGACCCGATCCATTCTTCGCTCGTCGATCTTCAAGTTGACGCTCTCCGTTCCCGGACCTTCCGTACGGCAGACATACGCGATTCCTTTGGTGAGCAGCTCCATGGCATAATTCTCCGCGAGACGGTCGACCCATGCGGGAAGCGGCACGAGCTCATAGGACATCTGGGCTTGACGAGCCTCGAGCATGGACAGATCGAACAAATCCCGGATCAGCTCGTTTAGACCCTCCGCTTTTTTGAGCATGGCGCCGATGACCGCGTCCCGCTGCTCGGGATCGGAGATCACGCCGTCCCGCAGCGCCTCCAGGTAGCCTTGAATAAGCGTCATCGGCGTGCGGAGGTCATGCGAAATATTGCTGACGAGCTGCCGTCTCGACTGCTCCGCGGCACGCAGCGCTTCCGTTCGCTCTTCGATGCGCGCTTCGAGCTGGCCGTTCCATCTGCGCAGCTCCGCCGACAGCTGTTCGGCCTTGGCGAACGTCCTGGAGAACCTAAGCGAAATGAGAAACGAATTCATGACGACAAGGAACAGCAGTCCGAACGGGACCATATCAGGCGCGTGCCACCAGCCGTTGTAAAAAAAGATGTCGCTGAGCACGGTGCCGACGAAGCCGGCCACGCCGATCAAGGAAAGGGCCGCCCCCTCGCGTCCGCGAATCAGCGCCACGATGAGCAAATACAACGATGCGCCGCTCAGGATAATTACGAATGCCTGATAGAGCAGGATAAGCGAGCTAGACGCCAGAAGCGGCAGCCCCCATGTCAGTCCCATGAGTACGCAGGCGCCGGCGCATGCGGCAAACGTCCAACTGCGCGTGAGCTCCTTGCTGTACGTACGGCGAAAGTACGCAAAGCCGCACAGTGCGCTCAGCACGAAAAAGCTGTATTCGAGACGTCCGGCCGCCGTCCAGGTCAATTCCGGCACGATTCTCGGCAGCAGACCTTCTCCGATGACGCTCATCCGCCCAGCGACGCAAATGCAGAGCATCGCAAACAACAGGTTGTCCAGCTCTTTTCGCCTGAGCGCATACAAGCCGATATGATAAATGCCGATCATAAGCAAGCAACCGAGTACGATAAATTCCCTGGCTTCATGTCCGAAGGCGATGCTCTTGATCTGCTCCGGCGTACCGAGCACGAGCGAGCTGCGGATGCCGCCCGTCCGGTGATGGAAGTTCGCCAGTTCCAGCTCCAGTACGACCGAAGCGCCGCCGGGTTGAAAGAAAACCGTATCCGGCATTTGGAACGGCGTCGTCGAAGCCTTGTCAGCACCGGGTACGCCTTTCGATCCGACCAGCTCGCCGTCGACATAGAGCGCATAAGCCGTCGATAAATTCGGCAGCCGTATGCCGAACATGCCGCTTCCCGTCGGCAAATTCCGAAGCACCAGCCGGTACGTGCCATAGCCCTGGCTGGACAATAGACCTCCGCGGCCGTCCGGAAGCCCGCCCCAGATGCCCGGGACGTCAATCGTCGTGTCGTAAGACGCTCCCTGACGCAGCGACTCGCTTGAAAAGCGCCATTCGCCCGCGAGCGGAACCGTGCCGCTTTTTACGAACGAATAGCCGTTCAGATCGATGATGCCGTCCTTGGCGACTGGCTTGCCGACCGAAGCGCCGCCGCCGAGCGCGAGCCCACCGGCCAATCCGGCCAACGCCATCACGAAGACGAAGACAAGCAGCGCTCCCTGTCCCCGCCTCATTTTTATTGCTTTCATTTTCCGATCGCTCCTGCCTTGAAACATTGTCCTCATCGTAAACGCGCATTGCTTATGCGTCAACGCTTTAAGTATAATAAGGTACAGTCGAACGTTGACATGGCATGGGAGGGAATTACCTTGAGCAAACCGATTGGCACCGTTCTCGTCGTCGACGACGAGCGCGAGATCACCGAACTGATCGGGTTGTTCCTGACTAAAGAAGGCTTCGCGGTGCACGCCGCCGAGGGCGGACAGGACGCGCTGCAGATCGCGGAGGCGTTAAGCCCGGATCTCGTCATCCTCGACGTGTCTCTCGGCGACATGGACGGCATCGAGGTATGCAGGCGGCTGCGCGAAGGCGGGTGCGCGGACGTACCCATTCTCTTTCTCAGCTGCAAGAGCGAGGATGCGGACATCGTCCTGGGACTGTCCGAAGGCGGCGACGATTATATTACCAAGCCGTTCAGTCCGAGACAGCTCGTCGCCCGCGTGCAAGCCCATATCCGCCGCAGACGCCAGCGCGAGCGGCCGCAGGCGGACGAGCAGTACGGCGTGATGTCGTTCGGCAGCCTTGCGATCGATCCCGGCCGGTTCGAGGTTACGCGGGACGGCGAGACGATTCCGCTGTCGGCCAAGGAATTCGAGCTGCTGTGCGTCCTCGCGCGCCAGCCCAACCGCATCTTCGCGATGAACGAGCTGTACCGGCTCGTCTGGCATACCGACAGCATGGGCGATACCCGTACGCTGATGGTTCATATCAGCAATCTGCGCAAGAAGATCGAGCCCGATCCGTCCAATCCCGTGTATATCCATACGGTTCGCGGCTTCGGGTACCGATTCCTGCCGGAGTCGCTTCAGGACGCCCGCTGAACAATTTAATTTGAATAGTAAAGGAAGTTAAACGGAACATGAGAATGGCTACAGATTGGCAAGACTACGAACTGATCGACACCGGCGCCGGGGACAAGCTGGAGCGCTGGGGGGACGTAATCTTAAGACGCCCCGATCCGCAAATCATCTGGCCGCTCGCCAAGGAATCCGGGGATTGGCAGCGTCCCGACGGCCACTACTTCCGCAGCTCCTCCGGCGGCGGCCAGTGGCAGTTCAACAAGCAGCTGCCCGAGCGCTGGACGATCTCCTACGGTCCGCTCCGCTTCCACATCAAGCCGACCAACTTCAAGCACACGGGTCTTTTCCCCGAACAAGCGGTGAACTGGAGCTGGATGATGAAGCGGATCAAGGAAGCCGGCAGGCCGATTCGCGTGCTCAATCTGTTCGCCTATACCGGCGGTGCCACCGTTGCCGCGTCCGCGGCCGGCGCTGAAGTGTGCCATGTCGACGCCGCCAAGGGAATGGTCCAGTGGGCCAAGGAAAACGCGGCGCTCTCGGGCCTCGAGTCCGCGCCCGTACGCTATATTACGGACGACGTATTCAAGTTCGTGCAGCGCGAGCAGCGCCGCGGCAAGCAATACGACGCCATCATCATGGATCCTCCTTCCTACGGCCGCGGTCCCGGGGGCGAGACCTGGAAGCTCGAGGACAGCCTGTATCCTTTCCTTGAGGAGTGCAAGAGCATCCTCTCCGACACCCCGCTGTTCGTGCTTGTCAACTCGTACACGACCGGCCTCTCGCCGACCGTGCTGCACAATTTGCTGCACATGTCCATCGGCCGCCGTCACGGCGGCAGAATCGATGCCGGCGAGATCGGCCTGCCGATCACGCGCAGCGGCCTGACGCTGCCGTGCGGGATTTACGGTCGCTGGGAGAGCGCGGAATAAACGCTAGATAGTCGAAGAACCGCCCCTAGCCTTAGGCTAGGGGCGGTTTTTTGGCTTTTTATAAGCTTGTTCTGGCGGCGGACCACAGCTTCGTCCGTCCGTGCTCCATCGTCCAAAGTCTGTCTGCCGGGAGCCCCCGCCGTTCCCACTCGGCGTTCAGCCGGTCCAGCGCCTCCTTGGGCGTGTCGTCAGCCAGCCGGAATGAGCCGTAGTGCATCGGCACGAAATAGCGCGCCCCGACGTCTGCGAATGTCTGTACCGCTTCTTCGGGCGTCATGTGCGAGCCGCCCATGAACCATTCCGGTTCGTAAGCGCCGATCGGGATCAGCGCGACGCGGATGTCTCCATACTTCTCGCCGATCCGGCGGAAGGTGCCGTCGTAGCCGCTGTCGCCGGCGAAATACAGGCAATCCGAATCATGGCGCATCACCCAGCCGCCCCAATGCGACGAATTGGTGTCCCATGGCGTCCGCCTCGTCCAATGCTTGGCCGGCACGAAGCCGAACGTTACGTCGCCGACACGCGTCTCGGACCACCAAGAGAGCTCTTCGACACGCTTGAAGCCCTTGCGCCGGAACCATCCAGCCAGGCCGGCAGGCACGAGCGCGACAAAATCGCCGGGCAACCGGCGCAGGGTGCCCAAGTGAAGGTGGTCGTAATGCGCATGGGACAGGACGACGACGTCGATCGGCGGCAGCGAATCGATTGTTAGCCCCGGAGGCGACAGCCGCGGAGTGAACCCCATCCGCGACGCCCATACCGGGTCCGTCACGATATTAAGTCCGCCGAGCTGGACGAGAAAGGTCGAATGACCGACGAACGTCACGGTCGGCTCGCTGCGGTTGGCGGTGAGCAAGGCTATATCCGGATCGGCGCGGGACACGACAAAAGAAAGATCTTTCTTTTTCGACCGGCGTTCCTTCTGCCACTGGCGCAGCTCCGCAAAGGATTTGATGTTCGAAGAGCCGTCTGCATTCTCGTACTTTTTCACCATCGTATCTCGATGCTCCTTTTGGACGCGTCCTGCTTTCCTACTATTGTAACAATCAAGGCGGCAACGTGCACTGCCTAGCGGAAAATTGTCCGTCGTCCGTAAAAAAACCGTCAAGGAAACTCAAAATCTCCCCAGGCGGTCTCCTTACAGGTCTTCTTATATCCCAAACTTGATTTGTGCGAAATGCCGGTCGATGGCGCAGCCGCCAGCCGTTCCGAAGGGCCCGCGCAACGTCGCCCGTGTTGTTCTTTCGCCGTAATGCCTGCAAATGTACATCTATTTATGCCGTTGTCACCCCTTTTGGACAGAAAAGATGCAAATGCGGTTACTACTTAGGTCCACCCTTTTAGTTTTCTGGATATAGGTGTAAAAGATTATACCTATACATATTCAGAAAGGGGTGAATCCGGTGGTAGATAAGAAGCTCATAAAGCAGATCAGCCATAGTGATCCTGAGACCATCGAGGCGTTCATTACATCGCTGGTCGATCAGTTTACCGCTACAATCGCGCAGTATACCGCTAAAATCGAGAAGCTTGAAAACCGAATTAAAGACCTCGAACGTCAGCTTGGCCAAAACTCCCGCAATAGCAGCAAACCGCCTTCAAGTGACGGTTTCCGCAAGCCGACCAACTCGCGGCAGCCCGGCGGAAAAAAGGGAGCTCCAAAGGGCCATGACGGACATACGTTGCTCTTCGCTGAAGTGCCGGATCACGTCGTTCATCAAACCATATCCGTCTGCGGCGCTTGTCAGGCGTCGCTCGAAGCCGTGCCGTCTTTAGACTACGAGAGACGTCAGGTTTTTGACCTGCCTGCACCACGCGTTGTGGTCACCGAGTATCGCGCAGAGAAGAAGCGTTGTCCTCATTGCAGGCGTACGCAGCGCGCCCTCTTTCCTGAGGGCGTGAATGCTGCCACACAATACGGCGACGGATTCGCAGCCTGGACCGCGTATTTGAGCGCGTTTCAAATGATTCCGCTTGCGCGTATTGGGCAGCTCTTTGCTGATTTGACCCGTTACCGTCCGAGCGATGCGACGCTCTTGTCGTACCTAAAAGTCACGCATCACCGCCTAGCACCGGCTGAGCAATGCGTGCGCGAGGCGCTGCTGAAAAGCGACTATCTGCATTGCGACGAAACGGGCTTTGGTGTCCAAGATCACGAGCACTGGCTACATACCGCCTCCACTGCCGATTACACGCTATTTACCGTTCATCCCAGCCGCGGAAGTGTGGGCATGAAAGCAGGAGAAATCTTGCCTACTTACACGGGAACGGTGATGCATGACAGCTACGGCGCTTACTTTAAAGATGAATTTTCCTTCTCCCACTCGCTGTGCTGCGCCCATCTGCTTCGTGAATGCCAGGGGATAAGCGAGCATGACAAGCATACCTGGTCGACGCGGATGAAAACGTTGCTGCAGGAAGGCTGGAAGACGGCTTCGGACCACCGAAAACGAGGCGAGCCTTTGAGACAGGAACACATCCAACAGATGCAGCAACAGTACGACGAAATTCTAAAACAAGGTGAACTTGAATGGTCCAAAGATCCTGTTCGCCCCAAAACCGGCCCGAGAGGTCGAAAAACGAAAAGCAAAGCGGCGAATTTGGGACAGCGGTTCCTGAATTACAAGGACGCCATTCTCCGCTTTCTTTATGATGCAAAGGCGCCCTTTGACAACAACCAGGCCGAACGCGATATTCGCATGGTGAAAGTCAAAGACAAAGTTTCAGGCTGCTTTCGTACAGAGCAAGGTGCAAAAGTTTTCGCGCGCGTGCGCGGCTTCATTTCCACGCTTCTCAAGCAACAACTCCCCATACTCCCCTCCCTTTCGGCGGCACTCCGCGGCACTTTTACTTTCGGTTGACCTAAGTAGTAACCAAATGCGCAGTTATTTTCCTCCATCCGCCCCATTTCCGGCTTGTGCTTTGAATTTACCTGCACATTTGCAGGTATTTCGTCAAGTGTCACGCGTCGGCACAAAATACATGTACAATTGTAACAATTGCAGGATTTCCGCACACTCAACATTCGAAATGCTCCGGCACGCCAAAAGTGCGCTTACTTGTCCACGAATCGCCGCTCATTTTTCTTGCTGATCTTTCAAAAAAAGACGGCGCCGGATCGGCACCGTCCCGAATCGAAGTGCCGGTCATGGCCGGCGCTCGCAGGTCAGTCAGTTTTTCGCCTGCTTGACGCGGTCCGCAAGCTGCATCAAGTCCATCCCTTTTAAGGCGCCTTCGATCAGCTCCGGCAGTTTGTCCGGGGAGCAGCCGAAGCAGGGAATGCCAAAGCCTGAGAGCTTGCGGGCGACGTCCTCGTCATACGAAGGCGCGCCGTCGTCCGAGAGGGCGAGCAGGCACATCGTCCGCACGCCGGATTCGTGCATGTCGCGCAGCCTGCGGATCATCTCCGTCCGGTTGCCGCCCTCGTACAGATCGGAAATGAGCAGGAACAAGGTTTTCTTAGGCTCGGTTACGAAGGATTCGCAATAGGCGACCGACTTGTTGATGTCGGTGCCACCGCCCAATTGAATGCCGAACAGCAGATCGACGGGATCGTTCGCGCACGCCTCGCTAAGGTCCACGACATCGGTATCGAACGCGACGACGCGCGTCTCAAGCGAAGGCATGCTGGCAAAGATCGAGCCTGTGATGGACGCATAGATAACGGAATTCGCCATCGAGCCGCTTTGGTCGATATCAAGGATGACCGTCCATTCCTTACTTTTGCGCGCACGATCGAAGAAATACACCTTTTCGGGGATGAGCAATCGGCGCTCGACGTCATAATGCTTCAAATTGCTGCGAATCGTCTTGTCCCAGTCGAGTCCCGTCAGCGAGGGCAGTGGAGAATGACGCCGCTTGTTCAGCGAACCGGTCACCGCGCGGGTCAATTCCTGGGCCATCCGCCTGACGATCTCGTCCACGACTTCCCGTACGAGCGTCCGTGCCGTTTCCTTCGTCCGCTCCGGGATTTGCCCGCGCAGCGACATGAGCGTCGCCACCATTCCGATGTCCGGCTTCACCTGGGAGAGCAGCTCGGGCTCGAACAGCAGCCTGGTCAGCCCTTTGCGATGTACGGCATCCCCTTGAATGACGGACACGATATCCGACGGGAAAAAGGATCGCACGTCTCCCAGCCACTTCGCCAATCTGGGCGCAGAAGCGCCCAAGCCGGCCGACTTCGGACCGCCGCCCGCCGTACCGGCTCTCGGACCCGATCCGCCGATTTCACCTGACGTTCCGTCATAGATCGCTGCGAGCGCCTCGTCCATCAAGAGGCTCTCTTCGTCCAGCCGCGCGCCGCCGCCTGACGCGCCGCCCGCAGCTTCAAGCTTCTCCTCGGCCGCGGCGCCCAAGATCAGGCGCCACCGCTTCACTTGATCCGCATCCATCGTCGTCATCGGCTACAGATCCCCGAAGTCAAAGTCGTTAAGCTCATCCAATCGCTCCTTTTCTTCCTCGTCCAGCGGACGCTGCAGCGCTTCGCCCGATTGCTCGGACCCCGTCCCCCAAATCTCTCCGAGCAGCTCGGCGATCGCCGCCTTCTCTCGCGGCTCGAAGCTGCTGAACGCGCGCCGCAGAAAGACGAGCGAGCGCTTGAACGGTTCGGGATCCAGGCCATGGATATATTCGTCCAGATGCCGCCATAAATAGTCGCGCGACAGCAGCGCGTAGCGATTGCGCATCGACAGGCCTTCAAACCATCCTGCCCCAAGATCGACCTCCATGCCCGGCGACAATCGGCGGGCGACCTCGCTCGTGAACGCCTCTTCGCCGGCTTCGTTGCGCTCGAGCAAAATGGAAAACGCATAACCCGACAGCCTCGGGTTGCGATCGTCGCGTACGGCAAGCTCCTTAAGCTTCTCCAGCCAGAGCCGCTCGTCGACGTCGGCATAATGCTCCTGCGCCACTGCGTTCATGGCGTGCATGGCGGACATCATTTCCGTTGCCGCATCGTCGTTGCAGCCCGACGCGCCATCCAGCATCAAGCATCCGCGCAGGAATAACTGCTGCAAAATCGGCAGCAGCGGCCGGGTATCGATGCGCCGCACCGAGCCGTACTGCATGAGCACCGACAGCTCGCGCAGCGTTTGCGCGATTTGCGCGTAGCTCCCTGCGTCGACGGCGAGCCGCTGCAGCGCCGCCACCGCTTGGCCGGCGACCTGCGGAAGCCCGCATTCGCCCGCCTGTCGGATCAGCCTGGCGGCATGCTCGATATCGTCGCAAGCGAGCAATTGCTCGTGGATGGCATAGGCCGCAGCCAGCTCCACCGTTTCGCCCTTGATCGTCGCCTCTACGATCTCGATCTCCGCTTCGGGCGACCATTGCAGCACCCAATGCTCGGCCCAAGTCGCATCCGTCTGACGCCGATGCTGTTTGCGCGCGAAGCGAATGCCGAGCAGCGCCAGACGGTGGAGCAGGACGGACCGATGGAGATCGAGAAAAGCGGAATCCGCAGACTTGACGCTACGATTCTCGCGAAGATCCAGCTCCAGGTCCGCCGCGACCAGCGTTCTGTATTTGGTCAGCTTCAGCCTGGCGAGCTCGCGGTTCAGATCGTCTTGAATCGGCGTCTGGCTGACGCCCTCAGGCAAGCTGCCGATCGCCGTGCCGATATCCGTCCTTGCCAGCGCTTCGGCGACGACGGACAGCTCGCCGTGTCCGAACAATATCGTCGCCGCGTCCCGCAGATCCTTCCAGGTCGGAAGTTCGCCGTCATGCATCGCGGAGAGCGCGCCGGCAAGCCGCACGCCTTCGATGACAGAGGCCGTCGAACGGTAAGTGCCCTGTTCTCTTAATCGCGCCGCGACCGAGGATAAATACAAGGCCGGAAGCCGATCCATCTCGCGCTGTCGCATGCAATGCCACATCAGCCCGAAGTACGCGGGCGCCGCGTTGCCCGCGCCGTATCCCGAATGCGAGGATAGCTTGTAGTAGGAATAAGGCATCAAGGTCATTTTGGTCGGTACGCGCGGCAAAAGCGAAAGCTCTTCGTCGTTCATCGCCGGCAACTCAAGGTCCAGCGCCGACGTATGATAGGCCCCGGTCAGGACAACGATCCGCCCCGGATCGTGGCCGCCGTCCAGCGTCTCGCGGATTTTACGCCGCATATAGGCTTCGCGGATCTCGTTGTACGCCGCTTCGTGCGGGGCACGGTGCCGCTCTTCGCCTGCAGTCCATGCCCGCATCTCGTCGGAAAATTGCGAGATCGATTGCCGATAAGCGCCATGGCGAAGCCGATGTTCGAAATGGCGCTCCCAGTAGGACTCGAAATCCGGTTCCCCTGAAAGCTCGGCGATACGCGCGTAGAAGTCCCTCTGAGCCGACCTCGCCTCCGTCTCGCCGGGCATGCCATCAAGGCGATCCTCCGTCGAAGCAGATTCGTCGCCGCCATTTCCATCGGTCGCCTGCAGCGGATCTGCGTCTGCCGACCGCTCGTGCCGGAGCGCATTCAGCGCCAGCGATATATCGGTCGGCAGGTCGATGAATTCGGCTTGGCTGCCATTGCGCGCCGCCCACCGCAGCGCCTGGTATTCGGGAGAATACTCGGCAAACGGATAGAGCAGCGTACGGACGGGAAGTTGCGCTGTATAGGCGAGCAGCGCGACCGGCGGCACGACGCCGCGCGCGACGAGCTGTCCAGCAAGCTCCCCCGCGTCGCCAGGGCCTTCGATCAGCACTGCAGTAGGTCTTACCTCGTCAAGCAGCGCGAGAAGATGGTACGAGCCGGCCGGCGACAAATGCCGAATGCCGAAATAATGAGGATTCCGTGCCCCGTTCACCGATTCATCTCCGAACAGGCGCCGTACAAGCTCCGCCAGGAGGCTCCCCGCTTTTTCATGACGTTTTCCAAATACTCCTTCCAAGCGATGCGATCCTTCTCCTCATCCTTCACGATCGCGCCCTGCAAGCCTGCGGCCACGTCCTCGTCGCTGATCCTGCCGTCCCCAAAACTCCCCGCAAGCGCCATGCTGCCGGTCAACAGCGAGATGGCCTCTGCCGTGGAGATGACGCCCGTCGGCGGCTTCACCTTCTCTTTGCCCTCGAGCGTCGTGCCGCTTCGCAGCTCTCGGAAAATGGTGACGACCTTCCGGATCGTATCGTCGTCCGGCTGAGACGCCTTCAGCTCGTAGTTGGACGAGATCTCGCTCACCCGCCTGCGCACGATGTCGATTTCCGTTTCCAGGCTGGACGGCGCCGGAAGCACGATGATATTAAAGCGGCGCTTGAGCGCGGCCGACATCTCGTTTACCCCGCGGTCTCTCGTATTGGCGGTGGCAATAATAGAAAATCCGCGCTCCGCCGCCGCTTCCCGATTCAGCTCGGGAATGGCGATCGTCTTTTCCGACAAGATGGAGATCATCGCGTCCTGCACCTCTGAGGCGCAGCGGGAGATCTCCTCGAAGCGGGCGATGCCGCCGCACTCCATCGCGCGGAAAATCGGGCTGCGGATGAGCGCCTGATCCGACGGCCCCTGCGCTAGGAGCATCGCATAGTTCCAGGAATAGCGAACATGTTCCTCGCTAGTACCTGCAGTTCCCTGTATGACCTTGGAGGAATCGCCGTGGATCGCCGCAGTCAGGTTTTCGGAAAGCCACGACTTGGCGGTGCCGGGCTCGCCGATGAGCAGCAGCGCCCGGTCGGTGAGCAGCGTTGCGATCGCCATCTCGACCAGCCGCTTGTTGCCGATATATTTGGGCTTGATCGCCGTGGCTCCCGCCTGGCCGCCCGTTATAAACGTAAGGACGGATTTGGGGGACAGCTGCCAGCCCGCAGGCCTCGCCTCCTTGTCCGCTTCCTTCAGCGCTTCGAGCTCCTCCGCATACAGCCGCTCTGCCGGCAATCTCAGGACATCTTGCTTTTGAGCCATCCCCATAATCCCCTTCCGTGTTCCTCTTCGGCCGATTCCGGCGCTTGTTCGATCTCTTCAATCTGCGTCATCCAATCGGTGCGCAGCGATTCGTACGTCAGCTTTTCCCCGAACGCCCGCAATCGCGGCGCGTACGATTTAGGCATGCTGGCGACGAGACGCCGCTGCTGCCCGTTCATATAATACATGTTTTTCGCAGCTCCCCGTTCGAGCAGCTCCATGAAACGCTCCGGCGCATCTTTGTACCGGATCCGGAACAACGTAGCCAGCATGTCTGCGGTATCCTTGACGCCCCACCTGGCTTCGCGCAGCTTGCCCGTCAGATAGGCCGTGACCTCTTTGTCGGCCCGCTGGGCGAACATGTACACGAGCATCGGCTGATCCAACCGGATGAACAAGGGAACCCATCTCGGATCCCAGGCTTCCTCGCGTGCGACCGGCTCGTCATACCGGTCTTCGTCTTCGTCGTAAGCATCTCGGTAAACGACCTCGCGAATGGCGCCGAGCAGTTCCTTGGCCGCCTTGGTCTTGCTGCCGTTTAATTGGCCTCCATAACGATCGTAGACCTCAGCCGGAGTCAGCCTGCGAAATGCCGCCCGGAAGCCGTATGGGACGAAAGGTCCTTTGGCGCCGTTCCCAAGCTCCATGGCCAACCGGTCCGCTTCCGGCAGTTCCATCTCGAGCAGCAGCTCGGCGGCCGCTTCCTGCGCGTTCTCCGTCTCGGGGACGAGGTACGCTGCGGTGGTCAGAAGCTGCTGCACGAACGGAAACGCTGCGGCCGCCATTTTCTTGCCCGCCCCTTCCAGGGCATGCAGCACGATCAGAAGCTGCTCGGACGCTTCCGTCTTTTGCTTGGCTTCGCCGTTCAAATACTGCGTCAGCGCTTGCTCGCCTTGACGGATCAAGCGCTCCAGCAGCTGCGGCGAACCGCTCTTCCTGATCGGCTCGACGGCAATCGCGCCGTCCTTGGCGACGGCGGCTTCGTACAATCGGTCGAGCGCCAGTTCCGTACCGATGCGTGCCAGCGCGTCGTAGGCGGCCCCGCGAACGTCCTTTCGCTTATCCCGGCTGAGCTCGAGCAGCAGCGTCTCTTGATCGGCATAAGCGCCCAAGATCGAGATCGCCGCCAGTTTGACCTCCGGCGAGCCCGAAGAGGCGCCTTCCGCGACGAGCTCGAGCATCGAGGCGCCGAGCTGCTTGTGAAGAAGCTGCAATCTGCGACCGTCGCCTTTCCCGCCTTGCAGGTTCAGCTGGCTCTGCAGCACAGGGACTGCGCTCGCACCGAAGGCAGGAATCAGCTTTTCCTGAACGTAGTCGGGGATCTCCGCGTAGCTGTCTTCCAATGCCGCGCATACCGCGGGCAGCGCGCGCAGGTCCAGGAAGCTTCCGTCTTCGTATGACACCCGGATTTGCTCCAACCGGCCTTGGCCTTTGGTCGTCAGCGCTTCGATGAACGGATGGAGCTTGCGGTAAGGGCTATCCGTAGGAAGATCGATTCCGGTGCCTTGGATCGGTTGCGGTTCCCCTGCCATATCCGTCTTGCCCTGCGTATAAAGAACCGCGACGAGCAGCGTCGACAGCTCGAGCAGCCTGGCAGCGCTGTCCTCCCTGCTTGCGGCGAGCAGCTCTTCGGCCGCAGTTGCCAGACGACCGAATACCGGCGCGGTTTCGCCAAGCTTTTTAAGCCCGGGCAGCAATTTGTTCAAACGGAGATCGTTCGCCGCCATCGCGCTCCCCGCGATGAACAACCGGCGCGTCTCTTGCTGAAGCTCGAATAAAATATCTATGCTCATAATCGCTTCTCCCCTAGTAGAACAGCCGAATGATCCGGCTGTCGGTGACGATGCTCATCAGCTGTACGCTCAGGCGGTTGTCGTCCAGGCGATGGTTGAACATGACCAGTGCAGCCTGGTCCTTCAGATCCTTTTCATCGAGCAGCGCAATCAAGGAAGAGGTCTCTCTTCCGTTGGACTTCAAGTCCGAGATCGGCAGCAGTTTTCCTTGCGCATCCCGGAGACAGAGACCGTCCGCCGTCTTGTCGATGGAACGGTAAGCGACCAGCATGACGGGCGTTTTATCCGCAAGCGGGTTTTTGATGATGTTCTTGACCTGCTTGATGACATCCGCATACGACGGTGCCGCCGTCGCTTTGACTTTGGCAAAGTCTTCTCCTGCCGCATCCCGCTGCGTCGCCGCCTCCCAGCGTACTCTGGCGTTGAGCTCGCCGGGATAGACGAACAGCTCGTCAGTCTGGATAACCGCGCGTACGGTATCCTCTTCCTTAAGTGCCCGGGCAGCCCGGAACGGACGCAAATGGCGAGTGCTGCGCACCGTGCCGTCGCCAAGGTCGGCCCACCAGCCCGCATCCACGTACTCGCCGCGCGCCGCATCCGTATAGGACAGAAAAGAAAGCTGGAGCAGCTCGGCGCCCCGCTTCACGTGGCCGTATTCGCGGAGCTCCGCAAGCTGCCAGGCATGACCGAGCTGTTCCTCCAAGGAGGAATCCGTCTCCATCGGCAGCTCCGGATCGTCCGTTCTTTTTTCCAAATAGGAGACGCCTTTTTTCACCAGCGAATGCATAAACAGAAGCTGCTCCATCGCTTGCGAATATACCGCTTCGCGATCGCCTTCCGTTTGCAGCGTATGTACGAGTTCCCTGAGCTTGGCTTGCACGCCGGGAATATAATGGTTGCCAAGCTGTTTCGCCTGATCTTCGATCATCTGGACCGTTTTCTTGTCCGCGCTTCCCAGACCCGATTGGACGAGCTGCAGGACGAGCTTTTCCAGCAGACGAAGTCCCTCCACCTGACTGGCGAATTTTTTGACGAGCGCGGATTTGTTTACTTTGCGTTTCGCCGAAGGCGCGTTGCCTTCGGATTCCGCAGCATCCTTTTTTTTCTCTTCCCGCTTCTCTGCCTTGTCTCTTTTGTCTGCGATATCTTGCGGGACCTCCGAGGTCGTAAAGGAATTGCCCATCGCGCGCGCGTACAGCAATCCGAGCGCATGCTTGCAGGGAAATTGTCTGCTGGGGCAAGAGCAACGAAAGACAGGGCTCGCTTCGTTGACGAAATCGACGGAGCATCTGTAAGGCTCTTTGCCGCTGCCCTTGCATTCTCCGAAGAGCAGCGTTGTATCTGGACTTTCGCTCAGGACCGGAAAGCTGTTTTTCTTGACCAGGTCCCGGCCGTTCTTCATCGCGCCGGCGTTCGGCGCCAGGCTGTCGACGTAAGCTTCCGTGATCGTGGGCATGGTTGACCTCGCAATTTGGATGGATGGCCTTTCTTTTCACTTCTATTCAGAAAATAGCTGTCTCACGCTATAACTACTTCTATTACCCTTTTAATTGGAAAATTAATCATGGCGTGATTGTTCAGGTCTAGCAGAAAGAACGATAATCGGGCAAAAAAAAAGCCGAATGCTCGGCTTGGAAATGGCAATATTTTTAATTGGAAATGGCCTTTATTCACGATCGGAAATTTGCGGTTATTCTCGATCGGATAAGTGACGTCCGGTCTCGTCGGCTTCAGGACGTCGCCTGAATGGCGGTTGTCGGTTCGCCGGACGCGGCCAGCTTCTTGTCTCTCGTGCCCGATACCTTGCCGATCAGATAAACGAGCAGTTGGCGGTTGTGGGCGGACAGCCGGTCGAGCGAGCGGTTCACGATATCGCTGCGGACGCGCAGCCCCCGTTCGCGCTCCGTATGACCGAAGTCGGTCGTGCTGATCCATACGATACGGCGGTCATTCTCGTCCCGGGTGCGCTTGACGAGGCCATTGCGCTCCATCCGGTCGAGCAGCGTCGTCACCGCAGCCGGCGTCGTCTCCAAATGCGGCAGCAGCTCGGAGGGCTTCATCGGTTCGTTTGCCTGCAGCAGCTCAAGTACTTGAAGCTGTCCTCCAGTCAGTTGGGGGGACATCTCCGCTTCCATCTGCGATTGCCAATCCTTCGATAGCTTCATCCAGCTCTTTACGAACTCTGCAGCCGGTTCCACCTATGGATCACCTCTCCTCTTCGGAATGATGCCGTTTTGCTCTACTTCTTTAATTATATGCAAACCCGATGTCGAAAGATAGATTTAGCGCATTAATGATTTAAGTCATAAATCCGCACGGTCTGGTACGGGACGACAGCCTATGACATATAATGCTGACAGCTGGCGGTACCGTCCGCCCGGCGTGCGGTTGAAAAGAAGGAGAGGTCTTCATGGCGGTGGAGGACGAACGCATACGGATGATCGGCATCATGGCGCGCGAAGCCGGTATTATAGATGATCCGGGGTGGCTCAGCCGGCTGACGGAGCCGGTCCCCCTGTGGGTCGTGTTGGAAATGATGCTGAAGTGGATCGACCGTTACGATCCCCAGGACGGTCCGTACGATTGAGGCAAGCAGACAGATACAGCCCCGGTCGCGATTCGGCCGGGGCTGCTTCTACTGGAATTTTCAGGCGTTGTTTCCTACAAAGAGACTTAAGTTACACGGCGTTTCCGACTAACTCGCCTCTTGCATGCTGCTTTACGCTCTGCCGTTGAGGCCGCAACCAGCCGTTAAGTCAATGCGTCTGTGGCGGCAGCGGCTTAAGGAACGTCTCGGCAAGCGGATCCGTCCGCTCGATCGCGCCTATCGTTCTGCCGGTGCCTCTCCGGTCTTCGAGCGGCGTGCTGTCGGAGCGGAATTCGCCGTACGTGCCGCCTGCCGTCACGGTTACGATGCCGACATCATCCTTGACGTAATACGCGGCGACGAGACGGGTACCGTTCGGACGAACGCGCTTGCCTTCTTTGATCTCGAACGTCTGGATCCCTTTGCCTCCGCGCCCTTGCGGCGGATAGTCGAGCAGCAGCGAGCGCTTGGCGTAGCCGTAGTCGGAGATGACGAGAATCTCGCCCTCGTCGCCCGATACCTGGAGTCCGTCGGTCACCGCATCGCCCTCGCGCAGCTGGATGCCTCGTACCCCGCCCGCTACGCGGCCCTGCAGGCTCACGTCGGCTTCCTGGATACGAATGCTGAGTCCCTGCTCCGTGACGAGCAAAATCTCCTGCGGCGTATCGCTGCGGAACGCCGAGCGGACCTCGTCGCCATCTGCGACCTTCACGGCCGCGATCGCCGCGCTCCGGTTGGTCGCGTATTCGGCCATCAGCGTGCGCTTGACCTGGCCGCGCTTGGTCACGAACACGAGCGCCGGCCCCTGCTCGCCCTGATCGGCCAGCGCCTTCCACTCACCGGCCTTGACCGGGATGACGGCCATGATCCGATCTTCCTTAGGCAGGCCGATCAGGTTGACGATCGCCGTCCCGTTTTCCTTCCACTTGAACTCGGAGATCTGATGCACAGGCAGCTGGTAGTACATCCCCTTCTGCGTGAACAGCAGCAGCGAATCGAGCGTGTTAAGCTGCAGACTCCAGCGCAGCTGGTCGCCTTCCCTCAGCCCCGTGCTGCCCAGATCGCCGCCGGAACGCGTGAACGACAGCATGCTCGTGCGCTTCACGTAGCCGTGGCGCGACAGCGTCACCAGCACTTCCTCTGCCGGAACGGTCACTTCGAGGTTGACCTTGAGCTCTTCGACCTCGCCCTGAATGACGGATCTCCGATCGATGCCGAACTTCCCGCGAATCTCGCCGAGCTCGTCTTTGATGACGCCCATCAGCTTCTTCGGATTGTTCAGAATGCCGCGCAGCTGATTGATTTTTTTCATCGTTTCGGCATGTTCCTTCTGGAGCGAGTTGATCTCCAGGTTCGTCAGCCGGTACAACTGCAGCGTCAAAATCGCGTCGGCCTGGCGTTCGGAAAATTCAAACTTGGCAACCAGATTGTTCTGCGCGTCCTGGCGGTTTTTCGATGCCTTGATCGTCTCGATGACGGCGTCGAGCAGGTTCAATGCCTTGACGAGTCCTTCGAGCACGTGCGCGCGGTCTTCCGCCTTTTCGAGATCGTACTGCGTGCGGTGCGTGACGACCTCGCGCTGGTGAGCGACATAAGCGTCCAGCATCGCCTTAACGCCGAGCTGGCGAGGCGCTTTGTTAACGATGGCGACCATGTTGAAATTATAGGCGACCTGCAGGTCGGTTTTTTTAAGCAAATAAGCGAGGATGCCTTCCGCGTCCGCGTCCTTTTTCAACTCGATCACGATGCGCATGCCGGCTCGTCCGCTCTCGTCGCGCACCTCGGCGATGCCTTCGACTTTCTTTTCGAGCCGAAGCTGATCGATGCTGTTGACGAGCTTGGACTTGACGACCTGGTAAGGAATCTCGGTCACGACGATCTGCTGCTTGCCGCCGCGCATGTCTTCGATCGCCGTCTTGGACCGCACGTAGATGCGTCCTTTGCCGGTCTCGTAAGCTTCGCGGATGCCGTCCTCGCCCATGATCCGGCCGCCTGTCGGGAAGTCCGGTCCGCGCATGATCTTCATCAGATCGGCAACCGTCATATCAGGATTGTCGATGAGTGCAGTACAAGCGTCGATAACCTCGCGCAGGTTGTGCGGCGGAATCTCGGTGGCAAAACCGGAAGAAATGCCGCTTACGCCGTTGACGAGCAGGTTCGGATAACGCGCCGGCAGCACGACCGGCTCCTTGGTCGTATTGTCGAAGTTGTCCTTGAACAAGACGGTACGCTTATCGATGTCCCGCAGCAGCTCCATCGCGATCGCAGACAGACGGGCCTCGGTGTACCGCATTGCGGCCGGCGGATCGTCGTCCATCGAGCCCCAGTTGCCGTGGCCGTCTACGAGCGTATGCGCCATCTTCCAAGGCTGTGCCATGCGCACCATGCCGTCGTAGATCGACGAGTCTCCGTGCGGGTGGTAGTTGCCCATGACGTCGCCGACCGTCTTCGCGGATTTGCGGTACGGTTTGTCCGGCGTATTGCCGGAGTCGAACATGGCGTAAAGAATCCGGCGCTGGACCGGCTTCAGGCCGTCGCGGACGTCGGGAATCGCGCGGTCCTGAATAATGTATTTGGAATAGCGTCCGAAGCGGTCGCCAACGACCTCCTCCAGAAACGCCGGCAAGAAGTTCTCGAGCAAGCTCATATCGGTCTCTCCGTTCTTATTCCTCGTATTCCGTGAAGTCGACGTTGTCGATGATCCAGCGCTTGCGCGGATCGACCTTGTCGCCCATCAGCGTGGACACGCGGCGCTCCGCCTTCGCGGCGTCCTCGATCTGCACCTGCAGCAGCGTGCGGGACTCCGGATTCATCGTCGTCTCCCACAATTGATCGGGGTTCATCTCTCCCAGCCCCTTGTACCGCTGCAGCTCAGCGCCCTTGCCGATCTCCTTGAGATAGTTTTGCAGTTGCTCGTCGGTCCAGGCATAACGTACGGTCTCGAGCTTGCCCGATTTGCGCGTAAGCTTGTAGAGCGGCGGCTGGGCAATGAACACCTTGCCCGCGTCGATCAGCGGCTTCATGTACCGGTAGAAAAACGTCAGGAGCAACACTTGGATGTGCGCGCCGTCCGTGTCGGCGTCGGTCATGATGATGATTTTGGAATAGTTGCATTCCTCGACGTCGAACTCGGGGCCGACGCCTGCGCCCGTCGCCGCGATGATCGCCTTGTATTCTTCGTTTTTAAGGATGTCGACCAGCTTGGCCTTCTCCGGATTCATCGGCTTGCCCTTGAGCGGCAGGATCGCCTGGTACTTGGAATCCCGCCCCTGCTTGGCCGAGCCGCCGGCGGAGTCGCCTTCGACGATAAACAGTTCGTTGCGCGTATAGTCTTTGGACTGCGCCGGCGACAGCTTGCCGCCGAGACTCGCGCTCTCGCTGCGCTTCTTGCCGCTGCGGATCTCCTCGCGCGCCTTGCGGGCCGCTTCCCTGGCCTTGGACGCCTGTACCGACTTGCGTACGAGCTGCTGGCCGACCTGCGGATTCTCCTCGAGGAACACGGCCATCTTCTCCGCCACGATAGCGTCAACCGCGCTGCGCGCCGAGGCGCTGCCGAGCTGATCCTTGGTCTGCCCAACGAACTCGACGTCGGACATCTTGATGTTGATGACGGCCATCATGCCTTCGCGCAGATCGCTGCCCTCCAGGTTCTTTTCCTTCTCCTTGAGCTGACCGATCTTCCGGGCGTACTCGTTCATGACGCGCGTGTACGCCGTCTTAAAGCCCGTCTCGTGGGTGCCGCCCCCCCGCGTCGGGATGGCGTTGACGAACGAAGCGATCGTCTCGGTGTAGCCATCGTTGTATTGCAGCGCCACCTCGACCTCGATATCGTCGCGCTCCGCGGTGAAGTGGACGACGTCGTGCAGCACCGTCTTTTCCTCGTTCAGAAACTGCACGAACTGCTTGGCGCCGCCCTCGTAGTGGAACACGTCCTCCTTGCCCGAGCGCTGGTCCTTGACCGTCACCTTGAGGCCGGAGTTCAGGAACGCAATCTCCTGCAGGCGCTCGGACAGCGTATCGTAATTAATTGAGACATTGCCGTGAAAAACCTTCGGATCCGGCTTAAAAGTCACCTTCGTGCCGGTCTTGTTCGTATTGCCGAGCACCTCGAGACCCGTGACGGGCTCTCCGACGTGCTCCTTGCCGTCCTTGTCTACCCAGGTCTCAAACCGCATCCGGTGCGTCTTGCCTTCGCGGTAGATCTCGACCTCGAGCCACTGAGACAATGCGTTCGTCACGGAGGCGCCGACGCCGTGCAGGCCGCCAGACTTCTTGTAGCCGCCGCCGCCGAACTTGCCGCCCGCGTGCAAAATCGTGAAGACGACCTGCGGCGTCGGCACGCCGGTCTTGTGAAGGCCGGTCGGTATGCCGCGCCCGTTGTCCTGCACGGTGACGGAGTTGTCGCCGTGGATGGTTACGTCGATCCGCGAGCAATGCTTGGCCAAATGCTCGTCGACGGCGTTGTCCACGATCTCCCAGACGAGATGATGCAAGCCCGAAGAGGTGGTGCTGCCGATATACATGCCGGGCCGCTTGCGGACGGCGGTCAGCCCTTCAAGCACCTGTATGTCGTCCGCTCCGTATGTCGTACCCGCCTGCGCCGCGCTCTCCGCATACAGGTCTGTTTGTTCGGTCACGAATGATCCCCCTTGCTGCTTCTAGCGTCCGTCAAGGACGCGCCTTCCGTTCATTTTAAGCTAAAAGGCAGAAAATGCACAAGGCGTCCGTAAAGTAATGATGCCCCGCAAATAAAAATAACCGCCTGCGCGATGCAGAAACGGTCATCTATCCTGACGTTTAGAGTTTAACTGGACTCGCGCTAACTGGCAACGACGATTTTTTTGAGCAGCCGAATATCAGTCGTATGATCCGCTACGGTGGAGGCAAGATCGTTAAATGCGACCGCATGCTCGGTGTTTTTTGCGACTTGCTCGAAGGTAGCGTCAAGCTTCGTCTCGATGCGGTCAACCTTCTGCTCTACGCGGTCTAATCGCAGCTCGACCTGATCCACCTTCTGCTCGACGCGGTCTAACCGCAGCTCGACCTGATCCACCTTCTGCTCGACGCGTTCCAGCCTATTGTCGATCTGGTCCACCTTTTGCTCCATCCGATCCAGCCGTCCCACAACATCTCCAAGTTTCTCAGCGATCTGCCTTAACAACTCATCGTTCATCGTGGCTCACCGTCCTTGATTCGATTATAACATGGACAAGAACGATGTCGAACACGCACTTATAACTTCCAATTGCCATTGACAAATGGAATAACCATCCACCTGCATCAGGCTAATATATCCTGTCTCGTGAACACGGCGAACGATACCGCGATCGCCGCCAGCGACCAGACCCCCAGCACGATCAGGGAAAATCCGAGCGTCATGCCTTCGATCGGCGGCGGAGAGCCCTGCAAATATACGGACAGGTCGAGGTTGACATTAAACAAATATTTGGCGCTGTGCCAGGACGAGGCCATGTTGGCTAGGATCGAGCCGGAGATGACCGCCGCCATCATCGTAACGAGGCTCGCGGCCGTGCTGCGGACGAGCACCGACACCATGAAGGCAATGACCGCAACGGTCATCGCGGAGAACCAGACCAGGCCAAGCTGCATGAGCATATAAGCCCCTTGCGTGATCGCGTGGACGCCTGTCGTATCCATATCCGAGCCGTTCAGCCTGAAACCGACGAATACGGGCTCGCGCCACCCGCCGTAGCCGAAGACGAGACCGGAAACGAGATAGCTGATGACGGCCGTGGCCACAATAATCAGGGAGACGTACATCGTGAGCGTGACCAGCTTGGACGCCAAAATGCGCCACCTCCGTACCGGCCGGGTCAGCAGCATCTTGATCGTGCCGCCCGAGCGTTCGGAGGAGACGATGTCCGATGCGACGGCGAGCACCATAAGCGGGATAAATAAGCCTACGGCGTTTTGCAGAAACGTATTGGTGAAACGCACCGCGTTCGGCGTGTTCGGATTGACGTCCCGGTCGAGGTAATATTGAAGCTGCTGTACGAGCGCGACGCGCCACTTTTTCCATTCCTCGGGAATCCGGTCGCTCGTGAGCGCGTTCGTATTGTCGGAGATGCGCTGCCGGAGCTCCGCCCGCCAGTCCGTGTATTTGCCCTGGCTGCTCTGAGCGATTTTCATCTGCGCGTACACGAACACCGGTACGAGTGCGAGCAAAATAAGGACGATGACGGCAAATCGTTTTTTCTTCCACACTTTGACCGTTTCGTTGCGGATCAGTTCAAGATCCCGACGCATCGCGTTCGCCCCCCGTCAGCGTGAGAAATAAAGACTCCAGCGTCGGCACGACGCGCTGCACCGCGAGCACGCCGACGCCTGCCGATGCGCAGCGGGAGACGACGTCCGCAATGTCGTCCTGTTGCACGCGCGTCGGAACGGCTCCCGGGAGCGCGAGCAGGACCGACTCGTCCAGCAGCGCGCGGTCACTGTCAGCGACCTCTACGCGCGGATCCTCCGTCAGCAGCCGGCGTCCCGCTTCGGGATCCTCGAACAGCCACAGTGTATGCGCCTCCGCCTGCGCAATCATCTCGTGCACGTCGCCGACTGCGATCACGCGTCCGCCGTCGATGATGGCGACACGGTCGCACAGGAGCTGAATCTCGCTCAGCAGGTGGCTGGACACGAATACGCTCATCCCTTCCGCGGCCAGCTCGGCGATGAAAGCGCGCAGCTCCTTGATGCCCTTCGGGTCGAGCCCGTTGGTCGGCTCGTCCAGGATGAGCAGCTTAGGCGCGCCGAGCAGGGCCTGCGCAATGCCGAGCCGCTGCCGCATGCCCAGCGAATACGTCTTGACCTTGTCGTGGATGCGCTCGTCCAGCCGCACGATCCGTGCCACCTCTGCGATGCGCGCATCGCCGATGCCTTCTTGCATGCGCGCGAACAAATCGAGGTTTTCCCAGCCGGTCATATAGCCGTACATCTCCGGATTTTCGACGATGCAGCCGACATGCCGCAGCGCCCGCTCCGGATGCTTGTTCACGTCCTCCCCGCAGACGAGCACGCGTCCCGAAGTCGGCTTGATCAGATCGACCAGCATGCGAATCGTCGTCGTCTTGCCCGAGCCGTTGGGACCCAGAAAGCCGTAGATCTCCCCGGCTCGTACGTCGAACGTAATATTGTCGATAATCTTGCGTCCCTTGATCGTTTTCGACAACCCTTCGACCGAGAGCACCGGGGTCCCATGCCGCGCACGATTCGCGCTTGCAGCCCCGGAAAAACCCGAGGCATCCGTGCTACTGCCTTCAATCTTCACATCCGTCCGCATCCCAGCTGCCCCCTTCGTCAATTAAGCGCCTGCGCCACGCGAACCGCAATGCGGGCATAGCCCGCTCCGTTCGGATGGAAATGATCCGAGGACAAATAGCGCGCGGATTGTGCCTGGAACAAATCGGCCGTCGGCACGACGACAATGTCGCCGTCCTCCTCGGCCAGTTTAACGGCATACCCGTTCCAGTCCGCTAAAATGGATGCGATCTGCGGCCGCAGTTGCGCAAGCTCGTAAAACGGGTTGTACAACGAGACATAGACGATTCGGACGGACGGATGAATGGCGCGAAGCTTCGTAAAAACGGCCTTAAGCTGCTCCTCAGTCTTCGGCAGCCGCTGCTTCGCCAGCTCGGGATCGATGCCGCCGCCTTCCGCGATCGACCCGCCCGACTGCTGCGAGGAGCGGAATAAATCATTGCCGCCGATCGTGAGCAGGACAAGATCGGCCCCGGCCACCGCGTCCTGCATCGCTTTTCCGTCAAGCAAGGCGTTCAACTTTGCGGCTTCGAGGCCGCTGACCGCGAGATTGCCGTTCAATCTGACCGGCTTCCCCAGAGACTTGGAAAGCTGCGAGAGACTGTCCTCCACGTAGCCTTTGCCGGCGACATCGCCCACGCCTCGCGTGAGCGAATCCCCGATTGCGATCGCTTTGATCTCCGGCCGGCTCGTCCAATCTCCGCTCTGCTGCGGCGGCGCCTGCGTCGGCGTAGGAAGCGCCAACCCGGAGGACGGCGCCCAAGTATCCTTCAGCGCCCAGCCGAATCCCAGCAGCAGCAGCGCCGTGCACAGCAGGCATACCGTACCCAATATCGGCCACAGCCGATCTTTTCTCCTTCTCAAGCCTCCCCCTCCTCTCCAATACGCCGTGCCCTTACTGCGGCTATCGGCGACTATGCCGTTCCCCTCAATTTACCGAATCGAAACCGCTTTTTCAAATCGGGTGTCAATTCGGCCTGACGGTCCTTGTATCGTCGCCCGCGTCGTTCTTCCGCCGAAGTCGCTGCAAATATACATCTTTTATTGCCGCGTACCCGAAAAGCGCGCTTTCCTGCACAAAAAGCTCCCGCCCGATTCCCGGGCGGGAGCGCTGTTGCAGTTGTCCTTAAGCAGATAAAAACCGGTACTGCGCTTCGATCAGGTTGCGATAATGCCCCGGCCTGCGCATGAGCTCGTCGTGATTGCCCCGATCGACGATGACGCCGTGGTCGAGCACGAGGATCAGATCCGCGTGACGGATCGTGGACAGACGGTGGGCGACGATAAACGAGGTGCGGTGCTCGAGCAGCGTGCCGAGCGCCTCCTGAATGCGAACTTCGGTCTCTGTGTCGATGCTGGCGGTCGCCTCGTCCATAATGAGAATGCGAGGATCGGCCAGCAGCGCGCGGGCGAAGGACAGCAGTTGACGCTGCCCCATCGACAACGCGGTTCCGCGCTCCTGTACCTGCGTATCGTAGCCGTCAGGCAGCTTGACGATAAAGTCGTGCGCGCGCACCGACCGCGCGGCGGCTTCGACTTCGGCGTTGGTGGCGTCCGGCCGGCCGTATCGAATGTTGTCGCGGATCGAGCCGGAGAAGATAAACGTATCCTGCATGACGATGCCGATCTGCCGGCGCAGGCTGTCCAGCGTCGCGTCGCGGACGTCCATGCCGTCGATGAGCACGCGCCCGGAGGTCACATCGTAGAAGCGGCATAGCAGGTTCACGATCGTGCTCTTGCCCGAGCCGGTATGCCCGACAAGCGCGACCGTCATGCCCGGTTTGATATCAAAGCTCACATCCTTCAGCGCCAGGCGATCCGGGTCGTAGCCGAAGACGACATGGTCGAATTGCACGCGACCGCGGACGTCGGGCAGCGCCTTCGCGCCTTCCTTTTCCGCCACGATCGGCTTCTCGTCCATATACTCGAAGATCCGCTCCGCCGAAGACATCGAGATGAGCAGCTGGGAGTACATCTGCCCGAGCCGGTTGATGGGCTCCCAGAAGTTGCTGACGTAAGTGATGAACGCGACGAGCACCCCGACGGTCAATTCATCCTGCTGAATCAGATGCGTGCCGTACAACAGCAGGATCAGCGTTCCGATCGCCGAGGTGATCTCGATGACGGGCCCGAACAGCTGATTGAGCGCGGACGCGGTGTTCCACGAGCGAATGCTGCTGCCGTTCAGTTTTTCGAAGAAACTTAGGTTTTCCTTCTCTTGCGCGAACGCCTGCGTCACCCGCATGCCCTGGATCGCTTCGTTCAGATGCGAATTGATGCGGGACTGCTTGATGCGCACGGTCTGCCAGGCCATCCGTGTGCGCTTGCGCAGCGAGGAGGAAACGAAGATGAGCAGCGGCACGGTGATCATGACCGCCAGCGCCAGCTTCGGCTGAAGCACGAGCAGGATAACGACGATGCCCGCGAGCTGGGCGATATCGATCGCCGAGTTCACGACGCCGTTGGACAGCAGGTCCTGCAGCGCGTTGACGTCGTTGGTGATCCGCACGAGGACGGAGCCCGCCGGGCGCTTGTCGAAAAAGCGGAACGACAGCGTCTGCACGTGCTTGAACAGCGCCGAGCGAAGATCGTAAATGACTTTTTGCCCGATGTCGTTCGTATGCCGGATCGTATAGTTCTGCGCCCACCAGCGGAGAGCGTACATGGCGACCATCACGCCGAATACGATCGACAGATACCCCATGCTCCCGCTGCCGCCGTCCGGATCGATGACCTTGTCGATCGCCAGGCTTATCAGATACGGAACCGCGAGCCTCGTCAGCATGCCGAACACCATCATGACGAATACGACTCGCGTTACCGCGCCCTTGTATGGCTTTAAATAGTCGAACAGCCGGGCCATCTGTTTCCAGTTGAACGACTTTTCGATAAGGACATCGTCCTGATATTGAAACTGCCTGCTCATCCGCTCACCCTCCTGCCGCCTGCGGCGTCTTCGCCGAGTTCGTCCGGCCGGTCCGCATATTGCGTGCGGTACGTCTCCCGATACAGACCCGGCAGCCGCACCAATTCCTCGTGTCTGCCGCGCTGAACCACATGCCCCTTATCCAAAACAAGGATCTCGTCGGCGTGCCGAAGCGAGGAGATGCGGTGGGCGATGATGAACACCGTCCGTCCCGCCATGACCTGCCGCAGCGCCAGCTGGATGCGGTGCTCCGTCTCCATATCGAGCGCGCTCGTGGAGTCGTCAAGGACCAGAACCTGCGGACGGATCAAAAATGCGCGGGCAAGCGCGATCCGCTGCTTTTGTCCGCCAGACAGCCCCATGCCGCGTTCTCCGACGATCGTATCGTAACCGCCGGGCAGCTCCATGATGAAGTCGTGCGCATCGGCCAGCTTCGCGGCTTCCACAATTTGCTCCTGGGTGGCGTCGGCGCAGCCGTAGCTTATATTTTCACGGATCGTCGTCGAGAAAAGGAACGATTCCTGGAATACGATCGCGGTCCTGCTCCGCAGCTCGTTCAGATCGATCTGGCGGATGTCGGTGCCGTCAAGCGTAATCGCGCCGCTCGTCACGTCGTATGCGCGAAGCAGCAGCTGCACGACGGTAGACTTGCCCGAGCCCGTGCCGCCCAGCAGGCCAATAACCGAGCCGGGTCCGGCAGTCAGATCGAAGCCCGTCAACGCGGAAGGCTGGTGCTCGTGGTTCGGATAGCGGAAGTTCACGTCGCGGTAGCGGATAAGCCCGGTTCCTTCCGTCTTCGACGGAATCGGATGCGCCGGAGGCTGCACGTCGATGTGCCGGTTAAGCAGCTCGAGCAGGCGCTCTCCCGCCGCCTTCGATTGCGTATAGTTGTTGATCTGAAAGCCTAGCGTCCACAGCGGCGCGACAATCATGCCGAGCATGCCGTTCAAAGATACGAGATCGCCGAGTGTCATATGGTGATGGATGACGCGCCAGCCGCCGACAAGCAGAAGCAAGGCGATGCTGAAGCTGGCGACGAATTCGATGATCGGGAAGTATGTAGCCCATATCCCGGCGAGCGACAGATTGTTTTCTTTGTACTGGCTGTTGCCTTCGTCGAACTTGCCGTACTCGTGGCTGGCGCTGTCGTAAGACTTAACGGTCCGAACGCCCATGATATTCTCCTGGACGCTGGTCGTCAGCCGGCTGATCGCGATCCGGATCGAACGAAAAATCGGATGGATCTGCAGCTCGAAGCGAATGGCGAAGTAGCCGATGATCGGGATGATCGCAAGCGTCATGAGACCCATCGTCCAGTCGACGTAAAACATCAAGCCGAAGCCGAACAAGACCAAAAATAGCGTGTTCAGCAACTGGGCGAAGCCGAAGCCGATGAAGTTGCGGATGCCCTCGATGTCGGCCGTCAGCCGAGACATCAGGTCGCCCGTCCGCGCTTGGTCGTAAAACGAAAACGATAACTTTTGAAGCTTGTCATAACTGGCGTTGCGCATGCGGTAGGCGAGCTTGTTGCCGAGGCGTCCGCCGCAAAAGCCGTGCACGTACTGAAATGCTGCCTTGACGACAATTAGCGCGACCGCAAGCAGTGCGAGCCCCATAATGCCGTCGAATTTCTTTGGCGTGATCACGTCATCGATCAGCACCCTGAGGAGCAGCGGATACACGAGACCGATCGCCGTAGCGACGGCGAGTCCGAGTACCGAGCCCGTCAAAAAACCTTTGTCCGGCCAGAAAAATTGCTTGAGGCCTTTGAAAATATCCAAGCGACAGTCCTCCCCTGTGAGCATCCCCACGGAAGTGTAACAGGATTGTCACAACCGTTCAAACGCCATATGCCGCAAGGAGAAACGCTGAGTAGGTAGGAGAGCGATTAAGCATGGCAATGAGACCGATATCTCTTAAATCATCCTATTTAAGCCCTTACACCCGTATATGCATTAGAAAAATGAGGATATCGGGAGAAAAAACAAGCAAAGACCCCTCCCGCATCGCGTGACGATACGAGAAGGGCCGATATGCGGCGATACGGATCCGATAAAAAATCGGCTTAAACGCCCGATTTTAGTCCTTGCCAGTCGATTTGCAGACGTCTGAGCGATTCCTCCATGCCCGGCGTCTCAAGCGCGCGCCTGATGCCGTCCGCATAAGCGGCCAGCTCTGCCGACAGCCGGACCGCGAAGGCTTGAAGCTCGCTTTCGAAAGCAGACGCAAGCAGGGAAGCCCAGGCTTCCCGGGTCCCGGCGAGCCAGGCGTCGGCCGCCTGGAACAGCGCGGCCTCCGCTTCGTTCTTGAGCGCTGCGCTGCCCTCGCGCTCAAAGAAGTGCTTCGGGCTGCGGAACGCCTGCCACAGCTTGCGGCCGTCCCAGTCCGGTCCTGCGCCGAAGGGCGCCGGCACAGGAAGGCTGAGCGAAGGCGCAGCCGGCGCCTCCGTCTCGAAGCCGCCGAGGCCGGCCCTGGCGATTCCGTCTTCGACCTGCCGGCCGAGAAGGCGACCGAGCGCGGTCTCCATGCGGAGGCCGGCGGAGCGCAGCTCCTGCTGCAGGTCCTCGCCGACGCCGCGCTTCAAATCCAGCCAGCAAGACACGATGAGCTTGCGCAGGTCGCGACCGTCGTCCTGAAGCACGGACGGATGGAAGGCCGTCATAAAATGCTCGCCGAAACGATATTGGACCCTGCGGCGCAAATGGTACAGCTGTTCGCCCAGCTCCTCTACGAGCGGCTGGACGGCCGCATCCGGCGTTCCGGAAGTCCAGGCCTCCCGAAGCGTCTCGGCGGCCCGAAGCATGCCGGCGGCGGACGCCTGGCGGCTCGCCGCATCCTCACTGGCGGAGCCGAGCAGGCCGTCGATACGGGAGCCGATTCGATCCAGCTGCTTGCGCGCGGAGGCGAGGGCGAGACTGCCCAGCTCTTCGTCGGCAAAACGCCGGAACGCGGCTTCGAAATCCGCAAGCCCCGAGCTCCTTCGGCCCGTCGCGTCGCCAGCCAGCTTGGCTTCAAGGCCGAGGAGGCTGGAGACGGGATAAATGCGGGGCTGCCGGATGCCGTGCTTAAGCAGTTGCGACTCAACGTGCGCAGCGACGCCAGCCAGCTCCTCCGCAGAGGACGCGAGGTCCGCGGCGTTAAGCACGAAAAACATCTTGTCGAGCTCGAAGGCGTCTTTGACGCTGCCGAGCTGATGCAGGAAGCTCCGGTCCGCTTCGGTGAAGGCATGATTGTAATACGTGACGAACAGGACGGCATCCGCGTTTTTAATATACTCGAAGGCCACGCCCGTATGCCGCGCATTGATCGAGTCCGCTCCGGGCGTATCGACCAGCACCGCGCCGCTGCGGGTCAGCGTCGAGTCGACATGCAAGTCTGCCGAGGCAACGAAGCAGGAAGCTTCCTCGTCCGCCACGTAGCGGCGGTAATCGGCTCCCTCCGCCGTAAACGAAGTGCCGAGCAGCGGCCCGTAGCGTTCCCAGCCGCGTGCGGCAGCCCGCAGAAATGCCAGATGCGGCCTGCCGCGCGGGTGGATGTCGTCCGGCGACATGCGCGCCGCCAAGGCAAACAGCTCCGCCGGTCCTGCCGCGGCTTCGATGTCTCGCTCCCGCACGCCGAGACGTGCCAGCGAGTGCGCCAGGTCGCTGCGCATATCGTCCGCTTCCTTCATATAGATGCGGGCCGTTCCGTGTGGCGCATCGTCCGCCGGCGCCACGATCCGGTTGATCGTCGCCGTCGTCGGATTGGGCGATACGGGCAGCGCCGGCTGTCCGACAAGCGCGTTGGCGAAGGAGGACTTGCCGGCGCTGAAGGCCCCGAACAGCGCGATCGTGAAGCGGCTGTCCCGCAGCTGCGCCGCTTTGGCGGACAGTGCATCGCGCTGACGCGCGAGCTCGGGAAACGGCGCGAGCATCGCGGCACCCTGCTCGAGGATCGCGGCGGCGCCGGCGGAAGCGCCATAGGAGGCGCCCTCTCCGGACTCGGCCGTCTCTTCTGTAGCCGCCTCGCCGCTCCCGATCGACAGGTTGACGGCCGGAGCGGCATCCGCCGTTAACGTCTGTGACTTGATTCGCTCGCCGAGCGGCGCCGGCGCCGGCAGCTTAAGCTCCCGGATATCGGCCGCGCCCGCCATTGGCAGTATCCCGACCAGCCTACGCTCCGCTTTGTCTGCCTCCGCGTCCAGAGCTCTCAGCAGATCGGCGGCATGCTGCCTTTCATTCAGCTCAGCCATCGAGCCTGCGAGCGACGCAACCGCCGCGTCGCGCTCCGGCTGCCGGGTGGCAACGATTTCCTCGAATCGCTCGAGCGCCGTTTTGCGCACTTTTCTTTTCCATTCCCCGCTCAGCTCGGACGCGTACTGCAGCGTCGCATCGCCGCCGGCTCCCGCTCCCGGCTTGACAAGCGCGGCCATCCACGCCCCGTCCGGCGCAGGAAAGGCCGCCTCCAGCGACGCCTCCCAAGCCGCATCGCCGATACCGGCATTTCTCGCCTCGCGACGCAGCATCGCCCGCACGTGAACGTGCAGGTTCGCCTCCGCCTGCGCGGCAAAGTCCTGCGCGAGCTCGGCGAGCCTGCGCTCCCGTTCCGCTTCGGTCTTGGCGCCGCTGCCCAGCCAGCCGACCTTGAAGCCGCCTTGCCGGCTCTCCAGCACGGCCCGCGCCTTTTCGCGCGTCTCCGCCGGCGTGAGCCCGGCGTTCCCCAGCAATTGATCGAGCTCGCGCTTCAGGGCGTCCAGCTGCCGCTCGCCCTCCGTCTTCGCCGCTTCCAGCTCGGCAGCGAGCGCGCCGCGCCGCTGCGCCAGCTCGGCCAAACCGCTCTCTCCGCCAGCCTGCGCAAGCAGCGTATCCCGCTGTTCGCTCTGACGCTGCAGCAGCCCTTCCTTAAATTCGCCGGCCAAATGCCTGGCCGAGCGGTCAGCGCTGTGCAGGAGCAGCTTCTCTTTTTCGCCCTTAAGCGCCTCGATGACGCGCAGCAGCTCGCTCATCTGCGAGAGCGGGTGATCGGGCCGGCGCATCGACAGGAACAACAGGCCCGCCAGTTCGATTCGCCATGCTTCAAGCGCGCTCGCGAGTCCCTCCCGGAACGCTTCAAAGCGTACTTCGCTCTCGCGATGCTTGTCGATCTGGTTTACGATCAAGTACGTCGGCTTCCCCCATTGATGCAGCATGCGGAGGAACCGGAAGTTGACGTCGGACAATACATGGTTGTAGTCCGTCACGTAAAAAACGACGTCGGCCAGATGCAGTGCGGATTCCGTCGCGGCGCGATGCGCGCCGTCCGTGGAGTCGACCCCCGGCGTATCGACGAGCGCAAGCGATTGTCCGAGAAGCGGGATCGGGTAGCGGACGTCGATCGATGACACGCCCTCCCCGTCTACGGCAAGATCGCCAAGCCGTTCGACGGATACGCCCGGAATTTCCGTGACCGAGCCGTCCTTGCCGACGAACTCGACCTTGACCGCCGGCTCGCCGTTTGCGATCGTGACGACGTTGGCGCTCGTTGGGATCGGCGACGAAGGCAGCAGCTGCGCGCCGCACAGCGCGTTCACGAGCGTCGACTTGCCTGCGGAAAAGTGGCCGCAGAAAGCCAGCGTGGCCATATCCAGCGACAGCTTGCCCGCCAGCTCCGCGAGCTTGCCGCCGATCGAGACGTCTCCCGCCTCCGCGGCGGCTTGGGACATCTTCCGAAGCACATCGCCGTATGCGTTCAAGTCGCCTTGCCCCGCGACAGGCCTTTCCGTCACGGTTTCCATTTTCCCCGCCGTCATGATGCTGCTCCTCCCCGCTTGCGAACCGCCGTCGGCTTCATTCTTCTTTTACCCTCCGGACAAATGTCCAGCAGCGGACAAATCTCGCATTTCGGATTTTGCGCCTTGCAATGATAGCGTCCGAAGAAAATGAGACGGTGGTGCGTCAGCGTCCATTCCTCCCTCGGAACGAGCTTCATCAGTTTCTTCTCCACCTCGAGCACGGAGTCATCCGGCTTGGCCACGGCAAGCCGCTTGGACACCCGCTCCACATGCGTATCGACCGCGATGGCGGGCACGTCGAAGGCGTTGGACATGACCACGTTGGCCGTTTTCCTTCCGACGCCCGGCAGCTCGGTCAATCCCTCGTGGCTTGCAGGCACGTCGCCGTCGTATTTGTCGATTAAGATTCGGCTCAGCTTCTGGATGTTGGCCGCCTTGTTGCGGAACAAGCCAATTCGCCGAATATCGTTTTCCAGCTCTTCGAGCGGAACGTTCAAATAATCCTGCGGCTTAGTATATTTCTCGAACAGCGCCTGGGTGACGCGGTTCACCGTCTCGTCCGTACACTGTGCCGACAACAGCACGGCGATCGTCAGCTCGAACGGGTTGCGGTGGTTCAGCTCGCAGTGCGCGTCCGGGAACATTTTGGCGATCTCGTCCAAAATATATCGCATCTTCGTTTTATTCATCGCTTGCTTCCATCTCCCATGCCTTGTTTCCCTATTTAAGCATTAACTTTCAGTGTAGCGGAAGTTCGGCGATTCGACAAGAAAAACGGCCAGGGAACGGACCCTGACGGTCCTTTTAGATTTGGCGGATATGAAACTTGCATATCGCGTGACGCCTATTGACGGCCCAGTTGACAGCCGTTCCGATCGCGTTTGCCGCTCTTTACCCGCTACCTTCCCGCTTCGCGCTTGAACCGCAATGCCTGCAATTGTACATCAATTTTCGCCGAGACCGCCGCATTTGGACAGAAAAGATGCAAATGCGCAGTTATTTCCCTCCATCAGTCTGATTTTTGGCCGGCGCCTTTAAATTACCTTCATATCTGCATGTATTTCATCCGCTGCCGCTGTTCGGCAGAAAATACATGTACAGATGCAGGTTTTACGACCCAGCCGCACTTCCCATGGCTACCGCTCGCCGAGCGCGCGCTTTCCTGTCCAAGATTCGTCTCCGCCCGTGTCAGGAAATCGAACGACGCCTCTTTCCCGCTTCCCTTTTCTAATTGCACCGAGCATAAAATCAGTTATGCGAAATCAAGAAAACGGCCCCGCCGATAGGCGGAGCCGTCACACTTGTCGCGAGTATTACCGGTAAAGTCAGGCGTTATGGCTTCACGATCTCGATCGCCTTGCCGCGCAAGACGTATACGTTGATCGGATCGCCGAAGTTCAGGCTGTCCGTCGTGATCAGCGTATCGCCTTGATGAATGTAAGCTTGCGGAGACAGCGCGACCGAATAGTTGTCGTCGCTCAGCGATTCCTTCTGGTAATAGAACGTGTTCGTCGTCTTGTCCGTGCGCCAGTAGGTCTTGCTGATCGGCGTAACGACGCTCAAAATCGTACGGTCGTTCTCGTCCTTGCGCAGCTCGACGCGGTCGTCCAGCTGAATCGCGGACAGCGAGTTCGACGAGACGCCGTTACGTATGACGAGCGGCGTAACGCCGACCGTCTGCTTCACAGCGGCGCCGGTGCCGGTGCGAAGGTCGATCGTACCTGCAGCCGTGTCGATCGCGACCACGCGCCCGAACGTCGAGGGCACGATCTTCGCGAGCGTCGGCGTCGCGCCTTGCAGCGTCACGTTCAGCAGCGTCCCTGCAGCGAAGCCGGACAGCTGCACGGCGTTGCCGCTTGCGTCCTGCAGCGCGAAGCCGGTGCCGATCGTCCACTCGGCGACCGAACCGTCGGAAGCCTTGGCCTTGAGCTTGGCCGCAGCCGTGTCGACGGAAGTGACTTCGAACTGAACGGTCTTCACGACCTGCAACCCGACGGCATAGTTTTGTCCGCCGTCCAGCAGCGCGACGATCTTGTCTCCTGCCTTGATGTCCGCATAGGTGCGGTTCGTCTGACCGTAAATCTCGACAGTCGGCGAGGTGTAAGGAACCGATACGGTCGAGTTGTTGTCCAGCAGGATCTGGAGCGTCTTGGTCGTCGTATTGTTAACCGACACCGTCCCCTTGTATTGGGCGACGAACGAAATCGAAACAATGTTGCTGCCCGAGTAACCGATATCGACCTTGCGGCCTTTGTAGAGCATGCTCGCGCCCGCGTCCGCGGTGATCGTCGTGCCGTTCAGATCGAAGCGTACACCGGAGCCGAGGGTGAAGGTTTTGATGCTTCCTGCGGCATCTTTAAGGATGAGCACCTTGGCATCGGAATCGTAGGAAGATACGATCAGCCCGTTCTGAACCTGGACGCTTCGGCCCGTCGCCTCGACAGCGGTGACCTTGCCTTCCGGGTTCAGCGTGAGCGTGACTGCGTCGCCTGCATACAGATCGGCGAGCGTAGCGTTGTTCAGTCCCGAAATTTTGACCGAGACGCCAGCGACGTATTCCTTGCCGATGATGTCGCTCGCGCCGGCGATCCGGTATTGGATCGTCTGCGCGGTCGTATCGATCTTGAACAGCGTGCCCGTCGCGCTGGCGGCGACGGCGCTCTTCGTGACCGTAACCTTCGTAAACAGGCCGCCTTTGATCTCATAGGATACGGTATCCCCGACCTTAATATCGCCGATGGCCGCCGGCACGCCGCTGACCGTGCGCAGCACCGCATTGGCGTCGAGCGTACGGGTCTCGGCGATCGACGTGGCGTTGTCCTTGACCTCAAGCTTGCGATTAGCCGTATCGACGCCGAGCACCGTGCCGGTGCCGGTCTTGGCGACGGCCGACTGGCCGGTCTTGACTGCGAGGACCTTGCCGGATTGCGTATACGTATCGATCGTCAGCGTAAGATCTGCGTTTTCGGGCAAATCCGCCAACGCCACCTTATTGTTCTCCGCGTCCGTCGCGGACGGCAGCCTGGACGCATCGTAAGAATACGACTGCACGTCTTCTCCGCTCAGCAGCGTGATCGAAGACTTGGACGCGCTAACGACGACAAGCTTGCCTTGCACCGTCTTGACCTGCGGGGTATCGCTTGCCTGCTCGACGTAAGCCGCGGAACCGTTCGCGGCCGCGATGACATTTACAGTACCGTAAACCTTCAGCGCATCCTGCGCCGTCAGCGCCTCGCTGTCCAGACGCGAGTACAGCGTGCCCGTTCCGACCGAATAAGCGGTAGCCGTGCCGTTCGCTTGCAGTACGGTGACACCGCTCGCATCGGCGCCGAGCAGCATGCCGGTCGTTTGCTTCGGATAAGCGACCTGCTTCGCCGCTTCCGCGCGGCTGAACAGCGTCGCCGCCGTCGCCCTGGTCACGACGCCTTTGGGCGCGAACGTGTTGCCGCTCAGTCCCTTCACGAGATTCAGATCGACTGCGGCTTTGACGAAGCCGACCAGATCCTTGTCGATCGAAGCGTTGTCGGCAAAGGAGGTAGCGCCCGTGGCCGCCGTCTTGCCGATCGTGCGGACGAGCAGGCGCGCGATCCACTCGCGGGTCGCCGGCGCTTCGCCCCAATTGACCTTGGGCTCCGCTTCGGCGAGCGCGAATTCCTCGTTACGGCTGAGCAGCCCTTCTTTCAGCGCGTAGCTGACATACAAGTTGGCATAGGAACTGACGTTAAACGTGCTTGGGAAGGCGGCGACGCCGGAATCAAGCGCCTTTTGCTCGAGACCGAGGAAGCGAATCGCGATGATGACAGCATCCTGTCGCTTGACGCTGTCGTTCGGCGCGAACAGGTTGGCGCCCTTGCCCGCGATTAGTCCTTGGAGCGCCAGCTTGGCGATATGCTTCTCCGCCCAGTGACCGGCCACGACGTCTGTGAACGGCGTCTTCGAGGCCGCGGAGGCGGTTGGCGTCGGCCCTACGGCCGCGGCACCGGACCAGAGCAGAGCCAGCAGAAGAATGGATAATAACAGATTCCGTGGTTTAAACGACATCGTGCGATCTCTCCGATCATGCGGCAGGCCGGACTCGCCGGCCGTCACGCTAATTTAAGATAAGCTTTGACCGCTGCGGCAAGGCCGGCAGCCGTACGATTCTGGAAGTCTTCGGTGAACAGCTTCTTTTCTTCCGTCGCGTTCGACAAGTATCCGGCTTCGAACAGCACAGCAGGCATCTTGGTCTCGCGCGTTACGGCAAGGCTCTTCTGGATGACGCCGCGGTCCGTCAAGCCCGTCGCCGGCGTCGCGTACTGCTTCACGACGTTGGCGAAGGCGAGGCTCTCCGCACGCGTATAATAGACTTCGGTTCCGCTGACCGTGTTTTTGGTGCTGCTGTTCGCGTGGACGGACAGGAACAGGTCGGCCTTGATCGAGTTGGCCATATTGTATCTGTCGCTGAGCGACGGGAACGTGTCCCCCGAACGCGTCATCACGATCTTGATTCGCGGATCGGTCGCAAGCAGTGCCTGCACTTTCAGGATGACGGCAAGGTTGAAGGTTTTCTCGTATTTGCCGCTGACCCCGATCGCGCCGGAGTCCGTTCCGCCGTGTCCGGCGTCGAGCACGACCGTGTACACCTTATTCTGAGGATCGGTAACCGGCGGCGTAACCGGCGGCACCGCATCCGCGCTCAGCTTGATTTTGAGCTCGCCGGCAGACGCGTCATTTTGAACCTCGTAGCCGTAAGCGCTGCTCAGATCAAGCACAAAACGCAGGGCGTTCGGATTGGTCTGGAACAACGAATAACGAACTTGCGTAAGCACCGGATGTCCGGCAACCGGATAGGTGCCGCTCTTCGCCGTCGTGCCGTTCACGACAAGATTCTGTGCGAAGTCTGTGGCGAAGTCGGACTTGGGCACGTCTACCACGATGCGGTCCGGACCCGTCAGCGACGTGACGACCGGTTGCACCGTTCCCTCGTAGCTCAGAATCACCGTTTCGTTTTCGAAACGAATCCCGTGAATGTAAGCGAGGCTCGTGTAAGGGTCGGTGATCGTCGTGCCGTTGCCTCCGTCCGTGGAACCGTCCGTCGCGGGCGGATCCTCGTCGACGACGCCGATCATGCCGCCGCCGGAAGCGTTGTCGCCGCTCCCGCCGACATTGCCCCCGCTCGTCCCGTCCGAAGTTCCGCCTGAGCCGGACTTAGACGTGTAGATGAACGCGGACTTCGTCTTGTTGTCCCAGACGATATCCGCGCCGAAGTTGTCCTTCACGAAAATGAGCGGAACCATCGTCGTGGCCGTCTGCGGCGTCGTCTGCTTGATGATCGGCGCCGCCTCGAGCTCGCTCGCGATGCCGTTGATGGTCGCCTTTTTGCTGCCGACGGTCATAACGATGACCGAATTTCCGTTCGAAACCGTTACTGTCTTGGTCGCATTGTCGAACTTGACGGTGTAGCCCAAGCTCTCCGTAACGGTACGAACCGGCAGCATGACGCGGCTATCGATTAGCGCGGGCGGTTCCTTGGGCGTTAAAACGACGCCATCCAGAATCAACTGGGGCGTGACGGTCGCCGCGGAAGCGAGACCGGCGGCCGTTAACAGCATCGATACGACAAACAGCAGGGAAATCCAGTACCTCATGCTTCACCTCGGTGTCAATGATTGGGCCGTTCCAAAAGCGGCGCTTCCGTTAAAAAAGTCCTATGCAGACCTTTTTATGGGAAGGGGCGCTTTTTGGCTTGTCCACCCTAATTTAGACGCCGGGCAATGTCAAAAGTTGCGAGTTAAAGCGGAAAAAAAGGCCTTCTTTCCCGAAAAGTGTCGACCCGGGAAAGAAGACCCATATAGCGTTAGAAATCAATAATCAAAATACGTTCGCCAGTCTCTTTTCGTTCTTGGATTCGTATGCTGCAATCTCGTCCGCATGCTTCAGCGTAAGGCCGATATCGTCGAGTCCCTGAAGCAGGAATTGGCGGCGGTGCTCGTCAAGTTCGAACGGAATGCGCAGGCCTTGATCGTCGGTGATGATCTTGTTCTCCAGGTCGACGGTCAGCTTGTAACCCTCGTTCGCTTCGGTGCGCTTGAACAGGTCGTCGACCTGCTCCTCGCTCAGCTTGATCGGCAGGATGCTGTTCTTGAAGCAGTTGTTGTAGAAAATGTCCGCGTAGGACGGCGCGATGATGACATTGAAGCCATAGTCGAGAATCGCCCAAGGCGCGTGCTCGCGGGAGGAGCCGCAGCCGAAGTTGGCGCGCGACAGCAGGACCGTGGAGCCTTGGTAGCGCGGCTTGTTCAGGTTGAACTCGGGGATGACGGCTCCCTGCTCGTCGAATCTCCATTCGAAGAACAGGAACTGGCCGAAGCCGCTGCGCTCGATGCGCTTCAGGAATTGCTTAGGGATAATGGCGTCGGTGTCGACGTTCACGCGGTCGACCGGCGCGACGAGACCCGTGGATTTGATAAATGGTTGCATATGCGTATGTCTCCCCTCTTAAGCCGTCACTTCGGACTTGAATTCCCAGTTGCGGACGTCGGTGAACTTGCCCTTGATCGCAGCCGCCGCGGCCATTTCCGGCGATACGAGGTGCGTGCGTCCGCCGCGGCCTTGACGCCCCTCGAAGTTGCGGTTGGACGTCGAGGCGCAGCGCTGGCCGGGCTGCAGGACGTCCGGGTTCATCGCGAGGCACATCGAGCAGCCCGCTTCGCGCCATTCGAATCCGGCGGCGGTGAAGATCTTGTCCAGGCCTTCTTTTTCCGCCTGGATCTTGACGCGTCCGGAGCCCGGGACGACGATCGCGGTGACGTTCGGGCTCACGCTGTGGCCGCTCGCCACGGACGCGGCTGCGCGAAGATCCTCGATCCGGCCGTTGGTGCAAGAGCCGATGAACACGTAGTCGATCGGAATCTCGGACATCGGCGTTCCCGGTGCCAGATCCATGTATTCAAGCGCCTTTTCGGCGGCTTTGCGTTCGTTCTCGGTCGGCAATTGCTCCGGATAAGGCACGATCGAAGTAATGCCGGTGCCCATGCCCGGGCTTGTACCCCAGGTGACTTGCGGCACGAGCGTTGCGACGTCAAGATCGACCTCGGTGTCGTATACGGCGCCTTCGTCCGTCGTCAATGCCTTCCACTGCTCGACGGCGCGGTCGAAGTCGTCGCCCTGCGGCGCATATTCGCGGCCGCGCAGGTAGTTGAACGTCGTCTCATCCGGCGCGATCAGGCCGGCGCGCGCGCCGCCTTCGATGGACATGTTGCAGACGGTCATGCGCTCTTCCATTGTCAGCCCCGTGATCGATTCGCCCGTGTACTCGATGACGTAGCCGGTCGCGAAGTCGGTGCCGTACTTGGCGATCAGGCCGAGGATGAGATCCTTCGCCGTGATGCCGGCCGGACGCTTGCCGATGAAGTTGACCTTCATCGTCTTGGCCTTCGATTGCTGCAGACACTGGGTCGCGAGCACGTGCTCGACCTCGCTCGTGCCGATGCCGAACGCCAGCGCGCCGAACGCGCCGTGCGTCGAGGTGTGGCTGTCGCCGCACACGATCGTCTTGCCCGGATGCGTCAGGCCGAGCTCGGGACCCATGACGTGCACGACGCCCTGATCGATCGTGTTGAGGTCGTACAGCTTGACGCCGAATTCGGCCGCATTGGTCGTCAGCGTGTCGATCTGCTGCTTGGAGATCGGATCGGTAATATTGAAGCGGTCCTTGGTCGGCACATTGTGGTCCATCGTCGCGAACGTCAGGTCGGGACGGCGCACCTTGCGGCCGGTCATGCGCAAGCCTTCGAACGCCTGCGGCGACGTAACCTCGTGAACCAGATGCAGGTCGATATACAAAATGCTGGGCTTGCCTTCTTCCGAATGAATCACGTGATTGTTCCAAATTTTCTCGAACATCGTTTGTTTGCTCATTTTACATTCACCCCGTGTAGATATCCTCGTCTAGAATGATTCTATAATAACATTGGTTCTATCATTGTTCCAAGATATAATATCTATAAAGTTGATAGTTCAGCCGAATAAGGAGAATGTTCCATGGAATTCAGATTGCTTCATTACGTCATCCAAATCGCCGCCGAGCGGAACTTCTCGCGCGCCGCCGAAAAGCTTCATATCGCACAGCCGTCGCTTAGCCAGCAGCTGTCCAAGCTCGAGAAGGAGCTCGGCGTGCTGCTGTTCAAGCGTACGACCAACAGCGTCGAGCTGACCCACGCAGGAACGGTATTCGTCGAAAAAGCGCAGCGGATCGTCGATATGACCGAGCAGCTGCGGCGCGAAATGGAAGATATCGCAGACCTGCGCAAAGGACGGATCGTCGTGGGCACGTTGCCGATTACGGGCTCGCATATACTGCCGCACGTGCTGCCCGCGTTCCGCGAGGCGTATCCCGACATCGAGATCGCGCTCGTCGAGGAGGCGTCCGCAACGCTCGAGCAGCTGACCGCGAGCGGCGGCACGGACGTCAGCCTGCTCACGCTGCCCTTGATCGAGCCGGCGCTCGCCTACGATCCGATCCTCGAGGAGGAGATCTGCCTTGCGGTGCCCCGCGACCACCCGCTGGCAGCGGCAGGCGCCGTCGAAGCGGACGTCGGCGCGCTCGCGGACGAGGCGTTCGTCATGCTGAAAAAGGGACAGGGCTTCCGTGCGATCGCGGTCGGCCTCTGCCGCAAGGCGGGCTTCGATCCGCGCGTCTCCGTAGAGAGCACTAATATAGAAACGGTGCAGTCCCTCGTCGCGGCCGGCATGGGCATCGCTTTTGTTCCGCAGATGATCACCCGCCGAGAGAACGACGGCCTGCAGCCCGTCTACTTGCCGCTAAAGGGACGGCCGACGCGCACGCTAGTCATCGCCTACCGTAAAGGCAGGTATTTGTCCAATGCGGCCGAGGCCTTCATTTCCACGTTTCGGGCTACGATGCGGAAGCTGGAGCCGTCATGAGCCATACGGTCTTCTCCATTTAATAGAGCGTCCTAATAAAGCGTCGGCCTGCGGTCCGCGAATACGGGGATCCTCCCGCGGACCTCGTCCGTCAGCGCCAGGTCGATCTCCGCGCGCAGGATCGTCTCCTCTTCGCCCGCTTCGGCGACGATCTCGCCCCACGGATCTACGACCATCGAGTGGCCGAAAAACCGCGTCTCTCCGCTGACGCCGCTGCGATTGCAGGCGACGACGTACATCTGGTTCTCGATGGCGCGCGCCTGAAGCAGCGTTCGCCAGTGATGCAGGCGCGGATGTGGCCATTCTGCCGGTACGAACAGCACCTTTGCGCCGTCCAGCGCAAGCTTGCGCGCGAGCTCCGGAAAGCGGATGTCGTAGCAGATCATCGCGCCCGCCTGCACGCCTTCGAGCTCGAACCGCCCCGGTCGTTCGCCCGCTTCAAGATGGAGGTGCTCGTCCATCAGCTTGAACAAATGAATTTTGGCGTACTCGGCGATCTGGCTGCCCGTGCGGTCGAATGCGTATGCCGTGTTGGTCACCCCGCCGCCGAGCGCGGCGCGGCTGGCCGCGACGGAGCCAGCCAAGACATTGACGCCGTGCTTCCGGCTGAACGAAGAAATAAAATCGATGGTGCGCGCGCCTTCGGGATCGGCAATCTCGCGAATGTGCGCGAGATCGTAACCGGTGTTCCACATCTCCGGTACCACGATGACGTCGGGCTTGACGCCTTCGCTCACGGCCCGCTCCAGCAGCGCCGCCAGGCGTTCGTAGTTATCGTCCGGGTGTCCGGCATTTATATCCATTTGGATGAGGGCCAGCTTCAGCTTGTCGTTCATTCCCCAATCGCTCCTTTGCCATGAAAGGCCTTTATCGTGCCGAGCTTGCAACTAGCTCATCGTAACCGATTCCCTTTGGGCGGACAAGAAGCGTTATTCCCCTCTTTTCCGATTGTCCTACTCGATTCCTTGTGCTATTGTCTACATAGATTGTATAGTCAACCTGATCCCTTTATAAAGTACTTTAATGAAAGCAACGGAGCGTGAAGCTGTCTCATGTCCATCTCCATTCAACCTGCGGACCGCATGTCCGGGCTGCCCGAGCAATTTTTCGCGGCGCTCGTCGGCAGGGCGAACGCCCGCGCCGCGACCGGGCGCGACGTCATCAACCTCGGCCAGGGCAATCCCGATCTGCCCACCCCAACGCACATCGTCGACAGGCTAAAGGAAGCTGCCGAAAATCCGCTCTACCACAAATATCCGCCGTTCCGCGGATTCCCTTTCTTAAAGGAAGCCGTGGCGAAGCGATATAAAGAAGACTACGGCGTCGAGCTCGATCCCGCGACAGAGGTCGCGGTGCTGTTCGGCGGCAAAACCGGACTCGTGGAGATCAGCCAGTGCCTGCTCAATCCCGGCGACGTCTGTCTCGTGCCGGATCCTGGCTATCCCGATTACTGGTCCGGCGTGGCGCTCGCAGGCTCGCGAATGAGCCAGATGCCGCTGCTTGCGAAGAACGGCTTTCTTCCCGACTACGAGGCGATTCCGTCCGAAGATCTGACACGCGCAAAGCTGATGTTCCTCAACTATCCGAACAATCCGACGTCGGCTGTCGCGACGCCCGCGTTCTATGCGGATACCGTGCGCTTTGCGGAGCAACACGGCATCGTCGTGGCGAGCGACTTCGCCTACGGAGCGATCGGCTTCGACGGACGCAGACCCGTCAGCTTCCTCGAAACGCCCGGCGCCAAGAATGTCGGCATCGAGTTTTATACGTTGTCCAAAACTTACAACATGGCCGGCTGGCGCGTCGGCTTCGCGCTCGGCAACAGCAAGATCATCGAGCTGCTCAATCTGATTCAAGACCACTACTACTGCAGCCTGTTCGGCGGTATCCAGGAAGCCGCCGCGCTCGCGCTCACCGGTCCGCAGCAAGCCGTAACGGATCTGGTCGCCGTCTACGAACGGCGTCGCGACGCGCTTTACGACGCCTTGGCGTCGCACGGCTGGCACGCTCCGAAGCCGGACGGCTCGTTCTTCTGCTGGCTGCCCGTGCCCGAGGGATATGACTCCGCCTCCTTCGCCAACCTGCTGCTGGAAGAAGCGGACATCGTGGTCGCGCCCGGGATTGGCTTCGGCACGCACGGCGAAGGGTACGTCCGCCTCGGCCTGCTTGCCCCGGAAGCTCGACTTCGCGAAGCCGCCGACCGCATCGGACGGCTGGGATTGTTCCGCTAAGTCGGCAAGCCTAGCGGACGTTCGCTTCCTTTACAAGGTGTTGGGGCCGTGCTATTCTTAAACCAATCGGCATCGCCAGCAAGGGCGGTGCCTCCGTCCTCATTTAAACGCAATGACGGGAAACGAAGGAAATTCGCGCCGATCAGAGAGCAAATTCCATTGGCTGGGAGAATTTGCGCGGTCGCCCTCCTTCCCCCATCCCCGAGCGGCCGGCGAAGAGCCGGACAGGGCCCGCTGTTACCGGGCGTTCAAGCGGACGTTTCTTCGCCCTCGCGGCAGGAAGCGTCAACGAAGGTGGTACCGCGGGAGCCAGGCTCTCGTCCTTTGAACAGGACGGGAGCCTTTTTGCTTGCGCTTCTTCGTTTAAGACTTGAATGTTGGATCATGCACAAGGAAAGGAAGCGGTAAGGATGCGTCGCATCGTCGTCAAGATCGGCAGCAGCTCGCTCGCCGGCGAATCCGGCGGACTTAACCGGGTCAGCTTCGCCTACTTTGCTGCCGAGATCGCCGCTCTGCACCGTCAGGGCGTGCAGACTTTGCTCGTCAGTTCGGGCGCCATCGCGGCCGGATTCCGGGCGGTCGGATACGAGACGAGGCCAAAGCTCGTTCACGAAAAGCAGGCGGCCGCCGCCGTCGGCCAGGCGCTGCTCATGCAAGCCTATCAGGAGGCGTTCGCGCCTTACGGCATCGCGGCCGCGCAAATCCTGCTCACGCGGCCGGATTTCAGCCAGCGGCAGCGCGCGCAAAACGCGCAGCGCACGATCGAGGAGTTGCTTCGGCAGGGCGTCGTGCCGATCATTAACGAAAACGACACCGTCGCCGTCGACGAGATCAAATTCGGGGAGAACGATTCCTTGTCCGCGCTCGTGGCGAATCTCGTCAAGGCGACAGGCCTGTATATTTTAACCGACATCGAAGGGTTGTTTACGGCGGATCCGCGCAAGGACGCCTCGGCTGTCCGCATCGAGCGCGTGGAGGTCATCTCCGAGGAACTCTATCGGATCGCCGGCGGCGCGGGCTCGTCGGTCGGCACGGGCGGCATGCGGTCCAAGATCGAAGCGGCGCGGATCGCCATGGGCGGCGGCGTGCCGACGTTCGTCGGACGTTCGACCGAGCCCGGAGATCTGTCTGCCGCGGTCGAGGGCCAAGGCAGAGGTACCTACTTCGCCGCCTCCCTCCACTCTTTGCCGGCAAAGAAGCAGTGGATCGGCTTTTTGTCGGTGCCTCAGGGCCGCGTTTTCGTCGACTCCGGCGCCGAAGCGGCGCTCCTGAACGGCGGACGCAGTCTGCTGCCTGCCGGCGTCACGCATGTCGAGGGCGAATTCCACCCCGGTGACGTGGTTGAAGTCGTGAGCGGCGGACGGACGCTTGGGCGGGGCGTGTCGAACTACGACGCCTGGCAGGTCACCGCGGTGGCCGGACTGTCGAGCGATGAAGCCGCCCGCCGCGTAGAGGTCGGGCGCATCGAAATCATACACAGAGACGAATGGGTCACGACTTACGTACCCAAGGAGGCGAAGGGATCATGAGCGAAGCAAGAAATAAAGCGATCGCGGCCGGAACGGCGACGGCTGCGTTGAACAACCTGACGACGGCGCAAAAGAACGAAGCGCTCGCCCTGATGGCGGAGGCGCTCGTAGCCGACCGCGATGAGATCGTTGCGGGCAACGACCTCGATATTCAGCGCGGGCGGGCAGCCGGCACATCGGAGTCGCTCCTCGACCGGCTGAGGCTCGATTACAAACGCATCGAGGCGATCTCGCAGGGTCTGCGCGAGGTCATCGCCCTGCCCGACCCGGTCGGCGAGAAGATCGCCGAGTTCGAGCGTCCCAACGGCCTGCGGATCGAGCAGCTGCGCGTACCGATCGGCGTCGTGGGCATCATTTATGAAGCGAGGCCTAACGTCACGGTCGATGCTGCGGGTCTGTGCCTGAAGACCGGCAATGCGGTCGTGCTTCGGGGAGGTTCCGCCGCCATCGAATCGAACAAGCGCATTATAGCGTCACTTCGCGGCGCACTCCGCAACAGCGCCATTCCAGAGGACGCGCTGCAGCTCGTCGAGGATGCGAGCCGGGCTTCGGCCAACGAGATGCTGAAGCTCAACGGCCTGCTCGACGTCATCATACCACGCGGCGGCGCCGCGCTTATCCGCAACGTCGTCGAAAACGCCACCGTGCCCGTTATCGAGACCGGCGCCGGCATCTGTCACACCTATGTCGATGCGACGGCCGACTATGACATGGCCGAGGCGATCGCCTTGAACGCCAAGGTGCAGCGTCCTTCCGTCTGCAACTCGATGGAAACGCTGCTGATCCATGCCGACTTTGCGGGCAAGCATCTCGAACGCCTCGCCGAGCGCTTCCGTCAGGCAAGCGTCGAGCTGCGCGCAGACGCAGCGGCAAGAGCCCGCGTAGCCTGGGCAAGCGAAGCGACGGACGAAGATTTTGCGACCGAATACAACGACTATATATTAAACGTACGCGTCGTCGGCGATCTCGACGAGGCGCTGGCGCACATCGCGCGCTTCGGTACGAAACATTCCGAAAGCATCGTGACCGAGAATCAGGCGAATGCCGACCGCTTCCTGCAAGAGGTCGATGCAGCCGCCGTTTATCACAATGCGTCGACCCGTTTCACGGACGGCTTCGAGTTCGGCTACGGCGCCGAGATCGGCATCAGCACCCAGAAGCTTCATGCGCGCGGACCGATGGGCCTGCCTGCGCTGACCTCGACCAAATATCGTATTCGAGGCAACGGACAAACACGCGGATAATCATTCGCCCCATTAATCATTAAAGACGTTAATTAAAAGAAGGGAGTCGAACGACGATGACTGCAACGCTAGACAAACTCGCTCAGTCTAAAATTTGTTTTTACGGCGCCGGTTCGATGGCGGAAGCCATTATCCGCGGACTCGTGGACACCGGCACAGCGCCGGCCGGCAATATCACGGTTTTCAACCGTTCGAACTTAGGCAGGCTCGCAGAGCTGCGCGGACGCTACGGCGTCCTGACCGCGGACAGCGAGGCTGCAAGACAAGACGCGCTGCTCACCTCGGACGTCATTGTGCTGGCGATGAAGCCGAAGGATGCCGCTGCTGCGCTGAAGGCGCTCGCGCCTTCGCTGCGCGCAGAGCAACTGCTCGTCTCTCTTATCGCGGGCTTGTCGATCGAGACGATTCGCGGACTGACGAGCGCGAGCCAGCCCGTCGTGCGCACGATGCCGAATACGTCGAGCAGCATCGGCCTTGGCGCGACCGGCATTGCCTTTTCCGAAGGCTTGGCGGAGGAAGCGCAGCGCCTTGCCCTCGACATGTTCGGTGCGGTCGGCATCGCGCAGGTCGTCGAAGAGCGCCTGCTGGAGGCGGTGACGGCCGTCTCGGGCAGCGGCCCCGCTTACATCTATTTCATCATGGAAGCGATAATTGCCGCGGGCGTCGCGCAAGGGCTGACGCCCGAAGCCGCGCACGAGCTGACCGTGCAGACGGTTCGCGGCGCGGCGGACATGGTCAGGCTCACCGGCGAGCAGCCTTCCGAGCTGCGCCGCAAAGTCACTTCGCCAAACGGCACGACCCAAGCGGCCATCGAGACGCTGCAGCGGCTTGGCGTCGACGAAGCGTTCTCGGCTGCCATGAATCGCTGCGCAGATCGCGCCGGCGAACTCGGTCGCGCGATTGCCGAAGAGGCGCTGCGCGGTTGAGTGCCGCCTAACGATATTTTCAGCAACTTACAGCAACTTTTTAACAGAAAGAAGGTATCGCGAATGAGCGCAAACAAAAGCCAGGCCACCTATCGCCTATTCGACGACAAGGCGGACTTCGCCAAAAAAGCCGAAGGCATCGCCGTCGGCCTGACGGTCGGAAGCTGGACCGAGCTGCCGGAAGTCGCCAAGCAACAAATGGAGAAGCATCTCGGACACGTCGTCTCCGTAGACGCGCATGAACCCGAAGGCGCCGGACCGGGCGAGCGCTACGCCGACATTACGATCGCGTATCCCGACCTCAACTTCAGCCGAGACATTCCCGCGCTGCTCGTGACCGTGTTCGGCAAGCTGTCGATGGACGGCCGCATCAAGCTGACCGGCCTGAAGCCGTCCGCCGAATTTCTGTCCGCCTTCCCGGGTCCCAAACTTGGACTGGCCGGCGTGCGGGATTATCTGGGCGTTCAGGATCGCCCGCTGCTCATGAGCATTTTTAAATCCGTCATCGGCTACGACCTGGACGGCTTGCGCGAGCAGTTTCTCCAGCAGGCGCTCGGCGGCGTCGATCTGATCAAGGACGACGAGATTCTGTTCGAAAATCCGCTAACGCCGCTCGAGCGCCGCGTCGAAGCCTGCATGTCCGCCGCCCGCGAAGCGGAAAACATCACCGGACAGAAGTTGATTTACTTCGCCAATCTGACGGGACCGACGTCCAAGCTGCGCGAAAACGCGCTGCGCGCCGTCGATGCCGGCGTCAACGGCCTGCTGTTCAACGTGCTGGCCTATGGCTTCGACGCGCTGGCCGAGCTGGCCGCCGATCCTGCGATCAGCGTTCCGATCGCGGCGCATCCGGCGATGGCGGGCGCTTACTACCCGTCGCCGCATTACGGAATCTCGGCCTCCGTCCTGCTAGGCACGCTCATCCGGATCGCCGGTGCGGACCTGTCGCTCTTCCCTTCGCCTTACGGCTCCGTCGTTATGCCGAAGGCCGAAAACCTGGCGGTCCAGGACGCGCTCGTGAACGCCGAGCTGCCCCAAAAGGCCGTCCTGCCGGTGCCGTCCGCGGGCATCCACCCCGGCCTCGTGCCGCTGATCGTCCACGACTTCGGACGTGACGTCGTCGTCAACGCCGGCGGGGGCGTCCACGGTCATCCGCTCGGCGCGGCCGCAGGCGGACAAGCCTTCCGCCAGGCGATCGACGCCGTGCTCGCCGGCCAGGACCTTGAAGCCTATGCGTCCGCCGGCGGCGACCGCGAGCCTCTGAAGCTTGCGATCGAGCGCTGGGGGGTGCGCCGCCCTTGAGCAAGCGAACCTTCAACAAGCCGCCTGTCCTGTTCTGCGATTTCGACGGCACGATCACGCTGAGCGACAACATCGTGGCCGTCATGAAGCAATTCGATCCGCCCGGCTGGCGGCCGATCGTCGATGACATTGTCGCGCTGCGCAAATCCGTGCGCCAGGGCGTCGGCGAGATGTTCGCCCTGATCCCCTCCGCCCAAAGGCAGGAGATCACGGATTACATCCTGTCCACGGCCGGCATCCGTCCCGGCTTTCAATCGCTGCTCGATTGGTGCAAGGACAACGGCGTCGAGTTTTACGTGACGAGCGGCGGCATCGACTTTTTCGTCTACCCGATGCTGGCGCCGTTCGACATTCCGCTCGATCATATTTATTGCAACGGCAGCAGCTTCGAGGGCGAGCGCATCGAGATTTTGTGGCCGCATGCCTGCGACGACGCGTGCGACAACGATTGCGGCATGTGCAAAACGACGGTCATCCGCCGTTTCCCCCAGGACCGGTATACGCGGATTCTCATCGGGGACAGCGTCACGGATTTTGCCGGAGCGAAGCTGGTCGACCTTGTGTTCTCCCGCTCCCATCTGACCGAACGCTGCGCCGAGCTCGGACTGCCGCATGTACCGTTCGAGACGTTCCACGACGTCGTCAAACATCTGGATGAAGGAGATTGGTAATCATATGAGCGACATTTTACTGGAAGACAAGCAGCGGGTCTACCGCGAACTGGATGCGGTCAAGTCGGACTTTGCCTCCCGGGGCTGGTTCCCGGGCACGAGCGGCAATCTGTCGATGCGGGTAGGCGGCTTCGAGCCGGACCGATTCGCATTCGCAGTGACGGCGAGCGGCAAGGACAAGGCCGCATCGACGCCGGAGGACTTTTTGCTCGTCGATCAGACGGGTGCGCCGATCGAGGCTACGCGGCTCAAGCCTTCTGCGGAAACGCTGATTCATTGCGAGATTTACCGCCAAACGGGCTGCGGCGCCATATTTCATATTCATTCCGTCTACAACAGCATCGTCTCCGAGTTATTCTGGGAGCGCCGCGCCGTCCCTGTCGAAGGCGTCGAGCTGATCAAAGCCTTTAACATCTGGGATGAAGAAGCCGTCATCGAAGTGCCGATCGTCTCCAATTTTGCAGACATTCCGCGTATCGTGCCGGAGGTCAAGGAACGCCTGGACAAACGGATTCCCGGCATTCTGCTGCGCAAGCACGGCATTTATGCCTGGGGCCGCGATGCGTTCGAGGCGCGCAAGCATCTGGAGGCGTTCGAGTTTCTGTTCGAATACGTCTACCGAATGGCGCTGCTGAAGCGCTGATCCTTTATCCTCACGCACGCATGCAAAGAGCCCGCCTTTCCATACGGAAGCGCGGGCTTTTTTAATATCGTATGAAGTTCGCTCACGACCTGCCTACGAGCCGCAAGCCCCTGTCTTTTTCCCGCTCGAAGCCGTAAAAACGTGTGCCCTGGTACGTAAGCATGCCGGCATCCTGCTCTGCCAGCAAACCGTACTCGCCGCCGCTCAGCTTGAATTCGATGCGGGCGCCGTCCGGGAGCTCGAACGTCGCGTAATAAAAAGTATCCGACTGGTGATGGGAAACGCCGTCGTCGTGATGATGGCGATAATGGACGAGCGAGCGCTTGGAGACGACACGGGAGGCGACGGACAACAGCGGCTGCTTGTTGTTGTGGCTCCACTCTCCGATGCTACGGACGCCGAAGATCGCGATGATGCCGAGTACCACGCAGAACAGAACCGGAAGAATGACCTGCAATTCGCCCAAAATGTCCAAATCGATCCGCTCCTCTCAGTTCCTGTCGCCGGCCTAGCCGCTTATACCTATATGTACGCGGCTCGGTCCGAAAACTTAACTGAAAAAAACGGAATCGTCTCGGCGTCTTAGAAAACAAGGCGATCAGGGCTTCGTGGACTTGACCTTGCTGACATGGCGGAAGCGGAGCGCCGACCAGACGACGTCGATGGCCACGTTGCTGACGACGCGGTAATCGGTGCGGGTCTCCATGATCCGCCACAGGAGATCGCGGTTCAGATCCGTCACGACCTTGGCCGATTGCTTCGGGTAAGAGATCCAGCAGACGGCGTCCGGCTGCAGCAGCGGGATGATTTTCGGCAGCGTTTTCAGCACGTCTTCGGTATTTTTGACGAACACGAGCACGAAATCGAATCTGCCCTCCGCCTCCGTCTCGACGTCTACGCCGAGGTCGAAGCCTTCCGGCGCCCCGTATACGAGCGCCCTCCCCGTCTTGTAATAAAGTTTCTGATAAAGCGGCTTTTCCATCGTCGCATACTCCTTCTTGTGTTCGAATCGATATGGCCTGCCTCCGGTCAGCGTCCGGTACGGAAGCGCTGGGCGTGCGCCCTCGCATCCTCGACGCTGCGAACCCGATTGCGGCTCCATTCAAGCAATATTCTGTCCATGTACCGAAAAGAAAGCTTGCCCGCAAACACGGATTCCTTGAGGGCGAACAGGATCAATTCCTCCGCGTACTTGTCCTGGTCAAGCCAGCCGGCGATCGTCTCCGCCTCCATCGGCGAGATCGGGCGCCCGAATTCCCGCTCGAATACGGCGAACAGACTGACCGCCTCGGCGTTCGGACCGTCCTCCAGGGCGGAGCGGGCGCCTGCTGCCGAGACTGCGGCACTCTGTGCGGAGGAGCCGCCTTGCGTACCAGCAGCCCGCACAGGAGCCTCGCCCGATACGAGCAGTTGGGCGACGGCCTGGAACAGGCCGGCCAGATTGTACCGCTCAGCCCTGACGCCCGATACCGGGTCGCTAACCTCGTCGATCGCGATCAAGCCGCGGCGGATGAGCTTCTGAAGCGATTCGCCGATGACGGCGCCGGTAGCCCCGAGCCGCTGCTGCAGCTCCTCCATCGTGGGAAAATCGTTTTGCTCCAGCTGCCTGAAGGCGATCACCTGAATGAGCAGCATGCATTCCGTGTCGGACAGCCCGAGCATCCGGTAGACGCGCAACAACGCGTAAGGGATGCTGGCCGCACCGTCCATGTAGGCTTCGGCCAGGCTTGCAGCCATGCCCCCGGCTTCATTCATCGACTGCCGCCTCCTTGGCTGTCACGACGAGCCTGTAGGTATCGCGCGCAATGAGGAGCTCTTCGTTCGTCGGCACGACGAGCACCTCGATCTTGGAAGCATCCGTCGAGATCCGCCGCGGATCGCCAGAGCGCACGCGGTTGCGCGCTTCGTCGAGCTCGATGCCAAGAAACGTCAGCCCCTCGCAGACCGCCTTGCGCAGCACGTCCGAGTTTTCGCCGACACCTGCCGTGAATAAGAGCACGTCGATGCCGTTCATCGCGGCCGCATAGGCGCCAACGTACTTGCGGATGCGGTAGACATACATCTCGAACGCGGTCTTCGCGGGCTCGCTGCCTTCATTCATCGCCTGCACGACTTCGCGCATATCGCTGCTGATGCCGGAGATCGCGATTAGACCGCTATGCTTGTTCAGCATGGAGTTGACCTCCGACAGGGTCAGTTCTTCTTTGTTCATCGCATACGGTACGATCGCGGGGTCCAGGTCGCCGCTGCGCGTGCCCATCATGAGCCCCTCGAGCGGCGTCATGCCCATGCTCGTATCGAACGACTTGCCGCCCATTATTGCCGTGCAGCTCGCGCCGTTGCCGATATGGCAGCTGACGATCTTCAGCTCTTCAAGCGGCTTCTCCAAATATTCGGCAGCCCGCTTGCTCACGTAATCGTGCGACGTCCCGTGGAAGCCGTAGCGCCGAATCTGATGCTTGCGGTAGAGCACCATCGGAATCGCGTACAAGTAAGAGGTCTTGGGCATCGTCTGGTGAAAAGCCGTATCGAAGACGACCGCCTGCGGCACGTCGGGCAGATTCGACTCGACGGCCAGAATGCCCATCATATGTGCCGGATTGTGCAGCGGCGCCAGGTCGAACAGCTTGCGGACCTCCAGCTTCACGTCAGCGTCGATGAGCACGGACTCGCTGAACGTCTCGCCCCCGTGAACGATCCGGTGGCCGACGGCCTGCACCTCGTCGATATTGCGCAGTACGCCGAATCGGCGGTGCGTCAGCATGTCGAGCACCTTGCGCACCGCTACCGTATGCTCGAGAATCTCGCTAACCTCGCGCACTTCCGGCTGCCCCTCGACCTCGTGCGTCAAGATCGACGACTCCATGCCGATCCGTTCCACGCGGCCTTTAGCGAGCACGTTTTCCGTTTTCATGTCGTACAGCTGATACTTCAGCGAGGAGCTCCCCGCGTTAATGACGAGTACGTTCATGACCTGCGCTCACCGTCCTTCGTATACTGGAAGAAGCCTTGTCCCGACTTCACGCCGAGCTGTCCGGCGCGAACCTTCTTCTTCAGCAGAATCGACGGCCGATACTTCAGTTCGCCGTAGTCTCTGAACATCCGGTCGAGCGCCGCCCACACCGAGTCCAGGCCGAACCGGTCCGCCATCTCCAGCGGACCGTATTGAAACTGGTATCCGATGCGCATCGCCGCATCGATATCCTCCGGCGAAGCGACGCCTTCCTGCAGAACGTTCAACGACTCGTTGATGAGCAGGCAGATCAGCCGCGTCGTCACGAAGCCGGGCGATTCGAACACCATGACGCCTTTTTTGGACAGATCCCGCTCAATGAATTCCTTCGTCCGCTCGAACGTCTCATCCGATGTCTGCAAGCCCCGCACGATCTCCACGACGTCGATCCGGAACGCGGGATAGACGAAGTGCATGCCGATCACCCGCTCGGGATGCTTGGTCACGCTCGCCAGCTCGGTGAGGCTGAGCGTCGACGTATTGCTTGCCAGCACGCGGCCTTCAGGTATAATATCGTCCAGCTGCCGGAAAACGGACTTTTTGCTTTCCAGGTCTTCGCTGATCGTCTCGATAATCAAATCGCACTGAGCCAGATGCTCCAGCGAAGGCTCGGCATGGATTCTGTTCAATATGAGTTTTTTCTCCGCCTGCGTAATGGCCCAACGCTCGATCTGACGGTCGAGGTTTTTTTCGAGCGCGAGCTGCGCCTGCTTCAGGCGAGCGCCGGAGCTGTCGGTCATATGCACGTCCAGCCCTTTGCCGGCCAGCATCTCCGCGATGCTCTGGCCCATCGTCCCTGCTCCTACAACGCCGATCGTCCGAAACATCCGCCATTCCCCCTCCCCATTGCACGTTCTGCATCCAACCTGACTTTCCCATATTAACATAACCGTTCTCCGACATAAACCGACGGAGCTTGCGGAATCCGGGAAGGGTTTGAGGCAGTTTTGCGTCGGGAATGTGACAAGCGCAAATAACCGTTCCCTGCGGTTCAGTTAGTCAGCTTCGTTGCGAATGTCAGTAGCGTCAATCGCTCTGCTATCGGATTGCAAAACGTCCGCTAAGCAAGCGAGCAACAGGTCGATCTCTTCTGCGGCGCCGACTGATATGCGCAGACAGCCGGGCAGCTCCCATCCGGCTCCGCTTCGAACGATGACGCCTCGCCTCAGCAGTTCGTCGTAAACATAGACTGCCCGGCTACCGAAGTCCGCGAGCATAAAATTAGACTGCGACGGCACGCAGCGAATGCCAAGACGCCCCAGTCCCTCGCGCAAACGTATGCGGCCCGCCGCGTTCGCAAGCAGCGTCGCTTCAAGGTGCGCCTCATCGTCCAAGGCGGCCGCCGCGGCAGCCTGAGCGAGCGCGTTGACGTTAAAAGGCTCCTTGACGGCGAGCATATGGGCGATGACTTCTGCCGGACCCGCGGCGAATCCCGCCCGTATGCCCGCGAGTCCGTAGGCTTTGGAAAAGGTCTGCAGCACGACGAGCCATGCTCCATTCTTCAGCAGCTCGAAACCGTCGGCATAATCCGTGGCATCGGCGAAATGCGAGTAGGCGGCGTCCAGCACAAGCAGGCAGCCGTCCGGAAGCCGGGATCGCAAATACGCAAGCTCCGTCTTCGTCATATAGGTGCCAGTCGGATTGTTCGGCGAGCAAACGAAGACCAGCTTCGTGCGCGCATCCACCGCAGCCAACAGGTCGTCGGCCCGCAGCTCGAAAGAATCGGGTAACGGAACTGCGATCGTCTCCGCGTTCATCAGCCGCCCGCCAAATGCGTATTCGCTGAAAGTCGGCGCGAACGTTACGATTCGCTCGCCCGGCTCGAGATAAGCTTCGCAAATCAGTGTGATGAGCTCATCGGCGCCGTTAGCGACAATGAATTGGGACGGGAGCAAGGATAGCTTCGTTGCCAGCTTGCTTTTCAAATGCCCCGCGCGATCGTCAGGGTATCGATGAATGTCTGGCAGCATCTCGCGAATAGCTTGAAGGGCATGCGGGGACGGACCTAGCGGATTTTCGTTGGACGCCAGCTTGACGACCCGTTCGAGTCCGAATTCGGACTTGATAGCGGAGATCGAACGCCCGGGTACGTAAGGCTGCATCGCTGCGATCACCGCGCGGGGGGACGGACTTCGCGCGTCTGTCCCATGATTCTCTGGGAAGTCATTCCCTGCAGACGGATTCATTGATTTCATGTTTGGATCATCTCCTGAACGCTTAATATTGATATATTATATTAACGCGTTAATATAGTAAAGCATTAACGTAAAATAAAACTGCAATTCGCAATAAGGCCTCGAATTGCAGTTTCCTTAAAACCTATTATTTCACGCTGCGCTCGGCCGAATCGTCCACAAGCACGGTAGCAAGCTGTTTTTTCCAGCTGTCCAAGTATTTGTCTTCCTTCGCCCATTGCGCCATAATCAGCGACTCGTTCGATTGAAGCGGAATGCGGAGTGGATCCTGATCTCCGCCCAGCATATGGTAGGGATAGATTACCAGCTCATCGTCAAGTACGATGACGAGCATGTCCTCATTAGGCGAGGAATAAGCATCCTTGGCGCCCGGCTCAATCTGGAGAATCTGGGACCAGGTCGGATAAAGCGTGTCGAATTTGTTGATCGAATCCGGCAGCGGGGTCGACAGCTCCGTCAGTGTCTTGTTGGCAAGCGGCGCATAGGATTGCCCGGCCGTGTCGGCCGCCGCCGCTACCCAACTGCCCGTGCGACGGATAATCGACCACTGTTCCGTGCGCTGGGCGGTGGCAGCATCCTTTTGGGCGACCGGCGTCTCGGTCGCCTCCGCGGTTTTCATTGCCTCTTCCAGCGAGATATGCGGCTCGGCTTCCGGCTCGAACGTCGTGCGCTGCGCGCTTGCCGCCAACTGGTCCATATCTTTAACCCACCGATAGACGCGATTGGGGGCATCCGACGGATTTTGCTCGACCGATACGTATTTGTTGCCGACGAAAAGCAGCCGCTCGGTGAGCGGCGCCGAAGACGATTCGCGAAGCGCCTTAGTGTCGGTCTTGGCGGCATCCTTGCCTGTAACGGGATAAGCGATCAGCTTCTGGGCGGTTGCCGCGCTGCCCGCATCGGACGTTACAGCTTCGATCTTCCAGAAGTTCTGGCCGTAAGGCATGACGATGCCGTCGCCTTGCGCCTCCAGCTCGAACTGCCCGTCCGTCGGCGCGATGAAGAGCGTGCGGTAACTGCTGACGACGCTGCCGTCTTCGCTCTTCGGGTCCATGCGAAGGCCGAGCAGCAACGCGGAGTGCAGTTCCGAATTGGCATCCGCGAACAACGGAGATTCGGTGCCGGCGGTCTGTCCGGCCATCTGCAGGTTGATCGTGCCGGCAGGTCCGCCGGAGCCGAAAGACCAATGCCACAGTCCTACGAACAGAAGCAGCATAGCCATCGCGGCGAGACCCGCGCCGTGCCAGCCGAACCGAAGAAGCGGATGGCGGCGCCCCTCGGGGCGTTCGATCGCTTCTTCGATGCGGGCGATTAATCGCGCGTCAAAACCGTGTTTGATGAGCGGGCCCCGCGATAGCTGCTGTTTGAGGTCTTTGTCATTCGGTTCCATGGCCGTTGCGCTCCTTCATTTTCGCGATTTTGCGACGAGCGTGAAACATCCGCGACTTGACGGTCCCTTCGGTCACGCCCAGCACATCCGCGATCTCCTTTAGAGACAGCTGATGGTGCGCGTACAGGATCAGCACCTCGCGCGACTTGACCGGCAGCTTGAGCACTTGCTTCCACAGGTCGTTCACGGCGTACTGTTCGATAACGTCGTCCTCAACGGAGCGCCGCTGTCCGGTGTCCAGGCTCCAATCCGTAAGCGACACCCGCCGGATAAAAGCGGAGCGCTGATGGTCGATCACCGTATTGCGCGTGATCGTAAGGAGCCAGGTGCGGATGGACGAGTCGCTCCGGAACGTGTCCAGGTTTTTGAAAACCTTGATGAAAACGTCCTGCGTAATATCGTCCGCCACGTCCCACTTCCGCGTCAGGCTGTAGGCAAAATTCCATACCTCTTTGCCGTAAGCGGTCATCAGCTCGTGGAGCACCGTTTTTTTGTCGTCGGAATCGCTCATATATTTCAAGTATTCAAAATTGGCGTCAGAGTTCTGCAAACAACCACCTCATTATTGGACGAAGACAAATGACTTCCGGTTCAAATTATTATGTTACCACAATTATTTGGATCGGTCATTTCCTGTCGCCCCCGGGCAAATCGGGCGCCGGTTCGCAAGAGCGGGAATAAAAAAAGGCCGCCCCGCAGCCTTGCTCGGCTAAGCGGGACAGCCTCATGGCTGCCGGTCAGGCAGCCGCAGCGCTCAGATGCGTACGGAGCTCTTCGCCCGACAGCGTCTCCTCGCGGATCAAAATGGCAAGCAAATTCGCGAAGGTCTCCATGTGACTCGACAGCAGCTTCCTAGTATTTTCCGTCAAGGCGTCCAGAATCCGCCCGTTTTCCTTGGACCACTGCTCTGCGGTAAGCGCCTCGGGGTGAATGATGCCGAGTTCCGTCATGCCCGACTCGATCAGCGTCTTAACGATATTGGTCGCCTGGTCGAAGTCGCCGCGCGAGCCGGTGCTCCGTCCGCCGTAGTGCAACTCTTCCGCAACGGCACCGCCGAGCGCGATCTGGATCTGCGCCTCGAGATAGGTTTTCGTATAAAGATAGCTGTCCTTGCGCGGATGATGGCGTACATAACCGAGCGCCTGGCCCCGCGGCGTCAGCGACACTTGCGCGACACTGCCCGGACGCACGCTCTCGGCGACGATGGCATGGCCAAGCTCGTGCAGCGCTACGCGCTCCCGCTCCTCGCTCGTCGTCTCGCGGTCCATCCGCTCGCCCATCATAACCTTATCGATCGCTTGCGCCAGATGCGCCGGCCTCAGAACCTCGCTCTCCTCGCGCATGGCGTAGATCGCCGCTTCGTTCATGACGCTCTCAAGCTGTGCGCCGGAGAAGCCGAACGTCTCCTCTGCGACCTTATCTAGAGACACCTCTTCGGCCAGCGGCTTATTCCTGGCGTGCAGGCGGAGAATATGCTCGCGTCCGTGCCGGTCCGGCATGTCGACTTGGATGTGCCGGTCGAAGCGTCCGGGTCGGGTGAGCGCATTGTCGAGCAGCTCCTTGCGGTTAGTGGCCGCAATGATCAATACGCGGACCGACTCGTCGCCCTGAATGCCGTCCATCTCGGTCAACAGCTGGTTCAGCGTCTGGTCGTACTCTTTGTTCTGCGAGCCGTCGCGCTTGCCGCCGATCGCGTCGATTTCGTCGATGAAAATAATGGCGCTGTCCCGCTTCTGCTTGGCTGCCAATGTACGTGCCTGGCGGAAAATATCGCGGATGCGGCCCGCGCCGACGCCGACGTACATCTCGACGAACTCGCTGCCCGAAGCTGCCACGAACGCCGAATCGGTGTGCTTGGCCGCGGCCTTGGCGAGCAGCGTCTTCCCCGTTCCGGGAGGACCCGTAAGCAGGATGCCCTTGAGCGGACGGATGCCGAGCTTGGCGATCCGCTCCCGCTGGACCAGAAAATCGAGCGCTTCTACGAGCTCGCGCTTGGCCTGTTCCTGACCGCCGATATCCTCGAACGTCAAGTAAGCGGGCGGGCGAGACGGTCCCTTGCGCATGGCGCCGCCGAACGCCATCCCGTTGCGCGACTTGGCCATGAACAGCAAGCCGCCGACGAGCCCTGCGCCGAGCAGCAGCGGAAGTGCAGGCACGCCGACGAAAATCATGAAGACGATAAATACGGGCACGAATCCGATCGCGATTTCTTTGCCATAGGATCTCCAATTACGCATTCGGCCACACCTCCAATTGCTCGCCCTGGCGAGGCAGAATGACATACTTGGCGCTGCCGGAAAGGCGCAGGCTGATATACACGTTTTGCTCGTCGATCTCCGTGGAAGCGGTCAGACCCGGCGTCTGCGACTGGAGCTTGGCCATCGCATCGCGGATTTCGGTATATTCCTTGCGGTCCATCGCTTGCGCGACGTCAAACAATGCCGATCGCCAGATTTTCTCGAGCGCTTCATTATCCGAATTCTCTGCGACCAGCTTCAAGCTCTTGGAGCCGATCGCGCGGGCGCCTTCTTCCTTCACCGTTCTATATACATCCGCCAGATCAGCGGAATCGCTAAGCTTGACCTTGATCGTGACGCCGTCCGCATTCATGTTCGAGCTGGCCGATTCGACGCCCGGCACCTTCGCCGCAGCGCGGTCCAGCGGCTGCTCCACGCCATAATGACGATAAGCAAACCAACCACCGAACAACAGCGCCACCGATACCACGGCCGTCGTCGCTATAGGCAGGATTCGCAATTTCATTTAGGCATTGGCCTCCTTTAGTCTGATATAAATTGTGTCCATCATGTCTCTGCTCCAACAATACATCAGCTAGTATATCATATTCTGATAGACTAAATATATATCAACGCTTAAAAAGTTGTGTCAAATATTTGCGTATGGGGTAAATGATAGGTCGCACGCAAGAAAACCGCCAGGGATGTTCCACCTGACGGTCCTTTTAGTTTGCGGATATCCGAAACGGGAGTCGCGCAGAACACCTGTTGCCGGCTTATCCGCCCGCCTTTGCGATGGGACGGCGTTTCGTCGCATGCCACGTTCATTCACCGCAATACATGCAAAAAAACATCTTTTTTCTCCGATTACGTATCATCGTACAGAATAGATGTTAAAAGAGTTACTACACAAGAACTCCTAGGCGCCTCATACACATGACTGGCCGAAGTTATTCCTGCTTAGGAACTCCTTGACGCTCTATAAGCAACGCCAGCCGAAATTGTACTTAAGTAGGAACTTAAAAGGCAGTTATTTTCTTTATCTAACCGGAATATCGGCTAAAAAACTGATCTTTCTAAAGAAGACCCGCGCCGTAAGGGCGCAGGCCATAAATTCCGATACCTATTATTTACGAGACCAAATTATAAGTTCTAAGCGCGCTTCCGTCCTTGAAGGAATAGAAGACGATCGCTTGCCGTTTCAAATCGGGATCGTCCATGTAGCGAATCTCCCAGGCGGGTTGTCCCGAAAACCACCCCGGCAGCAGACGTACGATTTTTTTGCCCGGATGATCCGAATTGAAGCGGTCACGGATGCCGTCTTCGCTATAGCCGTCCCCGACCTTCTCCTTGAGCGAGCCGTCCTGACGCAGCCATACGAACCAGTCGGTATTGGAAGCGTCCTTGCCCTCGACGACCCAGACCGAATCGTCCCACACATGCTGCGAAACGTTGCCGATCTTAATAAGCCCCGCTTCTTGCTTGGCCTTCGCGACCGCGGTTCGCTCCTCGCCCCGGTATTCGGCATCCGCGCTCCGGATGTATACGACAAATACGACCGCAACGAAAAGGAGGAAGCCAAGGACAATTAAGGTCAGTCGCCACCCTGTCCACGCCGACTGCCGTCTCCGCTCCGCGATCCGGCTAGGCGTCATCCCCGCAGCCTCTCGAAGCAGCGCTGCGCTTCATAGCGGATCCGTTCGACGTCAAGCGTCAGCAGTTCGCGATCGCGCATGATACGCCGGCCGTCGACCCACACGTGCGCAACGTCCGCTCCGCGGGCCGAATAGACAAGATGGGAAATATAATCGGTGCGCGGCATAAAGTGCGGCTTGTCGATCGAAACCGCGGTGATATCGGCCTTTAAGCCCGGACGGAGACTGCCGGTTACGTCTCCCAGACCGATCGAACGGGCGCCGTAAAGCGTCCCCATTCGCAGCGCTTCCACCGCGGGAACGGCCGTCGGATCGCCGGACACGCCCTTGTGGAGCAGTGCCGCAAGCCGAATCTCCTCGAACAGGTCGAGATTGTTGTTGCTGGCGGCGCTGTCCGTCCCGAGCGAGACGGTGACGCCGGCGCGCAACAATTCGGGCACCCTCGCTACGCCGCTCGCCAGTTTCAGATTGCTGACCGGATTATGTGAGACGGCGACGCGTCGCTCGGCGAGCAGCGCGATCTCGTCGTCGTTCAGATGCACCGCATGGGCAACGAGCGACGGACGGGAAAACAGCCCGAGCTTGTCCAGATGCTCGACCGGACGCGCGCCATACTGTTTGACGTTTAATTCAACCTCGGCAGCCGTCTCGGACATATGCGTATGCAGCGGCAGATCAAGCTCGTGAGCGGCGGCCACGATGCGTTCGATATAGTCGGGCGGGCATGTGTAAGGCGAATGCGGAGACATCATCACCTGAATGCGGCCGTCTGCCGCGCCTTGCCAATCCTTAGCGAATTGAATCGCGTCGTTCAACTTCGCCGTCTGGATGTCTGGCGGACAGAGTCCGATTACGCCGCGGGTAAGCGTAGCCCGCAGTCCTGCCTGGGCAGCAACCTCCGCGACTTTGTCCATGTGATCGTACATATCGACGAAGGTCGTCGTTCCGCTAAGAATCATTTCCGCTGCGGCAAGGGACGTCCCCCAATATACGTCGTCGGCCTTAAACTTCGCTTCCATGGGCCACATATGATTTTCAAGCCAGTCCTGAAGCACCAGATCGTCCGCCAGGCCTCGCAGCAGCGACATCGCCGCATGACCGTGCGTGTTGATCAGACCGGGCATGAATAACAACCCTTTTCCGTTTACGATTTCCTCCGCCTGATCGCGAAGCTCCGCCGGGGGGGCGCCTTCGCCCGATGCGGAGATATACCCGTCCTCAACGTAGAGCCACCCTTCGAAAATTTGCCGATTAGCGGACAGCTCCGCGAAAATGCCGTTCTCGATCAGCCAACGTTTCATTGTTCCACTCCTTCTTCGTCGTCGGATACGCTTGACTCTTCAGCCCCGTCCGCATCCAAATCGTGATCCATATAATAAGCCAAGCTCAGCAGGTCGCTCGTAAAATCCGCATGATGAATGCGAATGCCCGCAGGTATTTTCAGCACCGTCGGCGCGAAGTTCAGAATTGCCCGGATTCCCGCTTCGACAAAGCGGTCCGCGACCTTCTGCGCTTCGCTCGCCGGCACGGTGATGATTCCGATCGAGATCTCCTTGTCCTTCACTTCATGCGGAAGCATCTGTATCGGGTTAACGGTCAGATTGCCGATGGCCACGCCTTTTTTGGCCGGATCGTCGTCGAACACCGATACGATTTTCATATTGTCCTTCAGGTACATATTGTAATTGCACAGCGCGCGGCCCAGGTTCCCGGCGCCTACGAGCGCCACATGAATCGGGCGGTCGAGGTTGAGGATATGGCGGATCTTTTCGATCAGATAACCGACATTGTAGCCGACGCCCTTTCGCCCGAACTCGCCGAAGTAGGCGAGATCTTTGCGGATCTGGGCGGGATTGAGATCGAGCTTGTCTCCGAGATCCTGCGAGGACACGGTCTGTACGTCGCTGATGCTTAGCTCGTTGAGGTAGCGCAGGTAGATCGGAAGGCGCCGGACGACCGCTTCGGAAATTTTGATTTGCTTCAACTGGAGACTTCTCCTTCCCACCCACCGGATTCCTGCTTCGGTTTTTTAGCTCTTGTCCGTTTCGTCTTGGTGTTCCCGGGTGCCGATGCCTCCGGAACGCCGGCTTCGCCGGAAGGTGCGGACGGCATATCGCGGGCGGATGCGGGCGATGAACCGCCTTGCTCTGCAGCATCCGTTAGCACTCCGCCCGTCGGTGCTGCAGAACGCCGGTCCGCGTCGGAGCCGGACTCGACTGGGACCTCGGCTTCGGATGGGGCCCCAGCGTTGGAGGCAGCATCGTTGTGGGAGGCGGCTTCGGCGTAGGACGCCGTTTCCGCGGCAGCGACAGCATTCGCCGGATGCAGCCATTCCCGTATGCGCGGCACCAGGCCTGCAAGCGGCAGATGTTCCATCTTGGGGCCGGGCAGCGAGTACAAAAAGTATTTGCCGTAGCTCGTATCGATGACGCGCGTATCGTACAAGACGACGATGCCCTTGTCCGAGGCAGTTCGCACGAGTCTGCCGAAGCCCTGCTTGAACTTGATAACCGCTTGCGGCAGCGACAGCTTCATGAACGGATTTTTGCGCTGCGCCGTCAGGCGCTCGCTCTTGGCCTCCGTCACCGGATGGTTCGGCGGCTGGAACGGCAGCCGGACGATAGCGAGACAGGTCAGGGCATCGCCCGGAAGATCGACGCCTTCCCAGAAGCTGCTCGTGCCGAGCAGCACCGAGCGCGGTTGCTCCATGAACTGGCTCGTCAGCCGGCTGCGGCTACTGCCGTCCATCCCTTGCCCGAGTACTTGAATATCGACCGGCCCGAGCGCGGACTTAAGCGGCTCGTATACGGTTTTCAGCATTTTATGAGAGGTGAACAGCACGAGCATGCGGCCGCCGGTCTCGGTCGCCACCTCGGCCAGCGATGTCGTCAGCGCCTGTAAAAACGCGGCTTCGCCGTCCCTGCCCTTGATCGACGGGAAGTCCCGGGGAATGAGCAGCAGCGCTTGCTGACGGTAATTGAACGGCGAAGGAAGCTGCGCAGTCCGCAGTCTTCCCTGCTGCTCCGCTTCGTCAAGACCAAGTTGCTCCTTGACGTACTGGAACGACTTGTCGACCGTCAATGTGGCGGAAGTGAGCACGATGCTTTCCTTTTGACCGAACAAGCCCTCCTTCAGCAAGCCGCTGACGTCGGCGGGCACGATATACATCCATAACGAGCGGCTTTTGTATTGGGTGTGTCCTTCGATCCAATAAACGCACTCCGCCTCGGACATCGAGACAAACGTCTGCAGGTCGCCGCGAACGGATGACAGCTCCTTGACCGAGCCGTTCATGTCGGTCAGAAGGCTCTGCAAGGCCAGATCCTCGCTTCGGTCGCGAATCTCCGCCAGCAGCTTCTCCAGCGGACGCACGAGATCCGAGAGCCGCAACACGACATTGTCCCCGTCTACGCGGATCGACTCCCAATCCCTCGGCATCGCGTCCGGCTTAAGCCGGTAGCTAAGCCCGCCCGTCTCGTCGGCGGCAGCACCCGAAGCGAGCAGGCCGTAGAGCCTGTCCGTCCATTGTTCCCACGATTCCCGAAGCTCCTGCACGCGCGGCAGCAGCTCCTCCAGCTTTTCGGCCCAGGTACCGCTCGCGCTCTCCGCCGTGCCGGTCAACTGGGAGATCAGGCTCGGCAGCTGCCCGGTCCTGGCATCCTTCGCGAGCCTCGCGAGCGCGGAAGGCAGTGCGCCGTAACCGATCCGGCGTCCGAGATGGTTGCTCGCCACCTCTTCCATATGATGGGCTTCATCGACGATCAGCCGATCGTAGGCCGGCAACAGCCGGTGCTCCGCGCGCATATCGGTAAATACCATCGCATGGTTGGTAATGACCAGATCCGCCTTGAGGGCATCCTGCCGCGCACGGTGGTAGAAGCATTTGCGGAACCAGGGACACTGTCTGTTCAAGCAGGAATCCGCGTCGCTTGCGACGGCGTTCCACTCTTCCTTGGAGCGGCTGCCTAGATTGAGCTCCTCGGCTTCGCCTCGCTCCGTCTCCGACAGCCAGACGGCCAGCTGGCCTCTCGCCACGGCTTCCTCCCGGGACAGCGCGAACGCGGGGGTCTGCATCTGCTGCTCGAACTTGCGCAGGCACATGTAGTTGCTTCGCCCTTTGAACACCGCCGCCTTGAACGGAACGGGCAGCACGTCCTGCAGCAGCGGCAGATCGCGCTGGCGCAGCTGTTCCTGCAGCTGAATCGTATGCGTCGTCACGACGATTTTTTTATTTTCTTTTAATCCATAATAAAGGGAGGGCAGCAGATAGCCGAGCGACTTGCCGGTCCCGGTGCCGGCTTCGACCAGCAGATGGGAATCTTCGGCCAGCGCCTGATGAACTTCGTCGTACATGATGCGCTGTCCTTCTCTTGGCTCGTAGCCCGGAAACAGCTCCTTCATGCGATCGGCGACGATGCCGAGATAGTTCTCGAACGGCATATCGGCGAGCGAGCGCTCCGCCTGCAGACGCTGAGCCTCGCGGCCTTCATCGTCGTCCGTCCAGTCGGCGATCCGCATGGCGAACTGACGGTAGTATTGATAACCCTCCGGCTCTTCGAACCATGTGGTATCGCGCTCGGCGCGAAGCGACGTCAGCAGCCAGCCGAGATCGCTTCGCTCGCCGTCGGTCAGCTCGCACAGCCGCTCAAGCGTCAGCGTCGGCAGCGCCCGGAGCCTGCCGATGCAGGCCGTCAGCACCTCCGCCGTCGCCAGCGCGTCGCTATCGGCCTGGTGAGGCCTGTCGTGCGCGATGCCAAGACCGTGCGTAATTGCAGTTAGCCGGTAGGAAGGCAAAAACGGAAAGACCAGTCTTGCCAGCTCGACCGTGTCGAGCACGCGCCCGGAAAACGGCAAATAACCGCTCTTGTCTAGAGCGGCTTGCAAAAAGGCGGCATCGAAGCCGGCGTTGTGCGCGACGAGGACGGCATCGTGAAGCAGCGGCACCATCTCGGCTACCGCGTCTTCGATCGCCGGCGCATCCGCGACGTCCGCGTCGCCGATCCCCGTCAATGTCGTAATAAAAGCGGGTATCGAGCGGGACGGCTTCACGAGCGATTGAAATACGGAAGACACCGCGCCCGTGTCGTCCACGACCGCGATGCCGATTTGTATAATTTCATCTTGCTGGGACGACGTCCCCGTCGTCTCGAAGTCGAGTACCGCAAATTTCATGAAAGACTTCCTTTCCTGCACTTCGCCTTCATCGCGCCATCGGACTTGCTGCGCGGTCAGCTTCAGCCAAGCGCGAGCGCCGACAGTTCTGCGCTGCCGAAGGAGAGATGTACGCTGCCGGCGTCGCAAATACAGGCGTCCAGGTTATGCTTCGCATCGGCGAAGCCCGGATCGAGCTCAAGCGCCTTGCGAAAAAATTGCTGTGCCTGCGCCATATTCGCTTGAACCGCCTGTACGCAGCCCATCGCGTTGTAGGCGATCGACTGCAGCTTGGGCTCGTCGGCCGTTCCGGCTACGAGCTGAAAATGGCGGTGCGCTTCCGCGAACTCGCCGAGATGCATGCGGCTCATTGCCAGATACAGGCGGGCAAGGGACCATTCCGCGTACCGGGCGAGCAGCAGTTCGAACTGGCACGCGCATTCGCGAAACATATGCAGTTTGAAGTACCCCTGCCCCTTCACGAACGGAACGGGCCATTCGGTCGGCATAACGGGATCGGCAGACTTTCCCTTAAAGCCGTCGATATCGCCGGTTTGCCGCCGTCTGTAATCGCCCATCTTTTCCTCAAGCGCAAGCCATGACTCAATGATATCATCACTCATCGATTTTAACACGTTCCATTGCTCTTCCAGCGCCAACTTTTCATCCGGCGATGAATTCGGGTAGCGTTCGATCATCTGGTCCAGCACGTCGTTCATGGCGGAGAAAAAGGGTTGAATCACGGAAGAAGGCCCCCAGTCGCAGACGATTTGTACTGCTCATTCTGCGTTTACCGGAGGCCTTTCATACGCTTCAGACGACGGTCGAATGAGGCTCCTGCGCCATCATTTGAACGACGCGGTTGCCTTCGTCCAATATGGCGACCTTCGGCTTGTGCCGCTTCGCTTCTTCGTTTTCCATATAGCCATAAGCGATAATGATTACCTTGTCTCCCGGCTGCACGAGACGCGCTGCCGCGCCGTTCAGGCAAATGACGCCGGAGCCGCGAGGCCCCGGAATCGTGTAGGTCTCAAACCGCGCGCCGTTGTTGTTGTTCACGATCTGAACCTTTTCATCCGGCAAAATATCGACCAGTTCCAGCAAATCCTCGTCGATCGTAATGCTCCCGACATAGTTCAGGTTCGCTTCCGTCACCGTCGCTCTATGAAGCTTGGATTTCATCATTTGTCTCATCATAAGGAATGCGCCTCCGGAAGGGAAATAAGAATATTGTCAATGAGGCGCGTGCGTCCGAAACGGACCGCTGCCGCGACGATGATCCGTCCGCCTGATTCGGACTCGGACAGCGAGGCGTCCGGAGCGGGCGCCTGCAGTCCAGGATAAGTCAATACCTCGACGTAGTCGATATCGGCCAGCGGCGAAGCCGTTATGCCTTCTTTGACGGCTGCCGTCAATTCGACTGCGTTCATGCCCGATCCGATCCAAGCGGGTACCTTGGCGAGCGTGGCTGAAATAACCAGCGCCTCGCGCCGTTCGTCGGCCGACAAATACACGTTTCTCGAACTCATGGCAAGTCCGTCCGCCTCCCGCACGATCGGACACGGCACGATCGCGACCGGTTGATTGAGATCGGCGACCATGCGTTCGACGACGGCGACCTGCTGCGCGTCCTTCAGGCCGAAGTACGCGCGGTCGGGCTGAACGATGTTAAACAGCTTCGTCACGACAATGCCTACGCCGTCGAAGTGTCCGGGCCGACTGGCTCCGCATAGACGCTCTGTGACGTCCGAGATTGTAATGTGCGTCGCCGCGGGAGTCGGGTACATCTCTGCGACGTTCGGCAGGAAGACGATATCGGCGCCTGCGCGGGCGGCGACGTCCAGGTCTCCGGCTTCGTCGCGCGGATAGCGTTCGAAGTCTTCGTTCGGGCCGAACTGAAGCGGATTGACGAAAATGCTGAGCACCGTCAGTCCGTTTTCCTGGCTCGATCTGCCGATCAGACTGGCATGGCCTTCATGCAAAAATCCCATCGTAGGCACGAAACCGACGGATGCGGCCGCGCCGGCATCCATCCGGTAGGCGCGGATCGCTTCGCGCATCTGTGCAATCGTGCGAATGACCGCAGGAGCCGAAGTTATCGTAGCCGTCACTTTGGATCGCCTCCGTACAATTTGGTCGTTGGCTTTTCTTGGGGCTGGGCTTGCAACTGGAACGAATGGCTTTCTTCCGGAAACCGTCCGTTCTTCACTTCGTTCACATATTGCGACACGGCGGATCGGATCGTCTCGCCGACATCCGCATAAGGCTTTACGAATCGTTTATCGCGAATACCCGAGCCGTACCTGATTAAGTCGTGGTAAACGAGCACCTGCCCGTCGCAGCCCCTTCCGGCGCCGATGCCGATCGTCGGAATAGACAGCGCGCGCGACACGGCAGCCGCTGCAGGCTCGACGACCAGCTCGAGCACGACGGCTGCTGCACCCGCTTGCTCAAGCGCCTTTGCATCGGCCAGCAGCCGAGCGGCCTCAGCCTCATCGCGGCCCTGCACTTTGTAGCCGCCGATCTGCAGCACCGACTGCGGGGTAAGTCCCAGGTGGCCGATGACGGGAATTCCGGCGGATACCAGCAGCGCGACCTCCTCGGCGAGCTCGGCTCCGCCTTCGAGCTTCACCGCGTGAGCACCGCCCTCCTGCATGAGCCTGGCGGCATTGCGGAGGGTCTGCTCCTTGCTCCCGCGATACGTGGCGAACGGCATGTCGGTCACGATCATCGTGCGGGGAGCGCCTCGTAGTACGGCTCTCGTATGATAGATCATATCCTCAAGCGTCACAGGCACCGTCGTCTCGTAGCCGAGCACGACATTGCCGAGCGAGTCTCCGACGAGCAGGACGTCCACGCCGGCCTCCTCGGCCAACCTTGCGGACGGGTAGTCGTAAGCGGTGACCATGGCGATGGGCGAACCCTGGGCTTTCATCGATTTCATTTTAGGCGGCGTTAACGGTTGACTCATTACGTAGGGCTCCCTTCTGTGGGCGGCCAGCCATCCGAGCGCGCAAAAAAACCTTCGTTTGCCCATGAGCAAAGAAGGTGTCCATTCAGCAGGAACGCTTCACGTCCTTCTGTCTCGGTCCCTTGGGCTCAGAGCAGAATCCGCCGCGAATCATCACGGTTATTCGGTTCTTTTCGGCATAGCTCGTCATTGGTTAGCATGTCTCTCAGTGCGGTTCGTCATGATACCGCCCGAGAGCTATATTATAACAGACCGGCCTCGGATCGTAAACGGTCCGATTCCCCGATGAGGCCCCATTAGCGGCTATCTTGATCCTTGGTGCCGGGCAGCGGCGCCGCATCGCCGATCTCCGCCGAATAGATCGTCCGGACGCCGCCTTCCGGCAGCTCGACGCGAAGTCCTCCGCTCTCGTCCAGACCTCTCGGCACGCCTTCGAAAAATCCTTGCCCGGCGTTCAGGGATACCGTGCGGTTCAACGTTATCGAATAGGTTTCCCATAAAATGCGAATCGGCTCGAAGCCTTGCTGCTTATAGACGGCGTACAACTGTTCGAATTCAAGCAGCACGGCGGCGACAAGGGCAGCACGGTCGAAGGCGCGCCCGGCCGCCAATTTCAGAGAAACCGCTCGCGACAACAGCTCCTCGGGATAATCTTCCTCGTCCAAATTCACTGCGATGCCGAGTCCGACTGCGACATACCTCAGGCGTTCGTCCTCGGTTGCGGACTCCAGCAATATGCCGCTGATCTTGCGTCCGTCCACGAGCAGGTCGTTCGGCCATTTGATCCCGATCGTCAGGCCGGTCTCGCGGCCAATGCTGCGGCACAACGCGACGGCCGCTAGCAGCGTCAGCTGCGGCGCCAGCTGCAGCGGCACGTCAGGCCGCAGCAGCAGGCTCATGTACACGCCGCGTCCGGGCGGCGACACCCAGGAGCGGCCCATGCGCCCCCGGCCGTTTTCCTGACGCTCGGCGATGACGAGCGTCCCCTCGGGCGCTCCCGCTTCGGCAAGCTCGCGCAGCACGTCCTGCGTAGAAGAGACGACCTCGCGGATATGCAGGCGCCTGCCAAAGAAATGCGTTCCGAGCTTGCTCTGAAGCTCAGCGACATTCAGTCGGGAAGGCCTCCCCGTCAGTCTATAGCCTTTGCGTGGCACAGCTTCGATCGCGAAGCCCTCGGCCTCCAGTCTGCGGATTTGCTTCCAGACGGCGGTCCGGCTGACGCCCAGCAACCGGCTGATTTCCTCGCCGGATACGAATTCGCCCTGCTTGCCCTCCAGCAGCGTCAACAGCTGCGATTGTTCCATCAATGCTCACCTTCCTGTTCGAGCGATGTAAACCCGCTCTGTATCTCTTACGAACCGTTCTTTTCATTGCCGAGAACGCTGTAGTAGACGCGCCCTGCACCACGAGAGGCGTTGAACCCCCGCAGCTCTGAAGATGCGCCATCCCCTGGATCAAGAGAGGCAATGAACACTATTCATGGTCCCGGAGGCTCCTTAAATAAGCGTTACGCAGCGTTTCCGCGTCATTGTGCAGCTCGCCCAAAGCAACCCGCTCGAGCAGGTCCCGGAGCGCGATCGCGATCCAGGGCCCCCGCGCTATGCCGGCTGCGGCCGCCAGCTCGTCTCCCCGGAGCGCGAGATCGGCAGCCCGAACCGCGGGCAGCGCCGCCGTCCACTCGGGCACAACCGAATGCAGCTCGCCGGGCACGCCCAATGCCAAGCGAACGTCCTCGGTGCCGAAAAGCTCATGCCAGTCCGCGGCGGCTTCGGTCCCCCGGTCGAGCACCCCTAAAGTCCAGTTTCGACGCCACAGCTCCGACACTGACGATATAGATAAACCTAGGTGCAGGCGAAGAATGTCGACAATTCGCTTGCTCCGCTTCCCCGCGAAGTGCAGCCGCCTCATCGCTTCTTCCGCCGCTTCAGGGGACGCCTCACCAGCGAGGAATAACGCCGTCCATCGCAAATCGCCATCTACATCCTTCGGCAAATAACGAGCGAGACTGGACTTATAGGCGAGGCCTGCCGCTTGAATAACCCCGGCCTCCCCTTCGGCTGTTCCTTCAATCTGCCGAAGGCGAGCAAGCCACGCCTCCGGCAGCGGCAGCTTGAACCGCTCGGGCAGCGATGCCGCCAACAGCAGCGCGAACGCGCGGCCCGGATCGCTGCCGGCCACCATCTTGTCGAGCTCCGCTCCGATGCGCTCCATCGCGACGAGCGGAAGCTTGTCCCGGCAAGCCAGCACGCCCCTCCAGGTCGATTCGTCGATGGCGAGACGGTACCGGGCCGCAAATCGCACGCAACGAACGATTCGCAGCGCATCCTCGTCGAACCGCTGAGCCGGATCGCCGACCGCGCGCAGCCGGCACGCTCGAAGATCGTCCATGCCGCCGAACGGGTCGACGATTGCGCCGTCGGGACCTGCGGCCATCGCGTTTATCGTAAAATCGCGACGCGCCAGGTCTTCACGGACATTCTGCACAAAAAAGACGTCGTCAGGTCGTCTGCCGTCACTGTAGCCGGCTTCCTGCCGAAACGTAGTCACCTCAAAAAAAAAGCCCGAACGGCGAACCGTCACGGTGCCGTGCTTCAGGCCCGTCGGCAGCGCATCCGGAAACATTTGCAGCACTTCGCCGGGGGCGGCCGAGGTGGCGATATCGATATCGCTGGCTTCGATCCCGAGCAGGGCGTCGCGCACGCAGCCGCCGACGAAATAAGCCTCGCTGCCCTGTCGGCCCAAGATGCGCAGCACCTCGAGTCCCGCTTCCCATTGCGCACCTTCGTAGCTCATCATGGCGATCGCCCCCTCTTCGTATGGGATCCGGAGAACCGCTCAACCCGGTCAGCGGGGTTCGCAGGCCGGTTCGATGTTCGGGGCCGGAATGCCCAGCACATTGTAATAAATTTGTTCATATTGCGCCGTAATCAGATCGTTGCAAAATTGCGTGCGCGAGCGCATCAGGCAGGCTTCCCTGAATTGCGCGTAAAGCGCTTCGTCCGAGAGCAGCCGCACGGCATGCGCCGCCATCTCCGACGTATGGCCGATCGGAGCAAGATATCCCGTCTCTCCGCTGACGACCAGCTCCGGAATGCCGCCGGCGGTCGAGCCGATCGTCGGCACGCCGCAAGCCATCGCCTCAAGTGCGACGAGACCGAAGCTTTCCTTTTCGGAAGGAAGCAGCACGAGATCGGCCAGCGACAGCACTTCGGCGACATCGTCCTGCTTGCCGAGATAATGCACACGATGCTCAAGCCCCATCGACCGGATCTTGGACTGGATCTTCGGCAGGTCCGGTCCTTCGCCTACGAGAAGCAGCTTGGCGGGCAGCTCCGCATGGACTTTAGCGAAAATGTCTACGACGTCGGAAGTGCGCTTGACTGGACGGAAGTTGGAGATATGCATGAGCACCTTTTCGTGCGGTTCCGCAAAGTCTTTGCGCATTTCCGAAACTTCGCGCGGATAATAAACGCGTTTGTCTACGAAATTGTATGTCAATTCGATCGGCGTCCTGATGTCGAGCAGCTCCTGCGTCTCGCGAATCAGGTCCTGGCTGACAGCGGTTACCGCATCGCTTGCGCCAATACCGAGCCGAATGATGTCCTTGAGCGATTCGTCCTGCGCCAGCACCGTGATGTCCGTACCGTGCAGCGTCGTGACGATCTTGAGCTTGCCGCCGGACATTTGCTTGGCCAGCAGCGCGCAAATCGCATGCGGCACCGCATAATGGACATGGAGCAAATCGAGCTCCTGCAGCTTTGCGACCTGGTGCATCTTGCTCGCGAGCGACAGATCGTACGGCGGATATCGGAAAACGTAATAATCCGACACTTCCACCTCGTGATAATAAATGTTCCGCTGGAACTTGCCGAGCCGAAAAGGCATGCTCTGCGTGATGAAATGAATCTCGTGTCCCTTCTCGGCGAGCAGCTTACCGAGCTCGGTAGCCACGACGCCCGAGCCGCCCAGCGAAGGATAGCATGTAATGCCGATCTTAAGCGGTCTGAACATTTGCGAATCCCTTCTTCCCGAGCGTGAGCGGCGGTCTGCGATGCAAGGAACCTGGAAGGAGATCCATGCAGGGTACCGCCGGTATCGCGATGTGGTCCTTGGCAAGGCAGTTCTTTAAAATCCGTCCAGCTTCAGCGAGCCTTTGGAAATGAAGCCTTCGGCGTAGGCAACGCGGTGAGGCGCCCCGAACAGACGGTCGCGCGCGGCGACGTTGTCCAGATAACCTGCCGTGAGCGGCGTCGGGACCCAGTCGGGCGTCTCCTCCATCGGAGCGAACTGGGACCGGTAAGCCGACAGCGCATCCATTTTCACCGACTGGCAGGCCGTTATATCGACGACCAACTGCGGCGCATGCATATCGTTAATGAAATAGTAGCAAAGAGCGTCCGGAGACCAAGCTTCCCATTCTGGCCGATAGCGTCGCAGCTTCGCGTTGAATACCGCTTCCTCTGCAAGCCGGCTGCATGCCGTATGATCCGGATGCCTGTCTTCGAAGTAAGGCGCAAATACGATACGCGGACGGTGCCGGCGTATGACCTCGACCAGCTTGTCCACCTGTTCGGAGCCTGCCTTCAATCCCCGGTCGGGCAGACCCAGATTGCCGCGCACAGCGAGTCCCAAAAGCTCGCTCGCCATGGCCGCTTCTTGCTGGCGCGTCTTGGGGTCGCCGTTGGAAGACATCTCCGCAAAGGTCAAATCGTACAAGCCGACGCGGCGTCCTTCGCGCGCTGCCTTGGCGATCGTGCCGCCCATGCCGATCTCGGCGTCGTCCGGATGCGCCGCGAATACGAGCAGGTCAAGCTGCAAGGCGTCGCTCATTCGTCGATCCCGGGCTTGTACTTATGCACGAGCTCGCGCCACGCGAAATCGCCGCGTTCGAGGCATTTTACCAGCAGCTCCGCCGTTGCGACATTGGTCGCGACCGGGATGCCCTGCACGTCGGAAAGACGAAGTAGCGCGATGATATCCGGCTCGTGCGGCTGGGCCATAAGCGGATCCCTAAGAAATATAATAAAGTCCATCTCGTTGGTCGCGACCATCGCGCCGATTTGCTGGTCGCCGCCGAGCGGGCCCGACGCGAACCGGTGTACCTGCAGCGCCGTATTTTCCATGATACGCGCGCCGGTCGTGCCGGTCGCGTAAAGCTTGTGAGGCTTAAAAACATTTTCGTAAGCGATCGCGAAGTTCACCATCTCGTCTTTTTTGCGATCATGAGCAATCAGTGCGATATTCAGCATCGTTGAACCGCGTCTCCTCTCCCGGGAGCGGGATAATAGGTTTGCAAAACGGGTTGAATCAGTCGAGCAAATGTTCGAAGCCGTAAACCAGTCCGGTTACGCCTATGATCTTCTTGACGGCCGTAGCCACGCCAGGCATGTAACCTGCACGGTCGTAGCTGTCGTGCCGAATCTTGAGCGTCTGTCCATGTCCGCCGAAGATGACTTCCTGTTGGGCGAAAACGCCCGGAAGACGCACGCTATGTATTCGGAAGCCGCCAAAATAACCGCCGCGCGCCCCCTCGATCACTTCTTCCTCGTTCGGGTTGCCCTGGCGCAGCTCGCGCCGCGTCTCGGCGATCCGTTCGGCAGTCTTGATAGAGGTGCCGGACGGCGCGTCCAGTTTCTGGTCGCCGTGGTATTCGATGATCTCGACATGCGGCATATACTTGGCCGCTTCGGCGGCGAACTTCATCATTAACAGGGCACCGATCGAGAAGTTCGGCGCGATCAGGCAGCCGATGCCGCGCTCGAGGCACTCCCGGTCGATCTCGTCCATCTGCTCCTGCGTAAACCCGGTCGTACCGACAACGGGCCTGACGCCTAGCTTGACCGCTGTCATCGTATTGGGCATGGCGGACTTGGGGTTCGTGAAGTCGACGAGCACGTCCGGACCGCTGTCCCGCAGCGCCCGCGCCAGATCGTCGGTCATAGCGACGCCAGCTTCGGGCAGCCCGACGAGCCGACCCGCATCCTCGCCGGATGCGGATCGGCCGATGGCGGCCACGAGCGTGAGCGACGGATCCTCCAGCACCATTTTAACCACTTCGCGCCCCATTCTTCCCGCTGCGCCGGCTACGGCGACTTTGATTTGCTGCGACATCCGCGATCACCTGTTCCTTCTTCTAGTATAATGGGTATAAATGAGCCGCCAGCGCCTCGCGCGCTCCATCTTTGTCTCCCGGAGCAGCCTGCCCGCTTCGAGCAGCATCGGATTCATCTCCTTGGCGGTGCACAGCGCATCGATCGCCCGGTCGTATTCGCCCGCGAGCCGGCATGCGATGCCGAGCAGCAAATACGCGCCCGCATCGAGCGGATCGAGCTCGACCGCCTCCTGCAGCAGCTCGATCGCCGTGTCCGGCTCGGGCTGCGGCTTCGCCAGCAGTGCCTTGGCCTGGCGGGCGAGCTGTCGCCCTTCGACCAGCCGGAGATGCAGGCGATAGTCGGCCTCCCTCGGAGCAAGGCGTACGGCACTGCGCGCATAGTCGAGCGCCAAGTCGAGCTTGCCGTTCCGTGCGAGGCTGATGGAGCCTTTATAATAGTAGGAAGCATTGTCCGGCTCCGCCTCGACCGCCTGGCGGAACCAATCGACCGCGGCTTCGAAGTCCGAGGCCAGGATGGCTTCGTAGGCGCGGCGCAAGCAAGTTTCCCCGTCCTTCACATGTACCATCCTCCTCGAATTGGGGATGATACAGCATATGTATCTACGGGATATCCGTGTGCTTCTTCGTCCATCTGTCCGCGTCGCGCGTGCCGAACTTGTGCAGGACGCGCTCGATGGCCCGGGTAAGATCGATCCCTTCCCGGTTGGCGAAGCACAGGACGATGAACAGAACGTCGCCCAGCTCCATCTCGATGGAATTGTCGGCTTCATCCGCCTTCTTCGGCTTTTCGCCGTATTTGTGATTAACTTCCCGTGCCAGCTCCCCTGCTTCTTCGGTTAATCTGGCCAGCATCGCGAGCGGAGAGAAGTACCCTTCCTTAAACTGCGAAATATAGGCGTCGACGTCTCGCTGAATATCTGACAGGTGCCGCTCGGCGAGAACAAGGTCCGCGATTTTGGATTCAGCCACGTGTGACGGTCCTTTCCATCGGTTTCTTCTTATGTTAGCTTAAGATGTCTGCAAAAATCAAATGAATTTCAGCATGGAGGTTTTGCGCATGACTCGGCAAAAGCTGTGGGCTTCGGTCCGGACGTGGAGCATTTTGCTGCTCGGCACCGCGCTTTACGGATTCGGAATCGTTTATTTTATCGTGCCGAACAGGCTGATGGAGGGCGGCGTGACAGGCGTAGGCATCCTTTTGCTCTATGCGGCGGGTCTGCCGGCTTCGGTCACGACGCTTGTTCTCAATCTGCCTCTATTCTGGCTCGGCTGGCGCAAGCTCGGCTTTCGGGCGATGGTATATACATTCGGCGGCACGGTATCTTTATCGATATTTTTATGGCTCTGGCAGGCCATCGTCGACCATGGATGGCTTACGCCTTTCACGACGCAGCAGGACTTCATACTTGTCGTGCTTTATGCCGGGGTGACGCTGGGCGCAGGGCTTGGGCTCGTCTTTTACGCCGGCGGCACGACGGGCGGGGTGGATATTATCGCGCGCATCGCCAACCGCCGCGGCGGGGTCAGCATGGGCCAATTCATTTTGCTCATGGACGTTATCATTCTCGGCACCTCGCTCATCTTTATTCCGAAGGAAAAAGTGCTCTACACGCTCGTCAGCGTTTTTATATCCTCTCGTGTCATCGATTTTGTGCAAGAAGGTGCTTATGCCGCCAAAGCCTTCACGATTTTGTGCCGGGAGCCGGAGAAGTTGGCCAAGCAAATTACGAGCGAGCTCGAGCGCGGCGTCACCCTTATGAACGCGGTCGGCGCTTATTCGGGAGAAGCCAGGATGGCCGTTTACTGCGTAGTCAGCCGGTTTGAGGTGCGCAAATTAAAAAGCCTCGTCCGTCAGCACGACAGACAGGCTTTTATCGTTATCGCCGACGTGCACGACGTGCTTGGCGAAGGCTTCAGAGAAGAATAGACTGCCGACCGAATGGCCGGCTTATTTTTTTCGCTGCTCTCCGCGGTATTTACGCCATCCCGAGTAGGTCAGCACCGTGAGGATGAACGCGCCGATCGCCGAGAAAAATCCGGCAGGCGGCGCCGCGGCAAGCGGTCCCGAAGCGGGGGCCTCCGCTGCAGGCGGGTACAGTCCTTCGATCGCCGCACCGATCTGGGGCGCGAGCTTGGCAGCAAGCGACGGGTCCGAAGCAGCGGCGGACAGGATTCGTCCCGCATAGCGAATGACCGCATCCGCGCGCGCTGCCTGTTCCCCTCTTCCCGTGGCGACGACCGCCGGCCTTATAAGGCCGTAATGGCCGTTCAGGGCGGCCAGCTTCTCCTTCGCTTCGGGGCTCGTCTTGCCTCCGGCGCTTACGATGGCTGCTTGGAGCGCATCCGTATCTTCGCGCATCAATCTGCGATACTCCAGCCACAGCCCCTGCCCGTTCAAAGACACCGCGTCCGCGGCGAGCCGCAGCGAAGCCGATGCGCCATAAACCTCTTCCGCATCCGGGGACAGTGCGGATACCGCTCGCCGCATCCGTTCCATGGCGGCAGCAAGCGCAGCGGCGGCTTCCGGCGCGGGTAGACTTTTGGACGGAACCGCATGCAGCGCTTCTTCGGCCTGCGTTACTTTTCGCAGCACGACAAGCGGGTCGCCGTCACTCACAGATCTGTATAGGCTCTCCGCCGCCACGCGGAAACGGTCGACCGGATCTTGATCGGCCGCTTCGCCGGCCGCTGCAGCGGCTTGTCCGCCGAGCAAGGCTTCAAGCCAAACAAGCAATACGGCAGCCGCGAGCACGCGGCGCGACAAGCGTATGCGTACACCGTTCATCGACATGGACATCCCTCCACTAAAAAACTATGAGGGGATGTCCTACTTTAGACCTCGCCTCGTACCGCGGAGGTACGTCTGGCGCGCTGATTGGCAAACGATACGATTGCGGCAACGCCGACGCTGAAGATGGTCAGCGCAAAGGTAAATATCGCGACGCCAAGCAGCCGGTCGTCGAGGGATTGCGGCAGGCTCGGGTAGACGCCGAAGCCGTAGTCGACGATATCGTTGAGCAGCGTCCAGGCAGCTGCGATGCCGAGCGCGATCGCTCCGTACAAGAAAAACCGGCCGTACAGAACGGCGCATACCGCCATGGACATGTGGGAGACGATCAGCATCCAGTCCTGCCAGACGATCGGGCTGCCATAAGCCGCGCTGGCGAAAATGATTACAGTTGCCCATATGCCGTATTTAATAGAAGTAACGACCGCAAGCGCCTCAAACACGCATCTCACGCCTGTTACGACCTTGTTATCCCCATCGCCAAAAGAAGACAACCAAAGCCATAACGCCGCGATCGTAAAAAACAGCGAAGCTGTCGGACTGTCCGGCACGAAGGGGATCAGCCAAGCGGGATGCGTCTGCATCGTGTCCACCAGCTGGTTTTTGTACCAGTAATAGCCGTAGATCGTCCCGAACACGTAAAAGACCATAAGCAGCGTCATAACCCAATTTTGCGTCAAAAATCGGCGCGACAGCAAAACATTCGGATCCATCCCAGCACCTCGGCCATCTCAAAAATCTGGAAAAGGGCCTGACCATGCCGGTCAGGCCCTTTGATCGTGCGTCTTATTCGGTTGCAGCCTTTTGCTTCGCCAGCCAAGTTGCGACCTTGTCGATCTCTTCGTCGGACAATGTGCCCTTGAAGGACGGCATGCCGTCGCCCTTGCCGTTGGTGATGATCTCTTTGATCTGATCGTGGTTCAGCGTATCGCCGATCCCCGCCAGCATCGGACCGACTTGACCTTGAAGCTCGGTGCCGTGACAAGCGATGCACTGCGCCTTCATCGTAACGGAGAACGCTTCGTCCTCAGGCGCGACCAACGCCGGCACTTTTTCCTTGCCGTAGATATAACGGCCTTTACCCTCGGCGATCTGCTCTTCGGACTTCATCTCCCGCTCGATATGCTCGGGGATGGTGCCGTTCGCTTCAAGCTCCTTGGTGTAGTGATGCCATGATACCCAGGTCAGGTACACGCTTGCGATCAACGTTACGAACATGAGCGAGCTTGCGATCGGACGGCGATAGAATCTGCGCTCCTTGCCCGTATCGAGGAACGGAGCGAGGAACAGCGCGCCGAACAAAATCGCCGGAAGTCCGATTGTACCGAGTACGATGTAGTTCTCGGACGTGTACGGATACTTCAGCAGCTGATAAATGAAAAGGAAGTACCAGTCCGGCATCGGAATAAACGCGCCGTTGAGCGGGTTCGCCGGATAGCCGAGCGGAGCGGGCTCCGCGATCGTCAGCGTCAGGAAGCCTACGAGCACGACGACGCCCGCCATCCATTCCTTCAGCAGGAAGTTCGGGATAAACGCTTCGGACTTGCCGGGAAACGCCGTGTAATCCGGCGGTGCCGGCTTGTCCGGGTGCGGCTTGCGAATGCGCGAGTCGCCTACGTATACGATCTTCTCGTTAGAATTGCCTTTACCATGTGCCAATGCTTGCCACTCCTCTCTCTTACAGCGGCCCGGAAATGCCCTGTTTGCGAATCATGAAGAAGTGTGCGGCAAGCAGCGTCAGCAGCACGCCGGGCAGGAAGAACACGTGAATCGCGAAGAATCGAGTCAGCGTCTGCGCGCCGACGATCGTGCCGCCGGCCAGCAACTCCTTGATATATCCGCCGATCCACGGTACCGAACCCGCAATCTCCATGCCTACCTTGGTTGCAAAGTATGCTTTGTTGTCCCACGGAAGCAGGTAACCGGTGAAGCCCAGTCCCAGCATGACGAAGAAAATCAGCATCCCCACGACCCAGTTCATCTCGCGCGGCGCCTTGTAGGAGCCGGTAAAGAAGACCCGAAGCGTATGTAGGAACATCATAACGATAACGAGGCTCGCGCCCCAGTGGTGCATGCCCCGGACGATAACGCCGAAGGCGACCTGGTGCTGCAGATAGTCTACGCTGTAATACGCGTTAATGATATCCGGCACATAGTACATCGTAAGAAACATCCCCGAAAGGATCTGGATGACGGTAATAAAGAACGTCAGTCCGCCGAAGCAATATACGAACGCGGAGAAATGGTGAGCTGGGTTAACGTGCTCAGGCACCTCGTGGTCCGCGATATCTCTCCACATCGGCGTAACATCGAGACGTTCGTCAATCCAGTTATACATGCCTTTAAACATGGACGAGACGCCCTCCTTCTATACCCGTGTGTTCGATTCCAGCGGTCCGAGATATACCCAGCCGTTCTCGACCTTGACTTGGTATTCGTCAAGCGGCTTAGGCGCCACCTTGAGATTTTTGCCGTCTTTTGTATATCTTGCACCGTGGCAAGGGCAGTGATACAGATTCGGCGCTTCTTCGCCGCTCCAGCTGATCGTGCAGCCCAAGTGCTTGCACACCGGGGACAGCGCGAAAATCTTGCCGTCGTCGCCCTTCGCTACGAAAGCTTGGAGCTTCGGGTCGCTCTCGTACCACCCGTCGACCTGGTGAACCTTGAAGTCGATGCTCTTCGGCTCCTTGGTCACGTCTTTCTCCTCGATTGCCTTGACGAAAGCGGTCTCAGCCTTCTTCTGCAAAAGCGGGTCTACAGCGAAGCGCAGCATCGGGATGATCGCGCCGCCCGCCATGAATGCAGTGGCTCCGCCGAGCGTATAAGACAGAAATTGACGTCTTGTCATTTCATTGCGCTTGATCGGCTTATGCGAGGTTTCGTGCTGCTTATTGTGGTCCATTTTTTCTACCCCCTTTGCCCACCAAAATCGCGTCCGATACGGACTTTCACCTCTTGTTCACAAGGACATACCTATAATATCCCACGTGTCAAAGAGCGTCAAGAATACCCGTTCCGGATTTGGACACATCTCGGAATCGCATGAACTAAAATGTTGTCATTTTGTCACATTTAACCGAGGGCGAACATGCTTTTGTTATGCCCCGTTCCATCGATCCTATACAGACCGCCGTTCCCGATGGATGATGGATTCAAACCTGTGCCGGCCGCTTCCACATGTCCGACACGCTCCGCCGCAGCGTTTCCAAATCAGGCTCGCTCTCTTCGTCGGTCGGGCTCACGAATAAATCCGCCGACGGAACCCGCGTCTTGTCCCAACCGGGCTTGCCCGACACGACGACGACAAATTTAAAGCCGCGGGACTTGAGCCGGGCACACCATTCGTCGAGCGAAGCTTCTTCGCCTGGACCCGCGTAGTGATGGGCCGGATAGGTGACCGTCCTACCCTTGAAAGCCGACTCGATCGGCGCCAGCCAGTCTCCGGCAGCCCCGACGAGTTCGGCCGCTTCCGGAGGCGACTCGCCTCCCCGCAATCCCGTCACGGGAATGAGCGCGGTGTCCAGATACGGCTGAAGGTCGCTCCAATTGTTTTCGTCGAACTCGCTGAATCTCATCGCTTCAACTTCCTTCCATTCCGCATGCTTCTTCTATCCTACCCGATTCAGGCGCGCATGCAAGCCATTTTTGTCCGAATCTCCGTTCAGCAAAAACAGACTCGTCCCGACGCGCGGGCGAGCCTGCCTGACAAACGGGTGTCTGTCCTAATGAAGAATGGCCTTGAGCTCTTCGGTCAACCGCAGGAACGATTCCGAATCCCCTTCTTCGAGCGCATGGTCGATCTCGCCATACAACTGCTCCTTGCGATATTTTCGCAGCGCCTCGTCAAGCGTCATCTCGGCCGCGAGGCCAAGCATCGTCTCGTATGCGATTCTAATGTCCATAGGTTGCCCTCCTGATCTTTCGCGAGGCATCCGGCGTTAACGAATGCCTCCCGCTTATTTAGCGACCTCCGTCGCATCATCTTTCGTTTCGTAACGGCTGCTCTGCGTTTTGGAAAAGAATGCTGCCGGACACTGAGCCGGCAGTCAAACGGCCCCGTAGGACCAGGGAAGCGTATCTTCGAACCCGATCTCGCTGCCTGCGACGAGCAATACGCCTTGCGGCGTCATCGTCACGACCGCCTCTCCGTCCGCCGTCTCGCCGAGCCTCAGCAACCCCAGATGGAGCATCATCGAAAGCGTACGTTGTTCGAACACGCTTTTCTCCGTGTCATAGTAGTACGACTTCACGAGCGGGAGCAGCGTCGCGCCCAGCGATGAGACGGTTACCCACGAATGTCGCGACAGCCGCATTACCCACTGCACCAGCGCCTGCAGATTCGGCACGGGCAGCTTGTAAAGTCGAAGCCAAAACCGATACAAATCCGCAGGGTCGCAAGCTGCGTTGCCATCAGCCATCTCGCGTCCCCGCTCCGATAGCCGCAGCTCGCCTTCCTCTTCAAGGAGCAAGCCCGAATAGTAGGCATAATCATAGAGCAGCGAAAAGCGTTCGGGATATTCCTTGAACCGCCGACCGTACCCGAAGCGGAAAGCGGTCTTGGCAGGCGCCTGTTCCATGACCGAAAACGTGTCCAGCAACTGCTGCAGCTGCCTCTTATAAAGGTAGCCTTCGGCTGTGAGCGGCGTGTCGTGGTCTCTGACGAACTTTAGCATCCGAACGAGATCTCCGGCCATCATGCCCCGCTCGTCGCGATACGCCTGCGGTTCGTCGCGAAGCTCGACGCTCGTGCGAAACTGATCTTCAATAGCGCTGCAAAGCTTTTTTTTCACATCCTCCGGTACATGGAACAAATACCGCGTCTGCTGCGTGATGCCTCCGAACAGCCAGCCATAGCGCTTAAACCTCGCGATTGCGCTTCTACGTTCGTCTGAGGGACTTTTGGGTTCCTCCGGCAGCTTGGCTTTTTTCCGGCCGCCTGCCGGCGATTTCTTTGAGCTGCCGCCGTCCGCCGCGCCGCCCGTTTTGGACACGCCGGCCTGCGCTGCCTGCTTCGGATCGCCGGCCTGCGTAGGGGCCGATTCTGCCGCGAGCGCGGCTCTTGCGGTCAAGTCCTCCAGACTGTAAGCTTCCCGCTTTTCGAAAAGAAGGGAGTTTAGAAACCGGAGATCGCCGAGACTCATTTCTTCGACGCGCCGCGCCAGTACTTCGCGCCTCTGCACAGCGCTTAAGATCGATTGGATCAGCTCGTTTTTAGAATGGCTGCTGCATTCGCATTGATAGACTTCCGCGATGCCGGACAATTGCGCGATGTCCGCATAACTGAGCATGTCCGCCAAATTCATCGGGATCCCTCCTAAAACCGCTGATAGGAGAAGTATTGTCGCGATGCCGCGCATTTAAACGTAAACGGGTCATGGGAGGCATGCGCAAAAAAACCGACCGGATCGTGCCGGTCGGTTCGAGGTGCTCGATTCAAATGGATTCATCTTCCATCCTAATCTAGCAAGGAGAAGACGAAAGACGGAACGAAATGCAGTGCTCGCGTCCGCAGATCATGCCTTCTCCAGATGCGCCGTGCAATTGTGGAGCGTAGACACCCAGCCCGCATCCTCGCGCTCTACGATTGTCAGCGACAAGTTCGCGATCCGGCTGTCGTCCACGCCGCTCTCAAGCGCCTGAAGGAGCTGTGCCAAAAAACTGCCATGCGTCACCACCAGCCAGCTCTCGCCCGGATGTCTCGAGGTAAAGGCCTCTACGAACGACAGGCCTCTCGCTCTTACTTGCTCATCGGACTCCTGTCCGGGAACCCGCCCGCGCCAATCGACGCCCCATCTCGCAATACGCTGTTCCTCCGTCGTGCCCTCCGCCTCGCCGAAGCTGCGCTCGCGCAGCAAGACATCGCTCGCCAGCGGCAGCCCCAATCGCTCCGAGATCAATTCGGCCGTGCGCCTGGCCCGCATCAGGTCGCTGCATACGATACCGTCCCAAGTCGCCGGTTCCCTGCGAAGCCGGTCCGCAAGCAGCAGCGCTTGCCGCTCGCCTTCCGCGCTGAGCGGAATATCGGTCGCGCCTTGAATCCTCCCGGTCATATTCCAGGACGTGACGCCATGCCGAACCAACCCTAGTTTCATCCTGTCGTTCATACTTTTTTCAACCTCGAATACCAGTTTACGATGAGCAACGCCGCCAATAGGCCGAGTACCGACAGCATAATCCAATAGCCTGGCATCGCCGGTGAAGAATTGAGTACGAATGGATCGCTCATGCGGGACACGGGCATGTCGATCTGCAGCGCGCCGCGCATATCGCCCGTCCCGGCTGCTTCCATAATGCCTGCAGACTTGGCAGGATCCGCATGCATACGGTCGTAAAGCGTGAGCAAAATGCCGCTGCAGCATAGCGCCAGCAGACAGGCGACGATCGTCATGACCCTGCGACGGAACGGACCGGTGAATGAGTACGCCCTGCGTGCCGGCGGAAGCAGCCAGCCGTCTTCCGCATAGATCCGGCTCATCACGCCGGCATTCACCGCTTGGGCGGCCAGTGCAGGCACCGTCTCGGACTCTTCGAGCGCAACCTCTCGAATGAGCGCCGCGCTCTCCTCCCACCATCGGAACTCGGCTGCGCATGCCGGGCAGACCGTCACATGCGCGTCGATCTCCCGACGCTGCGGATCGCCCTCTTCGAGATCCCAGTACGCTTCCATCTGCTGCTGAACGTGTCCGCACGTCAGGGTCATCTTGACTTCAACTCCTCGTAAACCTTCATCAATGCCGGCTCCGGCTCGTGAAAATACTTTTCCAATTGAATCTTCACGCTGGCTCTCGCGCGAAACAGCAGCGACTTGACCGCGCTTACCGTCTGTCCGAGGATGCCTGCGATCTCCTGGTAGTCGAGCCCTTCATATTCTCTTAGCACCAGCGCGGAACGCTGCTTCTCCGGGAGATTGTTGATCGCTTCGCGTACCAGCGCGACTTTTTCATTGCGGAGCAGGGTCTGCTCCGGCGCCGCTTCATAGGGCGCTAGCGGTACGTAAGTCGTATCGTCCAGAGACAGATGGGCGGCCTTTTGCTTGCGAAGCTCGCTTAGCACGGTATTGCGGGATATCGTATAAAGCCAGGTCGAAAATGAAGCGTCTACCTCGCGAAAGGAATGCAGGCTCCGATACGCCTTGTAAAAAGTCTCGGAGCACAGGTCCTCGGCCATCATCTCGAGCTTGGCGCCGCGAAGCATATGATAAATAAAAGATAAGATCTTCTTCTGATACTTGGCCATCAACTCGGAATACAATTCCGCGTTGCCTTCCTTGATTTCCCGAATCAGTTGAGAATCGGTCATCATTTTAACGCGACCTCCACCTTCCGGGGGACGTCTTCGGCCTGCATAACGTTATACCGGCACTAAGACATAAAGTTGCGATTGCAGCCAAAAGAATCATGGCTTCCCCAGTTTTTTACATAAGATATCATCATTGTATCATAGGACGTCTATGTAAAGAATTAAATTAGCCTTAAAAATTTCTCAATATTACGTTTGTATAGGCCAAAATAGCGCAAATAGAACAAAAATCCGTTCGCTAACCTTCCTCTCAACCCGAGACCGCAAGATTCGCGAGAAGACGCAAGACGCAAGAAAACCGCCAGAGCGATCGAAATTCGCCCTGACGGTCCCCTTGAAGTTCGGCGGATATCCGCAACTAAATTCGCGGAACGTTTATTATCAGCGCATCTGGCCTCGGTCGGTTGGCGTATCGTTGGTCTGTCGCTGGTCTGTCGTTGGTCTGTCGTCGCCCGTTGCGTTCTTTTGCCGCAATGCCTGCAAATACACATCTTTTTCTGCCGATGTCGACCCTTTTGTACAGAATTGATGCAAAAGTGCAGTTATTTTACGCCATTCGCCGAATTTCAGGCTTGCGCTTTGCATTTACCTGCACATTTGCATGCATTTTTATCAAGTGCGTTTGGACGTAGTAAATACATGTACAAATGCAGGTTTTCCGGCCCCAAAAAGTCCTCAAATCTCCTGCACCCCGAACACACGCTTAACTTTCTACGATACGCCGCCGCCCGAGTCAGGAAGAAGAGCAAAACTTCCCGCGCTCTCTCCCTTTAATTGCAAAAAAAACACCGCCACAATGGGCGGTGCCGAATGCACGAAGCATCCAGGATTAGGATAGGAGTGGAGAGAAACCATACTGTACTTTTATTATATGTATCCGTTTTCATATTGTCAATAAGCGTTTTCATTTTTTAATAAAAAATAAAAATGCAGGGTCGTCTGCGACCCTGCGGCAATTCGAAGTTAAAAATAAACCGAGTACGCAAGCGATCGGAGAAGCTCGACCGCGCGCTCGAGATCCTCGCCGTGGCGGAAAGACAAGCGCAGCACGCCGGGCACATCCTCCCTGCTCTCGATTATGTGCAGATTGCTGAGATTGATGCGGGCTTGCCCGAGCTCCGTCGCGATCCGGCCCACGATGCCCGGCTGATCGGGCACGTCGACATAGCATTCGTGCAGCGAAGTGATCATGCCCTTGCGTCGCTCGGGCAGATTGTCGCGAAACCGGCCTGCGTTGCTGAATCGCTCGACGATGCCGGCGCCTTCCCGGTCCTCGAGCAGCCGCTCGAACGCGGCGATCTCTCCCCGCCAATCCGCGAGCAGCTTAAGCAGCACGTCGCGGTTGCCGAGCAAAATGTCCCGCCATATGTAAGGATCGCTGGACGCGATCCGCGTAATGTCACGGAAGCCTCCGGCTGCCAGACGCCGGTACAAATCGTTCGATTCGTTGTAATCAGCGATCTGGTTGACCAGCGCGACGGCGATGATATGCGGCAGATGGCTGATCGCGCCTACGATGTCGTCGTGCAGGCCCGCTTCGATCTTGACGATGTTGGCGCGCGTCCAGCAAATCAATTCCTCAAGTCGTTCGATCGCCTCGGGCGGCGTGCCCGGCGACGGCGTTAGCACATAAAAAGCATTCTCGTACAAGTCCGGCGTGGCGGCCTCGACACCCGAGCGCTCCGAACCTGCCATCGGATGACCGCCGATGAAAACGGCGCCTTTGAGCTTAAGCCGCTCCGCGCAATTTACGACAGACGCCTTGGTGCTGCCGACGTCCGTGATGATGCATCCTTCTTTAAGCGGCAGCTCGGACAGCCGCTGCAAGTAATCGTCAAGCATGCCGACCGGGACGCACAGCACGATGACGTCGGCGCCTGCAGCCGCCGCTTCGACCGACGTCGTCGCTTCGTCCACGACGCCGAGCGCCAGATATTTGTCGACCGATGCCGCGTTCACCGAATGGCCGACGATGGTAAGCCCCGGCTTGCCCTTCCAGCACAGCGCCAGCGAGCCGCCGATCAGCCCGACGCCGAAGATGGCGATCCGCAGCGGGACTTTTCCGTTTGGAGTCGTTTGCAACGTTTCGTGAACGGCTTTGCCTTCGATCATACCCTACGCTTGCACCCCGATTTCCTGCAGAACGGCTTCTAGCGCTTCCGCGACCTTGGCGTTCTGCTCCGCGCTGCCGATCGTGATGCGGATGCGCGTCGGATAGCCGCGCTGGCCGGCCCGGATGATAACGCCCTTGCGGAGCAGCGCGTCGAATACTTCCAGGGAAGGACGCTTCACGTCGACCATAATAAAGTTGCCGTGCGCAGGAAAGTAGTCGAGTCCGAGTCTGTCGAACTCGGCGCGCAAAAATGCCAGTCCCTCGCGGTTGGCCGTGCGGCACCGCTCGAGGAATTCGTCGTCGTTAAGCGAAGCGAGCGCAGCCGCCTGGCCGAATCGCGACGTATTAAACGGCTCGCGAACCTGGTTGATCGAGCGGATCAAGCCCGACGCCCCGATGCCGTAGCCGATGCGAAGCGAGGCAAGGCCATAGATTTTCGAGAACGTGCGCAGCAATATCAGGTTGGGGTATCGCTTAAGCAGCGCCAGGCCGTCCGAATAGGACGGATCCTCCACGTATTCGCAGTAGGCCTCGTCCAACACGACGAGGACGCGGTCCGGCACCTGGTCGAGAAACGCCGTCAGCTCTTCGTCGCTGACGATCGTGCCCGTCGGATTGTTGGGATTGCACACCCATACGATTTTTGTCTTATCGTTCACCTTGGCCAGCATCGCCGGCAGATCGTGCTTGCCGTCCGTGAGCGGGACTTCGACGCTGACGCCGTTTTCGATCGTGACGTTGTGCTTGTATTGCGGAAACGTCTCGACGGCCATAATCGTCTCGTCGCCCGGTTGCAGGTATGCGCGCGCGATCATCAAAATAATCTCGTCGGAACCGGCGCCGAAAATAATCTGGTCGGCATTCACGCCCGTACGCTTCGCGATGGCTTGAGTCAGCTCGACGGCCGCGCCGTCCGGATAAATGCTGATTTGCTCGATCTCGCGGCGAATCGCGTCCGCTGCCTTGGGGGAACTGCCGAACGGATTTTCGTTGGAAGCCAGCTTGATGACCTCGTCGAGGCCAAGCTCGCGCTTTACTTCTTCGATCGGCTTGCCTGGCTGGTAGACGGGCAAATCGACGATATTCGGTTTGGGCTGCATAGGATGGTTTCCTCCCTGGCTTCATCATAAAGGACGGAGCGATTGTCCGCTCCGTCCCAAGAACAACATGCCTCTATTGTGACATATCTCTATGTCGCTGTACAGATGCAAAGCTTTCAAACAAGCAAGCGCCCTTCGCTCGCCCGGCACATCCGCTCTCCTGCAGCAGCCAGCAAGGAATCGGCGGCCGTTCGCTGTCCGACTAAACCTTGCCCGCCTTGCGCGGCTTCAAATCCGAGATAAACGCCTGAACCTCGGCAAGCCCGGCCTGCGTCCGATCGGCATCGCCCGATGCTTCCGGCGGCAGCGACGCTTCGACCTGGCGCACGATCGCGCTGCCGACGATGACCCCGTCGGCCACGCCTGCGAATCGCTCCGCCTGCTCGCGCGAGGAGATGCCGAAGCCGACGCAGATCGGCACGCTGGACGCGCGGCGGACCGTCGCGAGGAATCGGTCGATGCCCTCGTGGAAATCGGACCGCACGCCCGTTACGCCAAGCGAGGATACGCAGTAAACGAAGCCCTTCGCCTTGGAGGCGATCCGCTCGACGCGCGCATCGGACGTCGGCGCGACGAGCGGGATAAGGTGGACGCCCGTCCGCTCCGCAATGCCGCGCACTTCCGCGTCCTCTTCGAGCGGCAAATCGGGAATGATGACGCCGCTAAAGCCGTGTTCCTGCAGCAGGGCGAAAAAGCGCTCGAGTCCGAGCTGAAGCGCCGGGTTGAAATACGTAAACAAAATGAACGGCATCCGCACGCCGGCCGCGCGCGCCTTACTCGCGACGCCGATGCAGTCGGTGAGCGAGATCCGATGGCGGAGCGCCCGCTCGGAGGCCCGCTGGATAACGGGACCGTCGGCCAGCGGATCCGAATAGGGCACGCCGAGCTCGATCATGTGTGCGCCTGCCGCTTCTGCGGCGGCAATGAGCTTGACCGATGTCTCCAGGTCCGGGTCGCCCATCGTCAGGAATGGAATAAGAGCCGTCTCTCCGCTTGCAGTCAGCTCTGCGAATACGGTATCGATAGCGTTCGCTGTGGCCGTGCTCATGGCAGATCACCTCCCAAATATCCGATGATCGATTCGACGTCTTTATCCCCGCGTCCGGACAGATTGATGACGATGATCTGGTCCTTCGGCAGCGTCGGCGCCAGCTTCAGCGTATGCGCCACGGCATGCGCCGATTCGAGCGCCGGGATGATGCCTTCCTTGCGGGACAGCAGTTGGAGCGCGTCAAGCGCCTCCGCGTCCGTGATCGGCACGTATTCCGCGCGCTTGATATCCTTCAGGTAGGCATGCTCCGGTCCGATACCCGGATAGTCAAGACCCGCGGAAATCGAATGCGCTTCTTGCACTTGCCCGCCCTCGTCCTGGAGTACGTAGCTCATCGATCCCTGGAACACGCCCGGCGTCCCCTTGGTCATCGTCGCCGCGTGCTTATCCGTATCGACGCCGCGGCCGGCCGCTTCGACGCCGATCAGGCGCACGGACGTATCCTCTACGAACGGATGGAAAATGCCCATCGCGTTGCTGCCGCCGCCGACCGCCGCGACGATGACGTCCGGCAGCCTGCCTTCCGCTTCGAGAATCTGATCCTTCGTCTCGAGGCCGATGACGCGCTGGAAGTCCCGTACCATCATCGGGTAAGGATGCGGCCCCGTGACCGATCCGAGAATATAATAGGTGTCGTCGACATGGCTGACCCAATAGCGCAGCGTCTCGTTGCAGGCATCCTTCAGCGTGCGCGTGCCCGAAGTAACGGGAACGACTTCGGCGCCGAGAAGCTTCATGCGGAAAACGTTGAGTGCTTGACGCTTCGTGTCCTCTTCGCCCATGAACACCTTGCATTCGAGACCGAGCAGCGCGGCGACCGTCGCGGAAGCGACGCCGTGCTGGCCCGCGCCCGTCTCGGCGATGATTTTCTTTTTGCCCATACGCTTCGCCAGCACCGCCTGCCCGATCGTGTTGTTGATCTTGTGGGCGCCGGTATGATTCAGGTCCTCGCGCTTCAGATAGATCTTGGCTCCTCCGAGATGCTCGGTAAGACGCTCCGCGTAATACAGCGGCGTCGGACGTCCCGAGTATTGCTTGAGCAAATAACGGACTTCCGCCAGAAAATCAGGATCGTCCTTATAACGATTGTAAGCTTCCTCCAGCTCGTACAGCGCGTTCATCAGCGTCTCGGGGACGTATCTCCCGCCGAAGCTGCCGAATCTGCCGTAAGTATCCGGCACTTGTGTCGTCGTCATGATTGCTGCTTCACCCTTTCCGCAAATGCGGCGATTTTGGTCGCGTCCTTGACGCCGTTCGTCTCGACGCCGCTTGAAATGTCTACGCCGTCAGGCTTGTACGCCGACAGCAGTTCTTTTACATTGTCCGGATCCAGGCCGCCTGCGACGAGTAGGCGAATGCCGGCAGCCTGAGCTGCCCGCTCGTAGGCCGGAATGACTTCCCACGGAAAAGCGCGTCCCGTTCCGCCGCCCGCCGTATCGATCAGCACGGCCGATACCGCGCCGCCATAAGCGCCAAGACGCGCGGAGCCGGCATCTACAGCTTCGCCTTCATCGGCGTCGGCGCCCGTTGCTTCTTCGCCGGCCGCAGATAGCGCGCGCCATACTTCTACGCCGAATCGACGGCCGACCTCGCGGCAAAATTCCGGCGTCTCCCCTTTGCCGTGCAGCTGCACGACATCGAGCGGAGCGGCGGCAAGCGCGGCTTCGAGCGTCTCAAGCGACGGATCGACAAACACGCCGACGGCAAGCGGCGGCCGCCCCCCGGCCATTCTGGATTCGCGCGAAGCGCGGATCAGCTCGCCCGCCAGCGTCGGCGTCACAAAGCGACGACTCTTCGGCGCGAAGATGAAGCCGATGTAATCGACGGGCAGGCCGTCCATCGCTTCCAGCGTGTCGGCCTGCATGATGCCGCAAATTTTGACCGCAGGTCGCACGGACGGATCCGTCGCTCCCCCCCGCGTCCGATCCTTATCGTTCGCACCGCTCATCCTGCCGCCCCCGTTTTGACGACAGGACCGAGCAAGCCTTCGATTGCGGCGCCCACGTCCGGCTGCCGCATAAAGTGCTCGCCGACGAGCACCGCTTGCGCGCCTGCCTGGCCGACGAACGCGATATCGTCCCGCGAGGAAATAGCGCTCTCGCTCACTGCCGTCACACCCTGCGGCATCAATGCGATCAACTGCTCCGTTACCGACAGGTCGGTTTCGAACGTGTGCAAATTGCGGTTGTTCACGCCGATCAGCGTAGCCAGTCCCACTTCGAGCACCGTCTCGAGCTCGGGGCGGTTGTGGACCTCGACAAGCACGTCCAGCCCGATATCCCGCGCCAGTCGATGGTAAGCGTCCAGCTGCCGCTTGTCCAATATAGCCGCGATGAGCAGGATCGCGTCGGCGCCGATGAGGCGCGCTTCGTAGACTTGACGCTCGTCGATCGTAAAGTCCTTGCGCAGCAGCGGAACGGTCACGCCTTCGCGGACGCCGCGCAAATAATCGTTGCTGCCTTGGAAATATTGAACGTCCGTCAGCACGGAGATACAATCCGCGCCGGCCGCTTCATAGGCTTTGGCAAGCTGGACCGGGTGAAAATCGGGCCGGATTAGACCTTTGGACGGACTTGCCTTCTTCACCTCGGCGATCAGGCCGACCGGCCGTTGCCGGCAGCCTTCCCGAAGCGCCGCCTCGAAGCCCAGGCAGGCAGGGAGGCTCGCGATCTTGCGCTCGGCGGCGTTCAAATTCATCGACGCCTTCAGTGCCGCCGCTTCTTCTTTTTTCGTCGCGACGATGCGATCAAGAAACATGTCCGAGTTCCTCCGTCCGCTTGATCCATTCCGCCAGCTTCTCGGCCGCCTCACCAGAATCGATCGTCTCCGCAGCGCGCTTGACGCCGTCCGCAAGGCTGTCCGCCCGTCCGGCTACATAGATGCAGGCGCCGGCATTGGCCAGAACGACATCGCGGTAGGCGCCTCGCTCGCCGGCCAGGATGCGGCGCACGATGGCGGCGTTCTCGGTCGCGTCTCCGCCGATCAGTTCCCCGAGCGGCAGCGTCGTCAGCCCCAGGTCTTCCGGCGTAATGTCGTAAGTCGTGACGACGCCGTCCTTCAGCTCCGATACTTGCGTCGGTGCGGACAGGCTGATCTCGTCGAGTCCGTCGTGGCTGCCGACCACCATCGCACGCTTCAGCCCGAGCCTGCCGAGTACGGCGGCGACTACATCAGTCTTGGTTCTGTCGTACAAGCCCATCAGCTGGCGATCTGCGCCAGCAGGATTTGCGAGCGGACCAAGCATATTAAAAATCGTGCGGACGCCGATCTCCCGGCGAGGGCCCGCTGCGTGCTTAAGGGCCGGATGGTACAGCTGGGCGAACATAAACGTGATGCCCGTATCGCGAAGGCATGAAGCAGCTTGCTCCGCCGAGAGCTGAATGTTCACCCCAAGCGCCTCAAGCACGTCCGCGCTGCCTGCTTTTCCGCTCATCGCACGGTTGCCGTGCTTCGCCACCCGCGCGCCCGCCGCCGCAGCGACGATTGCCGAAGAAGTGGAAATGTTGAATTTATGAATGCCCGAACCTCCCGTACCGCAAGTATCCAGCAGGTCCTCATGCGGGGCGGCCACCTTGCTCCCGAAGTCCCGCAGCGCCTCCGCGAAGCCGGTAATTTCTTCAATGGTCTCGCCTTTAAGCCGGAGCGCGACCATCGCCGCGCCGATCTGGGCGGGCGTCGCTTCGCCCCGCATGATCAGGCTCATAACGCCGTGCGCTTCTTCCTTCAGCAGATCGTGACCGGCCATCAGCTTGGACATCGCTTGCGGCATCGTAATATTCGCATCAATAACTGTCATCGTCATACCCTCCCGAGCTTCAAGAATGGTGTCGATCAATCGTAGTCCAGATTCGTGCTGCGGTCGCCCGCCATGACGATCAGTCTGCCCTGCTTCGGCTTGGCCGCAGGAGGGAACATCGCTTCCGCGGCGCGGATCGCCTTCAGGCAGCCTTTGGCTTTGTTGACCGTCTCCTCGTACTCGCTCTCGGGCACGGAATCCCAAACGATGCCGGCGCCGGCTTGCACGTAGGCCTTGCCGCCCTTGAACACGATCGTGCGAATCGTAATGCACGTATCCATGTTGCCGGAAAAGCCGAAATAGCCGATCGCGCCCGCATAAGCGCCGCGCGCTTCCCGCTCGAGCTCGGAGACGATCTCCATCGCCCGCAGCTTTGGCGCCCCGGACACGGTGCCTGCCGGCAGGCAGGATAAAAACGCGTCGAAAAACGTTTTGTCCGGCGCGAGCTTGCCCGTCACGTTGGACACGATATGCATGACATGCGAGTACCGCTCGATCTCCATATACGAGTCGCAGCGCACAGAACCGAATTCGGAGACGCGCCCCAGGTCGTTGCGGCCCAGATCGACCAGCATCACATGCTCCGCCCGTTCCTTCTCGTCCGCAAGCAGCTCCTTGGCGAGCGCTGCATCCTCCTCCGGCGTGCGGCCGCGCGGGCGCGTGCCTGCGATCGGCCGGGTCTCGACGCGGTCGCCGTCAACCTTGACAAGAAGTTCTGGCGAAGCGCCCACGATTACTTCGTCGCCAAGCTTCAGCATATACATATACGGCGAAGGGTTCATCGTCCGCAGCATCCGGTACACTTGAAGCGGATCGACCTCGGTCTCGATGTGGAATCGCTGGGAGAGCACCACTTGGAAAATGTCGCCTGCCCTGATGTATTCCTTGGCTTGGTTCACGTTGGCGAGAAACTGCTCCTTGGTCAGGTTCGAACGGACGTCCCCGAGATCGGGATCGACGGGCGGCGTACCTACCGCAGGAGCCGATGGCGGCAGCGGCTGGCGCATGCGCGCGATCGTATCGTCCATGCTTGCGGATACTTTGTCGTATTCGCGTTCGATCTCTTCTTCGGTTGCGCCGTCCGTCACATGCACGTTGCCGATAACGAGCACCTGCTGCTTGAAGTGATCGAAAACGACGATGCGGTCGCAAAACATGAAGTGCATATCGTCCATGTTAAGGTCGTCCTCGCGATGCGGAGGCAGCCGACGCTCGTAGTACTGCAGCAGGTCGTATCCGAAAAATCCGATCGCGCCGCCCGTAAACGGCGGAAGCTCAGGCAGCGCGGGACTGCGATAGCCCCGGAGTCGCTCGCGCAGGAGCTTCAGCGGATCCGTCGTCTCGAACGTCTCCTCGCGTCCTCCCTGCTCGATCGTCACCTTGCTTTTTTTCAGCCGCAGCACCATGAACGGATCCGTGCCGATAAAGGAATATCTCGCCCATTTAATGCCGCCCTCCACGCTCTCGAGCAAAAAGGCGCGGCCCCCCTGGCCGAGCTGCTGGAAGACGCGAATCGGCGTCTCCGTGTCCGCCATCAACCTTCTGACGACCGGAATGACATTGTAGGCGGCGGACAGCCGAATAACCTCCTGAAGCTCTTTCCCGCGCTGCTGTTCCATCTCATCTAACTCCCCTCTCCAGGCCCGCAACCGGTGCGGGCCCGCCGATGCGCCGGATCTGCTGCCGACGATTGAAGCACGAGCCTTGTAAACGCAAAAATCACCTCTGCGAACGCAGAGGTGACCTCATAGATAAGGGATATGTAGACATGCAATAACCGGTCGTAAGAACCGACCCGGTCCGCTCGCTGCCTATGCCGACTTCGCGCTCCGCATGGATACGCAATCGACCGCTCCGCTCATCTTCTCTCTGCTCGTCTCACCCGCGCGTAAGTCATCGTCCCTCCGGCCGACGGTTCTGCGCCAAGTAATGTGTCTACTATAGCATCGCCGGAGGGCGGGCGTCAACGGGCGGACGACAGATCCGGCCGAAGCTTGACCGCTTCGCCGAGATAGACGTGGCGAATCTCCGCCTGCGTCGCATCCGTATTTACGTGCACCATCAGCCGGATGCAGCGTTCAAGCCCGCCTTTGACCGGGATCTCCACGGCGCACATCAGCGGTACCAGCTCCCAGCCTGCCATCCTGCGGATCGCGCTGGCCGGGAACGTCGCGTCCAGGTCCGGCGTTACCGTAATGAACACGCTGCAAATATCTTCGGGACGCGTGCCGTTCTCTTCGACGATCGCGTCCAGCAGCGCGATTGTCGCTTCCAAAATAGGTCCTGCTTCATTGGCGTCCACCGTGATGGCGCCTCGAATGCCTCTCATGCTCACGCGCTTCAAGCCTCCTCTTTCAACCCTTCGACGATCTCTCTTACCCATGCAGCGCTGACGTCGCGCCGAATCTCGACACTTCCGATCGACGTCGGCACGACGAACACCATACTGCCTTCGCTGAATTTCTTGTCGTGCTGCATCGCCTTCATGATCTCGTCCGCGGCGAGATGAGCCGGAATGCGAACCGGAAGTCCGAATTTGCGGAAGATCGCTTCCGTCCGGCTCGCGATCTCGTCGCCGTAACCGAACCGAGCCGCGAGCCGCGCGGAGCCGACCATCCCGATCGCGATCGCTTCGCCGTGCAGGAGCTCGCCGTAGCCGGCTGCCGCCTCCAGCGCATGCCCGATCGTATGTCCCAGATTGAGGATGGCGCGCAAATCGTTCTCCCTTTCGTCCCTGGAGACGACGATCGATTTGACCTTGCAGCCTTCATACAGGGCATAGCCTAGCGCATCGGGCTCGAGCGCGAGCAGCCGCTCCGCATTGTGCTCGCACCAGTCGACGAACGCGGCCTCCCAGATGAGGCCGTGCTTGATGACCTCGGACAAGCCGGATCTGACCTCTCGCGAAGGCAAACTGACGAGCGCGTCCAGATCGTACAGCACCGCTTCCGGCTGGTGGAAGGCGCCGATAATATTTTTGGCGAGTCTGTGATTAACCGCCGTCTTGCCGCCGACGCTGCTGTCGTGCGCGAGTATCGTCGTCGGCATCTGCACAAAGCGAATGCCGCGCATGTATACCGCGGCGAGGAACCCGGCCAGGTCGCCTACGACGCCTCCGCCGAGCGCGACGACGGTCGATTTGCGGTCGAGACCGCCCGTGAGCGCATCGGCGACGAGCGCGTCAAGCTGCGCAAGCGACTTGGACGACTCGCCCGACGGCACGACGGACACGGTCACGCGGTAACCCGCATTTTGCAGCGAAGCCTTGATATTGTCCGCGTACAAGCCATGCACGGACGCGTCGGTGACGAGCAGCAGCGGCGAGCCGGTCGGCAAGCCCAACCGCTTGCAATATTCGCCGGAGGCCGCGTGAAGGCCGGAGCCGATATAAATCGGATACGAGCGCTCGCCGAGGTCGACCGTAAGTTCGCGAACTTCTCCTGCGGGCGCCAATTAATAGGCCCTCGTCTGCTTCATGTAATTGTCGTAATTCGCGCGAATCTCTTCAAGCGAATCGCCGCCGAACTTTTCGAGAAAGGCCTTGGCGACTTCCCAGACGACAACACTCTCCATCACGACGCTCGCCGCCGGTACGGCGCAGGCATCCGAACGCTCGACCTGCGCGGTAAAAGGCTCGCGCGTGTCGATGTCCACGCTCTGAAGCGGCTTGTAAAGCGTCGGGATCGGCTTCATGACGCCGCGTACGACGATTGGTTCGCCGTTCGTCATGCCGCCCTCAAAGCCGCCCAAACGATTGCTCGCCCGGTGGTAGCCCTTGTCTTCGGTGTACAGAATCTCGTCATGCACCTGCGAGCCGGGCCGATCGGCCGCCTCGAAGCCGATGCCGATCTCCACGCCTTTGAACGCATTAATCGACACGACTGCCTGGGCGATACGGCCGTCCAGCTTGCGGTCCCACTGCACGTGGCTGCCGAGACCGATCGGCAGACCTGTCACGATGCATTCGACGACGCCACCGATGGAGTCTCCGTCCGCCTTGGTCTTGTCGATCAGCTCGATCATCCGCCGCTCCGTCTCGGCGTCGATAACGCGCACGGATGATGCTTCCGTACGTTCGATGAGCTCGTCCACGCCGATGTCCGCAGGAAGCGGCGGCGCCTTGATTCCGCCGATCGAGACGACGTGACCGGCAACTCGAATGCCGAACTCGGCCAGCAGCTGCCTGGCGACGGCGCCGACGGCGACTCTCGCGGCAGTCTCACGCGCGCTCGAGCGCTCCAGTATGTTGCGAAGGTCCTTTTGCTCATACTTGATGCCGCCGTTGAGGTCGGCGTGGCCCGGACGCGGACGGTGAACGCGACGCTTGGCTTCGTCCCCGCCTTCGATCGGCTCTACGTTCATGACCGAAGTCCAGTGCTTCCAATCGTTGTTGGCGACGATAAGGGCAACCGGCGCGCCCGTCGTACGGCCGTGACGAACGCCGCCTACAATCTGCGCCGTATCCTGTTCGATCTGCATCCGGCGGCCGCGGCCGTGTCCTTTCTGTCTGCGCTGAAGCTGAAAGTTGAGCGCTTCGAAATCCAGCTCCAGATTACTCGGCAATCCTTCAATAATAGCGGTAAGCTGCGGGCCGTGCGTCTCGCCCGCGGTTAAGTAGCGTAGTGTCAAGTGAGTTCCTCCCCAAGTCTTGCGGCAACCTCGAATACTTTTGTTTATTATAGTACAGCGTTAAAGCTTTTGACAAGAAAAGAGCCCGCCCATTCGGACGGACCAAGAGTCGGCGCGGCACTCCTAGGCGCGCTTCAGTCGCGGGAGCCGGCCACGCCTCGCCCGCTTTCCCCGGCGCGGGCTTTGTCCTTCGCAGCAAGACGAACCTGCACCGCTTCCGGCACCAGACCGAGGAGCGACGGATGCTCGAGCCCCAGTATTTGCGCACATTCCTGCGCCGTCACGAGTCCGCTCCGATAAGCTTCGATCGCTTTGCGCTTGTCCATGATACCCTCCGCTGCCTCAAAGTTGCTCCTAGTATCGCGCAGCGGAGGCCGCTTCATACGATGCGACGATAGAAAAAAGTATCGGCCGTCTCGAGACCGTATTGGCCCGGCGAGAAAATCTGCTCGGTGCTGCCGACGAAAAGGATACCGCCTGGCTTCAGCGCCTTGGCGAACTTTTCGTAAAGCTGCTGCTTCGCTTCTTCGGTGAAGTAAATCATGACATTGCGGCAGACGATCAAGTCGAAGCCGTCCTGGAACGTATCGAACAATAAATTCTGCTTTTGGAACCGGACAGCCCGCTTGAGCCCGTCGTCCACTTGGTACGCGTCGCCGCTGCCTTTAAGATAGGCTGCAGCCATGTCCTTCGGCACCTCGCGGATCGAACGCTCGGGATATACGCCGTTTTTAGCTTTGGCAAGCACGCCTTCGTCGATGTCGGTCGCAAGCAGCGTCGATTGGCCGAGCGCGCCTAGCCGGTCGAGAATCATCGCAATCGTATACGGCTCTTCGCCTGTCGAGCAAGCGGCGCTCCAAACCTTCAGTTTTGGCGTGCGCTTAATCATGTCGGGCAGGAATCGCTCCATCAGCATGTTCCACCGGTTCGGATTGCGCCAAAACTCGGAGACATTGATCGTCATGCGGTCCAAAAATTCGTTGCGAAGACGCGGTTCGTCCATAATCGCTTTAAAGTAGGAAGCAAAATCGGAAAAACCGTTTTTGACGCGCAGCGTCGTCAGTCGCCTGCGCATCTGTGTTTCTTTGTATTGCGATAGATCGATGGAAGTCGCCTTGCGGACGTTCGCGATAAACTGGGCGAAATCCTCGTCCTCCGTCATAGACCGCGTTGAATTTTCGCTCATGCCGATGCTCCCCGTCGGTTCGTAAAGCTTGCCGTGTGCTCAAATCCAAACTTGAATGACTTTTTCGTAATCCAGAAGCTCGTCCTCGGTAAAAAAGATGCCGATCTCGCGAAGCGCATTGTCGTGGGAATCCGAGCCGTGTATCAAGTTGTAATTCGTATGTATCGCATAATCGCCGCGAATCGTGCCTGGCGCGGCCTCGATGCCGCTTGTCTTGCCGATCAGCTGCCGTGCGGCGGTGACGGCGTCATCCCCCTCCCAGACCATGGCGAATACGGGACCGGAAGTAATGAACGTGATGAGACGGTCGTAAAAGACTTTGCCCTTGTGTTCTGCATAATGCCGTTCGGCCAGTTCCGGCGTTACCCGCATCAGCTTGGCGGCGATCAGCTTCAGTCCCTTGCGTTCGAAGCGGCCGACGATCTCTCCGATCAGCCCCCGTTCGACGCCGTCAGGCTTTACCATGAGATACGTGCGTTCCATCATTCAACCCCCTATATTACGAAAGGCCTGTCCGGCGCATCCGCGGCATTTCCATCATTTTAACGCAGGCATTTCCATCATTTTACCACAATCGTGTCGATTAATAGCTTCTTTGCGCCACGAATCTCGCGATATCGGCCAAATTTTTGCGCGCGGGGATGGCAGGCAGCCCTTCAAGAAGCTTGAGTGCCTTGGCCATGTACCGCTCGGCAAGCGCTTCGGCCTGCCGGATACCCGCGCTTCCCCGCACGAGCTTGACTGCCGCACTCGAGTCCGCCGTACCGCCCGCCTCCTGAATGCGGGCGATCTCGCCCAGCAGTCGGTCCCGAAGCGCCGGCTCCTGCAGCGCGTACAAAACGGGCAGCGTAATATTGCCCTGTCTCAGGTCGCTGCCAGGCGGCTTTCCGATCGCCTTTTCCGTGCCGCATAAATCGAGCAGATCGTCCGTGATCTGAAAAAGCATGCCGACATTGTAGCCGTACCGGTACAAGATGTCGCACTGCTTTTTCGGTGCGCCCGCCGCCATCGCGCCCAGCTGGCAGCTGATGGCGATCAGCAGCGCGGTCTTGCGGCGGATGCGCAGCAGGTAATTACGCACGCTCTGATCCGTATTGAAGAAGTCGCGGATCTGCTCCATCTCTCCGATGCACATCTGAACGATGGCCCCGGACAGAATCTGATGGATGCGCGGATGCGCGAGCTCCGTCGCAATGACAAGCGACTTGCCGTGCAGGTAATCGCCGGTGAACATCGCGATGCGATTGTCCCATTTCGCCTTGACGGTCGGCTGTCCCCGGCGCGTATCGGCATCGTCGATGACGTCGTCATGCACGAGCGATGCCATATGGATAAGCTCGAGCGGCACGGCGACGCGCTTGAGCTGGTCGAGCGAATATTGACCGAACTTGCCCGACAGCAGCACGAACACCGGACGCAGGCGCTTGCCCCCCGCCTTCAGCAGGTGAAGCGCCGATTCGTTCAGGAGCGGCAGGTCGCTGGCGACGCTGCTCGCCAGTGCGTCCTCGATCGCCTGCAGATCGGATTTGAGTGAAGCGTAGAGCTGCATCAACTTCATATAGTCACCTTCGGTTCATTGTGGTGGGGCCGCTGGCGTCGCGACCGGTCCGGCCAAGCTCCATTCCTCGATCGCGACATCCTTTTCCAGGTGGCCGAGCTCGCGCGCATACTTGAAAAACAAGGACAAGCCTTCGCGCTGTCCCGCACCGAAATCGTGGTTCAATCCATCGAAGTAGCCTTTCCAATAGGCTTCGGTCCCGCCGACGGTGCGCAGCGCATGATCGATCACCGGCCGCATATCGCCGTAGGAACGCCGCTTGGAATCGACCAGCGCTTCGTAGATTTCTGCGATGTCCGCAAACTTCGCCGCCGCAGCTTCCCGCCTGACCGCCCATACGGCGAAGGTCATCCACATGCCCGTAAACCGGTACCAGCTGTCCGACAGATCGATGATCTTGTAGCCATGATTCTGCCAGGAGGCTCGAATGGCATGGTCGCCGATCAGCAGTGCCGCATCCGCATGCTTCAACATCGATTCGAGATCCGGCTCGGCCGATTCGTAGAACGGATGACCGCCGTGAAACTTTTCCATTAAAATTTTCAGCAAATTCACCGAGGTGGCCGACGTGGTCGTCATGGCGATCCGGCCGCCGTCCAATACAGTCTCAAGCGGCGACTTCAGGAACAGCAGAATCGACTGTACGGGACCTCGGGCGCTCACCGACAGATTCGGGAGCAGCACGTAGTCTTCGCTGTTAAGGCCATAAGCGAACGAGGAGATCGCCGCCATGTCGATCGCGCCTTCGCGCAGCCGCCGGTTAAGCTCTGCAGGCATCGCACGCACCAGTCGAGGCGCGCACCGGAGCAGCTCCGGCTCGAAATGATGGAATACAGGCCATACGTTCGTATAGTCGATTCTGCCGATCCGGATCGGCTCCGTTCGGTCATGATTCATTGCTCTCTCCCCATCTGCTGTATAAATGATGATCCAGACCCATGACGTCCATGATCTTGCCGGTCATAAACCTGACGACGTCGTCCAGCGACTGCGGCCCCTGGTAAAACGCGGGCATCGCCGGAATGATGCGCACGCCGATTCGCGCGAGCTTCAGCATATTTTCTAAATGTACGGCGTTCAGCGGCGTCTCCCGCGGCACCAGCAGCAGTGGGCGCCCCTCCTTCATGGCAACGTCGGCCGCCCGTGTCAGCAGGTTGTCCGAGCTGCCGTGGGCGATGGCGGAGAGCGTCCCCATCGAGCAGGGCACCACGACCATTCCCTCGCATCTGAAAGAACCGCTTGCGATCGCTGCGCCGATGTCGCCCGGCGGATAATAGACCAGTTCTCCGCCTTCCAGGCCGGCGAATGCCCCGGCAACCGAAGCCGAGCGCTTCGTCGCATCCCACCCCAGCTCCTCCTTGAGCACGCGCCACCCCGCTTCGGAGATGACCAGGTGTACATCGATGCCGGCTCTGAGCAGTTCCCGGCACAAGCTGATGCCGTAAGCGGCGCCGCTCGCCCCGGTAATCCCGACCGCCCAACGACGCGGACGTCCCCCCTGCCTTACCATGCGTGCACCAACACAAGGTCGATGAAAGTGAAAACGAACAATACCGTGCTAAGCACGCCGTTCATCGTAAAGAAGGCGGCGTTCAGCTTGCTCAAATCGTTCGGTTTCACAAGCTGATGCTCATAATAGAGCAGAACGGCTGCGATAATCGTGCCCGCCAGATACCACCAGCTGAGATCCGTCAACGCGAGCAGCAAAATGAAGCCGGCAAGCGTGACGACGTGCATGACTCTGGCGGTCATGAGAGCCGTGGCGATGCCGAAGCGCGCAGGGTACGAATGCAAGCCTTCCTTGCGATCGAAGTCGACATCCTGGCAAGCGTATATAATGTCGAAGCCGGTCGACCAAAGTGCGACCGCAGCGAACAGCACGACCGCCGGCCAAGTGATCGTCCCGGTGACGGCAACCCAGCCGCCCAGCGGAGCGAGCCCGAGCGTAAGGCCCAGCACAAGATGGCACGCCCAGGTAAAACGCTTGGTGTAAGAATAGATGACCGTCATAAATACCGCGATTGGCATCAGCTTGAGCGCCAGCGGGTTCAGCTGAGAGGCCGCCCAAAACAGCAGAACGAAGGAAATGATGACGAATAGCACCGCTTCGGATGACTTCAGCAACCCTGCCGGAATCGCTCTTCCGGCCGTCCGCGGATTGCGTGCGTCGATGGCTTTGTCGATGATACGGTTCAAGCTCATGGCCGCCGTCCGCGCGCCGATCATCGCCAGCAAGATCCAGCCGCATTGCGCCCAGGAAGGCAGCTCGCGATTGACGGTGACGGATCCCAGGATCGTACCGACGTAAGCGAACGGCAAAGCGAATATCGTATGTTCGAACTTAATCATTTCAAGAAAAATTTTCAACTTCCGAATCATGCCCGTTCATTCCCTTTCTTCCCCATATGCAGCGCTGCGACGCCGCCGGCCAGCGGATAGGCGCGCACTTCCTGCAGGCCCGCTTCCCTGAACATCTCGGCAAGCCTCGGCAGGTCGGGAAAATCGGCCAGCGATTCGGGCAACCAGCGATACTGGTCGTATTTGCGCGCCACGAGCTTGCCGAGCAGGGGCATCAGCTTTTTGAAATAAAAGTAGTAAATTGCTTTGAACGGCTGCCAGCCCGGCTTGGACATTTCCAGGCAAACGACTTGACCGCCGGGCTTGACGACGCGCTGCATCTCGGAAAGCACCTTGGCATAATCGGGCACGTTGCGCAGGCCAAAGCCGATCGTGACGTAATCGAATGTGCCGTCCGCAAACGGAAGCTCCATGGCGTTGCCCTGCACGAGCTCGATCTGCCTGTCCAGTCCTTTTTGTTTGACCTTCTCCCGGCCGACAGCAAGCATGCCGGCGCTGAAATCGAGCCCCACGGTCTTACCTGTGCCGCTGGCCTCTGCCAATGCGATGGTCCAATCGCAAGTACCGCAGCAAAGATCGAGCGAGGTCTCGCCGCTTTTAACGTTCATCTTGCGCATGGTGAACTTCCGCCACGCCTTGTGGCGGCGGAAGCTGATAATGTCGTTCATCATATCGTACTTCGGCGCAATACTCTCGAAGACGGAATGAACGTGATTCTGCTTGGACTTCGCATCCATTCTGGTCATCCCAACTCCTTGATAGCCGCGGCCGGCACCCACGTCGGTCCGTGAAGAAACGGCTCGATTAAACTTGCCAGCTCCGTCGCCAGCTTGTCTGACGGAATCTTGGGAAGCATCGCTTGAAGCTGTCCCGCAGACTGGCCAAGCAGCGCGACGAGCTTGTCCGCAACGCCGTACTTGTCCATCAGCTGTCGCAGCAGGCCGTGATCGTCAGCGCGCTCTTCAAGCGCCCGCCGGTCCTCGACGCTTCCTTCGCCCATCACATGCCACACGCCCCAGCTCCCGCTCAGCTCATCCGGACGTTGAAGCCGAACCAGCTCTTGAAGCAGCAGTTCGCACCGCGAAAAACGTTCGACGAGCTCGGGCCACAGCTTGGCGTACATGCCGCTCATCAAATGCCCGAAAGACATGAAAAGGCCGCCCCGGATCGCTGAACCGTAGCTGACGTATTCTTCGGCGTTCATGCGCATCTGCTTCATTTTGCCGTACAAGGACATCTTGATCCGATTCACTTCGCATACGGCTTCGCTGAGCCGCTTGACCGTCTCGATCTGACCGGCCTGCGACAGCAAATGATAAAATCGGCCGCTAAAATAGTCGCCCGCCAGCACCTTCATCTGTCTGGCCCGCATTTGCTTCGTTTGCGTTTTGGCGCCGCTCTCCTCGTTTTCGACCAGGTCGTGCGTATCGAGCCCCATCTGAACCAAGGACGTCGCGAGCGGATACAACTCCGCCTGTCCGCCCAGATCCTGCAGGTCCGCAAGCACGGCTTGAAGCAGACGGACGCGTCCTTCCGGGAACTCGGGCAGGTCCGTATGCCTAATGATCATATCGTATTCAGTATATTTGCGGGCCAATTGCGCGATCGGTTTACGTGTCATGTTCAGCCTCCGGAGTTGCAAAACGCGGGTGTCGTCGCTTTTTCAATTTATTAATTATAACATAACCGTTTACGCGCCGCATGAGACGCATCAACGTTCATTAAAATGCTAAATTTGCGAGCCAGGCCCGGCCGGCTGTCGTCCAGTTCAAATGAAAATCGGATGCCTGCGGCCCTTGCGACTGCATGGATTCATTGATTTCCAACCAATCCGCGGCTCTTAAGTCTGCGGATGCTAGCAGCACCCTGCCCTCCCCCTCCGGCACATAGATCCGAACGAGGAGTTGTCTCACATTGTTCACCCGCTCGAACGACGCCCTGGACAACTCGTAAATGTCCCCCAACAGCGCTTCGCTCCCCTTTGCGCCCGGCGCGACCGCCAGATCCACGCCCAAGATACCCGGCTCCCACCTGACGCGGTTTAGCGCATTTACAAGCGGCAAGGGATCGATCAGGTCAACGACGCCCTCGTCCACGAGCCGCTCGCTGCGAATCGGAACGAACAAGTCTCTCTTATCCGAACGGGAATGCTCCGGCCGCGTCGGCTGGATCAGACTGAGCAGTATAATGATGCATAAGCCGGCCGCAAGCAACGCAATTCCGCTCCACCAGTGACGCATCGCTATCCCTCCCGTGACCGGCCTTCGCTCCTTCCCATTGTATAAACAAAAAGGGCAGGCTATGCCTGCTCTCCGAGACATGCTTTTAGTTGTCCGTCTCGACAGTTCCGTACTTCGTCAGCACCGTAGCTTTGCCGCGGATCTTGATGGCGGACGTATGATCGGTGAATTGCGCGATCAGTACCTCGCCTTTGTCCAGCTTCTCCGTATGATGAAAACGGGTATCCTGTCCGCGCGTTAGCCCAATTACGTTAACGCCGCTCTCTTTGGCCTTGATGACGATATAATCCGCTTGAATCGGTAATTCCATCTGGAATTCCTCCTTGTCGTATGCCTAGCGGCTTCCTGCAACGATTAATGCCCCTATCAATAAAAACGGCTTCCCGGGTCAAAGCCGCGGGAAGCAGTCATGTTCACGTATGTAATGGTCGGAACGGCGGGATTCGAACCCACGACCTCACCCACCCCAAGGGTGCGCGCTACCAGACTGTGCTACGTCCCGGAATAATAGCGAACGTCAGTGATTATATCACGCTCTACGTCACGCATGCAAGCCTATCGTATTCGATCTTTGAATATTTTTGCGGCGATCGAGCTCGGGCAGCCGGCGGCGATGTCGCGTACCGCCGGCCATTAATCTTAAGCTTTGGAAGGCTTGAGATTCAGTTTGTAAACAGGCGCTTCGGAGCCTTCCCGCAGGAAAGCGACCAGGTCCTTGTGATGGGCCCTGGATACCGGCGCACTGATGCCGCCTTCGAAAAACACGCGCCCCAGATCTCCGTCGTAACGCTGGATTTTATCCGTCTGCACCAAGTAGCCACGTTCGACTTTTCGGAAGCCCTCGCCGGATAAATAGCGGTCGAATTCTTCTAGGGAGCTAAGATGGCTGAAGACGCCATAAGATGTCTGAAACTTGATAACTCCGTTCTCGATGAACTGGAACAGCACATCTTCAAGCGGAATCTCGACTACTTCAACCTCTTTGCCGCGGCGAATGGAAACCGGAATCAATTTGCTCATCTGCGGAGCTCCTTCGGCATTGTAGGTTTGTTCAGGAATACGTAGCAGCCCGTGAATGCGAACAAAGAAGCGACCGCTACGAGAAGGGAACCTACGACACTGTATGCGCGTTTTTTCATTTTTCTTCACCTCCTTCCTTAAATGGCAGCAGAAGCGTCTGAACGGCAAAAGTCAAAGCAAGCAGGTCGGATCGAATCCAAAGATTCGAAGCGACGATCGCAAGCCCGATCACCTTGAGAACGGGATAATGTCTCGGCTTGATCCAGGCGTACTTGTCGAAATTGGAAGGCGCGAAAATTGCCACCATGGCGAAAGCGAAGAGGGTCAGTCCGAGCGACCATGTGTCTGTGAGATGGATGTGGGGGATTAATGTCAATACAATCGTAGAACCGACGATACAGCCGACGTTGGAATGCAGGTGATACCCCCCCGTCGCGAGACGGAGGATCGCAAAGGAGACGATCACTGCCAACGTTGCCGCGGGCTCTCCCGTCACCGCGCCGAGCAGCAGCGTGACCGCTGCGATGAGAACCGTATTGACGATGATCTTGAGCGCGTATTCGATGACATCGGCAGAAGGCGCCTGAACGCCCGCTTCGGTCATTCTGAAGTTGAGGCCTTCCGAGTACTTACGCAGCATCCTCATTATCCTTCCTTAACGCGATATAGAGAAACGGAGGCAATGTCAAAAGGAATACGAGACTCGCATACACGACATAATCTTCGAATTCATTTCTGAATACGTAGGCCAGCACCATAAACGCGACGATCGCAGAAATGATGACGGCAATCAATGTCGCATTGGTTCCTTTGAACTCCAAATCGTGTCTCCTCGAGGTCGGCACGAAATCGAATCCCCAGTTAAACCGCTTGATAATGCGGGCAACGATGAACATGAATATAAAAGTAAGCAGCTGCGCCGACACGCTGATCGCTTCGTCATCCTTGATCGTCTCGACGGAAATCGAGTTGTATTGGCCGAGCGCCAGTATCGTAAGACCCTGCACGACAATAAGCAGAGACAGTCCTGCAAAATTCATGATGATCGAATAAAAAATCGGGACTCGAAACAAAATCCACAAAATGATGACATAAAGAAAAAATTGTATATAAGTCGAAAGGTTTACGGTCTCCGGATTCAATCTCGTAAAGTAGGAAACCTGGCTCATCATAAACGCAACGATCGATACGGTGATGAAGGCCCTCCTGTTGAGTCGGAATCGGAAAAGGGAAAACATGACCAGAAAAACGCCAAAGCATTCGATGGCGGCTCCAACTATGAATGGTACATAATGCATTGGCTTTGAGCCCCTTTTATCTAAAATACTATAAAACGATAAAATCATCCACCGCTGGAAGATATTATTTTACAAAATACATCCGAATACCTATTCTGATAAAATACTAACATTCGTGTCGATGCGTGTAAATCGCTTTATCGCAAAATATGAGGCCGACTCGCGAGGATCGGGAACGAACAGAAAAAGCCATCTTCGCCCGTCAAAACAGGCAAAGATGGCTTCCCTTGCGCAGCGTACGCGGCATGAGATATGTATCGCTCGCGCCAACGCTTAGGTCTTATTATTTAATTCCGTCCTTGAGCGCCTTCCCCGGCTTGAACGCGGGGATCTTGCCTGCCGGAATCTCGATCTCGTCGCCGGTCTGCGGGTTCCGGCCTTTGCGGGCGGAGCGTTCGCGGACTTCGAAATTGCCGAAGCCTACGAGCTGTACCTTATCGCCGGATTGGAGCGCCTCGGAGATGACGTCGAAAACGGCGTCCACCGCGGATGTCGCGTCCTTCTTGGAAAGGTCGGCAAGCTCGGAAACCTTCGCGATCAGTTCGGTCTTGTTCAATGCATTCACCTCCCATACGGACAACTGGCGTAGTATCTGTTTATCCGTTTCAACGAAAATTATACACATGAAAACGGCGGCGCCGCAAGCGGCAAGCCTTACAAACCCTTTATTTACGCCCTGCGGCGGCTCAAATGCACGAATGTGACGGTGAGCGCGAGAACGAGAACGGCCCCTTTGATAATATCCGTCGTGTAATATTGAACGTGCAGCATCGTCAGACCATTGATCAGGATGCCCGTCAAAACGGCCCCCACAAAAGTCCCGATAATGTTCGGACGGCCCGCTCCGAATACGGAGTAGCCGACGAATACGGCTGCGACGGCATCCATGAGCATCGGCGCGCCGGCGTCGATCTGGCCGGACCCGACGCGTGCGGTATACAGAATGCCGCCGATGGCTGCAAGAACGCCGGATGCGACGTACGCCCAGGCGCGAACGCGGCGCACTCTGACGCCAGACAGTCTTGCGGCCTCTTCATTGCCGCCGGTCATCGTCGTCTGACGGCCGAAGCGCGTATACCGGAGAAATACATGCGCCCCGATGACCGCGAGAATCATCAGAATGACCGGGAAGGGAACGCCGAACAGCTTGCCTTGTCCGATCCACAAAAAATCGGGATTCATGACGCCCGGCGCCTTGGTGCCGTCCTGGAACTGCATGTTGTTGTATATAGAATAACCCTTCGTGTAGGTCTTGTGAATGCCGCTCACGATGTACATGACCGCCAAGGTGGCCAGGAGGTCCGGAATACGGACCTTGACGATCAGAAAGGCGTTAAGCAGGCCTACGGCGGCTCCGATGAGCAGCGGCACGATCAGTACGACCGCAAGCGGCAGCTCGTACCAGATCATCATCGTGGCCGTCGCGACCGTCGTCAGGGATACCGTCGAGCCGACGGACAAGTCGAAGCCGTCCACCGTAAGCGAGATCGTCACGCCGATCGCCACAAAGGTCAGAATCGAGATCGAACGCAAAATGTCCACGAGATTCGAATACGTGAAAAAGTATTCGTTGCGCAGCGAAAAAAACAGGATGACGAGCCCGATAAAAATAAGCGCGCCGTATTTGTACGAAAATTGCAACAGCCGGTTGTTCACGCCAGATCCTCCTTGCCTGCGCTTGCATAATAAAGAAGCTCTTCCATGGTGACGCCGCCCCGGGCGAACTCTTTGACGATCGCGCCGTCGCACATCACGAGGATGCGGTCCGCGAGCCCCAGCGCTTCGGCGAATTCGCAGGTCAGATACAGGACGCCCTTGCCCGCCGCCGCCAGCTCCCCGATGATGCGGAATATATCCCGCTTCGCGCCTACGTCCACGCCTTTGGTCGGCTCATCGAACATAAAGACTTCGGCGTCGGTCGCCATCCATTTGCCGATGGCGACCTTCTGCTGATTTCCGCCGCTTAAATAGCCGACAAGCTGGCCCGTCGAAGCCGTGCGGATGCCCAGCTGTACGATCGTCCCTTCCGCATGTTTTCGCTCGGATAACCTGGAGAGGAAGCCGAGCGCACCGCTAAGCTGCTTCAAAATCGGCAAGCTCAGGTTATGAAGGACCGAGGAGCCGACGAGAATGCCTTCCTTTCGGCGCTCCTCCGGCACGAGGGCGATGCCCGCACGCACGGCGTCCGCAGGAGAGGCGAGCTTCGCCGTCTTGCCGGCGATTTTCACCTTGCCCCGATCGGCGGGGTCCGCTCCGAACAGCAGCCGCGACAGCTCCGTCTTGCCCGCGCCTACAAGGCCGACGACCGCGACGATCTCGCCACGCCGAACGCTCAGGTTCACGCCCCGGACGCGGTGTCCGGCAGCGACGTCCTCGACCTCGAAAAGCGTCTCTCCGATCGGCACGTTCGCCTTGGGGTATTCTTCCTCAAAGCTGCGGCCGAGCATGGCGCGCACAATATCGCCCGCAGCGACCTTGGAGGCCGGCTCCGACAACACGACGTTGCCGTCGCGCATGACGGTAATCCGGTCGCTGACTTGCGTAACCTCGTGCAGCCTGTGCGAGATGAACACGATGCCGATGCCTTGCTTTTTAAGCCCGTCCATAATGCCGAAGAGCCGGCCCGCTTCTTCAAGACTGAGCGGGGCCGTAGGCTCGTCGAGAATAACGAACTTCGCTTCCTGCACGAGAAGCCTGGCGATCAGCACGATCTGCTTTTCCGCCAGCGTAAGCTCGTCCGCCCTGCGCTTGACCGGGATACGCGATCCGATCCGGGCGAGCACCGCCTCCGCTTCCCGGCTGATGGCGGACCAGTTCATCCACATCGCGCCTTTGCCCGAGGCGATCCGGTCGAGCATCATATTCTCCGCCACGGTGAGGTGGGGTACGAGCGACGTATCGACTTCCTGGTAGACGCAGTGAATGCCTTCCGCCTTGGCATCCGCCGGCGACGCAATGGACAGCTTCCGTTCTCCGATCTCGATCGTGCCGCCGTCCGCGGCGTAGGCGCCGGACAATATTTTCATCAACGTGCTTTTGCCGGCTCCGTTCGCGCCCAGCAGGGCGTGAACTTCCCCCGGACGCAGCGTAAAGTCCACGCCGCCCAGCGCGCTCACGCCGGCAAAGGACTTCGATATGTTGCTCATCGCAAGCTCTCCGAAGACGCTCATATCCGCTTCTCCTTTCGCATTTTCTTCCGATCGCAATACAGGACGGCGCGGTCAGAATCCCGCGCCGTCCTTGTCCCTACCCTATTTTACTTGGCGCCGACGGATTGCTCAAGCGCCTTGAGGTAATCCGTGTTGCCCGTGTCGCTCGCGCCCCATCCGTCCACGTATTGGGACAGATCGGCTGTCGTTACTTTTTTGTCTGTCGGCAGCGCGTCGCGGCTCACGTATACGGAGTCCAGTTGAACTGTCGGAGGCGTATCGTCGCCGTGCAGCTTTTGGTACAGGTAACGGACTTGAACTTGACCGATCGAGGCCGGATCGACGGCCGCGGAAGCGACCCATGGGCTCGTCGGATCTTGAATCAGCGCAAGGTCCTCGTCGCTCAGGTCGATGCCGTAGATCTTGATCTCGTCGCGTCCGGCTTGCTTGACTGCGTTGGCCGCGCCTTTAGCGAATTCGTCCCAAGCCGCCCAGATGGCCGTAATGCTGCCTTTTTCCGGATATTGCTTCAAAATGGCTTCGGTCTTCGTCTGGGCATCGAGTTGTGCGCCGTCCGCAGTGCCGAACGCTGTGAGTTCCTTAATGTCAGGGTTGGCGTCCAAGAAAGCCTTGTAGGCGATCTGACGGGATTCCATCGGCGGGAAGCCGGCAACCCAGATCTTCACGATGTTCCCTTTGCCGCCCGAATCCTTCGAGAGCGCTGCGAGGGTCTGCTCAGCCATTTTCTGATCGTTTTGCGCGATGCTCGTGACGCCGGCGTTGGTCAGACCGGAATCGAACGCCACGACCGGGATGCCGGCCGCGATCGCCTTGTCCACGCCGCCGGTCAATGCGCCTGCGTCGCCGTGGTCGATCAGAATGCCGTCGTACTTCTGGGTGACGGCTGCGTCAAGATTCGTGGCCATGACGTCAAGCTTATTATCGGAAGGAATGACGGTAAGTTGGCCGCCGAACTTTTCGACTTGCTTCTTGACACCGTCAACGTATTGGGCGGAGAACGTACCTGTGTTCAAACGCATGATGAGCGCGATCTTCTTGCCCTTAAGCGAGTCAGCGTCTCCTCCGGCGTCGGATGCGGATGGCGATGCCGATTCCGATGCCGAAGCGGACGGCGATGCCGGTTCCGAGCCGCTGGATGCGGCATTGTTGTTGTTTTTGTTGCCGCAAGCGGCCAGGAGCAGAACAAGCGCCATGGTCAGCGCGAGCCAGGTCCCAAAACGAAATTGCTTTTTCACTAGAAATGGCCTCCCTAATCTATTAAATCATTTTGTAAAATTAATATAATTCAACATTCCCAAGTATGTCAATTGGTTTTTATGATTATAGTCATATATAAATCATACAAGAATTCATTTTAGGCGAACGATGTCGATTTAACAAGAATAAAATATGAATTAACGGTAAGATCAACCGTCAGGCGTTCTCCCGGCTGCCGCAATCAATAAAAAAATAGATCAACCAGACATCTCTGGTTGACCTAATAATACGAAACCGCCTGAGGCAGATCATCCTGGCGGCCCTTTTTTGTTTGGCGAATATCCGAAACTGGCGTCGCACGGAAAACGGTCGATGTTTTGTTTAGCGAATATCCGAAATTGGCGTCGCGCGGAACACGGTCTTGTCTCGTCCGAAAACCGTTCCCATTGGCCCCCGTATTGTCGCAAGCGTCTTTCTTTCGCAGAAATGCCTGCAAATTTACATCTTTTTAAGCTGATGTAGCTCCGATTAAACAGGATAGATGCAAAAACGCAGTTAATTCCCTTCACCCGTCCGATTTCCGGCTTGCGCTTTATATTTACCTGTATATTTGCAGGCATTTCATCACGTGTCGCTCATCGGCAGAAAATACATGTACAAATGCAGGTTTTTTAACCGCCTAATTGTCGAAAGCTCCGGTATGACAAGAATGCTTCATTGTCCGCGAACGGCCGCCGAATATACACTTCCTTAGCTTCTAAAAAGCCGCGCGCCATAAGCGGCGCGCGGTCCTTGGTCCATTTATAGGATAATGGCGATGAGTCCGCCCGAGCCTTCGTTGATGATGCGGCCCAGCGTTTCCTGCAGCTTGTAGCGGGCGTTGTCCGGCATCATGGCGATCTTGCCCTGGATGCCTTCCCGTACGATGGAGTGCAGCGAGCGCCCGAAGATGTCGGAATCCCAGATCTTGATCGGATCCTTCTCGAAGTCCTGCATCAGATAGCGGACGAGCTCCTCACTCTGCTTTTCCGTGCCGATGATCGGCGCGAATTCCGATTCGACGTCGACGCGGATCAGATGGATCGAAGGCGCAGTCGCCTTGAGCCGGACGCCGAAGCGCGAGCCCTGCCGGATCAGCTCCGGCTCGTCGAGTTGCATCTCCGCCAGCGTCGGCGCCGCGATACCGTAGCCGGTCGTCTTCACCATCTCGAGCGCCTCGGCGAAGCGATCATACTCCCGCTTGGCGTGGGAGAATTCCTGCATCAGCTGGAGCAGATGGTCTTTGCCGCGAATTTCCGTGCCCACGACCTCCTGCAGGATCCGGTCGTACAATTCGTCCGGCGCGTACAGATCGATCTCGGCGACGCCCTGGCCCATGTTGAGACCGCTGAGACCCGCACGATCGACGAAGTCGTATTCGAGGAATTGCGAGACGACGCGGTCCACGTCGCGCAGGCGGCGAATGTCCCGGACGGTGTCCCGAACCGAATTTTCGTAGCTCGAACGCAGCCAGTGCTGCTCTTGCAGCACCATCACCCAGCTCGGCAGATTGACGTTGACTTCATGAACGGGGAACTCGTAAAGCACCTCGCGCAGAACGCCGAGCACTTCGTCCTCGCCCATCGACGCCACGCTCAGCGTGATCGCCGGTATATCGTATTTGGCCGCAAGCTCGGCGCGAAGCGCCAGCGCTTCCTCGCTTTTCGGCTTTGTCGAGTTGACGATCAGCACGAACGGCTTGCCGACCTCCTTAAGCTCTGCAATGACGCGCTCCTCCGCCTCGACGTAGGAGCTGCGCGGAATCTCCGCGATCGTTCCGTCGGTCGTTACGACGACGCCCAGCGTCGAATGCTCCTGGATCACCTTGCGCGTGCCGATTTCCGCCGCTTCCTGGAAAGGAATCGCTTCCTCGAACCAAGGCGTCGTAATCATGCGAGGTCCGTTTTCGTCCTCGTATCCTTTCGCTCCCTCGACGGCATAGCCGACGCAATCGACTAGCCGCACGTTGACCTCAAGGCCTTCGCCGACCTTGATCTGAACGGCGTTGTTGGGCACGAACTTGGGCTCCGTCGTCATGATCGTACGGCCAGCCGCGCTCTGCGGCAGTTCGTCGACCGCCCTGACGCGGTCGGCTTCATGTGCGATGTTCGGCAGCACGACCGTCTCCACGAATCGTTTGATAAAGGTCGATTTGCCTGTCCGGACGGCGCCGACGACCCCGAGGTAGATGTCGCCGCCCGTACGCTCGGCGATATCTTTGAAAATGTCCACTTTTTCCACTTAGATTCCCTCCCCTTCGTAATCGCGAAGCCTGCGGTTCCGTCAGCGCGACGGACTCGTACATGAACTTGGACTAGTATCATTGTATGTGCCATGCCTGCGAATATGACGACGGTTCATAATTTTTGAAGCGCCCCGCGCGCCGTTCGCTCATCCAAATGATCATATGACAGGAAAAGGGCGCCTATGTCCGAAGAAGCAACAAAAAAACCGTTCCGCAGGCGGAACGGTTCGGCTTGGTGCGCATGGAGGCGCAGCCTTATTTGAGGAAAGCCCGGGGCTCGCCGTCCACCAGACGGTAAACCGGCGATTTGACCGGTACGTAAAACGATTCGTCAGCCAGCAACGCCCGCAGATCTTCCGTCTCGCCTGGCTTGGTCTCGGATTTCTCCAGCGCCTTGACGATATCGATCCCGTAATCCGCGTATACGGCGCTTCCGGGATCGATCATCAGCTCGAGCACCCGTCCGGTATACATGCTGCGGATCGCCGGATCGTCGATGCCCAGCGCTTTGTAGTCGATCCGGCGGAAGTCCGGGTAGATCTCATCCGCAACCGGCTGCTTCCCTTTGTGCTTCAGCACATAAGCGTTCACCTTGGACTGCACCGTGCCGATCGACTGATAGACCGCGAGATCCAGCAGCTTCACCTTCGGATCGCTTTCTTCGTCGATAATGAGAAATTGGCCGGAGCCGCCGCTCTCAAACGCTTCCTTGGGAATATCGGTTACATACCCCATTCGCTTCAGCTTGGCGAAGTCGAGACGGAATTTCTCGTATTGCGGCGTACCCTCCGAAGCATTTTCGATCGGCAAAAGTCCCGTGTCCTTGCGGTAGCTGTCGACGGCCGCCTGTATGGCGCTCACCGACTCTTTGGCAGACACCTGGTTCGATGGCGTATATTCGTCCGGGTACAAGCAGCCTGCCAGCGGCAGCAACGCTAGCGCACATACCAGCATAGCAGCTCGCTTAGCCGCCAGCCGGCCGTTTTTAATCCATAGCGATCTGTTCAAATCCAAAAGCCCCCTATGTACGCCGTCTCTCGCGGCTTGTCGTTTACCATAGATCGTCCGATCGCTGACGTTCAAGCTGCCTGCGCACGGCCGCCTTAAGCGGGTCTTCGGGAACCTCGACCCGAAGGGAGCGCCGGACACGCGACTGGCAGGACAGCCTTACGCCCTGCTCCAGCAGTGGACCGAGCTTGCGTCGCTCCGCCTCCGTAGGCGGCGTAAGCGCATCCCCGCAAGTCGTCGGCACGCTTACCTTGCACATCAGGCAGCCGGCGACGCCGCCGCACCTCGTACGCACCGGCGCTTTGGCCCGCCTGGCTGCATCAAGCAGCGTCGTGCCGGCTCTGACGTTTACGGTCTGTCCTTCCGGTCCGAACTCGACCTCGCAGCCGCCTTTATCGCCCATCGTCCGTTTCCTCCTCGGGTACCGCGGCCGTCAGACGCCAAAGCTCGCTCAAGACGTCTTCGGACAGCGATTGTCTGGCCGCGAGACGCTCAAGCGCAGGCAAATGCGCCTCCGGCTCCTCCCGAATGAGCCGGGCCGCCTCGAGCGTGCGGTCCTGCCGCTCGCGCAGCAGGTTAAAAATAAGCTCGTGCCCGAGCGGCATAAGACGAATAGTCGACTTGCCGTCCGGCGGGATCCAGTCGTTCCCGTGCGCATATAAAAAAGCGTCGACTTCGGTCGAATACCGAGAGCCCTGGACCCGAATCTCGAAATCCCCCACTAAATCGATCGTGACGCCGCCATACCGGTAATGGGACAATAACGAACGGTAGCGCCCTGTTTCGTCCCATTCCTGATCGTCAATGGCCCAACCGGCAAGCCGTTCATGCAGCGCCGCCGCCGCGGCAGCATCCGCATAAATATCCAGGTCTCTCGGCGCCGAAGCAAGCCGCGCCCCCCGAAGTGCAAGCCCGGCGCTGCCGCCGACCACCCATTTTGCGCCGCACTCCCCAGTCGCCTCCGCGATCGCGGACAGTGCATTCAGGATGTGCTCTCCGGCTCCTTCTATCGGCATGTCCTTCAGCTCCTTAGAAGTACGTCCGGTTGACGGCCGAGATTGTGCCCGCCGACTCGACGCGCGCCTGACAGCCGAGTCGATAGCCCGCATCCAGCTCTTCCGGCCCGAGACGGTCCCATTCGGCGTCGGTCGACTCCTCCAGAAGCGCGCCGCCTTCCGTGACGAGACAGCGGCAGCGCGCGCAAGTGCCCCTCGAGCAATTGAACTGCCAATCGACGCCTGCGCCGAGCGCAAGCTCCAGCAGTGTGGCGCCGATTCGCGGCTCCAAGCGCGACTCGATCGTTCTACCTTTAAGCGTAAGCATAATCAAATCCCCCGGCCTGATTCATGTTGTCAAATGATCGATATAAGTCCGCATACCATGCCGACAAGCAGCATGATGAAGGCGACGAAGGAAAGCCCGAAACGCAGCGCGCCCTTGGTCTTCGCCCTGGCGAGCATAATCAGCACCGCCGATAAAACCATCAGTCCGATGCCGACGAACGACACCCACATTTTCATCATCGGATCCATAGCTAAATAACAGTCCCTTCCTAAACCCTGCAGCCTTATGTATGGCAATGACCGTCACGCGAAAAAGGTCGCGAACAATCGTCAATCCAATGCTATAAAACGGAACATATTATACCACATTCTTCAATCACATTCGCCTTTCGTACGCAAAAATGACGAAAACCGCCGTTGCATTGCTTCGGCGGCGTCTCTCGTTCATTACTTGAAAATCTTGATTCTTTCCTCGAGCGGCTTGAACGTTTTTTCTCCCGGCTGCGCGACCGGTTTGCCGAACGGCATCTGCGCGATCAAAGACCAGCTGTCGGGCAGTTTCCACGTGCGCTTGACCTCTTCGTCCACGAGCGGATTGTAATGCTGCAATGAAGCGCCGAAGCCCTCGGTCTCGAGCGCCGTCCAGATGACGAATTGATGCATGCCGGAGGAATGCGCCGACCACTTGGGGAAATTGTCCTTGTAGGAAGCGAACTGCTGCTGCAAGCCTTCGATAACCGTCTGGTCCTCAAAAAACAGCACGGTGCCGTAGCCGGCGGCGAAGGCGTTCATCTTCTCTTGCGTCGCTTTGAACTGTTCGGGATCGGAGACGACTTTGCGAAGCGTCTCTGTCGTAATGTTCCAGAACTTCTTGTGCTCCTTCTTGAGCAGCAGCACGATTCTGGCGCTCTGGGAGTTAAACGAAGACGGCGTATGCTTAACCGCTTCCTTAACGATCTCCTCGATCCGCTCGTCCGGAACGATCGCTTCGTCGCTGATGCCGTAAAAGCTGCGACGATGTCTGACGGCTGTCAAAAAGTGGTCGCGGACGCTCGTATCCATCGTCATGGCAGTGCGTCTCCCCTTCCTTATTCCGTTTGGATTAATACTGCTTCAGCTTGCCCCATTGTTCGAAATCGATGAATGGAATGCTTCGCCAACCATCACCCGTGACCGATCGACAGCGCGCGACATGCGAAAAAGCCCCGCTCCCTGTATGGGGGAGAGAGGCTCACGCGGCCAGGGCTTTTATTTTTTAAGCATCATTTTCATAAGTCCCTCAAGATTGCCAATGTTAAAACCGCTCTTTTTGACGGCGCCAACGATCTCCTTGATCGTCTCCTCCGACACGGGCACGCCTGCTGTGCTCGATACCTGCTTGATCAGCTGGCGGAGCTGCGCTTCGCTTTGCATGATGTCCGGGGACACCTTTTGCGCGATTTTTTTGAGCGACGATTCCGATACGGGCTTGCCCGTCTTCTTGCTCACTGAATTAAGAACATCCTTGGAGATCTTCTTGTCCATGCTTCCCCTCCTCCGCAAATCATGCTCTATATTCTATGAGGCACGAGGGGCGGCGGTGTGGGCGGGCCTGAAGACGATGGACGACCTTCTGTGGTAGCTATGTACGATTAAAAAGAACAGTCTCCTCGATCTCATGCGTGCGCACTCTTCCCATGAGCGCTTCCACCGCTTGCAGCGGCGGCTTGCCTTCGAAAAGCACGGCATGAAGCTGCGCCGTAATTGGCATCTCGACGCCATATTGGACGGCGAGCTTGGAGGCCGCAAGCGTCGTACGGACGCCTTCGACGACCATTCCGATCCGCTCCTGCACTTCTTCGTAGCCAAGTCCCTGGGCGAGCAGCTCCCCGGCGCGATAATTGCGACTATGTCTACTCGTACAAGTCGCGATCAAGTCGCCGACGCCCGCGAGTCCGGCGAAAGTGAGCATATGGGCGCCCATGGCGGAACCCAAACGGCCGATCTCGGCGAGGCCGCGCGTGACGAGCGCGGATTTGGCGTTGATGCCGAAGCCGAGGCCGTCCGAAAGCCCTGCGCCGAGACCGATGATGTTTTTGATCGCGCCGGCGGTCTCCGCCCCGATGTAATCGGGATTCGTATAGACGCGGAAGTAGGCGTCGTTTATAAATAAATCCTGTGCCGCCTCCGCCTGCTTTAATTCGCTGGCGGCAACGACGACCGTCGTCGGCAATCGCATTACGACTTCTTCGGCATGACTCGGACCGGACAATACGACGATGGAGCCTTCGGGATGCCCCAATTCTTCGGAGAGCACTTGAGACATTCGTTTTAAGCTGCCCGTCTCGAAGCCTTTGGTCGCATGAACGATAAGCGCCTCCGGCTTAAGATGCGCCGCGGCTGCTTGCGCAACCTCGCGCATGGCCGACGACGGCGCGACGAATACGACGGCGTCCGCTTCGCGGAGCGCCTCTGCCATGTTTGTCGTCGCAATCAGAGACTCGGGCAGCTCGGCATCCTTCAAGTATTTACGATTCGTATGGGATTCGTTGATTTCATCCGCTTGAGCGGCACCGCGCGTCCATACTTTTACTTGGTGACCGTTGTCCGCGAGCACGCAAGCCAGCGCCGTGCCCCAGCTTCCGGCAACCAGGACGGTAACTTGGCTAGATGCCATGCGAATCCTCCTTCTTTTTGGCGCCGATTTTGTTCTCGGTGCCGTTCATCAGCTTAACGATGTTTTTGCGGTGACGGACGATGGCAAGCAGCGCCAAAATGAGCGCTCCCCAAAAAACGGGGCCGATCTCGCCCGCCAGGCCGAGAATGACCGGTACGAGTGCTGCGAACACCATAGAGCCGAGCGAGACGTACCGCGTAATCACGATGAGGATAATGGCGACAACGCCGGCGGCGACGACCGGAAGCGGAGCCATATAAATGAGCGCGCCAACGGTTGTCGCAATGCCTTTCCCGCCCTTGAAGCGAAAATAAAGCGGCCAGTTGTGCCCGGCGATCGAAGCCAGACCGCAAGCGACGGCGAGCCAGGAGCCCTGTTCTCCGGCGATCGCTTGACCGATTGCGACGGCGACGAGTCCTTTCGCGATGTCCAGCACGAATACGGCGATGGCCGGTCCTTTACCGAGCACGCGAAGCGTATTGGTCGCGCCGGCATTGCCGCTCCCATGCTGGCGGATATCGATCTTGCGGAGCCAGCGGGCGAAAAGGATGCTGAAGGAGACGGAACCGAGCAAATAACTGAAGACGACGGCGATGACGGCTGGCAGCAACACGGTTCTCTCCTATTCCTGATCGGACTTGCGACGCGTGAAGAGGCGCAGCGGCGTGCCCTCGAAATCGAACGCGGCCCGAATCTTGTTTTCCAAATAACGCTCGTACGAGAAGTGCATCAATTCGGGATCGTTCACGAAAATAAGGATCGTCGGCGGCTTGACGGATACCTGCGTCGCGTAATTCACGCGCAGCCTGCGGCCCTTGTCCGTCGGCGGCGGCGTGATCGCTACCGCGTCCGCTACGACATCGTTAAGCAGATGCGTCGGCACGCGCATTGCGTGCTGCTCGGCGACCCGGTCGATGACGGGCAACAGGCGGTGCAGCCTGGACTTCGTGAGCGCGGACAAAAACACGATCGGCGCATACGACATGAACAGGAAATGGTCGCGGATCGAATTGGTGAAGTGCTGCATCGTCTTGTCGTCCTTCTCGACGACATCCCACTTGTTGACGACAAAGACGGACGCCTTGCCCATCTCGTGCGCATATCCGGCGATATGCTTGTCCTGCTCGATGATGCCTTCTTCGCCGTTAATGACGACGAGGACAACATCCGCGCGTTCGATGGCTTTCATCGACCGCATGACGCTATATTTCTCGGTCGTCTCGTACACCTTGCCCCGCTTGCGCATGCCCGCGGTGTCGATCAGAACGTACCGCTGGTCGTCTTTGGCGAATGGCGTATCGATGGCGTCGCGCGTCGTGCCTGCGATCTCGCTCACAATGACGCGCTCTTCGCCGAGAATCGCGTTTACGAGCGAGGACTTGCCGACGTTCGGACGTCCGATCAAGGCGACTTTGATCACATCGTCGTCGTACTCCTGATCTTCACCGACAGGCAGGCGCTCCACGCAAGCTTCGAGCAAGTCTCCGATACCTATGCCGTGAGAGCCCGAGAGCGCAATGGGATCGCCGAAGCCGAGGCTATAAAATTCATAAATATCGTCCATGCGCTGCAGGTTGTCCACCTTGTTAACGGCGACGACGACCGGCTTGCCCGAACGGAACAATATTTGGGCGACTTCTTCGTCGGCGTTGGTAACGCCCGATTTGGCATCGGCCATGAACACGATGAGATCCGCTTCTTCGATGGCGAGCTCCGCTTGCATGCGGACAAGGCGAAGCATGCCGTCTTCGCCGTCGATCTCGATCCCGCCGGTATCGATCACGCTGAAGCTGCGGCCGCTCCATTCGCCGGTGCCGTAGATCCGGTCGCGCGTAATGCCCGGCTTATCTTCGACGATGGCCAAGCGGTCACCGATTATGCGATTAAAAATCGTAGACTTCCCTACGTTGGGACGCCCTACGATGGCAATGACTGGTCTTGCCATACTTTCACTCCTTAAGGAATTCCTCTGAATCATACAAAGAGTATCATAACAAAAATACCCCGCCTTGGCTAACGGTTCCTAAAGACTTGCCCTTGCCCGAGCTTCGCTAATGCCGATCGACGATCATATACAATCCGTCCTTTAGCTTGTGGGCGGCGCAATCGAGTATTTTCTCCATCAAATTCGTCAAGTTTTGCAGTTCCTCCTCCGACTTGGCGATCAGCGCGGCCGAGCCTTCCGATATATTTGTCGGATCCGTTGTCAGAAGCATGACGATTTTAGCCATGGGCAGGCTCTCCCTTCGTCTTGTTGGCCTTCGTCGGTCTGCGGACAGCCGACTCTAGGAGAGGCACGTCGCGCATCGCTTTGAGCGCCTTCTCCATCCCGTGTTCCCTGGGCAGCAGCAGTACGCCGAGCGCTCCTGTCTCCAAATCGAGCTTGGCGATCGGCAATAGCGCCGGCTCACCGTCGTCCCGATAAACGCCGAGCCTTGTCGATAAATCGTGCAAAATCGCCTGCCTAAGTCCCAGATTGGAAAGTGTTACTTTCGCATCATCGCTTACTGGCGTAAGCATAAACCCGAGAGCTTGCTTGCGGATGATCTCAAGGTCCGATTCAAGTCCGACATTCATCATATAGACCGGCCCGACCGTTACGCTCGCATTTTCCGCCGTCACAGTCGCGAACGATACTTCCGCGATGTCCTTGATCGTTTTTCCCTTCATAAACCGCAGGACGATCACGATACATACGATTCCGAGCAGCACGCCCCAGATCCAACCGATTATCGTTGCCGCAAAGCTGACAATCAGCGCAGTCGCAATCGACAAATAGTTGCGTCCTTCAAAAACGACGGCGATGCCTTCGATATAGGTGGCGCCGCGCGGAACGAGCTCTTGGTGATCGATCGCCGTCAGCGTTCCCCTTTCCATATTGCGCACTTCCCTGAACTGCTGCGCTGCAAGCGACAGAAACGTGATCGCCGTATAATCCTTGCTCATAAGCGCCGGGACGGCCACAGCGCCCAAAGCGCCTGCGATGAGCCCGAGCGCCAAATGAATGATTTTGCCGTGCGGGTAGGCCGGGTACTGCCTGTAATCGCTGCGCAACATAACAACCCGCGCCAAAAAGCCGAATAGCGTGCCGAGCGTCACACCGATTAATTCATGGTGACCGGCCAGCCACTTTGCCGTAATCATGCCTTTCCCCCCTCTGACCGGATTCCTTTCCATTCCTTAGTATGCACAGCTTAGTAATCCTCAAAAATATTATTCTCAAAACGCAAAAAAGCGCTGCAGAAGAGCTTCTGCAGCGCTGTCGTACATATGGGTTGATTTTACTTAAACTTGCTCAGCTTGTCGCCGAACTTCTCGGCAAGCGTGAAGCTCATGCTTTCAGGAGCGGGGATGTTGGACTCTTCACGTCTGCCTCTGGGCTCGCGCGGTGCACGTTCAGGTTGAGCAGGCGCTTCTTCAGTCTCCTTGATGGAGAGCGACACGCGCTTCTCGGCAGGGTTGAAGTCCAAAATCTTCGCTTGAACTTCTTGGCCTTCCTTCAGCACTTCATGCGGCGTAGCAACATGGCGGTGTGCGATTTGGGAGATGTGCACAAGGCCTTCTACGCCCGGAGCGATCTCGACGAATGCGCCAAAAGTCACAAGGCGCTTCACGACGCCCGTCACAACATCGCCGGTGTTGAATTGGCCGTTAACCGATTCCCACGGACCTGGTTGAGCGGCCTTGATGCTCAGCTTGATCTTGCCGATCGACGTGTCGACGCTCAGCACCTTCACGTTGACCTTTTGGCCTTCGGAAACAACGTCGGCCGGATGCGCAACGTGATTCCAAGCGATCTCGGAAACGTGTACCAGTCCGTCTACGCCGCCGATGTCGACGAACGCGCCGAACGGAGTAAGACGCTGAACCGTGCCTTCAAGCACTTGACCCGGTTGCAGGGATTCCATAACCGTTTGCTTTTGTGCTTCGTATTCGGCTTCGAGCACTTCCTTGGCCGACAGAATCACTTTGTTGTTTTCACGATCGATTTCCTTCACCTTGACACGAAGGGTACGCCCCTTGTAATCGGAGAAGTCTTCAACGAACGTGCGTGCAACCATCGAAGCGGGAATGAAGCCGCGTACGCCTACGTCAGCGACCAGGCCGCCCTTGACGACGTCGGAAACCGTGACTTCGAACGCTTCGCCGTTGTCGAATTTGCTTTGGAGTTCATCCCATGCCTTCGCGCCGTCGATTTGACGCTTGGAGAGGACAAGGCTTGCTTTTTCGTCGTTGATGCTGACGACCTTGGCTTCGACTTCCTGACCGATCTGTACGGCGTCGGAAGCATTCTCCAGGTTGACGTTGGAGAGCTCGCGGAGCGGGATGACACCGTCGTATTTATATCCAAGGCTCACATAAGCTTGGTTGTCTTCGATTTTAACGATGGTTCCCTTCACGGTATCGCCCTTTTTCAGCGATACAACGTTCTCCAGCGCGTCTTGCGTTACCGTCTCTGCGGCATTGTCGGCAGCGACAGGCTCCTGCGCGGCGGATTCCTGGACATTGATTTCTTCAGACATGGAAATAACCTCCTCAGTTCTACCACAACTTTATTTAAACCCGCAACGCGGGGTTTAAATCACTTAAGTATAAAAATAGGACGAATGACCGTAGTATGCGCCGGAAGAATTAAATTATTGCGCTGGCCTGCCCGAGTTCAGCATTTCTTTGATTCTGGACATCAGCAGCTCGGTAGCTGCTTCTTGCGACTCCGGCGAACCGTCGCCCGCAAGCTGCTCCATATCAAGCGGCGCGCCGTAAACGGCCTTCATTTTCGTAAAAGGACGATAGCTGCCGACCAAAGCTACTGGCACGACCGCCGAGCCGGCACGAAATGCCATGCTCATCGCGCCGCGCTTGCCCATGAGGCCGACGTCCTTGCGCGTTCCCTCCGGGAAAATCCCCATCACCTTGCCCTCGCGCAAAATGCCGATCGCGGTGCGAATCGCCTCTTTGCTGACGCCGCCGCGCTTAACCGGAAAAGCGCCAAGGTTCGTAATTAACGCGCCGAAGCCGGGAATTTTGAACAGCTCCGCCTTGGCCATATAATGAACCTTGCGCTCGGCGCCGATCCCGAGTGCGATCGGATCGAGCAGGCTCGTATGGTTGCTGGCGAGAATCACGCCGCCCCGGGCGGGAATCCGATCTGCGCCGATGGCCTCGAAACGGTAAAGCAGCTTGAACAGGACTCTAAGCAGCACTCTCGCGAACCGGTAAAGCATCGGTCAATTCTCCCTTACAGCGATCGCTTGCGCTGCCGTACGGCCTAACGATACGATCTCGTCCACGATCTCGGCGATCGAACGTCCCGTCGAATCGATCAGCAGCGCGTCGGCGGCTTGGCGCAACGGCGCGATCTCGCGTTCGCTGTCCAGCCGGTCGCGCAAGGCGATCTCTTCTTCGAGTTGATCGAGGGTCACGCCCGGCTGATCTCCGAGCTCCAAAAACCTGCGGTTCGCGCGTTCCCGCGGCGATGCGGTCAAGAATACCTTGAGCTCCGCGTCGGGCAGCACATGAGTCCCGATGTCTCGCCCGTCCATTACCACGCCTTTGGCGGCTGCCATCCGGCGCTGTAGCTCGGACATGCGCGACCTTACGGCGGCATTCGCGGAAACCAGCGATACGGATGCCGTTACCTCGCGCGTGCGGATCAACCCGGTCACGTCCTTGCCGTCCGCCAGAACGATCTGGCCCCCTTCGCCGGGAAGCAACGAGATGTCCAGCCCCGACGAGAGCGCGGCCAGACTGTCGTTGTCGTCCAGCTGAAGCCCGCGAGACTGCGCGACAAAGGTGACGGCACGGTACATGGCGCCCGTGTCCACATATACGTATTGAAGCTCGCTGGCGACCAGCCTGGCGACCGTGCTCTTGCCCGCTCCGGCCGGACCGTCGATCGCAATGTTGATGCGGTGCGGATAACGTTCATTCATGAAGTAGCAACAAGCCTCCTAGAGCGCACAAACGTTGATGCATCCGGTCGATTAGACAGGAGGGTCCATCGGCCTGCGGCAAGGCGGAGACGAAGCTGTTCGGCAACGCCTGCATGAGCATTAAACCAGCCAGCGACCGCCTGCGCACGAATGAACAAATTATACCACAGCATATATTCAGATGCAAAAAAGCAAGCCGAATAGACAAGGGTCTATTCGGCTTCGTAGCGTATTCCTTCGGCGCGTTCGCCGGGAACGATCAACGTCCTGATCTCGGGGACGCGCAGCAGCAACTGCGTCAATATAAGCAAGATCGCGCCGGCCAACGCCGCCGCCCGCAACAATCCATCGACGCGCTCCGCCGCCCGCGCGCGGTCCGCGCGGTGGCGGCCTCCTTTGCCGTCCATGCTGCCAGTGCCCCTTTTTTTGTTTAATCCTTCCTTCTTTCGAGTTGCTTTTCAAAGCAATAACGGATGATCTTTTGCTGGTCGGTATCCTGAATGTCCTGAAACCGCATCATGACCAGATTGTGGTGAGGTTCGACGGGCACGATCCGGACGATCTCGGCTTCGAATTGCGCATGCGTGACGGTACCGGACTTGTAGTTCAATAGGAGCCAGCAGTTCGCCTTCATGTTCGGCGTGATCGGCCACTTGCGATCGCATCTGAATGATACGCCGCCGCCGCCGACATCGTCCGTCAGCGCCGTGAAGCGCATCTTCTCGCCGAGCCGGATCGCAATCTCGAGCTGCGCCTCGACGCGAAGAAAGCTTCTGCGCTGTTCTCTGGATATCTGCTCCGGATCCGGCTTTGGAATGACGAGCTGGCTGATGCTGTCCCTGCGTATCGAATGAACGTGGGCGGCGAACTGGTGCTTGACGCCTTCCGACGTGAAGTATGTAAGCTTAAGCTCGTCTCCGGGCTCGGTCCGGTGGAGCCTGCGCGTCTGTTCGTCGATGGGAATATCCACATACAAAAACCGATCGTCCGCATCCGTAACGCGAGAACGGAGCATGCCTGGCGCCCCGCCGTCGTTCGTCGCCGCATGGGGCTGAATGTAGAGCATTTGACCTATCTTGGGAAGCACGCTGCACCTCCATGCGACTGCTGTATAATGTCGGAATTATGCGAACATTGTCCTCTAGTTCGTATTATCCTTTGCATTATAGCACGATCGCTTGTCCGGCGGCAGATGGCAAGTGGTCAAAATATAGAAATCCGCCGGACCGGTTTTCTGTCCGGCGGGTTCAGGCAAATCAGCTACAAAATCGCTCTTGCCGAATCCGGGATTTGCTCGACCTTCTCTTCGATGCCCGTATCTGCGTTAAGGTAAATACGGTACTGCGCCCCGTTGATCTTGCCGGTATATTCGTGGCACAGCACTTCTTTATCCTCGTCGTTCTCAATAACGGCCAGGTGGTGCCCCGTCACTTGAAGCTTCGGGTGAAGCACGGACTTGGCTTTGATCTCGTCGATATTCGCCTTGCCTACGGCAATGCCCGCGTCATGATAGACATGGTCCGCCGCCTGAAGTCCGACTGCCTCTCCGTTGTCCAGCGCAATCCTTACCGTCACTTTGTCCGGATAAATAAGCACGCCGTTTTTGTCCGCCACGAACGTGAACACCGCGACATGGTCGTATTCGTCGTAAGTAACCGGCGTCATCGCGTCATAGCCTTTTCCCTTCAGAAATTCGATCGCCTTTTGCTTAGCCGCGCCCACGCTGAGACTTCTTGTTTTGACGACACGCGGATTCATGAACCACAGCAGCTTGCCGCCGTTTGCCGTAAAATCCATTACGACATTCGGCTTGCCGTCCGCCTGGGACGTATGATTCGATGCGCTCAACGTGGCCGTGTATGTCGGATGCTCGGTTTTCGCTCCGTTTTCGGTGACCGTGATCTTTTGGCCGCTCGAAAGCGCAGAGATGCCGAGGAAATCGCGGGCTTTTCGCTGCGCCTCCTCCGCCGAAATCCTCGGACCGGACGCGCTGCCGCGCGCACGCTGAAGATGCTGGGAGGCGGACGAAGGTCCCCAGTCGTTTTCCGGATAGGACGAAACTTTTTTGTCCACCGTCTTGAAGCCGTCGATGATCGAGTTGTCTACCGTCTGATCGGCGCTTGCGATCGCGACCTCGACGTCCATCCACCTTAAATGATCGGAGAGTACGGCATCCTGAACTTTGCCCAGCTCTTTGTTGATGTCGGCGGCTTTGGCGTACAGGGATTGCATCGTTTGCGTTTCCTGATCGGACAGAGGCTCCTTCGTAAGATCGCGAACGGACGTCCGGTAAGCAAAATCGGATATACGGGTCAAAAAGTTTTCCGCTTGATTAAACGGCAGGAGCGTAAGCGGAAGCTGGTTCACTTCGTTTTGAGCCTGGCTGGTTAGCCGCCATACATTCACCAGCCCCTTGCGCTGCATGCGATAGGAAGCGCTGTTGACCGCAAGCGTCTTGCCAAGCTGCTCCTGCAGGCTGCCCATATGGTTCGTCAAGTCGTGGAACGCCCGCTGGTATTGGTTTTCCGCCTTGATCAGCACCGCGTTTTTCTCCTGATGCTCCTGGTATCCCCAAAAGACGGCACCTGCGAGCAACAACGCGCAAAGCGGGAACATTACTGCGCTTAATCGTTTGTACATCAAAAACGGCCCCTTTCATTCCCAGACTACGGATTGCCGTTAGTGTGGGTATGAGGAGCCGGCTTTATGCATTTGCTTCTTCGATATCGAATCGATCCGCATTTCCGCAGACACATTGCCTGAATCCGGTATCGATCTTCCCGCGTTCCCGCTTGCCCCGCAAAATAAATTTTTCTCCGCAGGATTTGCATCTGATCGTGACTTTGACGCGTACGTTGTTCAATGAACTCCCTCGCTCCCGCAACTGTTAAAAACCAGTATCGCCACAATCCGGGAGCTTTAACCGCCTTCTTCGCGATGCACAAGCCGAAATGGCGAGACGTCGTTGGCGCTTTGGACGTAGCGGATGCTGCGGAACCAAAGCAAGAGCATGAAAGGCACGATGATCCACATCCACGTTCTCGGCAGCGATTGCATCAGAAAATCGTAGATGCCGTGCCATGCGATCGGAAGCACGAACGCCATCGATTGGAACAAGCGTGCTTGCTTGCCCTTGGAGAATTTCGCTTTGCCCATGAAGTACCCCATCACCACGCCGAACAAGGCATGTCCGGAAACTGGCAGCAGCGCGCGGACGAGCAGCGAGCCGAAGGTCGAAGGCTCGGCGAAAGCGTACATTACGTTTTCGATCGTGGCGAACCCGAGCGACACTGCCGTCGCGTATACGATGCCGTCGTAGGGCTCGTCGAATTCAGTATGGTTAAAAACGATATGATAGAGCACAAACCATTTGAAAAACTCTTCGACGCCGGCGGAAATGACGAACGAAAACGCAAAAGGCGATTCGCCGAGCCAGATCATGAGTCCCCGTTGTACGATCATAATCGGCAGCACGATCAACGCGCCGGTCACGAACATTTTGGACACCATCGACAGCGGCTCGGTATCGTAACGGTCCTTCCAGTAAAAATAGGTGAGCAAGGCGAGACCCGGCGCGATAGCCGCGGCCAGCATGCTGATGATCAGCAAGGCGAATCCCCTCCTTTCTATCTTGTATTATAAGCGCAAAAAAGGACAGCTGCACTAAAAACGTTCGCCGTTTTTATGCAGCATGTCCGTCTGGGAGCGCCGAATCAGGCGAAATGCTCCGTCAGCACTTGCACGGCATGGGCCGGGATAACCAACTGTCCGTATTCCTCGAGCACGGCCGGCGTGACGGATGTCGCGTCGCCGTATTCCGCAAGAATCGCAATCAGCGCGTTGTCGTTCGCGTTCTCGCCGGTGGAAGGGTCGAAGCACAATATCCAATGGTTCTGATATTTGTACATCCGGCCCTCGTCCGTGATCTGGGACTTCAGCATCTTGGCTGCGCCGATGGCGTCCTCGATGTCACGGAACCGATATATGATGGCTTCGCTCTGTTCAAGCGTGACTTCCATTTCGTACACTTCTTCGTCGAGCTCTTCCTCGGCGCCCGCCTCGGAGTCCCTCTCCATCTTGCCCCTCGTGACGATGACGACCATGCCCTGGGCAGGCATCGCGAACACTTCGACCGCCAGCGGTCCGGAAGCGTCGAAGCCAAGCTCGCTGTAAGCCTGGTCCATCATTTCGCTGAAGAGCTCGTGAACCTTCGGAATTTCCCGCCACATGTCTTCCTTCTGGATCCCGCGTTCCGACAGATCGTCAAAGGTAAGGAAAATCCTAATCTTGTCTTGGCTAAGCCGCTCCATCCTCATGACAGGATCCTCCCTTCTGCACACGATGGGTGATAACAGCGTATGACGCAACGGGCAATACGTGTGTATTTTGTGCTTTAACATATGTTATCACTTCTACCCTTGAATTGCACTAGCCAAAACCCACAAATTTAAGTATAGAAAGAACTTGGACAGGCCTTTTTGGGCACCTAAATAAAAAACGGCGTCCAGCGTCTCCCCTTAAGGAATACGCAGCGACGCCGCCGCCTGGCAATTTAGATCCGATGCTGGCCGCTTTCCGAGAGGATCTCGTTCACTTCATCGCGAACGCCAGCGTCCTTGGAAACGATGCTTGCGATCTCGCCAAGACCGCTTTTGTTCGTTTCCGTATCATAGGAAGCTCTTTTTCTGCTGCCCTCGCTCGCAGACGCACTCCTGCGTTCGCTGTGGTCCGAGCCGAAGCGCATATCGAACATTTTGCCGATTGCGCCCTCCTTCATGCCGAAAGAACGGTTTTTTAGCTCCCGGCCGAGCATGCCGGCGGCAACGGACCACTTCGGACTGCGGCGAATCGCGACCGTCAAGGCTGCGCCCACGAGGCCGCCCATGACGAATGTAGCCATTTTCATGCTATCGCCTCCTCTTTACGGATATTGAAGCTGTTAAGCCTGTTGGGGTTCCACGCTTATTGTAGCCTCCGCCTGTCGCTTCATCCCGCTTAAATTCAGGAAGAAGATTGGCCCCCTTGGGCGGTGGGTATGGTACAATCGTTAGATGCTTCATTTCAGTCGAAAGGATGTCATGTACATGCTGAAAAACGTCGCAGGCTGGTCCGCCGTCGGCGCGCTCGCCGTCGCACTGGCCGCATGCGGGGGCAACGGGAACGGGAATGCTTCGCCTTCCGCCGTTCCGACCGTTTCGCCTATGTCATCCCCTGCCGCAGAAGCGTCTTCGGCGGCGCCGACTGCGGATAGCACGCCTTCGGAATCGCCTTCTCCAACGCCTTCCGCATCGCCGTCGCCAAGCGCGTCCGCAACGCCGCAGACCGGTGCGAAAACCTACAAAATGAACAAAAATTACGACATCGTGCCGCTCGATAAGACGGCCAACAGCGAAAAAGTAGTGCTGCTGACCTTCGACGACGGCCCGAAGGACGAAAAAACACTTAACCCGATCCTCGATACGCTGGACAAACATCACGCCAAAGCGATCTTTTTCGTCAACGGCTACCGCGTGAAGGCACATCCCGAGCTGCTCAAGGAAATCGACCAAAGGGGTCAGACGGTCGGCAATCATTCGTACGAGCATATCCAGCTCGGCAAGGAAAACGCCGAATCGATTAAAGCGCAGATCGGAAAAGTACAGGATATCGTCGAAGCGACGATCGGCAAGCGCCCTGTCTTTTTCAGACCGCCCAACGCCTCCGCCAACGATGACGTCCACAAGATCGCTGCGGACAACGGCCTATTGTTCATGACTTGGTCCAACGGCTCTCTGGATTGGACGATGTCCGGTACGAAGATCAAAGATAAGACGAAAGCGATCATCGACAATGTGACGGACCAGCTTCATGCCGGCAGCAACATCCTGATGCACGAGCTGCCCTGGACCGCAGCTGCGCTGGATCAGCTGCTGACCACCCTTGAAGGTAAAGGTTACACGTTCGTCGATCCTTCAACGATCGAGACCGGCTTTTAAACAAAAAAGCGACGCTTTCCTTTTTCGCCAAGCGAAATCGGAGGCGTCGCTTCGATTTTAAACCGTTGAATAATGTTCGTAGCCCCACCAGAGCAAAAAGCCGACAAGCGCCGAAAACAAAACGAGCAGCAGGCGGTAAAACCATTTGCTGTAGCTTTTGCGCGCGGAAGGATGGACGACCGCCCTGGGCGGCATGCCGGTCTCCGGCAGCCCGGATGCGGCCGCGGTTTCCGCAATCGCGCGTTCCAGCTGCTCCATCGACATCGGTTCCTGATCGGCGACTTCCTCTTCCTTTTCATCCGGCGACAGTGCATGCCGCTTGGCCTCTACGTATTTATCCCATGCTGTCGGATGACGCTCCTCGCTCATTACTCCTCTTCCCTCCGGTACCGTATAATAATTCCCATCGTCAGATCGACTAGAAAATGGGTAAAAATAGGCGCCCAAATCGTCCCGGTATGCGTAAGAAGCAAACCGAGACCGTAACTGATGGCGAACACCATCCCCGTCGGAATCCAGTGACGAAGGTATCTGACATGGATCGCCGCAAAAATAATGCTTGTCCAATATGGTCCGAACGAATGCTGGATCGCCCCGCGGAACAACAATTCCTCGCATATGCTGACGACCGCGCACAAAAGCACGATATGCCATAAAGGACGATTTTTGAAAATCCGCTCGTTGACGCCGCCGTCGTCCTTGGCTTCATCCGGAATCCAGCGCGAAATGCCGATGTCGAACGCGACGACGAGCGCGGCCAGGCCGGCAGCCCAGTAAAGGAAATTATAGGACCCTTGGACGCTGAATATTTCCAATATATTCTGACCCTGAAAAAACACCCATGCCAATCCGATAATGAAAGTAAGCGCCTGTGTGGCGTACAAATTGACGAGCAGCATTTTGTCGCTGAGCTCGTCCACGGTCACTTTTCTAAGTTTAATGTTTTTAATGTCGAATTTAGGCATGTTACCTCGTCTGATGTAAATTTTTGTTATGTACGTATGCTAATCATTTCCTTATACTAAAAGCTAATCATGTCGATCTACACGAGGAGTATTAAATGGAAAAACGTCTCTCACGAACAGATCTGATTTTTGCGCTCGGCTTTTTGTTTTTTCTGATTGTAGCGATTGCCGCCTTTTTCAGCGGAGTCAAGGTCGGCACCGATCGCACGCAAGCGCTCTATGCGAAGCCGGCAGGCGCCCAGGCGTCCAAACCGGTCGAATCTCCCAATGCGTATTCCCAGCAGGATCTCGTATCCTTCTATCATAACGTATTTCAGCCGCATCGGGAATGGATGGCCGAATGGTCCTCAGCTCGCACGCGCTGGCAGTCCGACGACACGGTCGATCGCGCCTCTTCGCTGAAGGAGCTTGCGAAGCTTGCGGCGAGCAAGTACAACGAGTCCAAGGTGACGACCGTATCCAGCCTGACGCCCAGCCTTATGAATGCGCAGAACAACTATTTGAAGAGCCTCAAGCTTTACGAGAGCAGCTTCGGACAGCTCGCGGCGCATGCTAACGAAGGTTCGGCAGCAGAGGCGCTGGAGAGGGTCTCCAAAAATGCCTACTTCACCGAGGCGGTGCGGCTCGGTTTACTCGCGCAGAGCCAATACTACGACTCGATGCTCAAGTGGGGGGCCACTGTCAATCTGTCATTGCCGGACGCCTATGTTATGCCCGGTGTGCTCGCGAATGCGGAATGGTCCAAGCTGCCGCTTCTGGTCAAAAATACGGTAGCTGCACAATACATGTTTTTAAACCGCACGGAGTACGACTACTTGCCGCAAGACCTGACTGCAAGAATCGACTTTTTCATCAATTCCGGCCAAGCCGCCAAGATGAAGCAAAAGACAATTCGTTCGATCGTCGACATGCTGAACAGTACGGACGCGATTCGCAGCGGAGACTACTTGTCCCTAAAATCAAGATATTATTCCAAAGAGCTCTTGCCGCTGCTGCCCTTTTTCTCGTCGGACACGTAATATACGTCGAATGGGCACCGATTGTTCCACATTTTCCATTGCATTTTCAAGTCGCGTTGCTTTACAATAAGAATCGCCGCTTTTACGAGATCACCCTCAAAACGCTGTTGGTCCGGTAGGGCCGCGGGGGTTTTAGGGTGTTTTCTATATATTCATCACTTCGTAGTACAGGGGGATTACTATGTTTAAAGTGTTGGTATCGGATCCGATCAGCGATCTCGGCATCTCGCTCCTCGTCGAGGCAAGCGACATTTCCATCGATAAGAAAACCGGCCTGTCCGAAGACGAATTGGTCGCCATCATCGGCGAATACGACGCGCTGCTCGTACGCAGCCAGACTCGCGTTACCGAGCGGATCATGACCGCCGGCAAGTCGCTGAAGGTCATCGGGCGCGCAGGCGTCGGCGTCGACAATATCGACCTCGACGCGGCTACGAAGCGCGGTATCGTCGTCATCAACGCACCGGACGGCAACACGATCACGACTTGCGAGCATACGTTCGCGATGATGATGGCGCTCGCTCGCCACATCCCGCAAGCCTATGCCAAGACGATCGGCGGCGTTTGGGACCGCAAATCGTTCGTCGGCGTAGAGCTTCGCAACAAAACGCTGGGCGTGCTCGGCATGGGCAGGATCGGCAGCGAAGTGGCCGCCCGCGCCAAGGCGTTCGGCATGAAGGTGCTCGGCTATGACCCGTTCCTTACCGAAGAGCGCGCGGACAAGCTGGGCGTGACGCTGGCGACCGTCGACGACGTTGTGCGCGGCGCTGATTTCATCACCGTTCATACTCCGCTGACGCCTGAGACCCGGCATATGATCGGCAAAGCGCAGTTCGAAGTCATTAAGCCCGGCGTGCGCATCGTCAACTGCGCGCGCGGCGGCATTATCGACGAGCAGGCGCTGATCGAAGCCATCGACGCAGGCCGCGTCGCCGGTGCTGCATTCGACGTGTTCGAGGAAGAGCCGCCGGCAGCCGATCATCCGTTCCTGAAGCACCCCAAGGTCATCGTAACCCCCCATCTTGGCGCTTCTACGGTTGAAGCACAGGAAAATGTGGCGATCGACGTTTCCGAGCAGCTGCTGCACATTTTGAGAAACGAGCCGTACAAAAATGCAGTTAACATGCCCCCTGTACCCGGCGATCTTCTTGCGAAGCTTGAGCCGTACTTCACGCTCGCTCGCAAGCTCGGCAGCTTCGCGGCGCAAATCACCGACGGACCTGTCAAGGAGATCAACGTCTCCTATGCCGGCGAACTGGCTGACGTAGACACGCAGCCGTTGACGCGCCAGGTCGTTCAAGGCGTGCTCGCGCATCACCTTGGCTCCGATCAAGTGAATGCGGTCAACGCCATGCACCTCGCCAAGATGCGCGAAGTGAATATTGTGACTACGAAGTCCCAGGCTGCGAAGGGCTTTACCAACCTGGTGACCGTCACGCTCAAGACCGGTCGCGAAGAGCGCTCTGCCGCGGGCGCGCTGCTCAACGGCTTCGGTCCGCGCATTACGCAAATCGACAAGTATCCTGTCGACGTCGAATCGCAAGGCCATTTGGTTCTCATCTCTCACCATGACAAACCAGGCATTATCGGCCGCGTCGGCACGCTGCTCGGCACGAACGACGTGAACATCGCGACGATGCAGGTCGGCCGCAAGATCGTCGGCGGCGCCGCCATTATGGTGCTCGGCGTCGACAAAGCCGTTCCGAAGAACGTGCTTGCGCAGCTCGAAGAGCTGCCGGATCTGAACTCGGCCAAGGAAATTCAGCTCGTATAATGTTTTAAACCGCGAAAAACCGCCAGGCTTAGGTGCCGCCTGGCGGTTTTTCTATGAAGACACGTTTATAAAGCCAAAGCTGCATTTCGTGCCGCTATGGGCTACTGCGGCGGCGCATTGGCGGGCGATAGCGGCATTTCGTACCGCCGCCGCTATTGGGCTCCAGAGCCCGTCCCCTGCGGAAAATTAGCAGCTTATCCACTGCCGCCTCCTTCTTTTTACCCTGCCGGAAGCAGCAGCTTAAACTCGGTCCCCTCGCCAAGCGCGCTGGATACGCGGATGGTTCCCTCGTGCGCTTCAACCAGGTTGCGTACGATCGCAAGACCAAGACCGGTTCCAACCTTGGAGTCGCGTTTGCGCGCCTTGTCCGCCTTGTAGAAACGCTCGAAAATGTAGGGCAGGTCCTCAGTCGGAATGCCTTCCCCTTCGTCCTTGACGGCGATCTCAATTTGTCGCGCGCCCTTATCTCCAATTTTCGTACAAGCGCTAAGCATGATGGAAGCGCCCGATGCCGTATGGCGCAATGCATTGTCGAGCAGATTGGTAAGTACCTGCTCCAGCCGATCAGGATCTGCGCGACGCAGCAGGAGGCCGCTGTCTTCGCCCGATCGGATGAGCTCGATGCCCCGTTCCTTCGCGAGTGCCGAGAATTTGCGGTGAACGCGCTGAAGCAGCGCATTCACGTCGACTTCCTGCATCGTCATATCCAGATAACCGGCCTCCAGGCGGGCCAGATCGAGCAGATCCTTCACGAGCCTGCCCATGCGCAGCGATTCGTCGTGAATGACCTGCACCAGCTCGCGCCGCTCCTCCGGCGTCTGCGCGATATCGTCGAGCAGCGCTTCGCTATAGCCCTGCACCATCGCGACGGGCGTGCGAATCTCGTGCGACACGTTGGCGACGAAGTCTTTGCGCATCTTGTCCACCCTGAACTCCTCGGTCACGTCACGCAGAACCGCGACAGCGCCGCCGCCCGCGCTGCCATCGCCGGAGGCGACGGGCGTCATGACGACCGACCATACGCCGCTCTGCACGTGAATCTTGCCGGTATGTGTCGTGCCCTTGGAGATGAGCGTATTATAAATGTCGCGGAGCGGGTCGGGCACGGTCTCCCGCTCGTCCGCTTCGTTCTCTTCCTCCCACTTCAGGCCGCGCCATACCTCGAGCAGATGCTGCCCCTCGGGATTCGTCAGCTTGACCCTCCCGTTCGCGTCGAATAGCAGGACTGCGTCGCTCATGCTGCGCAGTACGCCGTCAAGCTGATCGCGCTCATGCTGGATGTCGCGAATCAGCGTGTTCAGCTCGGAGGCCATTTGGTTAAAGCTGTTGGCCAACTCCCCGATCTCGTCCCAGGAGCGGACGACCAGCCGCGTCGAATACTCGCCCTGCGAGACCCGGTTCGCTGCGTGCTTCATCTCCCGAAGCGGCTGCGTAATTTTCGTCAGCAAGAAAAACGCGAAGAACGTCGTAAGCAAGAAGCCTACGGCGCCCGAATAAATGAATAGATGCTTGATCTCGGCAAGCGAGTCCGCACTGACCGTTACGTCGACGATCTTCAGAAGGAACAAGCCGACCGTCGAGATGACCACGGCAACCAGCAGGATGATCGTCAGCCACAGCTTGCCGACTACAGTTCTCCAGATCGCCATGCTTACTTGGCGACCTCGAGCTTGTAGCCGACGCCCCATACGGTCGTGATCATCGCAGCGGCTTCGGTCGAGACGCGGTTCAGCTTTTCGCGCAGCCGCTTGACATGCGTATCGACCGTGCGCAGATCGCCGAAGAAATCGTAGTTCCATACATCCTTCAGCAGATCCTCGCGGGAAAACACCTTGTCCGGGGAACTCGCCAAATAATGCAGCAGCTCGTATTCCTTGGGCGTCAGGTTCACTTCCTGACCGCCGGCGGTGACGCGGTGCGCATCATGCTCGATGATCAGATGCGGGAATACGATATTGTTGCTCGTATTGAGCTCCTTGGACAAGAAGGCGGTAGCCGACGACCTGCGCAAGATCGCCTTGATGCGGAAAATCACCTCCCGCGGGCTGAACGGCTTGACGACATAGTCGTCTGCCCCGGCCTCGAAGCCCTGGACGCGGTTCACTTCCTCGCCCTTGGCCGTCAGCATAATGACCGGCGTCGCCTTGGACTGACGCAGTCGCGAGCATACCTCCATGCCGTCGATACCGGGCAGCATCAGGTCGAGCACGATCAGATCGTATTCCTCCTGCAGCGCCAGCTTCAGCGCCGTCTCCCCGTCCTCGGCCTCCTCGATGACATAACCTTCCTTTTCCAAATACATGCGCAGCAGTCGACGGATACGCTCCTCGTCGTCTACCACCAAGATGCGGTTACCGGCGCTCATTATAGGGTTAGGCCCCTTTCTGCTCTAAAAATCCGCTTGTCTTATTATAACGGTTAAACGCCTGCGTAGGAATGCAGGCCGGCGATGACGAGATTGACGCCGATGAGCGTGAATAGCACCACGAGGAAGCCGATGACCGCAAGCCAGGCGGAGCGGGTGCCCTGCCAGCCTCTGGACAGTCGCAGGTGGAGATAGGCGCTGTAGAACAGCCAGGTGATGAGCGCCCATACCTCCTTGGGATCCCAGCCCCAGAATCTCGACCAGGCGATCTGCGCCCAGATCATCGCGAAGATGAGCGCGCCCAGCGTAAATATCGGGAAACCGATCGCGATGGCCCGGTAACTGATCTCGTCGAGATCCTCCGGATCGATGTCGGTCAGATGCGGATGGATGACGGCGGCAATCGGCTTGCGCGCGATTAATCGCAGCAGGCCGTACAGAATCGCGCCGGACAGCAGCGACCAGATGACGGTGTTCAGCTTGCGGCCCGCGTTGACACCGTTCATCCAGGAAGGCGCCTCGAACAGCGGCTCCTTAATGCCCAGATACGGCTGCATGGACAGCTTTTCGCTATTGTAAGGCGCTACGATCGGCGGGAGGCCGTATTCGACGGTCTGCGTGACGCTCTGCTGGACGCCCAGCTGATCGATGCTCACCTTTTCCTGCTGGAACTTGGCTTCATAGCCGCCGCCGCGGAAGGCGAATACGGACACGAGGAAACCGATGATCACGACCATAAAAAACAGGACGAACTCGACCCACTTCTGCTCGCGTCGACCGGCTTTGTCGGTGCGCTTGAAGTCGATGACCCGCAGCAGCTGCACCAGCGCCGCGGCAAATCCGACTGCGAAGAAGGCCTCGCCCGTTGCGGCCGTCGTGACGTGAATCTTGAGCCAGTAGTTGTTGAGTGCCGGGATAAGCGGCTGCACCTCGGACGGGAACACGGCCGCGTACGCAATGATGATGATGACTAGCGGGATGGCAAACGCGCCGAGCAGATTGTTGCGGTAGATCAGGTGTACGATGATGAAGGCGAAGACGATCGCCATCGCCAGGAACGTCATGAACTCGTACATGTTGCTCGTCGGAATATGGCCGCCGCCCTTCCACCGGGTGAAGAAGAAGGTCAGATGGCACGCCCAGCCGGCTACCGCCAGAATGAAGCCGAAGCGGCCCCACCGGCGGTTGTGGCGCTCGGGCTCCCGGTTGCTCCAGCGTTTGCCGCCTACCGCGATCGCATAGCAAATGAACGATGCGCAGTATAGGTAAAAAGCGGCCTGGAATGCGGTGCTGCTGATATCGAGCCAGTTCAACGTGAATTCCTCCTGTTATCGAGCGCCTTCGGATCGACGACGATGCCGCATTTGGCAAGTGCCGACGCCGTTTCGTTACGAATGCCATACGTATTTTTGTTCGTGTGCGCGCCCAGCGTAAGCTTGCCGTCGTCGATGCGCAGCCAGATGCGCCGGTGATGCCAATAGAAGCCCATCACGAGACCGATCATCGAGATCGCGGCGCCTACCCACACGTAAGGCATCGCCCTGTCAACCCGAACGTTAAGAAAAGTCGTGTACTGCGAAAACGTTACGTTTTCCATTTTGCCGACTTCGAAGTTGAAGCGCCCCGTATTGCTCCCGAGCTTTTTGAAGCTGTCGTTGATCTGCTGCTGTACGCCTTTGTCCTCGGCGCTCGGCATCGGGAAGTAGATGTACAGCTCGCCCTTCTCGTCCAGATCGGGCCCCGTGATCCGGTAGACAAAAGCCGGATTGTTGAAGTCCCGGGACTTGGTCATCGGCCGGCCTTCTTCATCGAGACCGAAGTCGGGATAAACGTCATTCAGCGTCAGCGTGTAAGGGCCCGCTTCGGACTTTTCCGCAGGATCGTTCATCTTGAGGTCGAAAGGTCCGTACGAATCGCCGGTCTTGGCATCCAGCAGCATCGGCTTCACCTCGATGAGCCGGATTTTTTGCTCGAAATTATACTGATACAGCTTAAGTCCCTTGTACTCCAGCGGCGAATTCACTTCAATGTTATGAGATACGACCTTCTCGAGCACCGGATCGTGCAGCGGATCGTCGTTGCAATACTGCGTGCAAGCATACAGCGTCGCCTGCGTCTGATACAGCTTGGCGCGGAGCGTGCCCTTCAGCTTGTCCGGCAGCTCTTCGTCCTTGTAATAATCGACGATGAACTTGTCGTTGCCCGCGTAATAGTTGGTCCCGGGAATCTGCTTGACCTGATGCTCGTCGATGCTCACGTACTGGTCCATATGCCAGGCGGGAACGCTGCGTCCGAGCACTGCCAGCAGAAACAGGATGAGTCCGATGTGGTTAATGTAAGGTCCCCATCGGCTGAACCGGTTTTTCTCGGCGAGCAGCGCGGTGCCGTCCGTCCATACGCGATAACGCTTGCGTTTCAGTTGGGCGCCGAAGTCCGCGACCCACTTTTCCGCGTCGTCCGGGATCGCCGTCTCCAGCACGGTCTGCTGACGGGTCAGGAACGTCAGATGCTTGCGCACCTGCTGTTTGGACAACGCTTTGTAGAGCGGGAGCACGCGGTCCAGACTGCAGATGACGAGCGACGTGCCGATCATGACGAGCAGGCCGATGAACCACCACGACTGGTAGGTGCGGGAGAAGCCCAGCGCCTGATATACCGCGCCCCACGTGCCGTAAGTTTCTTTGTAAAAAGACGCGGGATCGTCCAGGTTGATAAAGGTGCTCTCTTGCGGGTAAATCGTGCCTAGCGCGGCGCCGATCAGCGTGAGAATAATAAGCCAGATCGCGATCTTGACCGACGAGAAGAAGTTCCAGACGCGGTCGATGACCGCCGGATTTTTTTTCTGCGATCGCCTGGCCGCGCCGTCGTAGCGCATCTCCAGCGGAGAATCGAACGGTAGGTCGTCCACCAGCGGCTTGCCGCAGGATTCGCAGAGCACGGTACCGGTCGGATTCTGGTGACCGCACTCGCACTTGGTATTGTGTATCAATGCTTGCTGCCTCCTGTCAGAGCCCTAATCCTTGCCGAGCAGCAGCGCGATGCGGGATCCGATCGTCTCCTCGCTCATCGGGCCGCCGATTACGATATCTTGAATCTTGCCGTCGGCCGTAATGAAGAAAGTCGTCGGATATTCCTTCAGGCCGTATTTGCGCTCCGTTTTTTTGTTTTTGTCGAGCAGCACGGGAAAATGAATGTCGTATGATCTGAGGAAGCTGCCGACGCTGACGCGGTCCTCGCTCAGATTGATGCCGACCAGCTGGACGCCTTGCGCTTTCCATTTGTCGTACTGCGCCTGAAGCGCGGGCATCTCGTTACGGCACGGCGGGCAGAACGTCCCCCAGAAATTGACCACGAGCGGCTTGCCCCGATAAGCGTCGAGGCTGTGGGTCTGGCCGTCGAGGCCGAGCAAATCGAACGAAGGCGCATCGCTGCCGGGTTTAAGCGCTTTATTGGGCGTCAAAAAGGACTGGCCGATCGCGTATCCCCCGACAAGCAGTACGACGGCCAGTATGATGTATTGGATCGGTTTGCGATAACGCTTCACTTTGTCACCACCGGCGTCTTTTCTTCCATTATAGCGAAAATACCGGATTCGCAGGCAAGCGCCCGGAGCTCCGGTTTTGAACATTGTGTGACACGCCGCGACACGCCTGTGTCTTGCGTCCGAAAAGCCGGTTTATCCGCCCCGCTCCGCTTTTTTGGCGGCGTCGCGCAGCGATTGAACTTCGGCATCCGACAGCTTGCGGTATTTGCCGCGCTGCAGGTTGTCCAGCGTGAGACCGCCGAACGAGACGCGCTTCAGCCGGATGACCGGATGATGGATCGCTTCGAACATCCGCCTTACCTGGCGGTTGCGGCCCTCGTGGATCGTGATCGAGATGGTGGCCTGCTTGCCTTCCGGATCGACGTCGTGATATTCGATCTCTGCGGGCGCCGTCATGCCGTCCTCGAGCTTGATACCCTTCTGGAGCTTGTCCAGCGCATCGCCATGGGGCACCCGCTCTACCGTCGCCAGATAGGTCTTCGCTACGTGGTGGCGCGGATGGGTGAGCAAATTGGCGAGCTCGCCGTCGTTGGTGAGCAATAGCAGGCCTTCGGTGTCGTAATCTAGCCGTCCGACGGGATATACGCGTTCCTTGACGCCTTTGAGAAAGTCCGTCACGACCGTGCGGCCTTTTTCGTCATGCATGCTCGTGATGACGCCCTTGGGCTTATTGAACAGCAAATAAAGCTTGCTCTCGGATTTGATTTTTCTGCCGTTCACCGCAATGGCGTCCTTGGATGGATCGGCCTTTACGCCGAGCTCCTTGACTACCTCGCCGTTGACCGTCACCTTGCCGGCCGCGATGAGTTCCTCGCATTTGCGTCTCGAAGCGACGCCTGCGTTGGCGAGTATTTTCTGTAATCTTTCTTCCACTGATGGTTCACCTCACCCCCCATCATACTCCGATGGCGGGTTTTGCACAACTTGGGCGGAGACTCCTTAAGAGGGGGATGTTAAAAAAGTAGCCAGCAAGCGAAGATAGCCGCGAAAAAACCGACCGCGTCTGAAAAGAGACCGACCTTAAGCGCATACCTGGCGTTGCGGATGCCGACGGCGCCAAAGTAAACCGTCACGACGTAAAGCGTCGTGTCGGTGCTGCCCTGGACGACGGAGGCGATTCGCCCGATCAGGGAGTCGGGGCCGTAGGTTTTAATGAGGTCGGTTGCAAATGCGAGGGATCCTGCGCCCGTGATCGGGCGAAGCAGGCCAAGCGGAAGCACCTCGGCGGGAATGCCGAGCTTGCCGAACAGCGGGGCGACCCAGCCGACCAGCATGTCCATCGCGCCAGAGGCGCGGAACATGCTGATGGCGGTCATCATGCCGACGAGGTGAGGAATGATGCCGATCGCCGTCTGGAAGCCGTCCTTGGCCCCGTCGACGAACGTTTCGTAAACCGGAACCTTGCGGAAGGCGGCGACAAGCGGGATCAGGACGATAAACATGGGGATCGCCCAAGCGGAGAGCGCATGCAAGGCGGCAACCATGGCGAACGCTCCTTTCTCCCTTGGAATCCAGCGGTATTAAAACGATGCCGGCGGTCCAGCCTGATGCCGGGCGGCTGACGCTGCGGTTGGCGGCTGCACAGGAGGTGCCCCGCGCTGCCTGCGGCGGTACCAGCGGTCCGCGGCGATGGCGGCCCCGGTAGATATGGCGGTGGCAAGCAACGTCGGACCGATAATATCGGCCGGATGCGCAGAGCCGAAATTCATCCGAATGGCGATCAGCGTCGTCGGCACGATCGTAATACTCGCGGTATTCAGCGCAAGCAGCGTGCACATGGCCGGCGTAGCGACCGAAGGATTCGAATTAAGCTTCTGAAGCTCCTGCATCGCGCGGATGCCCATCGGCGTCGCTGCATTGCCGAGTCCGAGCAAGTTGGCGCTCATATTGGACAGGATGTAGCCGAGGGCCGGATGGTCCTTCGGCACGTCCGGGAACAGCCAGCGGACGACCGGAGCCATCAGCAGCGACAGGCGGCGCACGATGCCCGACACCTCGGCGATTTTCATTAGCCCCATCCAAAACACGAGGATGCTGATCAGTCCGAAACAGACGGTGACGCCCGTCTGAGCGCCTGTAAAAGCGGCCTCGGTCACCTGCTGGACGCGCCCGTTAGCGGCACCGAAGACGACGCTCAACGCGATCATGCCGAGCCAGATCCAGTTGACCATAAGGCCGCCCCCTTCTTCTTCGTGATATGTCAATCGGCAGCCGGCGCCTGAGGCAGCAGTTCGACCGCGCCGATTGGCTCGTCCTTTAACCGGTACGAGAGTCTTCCTCTGTAACCCAGCTTGTAATCCGTTGTTTCGGGGCCGTAAAGATCAAGACGGATCTCGACCGCGCTTCGCTCGCCTTCTGCAAACGGATAGCGAAACGTGGAGGCGGCAACGAAAGGATAATCTTTAATCGCCGCTCCTTTAGCAATCACTTGCTCCATACGATATGCGGCAAAGCCGTAATCGAGCAGCTTGGCGTGATCGTTCCAGTCGTCCCCGTCGTTCAGCGTCACGGCAGCCAGCTGCCTGCCGTCTCTCGTCGCCGAGCTGACGAGCGTTCGCAGCGCCTGCTTCGTGTAGCCTGTCTTGACGCCGTCGGCGCCTTCATAAAGATGGAGCATTTTGTTTTTGTTGACCCACCGATAGCCCCATTTCTCGGCGGGATTCGGTGCAGTTTTGACCTTGGTACCGACGATCTCCCGAAAAGTCGGGCTATGCAGCGCATAAGCCGCCAGCTTCGCCATATCGTTCGCGCTCGCGAAGTGGCCTTTTTGATCAAGTCCGCTCGGATTGGCGAAATGACTGTGCGTCATGCCGATTTCCTCGGCTTTGGCGTTCATTAAATAGACGAAGCCGTCCAGGGATCCACCGACATGCTCGGCGATTGCCGTCGCGGCATCGTTGCCGGAGCGCAGCATAAGACCGTACAGCATGTCCTTCAGCTTCATTTTCTCCCCGGCCTTCAGATAGATCGAGGAGCCTTCCTTGCCGGCGGCCCGATTGCTCACCGTCACGATGCCGTCCAGATCGCTTTGTTCGATCGCGATGATCGCTGTCATAATTTTGGTCGTGCTCGCGATCAACATCGACTCGTCGCCGTGGCTGCTATAGAGCAGCCTGCCGCTCGTAACGTCAATCAGCGCGGCCGCCTTCGCATGCGTGGACGGCTTGCCGGGCAAAGTTCCTGCGGGCTTCGCAGGCGATGCATGCGCGACAGAATTGTTGCCCTGGTTTGAAGCGGATGCGAAAGTAAGGTCTGGCGAAATCCAAAGCGACAACGCAGCCGTCCCGGCCGCCGCGATTTTTAAGATGCGCGCGCGCCGGCGGCTTTTCGCACAAGCTTGCATGAACGGTTTCCTCCCTGCGGGCTTGCTTGTCTGCCTACCGTCTATCCATTGTATGCGGGCATGTCCGCGGTTATGCGGCCGCTTCCTGCCCGTGCCCGAACGTAAACAAGCGCAAGGCGAACACCCGATTCGGGCAAGCCTTGCGCTCGTTTTTCGCGGATCGAGCCAGAGGCTCAGTGCGAGTTTAAGTCCGGATCCGTCGGCATCGTACCGGCGGTCCGGCGGTCCTCGATCAGCATGTCCTTGTCGCCCCGGAACATGCGCTGCAGCTTGTCGACCCAGGTCGGTACCGCGTCGATCAGCCGTTCGAACAAGTGCGTCTGATTGTCAAGCGGCACGACCTTGACCCCTTGCGCGCCTACGACAAGAAAAGCGATCGGACTGATCGATACGCCGCCGCCGCTGCCGCCGCCGAACGGCATCTGAACGCTGGCATTGTGACCGCCGTCCTGTTGATTTTGACCTTGCTTGCGATTCGCGTGCTCTTCCATGCCCTGGAATTCGGATCCGCCGGCCGCGAAGCCGAAGCCGACTTTACTGATCGGCAGGATGACGCTCCCGTCCGGCGTTTGAACGGGCTCGCCGACGATCGTGTTGACGTCGACCATTTCCTTGATGTTTTCCATGGCCGTCTGCATCAAGCCTTGAATCGGATGTTCGGACATGCTCTCGCTCGCCTCCTATGCTGTATGCTTGCGCGGCACTCGAATAAATGAAGCCTTCCGCCAGCTATAGGGTAACCGTCGTCCGTGCGGAATATGTAACCCGTATAGCCGCAATGTCCCGATCCCGCAAGCGATTCGACCGCTCTTACGATCCGGACGCTTGACGGGGAACCGATCGCCAGTCCCGGAACGCTTTACGGAGCGCGGAACCGTACCGCAGACGAGGCAGCAGCTTTATCCCGTGCGCAAGCGCGGTACCGGCCCGGATGCGAAAATCCGCTTCCCATACGACAGACAGTTCGATCCCTGCGTAAACCGGCTCCACTTTGCCGTGCGGGTGCGTATTAAGCGTGACGAATCGGTCCAGCAAGCCGGTCGCGATCCCCATGACCGACCAACAAAGCCCCGTCGCTACGGCGGTGGACGCCGCATCGCCCGTTCCGATGCGTACATCCATCCGATAGCGCGTACATTCGATTTTACGTAACCCTTCGAACAGCCAGCCCTTTAATTCCCTGATCGATACTAGCATTTCCCGCACCGCGAGCCTTAAGCGCCGCAGGCTTCGCAGATTGATCAGCATACGCCGGGAGCCTGAAGATTTCCGGCCGCCAGCCGTCGCCTCCGTCTGCTCCTTCATATGGTACGACAGGCCGGTCTTTGAAAGCCGAATCGTCGGGATTTCTACATGAAAACGGTACAAGCCGTACAACGCATGTACGATCACGATGAGTTGGTCGAGCTTGCCGCTGCGCGAATATCGGATCCGAAGACGGACAAACGACAGACAAGCGGCGACGACAACAGCCAGGAGACACGCTGCTGCGGCCCAATACCAAAAAACCATACGCTCCCCCGCCTTTCGCATGGGGATAGTATGGCCTGGGCACATGGGTTCATGCGCATAAAAAGATTAGAATTCCCAATCGTCGTCTTGCGGTGCGGCAGCCGGGGGACGCGCCTCTTTTTCCACTTTTTCCTCTTCGCCCTGATCCGCACGAATACGATCCGGCGAAGGGACTTCTTCGCCGTCACCATCTTCGTCGTCGGCAGGCAGTCCCTCGAGCAGCGCGCGATCCAGATCGTCCAGCGACAGCTGTCGGCCTTCGATCCGCTCGAACAGCATCCGGGTGCGCTCTTCCATGTCTTCGTCGGCATCGGCCGCGACGACCGGATCCGGCAGGTCCTCGATCCCCGATAAGCCGAAGTAATCGAGAAAAGCCTTGGTCGTCCCGTAGAGGATCGGCCGGCCGATCTGTTCGGCACGGCCGACCTCTTCAATCAAGTCTTTGGCGACAAGCGTCTGCAGGGGCCGCTCGGCCTTGACGCCGCGTATTTCTTCGATCTCTACGCGGGTGATGGGCTGCCGGTAAGCGACGATGGACAGCGTTTCGAGCGCCGCTTGCGAGAGCGGCGTTCGCGCGGGAGAATAGGCGAGCTTTTCGAAATAAGCCGCGTGCTCGGGCGCGGTCGTAAGCCGATACGTTCCTGCGATCTCCGCAATGCGTATGCCGCGCTTGCGCCTGGTGAGATCTTTTTGCAGATCTTTTACGATGTCGGTGACGACGTCGCCGTCCACCTCGACGATTTCCGCGATCGTCTTTTTCGTCAGCCCGTCTTCTCCCGCCACGAACAGCAGCCCTTCAAGTACCGATTTCAAGGTCGAATAATCCATCGTCGTCGGCCTCCCTTCCCGTCCACGTCAGCACGATCTCGTCGAACAGCCCGCTCTGATGGCAGCTGACCCAACGCCGCTTCATGAGCTCCAGCACGGCGAGAAAGGTGGCTACGATCTCCTCACGCACCGGCGAATCGCCGATAAGTTGAGAGAACATGACCTTTGCCTCACCCGCCGAGCCGCGCGTCTTGAGCACCGACATGATGTCGCGTATCCGATCCTTGACGGATATTTCGTCGCGCCGAATGGCGGAAATTCGATTTCTGCCGGCTGCGCGTCTCAGCGCCTTGCGGAACGCACGGACCAGATCGTCGACGTGCAGCCCTTCAACCGGATTGCGCTTAACGCTCGGCTCGAACGGCGACAGATCATAAGGCTCGCGCGTAAACACCAGGCTGCGTTCGAGCTCGTGCTCGCGCAACTGCCCGGCGATCGCCTTAAATTTCCGGTACTCGATCAGCCTGCGGATGAGCTCCTCGCGCGGATCCTCGCCGAAGTCGTCCATATCCGTCAGCCACGGCTCGTCCGTAACCGGCGGCTTGGGCAGCAGCTGCCTGCTTTTCATCGACAGCAGCGTGGCCGCCATGACGAGAAATTCGCTCGTTACGTCCAGCTCGAGCTCCGTCATTGCCTCGAGATAAGACATATATTGATCGGTAATATCGCTGATCGAGATGTCTTCGATGGCGATTTCCGCCTTGTCGATCAAATGGAGCAGCAGATCGAGCGGACCTTCGAACGACTCCAGCTTGTATAAAACGGTCGTGCCGATAATAAATCACCCTTCCCCAGCGTTCAAGCGATGCCCCGAACAGCGTCGAAGGCGGCGTAAAGTCCCGCCGCCTTCATAAGCTTCCGGCCGTCGGCCGATCCGATCAGCCTTGCAACGCCCGCGTCAGGTTGGCCATCTCGATCGCGGTCGCCGCGGCTTCCCAGCCCTTATTGCCGGCTTTGGTGCCCGCCCGCTCGATCGCCTGCTCGATGCTGTCGACAGTCAGTACGCCGAACACGGTCGGTACGCCGGTCTTGAGTCCGACGGCTGCGACGCCCTTGGCGGCTTCGTTGCAGACGTAATCGAAGTGCGGCGTGGAGCCGCGAATGACGGCGCCGAGCGTGATGACCGCGTCGTACTTGCCGCTCTCCGCCATTTTTTGCGCGATCAGCGGAATCTCGAACGCGCCGGGCACCCAGGCAACCTCCACCTCGTGGTCCTCGGCGCCATGGCGCTTGAACGCGTCGAGCGCGCCGCTCAGCAGCTTGGCGGAAATAAATTCGTTGAAACGGCCGACGACGACGCCATATTTTAACCCTTGGGAGATGAGATTGCCTTCATATACGAATGCCATAATCTTTCATCCTCTCTTCGGCGCAAGGCCGGTCTGTTCGTTTTGTTCAATCGTTTGGAGCGTGGCAAGCGGCTGCTCCTGGTCTTCCGGGAAAGAAAGCAGGTGGCCCAGTTTGGAACGCTTTGTACGGAGGTACGATTTGTTGTCCTCGTTTTCGTCCATCTGGATCGGCACGCGCTCCACGATCTCGAGGCCATAGCCTTCAAGGCCGCGGACCTTGCGCGGATTGTTCGTCAGGAGGCGGATACGCCGGACGCCAAGATCTTTGAGGATCTGCGCTCCGATGCCGTAATCCCGAAGGTCTGGCGCGAATCCCAATTTAATATTCGCCTCGACCGTGTCCAATCCCTCTTCTTGCAGCTGATAAGCGCGAAGTTTGTTCAGCAAACCGATACCGCGGCCCTCCTGGCGCATGTAGAGCAGAATGCCGCGCCCTTCGCGCGCGATCTGACGCATGGCGGCCTCGAGCTGAGCACCGCAATCGCAGCGGTGAGAATGGAAGATGTCTCCGGTCAGGCATTCCGAGTGCACCCGCAGCAGCACGGGCTCGCTGTCGTCGATGACCCCTTTGACGAGCGCGACATGCTCCTTGTTATCCACTTCGTTGGAATAGGCGACCATCTCGAATTCGCCGAAGTCGGTCGGCATGCGAACGGCTACCTCGCGCTTCACGAGCCTTTCCTTATCGTTGCGATAGCGGATCAAGTCCTGGATCGAGATCAGCTTCAGGTCGTGCTCCTTGGCGAAAAGCTGCAAGTCGGGCAGCCGCGCCATCGTTCCGTCTTCCTTGATGACCTCGCAGATGACGGCCGCAGGCTCCGACTCGCACAAGATCGCGAGGTCGATCGCTGCTTCCGTATGGCCGGAACGACGAAGGACGCCGCCCTTTTTGGCGATCAACGGGAAAATATGCCCCGGCTTGCGGAAATCGCCCGGCTTGGCGTCCGGATCGATCAATCCCTTGACGGTCATGGCGCGTTCGTAAGCGGAAATCCCCGTCGTGGTGGAGATATGGTCGACGGATACCGTGAACGCCGTGCCATGGTAGTCCGTATTGTGGCTGACCATCGGCGGGAGCTCGAGCTGCTCCGCCCGCTCTTGGGTGATCGGCGCGCAGACCAGCCCGCGTGCCTTCGTGATCATGAAGTTGATCACTTCGGCCGTCGCCTTTTCGGCGAGCGCGATCAGATCGCCCTCGTTCTCCCGGTCTTCGTCGTCCACGACGAGAACCATCTTGCCCCGCTTCAAATCTTCGAGCGCTTCTTCGATCGTATCGAAAGTCCCATTCTCCATGGCTCGTTTCCCCCTTGTACCTTCCAAGTCAGAAGCCGAATTCTCTCAGCTTCGCTTCCGTGAGCCCGGATGATGATGCAGCCGTTGCGGCTGGCAGGCTCCCGTGTCTCTCGTGCAGCAGATGATCGATATATTTGCCCAAAATGTCGTTTTCTACGTTCACCGTGGCGCCCGGCTGCTTGTTCACGAGCGCCGTCTCCGCCAGCGTGTGCGGAATGATCGATACCGCCAGCGTTCCGGACGTCCGGTCCGCATCGATGACGGTCAGGCTGATGCCGTCCAGCGTGATCGATCCCTGCGGCACGACGAGCCGCAGCAGTTGCGGCTGCTCGGGCCGCAGTCTGAACACGACGGCGTTCGCTTCGTGCGTGCGCGAGACGATTAGGGCCGTGCCGTCTACGTGCCCTTGCACGATATGTCCGCCGAAGCGGCCGCCGGCAAGCATCGCTCGCTCGAGGTTAACGGGCTCGCCCGGCTTCAGATTTTTGAGATTGGTATGTCTGTACGTCTCCGGCATGACGTCTGCGCTGAAGCTGTTGCCGTTGTAGGAGACGACCGTCAGGCAGACGCCGTTCACGGCGATGCTGTCGCCGAGCTTTACATCCTCCAGCACCTTCCGCGCGGCTACCGTCAGCAGCAGCGCTTCGCCGCGGCTCTCGATCCGCTGCAGCTTGCCGACCTCTTCAATAAGTCCCGTGAACATCCGCTAACCTCCTTCTCCTTGCCGCTGCGGGTATCCGGTCACGCACCAGTCTTCCCCGTAGCGCTCGATCGACGCGATCCTCATATGCTCGGCATCCCCCATTAGCTCCGGCCCGTTGAATGCGAAGCCCGAAGGCGCGCCGTCGCCGACGATCTTGGGCGCGTAGAACAGCATTATCTTGCTCGCAAGGCCGGCCTTGAGCAGCGAGCCGTTCAGCACGCCGCCCCCCTCGGCCAGCACGGAGCCGATGCCGCGTTCGCCGAGCGCCTTGAGCCCCGTCTTCAGGTCGACGCGCGGCCCGGGTCCGCAGCGAATGACGTAGGCGCCTGCATCGGCGAGCCGGCTCGCTGCAGCCACATCCGCTTCGTCCGTCGTCAACACGACGGTTGGCGCGACTGCGTTAAGCACGCGCGCATCCGGCGGTGTGCGAAGGCGGGAATCGACGACGATGCGTAAGGGATGAAGTCCCGGCACCGCTAGCCGCGTCGTAAGCTCCGGATCGTCCGCAAGCACGGTGCCTGCGCCGACCATGATCGCTTGATGGCGGTGCCGCAGCGTATGAACAGCCTCGCGGGACGACTCGCCCGTAATCCAGCGGCTGTGCCCCGTGCGCGTGGCGATCCTTCCGTCGAGCGTCAGCGCGGTCTTGATCGTTACGAACGGCATGCCCGTGACGATAAAGTGATTAAAGGCTTCGTTCAGCGCTCTCGCCTCTTCGCCCAAGAGGCCGACTTCGACCGCAATGCCGTGCGCCCGAAGCTTCGCGATGCCGCTACCCGCAACGAGCGGGTTGGGGTCCTCGGCCGCTACGACGACGCGGCTGATCCCTTCCGCAATGAGCCGATCGCAGCAGGGCGGCGTTCGGCCGTAATGGCTGCAGGGCTCAAGCGTTACGTACGCCGTCGCGTCCGACGCCTCGGCGCCCGCCATATTGAGGGCGTGTACCTCGGCGTGCGCCTCGCCGCGCTTCAAATGCGCGCCCAGCCCGACGATGCGTCCTTCCTTGACGACGACGCAGCCGACCATCGGATTGATTCCCGTCTGACCGGCCGCACCAGCCGCAGCTTGAAGCGCGAGGCGCATATAGAACGCGTCGTTCAGCAGCTCCATCCCTCGTCACTCCTTTTGAATAGCTGGCTTGGCAACTTGCCCGATAACGCAAAAAACCCGGAGTGCCATCCCCCGGGTCGAATAGTCGCACAGCATGAAACAGACCTGCTGCATGTATGAAGAAGTCGTCCGGCACGAACGGCGAATCGTCGTTGCAAAAATAAGGTTTGTGAAATGTAGCACAAACAATATCAACACTGAACGAGGCTCGCTTTATTCGTAACCGCACTTTCTGCCCTCATTTACACGTTCGGCCGTGCTGCGCTTCCTTCTCCCATCCAGACTGTCACTGTCGGTCCCGGAATCTCACCGGGTCCACCGCCTTGCGCCATCATCGGAATGAAAGGCGCTCACACGGGTCACGGACTGACGACTGTCCCCGCGCACTTGACGCAAAGGATGCCGATTACCGCCGGTGGGGAATTGCACCCCGCCCTGAAGGTAAGCATCAAAAATCGTTCGTCTTCCGTGGTGTCCTGACCGGTTGTCCGTCAGACAACCTATATCCGACTCCCAGAATCGGAATGAACGATTTATAGGCATGTTAGCACCATAAATGAAAAAAAGCAAGGATTTTCATCCTTGCTCCGCGCATCGTAAAAATCAATAATCATTCCATCCTTTCATTCATCCATTTTTACATTTTGAATTCGGGGTGCATTTGCTGACGTTGTTTCGCCTTCCTGCCGCTTGTCATCCTTTTCCCCATTTTAATTGCCGGAAGTTCAATGTAACGATAAGATAGCCACGAGATCGCGACCGTGACGCAAAATACCAGAAGAACAATGATGACCAGAGGAAGAACTCCATGTAGCAAGTGGATAGCGCCAATGAGTACGATAATGTGCCATAAATACAAGCTGTATGAAATGTCTCCGAAAAACCTCGTAATCTTCAGCGACAAGAGAGAACTCATTTTTTTCGAACCGAGCGCGATCATCAAAAAGCTCACAATGCCGGCCACAATTGTATAATCTTGCGCAACTTCGCCGACAAACGGTAGCTTCATCCGGATGGCTGCTCCTTGCATTTTAATACCGTATGTATACAACGCCATTGCGAGCGCTAATGATGCATATTTTACACGCCTGGGCAACCTGCCGTAAAAATGAATAAAAGCCAGTCGGTGTTTAGCGATTAGTCCGCCAACGATAAAAATCGCACAATAATGTGAAGTCTGCGAGAAGCTATTTTTAAATCCGTACACCGGCTCCCATTCTAACAGCTGATTCAACGATGTTATTGAAGATAGCAACAAACATACGATAAGGCTCAGTTGCCACTTCGCTCTTACGATTAGCAGCGCAAGGATGGGGAAAACGAGCGATATTCGCAATTCCTGCACCAAAGTCCAAATCACGGTATCATATCGTTTCGTATCGTAATTGCCCACCAACAGCAAATGATCGACGATGCTTTTCATGCTGAATTTTCCCGTGGATAATTCCGAGATCCAAGCGCCCAAGCCCTGGATGGGATCGGACGAACGAAATGCGATCATGGCAACGACAATTGCCGCCAGATAGGGAATATAAATCCGGAAGAAACGCTTGATCAAGAACTGTTTATAGCTCACCTTTAAATGGCCCAGAAAAGGTAATGTCAGCACAAAACCGCTCAAAACAAAAAACAGCATGACCGCTCCATGGCCATATACCGCCATGCGCACAGGTGTATTCACGTACAAATACGAAGTAAACGGCCCCGGAAACAATGGCCAAATATGACTGAAAAATACCGACAGAGACGCCAACCCGCGAATTGAATCCAGTTGCGTGATTCGTTTATCGATGACCAAACACTCCCATAATCTTATAGATACATTTTGTATCTATTAGGAGTCATTTGTCAATCGCTAAAACGATACCATACAGTGAAAAACAGTGAAAGAATTTGAAAATCAAAAAGACCCGCTCATAGAGCGAGTCAACTTAAATTTAAAAGCTTACTCGGCAACCGAAATGGACTCGAACTTGTCGCCGCCGCGCAGGGCGTCGACATGCTCCATGCCGGACACGACTTTGCCGAAGACGGTGTGAACGCCGTCGAGGTGCGGCTGCGGCGAGTAAACGATGTAGAACTGGCTGCCGCCCGTGTTCTTGCCGCGGTGAGCCATCGCGAGCGCGCCGCGCTCATGCTTGTTCGGGTTGATCTCGCAGTCGATCTCGTAGCCGGGACCGCCCGTACCGTTGCCGTTCGGACATCCGCCCTGCGCGACGAAGTTCGGAATGACGCGGTGGAAGCTCAGGTTATTATAGAAGCCCGTATTGGCCAGCTTCTCGAAGTTGGCAACCGTGTTCGGGGCGTCCTTGTCGAACAGTTCGATGACGACCTCGTTGCCGTTCGCCAGTTTGATCGTGGCTTGCTTGGACATGAAAATCAACGCTCCTTTTCATTCACTGTTTTTGACTTGTCCCATCATACTACATTTTGAGAAAAAAGGAAAAAGGCCGCCGCAAGCGACGGCCTTAAGACCCGTACAAGCTTTCGTTGCAGATTGGTACGCCGACAGGGCTTACCTTAAGCGCGCACCGCTTGCTTTTGGAGACGCTCCGGCAGCAGATCGTTCCGGGCAATATCCTCGAAAGATTCGCGAGCCACGACGAGGTCTGCTTGTCCGTCCTTCACGAAGACGACTGCAGGACGGCGAATACGGTTGTAGTTGCTCGCCATCGCGTAGTTGTAAGCGCCGGTGCAGAATACCGCGAGCAAGTCGCCGGACTGCACGGCAGGCAGCTTGAGGTCCCAGATGAGCATGTCGCCGCTCTCGCAGCACTTGCCCGCGACAGATACGAGCTCGGTTGCTTCCTCTTCCGGGCGGTTGGCTAGCACAGCTTCATACTTGGATTCATACAGCGCAGGGCGCGGATTGTCCGTCATGCCGCCGTCGACGGCAATGTACTTGCGGACGCCCGGAATATCCTTGCTCGTGCCGACCGTGTACAGCGTCGTGCCGGCATCGCCGACGATGCTGCGGCCCGGCTCGACCCAGATCTCGGGCAGCGGATAGTCGGCAGCTGTGAACGATGAGATAATGGCGCCCGTAATCGCCTCAACGTATGTCGCCACCGGCAGCGGCGTGTCGCCCTCGACGTAGCGGATGCCGAAGCCGCCGCCCAGATTGATAACGGAAAACGTCTTGTCCAGCTTCGCGCGCACTTCGAGAGAGAATGCGGCTACCTTTTCGACTGCCATGCGGAAGCCTTCGACCTCGAAAATCTGCGAGCCGATGTGCGAGTGAACGCCGAGCAGGTTCAGCTGCGGCTGGCCGAGCGCCTCTTCGACGGCGCGAAGCGCGGTGCCGTTGCCAATGTCAAAGCCGAACTTGGAATCCTGCTGGCCGGTGGAAATGTAGTCGTGCGTATGCGCCTCGACGCCCGGCGTAACCCGCAGCAGAATGTTGACCTTCTGTCCGCGCTCGGCGGCGATCGCGTTAAGCAGCGCGAGCTCGGTGAAGTTGTCGACGACAAAACAGCCGATGCCGGCATTCAGTGCCATCTCGATCTCGTCCGGCGTCTTGTTGTTGCCGTGGAAGTGAATGCGCTCCGGCGGGAATCCGGCCTGCAGTGCCGTATACAGCTCGCCGTCCGAGACGACGTCGAGGCTCATGCCCTCTTCCTCGGCAACGCGGCACATCGCCATGACGCAAAATGCCTTGGATGCGTATGCGACCTGGAACTTGAGGCCCGTCGCCTTGAAGGCTTCGACGTATTCGCGGGCGCGCTGGCGCACGAGCGCCTCGTCTACGACGTAGAGCGGCGTTCCGAACTTCGCTGCGAGATCAAGCGTGTCGACGCCTCCGATTTCAAGATGTCCTTGGTCATTAATACGGCTGGTACCGTGAAAATACATGTATGATTTCCCCTTTTCGGACTGGAATTCGATCGCGGCGTACGGCTCTAACCGGTCGCAGCAGGCGACGCTATACGCGATAATCAAAGTATATCCCAGTATGCGATTTGGGGAAATGGAGGATTTGGCGCAACTTTTGCATTCCTTCACGCCAGAGGCGGCGAGCCGCCCTATACAGGCTGCTTATCGCTCTGCTTCGGCCGGTAAATCGAAGGCCGCATTCGGCTCTTCGGCAGCGGTCTGCGCAGCAGCACATTGAGCATCGCCGGACCGTTAAAAGGAATAAACGGCCACATATACGGCGTGTTGTACGATCGGATCATGACCAGGGAAATAAGCATGATCGCGGCGCAGGCGGCAAAACCCGGCAGCTGGAACAAAAAGACGGCGAGGAGAAGCACCAGCCGCACGATCCGATTCGCGAGACCAAGCTCATAGCTGGGCGTCGCAAAAGTTCCGATCGCGGCCACCGCCATGTACAAAATAACTTCGTTAATAAACAAGCCCGTTTTGACGGCGATATCCCCGATTAAAATCGCCGATACCAGCGACATGGCGGTTACGAGCGGCGTCGGCGTATGAACCGCGGCCAGACGCATGAGGTCGACGCCGATCTCGACGAGCATGAACTGTAGAATCAGCGGCAGATCGCCGGTTTTATCCGCGCCGAGGAACCATAGCCATGAAGGACGAAGCTCCGGCGATTCTGCGTACATGTACCAGAGCGGCATGAGGAACATGGAAGCCAGCAAACCGAAAAACCGGATCCAGCGTAAATACGTTCCGATGAACGGACTTTGCCGGTTCTCTTCCGCATGCTGGATCAAGTCGAAGTACGTGGTCGGCAGCATCATCACGCTTGGAGACGTATCGACGAGTACGGTCACGCTCCCGTCGAGCAGATGCGAGGCGACGACGTCCGGACGCTCGGAGTATCGCACGAGCGGGAAAGGGTTCCATCCCGTCTTGACCGTGACCTCCTCGAGCTGCTTGTCCGCGAGCGGAATGCCGTCGATTTTGACCGATTTGATCTTATCCCGAACCGACTCGACAAGCTTGGTGTCCGCCACGTCATCGATATATACGATTGCGACGTCTGTTTGCGTGCGCTCGCCGACCTTCGTAATCTCAAAGCGCAGCTTCGGATCGCGCAGCCGGCGACGAATCAATCCGACATTCGTCAACAAGCTTTCGGTAAAGCCGTCTTTACTTCCTCGAACCACCTTTTCGAGCTCGGGCTGCTCCGGCTGCCGTCCCGGATACTGCCTGACGTCCATCAGCAGGACCCGCGGCTCGCCGTCCACATAAAAAGCGGCATTCCCCACGAGCACGTCGTTCACCATTTCGGTAAACGAATCGACTTCGCGGATTTGAATCGAAGGCATGTAGTATTTCAAGAAAGTTTCCAGGGCATCATGGCTGACGCTGTCAGGCGTCAGATAAGAGAGCCGTTTTAACACTTCTGTCAGCGCCGTGTCTTTTGCAAAGCTGCTCAAAAACAACAGCCCCGTACGGCATCCGCTAAAGGTCATTTCCCTGATTTGCACATCGAAGGAAGCCGACATGCCGAACGTCTTCTTGACCTTTTCCAGCCAATCGTTCATTTCGGCCGGCATGATATCCTCCGGCTTCTTTTCGTTATCGGTTTGTTTGGTTTGCTTCTCGTTCCGCTCCTCGTCGTGCTTCACAAACTTATCCTTGCCCGTACGCCTCTTCCGTTCCGGATCGGCAGGTATCAGAGGCCGAATCGGCGGTATTTCCTCTTCTTTCGTATCGGCATTCAAGCGAGGGCTGCCTTCTTTGTTCAGCTCCATGCTTCCGTGTTCCGTCATATCCATGCTTGCCCCTCCTGTCATTCATGCATCCGTTGGAACAACAACCAATCCGCAAGCGAGCCCGCCACTTTTCCGAGTACCATCGCGATCAGCAGCGCGAACAGATACGGCCCGAGCCGCAGCCGCTTGGCGACGATCGGTATGACATTCAGCACCTCGGTCAGCGCGGCCGCCAGCATCCCGACGAAAATCCCCTGGAAGATGGCCGGTACGAGCAGCCACCCTACTCCAAGGGACATCCGCCAGTTGAATAGGTCGGCACAGTTAAAGCCGATCACGCCTGCGAGCAGCGCGGATTCGAACACCGCCGAACGCCGGTAGGCGCGGGTCAGCTGCACAAGTCTTGGCACGAGGTCCAGCACGATCAGCAGCGCAACGAAGGCACTCCCGACAGCGAAGCCGCCCGACAGTCCGACGATCGCGACGAGCGCTTCGCCTCCGAGCTCACGCATCCGGTCCCGCCTCCCGCTCTCTGGCTTTGGCATACTCCTCCGTGATGACGTAGTGGTTCACGTTTTCCTGATACATGAACATCTCGACCTCCAGCGGATTCGGTTCGTCGTTCAGCCGTTTACGGAAGACGCGGTTGAAAAAAATAAGCATGCCGAGGCCGACACCGAGCGAATACGGAATTTCGAACAACAAGGCATGACGGTCCGGACGGCCCGTTAGCAGCTCGATGATACGCCGCTGGACGACCGGCATGTCCACATCCGCATGAAAGTTCATAATGGCCATGCCCGACCCGAAAAACAGCAGCAGCCAAGCGGCGACAAGCAGCGTGTATCTTGGCTTTACCTTGCCCTCCGGCGTCGTTTCAAGCAATACGTGGGGCTCTCCGAATGTTTCGACTGTCAGCTCAGGGTCGAAGCGTCGAATCAATCGTACAATCTGAAGCATGTCGATCATCAGCAAATTGCCGTCTTCGGGGCGCATTTTCCAAACGATTAATTCCTGAATCCGGTCTTCGTAACTGCGATCGGTCTCAATCGATGCAATGTCTCCCAGCTTGACGACAGCGCCAGGTCTCACATCGACGCGCCTTCGCAAGCGTAAATATACGGTACCAGCCTTCAACCGCCGCACCTCCAGCGATCGTTTCCATATAGTATGAAGCAACGCCAGGCATCCCATCCGCTCCCAATGTAAAAAAGACCGTGCATCCCGTAATCCGGGCGCACGGTCCTTGCTTTCAATTCGCGCTTGCGTTTTAAAATGAAGGATCATTGAGCAATTTGCTCTTTGATGCTTTGCAATATTTTCTTCTCGAGCCGGCTGACCTGCACTTGCGAGATACCGAGCCGGCCGGCGACCTCGGATTGCGTCTGATCGCGGAAATACCGCAAGTACACGATCAGCCGCTCTCGTTCAGACAGCGCTTGAATGGCCTGGGTCAACGCAAGCTTGTCGAACCACTTCTCCTGTGCATCGTCCGAGATCTGATCCATCAGCGTGATCGGGTCGCCGTCGTTCTCGAATACCGTCTCGTGTATGGAGGTCGGCGGCTTGTTAGCCTCTTGGGCGAACACGATTTCTTCCGGCGTAACGCCCAGACGTTCGGCGACCTCGCCGATGGTCGGCTGCCTCCCGAGCACTTTGGACAGCTCGTCCTTCGTTTTTCGCACCTTGCCCGCCATTTCCTTCAGCGATCGGCTGACCTTGAGCGTACCGTCGTCTCTCAAAAAGCGCTGAATCTCGCCGATGATCATCGGCACCGCATAAGTGGAAAACTTGACCTCGTAAGAGAGATCGAACTTGTCCACCGACTTCAGCAGTCCGATACAACCGATCTGGAACAAATCGTCCGGGTCGTATCCGCGGCCGGCGAAGCGCTGCACGACGGACCAGACGAGTCTGATGTTGCTCGACACCAATGTGTCGCGGGCTGCCGAATCACCCGATTGACTAAGCGCAATGAGCCTTTTGACCTCCGCATCTTCAAGATAACCCGGCGGCGAAGATCGTTTCCATTCGATATCCATGCCCCCAACCCCTGCCGCGGTATTAGTTGAACAATGCTTTTTTAGACTCGATGCGCTTCTTCATTCTGAGGCTCGTCCCTTGGCGAGGCGCGCTGGTCGCCTCGAACTCGTCCATGAAGTTCTCCATAATCGTGAAGCCCATGCCCGAGCGCTCCAGCTCCGGTCTTGAAGTGAACAACGGTTGACGCGCGATATCGAGGTCTTCGATGCCGCGGCCTTCGTCCCGGATCATGATCGAGATCGTATCGCCCGCGATCTCTACCTCGAGATGGACGATTCCGGTAGGATCGTTGTCGTAGCCATGGATAATGGAGTTGGTGACCGCTTCGGATACGACTGTTTTAATATCGTTGATCTGTTCCATCGTCGGATCGAGCTGCGATACGAAGGCGGCGACGGCGACCCGTGCGAAGGCTTCGTTTTCCGATCTTGCGGCAAAGGAGAGTTTCATATGGTTGTCGATGCTCATGATACGACCTCCAGACCGGCCAGCGCCGAGCGTTCATTGTCATAGAACGATAGAATCTTAAACAAGCCCGACAGCTCGAACAACCGCTTGACGTTGTCGTGTGCATCGCAGACGACCATCCGGCCGCCGCGCCCTTTTACGAGCTTGTAGCGCCCCAGGACGACGCCCAGTCCCGAGCTGTCCATGAATTGCAGGTCTCTCAGGCTGAGCACGACATGGTCGCACCTGCCGCGCAGTATCGCGTCCTCCATCTTGAAGCGGACGATATCCGCCGTATGATGGTCCAATTCCCCTCTCAAGCGAACGATGAGCACGTTGCGCTGTTGCTCCAGTTCCACCTGTAAACTCATTTCGATTCTCCTCTCACGCGCCTTCAAGTTTATGGTAGATGCATATCTTTCTACGAGCCGCTTCCTCATTCCTGCTCTCCGACAAAACTAGAAGAAGCCTACAAAAAGACGACAAAATACGCAAAGCAGCGGAGACGATTTTTCGTCCCGCCGCCTTGCGTAAGCTCATTTCCCGCCTAAAAACAGCTTGCCCGTGGAGCGCTTGAGCAGCGTCCAATATCCCGCCTTATCCACGTGCTGCGGCGCTTCGATCGGGAACTCCGCGATCACCTCGTTGCCCCGATACACGATCAGCTTGCCGACCTGCTGACCCGCGGTTACCGGCGCCGCAACCTTGTTCTGAATCGCCAGCTCGTGACGGATTTCCTTGCCGCCCTCGCCTTTGCGAACAAGCACGCTGTAAGAATGCTTCGCCGTCAGAGGCAGCTCGGCGGATTCGCCTTTTTCGATCTTAAGCTTGCCGATCGTATCGCCGGCCTTGTAGATCTGTACGTTCGAATATTGCGAAAACGCATAGTCCAGAAGCTTCGAAACTTCCGCGTTGCGCGTCTTCGTGTTGGGTTCTCCCATCACGACGACGATCATGCGGAGATTATCCCGTTTCGCCGTGGCGGACAAGCAAAACTTCGCTTCGCTCGTAAACCCGGTTTTCAGGCCGTCCGCACCCGGATAAAAACGCACGAGCTTGTTCGTATTGACGAGCCAAAACGGCTTTTCCTTATCTTTACGGAGGTAGTCCTGGTAGGCCCCCGTGTACTTGGTAATCTCGGGATGTTTGAGCAGCTCCCTTGACATCACCGCGATATCGTGTGCCGACGATACATGTCCCGCTGCCGGAAGACCGTTGCAATTCGCGAATCGCGTATCCTTCATACCGAGCTCTTCCGCGCGCTTGTTCATCATTTTCACGAATTCATCTTCGCTTCCGGCCAATTTTTCGGCCAGCGCCACCGATGCGTCGTTGCCGGATGCCATCGCTACGCCCTTGAGCATGTCGTTAACCGTCATCTGCTCGCCCGGCTCAAGGAATATTTGCGATCCGCCCATCGACGCCGCGTATTCACTTGTCGACACTTGGTCCGTCAGCTTGATCCGATCATCGTCGATCGCTTCCATAACGAGCAGCATTGTCATAATCTTGGTGATGCTTGCCGGCGGTAGCGCCGAATGACTGTTCTTCTCGTAGACAACGGTACCGCTGTCCGCATCCATCAGTACGGCTGAACGTGCATTCGCGGCAAGGTCTGTTTGAGGACCGCTTGACTGCGGAATGGCTCTTTCCTTTGCCCATGCCGATGCGGGGATCAGCAGAGAAGCAGCGATACTAAGCGTCAACGCCCGTCCCCAAGGACGTCTTTGATGTTTATGTTGCTGGTGGCTCAAGAATGATGTCCCTCCTGCCGGTCGGCCAAGTCGCCGCCCTGGATTCGTCTTGAGAACTAGTGTGCCCGCAGCATCTGCATCATATTCCAAGTTGTGGGGCGGATCCGAAAGTCGTCATGGAGAGATTGGAGAAATACCCAGAGAGGGGGAGTGGCATGGTATTTTTTGGTGGATACATCTCAATATAACACTACGCGACACGTTTCAGGGCTTATCCCTTTCGCTCAACAACGCTTTTCGTTCGTTTTTTCGCGTTTTAACAAAAAATATGCGTACCAATTATTCTCTCGTGCAATAGCGTTATGTTTTCGTATTTTCTTCTTGCGCAACAACGTTTGCCCTTTGCTCAACGCAAGTAATCTTTCTGACCTTATACCTTTCGCTCAATACGAATGCAGGCTAGACAAATTGATAATTAATATCATCTAAAATTTCCAACGATCATACACACCGTTTAGTAAAAAGGAGTGCATGATGCTACTCAGCGGTCTATGCCGCTCTGCAAGATGCGGGGTATCGGCGCCTTCGCCGCGTCAATTCCTGAAAGGTAATGGATTTTCTTGCGCTGCATGAGAGCAGTAGATGGTTCATCATCAGCATTTTACTGCTTGAGAAATTGAACAAAAAAGTTTGTTGGTTCAAATAAGCTTGCAGATGCTTGGGTCCTAATCCTTGGAGGACGTGGTCGAACCAGTGCATGGCATGCATCAAGACGGCCGATAGCGGCTTAAAGCTCTTCATTCCGCGGTAGGCGTAGGTTTTAACATTTTTAAAATCGGTCTCTACGTGATGCTCTGAAAAAACATCATAAACATATCGCGTCAACAACCGCGATTGGCCGGCTAAATACAAATCCATCTGGACCAATTTAACAGCCACAACATCCTCACCGTCTATCTCGGCTCCGATCACGATGGGTTGATCCGTCGGTTCAGTGACCAGGCTCGAGAAACAACGCCATCCGTAAATGCCTCCCGTCACCGCGACAGATCCGCGCAGCTTCTGCTCCTCGGCCTCTATAGGCAATGCGTCCCGCAGTTTATGTCCGATCAGCCAAGCGGTCTTGTATGTCACGTCTAAAATTTCGGCCAATTCGACAGATGTCGTTTCCTCAGCAAGCCATTGCATGGCTCTAAACCAGTGACGTAACGGCGTTCGCGTTCCATGCATGACGGTCCCCGCTGTCACCGACGTCTGATGACGGCAAGAGGAACAAACGTACAATGGATGCTTCCGAGTTCGGATCACGGAACAGTGCGGATAGCGACAAATCGGACAACGAAATCCATGGGGCCAACGCGCTTGACGAAGGGCATCGATGCATTGCTCCTCCGTCCACGACTCCCACGGACCATCCGGAAATACGGTCACAATCACGAAAGCACCCCCACAAAACAAGAACTTATGTTCCTATTTTAATCGAAATCCAGTTTATTTGTCAACAGATTCCAAAAGCTTTGCTGAGCGAACGGTATAAGCCTCGAAACGCGTTTTAGGGTGTTACTCAAGCTGTGTCGATCCATTTTTTACCACAAAAAAATACCTCTCCCGACGGAAGAGGTAATACGAATCAAGTTTGCGTATTATTGTACAATCCCGTGAAGTAAAGGCCTATGCGAGCCTTGCTCTGCCCCAAGCCGGTAGGCGGCCCGAACGGACTGGACGGCGCTTGCAGCTCGCTCGTCGTCAGCACGGACATGCAGGGTGGCGAGCAAATCGCCTTCGCGAACGAAATCGCCGGGCTTGGCCGCAAGTTCGATTCCGACCGCATAGTCGATCACGTCGTCCTTGGTCGCGCGTCCTGCGCCCAGCGTCATGGCGGCCAGGCCGATCGCTTCGGCTTCGATGCCCAGCACGTAGCCTTCTCCAGCAGCCGGTACGGACAGACGAAGCGGCGCTTGCGGGAGCCTCGACAAATCCTCCGTGATGCCGAAATCTCCGCCCTGAGCCGTCACAAAGGCAGCGAACTTGCGAAGCGCTTCGCCGGAGGAGATGGCGGCCTCCAGCTTCTGGCGCGCAGCGTCGGTGTCATCGGCTACGCTGCCCAGGACCAGCATATGGCTGGCGAGCACGAGCGAAACTTCCCTCAGATCTTCGGGCCCCTCGCCTCGCAGCACCTCGATCGCTTCGCGTACTTCAAGCGCGTTGCCGATCGTGCGTCCGAGCGGCTGGTCCATGTCGCTGATGACCGCGACGGTACGCCTTCCGACCTGATTGCCGATGGCGACCATGGCGGCGGCCAGCTTAGCGGCATCTTCAGGCGTCTTCATGAACGCCCCGTCCCCCGTTTTGACGTCCAGCAATATCGCATCCGCGCCGGCCGCAATTTTTTTGCTCATGACCGAGCTCGCGATAAGTGGGATGGATTCAACTGTGGCCGTCACGTCGCGAAGCGCGTACAGCTTCTTATCTGCGGGTGCGATATTGCCGCTTTGACCGATGACCGCGACGCCGAGCTCGTCCACCTGCGCGAAGAAGCCTTCGCGGCTAAGTTCTGTCCGGAAACCCGGGATCGATTCGAGCTTGTCGATCGTACCGCCCGTGTGGCCGAGCCCTCTGCCGCTCATCTTGGCGACCGGCACGCCGCAAGCCGCGACGAGAGGAGCGACGATCAAAGTCGTCTTGTCGCCCACACCGCCCGTGCTGTGCTTGTCCACTTTGACGCCGGCGATCGACGAAAGATCCACAGTATCGCCGGAGTTGGCCATCGCAAGGGTCAAGGCGGCCGTCTCTTTATCCGTCATGCCCATATAACAGACTGCCATGGACCATGCCGAAATTTGATAGTCAGGTATAGTGCCGTCTACGAGACCCTTGATCAAAAAGCCGATCTCGTCCTCGCTTAGCTCGCCGCCAAACCGTTTTTTGCGAATGATGTCTACGGCTCTCATGGTTGCAGCGTCCTCCTTAACAGGGTTGCTTTAGGTTACGATTACAGCTTCGGTAGCAATGCGAGTACGAGCCGGATAAACTGCTGCTTGACGCGTTCCGTCGTCTCCATGACCTCTTCATGGGACAACGGCTGATCGAGAATGCCTGCTGCCATATTGCTGATACAGGAAATGCCGATCACTTCAAGCCCGGAATGGCGAGCGACCAAAACCTCCGATACGGTCGACATGCCGACGGCATCGGCTCCGATGACCCGGAGCATCCGAATCTCCGCCGGGGTCTCGTAATTCGGGCCGAGCAGTCCGGCGTACACGCCTTCACGTACCGGAATGCCGAGATCGGCAGCCGTTTCTTTGGCGAGCTGACGCAAACTGCGCGTGTAGGCATCGGACATATCTGGGAAACGAACGCCTAGGGCGTTGTCGTTCGGACCGACCAGCGGATTGCGCCCCGTCAGGTTCAGATGGTCGGAAATAATCATCAGGTTGCCCGGCTCGTAAGCCAAGTTTACCCCGCCTGCCGCGTTGGTTACGAACAGCGTTTTGATGCCCAGCAGCTTCATGACGCGAACGGGCAGCGCCGTGCGCTCGGGCTCGTAGCCTTCGTACATATGGAAACGCCCGCGCATCAAAGCGACCGGACGCCCTTGCAGCCGTCCGACGACAAGCTCGCCCGCATGTCCTTCGACCGTCGATACGGGGAAATGGGGAATGTCTTCGTAAGGAATCGTCACTGCCTCTTCCATTTCGTCCCCGATGACACCGAGTCCGGATCCGAGAATGAGACCGACTTCCGGACGCAAGTCCGTACGCTCGGCGATATATGCCGCTGCTTCTTCAATAATGTTGATGGTAGGATAAACCAATGGAATCCGCTCCTTAGACTTGAATGAAAAGTTAAATCAGCTTGTCGAGAAAGCTGGAACCGTGCGCCGTCTTCGGAACGCCGAAGTTGTGGGCAATCGTCGCCGCAAGATCGGCGTACGTCGCAAGCGTGCCCAGATTGCCGGGCTGTTGCAGCGAGGGTCCGTACGCGAGGATCGGCACATATTCCCGAGTATGGTCGGTTCCCGGATGAACGGGGTCGTTGCCATGGTCAGCCGTGATGACGATGAGGTCATCGGGGCCCAGACGCTGAAGAAGCGCGGGAAGGGCTTCGTCGAACGCTTCGAGCGCTCGGGCATAACCATCCACGTCGCGACGATGTCCGTAAAGCGAATCGAAATCGACGAGATTCGTAAACAGCAAGCCTTCGAAGGAGCCTTCGAGTTGCGCGATCGTCGTCTCGATGCCGTCCTGATTGCTTTTCGTCGGAATCGACTTCGTGATGCCTTCGCCGCAAAAAATATCGTTAATCTTGCCGACAGCGATCACGTCTTTGCCCGCCTTTTTGAGTGCATTCAGCACAGTCGTCTCCGGAGGCTTGACGGCATAGTCATGCCTGTTCGACGTGCGCTGGAAACTGCCTGGCTTGCCGACGTAAGGCCTGGCGATCACGCGGCCGACGGAATATTCGTCCTTGTTGGTCAGCCGGCGGGCAATACGGCAAGCCTCATAGAGCTCCTCAAGCGGGATGACGTCCTCATGCGCCGCGATTTGAAATACGCTGTCCGCCGACGTGTAAACGATCCAAGAGCCGCTGCGCATTTGTTCCGCGCCAAGCTCGTCCAAAATTTCCGTGCCCGAAGCCGGCTTGTTGCCGATGACGGTACGCCCGGTTTCCTTCTCGAACGCCTCGATCAGCCCTCTCGGGAAACCGTTCGGGAACGTCCGAAAGGGCTTCTGGATCTTCAGCCCCATCAACTCCCAGTGTCCGGTCATCGTATCCTTCCCGACCGACACCTCCGCCATTTTGCCGAAATAGGCCCCGGGGGCGTCTTCCGGCTGCCAATCGCCGAGCGAAGCGATATTGCCAAGTCCTAGGCGTCTGAGGTTCGGCAGCGACAATCCGGTCGGTCCCTCCGCGATGTGCCCTAAGGTGTGCGATCCCGCGTCGCCATAGTCGGCTGCGTCGGGAAGCTCGCCGATGCCGACGCTGTCGAGCACGATGACGGCCATTCTTTTAAACGGCATGCTTGATGTCCTCCCTCGTACTCCGTAGTTCGTTTACTCTTACTCGTCTCCCTGCCCGCCGCGAGTGCGGGGGTGGAAACTGTCGTACACGTCTCTAAGCTTAGCCTTGCTGGAAGGCTGGTACACCTGTGTCGCTGTCAAATCCGCGTGTCCAAGCATCTCCTGGACCGAACGCAGGTCCGCGCCGTTGTCGACGAGATGGTAGGCAAAGGAATGCCTGAGCGTATGCGGGGTCACTTCGGTGCTGACGCCGGCCGATGCCGCATGCTTTTTAATTAGCTTCCAGAAGCCTTGCCTGGTCATTCGGCTGCCCAGATGGCTGATGAACAAGGCCTTTTCTACCGCGCCGTCGCGCAGCAGCCTTGGTCTGGCTTCCTGCAAGTATTTTATCATCCAATCGCGGCACATGGAACTGATCGGGATCATTCGTTCCCTTCCGCCCGTTCCGCGGCAGGCCAAGAGACGAAGATCGGTTCGCACGTCCGCGACGTCCAGATTCGTAAGTTCGGTGACGCGCATGCCCGTCGCATACAGCGTTTCGAGCATCGCGCGGTCCCGGACGCCCGCCTCGTCGCTCAGGTCCGGCGCTTCAAGCAGCCGTTCAACGTCTGATAAAGAGAGCGCGCGCGGAGATCTTCGCTCCGCTTTTGGAGCCGCCAGACGCGTTGCGGGATTAGCCGCCGTCAAACCGGTCTCGAGCGCAAATTGAAAAAACGCCTTAAAGGAGACGATTCTTCGAGAAACCGTGGCGTTCGTTCTCCCCTGCTCCTTGAGCCGGTTCAAATAAGCGGACAAGTGAAAGGGCTTGATGTCCGCCGTCCTAACGATATCGTCATGCGCCTGCAGCTCGCGCGCGAGATCCTCCAGATCGCGGCGGTACCCGTCCAGCGAGTTGGCGGCCAGATGCCGCGTCGCCTTCAGGTGAGACAGAAACGGATTGATGTCCTGGTTCATGGGGCAGTTTCCTTCCTCGTTTGCCTATACCGCTTAATTCCACGTCCGCCGCCGCGAATCCTGCCCCGCCGCTATTCTCCGAGCCAGTAAAACAGCCGGAGTCTGTCCGCTTGCGATGAATGGCCGCCATCCGAACCGTCGGCGCCGAACACTTTTTCGGCCCGCCCTTCGGGCACGCGGTACGGATCGAGAGGCGACAAGGCTGTCTGCAGCCAGCCGTAAGCGTAATGAGCAGCTACCGTCAACGACAAAAACAAAAGCGTAAATTGCAGGCGATCCCACCATTTGCCGATCGACAGATCCATACGAACGCCTCCTCGTCCCTGTCTACAATCACCGTATGTACGACGGCGGGCGATCATGCCCGGGCCAATGACACGGTCGCTGCACCAACAGTCGTTATCGCCCGTAAACTGCTCGCGAACGATTAACGGCGAATAGCCGTCCGGGGGCGAACGTGTCATGAAGGAGACGATCCGCAAGCTCGCACGGCAGTTTAAAGCAGGCCGCAAATCAGCTGGCCGAACGACGAGAAACGTCATTGTGCTCAAAAACAAGAAGGGCTATGACGACTGTATCAGGCACCTGAAGGCTGCGGGCATTCGTCCCGTCAAAACCGTGCGGCGTTGCCGTTTGATCGGCTGCGAGGCGCCTCGCAACGTCGATTGGACGGCTTTAAAACAACATCCCAGCGTTGCCTATATTGAAAAGGACCGCCTCGTTAAGATGCACGGCAGACCCGTTAAATCGGGGCCAAGCCGCGGAAGGCAGACGAAGAGAAGCTGCCGAATCGATCCGGCTAAAATTCCTTGGAACATCGCCCGCATCGAAGCGCCCCCGGTTTGGAAACGGACGCTGGGCAAGTGCGCGAAACTCGCCATCGTCGATACGGGTATCGGTCCGAATCCCGATCTATCCGTAGCCGGAGGCGTCAATACGATTAACGGCGGTTCGTTCAAGGACAATAACGGACACGGCACGCACGTCGCCGGAATCGCCGCGGCTACCGGACGCAAGCGTATATACGGCGCTGCGCCCAAGGTTCGGCTATATGCCGTCAAGGCGCTCGACGAATTCGGCTTCGGCTTTGTCTCCGATATCGCCGAGGGCATCGACTGGTGCGTCAAAAACCGCATGGACGTAATCAATATGAGCTTCGGCCTGGCCGGAGAAAGCCGTATCCTTCGGGAAGCCGTCGCTCGCGCAAGGCGCAAGGGCATCGTCATGACCGCATCCGCCGGCAACGACGGCCCGAGCAACGCCCGCATCGACGCGCCTGCGAGATATGCCGGCGTGCTGGGCATCGCCGCCACGACGAGGCGCAATCGCGTGGCATCGTTCTCGAGCCGCGGGAAAGGGATCGCGCTGTCCGCACCTGGCGTTGACATCTTGTCGACCGCTCCGGGACGCGGCTACGTGCGCATGAGCGGCACCTCCATGTCCTCGCCGCACGCCGCAGGCGGTGCGGCGCTGCTGCGCTCGCTGGCACCGGGCAAACCGGCCGCCTGTATCGCGCGCAAGCTCGTCGCGAATGCCAAGCCGCTGCCGGGCGGCCGCCGGGCGGTGGGCGCCGGCCTGCTCCAGGTTGCGCCGGCTGCGGCGGCGCTTCGTCCCGCGCCCCGCCGCCCTTCCTGTGCGGGTAGCCGGTTACGCGCCAAGCGCAGACGAAGCCGCCAGAGCTAATGTTAACGTTCACACTGACGCAACAAGCGCGCGAGGTTTTCTTATAACCGTGCGTGCAAAATGACGAAAAAATCCCCGAGCCCTGTTGCGGCTTGGGGATTATAACAAAGGCGTTCAATGGCTTAGAGCAGCGACTCGATCTCTTCGGCCATCGTCTCGGGCGTTTCCTTCGGCTCGAAGCGCTTCGCGACGCGGCCTTCGCGGTCGATGACAAACTTTGTGAAGTTCCAGGCGATATCCGCCCCGCCCGTCTCGCCCTTCAAATATTTGAACAGCGGGAGCGCTTCGTCGCCGTTCACGTCAGCCTTGGCGAACAGCGGGAACGTCACGCCGTAATTCAGCTTGCAGAAGCTCTCGACTTCCTCTTCCGTGCCGGGTTCTTGCTCCGCGAACTGGTTGCAAGGAAAACCGAGCACGACCAGGCCCTGGTCACCGTATTTCTCGTAAAGCGCCTGCAGCCCTTCATATTGCGGCGTCAGGCCGCACTTGCTGGCGGTGTTGGCGATGACGAGCACCTTGCCTTGGTACTCGGACAGATCGACTTGCTCGCCCCGGATGGAAGGCGCTTTGAATTCGTAAACGGACATGGTTTATTCCCCTCTCTTATCGGCGGCTCCGACAGGCTGCAGCGCCGTCATCAGCTCGCTCATTTGACTGCGAATTTTGAGCAGCATATCAACGTTCACGCCCGACTGGCAAAATACCTTTTCCGGCACTTCCAGCGCCTTTTCTCTGAGCGCCACTCCTGCTGCCGATAAACGGATCAGCAGCTGACGCTCATCGCCCGCGTCCCGCGAACGGGTAAGGAGACCTTGCGCTTCAAGCTTCTTAAGCAGGGGCGTTAGCGTGCCCGAATCCAGGTACAAGCGCTCGCCGAGCTCCTTGACGCTCACGGAGTCCCGCTCCCACAGCGCCAGCATGGCAATATACTGCGTATAGGTCAAGCCCAGCTCCTTGAGAACGGGCTGATACAGCCTCGTAATCTCTTTGGCGCAGGCGTAGACGGCAAAGCAAGTTTGGTTTTCCAGCTTCAACGCTTCTTCGGAAGACATGGAACCTCCTCTCCTTTCTACGGTCAACTATCGTGATCGCATATCAACAGCACGCACAATTAAATTGCCTGCAATTGAATCAAATCCAATATTATATTTATAGCGGTCCCGTGTCAATGACTTGACTTTTTATTTTAATTGCATACAATTTAATTTGACGAGATTAAAAGAAGGAGGAATTCCCCATGTCGATCTACGATATTGAAGTCTCGGACGCGCGTGGCACGGTGCATCCCCTGTCCGAGTACAAAGGCCAAGTGCTGCTGATCGTGAACACGGCGACCAAGTGCGGCTTCGCTCCTCAGTTCAAGGGCCTTCAGAAGCTTTACGACAAGTATAAGGACGCAGGATTTGCCGTACTCGGGTTCCCGAGCAATCAATTCGCGAACCAGGAACCGCTCGAGGACGAAGCCATTGCGCAAGCGTGCGAGCTGAACCATGGCGTGAACTTCCCGCTCTATGCGAAAATCGACGTCAAAGGCAATGACGCGCATCCGCTCTTCAAGCATTTGACCCGCGAAGCGCCAGGATTGCTCGGAACAAGAAAAATCAAATGGAACTTCACCAAATTTCTCATCGGCCGGGACGGCAAGGTCATTAAGCGCTACGCGCCGACCGACACGCCCGAAAAAATCGAAGGCAGAATTCGTGACCTGCTGTAATACAAGTCAGAACAGCTCTAATACAAGTCATTAGAACGCTAAGCCCCGGCATGAATTATGCCGGGGCTTAGCGTTAGCTTGCTATTTCATTTCAAGAGCTATTCGTTAAATACCTGAGGCCGCCGCTTCCTCGGAGCTCTTCGCCGCAGCTTCGTTCTTCGCTTGGCACTTGGCGCAGATGCCCTGGAAGTCCAGGCGATGGTCAAGAACATTGAAGCCGTATTCGCGCTCCAGCCGCTCTTCGAGCGGCGTCAGCCAATCCTCCATGATCTCGGTCATCGTCCCGCACTGCACGCATATCAAATGATGGTGATGGTGCTTGTTAGAATCGGTACGGAGATCGTAGCGCGCGACGCCGTCTCCAAAGTTCATTTTTTCGACGATATGCATCTCGCTGAGCAGTTCAAGCGTCCGGTATACCGTGGCGAGACCGATCTCAGGGGCCTTGTCCTTCACAAGCATAAAAACGTCCTCGGCGCTAAGGTGGTCCTCTTCGTTCTCCAAAAGTACCCGGACCGTCGCTTCCCGCTGTGGGGTCAGCTTGTAGCCCTGCGATTGCAATTGCTGCTTCACTTTGTCAATACGGGCTTCCATGTCCTTCCCCCTCCGCCCCAAAACACACTTGATTTCATTATAGGGGGAGCCTCTTCCGGAAGTCAAACCCGCGTCGCCTTCAAGCATCGCGATCTTGCAAAATTCGCGCTCGCGGCAGCTTCACAGCCAGCCGGACAGACCGGACAAGATGTGGGGCACGACAAACGCCTCCCACATCGCGGCAATGCCGAGCACGAGGAAAAGCGCAGCGGATGTGCCCGTATGCGAGGCGAGCGGAGGCAGCAGTCTTCCCCTGCCGAGAAACAGCCGCTCGCGGCCGACGTAATAGGCGAAGCGGACCGCCGATACGCTGGCGATCGCCAGCGCGGGGACGACGACGAGGTTCTGCGGCGCTACGACCGCAAGCGATACGGCCACGCCTTTCCAAGCCAAATGACGGACAGTCAAACCGACCGCGAAGCCAATCAATACTCCTTTTAGAAAGTCCAGCGCGAGTATGAACGGGCTGCCGACGACTGAAATACCGAGGAGCCAGATCAGTCCAAGCCATTTTAAATGAAAAAATAGCCGATCCCGAAACACGTCAAGCGGGGCCGTCGCTCCTGTGGACGTCCCGCCAAGATATGCGCCGAGCTCGTCCGACAAGTTCTGCTGCTGCTCCAGCGACAATGCGTTCACGACGAGCGCGCCGAACACCGCCCCGACGGCGATCAGCACGCCGACGAACAAATACAGATTCAGCTTGCCGCGTAACGGCATCTCCATCGCGCCGCGCTTCATCGGTCGCTCGCCTCCCGCCGCATAGGCTTGTATCAACGCCTATACGTATGCAACGCTCGCTCGGGTTATTCGCGTTCTTCGGTTTCCGCTCCCGTTCGCGCCCCGGCCCGCTCGCCGATACGACCGTATGTCCCGCCGCTTCCGGCGGTCAACTGCAATCGACCCGCGCGCGCGTCGAGGATGGCATCGGCAATCCGTTCGCCTGCCACAGCCGCGATATTTTCTCTATCGAACCGGTGCAAAATGTCCATCTCCGTGCCGACTTCCCGAAGCAGCCGCTCCCTCATCTTGGGCCCCACGCCAGGGAAAAAGCCGAGCGGCACCTGATGCCTGTAAGGCGGCCTTCCCGCAGGCCAGGCCGGCTCCTCCCTGTCGGCAAGCCGGGAGATGCGCACGTCGACACCGGTCACAAGACGCGGATTGCCGCAGGACGGACAGACCTCGTCGGCTGCGCCTGCCGGCAGCGGCGAGCGGCAGGAGGGACAATAGCTGGCATGGTATTTGCCCAGCTTCGGATGAAGGCCGAGGTTGGCGGTTATCTGCCTTCCGTCAAGCCCTTGAAGTGCGGCAGCGAACTCGGCAAAGGAAGGCTCGCCGATGAGCAGTTCATTGCATTCGCGCCCGATCATTCCCGTCGAATGCGCATCGGAATTCGTCAGCACCGGATAGCTGTCTAGCTGCGATAGTCTTCCAGCCATCGTACTATCTGCGCTAAGGCCGAGCTCGATCGCTGCGATGCCGTCCGGCTCGAGCCGGTCCGACAGACGGTCCGCCGAACAGCCGAGCAAGCCGCGGTGCGGCGTGAACACATGGGCCGGAACGAGGAGGCCACCGCGATCGAGCAGCTCCCGCTGGAGCTCGCGGCCGGTTGCGCGGATCCGCTGCGAGCTTAATGTCACGTTTTTCATCCGCGGCGTCATCCAGGCCGTCCATTCCTTCATTGCCGCCAGCGACGGCAAGTATGCCAGCAAATGATAGGGGCCCCCGCCCCAGCCGGTCTCGCGGACTTCAATCTCCGTGCCCAGAACGATTACCGTGTCTCGATAGCGGATACCGCCGCCGGGCACCTCAGACATCTCGCCCGTTTCCAGCAACCGGTCGATATCGGCCTGCACCGCGGGCGAATGGCAATCGATCACGCCAATCAGCGCGATCCCTTTGCGCTCGGAAGCTTCCTCGGCGATCGCCTGAAAGGTCAGGTTCCGGCTCGCGCTGATTTTAACAGGACTGCCATCTCCGCTGCTGCCGATATGCACGTGCATATCGGCGAAGCACGGACGCAGTCCGCTCACGCCCCGAACGCTTCCGTTTGCCGCCAATGGCGCCATACGAGCACGCCGATCAGCGTCTTGGCATCGCAGATGCGGCCGTTCGCGATGTATTCGTCCGCTTGCTCGGGCGTCAGCGCTTCGAGGTTCAGAAACTCGTCCTCGTCCGGCTTCAACTCGCCCGCTTCGAGATCGTCGGTGAAGAACAGATGGATCAGCTCATCCGCAAATCCAGGCGAAGTCGCGAATGTCCGCACATAACGGATACTGCGCGCCCGGTATCCCGTTTCTTCCTCCAGCTCGCGGATCGCCGCTGTCTCCGGTTCCTCTCCGGCGTCCAGCTTGCCCGCAGGAATCTCCACCTGCATGCGCTCGAGCGGCTTGCGGAATTGATCCACGACCAGCAGCTTGCCTTCGTGCACCGCAATGACGGCTACGGCGCCCGGGTGCTTCACGATCTCCCGCGTCGCCGTGCCTCCTCCAGGCAGGCGAACGGTATCCACCTGCAAAGAAATGATTTTGCCTTCGAAGCGCTTGTCCGTCGACACGGTTTCTTCGTAAAAAGGGTGCTTAACCCCACCTGCGTTCGGTTTTTCGGTACTCATTTTTTCGCACTCAGCTCCTAATTTAATGTCATCTGCCGGTTCGCCGGCGCATAGATCAAACATATAGGCTTGTCCGGCCGAATGCAAGAATAGCGCGCACAGCCGGCAACGCACGCCAAAGGAGGCAATCGTATGCTTAAACGATACGCGGAGCCGGACCGCATCCGGTGGGCAGGCAAGGCTTGGGAGATCAAAAGCGCGCTGCGCAGCCTCGAACGGCAAAAAGGCGGCAACGTCCGCCTGAAGGATTTGCTGCCGGAGATGACGCTGCATAGGACCCGGCTTGAAGGAATTAGAAAACGGTAACTTTACACTTTTTTAAAATATTAGCTTGCCGCTCGGCCCGCTGTCAGCGATAGCGATCGAGCAGTTCCGATAATTTGCCGCGGATCGCCTCCCGTAATGCCTCCGGCTGCACGACGGTCGCCTCCCCGCCCAGACCTAAGAAAAATTCCGCGTAAAACGGAAGCTCGCTTCGAGGCACATCCTGATCGATCGCGCCGCTGCCGTCCGCTCGCACCTCCAGCATCGGTGCTAGCCACAGCTCGGCTTCGCAGCGCTGCATGCCGGACCTGCTCAGCTCTGCCCGAAGCCTGATCGGAGCAACGGGCTCTGTCGCCTCGCGCCGGCTGAGCGCGATTGCTCCGAGGTCAAGCGGCAGCGTGCCCGTCCGGTCCGGCACAGCCTCGCGAATGCGGTCGCAGCGGAACACGCGAATTCCCGAACGAAAAAAACAATAAGCGGTGCAATACCAAAGACCGCTGTTCGCATAAATGCGGACAGGCTGAATCAGCCGTTCGCGCTCTCCTTCTTCCCCGGAAATATAAACAATCGAGAGAACCTGCTGCCTGACGGCCGCGTCGAGCAGCACGGCAAGGCATGGCGCTTCGCCTCGTCGCGCGGGCGTAACGAAGTCGACCCGATTTTTCATGCCGTCGATTCGGTCCCTGACGTCGCCGGGCATATGGAGATAAAATTTGTTCAGCGCCGACGCCGACTCTGCTTCGAAAGGCAGCGAGCCGTAGTGGCGAAGCGCGTGCACGGCAAAAAACATCGACACGGCCTCTTCCTCGGTAAAAGCGATCGGCGGCAGTACGCGCTCCCTCACGACCTGGTAGCCGCCATGGGGGCCGACCTCCGAATAGAGCGGCACGCCAAGCTCGCTCAGTTCCTGCAGGTCTCTCAGAATCGTGCGCTTCGATACGCCGAACTCGTCGGCCAGTTCCTGCACCTTGAACCGCCGCTTGCGGTTTACGGTCATCATCAGCTCCATCAATCGCTTGGATTTAGGCATTGGTCGGACCCCTTCCCCCTGAAAAGCTTGCCGGGTTCATGACAATTGTTGTCACCATTATGTCTTATGATGGGAACCGCAAGCAACCTTTCCGCGGGAGTGATCCATCGATGTTCAAGTACGCTTTGCTTTTTTTCCTCGTCATGTTCATGATCGGAACGGATACGTTCCTGATCTCGCCGCTGCTCCCCGAGCAAGCCGCATTCGGCGTCCGGACCGAGTGGACCGGCTGGATGCTTGGCGCCTACACGCTGGGCTCGGCGGGTATTTGCCGATCGGACTGTTCGCATCGGTCTGTCTTGCGCTCTCGCTTGCCGTCTTCGCGGCGAGCGGCGTGTTCGTTCGCCCACAGACGCGGACGGACAGTCGCGAACAAGCTTGAAGCAGCTCGTCAAAAAAGTAGCCCTTAGTCCGCAGCGGTCTCATTCCTGCCATTCGCGAAGACGGATCGATACGGTTTCGGGCTTGGTCGGCGTCAAGCTGCCGCCTTTGGGCTCGATCGTGAGCAGGATGGACTCCCATTCCTCAGGACGAACGTTCGTGGCGTATAAATGCGCGCGGCTGTCATGAAAACTCAGCAAGCCGAGATTTGCGCTCTTGGCGCCGGAGCTGGCCCATGCCTGAACGTCGGTGCGCGCCGAGGGCAGAAGTCCGTCCATCAGCAAAAAGAGCTCATGCGTGCGTATATTTAGCCACAGCGTTTCCCTCGCTCCGCCATGCAAGCCGATCTCCATCCCGGCGGGACTCCGATCCCCGACTTCGTAGACGACCGTGTCCGGCTCGCCCAGGATCGATACGCCTTTCGGCTCATGAAGCTGCGCGTAGCCGGCCGGGCTTTATTCGGGCCCGGCTTCCCGGACCTCGCCGCTCGCGAACGGATGCAACAGCAAAATCACAACGGTAACAATCGCGCCTAGTCCGCATACCACGGAGATGGCCGGCCGCTTCGCTGCCGTAACCAACACGCGCATCGCGCGTCTGCCGATAGCATAGACGCCCGCGCGCAGCAGCAGGCTGCGCCGCCTTCCGGGCGATAAAGCCTCCATGTTGGCGGGCGACGCGTATTGGCCGGCGGGCGACGCGTATTGGCCGGCGAGCGACGCGGAAAGGCCGGCAGACGGTGCGGAAAGACCGGCTGCCGTCCCTGTGCGGCGCGGCTCATCCTGCAAGGCTGGCCGGTTCGAGGAGCCGCGCTCGCCGCCGAGCAGCTCCGCCCATTGCACGAAAACATCGCCGCAATCGCGGCATCTGTCCTTATGCGCCAAGAGCGCTTCCGCATCTCGCGCGTTTAGCCTGCCATAAAGCAGGTCGATCCAGCGTTCCTCCGGAACGCCGCACGATCGCTCACTCATGCCCGCCGCCTCCTTCCCCGGCGCCCCAGCCCATGCGATCGAGCGCCTTGCGCAGGTGGCCCAGTCCATAGCGCACGCGCGATTTAACTGTGCCTATCGGTACATGCCAGGCATCGGCCAGCTCCTTGTGGCTGCTCGGCGTAAAATAAGCTGCCGCCAGCGCCTCGCGCTGCAAGCCGGGCAGCTGGCCGATCGCGCTCCGCACCGCTTCCCGTTCCATGCGCGCCAGCACCGCAGTCTCCGGCTGCGCGCTCGCCGCGGTCACGACGGACGCATCCCCGGTCTCGCCGCGCAGTACCGTCCGGCTGCGCTTGCGAAGACGGTCGAGGCATTTGCTTTTCACCTGTACGGCGAGCCATGCCTGCGCCGATCCGCGGGAAGCGTCGTAACGGCCCGGACTTTTTATGACGCTTAGCAATACGTCATGAACCGCGTCCTCGGCCTCCATCCGATCCCCTAGCAGGTGGCATGCCAGCGGCAGCAAGAAGGGCACCGCCTGCTCGTACAGTTTTTCGAACGCTCGTGGATCGCCTTCCTCCATTTTTTTCAGCCACTCGGCCATCTCCAGGACAGACGCCGCCGAAGTCCCGCTCATGTCGCTTGTTCCCCTCCGTCGAATGACGTTTTTACTATATTCATAGCAGATTGCGGCCGGTCCGCGTAACGTTCAAACGTCATTTTTATCTGATTTTAAGCTTGCTTTAAGCGATTTTTTATGTGAAAAATCGGCCGAACTTTAAATCCGAGGTTCCTCCTCCCGCGTATTCCAGGTGAAAAAACATTATTGCCGGGAGGTCTTGAAAGACATGTTCAAACCAAGAATCGGAAAATGGGTAAGCTTCGCGGCGACTCTGTTGGTAGCGCTCGGCGTATTCGGGCTCTCCGCTCCCGCATCGGCCGCGGGAACCGCCAAGCTTTACACGCCCTATGTCAGCCTGTCCGCCGCGCCGGGAGAATCGGTCACTTACGATGTCGACCTAATCAACGACAGCGATGGCATTCAGACCGCAGCGCTGAGCTACACGGCGCCATCTAAGGATTGGAAGACCAATCTGACCGCGGGCGGTCATCCGATCTCCGAGATTGCGGTCAAGCCGCACGAATCGCAGACGGCTTCGTTAAGTGTGCTCGTACCGTTCGAAGTCGCCAAAGGCAGCTATTCGCTGGAGCTTAACGCGGGCGCTTTCGGCAGTCTGACACTCAAGATCAACGTCGCAGAGCAGGGCACCTACAAGACGGAGCTCAGCGCCGAGCAGCCGAACATGGAAGGCCACAGCGATTCCACGTTCACTTATAATTTGACGCTCGCGAACCGAACCGCCAGCAAACAGCAGTACGCGCTCACCGCCGAGCCGCCGGCCGGCTGGGATGCGCGGTTCAGCTCCGGCGGCAACAATGTGACGGCTGTCGACATCGAGCCGAACGCAACGTCCTCGATTACGCTGACACTCACGCCTTCCTCAAAAGCAGAAGCGCAAACGTATAAAATCCCCGTCCATGCCGCAAACAGCGGGACCTCCGCCGACGTCACGATGGAAGCGGTCATTACGGGCACTTATGGCATCGATTTGTCGACAAGCAACCAGGTGCTTAGCGCCAACGTAACGGCCGGCGGCAAACGGACGCTCGAGCTGTCCGTGACCAATACGGGAACCGCCGAGCTCACGGGCGTCAGCCTCACGAACACTGCACCGACAGATTGGGATGTTACCTTCGAGCCGAAGACGATCCCCTCGATCAAGGCAGGCGAGTCGGTGCCGGTCACGGCCACGATCCACAGCTCGGGTAAGTCGCTGTCCGGCGACTATGTCGTGGGACTGACTGCGCAAGCGGCCGAGAAGTCGGCCGATGCCGCCATCCGCGTTACGGTCAAAACCTCGGTGCTGTGGGGCTGGATCGGCGTGCTGATTATCCTTGCCGTGCTGGCCGGCGTCTACTGGCTGTTCCGCAAGTACGGGAGGCGCTAAAGTCATGGACGAACCGGTAATCGAACTGAGTCGTCTGACCAAACGGTACGGCGAATACACCGCGGTATCCGAACTGGATCTTTCCATCCGTCGCGGCGAGATTTTCGGTCTGCTGGGACCGAACGGCGCGGGAAAAACGACGACCATCCTCATGATGCTCGGGCTCACCGAACCCACGAACGGGCGCGCCACCGTATGCGGCATCGACGCCACGCGGAATCCGATCGAGGTGAAGCGCAGAGTCGGTTATATGCCCGACGACATCGGCTTCTACGAAGATCGGACCGGTCTCGACAACCTGATGTATACGGCGATGCTGAACCGGGTGCCCGAAGCGGAAGCCAGGCGGCGGGCAAACGAGCTGCTGGATAAAGTCGGTCTGGGCGCGGCAGCCGGCAAAAAGACGGGTGCCTATTCGCGGGGCATGCGTCAGCGACTTGGACTTGCCGACGTGCTGATCAAGCGGCCCGAAGTCGTCATTCTCGACGAACCGACGCTCGGGATCGATCCCGAGGGCGTGCGCGAGCTTTTGGCGCTCATACGGGAGCTCAGCCGTGACGAAGGGCTCACCGTGCTGCTGTCTTCGCACCATTTGCATCAGGTGCAGCAGATTTGCGACCGCGTCGGGCTGTTCGTCCGCGGCCGGCTCATCGCGTCCGGTGACCTTGCCGCCCTGTCGCAGCTGCTTGACGGCAGCTCGTCCTACGCCGTCGAACTGGACATCGGCGGCTGGTCCGAAGCTCTCTCATCCGCCCTGCACGGTCTCGCGCAAGTGACCGCCGTCGACTTGCAGGAAGCGGATGCCCTCGCCGCCGCGAACCGGCCGGAGAGCGTCGTCACCGTTCGCGTCACCGGCACGGACGACATCGCCGCCGAGCTGGCGGCGGTTGTCGTCGGGAGCGGAGCCTCGCTCATCGGCCTTCGCCCGCTGCGCTACGGACTCGACGAGATTTATCACCGCTACTTCGAAGGAGGGAATTCCGTTGGCCAACTTCATTAGCAAATGGAAGCCCGCACTCGCAGGGACAGGGGAAGGACGGCATGCCGCCGCGGCGAACCGAGGTCCTTCCCCCTTCTGGGTCATGGTCCGCAAGGAATTCGGCGATCATATCCGCAGTTGGCGGTTCGTCATCCTGCTCGCCATCGTGGCGCTTGCCTGCGCGGGTTCGCTGTATGCATCCGTCTCTGCCTTAAAAACCGGACAATCGGCCAGCGCAGCGACAGGCGAAGGCAGCTCCAGCTTTCTGTTCCTGAAAATGTTCACCGAAACGGACGGCTCGCTGCCGGGCTTCCTGACATTCCTGTCCTTTCTGGCACCTCTAATCGGCATCGCGCTTGGCTTCGACTCTGTCAATACGGAGCGCAACAAAGGAACGCTTAGCCGCCTGCTGTCCCAGCCCTTATACCGGGACGACTTCCTGAACGCCAAGTTCGTCGCGGGCCTGCTCCTTATCGCGGTCGTCATTTTCTCCCTCGGCTTCCTCGTCATGGGCATGGGCTTGTTCACAATCGGCTATCCGCCGACGCCCGAGGAGTTTTGGCGTGTCGTCGTTATGCTGCTGATCACGGTCGTTTACGTCGGCCTCTGGCTCAATCTGTCGCTGCTGTTTTCCGTCCGCTTCCGCCAGGCCGCGACCTCGGCGCTATGCGGTATCGCGCTCTGGATTTTTTTCCTTGTCTTTTACGGCATGATCGTAAGCCTGGTGGGCAATGCGACATCGCCTGCCGATACGGCCGCCGCGAGCGTCGTCATCCGACATCAAGATTGGATGATGCTGCTCTCGCGGCTGTCTCCGGCCTATTTGTTCCAGGAAGCCGCTTCGACGCTGATGCTGCCGGATACGCGGACGCTAAACCCGTTTATCACCCAGGATCAAGCTTATCTGGCCATCAGTGCGCCGCTCTCGTTCGGGCAGAGTCTTCTGCTCGTATGGCCGCAGGTCGTGGCGATCGTCGCGGAGACGACCGTGTCCTTCGCGGCCGCCTACGTTGCGTTCATGCGTCAGGAGATCCGTTCGCGATCCTGACCGGCGCCGAGCGGGGTATAGGGATGACTCACAGCAGCCGGATGGGGCTTATCCCCTTCGCTCATCATTCGAGCGGAAGTGAGCGAGCGGGATAAGCCCCTACCGGCGCAAAAAAAGGGACGATGCGCCATACCGGCCGCATCGTCCCTTCTATTATATTAGGCTAGCGCGTAGATGCGCGCTTCGTGCGGGCGCAGCACGGTGACCTCCGCCCCGTCTTCCGCTGCCTGCTCCGGGTAACTGCCGAGCAACAAGCGCAGCTTCCTGCCCCTTGTCCGCTCCGGCCACCGCATCTCTGCCGCTTTGTCCCCATGGTTGAGCAGGATCAGCCAGCTCACGTCGTTCAGCGTGCGCGTATAGATGTACAGATGCTCATCCTCCGCCCACTCCGGACATTCCTCGAACTCACCGTATGTCATGACCTCGTTTTCCTTGCGAAGCGCGATCAACCGACGGTAATACGCATATATCGAATCGGGATCCGCCAGATCCCGCGCGACGTTCAGATCCCGATAGTTCGGGTTGATCTTGATCCACGGGTCGCCTGCCGTGAAGCCGGCGTTCGGCGAATCGTCCCACTGCATCGGCGTGCGCGAATTGTCCCGGCTTAAGGGCTGCAAGCTCGCGAGCGTTGTGCCGGGATCGCGTCCCATGCCCGTCTCCTCCGCATATCGGTTTTTCATCGCGATATCGTTGTAATCCTCGATGGACGGAAAGCGCACGCCCGTCATCCCGATCTCTTCGCCCTGATAAATATAGGGAATGCCAGGCAGCGTATGGAGCATCGTCGCGAGCAGCTTGGCCGACTGCACGCGATACGCGCCGTCGTTGCCGTACCGCGTCACCTGGCGCGTATGGTCGTGGTTGTTCAAAAATTGAGAGTTCGAGCCCTTGCCCCATAAGCCTTCGTGCCAGCGCCGCTGAATGCGCTTGTAACGAAGCATGTCCCATGCGGGCATCTCGTCGCAAACTTCGAAGTGGAACAGCATGTCGAGCTCTCCGCGGTCCTCGCCTACGAACTTGAGCCCTTCCTCCGGCGTCACGTATGCGGCTTCGCCGACGGTCACGATATCGTAGCCCGCAAAGGCGCGGGCATTCATCTCGCGCAGGTAATCGTGCAATCCGGGATTGTTGGTCAGATACCGGATTTCTTCGGGTTTCTCGGCGTCCGGATAGCCGTCAGGCTTGGCCAGCAGCGCGATCGCGTCCAGACGGAAGCCGTCGATGCCACGGTCCAGCCATCGCTTCATCATCCCGTAGATCGCCTCGCGCACCTCGGGATTACACCAGTTCAGGTCGGGCTGCTCCACGGCAAACGAGTGAAAGTAATATTGTTCCGTCGCAGTGTCCAGCTCCCAAGCCGACGGCGCAAAGTACGAGCGCCAGTTGTTCGGCGGACCGCCATCCTTGGCGTCAAGCCATATATACCAGTCCCGTTTCGGATTGTCCCGCGAGGACCGGGACTCGACGAACCACGGGTGCCGATCCGAGGTGTGGTTTACGACGAGATCCATGATGAGCTTCATGCCACGGAGGTGCACTTCGTCGAGCAGCCGGTCCCACGTTTCCATCGTGCCCGCCTTAGGCATGATCGCCTCGTAGTCCGATATATCGTAACCGTTGTCAAGGTCCGGCGATTCGTAAACGGGATTCAGCCAGATGACATCGACGCCGAGCCCCTGGATATGATCGAGCTTTTGAATGAGACCTTCGAGATCGCCGAAGCCGTCGCCGTCCGAATCGTAGAAGCTTCTCCAGTACACCTGATAAACGACGGCCTCTTTCCACCATACTTTTTTTATCGCAGTCATAGCGCTACCCCCAAGCATCCGTCTTGTCCTGTTGTCATTGCGGCATTGCGGTGCTTACTTGACCGCGCCGGCTGCGATGCCTTTGATGATGTACTTCTGCGCGAACATATAGAAGATAACGACGGGTATGATCGTGAGCGTGAGACCGGCCATCGCCAGGTTCCACTGAATCGTGAATTCGCCGAAAAAGTAGAACGTCGATAGCGGAATCGTACGCAGCCCTTTGTCGGACAGCGTGAGCGATGGCAGCAGATAGTCGTTCCACATCGCGATAACGTCCAGAATGGCGACCGTGATCGTGATTGTCTTCAACATCGGAAAGACGATGCGCCAAAACACGCCGAACTTGGTACAACCGTCGAGCGTGGCGGCTTCCTCGAGCGCGATCGGCACCGACTTGATGAAGCCGTGGAATAAAAACACGGCCATGCTCGCGTGAAAGCCTATATTCATGTAGATAAGGCCGCCGCGCGTGTTCAGCATCGGGATATGGAGATTGCCGCGAATCCAATCCATGACTTGCATGAGCGGCATCATCAACGTCTGGAACGGAATGAGCATCGTCGAGACGAACACCAAAAAGATAATCCGACTAAGGCGATTGTCCGTCCGCACGAGCATCCAGGCCGTCATGGAGGCGAGTACGACGACAAAGACGACGGATACGATCGTGATGAAGAGCGAATTGCCGAAGGCGGTCATGAAGTTCATCTTGTCCATGGCCTTCGCGTAATATTGGAAGCTAAAGGACGAGGGCAGCGCCAGGGCGTTCTTGTACAGCTCTGCGCGATCCTTTAAGGAGTTGACCAGCATCAGATAGATCGGCGACAGGAAGGCCAGCGACAGAAGCAGGAGCAGCGTACTGACGGACGTTCGGCTCGTTCTGTTCATCAGTACTGGACCTCCCTTTTCTTCGTGATAATGACCTGCGTCAGGGTGACGGCGGCCACGAGCACGAAAAAGATAATCGCCTTGGCTTGCCCCAGACCGTAGTGGCCGTAACCGAATATTTCATTAAAAATATTCATGGCGAACAGCTCGGTCGCATTGTTCGGCCCGCCTTTGGTAAGCGACAGGTTGACGTCGAAAATTTTGAACGCGCCCGAGAGCGTGAGGAAGAGACAGATCGTGAACGAAGGCATTAGAAGCGGGAACACGATCCGCGTCAGACGCTGCCACAGATTCGCCCCATCCACTCTTGCCGCCTCGCCGAGCTCGTCGGGAATGCCCTGGATGCCGGCAATGTAGATGATCATCGTGTAGCCCGCCATCTGCCACGTGAAGACGATGACCATCGCGTACAAAGCGAATTGCGGGTGAATAAGCCAGTTGAAAAATACCGAGTCGAAGCCCGTCTTGTCTCCCAAATATTTGAACACGTCGGTGAAAACGAACTGCCAAATGTAGCCAAGGATCAGGCCGCCGATCAGGTTCGGCATGAAAAACATCGTGCGCGCCGCGTTGCTGACGCGCAGCTTCATCGTCACGAGCAGCGAAAAAGCGAGTCCGAGCACGTTGACGAGAATTAACGCGAGCACGGTAAACTCGATCGTATGCCAGGCCGAGGTCAAAAAGCGGTCGTCCCGAAACAGCGTCGCGTAATTGTCAAAACCGACGAACACCTTGGGATTGGCGGGAATGCCGTCCCACGAGACGAAGGAATAACCGATCCCGATAATAAAAGGGATGATGACCACCGTCGTGAAGACGAGCAGCAGCGGTACGGTAAATAGGGCAAACCAGCCTTTGTTGCTCTTGGACAAGGGAAATCACCTCGATTCGATTGATGAGCGGAGCGATCCCCGCCAGTAAAGCGAAAGCCTAACGCCATATTCGGGTTAGGCTTTCGCTTGCCTTCCGCGCGGGGCGTCTTACTTGGCGCCCTTCGCCCATGCGGCATCCAGATTTTTCAGGAACTGTTCGCCCGTCATGTCCTTGGAGAGGAAGAACTCTTGTGTCGCCGGGGCGAGGTCGTTGACGATAACGCCCTGCGGGAAGTAGTTGTTCGCCCACGGGATCGTACGGCCCGCCTTTGTCGCTTCGAAAACGGTTTGAGACAGCGGATCCAGGTTGGCGGCGTCGATATTGGTCATCGCCGGGATGAATTTGAACTCGTCCACGATCGCTTTTTTGCCGGCTTCGCTCGTAAACATCCAGTTGAGAAACGCCGAGGCGGCCTTGAGCTGATCGGCGTCCGCCTTATTGTTGACGACCCAGTTGCTGGCCACGCCAACCGCGATCTTATCGTTGCCGGCGAGCGGGAGCGGCATCATGCCGACTTCGAAGCCCAGGTCGCCATAGTCGCTCAGCATCCCGTAGCTCCAGTTGCCCTGGTGAACCATCGCCGTCTTGCCCGTTGCGAAGTCGCCCATCTGCGTATCGTATTTCACTTCCATCGGATTTACCGTATTGGTCTTGATCGCTTCCATGAACTTGGCGAACTCCTGGAACTCCTTGGTATCGGCCATCTTGACCTCGCCCTTGTTCAGCTTTTCAATGTAGCCCTGGGGGTCGGACTGCAGGGCGAACGGCGTATTAATGATATGTCCGATCAGGAAGTACGCTTCCTGGGAAAGGCTCAGCCCGTTTTTGCCTTCGGCCTTGAATTTCTCGAGCGTCTTCGTGAACGAAGCGAGATCCTTGACGTCCTTCGGATCGACCAGGCTCTTGTTGTATACGAGTCCGAAGCCCTCTACGCCGTAAGGCACGCCGACGATCTTGTCTCCGTCCTTCAGGGCCATGTCAGGCGCGATATTTCCGGCAAAAGCTTCTTTCGAGAGATCCGCGTAATACGACTTGAATTTATTCGCCTCCGCGCCGGTACCCACGCTGAAAATCGTCGGTCCTTCGCCGGCCGCGAGCTTGGCTTGCAGCTGCGTCATATAGGCGTCCCCGGCGGAGCCCCATACTTCCACTTCATTGCCTGTTTCTTTTTTATACGTCTCGGCCAGCGCCTCGAGCGGTTCGGCGATCTCGACCTTGGATTGGAAAAGGGAAATCTTTTTCAACTTCTCGGCGCCAGCTTGTTGATTATCGTTCGAATTGCCGCCGCAAGCGGCCAGCAGACCGACAAGCGCCGTTGTCGTAAGTAAAACTGAAGTTCTTTTTACTAATTTCACTTAAAACTCCCCCTTCTCGTTTGAAAACAAGTAAAAATTAATAAACTCACGTTCTATATACCCACTATAAAAGCTTTTGAAATCGCTGTCAACGTGATTTTAACTGTTTTATTTGCTTTTATTAGTAAATCATTAAGTAAAATCAAGTAAAAATCATCTGGAATAAGTAAAGCTCTACTTTACCGTCTTCCGCCAGCGAATCGATGCGCTAAGCTTAAAAGGCACGGCGGACGCTTCCTCTCCGCCCATCAGCTCCAGCAATTTTTTGGCTGCCAGATAACCGCTCTCGTACCTCGGGATCGCGACCGTGGTCAGCCCCGCCATCGCCGCCATCGCAGAATCGTCGAACCCGGTGACGGACACATCGTCGGGCACCTTGACGCCGTGCTCTTCGAACGCCTTGACTGCGCCAAGCGCCATGTTGTCGTTCGCGCAGACGACGACCTCAGGCAGATCATTGCTCAGCAGCATCAGCTTGGCCGCTTGATAGCCGCTGTCCTCGCGATAGTTGCCGTGGTAGTAATACCGCTGGTCGAAGACGATGCCGTTGCGCGCAAGCGTGTCTGAAAAGCCGGCGAACCGCTCCTGGTTGTCGAGCGTGAAGCCAAGCCCCCCTACGTAGCCGAAGCGCTTTATCCCGCGTTCCGCCAGCGACTGGACCAATTGGCACATAACCGGATAATTGTCAACGACGACGCTCTTGGCGTTCGCTTGCCCGCTCTCCATGATCCGGTCCATCAGGACGACGGGCATTTCCCTGGCCGCGACGCCGGCCAGGAATTCGTCGGACATGCTGGCGTCAAGGCAGATGGCGCCGCCTGCGAAGCTGCCCCGCATGAATTCTCCGCTCGACTTATTCGTGCATATGACGAGATTAAACCCGTTTTCCGTCAGGCAATCGCTGATTCCCTGGATGATCTTCAAGTAAAAGTCGCGATCGAAATCGCTGAAGATGAACAGCACCGTGCGATTTTTTTCGGTTCGCGCCTTCTTCCCGCCGCCGACCGCGTAGCCGTGCTCCTCGCAGATTCGCAGCACGCGCTCTCTGGTCTCCTCGCCGACATTCTTGCGGCCGTTCAGCACGTTCGACACGGTGGATATCGATACGTTCGCGATCTCGGCGATCTCCTTTAAGCCGATCATTGTTGTTCTTCCCTTCCGGACGATTTTAATTCCTATCATAAATCAAACGTTTTTTTTTGTAAAATTTACTTTCAGTATTTTACTTCGATTTTCCGGGCGGATTTTTACCCATTTATATATTGACCCGATATATATCGTATCGATATAATAAAGTCGAACCGACAAACGAACATACACATGCCATTGAGGGGGATCAATTCTTGAACAGCCAGGATGTCATTCTAGGTTTGCTGCACCGTGCGCCACTGTCCGGCTATGAGATCAAGCAAAAGCTGGAGATGCCGCTATCGTTTTTTTTCGATGCCAGCTTCGGAACGATCTATCCGACGCTAGCGAAGATGGAGGCGCTCGGTTATATCGTCAAGGAAAGCGTCGTGCAAGAGGGACGTCCGAATAAAAACGTATACTCGCTCACCTCGGAAGGCAGGGCGCAGTTCGAGCATTACTTGCATTCCCCCGTCGAGAATGACAGCTACCGATCCGACTTTCTTGTGCGGATGTTTTTCGGCGAGTATTCGGACGACGAGACGCTGGCCGACTGGATTCGCGACGAGATCCGCAAAGCGGAAACGGCCGCCCAGCAGCTGGATCGGATGAAGGCGGATTGGGCGCAAGGCATGCCTGCGTCGAAAACGCTGTGCCTCGATATCGGCATCGATCTGAATGCCTCCAAAGCCCAAACGCTGCGCGAGGCGTTCAAGCGGCTCACAGGCTCGGACGCCTAAGCTTGCCCCACGCTGCGTGCGCGCACGCTCTCGCCACATTTAACGGGAGGGATTTTAATCATGTCTACGGTTTCCAAAAAAACGGGACTCATCGTATTGTCCATGGCGCTCGGCCTGCTGATGGCTTCGCTGGACAATACGATCGTGTCCGCCAGCATGAACAAAGTGATCGAAAACATTGGAGGCTTCGAGAAAGTATCCTGGGTTTTCACCGCCTACATGCTCGCATCGACCAGCACGATGCTTATATTCGGCAAGCTGTCCGACATGTTCGGACGCAAGCGATTTTATTTGATCGGCATCGGACTGTTCCTCCTCGGCTCCGCCTTATGCGGGATGGCGCAATCTATCGATCAATTGATCTGGTTTCGTGTCATCCAAGGCGTCGGTTCCGGTTCGGTATTCCCGATCTCCTTCTCGATCATCTTCACGCTGTTCGCAGATCCGAAGCAGGCGGCGAAGCTATCCGGCGTGATGGGCGCCGTCTTCGGCCTGTCGTCCGTGGCAGGTCCGCAGCTCGGCACTTTAATATCCGAGCAGATGAGCTGGCGCTGGTGCTTCTACGTAAATGTACCGATTGGGATCGCTTCGATGCTCGTGCTCATTTTTTCGCTTCGCGAATCGAAAGCGGAGAAAAAGCCGCGCATCGACTACTGGGGCGCCGTTCTGCTCGTCGCCGCCACCGTCTCGGCGCTTTTGGCGCTTGAGCTCGGCGGCAAAAGTTATGCTTGGGGCTCCTGGCAGATTATCGGTTTGTTCGCTTTGGGCGCAATCGCCGGAGCGTCGTTCGTAGCCGTGGAGCTGAAAGCTGAAGAGCCGATGCTGCCGCTGACCATTTTCAAAAACAGGCTCGTGCTCGGCATCAGCCTGCTCTGCTTCTGTCAGGGCGTCATCATGTTTTCCGCTATCGCCTATCTCCCGTTGTACGCGACCGCCGTCCTAGGAAAAGCCAATTCCAACGGCATTCTGACGCCGATGATGGCTTCGTTGATCGCAGGCGCGATCGTCTCCGGATTTTTCGTCGCACGACTTCGCTTCCGCACGGTTTTATTCGTTAATATGGCGCTCGGTGTCGTCGCCGCTATCCTTCTCATGAATCTGTCCGCCGATATGGCCTATTGGCAGGTGATCGCCATCATGATCCTGCTCGGTCTTGGCGTCATCGGTCCGCTGATGAGCCTCGGGCAAACGGCGGTCGCGATGTCCGTGCATCCGAAATATATCGGCATCTCCTCCTCGGTCGTCGGCTTCTGGCGCAATATCGGCGGCGTCATCGGAGCCTCCGTGATGGCCGTGCTCGTCAATGCCAGCCTGAAGGACAGCTCGCGGGAGGCGATCGCCAAATTCAGCATCCCAACGGACCAAGCCGGCACGCTGGCGAATCCGGAGACGGTCATTAAAGGTGCCGCGCAGCTGCCTGCGGATTTGCTCGCTTTTATGCGCGGCGAAATTGGAGGCGCCATTTCTCACGGGTTTATCCTGTCGCTGTTCGTCATGATCGCCGGTGCCCTTGTCGCGCTGTCGGTAGGCAACGCGCGGTACGAGAAAAAAACCGAATTGAACCAAACGTCTGATCCGGGAGCTTCCCCGCGCGCTTCGATCGACCATATCGGGTAAAATAAGGTTAACGACGAACGCCGAGGTGAACGCTTCTTGCACACAATGACGAACCATCTGCCTGCGGCGATCGCGTCGCTGAATCCCCGAAGCTTTTCGGTCAAGCGCCAGGGCCGCCTGCTGTTCGAGCATTACCGGGAGCCACGCAACGTGACGGAGCCCGCCATTATCAACTCCTGTACGAAAAGCGTTTTGTCCGCTTTGCTCTGCATCGCGATCGGTCGAGGTTTGCTCCCTGATCCGGCGGCGACCCCCGCAGCCGATTTTTTCCCGCAATTGAAGACGGATGCCGATGTTCGCAAGCGGGACATGACGCTGCTCCATCTGCTGACAATGACGGCGGGTTTTAGGTGGGACGAATTCGGCGGACTCAATTCCTTCCCCCGCATGACACGCGAGGCGAATTGGGTCGCGCATGTGCTGAACCAGCCCCTGTCCGATTCTCCGGGGACGCGGATGACTTATAATTCCGGCGTCTCTCAAATGCTGTCGGCGATTCTGTCAGAGGCCGTGGGCATGAGCGTCGCGCGATTTGCCGAGGAGACGCTGTTCGATTCTATCGGCATTGATGCCTACGCGTGGGAGACCGATCCACAGGGCATTCATACCGGCGGCTTCGGATTGCGGTTGCGCCCCGCCGACCTGCTCAAGCTCGGTGAGCTCATGCTGCAAAGGGGAATGTGGGATCATACGCGGCTGTTTCCCGCCGAATTGGCCGATATCGCCGTAAGCCCATTCGCCCCGGCAAGTCCGCCGTACGAAGGCGAGTACGGCTGGCATTGGTGGTGCCGCGCCTTTAAGCCCACACGCGGCGTTCCGAGCGGCCAGGCGGATGACGGTTTAATGAAGCCGGTCAACTATTTTTACGCGCAGGGCTTCGGCGGCCAGTTCGTTTACGTCGTTCCGGAGGCCGAGCTCGTCGCCGTCGTGACCCAGGACAGCCGCAAGCGCAAGCAGCCAGGTCTTTTCGCAGAACTGATCGGTCCGATTATCGCCGGCGGCTAAGCGTATTGCTTTATCAGGAGCGTCAATTGACAAAAAGCAAATAAAAGCCCTTTCGCCTCTGTATCGAGGCCGAAAGGGCTTTTCGCAGTCCGAGAATGCGGACCAATCAGTGGTTTTTGGCTTCTTCGACGATCGCCAGGACGAGCTCCGTCACCTTTACGATGTCGTCGGCTTTAATCCGTTCCTTCGTCGTATGAATATCTTCATAGCCGACGGCCAAGTTGACGGTCGGTATGCCGTTGCCGTTAAACATGTTGGCGTCGCTGCCGCCGCCGGACGAGAACAGGCTTGGGCTCAGACCGACGCTGCGGATCGCCGCGCTCGCGATCTGAATGACTTCGTCCGCTTCGGTGTAGCTGTAAGCGGGATAGATCACTTCGCTCACGAACTCGAACGTCGCTCCGTTCTCCTCGCAGGCGCTGGCGACCGCCTGGCGCATGAGCTCCGCCTGCGCGTCGAGCTTGGCATTCGAGCGGCTGCGCACCTCTGCGTAAATCTTGATCTTGTCGACGACGACATTCACTTCGCCGCCGCCTTCGAAACGGCCGATGTTGGCGCTCGTCTCTGCGTCGATCCGTCCGAGCTTCATCTTGGAGACGGCCTTGGATGCCACCTGGATGGCGCTGATGCCGTCCTCCGGATTAACGCCCGCATGCGCCGCTTTGCCTTGAATCGTAATGTACTGGCGGGAATTCGTGATTGCGGCGGCCGCGATCTCTCCGATCTTGCCGTTGGAGTCGAGCGCATAGCCGAACTTCGCCTTGAGGCGCGAGCCGTCCATCGCGCGGGAGCCGAGCAGGCCGGACTCTTCGCCGACCGTGATGACGAACTGGATGGCGCCGTGCGATGCGCCGGACGCCTTCAGCACGCGCAGCGCTTCGAACATCGCGGCCAGACCCGCCTTGTCGTCGGCGCCGAGAATCGTGGTGCCGTCGCTGCGAATATAGCCGTCTTCGTCAAGCCTCGGTTTGACGCCGATTCCCGGCGCGACCGTGTCCATATGCGAGGTGAACAGCAGCACGGGCACCGACTCGGAGCCCGGCGTCGCTGGCAGCCAAGCGAACAGGTTGCCCGAGCCGTGGCCGATTTTGTCAGCGACGTCGTCCTCCTCCACCTCGAGGCCGAATGCTTCGAACTTCGCGATGAGCGCCTTGCGGATGGCTTGCTCGTGCTTTGTCTCGCTGTCGATCTGAACCAATTCCATAAATTCCTCGATTAGCCGTTCTTTTTGAACCATAGGGATCCTCCTCGTAAGCGTGCGTCAAATCGGTTAAAATAAGAATGATGCTCATACCATTACATTGCCGCAAAGGATGGTTCCGATGAACACACGTTGGTTTAAAATCGTCGTCTACGTCATGCTGATCGCCATGCTGGCCTCTACCGTGCTGCTGTCGATCGGATCGCTGCTTCAGTGACGGTCCGCAAGCTCCCGTAACCGAATACATCCCGGAAGTGCGGGAGCACCCGCTCCGCGATCTCCTCGACCTCGAGCGTCAGGCCCGTCTCGGCTTCGAGCGAGGTGACCCCGTATTCCTGGATGCCGCACGGCACAATGCCGCCGAACCCCTCTTGCTCGACGCCCCGCTTCACGTTAAAGGCAAAGCCGTGACTCGTCACGAAGCCGCGTCTTGCGCGCGCGCGGTTGAACTTGACACCGATCGCCGCCACCTTGCGGTCGCCGATCCAGACGCCGGTATACTCGGGCTTCCTGCCCCCGACAAGTCCGAACTCCGCAAGCAGGCGAATCAGCGTCTCCTCGAGATCTCTCAGATACTTATGCAAATCAAGGCCATCCGCATCCAAGTAGAGCAGCGGATAGCCGACGAGCTGCCCCGGTCCGTGATAGGTAATATCGCCGCCGCGGTCGATCTCGAATACCGATATGCCGCGCGAAGCGAGCTCGTCCGGCGACATCAGCAAATGCTCGGGATGACGATCCGTGCCGATCGTATAGGTCGGCGGATGCTCAAGCAGCAGCAGCGTATCCTCGCGCTGCCCTGCGCCGATGTCCCGAATCAGCGTCTTTTGAAGATCCCACGCTTCTCCGTACTCGATACGGCTCAGCTTGGCCGTGTCCAGCATGCTCATGAAAGTCTCGCCTCCCGTTTAACCTCCCTATTGTAGCGCAAGCCCGAAGCAGTCGCAAACACGCGGAAGCAAGCCTTCAGAGCCATGTCAAAAGGCCGCCAGCGGCTCCTTGCACGCGCCGGGCGACCTCTCTCCGTTGGGGTTTAAGTCCGTTTTCAGTACAGCTTGGTGTCGAGACTGTAGCTCTCGAGGTTTTCTTTGACACGCTGCAGGAAACGTCCGCAAATGACGCCGTCGAGTATGCGGTGGTCGAGCGACAGGCAAAGATTGACCATCGAACGGACGCCGATCATGTCGTTGATGACGACAGGCCGCTTGACGATCGATTCGAACGTCAATATCGCAGCTTGCGGATAATTGATGATCGGCTGCGACAGGATCGAGCCGAACGAGCCCGTGTTGTTGACCGTGAACGTACCGCCCTGCATATGATCGAGCTTGAGCTTGCCGTGACGCGCGCGGTTTGCCAGGTCGTCGATCTCGTGCGCGATGCCGGCGATGTTCTTTTGGTCGGCGTTCTTGATGACCGGCGTTACGACGGAATCCTCGGTGCCGACCGCCAGCGCCATGTTGATGTCGCGCTTGACGATGATCTTGTCCGTTGCCCATACCGAGTTCATGATCGGATAATCCTTGATCGCGCCGACGGCTGCCTTGACGAGGAACGGCATATACGTCAGGTTGATGCCTTCGGTGCGCTTGAATTCGTCCTTGAGCTTGCTGCGAAGCACGACGAGATTGGTCACGTCCACCTCGATCATCGTCCAGGCGTGCGGAATCTCGGTCACGCTCTGGCGCATGCGAGTTGCGATCGTATTGCGAATCGGGGTTACGTCGATGAAATATTCGCCGCGTCCAGGCACTTCGTGCCCTTCGACCTCGATCGTCGGAATGCGCGGCGATTCGGACAAGTGAAGCCCGCTAGAGCGTACCTGCACGCGCGGATCCATCGGTTCGATCGGCTTCGCGGAGGCCGGCGAAGCCGGTGCCGAAGCCGCCTGCGTCGCTGCTGCCGACGCTGCGGAAACCGCAGTCGGCTGCGATCCCGCAGCGCCGCCGGCCGCCACCGCCGCCAGCACGTCGGCGCGCGTGATGCGGCCGCCCATGCCGGTACCCGCCAAGCGGGCAAGATCGATGCCGTGCTCGGCGGCCAGCTTCAACACGGCCGGCGAATAGCGCTGGCGCATCTCTTGACCTGCAGCGCCGGCTGCGGCATTCGTCGCGGCGGAAGCCGCCGGCCGGTCGCTAGCCTCGCGTTCTGCCGCGCGCACCGCGTCTTCGGTCGGCTGAAGGCCTGCGGCGAGCGCGCCGCCCGGAATCTCGGCGTAGGCGTCGGCCTCCTCCGTCTCGATCAGGCAGATCGCGCTGCCGACTTTCACCGTCTCGCCGTCGCCAGCGAGCACCTTGACCAGCACCCCGCGGGCCGTGGACGGCAGCTCGGCGATCACCTTTTCCGTAATCAGCTCGCAGAGCGGCTCGTACATCTCGACATAGTCGCCCGGCTTTTTCAGCCAACGGTCGACGGTCGCGGTCTCCAGCGATTCGGCCAGCTTCGGCATGATGATTTCGGTAATTTTTTTGCTCAAGTCCGTTCAGCTCCTTCCCGTGACGGTTCTAGTATCGCGCCAGCTCCAGCATGGCGGCCTTCAGCTTTTCCTTGTTCAGCATGAACTGCTTTTCGCCCACCGGATTGTAAGGCATGGCGGGCGCGTCCGGACCGCACAGACGGCGGATCGGCGCGTCGAGATCGTAAAGCATCTCCTCGGCGATGATCGCGGCGACTTCGCCGCCGATCCCGCCGGTCTTGTTGTCCTCGTGAACGATCAGCACCTTGCCGGTGCGCGCGGCCGCCTCGAGGATCCCCTCGCGGTCGAGCGGCTGAATCGTGCGCAGATCGAGGATATGCGCCTCGATGCCTTCCTCGCGGGACAGTTCCTCGGCGGCCTGCATCGCAAAATGAAGCGGCATGCTATAGCTGATGACCGTGATATCGCTGCCTTCGCGCATGACGTTCGCTTTGCCGATCGGTACCGTGTACTCGCCTTCGGGCACCTCGTCGCTCACGAGACGGTAGCATTTTTTATTTTCGAAAAAAATGACGGGATCCGGATCGCGAATCGCGGCGATAAGTAGACCTTTTGCGTCGTAAGCTGTCGCCGGCGCGACGATCTTGAGGCCGGGCGTGCCGAAAAACACCGACTCGGTGCACTGCGAATGGTACAAGCCGCCGAAAACGCCGCCGCCGATCGGCGCGCGGATGACGACGGGGCAGCTCCAGTCGTTGTTCGAGCGGTAGCGGATCTTCGCCGCTTCGCTAATGATCTGATTGGCTGCCGGGAACATAAAATCGGAGTATTGCATCTCGGCGATCGGCTTCATGCCCGCCATCGCGGCGCCGATTGCGACCCCTGCGATCGCGGATTCTGCGAGCGGCGTATCGATCGCCCGATCCTCGCCGAACTGCTGCTGCAGTCCCCTGGTCGTGCCGAAAACGCCGCCCTTGAGACCCACGTCCTCGCCAAGGACGAACACGCTGTCGTCCCGCTCCATCTCTTCCTTCATGGCCAAGCGGATCGCGTCGATATATTCGATAACCGGCATACGTTAGCGCACCTCCCCGTTGTCTTCGGCGTACACGTAGCGGAAAACGTCTTCCGCCGACTGGTACGGCGCCTGCTCGGCGTAAGCCGTCGCTTCGTCGAGCTCCTTGCGGATGCGCTGCTGAAGCGCCTGTTCTTGCGTCTCGGACCAAAGCCCGAGCTCCTCGAGATACGTACGAAACGTGGGCAGCGAGTCTTTCCCGCGGTTTTCGTCGACCTCTTCCTTGGTACGGTAAGCCATGTCGTTGTCCGACGTCGAGTGCGGCGTGACGCGGTAAGTCATAATCTCAACCAGCGTCGGCCCTTCGCCCGCCAGCGCGCGTTCGTGCGCCTCGCGGAACACGCGATAGACCTCGAGCGGATCGTGGCCGTCTACCCGGATGCCGGGGAAGCCGTAACCGAGTGCGCGGTCGCTGATGCGGCCGGCTGTCTGCTTGGACAGCGGCACCGAGATCGCATATCCGTTGTTTTCGCAGACGAAAATGACGGGGAGCTTCTGCACGCCCGCGAAGTTGCAGCCTTCATGGAAGTCGCCCTGGTTGCTCGAGCCCTCGCCGAACGAAACGATCGCGACGGACGATTCGCCGCGAATCTTGGAGGCGAGCGCGAAGCCGACCGCGTGCGGCACCTGCGTCGTCACTGGACTCGAGCCCGTGGCGATGCGCAATCGGCGGCAGCCGAAGTGAGCGGACATCTGGCGTCCGGCGCTGTTCGGGTCCTCGCCCTTGCCGAAGAGCGCCAGCATCAGCTCCTTGACGGTCATACCGATCGCCAGCACCAGCCCGTAATCCCTGTAGTAGGGCAGGAACCAATCTTTCTCGAGATCCATGGCAAACCCCATCGCCACCTGCGACGGCTCCTGCGTAATGCCCGATATATGGAAGTTCACCTTCCCGGCGCGCTGCAGCACTTGGCCGCGTTCGTCGAACTTGCGCGCGAGCATCATCGTCTCGTACATGGCGACGGCCCGCTCGTCGGTCAATCCCAGCGCATGATGACGCGCTTGTTGATCCAAGCTGCCCTTTTGGGTCATGAAGCGTCCCTCCCGGCTCTTCGTTTTAGAATTTCGTTTTTTAGAGTTGTCGTTAGTGTTATAACCTGGTCTTAATACTTGAACCTAGAACCTATTATACAGCGGCATGTTCGAAAAAGAAACCGCAGGCTCAGTCGGTTAATCGAGCAGCCGCGGGAGCTTCTCTCAAGCCCGTCCCCGCAACGCAAAACGGTCCCGCCTGAATAACCGGCGAAACCGCGAACGCGAAGCGCCGCGGCGGGTGCCGGGCTCTTCTTCCTTTATGAACCGTGGGACGCCGAACCGGAGACGGCTTGCATCACTTCCTGCATCGCCTCTGACAGGGTCGGATGCGGATGAATGGCACGGCCGATCTCCCAAGGCACGGCGTCCAGCAGCTTCGCTAGCGAAGCCTCGGCGATCAGATCGGTCGCATGAGGACCGACGAGATGCACGCCCAGCAGATCGCCCGTCTTGCGGTCGGCGACCGCCTTCGCGAAGCCTTCGGGCTCGCCCTGCACGAGCGCCTTGCCGAAAATGCGCATGGGCAGCTTGACAGCGCGCGTCTCGAAGCCGGCCGCCTTGGCTGCCGCCTCGGTCCAGCCGATGGCAGCCGCCTCCGGCCGGCTGTAGATGGCCCGCGGCACATCCCGGTCGGGCGTGCGGGGAATCGGCTGACCGAGAATATGGGCAACCGCGACCTCCGCCTCGTGCATCGCCGCATGCGCCAGCTGCACGCCGCCGATAACGTCCCCGACGGCGTAAATGTGCGGCTCGCCGGTCTGCAGCGTCGCCGGGTTGACCGTCACGAAGCCGCCGCTCGCCTTGACGTCCGTATTTTCGAAGCCGAGGTTCTCGACGTTGCCGACGCGTCCGACGGAGACGAGCATGCGCTCCGCCTCGAGCGTCTCGGCGTCGCCGGCAGCCGTCTCGATGCGTACGGAGACGCCCCCCTCTGCCGAAACGCAGGACGAAGCGTCCAGCTTGGCGCCCAGGCGCAGCTTCACGCCGCGCTTCTCGAGCTGGCGGGCCAGCTCCGACGAGATATCCTTGTCTTCGCCGGGTAGCAGACGGTCTGCCGTCTCGACAAGCGTCACCGCCGTGCCGAAGTCGACGAGCAGCGACGCCCACTCGACACCGATGACGCCGCCGCCGACGATGATCGCGCTGGCCGGCCGCGACGGCCACGTCAATGCTTCGTCGCTCGTAACGACATTCATTCCGTCATACGGCAGCCCTTCAAGTTTGCGCGGACGCGATCCCGTCGCCAGGATCAGATGCCGGGGCACGACGGTCTCCGACTCTCCGTCCTCGAGCTCTACGGCAATCGCGCCGCCGCGCGGCGAAAAGATCGACGGGCCGGTCAGCCGGCCGGCGCCGCGGATGACCTGGATCCGATTTTGCTTCATCAGTGCCTCTACGCCCTTGTGGAGCTGGCCGACGACGTCTTCCTTGCGATTCATGACGGCGCTCCAGTCCACGGTGACGTCATTGGCCGTGGACAGACGGACGCCGTATGCCGCGGCGCCCCGAACCGTCGCGTACACCTCGGCGCTGCGGAGCAGCGTCTTGCTCGGAATACAGCCGCGATGCAGGCAGGTGCCGCCCAGCTTGTCCTTTTCAACAATGGCGACGCTTCGTCCGGCCTGTGCGGCGCGGACGGCGGCCGTATAACCGCCGGGACCGCCTCCGAGAATGGCGACATCGACTTCGATTGGCATGAAGGTACCTCCGGAAAATTAGGTTTTGGAACAGCACGGATATGTATATAGAGCTTGGCGTTGCTTGAATGCACGCCGATGATCGCTTCCAGCTGATCCTCTCATTATAACGCCTCGCGCCTCAACAAAAAAGCTGAGCGCCCGGACGCTTACGCGGCTAAGCAAGATAGAGGAGTCCGCTAGCTCGGGCCTATCGATGAACCGAACACGGAAATAAGGGATCGAACAGAGGCCTTGCTTCCTTTCCTGACTCAGGCGGCGGCGATTCGTGGGCTAGTAAGCGCTTTTCGGCGTGCCGGAGCTTTTCGGAGTTTTTTAGGGGCGGAATACCTGCATTTGTACATGTATTTACTGTAGGCCTGCAGCACTGGATGAAAAGCATGCAAATATGCAGTTAAATGCAAAGTGCAACCCGGAAATCGGGCTGACGGAGGAAAATAGATGCGCTTTTGCATCTTTCGTGTTCAAATAGGTCGATTTCGGCGAAATTAGCTGTATATTTGCAGGCATTGCGGCGGATGAAGGACGCGGGGGATGACCGTCGATCGTCCATTACTCTTGGTTCAGCAAGTAAATCGCAGCGCCTTGCGCGAGTCTCCATCCGTCAATCTGCGGTTTGGCGCCGGTCCGTTACGCAGCGATCGTGACGGAGGACGCGCCCCCTCCCACAAGCGCGCCGGAGCCTTTCGGATACAACTGGCCGTACAAGACGCCGCCCCGCTTGTACAAGATTTGATCGCCTGCCGAAAAGGTCGTGGCATTGACATTTGCCAGCGTCTTCCACGCCAAAGCGGGACTCTTACCCGGATTGGCGTCGTTGCCGCCGACAGAATCGACATAATACATATTTCCCGACGCATGTACCGTGGACGATCCGCCCTCGACCGATGCTACCCCGATTGCAACAGCGAGCAGCATAGCTGCCATGAGCGCGCGCAAAGCTTTTTTCCAAGCTGCCCTAACGTTCATCTTCACTTGCCCTTTCCATTCATATTGGCTTGCATCTCTATGTTAAGCGCTTACATTTCATTGCCGACAGGTGCCCATCGTGGCAAACGGTTTGATCCCTTGCGAATTCCTCATCAAAGACCCCCAGTTACCGCCATTTTTGTTAAAAGCGAACGATCTTGTACGGATTCGTCCTTTCCGTTCTCATTTACATAGACATATTCTCGATAAATCGCTATCATAGGAACATAGAACAGGAAGGTGGACATGACCGTTGAAGCTCGTTATCTCGCGCTTGATCGCCATTCTCTTGCTCGTCGTGCCCGGCCTCGCCGCCGCATACGGCTTCCTGCTGATGAAGGACGCCTTGTTCGATTATTTCGCACAGTTCGGGAATGTCAGCCTGCCCGATCCCCATTTCGACCTTTGGCACTTCCTGCTCGGCTTCGTTTTGTTTCTCGCCGGCGTCGGCTTCATCGGCGGCTGGATCTTTTTCCGCGATCGCAAGCACAACTACGTGTCGCCGCGCTTCCGCGCCAAGCGCCCTCCGCGTCCTCCGCGGGACGGCAGCAAGACGGGCGGCCAATAAATTTTTAGAAGAACAGCGCCTCTTACGGCGCTGTTTCTTTGCGTTCGCGCTTGTCGCGCTTGCCTTACGAAAAGCCGTCATCCGCGGAACCAGCCTTACGGTACGCTCTAGGCGTACAGCCGTAGACCCCGCGGAACAGTTTGATAAAGTAGCTGAAATTGTCGAAGCCCGCCTCCAGCGCGACTTCGGAGATCGTCAGGTCCGATCCGGCGATTCTGCCGGCCGCATACCTGATTCTGTAGCGGTTAAGATATTCGACAGGCGTCTTGCGCATATACGCCTTGAACATGCGGCTGAAGTGGCCCTCGCTCATCCCGGCCACGTGCGCCAGCTCCTTTAGGCTGAGCTTCCGCGCAAAGTTTGTTTCCATATAGGTCAATGCCTGCTTGAGCCGCTCCGCCGCATGGCTCTCGCCTTCATCCGCCGGCGAGCGGGATTGCCACTGCCCGGCGCCGATCAAGTCGGCGATCAGATTGAGCAGCCCCGCCTTCACTCGCAGTTCGCGTGCCGGATCCGGGGCATGCTCCAGCCGCTGAATGGCGGCAAGTGCCTCGATCGCCGCCTCGCCCCATGGCGTCCCGGACGTCCAATAAAGCGGCGGTCCAGAACTGCCGCGCAGCAGCGGACGCAAATATCGCGCGGACATCGCGTCGTCCGGACCGCCGTCGAGCCAGCCGAGATCGAAGACGAGCGCTTCGTACGCGCAGTCTGAAGCTTCGAACGGGTATCCGCCGTGCAGCAAGCCGCCGGGTATGAATAAGGCTTCTCCTGCGGACACTTCATAGGCTGACAGTCCGATCTGGAACACCGCGCGACCGGACGTAACCCTTAAAAATTCGATCTCCTCATGCCAATGAAATTCGAGAATGCCATCCAAGGGCGTACGCGCTTGCTGGTAGAAACCGACCGGAAAGCCCGGCGTGCCGTGCCGGCGGTCCTCTTTTAACAATTTATTGTCCATGGATTCGCCACCGTCTCATAATCGTGTTATTAATAAGCATAATATTGCAAGAAATTCGATAAATCAATCGGTATTATGTTACTAAAAGAGAGCGTTTTCCAAGCACTCGAACAGGAGGTCCGATCTCATGAAATTCAGCAACGGCTATTGGCTGACCCGCGAAGGCTTTGAAGTACTGACGCCTCACGAAGTGCATAGCATCGACATCGCGCCGGACAAATTGACGGTGTTCGCGCCGCATCGCCATCTCGAGCATCGCGGCAACACGCTCAACGAGGCGCTGACGACGATTGAGTTCGATTCACCGCTCCCCGACGTCATTCGCGTGAAGCTTTACCATCACAAAGGCCGCAAACGGCTGTCGCCGGGCTCGTTTCCGCTGACGAGCGGCAATGAGGGCGCTCCCGTAACGATCGAGGACAACGAGGACCGGGTCACGCTGACCAGCGGCGATACGAGCGTCACGATTACAAAGGCGCATCCGCTTCGCATCGCCTACTTTTATAAAGGCCGCAAGCTGACCGGAAGCGGATTCCGCCAGACCGGGTTCGTAAAAGGCGCGGACGGCGTTCATTATTTCCGGGAGCAGCTCGATCTGGCTGTCGGAGAGACAGTATACGGACTCGGCGAACGCTTCTCCGCTTTCGTCAAGAACGGCCAAAGCGTCGATATCTGGAACGAGGACGGCGGCACGGCCTCAGAGCAAGCCTACAAAAACGTGCCATTCTTCGTCACGAACCGCGGCTACGGGGTATTCGTCAACCATCCGGAACTCGTTTCATTTGAGGTCGCTTCGGAAAAAGTATCGAAAACGCAATTCAGCGTGCAGGGCGAACAGCTCGAGTATATGATCATCGGCGGCCATACGCTGAAGGATGTGCTCTCGAATTACACGTCGCTTACCGGCAAGCCCGCACTCCCTCCGTCCTGGACGTTCGGACTGTGGCTGACGACGTCGTTCACGACGAATTACGATGAGGAAACCGTAAACAGCTTCGTGGACGGCATGGCGCAGCGCGACCTCCCGTTGTCCGTCTTTCACTTCGACTGCTTCTGGATGAAGGAATACCATTGGTGCGACTTTGATTGGGACGCGCGCGTATTCCCGGATCCGAAGGGCATGCTTGATCGTTTGAAGGCGAAGGGGCTCAAGATCTGCGTCTGGATCAACTCGTATATCGCCCAGCGCTCCAAGCTGTTCGACGAAGGCATGGCGCACGGCTATCTGCTAAAGCGCAAGGACGGCAGCGTCTGGCAGACCGACTTGTGGCAGTATGGCATGGGCATCGTGGACTTTACGAACCCGGACGCCTGCCGATGGTACGGAGACAAGCTGCGTGCGCTCGTCGATATGGGCGTCGACAGCTTCAAGACCGACTTCGGCGAGCGGATCCCGACTGAAGACGTCGCCTACTTCGACGGCTCGGACCCGCAGCAGATGCATAATTATTACACGCAGCTGTATAACAAGGTCGTATTCGACGTACTCGAGGAGAAAAAGGGGCGCGGCGAAGCGGCGCTGTTCGCCCGGTCGGCGACGGCCGGCGGACAGCAGTTCCCGGTACACTGGGGCGGGGATTGCGAGGCGACGTTCGAATCGATGGCGGAAAGCCTGCGCGGCGGCTTGTCGCTCGGCCTCTCGGGCTTCGGCTTCTGGAGCCACGATATCGGCGGCTTCGAGCAGAGCGCTACGCCTGACCTTTACAAGCGTTGGGTCGCCTTCGGACTGCTGTCCAGCCACAGCCGCCTGCACGGCAGCACCTCGTACCGGGTGCCGTGGCTGTTCGACGAAGAAGCGGTCGACGTACTCCGCCGTTTTACCAAGCTGAAGGCAAGCCTCATGCCGTACCTGTTTGCCCAGGCAGCCGATTCCAGCAGGATCGGTCTGCCGATGATGCGGGCGATGCTGCTCGAGTTCGGCGAAGACCCGGCCTGCGATTATCTGGATCGTCAGTACATGCTCGGCGACTCCCTGCTCGTATCGCCGATCTTCAATAGCGAAGGCGAATCGGCCTATTACTTGCCGAAGGGCAAATGGACGCACTTCCTGACCGGCGAAGTCGTCGAAGGCGGCTCGTGGCATCGCGAGACTTACGACTACATGAGTCTGCCGCTATATGCGCGCGAAGGATCGCTCATCGCGGTCAGCACGACCGACGACCGGCCGGATTACGATTATACGGATGCCGTAACGCTGCACTTGTTCGAGCTCGGCGACGGCGCATCCGCCTCCGCCGATATCGTCGGAGAAGACGGCGCAGCACGTCTCACCGTCACGGCCGTGCGCAGCGGCGGCACGATTACGGTCTCCGCATCGGGCGACGCCGCAGGTAGCGCCGACTGGTCGATCCAGCTGCGCGGGATCGAGGCGGTACGCGCCGTCTCCGGCGGCAAGGCGTCGGCAGCGAAGGACGGACTCGGACTGAACGTGCACCGTTCGCAAGGCGATGGCAGCATAACGATCGAGCTTTAAAACTTGCATTGAAGCAACGAAGGAGCCGTCCTCTTGTCAGAGGGGCGGCTCCTTCGTTTTATCGAATCGCTATCCCATTTTACATGGACAACACTTTCTTCGCGGATGTCATCTTCGCCGCTAAACAGCTGCCCAGCATAACCGCCTGCGAAAGCTTAACACAGCCAGTCTTCATCTGGCCCGCGCCAGTAAATAAATAAAATACGGCGCGCCGATGATCGCGACGATGATGCCCGTCGGCGTGTCGGAGATTCGGCTGATCGTGTCCGCCGCGATCAGAAGCACGCTGCCCGATAATGCCGACGCAGCCAGCAAAATCTCGTGCCTCGAGCCGACGAGCCTTCTGGCGAGATGCGGCCCGATCAGCCCGATGAAGCTGATCGCGCCGCCGACGGCGACGCAGCTGCCTGCGAGCGCGACCGCCGCGAGGAGCAGCAGCAGCCGTTCGCGCTGCAGCCGGGCGCCCAGACCCACGGACAAGTGATCGCCCAGGCTTAGCACGTTCAGCGTTCTGGCCTTTGACAAGACAAATGGGATAAATATCGCCATCCAAGGGAGCAGCGTCAGGACAAACTTCCAATTGGCGCCCCACAGACTGCCGGCGAGCCAGGTCGCGGCGAACTGGTATTGCTCAGGGTTGAGGCGCATCGTCAGGACAATAATTGCCGCGCTGATGCCCGCCTGCACCGCGATGCCCACGAGGATGAGACGCATCACGGAAACGCCGTCCGATTTTTTGTAGGCGAGAAAGTAAACGGTCGCGCCCGCCGCCGCCGCGCCGAAAAATGCAAGGAACGGCAGCGTGTAAGGCGGAGCAGCGCTAATGGAAGGACGCAGCGCGACGAACATGATGACCATGAGGCTCGCACCTGCATTGACGCCGATAAGACCTGGATCCGCGAGCGGATTGCGCGTGATGCCCTGCAGGATGCATCCGGCAAGCGCGAAGCCGGCGCCGACGAGCACCGAGATAACGATACGCGGCAGTCTGAATTGGAACAGAATGAGCGCTTGCTTGTCCGTGCCGAAGCCCAAAAGCGTTTTGCCGACGTCAAGCGGACTGAGCCGTATGTATCCGGTGTTCATGCTGATTACGAAAACGACGACGACGAGCAGCGCCAATCCGACGACCGTGGACCATGCCTTCGCTCTTCGTTTGGTGTCCGAGGCTGCATAGATCGATTTCGCGGCCATCACAGCTCCCTCCTTTCGCGTCTGGCCAGATACAGGAGGAACGGCACGCCAATGATGGCGATAAGCGCGCCGACAGGCGTCTCGGAGCCCGGACGCACCATTCTGGCGCCCAGATCCGCGAGCACGAACAACAATGCCCCCAGGATGGCCGAGCATGGAATGATCCATCGGTAGCTGACGCCGACCAGATAGCGGGTAATATGCGGCACCATCAGCCCGATAAAGCTCACGAAGCCGACGACCGCCACGGATGCGCCCGCCAGGATCAGAATGATGATGGCACCGATAAACTTAATCAGGCCGACACGCACGCCGATGCCCGCTGCCGTCTCTTCGCCGAGGCTAAGCAGCGTGATGTACCGAGCCAGCACCATGGACGCCAGCAAGCCGCCGCCGATCCACCACAGAATGACGTCCACCTGCGCCCATCGGACGCCTGCGGCGCCGCCGAACAGCCAGAAATCCAGGCTCTGCCCGATCCGATACTTCAAGGCGATGCCTTCGCTGATTGCGAGCAGCAGTGCCGAAACGGCCGAGCCGGCCAGCGCCAGTCGGACCGGCGTCAGACCGCCCCGCGACAGACTGCCCAGGCCGTAGATCAGCGCCGTTGCGCCTGCAGCGCCGGCGAACGACATCCAGATCAACTGATTGAACAGCAGATGCGGGATAAACGCAAAGCTGATCGCCAGCATGAAGCCTGCGCCCGCGTTAATCCCGAGTAGTCCGGGGTCGGCCAGCGGATTGCGTGTCATGCCCTGCATGACGGAGCCGGCGACAGCGAATGCTGCCCCCGTGAGCGCGCAAGCAAGCGTACGAGGCATCCGCAACGAGCGGATAATCTGATGATCCGTCAGATCTTTATTAAAGTGCCGGATTGCTTCCCAGACGACGGATAAACTGATATCCTTGGCTCCGATCGAGATGGATAAAGCCATGGAAAATGCGAGCAGCGCCAAGCCGCCTATCAAGATGACGGACGCTGCCAGAGGCCGGGTGCGAAGCCTCTTCGTCGAAGCTGCCGCACCCTCCCCGTTCGAAACTGTTGCCATAGGTTCAATACCTGCCTCGACTCTAACGTTAAATGACTACCGTGCTGCGCTGAATTGAGCTTGGTGAAGACGGCTGTAAATACCGCCCGTCCGTACGAGTTCTTCATGCCTGCCTTGCTCCGCAATGCCGTCCTCCGTAACGACGACGATGCGGTCCGCGTCCTTGATGGTAGCGAGCCGATGCGCGATCACAAGCGTCGTACGGCCTTCGGAAAGCTCGGACAACGATTGCTGGATCGCAGCTTCCGTCTCGGTATCGAGTGCGGAGGTCGCTTCGTCGAGGATCAGGATCGGCGGATTTTTCAGGAACATGCGCGCGATGGCGAGCCGCTGCTTCTGACCGCCGGACAGCTTCACGCCGCGTTCGCCGATGATCGTATCCAGACCAAGCGGCTGCGCGCGGATGAAGTCCTCGAGCTTCGCTCTGCGCGCGGCCATCCAGATTTCCTCTTCGTCAGCGCCCAGCTTGCCGTAAGCAATATTTTCCCGTACCGTCCCTGAGAAAAGAAAGACGTCCTGCTGCACGACGCCGATCTGTCTTCGCAGCGAAGCGAGCTTCATCCGGCGGATATCGATGCCGTCAATCGTGATCGAGCCGCCGGACACCTCGTAGAAGCGCGGCAGCAAGCTGCACAGCGTCGTCTTCCCCGCGCCCGACGGACCGACGAACGCGATTGTCTCTCCCGCCCGAATAGACAGGTTGATGCCGCTCAATGCCTGCGTATGCGACTCATAACCGAACGATACGTTCTGGTAGCGTATTTCGCCGACGAGCTTGCGTACGTCGACCGCATCGTCCGCGTCGGACACGTCGGGCTCGGTATCCATAAGCTCGACGTACCTTTTGAATCCGGCGATGCCTTTCGGATACAGCTCGATAACCGCGTTGATTTTCTCGATCGGTCTGAACAGCACGTTGGTCAGCAAAATAAACGCCAGAAATTCGCCGTAATGGAGTTCGCCCCGAATGACGAACCAGGCGCCCGCGACCATAACAACCAGCGATACGAGACGCATCAACATATAGCTTGCAGTCGAGCTGCGCGCCAAAATCTTGTAGCCGAGCAGCTTAGCCTTCCGGAACAACTGATTGTTGACCTTGAACAGCGACATCTCGTGTTCTTCGTTGCCGAACGCTTGCACGACGCGGATGCCCCCGATATTGTCTTCGACCCGGGCGTTGTAATCTCCCATGCTGCCGAACATTTTGTTCATCGCGCCGGTCATTCTGCCGTTGAAATAGATCGAGAGCACGATCATGACGGGAACGGTGGCGAAGGTGATGATCGCCATCTCCGGATGGATGTACAGCATGAGACCGAACGCGCCGGCCAGCGTCATGACGGCGATGAACACGTCTTCAGGACCGTGGTGGGCGACTTCGCCGATGTCCATCAGATCGGTGGACATGCGGGACATCAAATGGCCGGTCTTTGTATTGTCGTAGAACTTGAAGGATAGCTTCTGCAAATGCGCGAACAGGTTGCGGCGCATATCGGTCTCGATGTTAATTCCGAGCATATGTCCCCAGTAGGTCACGACGAATTGCATAAAGGCGTTGATCACGTATACGGCGAGAAGGCCTCCGCACGCCCACAGGATGGGTTGCCAATCCTTGCTCGGCAAAAGCTTGTCGACAACATGGTTCAGCGCGAGCGGAAAGCCAAGCTCCAGGAGCGCCGCAAAAATCGCACAGCAAAAATCGAGATAAAACAGCCCTTTATAAGGTTTGTAATAAGACATAAAACGGCGAATCAAATCCATTTCCTCCCATGGACGGCAGCCGGTTAACGTTAGCTCCGCCGTTTGCGTCTGCGCTCCGACCGTCGAAACGCGATGTGACCAGCATACCCCGCCCGATCCGGGTTACACAAGGACGAATGCGCATGTTTCAATGATAATGAATATCATTCTTGATTTCAATCATTTTTGACAAATGAATTTTGAACGCCAAACAAAACCGCCGCCTCTCCGAAGAGAAAGCGGCGGCTTGTCTTGAAGCCATCGGTAAGATGGACGCAGTTGAAAGCTTATTGGCTTGCGCTGGCGGAAGCCGACGCGGATGCGGCCGGGGAAGACCCAGGCGATGCGGATGCGGACGCGGACGGTTCTTCTTTCTTCGTCAGCAGGTTTTCGTAGCCTGCATCCTTTTTAGCCGTTTCAATCCACTCGGATGCGCCCTCGTTCACTTTCTCGTCGAGATAAGCGGACTTGACCTTGTCCTTAACCGAGTCGTACGTAGCCGACACGGCGTCCTTGTGGTCCGTGACGAGTATGATGTGGAAGCCGTTCGGCGATTCGACGACGCCGCTCATCTCGTTTTTCTTAAGCTTAAAGGCAGCCGTCTCGAACTGCTCGTTCATAACGCCTTTGCCGAAGAAGCCTAGATCGCCGCCATTGGCCTGTGAGCCGGTGTCGGTCGACTTCTCCTTCGCGACCGTCGCAAAGTCCGCGCCGCCTTTAAGATCCTTGAGGACAGCTTCGGCTTCCTCTTTGGTTGCCAGCAAAATATGCGAGGCGCGAACCTGCTCGGCCGTATCGAAGTTGGCTTTGTTCTTATCGAAATAGGCTTTGAGATCCTCTTCCTTAGGCGCCAGCTTCTTTTCGAAAATCGCGCGAAGCTCGACTTGCGGCAGAATCTGGTTTTTTTTGTAAGCCTCTAGCGTCGTGCCGCTCGAAGACAATGCGTTTTCAAAATCGGCGTCCGTCGCGAAGTTGTATTGCGCCTTGATCTTGACGACTTCCTGATCGACGGCTTCCTGTGCAGCCGCTTCGGTCAGGCCCGCTTTCTCGGCTTCGCCTTCGATCAGCTTCAGCGTCATGTAGTTGTCAAGCATGGAGCCTGCCTGGTCCTTGCCGACCTGATCGTACATCACCGTATAAAAGTCCGACTTGGTGATGTCCTTCCCGTTTAACGTGCCGACCGCGCCTTTAAGGGTATCGCCGCCATCATTCTGGCGAATCAATACGACAGCAAGCGCGATGACCGCGATGACGGCGACGATCCAAGGCACGATGACCGATGCTTTGGATCCTGCAGCCGCCGGCGTGTTTGCAGCGGGTTCCACTGCCGATACAGGAACCTCCGGCGCGATATCTTCTTTGTACGAGTCGGCCGGTTCTGCCGCATCATCGATGGATTCTACACGCGTTTGATCGCTATTGTCGTCCGAAGCCCCATCCCTTCTGGCTGGGTTGTTCGGGTCCTTTTCCAAGTCGCTCATTCCTATTATTCCTCCTCAAATGTTAACGAATCATTCATCCACTATATCAAATTATGGACAAGATACCTTAAATCCAGCTAAAAATTGAAGCGCGAACGGATAAATTCGAGCGCCTTGCGATTTTGGTCGCCGCCAACCGCATGTCCCTGAAACGGGTAAACCTCGATCCGCTTGTCCGTTTCGATCCGGTTGTAGGCCGCGAATATCGTTTCTGGCATCGTGACCGGGTCCTTAAGACCGACCGAGACAAGCAGCGGAATGCGAATGCGGTGCGCCAGGTTCATCATGTCGAAGTAGCTGAGCGTCCGCAGCACCTGTTCGAGCTTGTCCGGAAAACGATTCAAGAAGTCGGCGGCTTCGGTGAGCGAGCTGGTTGAGTTCAAAATGCCGAAATCCATATGGCACATGTTAGGGATATGCGCAATTGCGATCGAGGGAACCTCGGACAACGCTGCGGCAAGGAGCGCAAGTCCTCCCCCCTGGCTGCCTCCCATTACGCATATGCGTCCGGCGTCGACTTCCGGTTGGGCGGCAGCCCACTCGAGCGCCTTCAGCGCATCAAGCGAGATCGCTTTATAGTAACATTCGTCTTTGTCCAAAATGTTTTGCGTCAGCCATCCGCGCGTCATTCCGTGCCGCTGCGCGAGCAAATTGCCCGTATCTCCGCCTTGACCGCGAATATCTATTGCGAATGCGGCAATGCCCATCATCGCATACTGCGCCAAGTCTTCGGGATATCCCTTGCTGCCCGTATAGCCGTGATAAAGAACGACGCAAGGGAGTTTCGCATCGATCGGCCTGTTACTCGGCAAAATGAACCAGCCGTGGATGCGGGTGCTGTCGAAGCCTTCATATTCGACTTTATACGCTTCCATGCCGGAAAGCGGCGTCTCTGTCAACTGCCGCGTGCCGTTAAGCGGCTTAGCTTGCGCAGCCGAGAGCGTATCGTTCCAAAAGGATTCTAAATCCGGTTCCGCTGTCAACGCCGGACGGTACTGCTCAAGATCGGCGATGCGTCTTTCGATCGCATGATTCATTTTGCATGACCCCCTTGTTTCTATTGCCTAGTCTCGCGTTCACCAATTGGACACAACAGGCCTATCTTACCATCCTATACCAACAGTGTCGACAATAAATAACGCCGCCACATCGTCGGCTGCAAGCATCCGATGATGTAGCGGCGTGTCAGAAACAATTGCGCGAACGTACGATTCGCTTTATTTCGCCCCGTTTCCTAGCTAACCTTGTGCTCGATCCGAAGTTTGTCGGCCACCATCGCGATGAACTCGGAGTTCGTCGGCTTGGACTTGGCGATATTGATCGCTCGGAGCCCGCGTCCTGACGGCAATCTGTCGGAGTTTCAGACGTAACCCTTTTCGCGATTCCAATAAACTTTACGCGTGTCTATCGGAAGCCCTAACGTAACCTTTATCGCTAAGGAGATGCCGATAAATATGAAACGTAGTGAACCGAAGTTTGGATTCGTCAGCCGGCGCAGTCCCGCGGTTAAATTCGATATGGAAACTCAGCTTCAGCGATTTTTGGACGCAAAGCGTTTAGCCAAACGGTCTAATGAGACGATCGACGCGTATTCACAGGCGCTTGGTCAATTTCGTAAATGGCACGCTGAAAAAGGGGCTCCTCCAATTGACTCGGAGTTCATACGGGACTACATACGTTTCCTCTCATTTGAGAAGACGCGCTGGGACGATCATCCTACGAGTCCGAGCGCTGGCGTAGGTCTCTCCGCGAGAACAGTTAACAATGTGATACGAAATATGAAGATATTTTTCAACTATCTCGTCTCGGAGCGTGTTATTAATGACACTCCTCTCGATTCAATCGATTATCAGACGGAGGAAAAGGAAACCTTCGAGGTCTTTACGGATGAGGATGTATTAAAATTACTCTCCGCGCCAAATCGCAGAGTCTACACAGGCCGCCGCGATTACTGTATGATGCTCGTTTTAATTGACGGAGGTCTTCGCATAGGTGAGCTAACTAACCTCCGTAAAACGGATATCAACCTTAAGCTGCGTCAAATCGTCGTTCGTGGTGAGATTGCGAAAACTAAGACTACGCGGGTAGTCCCTATGTCCCAACGCACGATAAAAGAATTGGAAACGCTCATTAACTATATGGATACGGGTGAGGATGACTACGTTTGGTTAACGCAATTTGGGGAGAGATATTACGGGGATTCCTTTGCGAAGTTGCTGAAGATGTACGCTAAGAGGGCCGGAGTAACCGGTGTCCGAGTATCTCCGCATACCTTCCGTCATTATATGGCGGTGAAGTTCCTACGTGAAGGCGGCGATCCTATGGCACTAGCGCGAATTCTCGGACACACCTCGCTGAATATGACGCAAGTTTACGTAAGATTCACCGGTACAGACTTGCGCGAGCAACACGATAAGGCATCGCCCGTTACGAATCTGATCGACGATGGCAACGATCGCAAGCGCGGTAAGCACAAGTTTAGATAAACGAAAAAAAAGCCCGTATGATCCACGATATTATTCGCAGACCATACGGGCTCTTATTATTGAAGGAACGCGGAAATGGAATTCAAAGGTATTTTTGATGCGTAGATTTGTGTCGGACCTGATTCGGCGGCTCCTCGATACCCCCTTGGGGGGTCACGCCGTCCCGTCGCTTCAGGACGCAGCTTGCTGGAACCTTCCCATCGTACCGATCGATTTATGCATCCTTATACATAACTAACGTCATAAAATCCACATTTTGTGAAGTAGTCACATTTCAAGAACCGCGTCATTACGCGCTTTTTCTGATGCGCAACAGTATTCGAATATGCATCGTTTATGCATAACACTGAGAACCCGCGTCCTTATACGTTTTGATACGAAATGACACGCAGGCACATTATGTACCCCCCTCTCCGTTTATGCATCGTTTATGCATCGGCCGATCGCATGATTAAGACGTGATTGCCCGGTCGCTGGCGTCGTGTTTGAAAAATTCCGGATAGACGCGCGCCGGAGGCTCCGTGCAGATAATTTCGGATAGAATCCAGTAATGTAACGGTCTATCCCGTCCGCTCAACGCTTCTCCGGCGCGTGTATACGAAAGAATCCGAAGACTTATACGAATCCACTTGCGTTAAAGAACCACACGTGGTCCTCTAGCGTAGTTAGCGCGAACTTATCCTTGAGCTCACGTTCCCTCTTGCGCATCACCTTCGCCGTCTCCTTACGCAATTCCCTCGCGAAGTCAGGACGATGCCGCCAACGGTATAACGTCATCCTACTTACGCCAAGCTCCGCAGCTACATCCCCGTAATTGACGTGCAGACCGGCGAGTTGCTTAATCGCGCGTCTATGTTCCGGCTGAAGCGGTAGGCGACGAGAGGGTCGTTTACGCAGGCTCCGACGTTTGGTCCGACGATACGGTCGCGGCATCTGTCGTAGCTCCCCTCGCTCTCAGAGCTTCTACGCGCGCCTTCAACGCTTCGATGTCCGTTGGCCTTTGTTCAATCGCAGTCGACCGAAGCTCAAGCTTATCCGTCAACATCCCGTTAATTTGTAGTGCAAGCTTAGCGCCGGCGGCGTTTCGATCCGCGATAGCCATCGAAGTAACTGCCGCGACGATATCCGGCAAATCATCGCGAGCATAACGGACGATCTGGCGAAGCAACTCCTGTTCGAATACGGGATCACGCTGCCAATTGTAGATTGTAGCTTTGCTTACGCGACATTCTGCGGCAATTTCTTCGATTGACGGCCGCTGTGCTTTCGGAAATGCGAGAAATTGAATCGCGGTTAGCTGGGCCGCGCTTAGTGTTTGTGATACCATATAATCCCTCCGTGTACGTTTTGCCCTATAATAGGTTTGTTTATCTTATTGCAACGCTAATCTTACACATCCTAATCGAGAGTAGCGGTCGCTAAGCATCGTTACAGACGCTTGGTCCCAACGCTTAACGACTGTAATATACTGCGTCAATAGCCGGCGTACGCGATGATTTGCCGAGCGATCGCGTCGATATCCGAATCCTTACGTACGGTCATCGACTGCACGTTAACCGTAACGTTCGGGGCAGCCTTCTTTCCGGATTGCTCCGCGCGCCAATCGGACGCTTCCGTTTTAGTAAGGACCGCTTCGTCGCGGTGCAAGCGCGATACATATCCGTTGTATGGCACGCGGTCTAGACCGGACGCGTTAGAACCATCAACCTCCGAGTTGCCGCCGCCGAATACAAACGACTTTACCGCGCTAAATCCCTTCTTGGCGATGGTAGCCGGTAACTGCGCAGGAGAAAAGCTATTTGCTTTCTGAACTACGCTGGCGACATCGTTCAGTTTAGTGATATTCTTCGGATTTTTTACGGCGTCCATTACGGAATTGCCGATCCCCTCCGCAATACCTGCCGCTATCTTCGACCCGATGTCAATGCCGATCTTTGCGAGAATGGGGCCGCTCACTTCGACCGCACTAGCCATGACATTGATAACACGAGAAGTCGCGTCGATAATTGCTTGCCTGCCGCCCGATTCATACCACGCATTAAATGAGTCCATCAACTTACCGAAAATAAACTCGATCTTCTGTTTAACGGTAGGAAGCTGTGAAAACTCCGGATTGTTGATGAAATTTTCCTTGATGTACGCTTTCGCCTTGTTGACCGCGTTTTCCATGCCGGCCGTAATTTGCGGAGTATATTTCGTAACATAATCCGCGGCGGCGTTCGCGAGTTTCTTTAGAATTGGTAGCGTCGGCATCAACGCAGAAATTTGCAAGGTGTCAATTGCGCTACGGAACTGTTCGACTGCCCCTGCCGCGTTGTTCAGCTTCTTCTGTGCGACGTCTAGCGCAGTTACTTTCGACATTTCCTTTCGGAAACTATCTACTCCTTCTGCGCCCTTTTCGTAAAGGATATTCGCGGCTCTCACAGCGTCCGTGCCGAATAGTGTTTCGAGCGCAAGGGATCGTTGCTGATTCGTCAACTTGGCGAGTCTATTATGCAGCAAGCCAGCAATATCACGCATTTCCTTGATGTTTCCCTTCGCATCATAGAACGCGTTAGAACCCTTCGAGGTCATTAGGCCAAGCGCTTTAAACAACTTAATTTGATCCTTCGTAGTGGGCTGCAGATTCTGCAACATCGTTTTCAGTGAAGTACCTGCGTCAGATCCCTCGATACCTTTATTTGCGAACAAGCCAATTGCAATGCTTGTATCTTCTAACGTTAGCCCTAGTCCAGCCGCTACGGCAGATACTTGTGCAAGACCCGTTTTTATCTCGGAGACTCCTGTTGCTGACGCGTTCGCGGTCCCTGCGAGAATATCCGCAGCTCTTGCCGCAGCTAGTCCGTCATTACTGAATGCGTTGAGGGACGTAGACATAATCGCAGCAGCATCGGCGAGATTAAGCTCACCTGCCGTTGCTAGGTTTAACGCGGCTTCGAGTGCTCCCGACTGTACTTTTGCCGGCGTAATGCCCGCCTTCAGCAACTCTTCGATTCCTTGCGCAGCTTCAAATGCGCTGTACTTCGTGTTCGCGCCCATCTTCAATGCGAGGTCTTGCATATTCGTCATTTCCGCCGCCGTTGCGCCGGTTAGCGCTTGAATCGTAGATAACTCTGACTCAAAATCCATCGCTTTCTTTACACTGTTTGTCGCGATCGCTGCTGCGGAGAAGGTCGCGCCCAATCCAGCTACTGCTACGCCAGCCCCGAGAAGTTTACTTGTTAAATTAGTCGCGCCAAGTGCGGCCTTTTTTAGTCCCGACGTCATCATATCGTCGAGGCGCAGCCGCGCAAGTAAATCAATCACTATTCTCCGCCACCTTTGCGTCTAACGCCCTTGCTGCAGCGTCCCACTGAACCGCTGCGACGTACATTTCCTGTATTTTCGTATGAAAATCCGCTGTTTCCGCTTCTGCTGCATCGACCGCCGCAACTGACGCAATAAACTCACGCATTGTAACGCCAAGCCTGCGCAGTAATAGTTTTTTGGATCGTATAAACAACGCGGCTGCGTTTGTCATAACCGCGTACTCACGCGGGAACAGTTCGCGGAATTTAAATTTCCCCGGTCGGTTATATTCGAGAATCTGCACCAAGACCGCGCCAGCTATCCGTATCGCCTCTAATGCTCCTATCTCTTTCTGCGTAACCTTCACGCGCTCACCTCCGTAAATTTGCGTAATGAAAAAGACGGCCCGTTATGGACCGCCTACTTCGAGTTCTTTCTTAAGCTCTGCTATCTGACGATCAGTTTCCGCAATTCGGAAGCCACCGACAACTAACGGACCACTTGTACCAGTAGACCCGTCTTTGTACCTAACCTCTACCGGAGGATATCGCGCTATTAGTCGATCGCGTTCCACCATAAGGTCACGGATAAACAACGCCTTCTGAAGATTATTCACCGATCTGAATCCGCAACGCGTAGCCCAGGTTGGAAGCGCGCATACTCTGTTCGTGTCGAGATTGTCGCGATTGGCTGTCCGGATTGAACGAGACATACGCTTCTTTCGCAAAAAATTCGTGCGACGAGTTGAGATGACGCTGATATTCCTGCCCGAACATTTCTTGCACCGTTGTCCCCAATGAGTGAACGTTAAATAGCGAGGGGTTCGCCTCGCTCGCTTTCGCCGCTTCAAGGATTTCGCGGGCTTCGCTCACTTCATCCGTGTCGTGGCTCGTTTTGAGCCGCTGAAACAGCGTCGATAACTGCGCCCGCACCTCCGAATCAGATCCCGGAGCGCCAATAATACTCGACGCCAGCGTACCGTATTCCTCACGAAATACCCCCGCGAGATAAGGATCGTCAAGCTTACCGGCAAACTCCGACAACTTAGCTAGCCCTCGTCCCGCGTTTGGCGAAAGTAGAAGCTCCGTCTTCAGCTCGCGGAGATCAGCTTCAAATTTCGCTACTTTTTCCGCCTTCGGTTTCTTGACCGCGGAGTTGATAAAGGATTCAGCGGCCGTAACTGCGCTGCGTAAATAACCGAGGTATTCACTACGACGCTTATGGACCGCCTGCATAAACTCCATCCCAATAACGCCGCGAATCTCGTCTTTTACGATCTGCCGGCCTTCCTCATTCAACCCTTTGTTACGGGAAATCTTTGCGTTCTCCTCGTAGAACCGGTTACGGAACCCCAACACAAACGTAGCGCCATTCTGTCTAAGTTCGAAAGCTTGATTATAGCTATCACGTGCTTGCTGTAATTTGGTCATTTAACTTCTCCTTTAGTTTGAAGTACGCTTAACGCCGGCTGGCAACGATTTACGGTCATGAACGCAACTAAGGTCGTCATTAGTGATTTGCGGCAGATCGCGAAGTGTTGCGACTTCGTGCGTCGTCAACCAACCGTCAGGTCCACGCATTGACCCGGCCTTATCTCTCATATCGTTATAAAGCGGTGCGTATTTACGGCGCAGTTCGTAGAAGTCGAGGACAGCGTTCAGGTACGTTTCACGCGCAGCCGCCATACGCTCCGTAATCGGCTTTAGCTCCTTATCGCGGACTTGCGCGCGGTATGGCCCATTCCATTCCTGCACGAGCTGGACCGGAGTGATGCGGTCTACCTCGCCGGCCTCTCGTGCAAAGTCGTAAGCTTTTGTCCGCTCTAACTCGGCCGCCGCTAGTTCGCGTTCTGCCTCCGTAATGTCTGCGCGCGTCCTGGTCTTATCTACTTTGCGATCTTTACCCGTAGCGAACTCTTCACGCAGAATGGCGGCTTGCTGCGCTTTGAGATCGGCTAGTCTCGTACCGGCTTCGCGCGCTTTCTGCTCGTACCGTTCGATGACACCTCGGAATTTCTCGCCCTGCACGTCATACTTCTCTTTCAGATCAAATTTTTGCATCGATTAACATCCCCTTGGTTTAGTTTTTAAGTCACCGCCAGATTGACGGTCGCTTCGTTTCGACTTCCGTATTTGCTAATCTTCTATGCGCCTCATTCGTGGATCACCCGTACATTCGCGGCTCCGTCCTTTTACGCGGCTTGTCGTGCCGGCGCGGACTAATCGCCATACTCCGACCGATCCGCGAGAATACTTCGTCCATTTCCGGTCCCTTAAGGCCGTCCCATACGTAATTATGCTGCTTCACTTTCTAACTCCTCCACTTCCTCTATAAATCGATCGTCGACGCCCGCGCCTTTCGAATGGACAAAAATCCAATCAACATCGCATTCGGCACTAACAGCTTCGTTGACGCCATTAGTAGAGGAATTGTACGCAATAGGAACATTCGGAAGCATACCGTCTTTCACTAAATCCTCCGCCTCATAGATTCCTCGCCACATCGCCCCTGTTCCCGACTTTACTGCGTCTTTACCTAACATATTTGCAATCGCATATGCCTCTAAGACTCCATCGTAATGAATGGTGACAATGTCTTTGCCTTTACTTTGTCTATGGCCGACGGCAATACAGTTCACTTAATCCCTCTCCCCTTCGCTACAAATGGAGCGCGCCAGTAAATCGACGCCTCACTAATCGAATCTCCGAAGTAAACTTCGTGCCGTTCGCCCGTCTTCACGTTGACCATCCGCACGCGCTTCCGGTGATACGGCGCAGGCTCAATCGCGATGACCATTACTTCGGGTTCATACGCTTTCCTCTGCTTGGTTCGCGCCACGTTATGCGCCTCCTCGGAGTTATCGTTTTGGACGCGGCCAGGTATCGCAATTAACCCGCCGGCACGCGGTATTCCCTAATCTTTGCACAGCAAAAAAGCCGGACGGTACGCGGCCGACTTCGCTCAATTAAATAAAACGGACATTGCTCGGACCTGTGTGAGGCCGCTATGATTGCCTGCGAAAATCACGCGAGGATTAACAACGATTCGACGCTTACGTTTATCGTGAACATCTTCAACGAAGACGAACACGGGAGCGCCTCCGAGTTTCACGCCGTTCATTGCACGCTTCATCTTTCCGGTATCGGAGTAGTGAAGCAGCGCGGCCAACTTATCGACGGTCATCGGCTGTATTTTGTCCACGTAGTATTCCTGCGGATTGTAGCAGACGACGTTTGTATTGTAGTGCAGAAACGGAATTACGCTGAAAACTATCGCGAGCTGCTTTACGTCGCGTCCCTGACCATACCGTTCGTAAAGTTCCCGGATAGTTTTCCTGTAGACCCGTATCCGCTGAATATCGGCCGACTCACCATCGATCTCCCCACGCTGAAATAATTCGGGGTTCATTAGTAGTACGTCGTCAGCCTCGCGGATAACTTCGGCTGACACAAGCCGTCCGTAGAACTCGGAGAACCGTGCGCGGCTTAACCCAGTAAGTTTCGCTAGCGATGCTCGGGTTATTGACGTACCATTATCGTGGCGGAGCCGGCCGTCATCGTAACCCGTATATGTTCCGATAAACATCAACCTCGCGAGATCGGACTGCGATAACGACGGGAACCGGTCGGCCATCGTCACGCACGATTCATAGAACGCAGTAACATATCCGCCATTCTCCTCCGCGAACATCCCCATTATCGAGCGGTTGCGAACGAATGCCTGCTGCGCGTATGTTTTCCTAACTACGAGTTGAAGTCGGTGAGAGACGTTCACTCCGTCAGGCGCGATTACTGACCCATTTACTATCGATGCGTTTTGCATCGTTTCAAGTAATCGGGCTTTCTGTCGATGCGGCATTTGCTTCCATTCCAGCATACTTTCTACGCTCAACCGAACACCTCCTAAAAATACATGGCCTTTCGGGAACAAACCAGGGCAAATACCATGCCTTTCGGGAACACTTAAAAATCCCCGACTTACCTACTGCCACAAGGGATTTCAAGTATTTCGAAAGGCTGTGTCCCTCTTCTCTTATAATTTTCCGTTTTCAAAATCCGCGATCCATATACTATGTGAATCTAACTTCGAGCATGATAATCAAATTGCTCGCGTTGAGTGTTGCCACTCTTCGGGAGCGTAGATGGCTCCGGATAAAGCGTCCCGGACCCCCGTATTCGAGTAAGACCGTCTCGAATCCGGAACAATTGATATACAGGGTTCAATCTCATTTGTTTAAGAATCCGCGAGAAAGTCTTGTTGTCCTAGACGCGGAAGGTTTGGCCGCGGCTAGTATCAATTGACCTTAAGCTCCCGAAGAATGTCCACATTCAACGCGAGCACTACGTTATTATCCTGTAGCGTACACTTCCGCGAACCTCGCAAACTTACCGGACTTCTGAATCGCTAGTATTCTCGTCAGCTTCTCCGGAGTCAAACCGAGTTCATCTTCCAGTCTCATCGCGCGATATTCGGGGAGGATTCGTTCACCGCGCTCTACGTACGAGACGAATCGACCGGAGACGTCCATTAATGCGCCGATCTCATCGCATGACAGCCGGTAGAACATGCGTATCTTTCCGAGGTTGTCTCCGTTAACGATCGACATTGGCGTCACCTCCTCCCGTTCTAATTTTCGGAACTATATGCGCAATTAAAAAGACGCCATCACCCGGCCAAGCATCCCGGACGATCGCGAAACTTTACCCCTCATATACATAGCCATTAAATCGAGAAAAAAGGAACTCCTACTTACGTAGCCGTGAGATTGCGGAAAATATACGGTCCCCTCATATACATAGCCGTTAAAACGTGTAAAATACAGGGTCATTACGAAAATGTTCATAAATTGTTCACATATTACAAGCGGTCCGCTCGCTCTCCGACTCGTCCGCTACCATTTTGCATCGCGCATACCCTCATGTACCACTTATCTCCGAGATGTTGCTCCGGCGCACACGTATCCTATTTCGTGGTAAGTACCACGGTTTGAATCGCCAAGTTACTTCGTGGCAAGCGCGCCATCCGAAAAGCACCCCACATAGTCGCTTTCGTCTACTAGGTGTTTGCACGCTCGAACATCCACGATCGGACTCGATTATATATATACTCAAATGGGACACCGCGCCTGAATCGTTACCTTCCGATATACACGTCTTGACAGCGGAAATCAACGCCTACAAGCGGATAGCGGGCGAGGCTATCTTTGAAATCGGACGGAGGCTAAAGGAGGTACGCGACGCTAAGCGCGATAGTCCAGACGCGCGTATTCAGATGCGGAATCACTTGCCGAACTGGTCGCGGCGTTCCGTGTTGAATATCAACGTGTGACCGACGTTGTAACGCGGCAATTAATCCACCGGAAGACGAGCGGAGTGTAATCGTAGCGGCCAGCGCTTGACGGCGTGTTTTCACAAAGGGACTGGAATGAGCACAATACAGGAAGCAAAATATTCCATAGTTCTACAATATCAATTATAATTAATTTCGTACTTTATCCGAGAAATGGAAGGTTGTTTATGATGGCTGCATACGTCGACTATAAATTCAAGAGAGGGTTCATCTTAACCGAAGAAAATATTAGAAAAATTCACGACATTCTTAGTAAACGATTCCATGAACAGAATGTACCAATATTATACCGTGTGTACCGTGAGGATTCCTTTAGCTATGTTACAAGTGACGTAGATAGCTTAATAAATGAGGATAATAATAAAGGTTATAGAATTGTTGAACTAGTCATCTCTGTAGTTAAATCAGATGTGGAAAATGAAGACATAAATTTTAAATTAATATTTTCAAAAGAAGGAAGTAGACTGAAGATTGAAGGCTATAATCGTGACTTTGTCTTTTTATTAAGCTCTGACATTAAAGAACACTACTACAATAATATTGCTACCTCTTTAGTTAGTTCGTACAAATTGCTAAATTTCAGTTTATTTAGAATAGTTATCTTAATAACAATGTGCTATTTAATATATTCTTTTATCATTGCACCCAGCACTTTAGTAAGAACGGATAGCAGTGGTGCTGATGCAGCTTTACACTCCAAATCCATCGAGGAAAAATTAAATTTCTTGATTACAAATACGACTTTAGAATACGCTTTAAAAACTTTTAATTTATCTCGCTTATGGCCATTATTACTACTCCCCTTAGTTATAATTTTAGACTTATCCGGAACTCCCAAATATTTAATAAAATCGCTGTTCCCGACTAATATATTTCATATTGGGCGAGAGAAGGACTATCAAGAAAAGTTAGGAAAGTTAAAGGGAAACATTCTATGGGGCGTAATTATTGCATTTGTTATTGGTGCTGCAGCAAGCTTCTTAGTTTGGAAGTTAACTTTACCAGGTTGACAAATAGAATCTTGGAACTTGTGAACATTTAGCACGTATTTACCAACATAGCGACTCACTCCCCAGCTTGTCGAGAACGAGCCGCTCATTAAATGTTAGCCCCCGCCGATCGGTTGCCGCCAACCAACGGGGAGATATCGCGGTAAGGACTGTTAGCGCAGCCCGGCCCCGCATGGTGATAGCGCAGTTGCCGCTACGCCGACGTACATAACCCGCGTGAAACCGTTTCCGAGGCAGATTCACGCTGGGACAACGAGGTTAACCCGCCAGCTTTCTTAACAATTGAAACGAACGCCGTACAATTTCGTGATGTATGCCGTGGTCCTCTCCGATCTCCGAGACAGTAGCGCCGCGATAATATGCGTTTGCCACTACTCGTGCGCGCTCACTCGGACATCGGTCGATCAACTCCGCAATCGTGGCGCGACTAATGACGCTATCCTCTACAGATTCGGCCGCGGGCTCGGTGAGCGTTGACCGTTCGTACGCTTCCATACGCTGGCGCCGGCTACGAAGCTTGCGGTAAAGGTCGATCGCCGCGTAACGGAGCGAGTTAAATACCATCCCTTCGTCCGTATAGCCGCCATCGTACAAAATCCATAACCTTTCCGTCATTACGCTTACGTAGTCGTCGTGCGTGGTCTCAGATGGCCGAGTGAAGTGGCGGGCGATCCGCGTTATCTTTTCGCGGTGAATAGCGTAATAAGTATCAAATGGCACGTTGACCCTCCGCTTCAATATACATTTCTTAAAATTTTCCGCGACAAATAAGCCGGCCCTAGGCGCTGACCGGATTCTCTTTGATTTATGACGCGGATGCACTACGTAGATGACTTGCGGTTTACGTGAGATCTCTATGTGAAGGGGAGATTGCGCGTCTCCCTCTTGGCGGAATCCCGCGACCGTTGCGCAGCGTGAGCGCTCCGGTTTCGTCCTGCTCCGCGGCAGGACTCATCAGGCGGGTTTATTCTGAAATAGTTCAAAGTCGATGTACTGAGGTAACAGAACGCGCGTAACCAGCTCAAACGCGGTCATTTCGGTGAGGACCGCATATATCTGCATTAACTTTCGTTCCCCGCCGGCCGTGTTATTTGAAATAATGATTCCCTGGCCGTTTTGGTGATCGTTGGTGTAAACGTCAGTTAAGCCCTCGACCGGTACAACGCGATCAAGACGTATTTCGTGGAATTTACGATCAATGTGCATCGCGTAAGCTTCACCGAACAACAAACCGCGGTGTATAGCGTAGCCTTCCGTAAGTGGCCCCCATTGGATAGTAACGCGGCGAGGACTTGGAACATCCTCTACCATAGCGGCCGCCTCCTCTCCGCTTCAAGACGCGGTCGTAGCGCATCACCATACGCCTTGAGACGCGCGTAACGGTTAGCCGGCGGCGGTGTCTTTCCGGATGGATTGCGTAAGTTAGCGAGGCGGGCGGTTTGGAAACGGCTAATCTTACGCGTATGCCACGCCATGCGGTCTAATAGCGTCTTTGGCCGTCTCATCGCGCGATTACCTGGCGGAAGACTTCGACGACGAGTGCGGCGGCAACACGGATGAGGATGCGGTGGGCGCGGCGACTGCGGAGGATCGGACGGGATTGCGGCGGCATTGGAACGTACATCATCATTACGCGGATACCTCCTCTCGATTCGCGGAGTCAGTGACGATGAAGCCGAGCGCCGAAGCCTGCGCGTATGTTACGGACGTGGAGCCGAGTACGGCGCGTGGAGTGACGCGGGCATAGCGTTGCATTGCAGTCGGCTGGACTACGATCGATTGCGTTGGAGCGAAGGAGTTGACGAGGCTGACTACGTAGAGACCGGTCATGTAATCGAGGACGTAGCGGATTTGAAGCGGTTGATTATGCGACATAATGGCGGAACCTCCTTGTTATTGTCGAAACGCTCTGATAAAATTTTCGTATAACTTTAAAAGTCAAAATTTCACCATGTCAACATGTTGTGCATATGTATATATTAGCGCTCGTATTTCGACATGTCAACATGTTGTGCAAAATAAAATTGGGGGAAGTATATGCCCGTTCGATGCAGGCTAGGCGAGATTATGAAGGAACGCGGATTATCCAATAAAGATGTCGTGGATTTAACGGGGATTAGCCGCAATACTATAACCTCTCTTGCAGCTAACGCAACAAAGAGGATTGACTACGACACTTTAGAGGGCTTATGCAAGGGACTGAAGTTAACACCAGGCGACATCATCGAATACATACCAGACAACGACGAATAGACCGCAGCGGCCCGCGCCGTGTTTGCGGTCTTTATTTTTAGGAGGATAACATCTGTGAACAAGAAGCTTCAGGTTTTCATTTCATCTACGTTTATTGATTTGCAAGAAGAAAGACAAGCAGCCGTCGAAGCTGTTTTAAGAGCTGGCCACATCCCTGCAGGAATGGAACTCTTTACCCCTGCGGATCAATCCCAAAAGGACACTATTGAAAGGTGGATAAGAGAATCAGATGTTTATCTGCTCATTCTTGGCGGAAGATACGGTGCAATTGAGCCCGTATCAAAGAAAAGCTATACCCACTGGGAGTACGACCTTGCCGGAACACTCGGAATTCCTCGGTTTTCTGTCGTAATAAAAGATAGGGCATTGGATGAAAAAATAAAATCCATGGGTGCAGCAGCCCTCGAAAGGGAAAATACTCAAGCATACAACGATTTCAAATCAACAGTATTGAGTAGGATATCTCATTTCTTTGACGATACAAAAGACATTAAATTAACAATTCTGCAAGCCTTGGGTGATTTTAAAAATGACGATAATTTAAGTGGATGGATCTCAGGCAAGGAAATAGAGAACGTTAATCAGCTTACAAAATTGGTCGCAGAATTGATGGATGAAAATAAAAAGCTAAAAAGCAAATTACAGAGTATTACTCAATCGAACAATGCAAAAGAAGCGCAGAAAACCGAAAAATCATATGATGATGGAGACGTCCCATTTGAAGATAGAATTGATAGAATTCTAGACACCTTAGAAGCATCAAGAGTAAACACTAAAGGCTATATTTCCTGGGGAGTCAATGAAGAGGATAACGAAGAGGGGGTTAAAGAGGAATCCGAAGAAATAAGACCGAAATCTATACGAATTCCCCCACCACCAAGAGAATTTAATCCTTACTTTATCTTCGAGGAAGATGGAGAAACATATAAGGAACTCATCATTCTTAGTATTTTAGAAGATATTGAGGAGGTAAAACCGAGATTAGCAGACATTCGAGTGTTATTAAGTGATTATAAAATTATAGAAGCTGTCCCGATAAAGTTTGTAATTTGCTTGGAAGGCGAACACACGGAACTAAAAGAAAGGGCTAACTTATTTTTGCAAAAAGGTCTATCTATTGTTTCGGCCATAGATCCAGAGTTGTTTAGTATTGAAATATGGGATACCAATGCAGTTGAGAATTTTGAGGATGACCTTGGGTTGAAATTTTAAAAAAATCCCGTCTAGTTTTTCCTGTCAGTTGATCGGAAGTTATAAATTATACGAAGAAGAACGGTCCATAGCGAGGGCAGCTTTGTTAACGCGTTACGCATTATCGGTTACATGCAATTCCTTATCGGAATCATTGTCGCGATTCAAGAGACTACGTGGACACTGCTGTTAACATGGGTCGGCGTATACCTTTTCTTCGGAGCCCTCCTCGTTGGCCTCGCGGAAGTCCTCTACTTTATTCGCAAGAAAGCGTTAAACATTCGCTAAACGCAAAAAAAGCCCCGTACGATCCGCGTAGTAATAACACGGGTCATACGGGGCTTTTATTTATACGCTATTATGCTAGCTTGTGTTCGGTCAACTATTCTGCTGATCCGTCATGCAATCCCTCCTGAAGCTGCAACCGTAAAGACAAAAAAAGTTCTTTAAATATAGTCAACGAAAGCGCAAAGTCATAATAATGGTAATGTCCTGGTGACAAACTTGGAAAGTCCTTTAGATACCTTACCGTCCTCCCTTCATCGCTCAAATCAAAACCTATTGATAATCCAATGAAATTAGGGTGGCAAATTTCAGATAGTTTATCGTAGCACTCTCGAAAAATAGGCGACGGTAGTGCTTGTTTTTTTGTAAAGTCATCAACAGCGTCGATTAAAGTCATTACGTTTACAGAATCATGAATACGATTTTCCGCAATCGGAGAAAATGCTTGTTTCGTCCGAGTCCCCCTCAAGAGCTTAGACACGGATATCCTTAAAGCATCTTCATCAATTCCTCCAAAGTGATAACTATTAATACGCTTCTTTAGGAAAGCTAACCCTCCGGTAGTTTCATAATGTGTTCTGACCAATAAGGCCGTAGTTAGAGGATTTCTCAATTCACATGATTGCAAAAATGAGCTTAGAATCAGCTTTGAACGAAATAACGAAAGCTGTAAAAATAATTGCATTTCTGTGTAATCTGTACTTTCCTCTATGTACATCGACTCGTGCCATTGGATAATATGCTCTAAAAATTCAACTTCTTTTGCTTCACCTTCGAAAAGTAATCCCTCTGTTAGTTCGGTAGGTATATTCACAAAGTCCCTCCCTATCATACAGCTTCAAGGCCCAATGCAAAAAAGTGATGTATGACTCTTTAACAATTAGTTACTTAATCGCGGGATCCAAACGTTGGGGCAATCCGAAATCCGGAAGAGCATCGTATAATTCTTTGTCGATCGAATAAGCCCGCGCGAGTTGATAGGCTATGGTATAATCCCCCATTAAGTCGTCTAAGGCTTTGTCCGGGTCTACTCCCTCTATGTTCTCACGTCTCCAAGAGATATCGACAGCCCTGTTTTCCCCGCCACCTACATTATCTATTCGAGTTTGTACCGAGACTTCAGCAACGTTTGGATTCTCAAACAGTATTTTTGAATAAGCAATCAACGATCCACCTGACCGTTTAACGAAGTCTTTTTCGTCTAGAAAAAATCCGGGGTTAACTACGACGTAAATTAACGAATCCTTGCCCCAATCATTCGCGACTATCTTTCGAACCGTATCGTCGTTGACCGGAAATGCCGATCCGATGCTAATTCCGTCCGCTAGCGCCTTCCTGACGTTCTCTTCCGTTAATTCGGCCGTCACCCAGTCGAAAGGTGCTTCGGTCGGTTTCGCGGCTTCTGACGGGCTTGGAGAAGGTGATGGCGGTGTTGACGACGCTAACGACGCTGCAGCCGACGTTTGGCTCGCGGAACTACTGGACACTGCGGAAGTTTCTGCGCTACAACCTGCTAGAATGATCGCAAATAAGGCGCTGGCATAAACGACTTGTTTCATATGTATCCCCCGTATTTACCGTTTATTTACATACGTATATTGTGACAGAACGTCGCGTAATTCTCAACGAAAAAAAGACGCCCGAAGGCGTCCTTTCCGTATCCAGCCGTTGCTATTCGCATCCCATTACGATAAAATATCCGCAGTTAGACGACCGATAAATATGCGCAAGAATCGAGGTGTACTTCGTTAGTTTAACCGGAATCGCGACGATTTATTTATCGGAACCCTGACGCTAATCAGCCGATAAACTTCAACGTAAAACCCTTACGTTAAAACCCTCCGTCCTTACTCCCACGCGGGATTACGATACCTTGTGCTCGATCCGAAGTTTGTCGGCCACCATCGCGATGAACTCGGAGTTCGTCGGCTTGGACTTGGCGATATTGATCGTATAGCCGAAAAGGTGGCTGATGCTGTCGATGTTGCCGCGCGTCCAGGCGACTTCTATCGCATGGCGGATGGCGCGTTCGACGCGGCTCGGCGTCGTCTTGAACTTTTCGGCGATGGCCGGATACAGCGTTTTGGTGATTGCGCCCAGTATCTCAATGTTATTGTAAACCATCGTGATCGCTTCGCGCAGGTACTGGTAACCTTTGATATGCGCCGGTACGCCGATCTCGTGGATGATGCTCGTGATGTTTGCGTCCAGATTCTTCGGTTTGCCGATCGGCACGATATTAGAGCGCGAACCGCCGCTGAAGGAAGAGGATGCGGACGAATTGACGGATACCGGAATCTGCGACGGCGTGCCTGCAAGTTGGCGAATCCGGTTCGCGAGCACGTCCATGTCGAACGGTTTCAGAATATAATAGGAGGCGCCCAGCTGTACCGCGCGTTGTGTGATGTTCTCTTGGCCGAATGCGGTGAGCATGATGATCTTGGGCATGGGGGACAAGTTCAAGTCCCGCAGCTTTTCCAATACGCCGAGGCCGTCCAGGTGAGGCATAATAATATCCAGAATCATCACATCCGGAATATTCCGGGTTTCTTCCAGCTGACGAATGACCTCTTCTCCGTTGTACGCCACGCCGATGACGGTCATGTCCTCCTGCTCTTCGATGTACTCGGACAGCAGGTTGGTGAATTCACGGTTATCATCTGCAAGAAATACTTCGATCCGCGGCAATGTTGTATCCTCCCTCACAAGCTTAAGATAATGTTAGAAACGCTCACCGTTCCCTGCTTATCCGAATTCGACAAAGCGTTTGCAATTCCTTCTTATCGGAATTTTTTTCTTTATTTTTTTATGTACATAACATATAATAAAGAATTTACGTCATTTGGCGATCTATTTCGTTTTTTTTCGACAAGACGATGTCGTTTAAAATAACATGAAAATCCAAGGCGTCAAACCGCCTTGGATTTTGCTTGACCCGGCTTCAGCATAATGCCCGCATCTTGAAGCATCCATTCGATGTAGCAGCCGTAACCGGATGCCGGATCGTTGACGAATACGTGGGTAACGGCGCCGACAAGCTTGCCGTTTTGCAAAATCGGACTGCCGCTCATCCCTTGAACGATGCCGCCCGTCCGCTTGATAAGGTCCGGATCCGTAACACGGATGACCATCCCTTTAGTTGCAGGAGACGACTGCCTTGATACGTGCACGATCTCGATCTTGAAGCGCTCGACCTTCTGGCCGCCGACGACCGTCCAGATCTCGGCCGGTCCTTCCTTGACTTCTTCGGCGAAAGCGACCGGTACCGGCTGCGCCTGGTAGGCATGTCCCGGAAGCTCGCCCATTTGACCGAAGATCCCAAAAGGCGTATTTCGTTCCACATTGCCAAGCGTCTTGCTGCCCGGTACGAATTCCGCCCGCTTCTCGCCCGGATCTCCATTTTCGCTTTTGGCGATGGACGTGACATTCGACTGCAGGATCTGCCCGCTGCCCACCGTAATCGGCGTCTGCGTGTCCATGTCGGTGATCACATGACCGAGCGCGCCATATACGCCTTGATCTGGCGCATAGAAGGTCAAGGTACCGACCCCGGCCGCTGAATCCCGAATATAAAGACCAATGCGCCATGCCTTGTCTTCCTGATCGTAAACCGGCGTGAGCGTCGTTCGAAATTGGGACTTGCCCCGCTGCACGACAAGCTTGAGCGGATGCCCCGTCGTACCGGCTTGCTTCGCGAACGGCGCAACGCGCTTCACGTCGTTGACCGGTTCCCCGTTGATGGAAACGATCAGATCCCCCATCCGTAGCTTGGCATCCTCGCCAGGCGATACACGAGACTGGCTCCCCGTCTGAACGAGGTGATGCCCGACAACCATAATGCCAGCCGACTTCACTTTAACGCCGATCGTTTGGCCGCCGGGAATGACTTTGAGATCCGGTACGACCTGCAGTCTGACGGTTTTGAACGGTATTCGGCCGAATAGCTTAAGCTTGAGTTCGGTTTGACCGCTGCGTTTGGAATGAATGGACACCGGATGATTAAGATCGATCCGCACGTTCGCACTTGCCGAGCCATTGACTTCAGCGACCGTCGAATCCAGCGAGCCCTGCGCGTGTACGGGCATCGCATAATGAAGGTGCTTGTCTTGTCCCTCGAACAACCGAAGCTCGTTCGGGAATGCGGCATAATGACGCATCGGTGCGGAACAGACGGCAAATCCTAGAATAAGCGCTAGGAATAGACCAAAAACGCGACGCCAAGAGGTCTTCCCGTTCAAGTTCTCACCACTTCCCTACAGACTACACCGGCGAACCGTGACACTGCCCGGCGACGTAACTATAAGGTAACCGCGGCCTCCCCCTTTTATGTTGCCGAAAACCTTCCTCGAATCACGAATTTACGCGTCCTGGCGCGATTTTTGAGCTTCAGCCAGCGTTAACATTTCTTGCGCATGATGGCGGGTCCGATCGGTCACTTCCACGCCGCCCAGCATACGGGCGAGCTCCTCCACGCGCTCTTCGGCGCCAAGCATCCGGACGCGGGTCGAGGTACGGCCGTCGTCGGTGACTCGCTTGGCGATCTCGAATTGATCGTCGGCCATGCAGGCGACCTGCGGCAGATGCGTGATGCAAAATACCTGACAATGCGCTGCAAGCCGGGACAGCTTGTCGGCGACCGATTGGGCAGCGCGTCCGCTCACGCCCGTATCGACTTCGTCGAATACGAGCACCGGAATTTGGTCGATTCGGGCAAATATCGCTTTTAGCGCCAGCATGACGCGAGACATCTCGCCGCCTGACGCGATGCGGGCAAGAGGCTTAGGAGGCTCGCCGGGATTCGTGGACAGCAGAAATTCGGCCGCATCGGTTCCCGTCGGACTCAAATGCTCCGTGCTTACCAGCCGTACCTCGAATACTGCCCGCTCCATTTGGAGCCCCTTTAGCTCTTGCTCGATCTCCGCGGCGAGCAATGCGGCGGTCTCCCTGCGGATGGCGCCCAGACGTTCGGCGAGCGAACGGAGCTCCTTCTCCAAACGAACTTCGCGTTCGTTGAGCTCCTTCAGAAGCTCGTCGCGATTTTCGAGGCGCTGCGTATCTTCCTGAATTCGGGCATAATATTGAAGGATGTCCGCCACGCTCTCGCCGTATTTGCGGCGAAGCCCGAACAAAAGGTCCATCCGCATCTCGATCTCGGACAGACGCTCGGGGTTAAATTCGATGCCTTCTTTATAATCGCGAAGCTGGTAAGCGACGTCTTCCGCCGCATAATAAGCGGACTGAAGCTGTTCCACGAGAGGTCCAAGCTTCGCCGGATCTACCTTGACGATGTCCTCCAGCTTGGCGATGGCCTTGGACATGACGCTTAGCCCCTTATTGCCGTAAAGCAAGTCGTAGGCCTCGGTCGCCGACTCAGCCAGCTTCTCGGCATACGAAAGCTTCCGCCGCTCCTCCACCAGCGACTCGTCCTCGCCCGGCTTCAGACGCGCTTCGGCGATCTCTTCAAGCTGATACCGGTAAAGGTCCAGCATCTGCATCTGTTGACGAGTGAGCTCGTCCAGCTCCCGGCGCTCGCGGCTGACCGTAGCATACTCTCTGTACCGGTTCTGATATTCGGACTTAAGCGAGGCGATGGCGTCTCCCGCGAAGGAGTCCAGCCATTCCAAATGGCGGTCGGTGCGCAGCAGGGACTGATGCTCATGCTGCCCGTGGATGTTGACGAGGTTCTCGCCGATCTCGCGCAGCATCGTCAGCGTGACGTGCTGTCCGTTGACGCGCGCTGACGATTTGCCTTGGGCCTGCAGTTCGCGGCGTACCAACAGCGCCTCCTGCGGGTCGGCGTTCACGCCGTGCCGGTCAAGCACGCCCCATACTGGATGGGCAGGATCGAGGTCGAATACCGCCTCGATCTCGGCTTTGTCGCAGCCGTGCCGGATCATCTCGGCGGACCCGCGTCCTCCCGCGATCAGGCCCAGCGCATCGATGATAATCGATTTGCCGGCGCCGGTTTCGCCTGTCAGCACCTCGAAGCCCCGTTTGAACGATACCCGAATATTTTCGATTACCGCCAATTGGCGAATGGACAGCTCTTGCAGCATATGACGCTCATCCTCCCCAGCCGGCACAGGTCGCCTGGCTACTAACGAATAATGTCCAAAATGCGGTTGACGATGACTTCGCCCTGCACCTTTGTGCGGCATATGAGCAATGTCGTATCGTCTCCGCCGATCGTGCCGACGATTTCGGGCCAATCCATACCGTCCAGCAGCGCGGCAATCGTGCCGGCCGTTCCCGGCAGACACTTGACGACGACCAGATTCTCGGCGGCCTCAGCATGGATAAAATGGTCCATCATTGCCCTTTTCAGTTTCATCGTCGGGTTGAATCGCTGATCCTGAGGCATGGCATATTTATACCTGCCATCCCCAAGCGGCACCTTGATGAGCTGCAGCTCCTTAATATCGCGCGAGACGGTAGCTTGCGTCACATTAAAGCTTTGAGCGCGGAGGGCTTCTACCAGGTCTTCCTGCGTTTCGACCTCGCTTAAGCCGATGAGCTCGCGAATTTTCCTTTGCCGCTGACCTTTCATTCTTTGCCCTCCTCTATTTTGAATTTAACCGTTCTAAGCGTCCTGTCGCGCAGATCGGCGACGATGATGCCTTCGCATTCGGGAAACAAAAGCGCGTAAACGAGCAGCCGCTCGCGGATCCCGCTGGCCGTCCAGTCCATCGGTTGTCTCGCCCGTTCGAGCTTTACCAGATAATACCGTTCTTCCTTGGCGGCCACATAATCAAAATATAAGCGTGTCGCTTCGTACGGCCCGTCATCGACCGATACGCCCAGAGGAATCCGGTGCTTGCCCGAGAGCGCTTCGTAGCCGTGCTCGAGCAACAGCGCCGCGCCTTCGTCCTCGGCATCTAACGCGCCGTCTCGTGCAAGCCTGCGCAGCCGAGAGCTCGGCGGCTCGTGCAGCCAATGCCTGAACCTCCGCCAGATCCACCATACTATCGCCGCTACAGCGGCCGCAAATATCAGGCCGTCTCCGAACCGAGCCATCGCCCCGCCTCCTCCGCTTTCTCATTCATTCGCGGCGTCTAGCCGGGTTTCCTCTATCGGAGCAAGCAAAAAAACCGGTGCGGAGGGCGCTAGCGCGCCTACCGGCCGGCCGTGCTTCGGCGGACGCGGAATCGTAAGTACCCTAACGGCCTTGCGTCCGGGAACGATTGCCGATATCGGAGAGTCAATTAATCCTATTGGCTTAACACATTAACAAGGCGGTCACTATGAGCGATGCCTGAATTTGGCTCCCGCTTCTTCGACCACGATTCGCAGCAGACTGTCGCTGCTCGCGTAGTCGATCCGTTCACCCTGTCCTTCGGACATCACCGCCGCAGCGTGTTCATTCGCCGGCCGTTCCCCTTCCGACTGCTCGGAACGTGGTTCCGGAATGCGCCAATAGGCCAGAAATTCGATATTGCCTTCGCCCCCTGTAATCGGGGAATACGTCAGGCCTTGGAGCACAAAGCCGAGCGCATTCGCAACGGACAACACTGCCCGCAGAACGCTCAGATGAACGTCCGGATCGCGTACCACGCCAGACTTGCCTACCTGCTCGCGGCCAGCCTCGAATTGAGGCTTAATGAGCGCGACGGTACCGGCTCCGGGTCCAAGCAGCGGGCGCAGCGCGGGCAGGATAAGCTTCAGGGATATAAAAGATACATCGATCGTCGCAAAAGCCGGCGTCGGGCCCGTCAGTTGATCAGGCGTCATATGCCTAAAATTGCAGCGCTCCATCACGCAGACCCGTGGCTCCTGTCGTAGGCTCCAATCGAGCTGATTGTAGCCGACGTCTATCGCATAGACGAACGAAGCGCCATGCTGAAGGGCGCAATCCGTAAATCCGCCGGTCGACGCGCCGATGTCCATCATAACCGTATCCTTCAAGTCGATGCCGAACGCTCGAATCGCTTTTTCAAGCTTGAGGCCGCCGCGGCTCACATAGGGATGGACGGCGCCTTTGACGGTCAGCGATGCATCGCGCGGAATCTTGGTTCCAGGCTTATCTACTTGCTCGGTGCCGACGAGGACAAGTCCCGCCATGATGGCTGACTGCGCCTTGGCACGGCTTTCGAAAAAGCCTTGTTCGACGAGCAGTGTGTCGATTCGCTCTTTGGCTATCGTCGACATCGCGTCAGTTCGCCGTCTGCCGCTGACGCTTCAGCAGCGCGAACGCCCGAACCTGCTTCGCCGCTTCTTCGGCAGTCAGGCCAACTTCGGCACGCTGCTCCTTGATCGTCGCATGCTCGATGAATCGGTCCGGAATGCCCGCAAGCTGCACGGTCGGCTTCAAACCATGCTCCGCGTAATGCTCGAGAATCGCACTTCCGAGTCCGCCAGCGACCGCCGCCTCTTCTAGCACAAGCATCGGCAGGTGTTCCTTGGCAAGCTGAGCCAGCATTGCCACGTCAAGCGGCTTGACGAAGCGCGCATTGACGACACGCACGCTGAGTCCCTCGCGCTTGAGAAGGTCTGCCGCTTCCTCGGCGACTTGAACCATCGGGCCGATCGCGAGGATCGCGGCATAGTCTCCGTCTCGCACGACTTCCCAGGATCCGATCGGGATCGGGGTCAGTTCATCGTCCATCGCGACGCCTCGACCTTGTTCGCGAGGATAACGGATCGCGATCGGACCGTCGTCATAAGCGACAGCCGTCCCCATCATCCCGCGCAGCTCGTTCTCGTCCTTCGGCATCATCAGCACGAGATTCGGAATGTGACGAAGATACGCGATATCGTAAACCCCTTGGTGTGTCTCGCCGTCGCCGCCGACGAAGCCCGCGCGGTCGATGGCGAAAATCACGTTGGCATTATGGCGGCAAATATCGTGGACCACCTGATCATAGGCACGCTGCAAGAAGGTCGAATAAACCGCATAAACCGGCTTCATGCCCTCCATCGCCAGCGCTGCGGACATCGTGGCTGCATGCTGCTCCGCGATCCCGACATCAATCATCCGTCCTGGGAAGCGCTGCGCAAAGCCAAGCAAGCCGGAGCCGCCTGGCATGGCCGGCGTAATCGCCATGATCCGATCGTCCTTCTCGGCAAGCTCGATCAGCGCATTGCCGAACACTTCGGTGTACATCGGCGGGCCGACCGGCTTGAGCACCTGGCCCGATTCGATTTTGTAGGATCCGGTAATCCCGTGCCACTTGTGAGAATCCGCCTCCGCCGGGGAATAGCCCTTCCCCTTGACCGTGAGGATGTGAACGAGCACAGGACCTTCGCAATTGTCCGCTTGACGGAACGCTTCGATCAGCTTCTCCGTATCGTGACCGTCAACCGGTCCCAAATACTTGAGGCCGAACTCTTCGAACAGCATGCCCGGTACGACGAGGTACTTCAGGCTGTCCTTGAGACGCTCAGCGGTCCGGGCAAGCTTACCGCCGATCGCCGGAACCTTGCGGAGCAGCCATTCGAATTCGTCCTTGGCTTTGCGGTATGTCTTGTCGCTTCGAACCTTGCCCAAATAATTGTGGAGCGCACCCACATTCGGCGCAATGGACATCTCGTTGTCGTTCAGAACGACGGTGAGCTTGCGCTTTTCGTGGCCGATATGGTTAAGCGCCTCGAGTGCCATTCCCCCGGTGAGCGCGCCGTCGCCGATTACCGCGATCACCTTGTTGGAGCGGCCCTGCATATCGCGAGCGAGCGCCATGCCCATCGCGCCGGACAGAGAGGTGCTGCTGTGACCGGCCTCCCACACGTCATGCTCGCTCTCCGAGCGTTTGACGAAGCCGCACAATCCGTCCTTTTGCCGCAACGTGTCGAACCGGTCCATGCGTCCGGTGAGCATCTTGTGGACGTACGCCTGATGCCCCACGTCGAACAAAAATTTGTCCGTCGGGCTGTCGTACAGATAATGCATTGCGAGCGTCAGCTCGACGACGCCCAGATTAGGCGCCAGATGCCCGCCCGTTGCGGACAGCTTTTCAATTAGGAATTGTCTGATCTCTTGGGCCAACTGAGGAAGCTCTGACATGGACAGCCGCTTCAGGTCGGTTGGACTATGGATGCTGTCGAGCAGCAATAGGAATTCCCCGCTTTCCAAAAACGATTGCTATGTTGAATTTAGTCAACGTATCACGATTCGTCGATTTTAGTCTAAACATATTATAGCATAATGACCGTTTAAAAACTCCTCCGCTCTCCCTAATCCCTCCCATTTGCATACGAATCTGCAATCCGCCGGGTGTCATTAAGATAAATTTAAGCCGATCCCTATGTATGAAAAGACGGCGCGCCGAAAGCGGAACACACCTGTCGACAGTTTTACCCATCGGAACGTCACATTAAACAGCAAAAAAGCATCTCCGTTACGGCCCTGCATGGCTGAGGACCGCTGAGAAAATGCTTGGTTGCGCCGGCGAGTCGTGCCGGCTGGTTCTAATTGTCCCTGGAAATCAGTCGATTGGCGATTTGCTCCAATCGTCCGCAGTGGGCGAGCTCAGCAGATCTGACTGCTTGGATCGCTTGCTCCGTCAGCTCCGCGACGCGCCTGCGACTCTCGTCAAGGCCGATCAAATAAGGATATGTGACTTTGCCCTGTCGCTCGTCGCTGCCCACGGGCTTGCCTAGCTTGTCTTGATCGCCCGTAATATCCAGAATGTCGTCCTGGATCTGGAAGGCCAGGCCCACATTCGTGCCGAAGCGTCCAAGCGCTTCCAGCTGCAAGTCGGTGGCGCCTGCCGCATGCCCGCCCGCCCGCAAGGAGAATGCGATAAGATCGCTTGTCTTGTGCAAGTGAATATGCTCGAGCTGACCGATGCCAGTGATTCCTTGCTCGCCTTCCATATCGTCGGCTTGTCCGCCGACCATACCCGGAAAGCCTGCCATCCGGGACAAGTCTCGGACAACGGCGAGCGCCCGCTCGGCCGGCACGCCCAGTGCCGCAGCTTCGGAAGCGACATAAAAAGCATGCGTCAGCAATCCGTCGCCGGCCAAAATCGCCGTCGCTTCTCCGAACACTTTGTGATTGGTCGGAATGCCCCGTCTGTAATCGTCATTATCCATCGCGGGAAGATCGTCGTGGATCAACGAGTACGTATGCACCATTTCCACGGCGACGGCGAACGGCATCGCCAGTCTTACTGCCTCTTCGTCGCCGCGAACGGCCTCTGCCGCAGCCAGCACAAAAATCGGGCGAAGACGCTTGCCGCCTGCGGCAAGCGAATACATGGCCGCTTCCCTTAGCCGTCCGTTTACGCGCCAATCCCCGGGTATCGCATTTTCCAGCGCTTGCTCGACCATCGTCTTTCGGGACGCCAGATAGACCGATAGTTCTTCCGTCTGCACCTGTTCGATTACTCTCCTTTGCCGCTTGCCTCTCCCTGCTGCGGCGCGAACGGTTTGCGCTGCAAGCCGTCTCCGTCCTCCATCAGCATTTCGATCCGACGCTCCACCTGCTCCAGCTTTTGACCGCACAGTCTGGACAAAGACATACCTTCCTGATAGAGCTCGATCGCCGCTTCAAGCGGCACGTCACCGCTCTCCAGCTTGGATACGATGCCTTCAAGCCTTTCCATCGCCTGCTCGAAGGAAAGCGCCGTCTCCGATTCATTGCTCATTCGAATTCGCCTCCCCATGAACCGCCGCTACGCTGCAAGTCAGCTTGCCGTCCGCCAGCCTCACGACAAGCCGGTCGCCGGCTTTCGTCTCGCGCACGGAGCGCAGCAGTTTTTTCTCTTCTTCGTCATAAGCCAGACTGTAGCCCCGCGCCATGACCTTAAGGGGGCTGAGCGCATCGAGCTGACGGATCGCGGAGCCGAAGGCGCTTCGGCCGTCCCGCACGATACCGCGCATAGCCGCGGTCAAAGCCTTTTCAGCGGACTCCTTGCGCCTGCGCGCGTAGACCGCCTGCTCGGTCGGGCTCGCCCCGGCCAGCCGTCCGTTGAGGCGCGCGAGCTTCTCCCGGCTGCGGTCGACGAGCGCGCCGGCACGGTAGCCAAGTCTGTCCCGCAGCCGATCGAGCCGTTCGGCCGAAGCCAGCAACGAACGCCTGGGCTGCGTAAAATACGGCGACCTGGCGGCATGACGGTATCGCTCCCGGGCGCGGCCGAGCTGGCTGCCGAGCGAGCGCGCCATCCGCTGTTCCAGATGCCCAAGCCGCTCCTGCAGCTCGGCGACATGAGGCACAGCCAGCTCTGCGGCAGCCGTAGGCGTGGCCGCCCTGAGATCGGCCGCGAAGTCCGCAATCGTGAAGTCCGTCTCGTGACCGACAGCAGAAATAACGGGGATCGCCGACGCCCGAATCGCGCGCGCGACCGCTTCCTCGTTAAACGCCCACAGCTCCTCGAGCGAGCCTCCGCCGCGGCCGACGATCAGCACGTCCGTCTCCGCCAGCCGGTTCATTGCCTGAATCGCCTTCACGATCGACTGCGCCGCGCCAGTCCCTTGAACGGATACCGGGTACAGCACGATCGCTACCGTCGGATGCCTGCGTTGCAGCGTGATGATGATATCCCGTACGGCCGCCCCCGTCGGGGAAGTAATGATGCCGATTGCTTTCGGATATTTAGGAATAGGGCGTTTGACAGCCTCGTCGAAAAGCCCTTCGCCATGAAGCTTCTTTTTCAGCTGCTCATAGGCGAGGAACAGGCTGCCGATGCCGTCGGGCTGCATGGCCGTCACATAAAACTGGTACTGCCCGTCCCGCTCGTAGACCGACACGCCGCCGCGCGCAATTACCTTCATGCCGTCCTTGGGACGGAATGGCAAGCGCTGGTTGTGAGACGCGAACATAATGCTCTTAAGCCGCCCGCTCTCATCCTTGAGCGTGAAGTACATATGACCGCTGGAATGGTGTGTGAAATTGGAGATCTCGCCGCGCAGCCATATATCCTGAAGCTTGGGATCCCCTTCGAGCTTCATCTTGATGTAGCGATTGACGTCCCTGATACTGAGGACGCGGGCCGGTTGATCCGTCATGGAATCGCCCCCGTCCTATTCGATGCCGTGCGCTTGCTTTGCCGACTTCAGCGTGTTCATCATCAGCATCGTGATCGTCATCGGTCCGACGCCGCCCGGTACGGGCGTAATCCAACCGGCAACCGGCGCGACATCGTCATAATCGACGTCGCCGCAGAGCTTGCCGTCAGGCAGCCGATTGACGCCGACATCGATGACGACGGCGCCAGGCTTCACCCAGTCGCCCTTAACCAGTTTCGGTACGCCGACGGCAGCCACGACGATGTCCGCGCCGCGGACGACCGCAGGCAGATCCGGCGTACGGGAATGGCAGATCGTTACGGTCGCGTGCTCCCGCAGGAGCAGGATCGACACGGGCTTGCCCACGATATTGCTGCGCCCGATGACGACCGCATGCTTGCCCGAAGGCGCGTTGCCCGTACGCTTCAGCAGCTCGATGACACCGGAGGGAGTGCACGGCTGCAGCGCGTCGTCGCCGATCAGCAGATTGCCAACGCTTACGGGGTGGAAGCCGTCGACATCCTTTTCCACCGAGATTGCGTCGATAACGGCCTTTTCCTCGATGTGCTTAGGCAGCGGCAACTGAACGAGAATGCCGTTTATATCGGCTTGCGCGTTCAGCCGGTCGATAAGCGCCAGCAGTTCGTCCTGCGTCGTCTCGGCAGACAAGCGATGCACCTCGGAGTAAAATCCGAGCTCCTCGCAAGCCTTCGCTTTGTTCCGTACGTATACTTGCGATGCCGGATCTTCGCCGACGAGCACGACGGCGAGTCCGGGGCGTACGCCCTTCGCCGCTAGAGATTCGGTCTCCCGTTTGATCTCCTGGCGGATCTCGCCAGCGATTTTCTTGCCGTCAATGATTTGCGCGCTCATGCTCGTTCCTCTCCTTCAACAGCGGGGTCAGATCCGGCTTCTTCTGCTGCGGCATCTTTGCCTTTCGTTTGACCGCGCTCGCGGATCAACCGTCCAAGCACGCCGTTGACGAACTTGCCGGATTCGTCCGTGCCGAAGTGCTTGGCAAGCTCGATCGCTTCATTCACGGCGACCTTGGCGGGCACGTCCTCGCGATGGTTCATTTCGTAGGCGGCCAATCTTAAAATTTGCCTGTCTACCCGGGACAGCCGGTCGACCTGCCAGCCGGTCAAATACCCCGCCAGCTGGGCGTCCAACGCATCCTGATTCGACTTCACGCCTAATACGAGCTCACGCGTGAAGCCGTCAACGGCCGCCAGCTCGGCGACCTCCGTCTCCATCTCGTTGTCGCCCTTCGCTTCTTCCATAACGGCATCGACGGCCTCTTGCACCGACACGCCGTTCATTTCCATCTGGTACAGGCTCTGTACCGCAATTTCTCTCGCCAATCTGCGCTTCATGAATCCTCCCGAATTAAGTCTTAACTACGTCCGCCCGGCCACCTGTCGGTCAGCCATTCCGTCAATCTGCCCCATTGAAAAAGCGGGCCCCGCCGCTCGTCCCGCTGCTTGCCGACGGCAAAGCCGATGCCGACGAGCAGTGCGCAAAACAGCATGTCCCAGAATCCGACGATTAAATAAATAAGGCCGCAAAGCATGCCAGCGGCGACGCCGAGCGTCCGGCCACCGTAATTGTCCCACCATATTCTCCACATGGATGGCTAGGCCTCCTATTCCACGCGGCTTTTGAATGTCGTCGGCGCCTGCGTCACATTAGCGATATACACGGTCACATCCGAAACGGGAATGCCGGTCGTCTCTTCAATCTGCTGGGAAACCGTGCGCTGCATATCCTCGGACAACGTCGGAATCGAGCCTTCTCCGTCCACGAAAGCGCGAATCGTAATGTGCAGCCCCGCTTCCGCAATCCGGACGCGCGCGCGAAGATCCTTCACGCCCTTAGAACGGGACGCTGCCTTAAGCGCCAGATTCTCGACCGTCTCGATGGATATCTGGATATCTCCATGTTCCGTGCGCTGGTTAATCGTCGGCGCCGTGCTATTCAAGCGTCCGACGGACAGCACGAGGAAACGCAGGCTGATCAGGATCATAACGGCAGCCACGACAATCACCGCGATCTGAAGCGGCCGGTAATCGCCGGTCGTCTGATCGACGACTTCGGTCAGCCATTCCATCGAAAAAGCGCCGAGCGCTACCGCGACGACAAATGCCGAGGCGGCGACGATCGCCAAGGAATAAATGAATAGCAGCAGCCTGTCCCATACTTTCAACACGTAACCGACTCCTCCTGTCATGGACCTACCCTAAGCGTCGAACAGCCTATATGGTCGAAAAAGCGCCCGATGCGCCCTCCCTCGTAAGGTCAGGCCATCAAGGCGCCGTCACCCGCAATTCCAAGAGAGACGACTGCCATGTCCGGCAACGCCGGCGTCATCTCACGCGCAGTTGCGCATCTTCCTCTTCGATCTTCTCCGCAGGCTTAAAAAGCACGTCATGGACATGAACATTCACTTCGACGACGTTCAGGCCGGTCATCGTCTCAATCGAGCGCTTGACGCCGTGTTGAACTTCCGAAGCGATCTCCGTGATCCGCCTGCCGTACTCTACGATGATCGATACGTCGATCGCCGCTTCTCTTTGACCTACTTCAACCTTGACGCCCTTGGACAAATTCTTGCGCCCCAGCAGTTCGGCGATGCCCGAGGAGATGCCGCCGCTCATACCTGCGACGCCTTCCACTTCTACCGTTGCCAGCCCCGCGATGATCTCGATGACTTCGGGTGCGATCTGGATGGTCCCCATGTCGGTTTTCTCGTAATCAGACACCAATGTTTCCATTCGCTGGTCCACCTCCTCGCGTCTTGTCGTCGGCCAGGCCTCCATTATTAATACTATAGCAAAGGCCAAGAATTATGACAAACCTCCATGCCGGCGTCGAAAGAAGGGCGCAACGCGCCCGCCTGTTCATTGACCGGTCCCGGAAGCTCTAGGCTTCTTCGCCATACGGCGCATCCACATCATGCTCCTCGAGGAACTTGATATCGAACGTGCCTTTGTTGAAAATCGGATGATTAAGGAGCTTAAGATGGAACGGAATCGTGGTCTTGATCCCTTCGATCATGAACTCGCCCAGCGCCCTGCGGGCTCTTGCGATCGCCTCTTCCCGCGTCGGTCCCCAAACGATAAGCTTGGCAATCATCGAGTCGTAATGAGGCGAGATCATGTAGCCTTGATAAGCGCCGCTGTCTATGCGCACGCCCGGACCTCCCGGCGGCAGATAAAAGCTGATTCTGCCCGGAGAAGGCATAAATCCGCGATCCGGATCCTCGGCGTTGATGCGGCACTCGATGCTCCAGCCGTCGAAGCGGACTTCTTCCTGTGTAAAACTGAGCGGACGGCCTTCGGCGATGGAGATCATCTCTTTAATCAGATCGATGCCCGTGATGAGCTCGGTGACGGGATGCTCGACCTGGATGCGGGTATTCATCTCCATGAAATAGAAATTGCCGTCCGGCCCAAGCAGGAACTCGATCGTCCCGGCGCCTGAATAGTTAACGGCGCGCGCCGCGCGCACGGCCGCCGTGCCCATGCGCTCCCGCAGCTCGGGCGTCATGACCGGACAAGGGGCTTCCTCGACCAGCTTCTGGCGTCGGCGTTGCACGGAGCAGTCGCGCTCGCCAAGATGGCAGACGTTGCCGTGCTTGTCCGCGATAATCTGAATCTCGACATGCTTCATGCCCGTCAAATATTTCTCCAGATACACGCCGGAATTGCCGAACGCCTTTTGCGCCTCTTGCTGCGCGGTCGAGATTTCCCGTACAAGCATCTCTTCGTCCTCGGCGATACGAATGCCCCGGCCGCCGCCGCCCGCCGTTGCCTTGATAATGACCGGATAACCGATCTCCCGCGCGACGCGGATCGCCTCGTCGATATCATCGACGAGCCCGTCGGACCCTGGAATAACCGGTACGTCCGCGTCCTTCATCGTCTGCTTGGCGACCGACTTGTCGCCCATCCGGCTGATCGCTTCGGCAGACGGTCCGATAAATACAATATTGCACGTCTCGCAAATATCCGCGAAATCGGCGTTTTCGGAAAGGAACCCGTAGCCGGGGTGAATCGCGTCGCATTCGGTAAGCGTAGCAACGCTCATGATGTTCGTCAGATTCAGATAGCTGTCCTTGGAAGCGATCGGCCCGATGCAATAGGCTTCGTCCGCAAGCTTCAGGTGAAGGGACTCGCGGTCACCTTCGGAATATACGGCCACCGTGGAGATGCCCAGCTCGCGGCAGGCGCGGATGATGCGCACGGCAATCTCGCCGCGGTTGGCCACCAGAATCTTATGGATATTCAAAGCACAAGTCCCCCTTCGTAGTTCCGGCCGCCTGATACGGGCCGGAAATAGCGCACGTTATTCCGGTTTGACGAGGAACAGCGGCTGCCCGAATTCGACGAGCTGGCCATTCTGCGCCAGTACTTCGACGATCTCGCCCTTCACTTCGGCTTCGAGAGGGTTCATCAGCTTCATCGCTTCGAGAATGCACACGACCGTCTTGTCGTGAACCTTGTCGCCTTCGTTCACGAACGACGGCGCGTCCGGAGACGGCGCGCGATAGAACGTGCCGACCATCGGCGATACGATCTGGTGCAGGCCCGACAGGTCGCGGCCGGCGGGCTGCGACGCTTCGGCCGGCGCCGCCGAAGGAGCCGGTGCCGCCTGTACGTATGTATGAGGAACCGAAGCTGCCGTCTGCACGTTCACAACCTCCGTGCGCCCGGGTTTGCGGATGGAGATCCTCGCGCCTTCGTTTTCGATCTCGAGCTCATGCACGGAGGTTTGATCCACGAGTTTAATTAATTCCTTGATTTCGCTAAGTTTGAACATATTCGCCCTACGCTCCTTGGCTGTCTCATTTGCCGTATGAAATCCAAGCGGCCTCGCCGCCCTCGTTCAAAGGGCAATTAAAGCAAGCCGCCGTTCATACTGAGCCGGTGTACGGCCCCATCCTGTCTTCGTATGAATAGCAAAGCCTGTACGTACCCATAACGGACTCATTATAACATAATCGAAAGAAATGGAAAGAGCCGGCCCGCGGGCCGGCTCCTGGCCGGTATGCCCGGCGCGCCGATTCGGATTACTGGATAAACTGCACGGATACGGCATCCGGCGTTACGCTCAGCTCTTTGGTGGCGAGCTTGACGATCTTGACCGCCTGCTTCGAGTCGAGCGCGTCCGCCTGCACGATGATCTCGAACTTGCCGCCCTCCTGCTTGACGACTGCGTTCTCGTAGTCGGACACGAGTTTGTCCTGGAGGCTTGCGATGCGCTCTTCGGTAGCGGTGATGCGGCCTTGCTCTTCGGCCGCCGAAGCCGCCTCCTCCTGCGTCTTGGAGCTGTCCGCGAGAATTTTATCCAAATCTTCATAAGCCTTGGACGCCGCTTGCTCGCGATCGAGTTGAATCTGGTCGAACTGCTCGCGCGCGGACAGGTTGTTCATGCCCTTCAGCACTTCCTTGTCGGCAGGCGATACCGCGGATTGTCCGTCCTTGCCGGCATCCGGAGAAGCGGACGTTTCCTTGTCGGTGCCCGACGATGTGCCGGCGGATGCCGCCGTTTCTTTGTCCGGCGCCGTGGAAGCGTCGGGCGATGCGGCCGCACCCTTGCCCGTCGCAGCTCCGCCGGCGGCGGACTTGTCGACGCCGCTGGCGGCTGCCGCGCCATCGTCGCTCAGGCCGCCGGCGCCGTCGACGGACGAAATCTCGATGCCGTCGTCCTTCGCGGTGCCGGTCACGCCCGTCGCGTCCGTAGCGAGCTTCTGCTCCTGCGCCGTGCGGTCGGGCTGCGTGACATCCTCGGTGAACAGGTAGTAGGCGGAAAGGATGACCATGAGCGAGAGCATCGAGACGAGCCAGATCGTTTGCCGTTTGTTGTTCATTTGTTTTTGACCTCCTGCATATTGGGAAATGGTCTTGCCTGGTTCTTCCTTACTCTGCCGTGCGCGGCATGACCGACACACGGTGAATGGGTACGTCCAATCCGGATGCGACAGCCTCCGAGATCATCCGGCGAACGGTCGGACTCTCGGCCCCTTTCGCCACGATTAGCACGCCTCTTAGCCGAGGCTTGATTTTCTTGATGACGATGGGCGATTTGCCGCCGGAAACCTCGTATAACACGACCTGTCCGTCTTGCGTTACGTCTGTGATATGGCGTTTGGCGCCGTTTTTGTCCGTTTCGTCGGTAATTTGCTGGGTTTTCTTTTCATTCAGCTGCACGACCGTCTCCTCCGTCGAATCGACCGTCACCATGACGTCGGTCGTACCGACGCCGGCGATTTTCTCAAGCATCTCCTTCAACCGGATATCGAGCTGCGTCTCGATCTCGGCGAAGGGGTAGTCCTTGCCTTCTCCCGCGCCGAGAAACGTCTCTTGCTGGGCCGACTTGTCTCCGTCCCCCGGCGGCACGGCGCCATCCCCGCTCGGCGGCGTCACGGGCTTCATCTTGATGAACGAGGAAGCCAGGATAAGAGCGGCGCCGACAAGCCCGATCAAGATGAGCCAGCGAAACGTCTTCACCCGCTTGGGGCCGCCGGGCCCGCCTCCGATATAGGTTTCCAGCTTGTGCAGCCACTTGGCCATAATCCTGCTCCCTCCTGTCATCCGCCCGGTACGACAACCTCGACCTTGGACGTCCCGATACCGAACCGTCCGGCGATGAGCGCCGCAATCCGCCCGTCTCGCCCGTCGTTCGCCGCAATCTCCGCTTGCGCGGCCGCCTGTACCGACCGTTCGCCTTCGATCTCGCTTCGGCCGTCCGTGCCCGTGCCGACTTCGATATCGACGACGACTGGCGAGACGGGCTCCACCTCGGCGATCTGCTCGCCGCTGTCCGCCGTGATCTCCGCTCCAGGCGCCGCCAGGCGCACTTTTACAGCGTCCACCGCGATCGTTCCGTCCGGCGCCGGCTCGGCCCGAACCTCGACCGAATCGACCTTGACGTTCTCTTCCTGCTCCACCGCTGCCTTGATCTGAGCCTCGAGTCCGGATACGGCAAGCTTGGCGGCTTGTTCGTCCCTTCCGGCTCCGATCCGTTTCGCTTCCGCCATGATGGCTTCCAGCTGACTTCCGTTTTCACCGTCTACCGGCTCTCGCTCCGCCCATTCGATCCCGGCAGCCAGCTTGACGTCCATATCTCCCTGGATCCAGGAGAGCAGCGGTCCGGCCAGCGTCAGCAGGATGAACAGTCCCGCCACGAGACGCACGTACCGCTGCATCGTTCGGTTCGGCAGCAGCAAGTCGATCAGCGCAGCCAGAAGGACTGCTGCCACGACTTGTCGAAGCCAGCCGCCGAGCGCTTCAACCACGGTAGTCGCCTCCCTCCGGAAACGCCGTCCGGCTTATCTCATCAAAATGGATGCGTTGCCCGCCGTCAGCACGATCGTCACCGCCAGAAAAAACATAAGACCTACTGAGGCGAGCGCGGCGAATACGTAGACGAGCGTTTTGCCGATGACCTGAAGGCACTGCACAATCGGCGTGTCTCCAAGCGGCTGGAGCACCGCAGCGGACAAGCGGTAGATCAGCGCAAGCGTCAAAATCTTGATTGCCGGGAAGGCGCACAGAAAAATCAGGATGACGACGCCGGCGAGGCCGACCGCGTTTTTGACCAACAGACTTGCCGACAACACGGTATCCGCCGCGTCCGAGAACATGCGCCCGACGACCGGCACGAAGTTGCCTGTAACAAACTTCGCTGTCCTAAGCGCGACGCCGTCCGCGATTGCGCCCGTAGCGCCCTGGATGGACAGCACGCCCAGGAACAGGGTCAGCATCGCCCCGAGTAGTCCGACGGCTACCGTACGGAGCAGATTGGCGAGCTGCGTGACCTTGAACCGCTCGGATACCGTGCTGGCCAGATGCAGTACCGCCGAGAAGAACAAAAGCGGAAACACGACAAGGTGGATGACGGTACCGATCGAGTGGACCATGAACACGATAACCGGATGCAAGACGGCGACGGTCGTCACGCCCCCCGTGCTGGCTAGCAAGGTGAGCAGCAGCGGGACCATCGCGAGCATGAACTGCACCATTCCCGCGATCGCGGCAGCCGCATAGCCCGCTCCCGTTCGGAAGCTGTTAACGGCGATAATAAGCAGAACCATATAAGCGATAGCATAGGCGACCTGGCTGACGGCCTGACGTTCGAACGCGCTCTGCATCGTCTCCAGGAGCATGGTGAAGATGGCCAGCAAAACAATCGTGACGATCAGCTTGCCGCTGTATAACACCTCGTGAAGAAAAAAACGCGCCAGCGCCAGCAGAACATCCTTCACGCTCCACCCTTCGCCGTCCTTCGGAAACATGAGTTCACGCAGCGTAGGCGCTTCGCCTTCCGGAAAATATCCGCCGTAGTCGTTTTTGAGCTTGTTCCAGAATTGCTCGATCTGTCCAAGGCTGAGATCGTCGGTCTGCGATTTTGCCAGCTCGTCGGACAGCGCTCCAGGATCGGTATCGTCTGTGCCGTATGTGCCGTAGGTGCCGTCTTTGTCCGAGGCAACGACAGCCTCCGAGCGCGGTGCGCCGACGGTGGATTGGCGCCCTTCCTGCGCAGCAGCATCGGCCGGTCGGGGCCAGAAAGAAAGCAGCATGGCGCACATGAGCAGGATAAACGGGATCCAGCCTGTCCGGCGCTCGAGCCATTCTGTACGACGCATTCTCAAGCCCCTCCCCCAGCCGGCAGCAATCCCAGCACCGTCTCGATGATAATGCTGATGATCGGCACCGCCATGACAAGGATCAGCATTTTTCCCGCGAACTCGATCTTCGAGGCGATGCTGTCGAGCCCCGCGTCGCGTACGATCTGGGCGCCGAACTCGGCGATATAGGCGATGCCGATGATCTTAAGCATCGTCTTGAGGTACACGGACTGAATGCCGGAGCGGTCGGCCAATTCCTCGATCATCGAGACGACGCCGCCGATCTTGCCGATCAGCGCGAGGAAAATCGCGATGCCGAAAAACGTCGCCAGCAGAAATGCGAACATCGGCTTCTGTTCGCGGATGACGAGAATCAGGATAGCCGTCAACAATCCGATGCCGACGATCTGCAGGATGTCCATAGGCGGTCGCCTACTGGAACAGGAAGATCGTCTTGATCTCCTGGAACAGATCGTTCAGCAGCCGGACGACCATAAACAGCACGACGACGAATCCGATCACCGTAACCCAGTGCGCCATGTCTTCCTTGTTCATCTGCTTGAGCACGGTATGAATCATCGCGACGATGATTCCGATGCCCGCTATCTGGAAAATCGTGCTCACGTCGATATTCATGAATACGGCCCCCTACTACATCATGAGAATGACGACCAGGGCGGCCGTGAGCACTCCCAGACTTCGGCACAGCTTCTCGTATCTCTGCTGGTCTTCGCGTGCCGCCTGTTCTTCTGCCTGCAGCTGATGCATCGCCAGCTTCAGGTGCTTCAGCTGGTCCTCCGCACCGCTCGCGCCAAGCGTCTCGCCGAGCCTGAGCATCGTATCCCGCTCCGGCGGCCGCATCGAAGTGGCCGGCCAGCCTGCCTTGAAAGCCCGCTCCCAGCACTCCGACACCGTCTCGCCGGTTCCCGAAGCCAGACGGACGGACGCCTCCGCGAACAGGGCCGACACCGGCGCCGTCAGCGCGGCCGCGATCCGGGAGAGCGCTTCTGGCAGCGGCGTCTGACCGTAGCCGATCTCCGTCTCCAGCCGCTGCAGCGCATGGAGCAGCTGCCGGATCTGCCGGGGCCGCTGCGCGAACTTCGCAGCCTGCATAAAGCCGATCATCGTGCCCGCGAACAGAATGAGCGCCGCGCCTACCAGCTTAAGCATGGCGCACCCCGTCTCCGTTCGGCGACCGGATAACCGGCACGGACCTGCAGCCGGCAGACTTGCGAGCCTCCGCTTCCGCCTCTTCTGCGCCGACGACGCGATGTCTCACGATGCCGCCCGAGCGCGACAGCAGGACATAGGCGCCGAACATGCCTTCGGCTGCGAGCTCCGCCAGCACGGGCCTTGCGAACACGTCGCGCAGGTCAAGCGCATGCGCCGTCGCGACGACCCGTACGCCGGCATGCAGCGCCTCCTTGAGCGCGTACGCGTCTTCCGGACGGCCGATCTCGTCGGCCACGACGACCTCCGGCGACATCGATCGCACGAGCATCATAAGTCCCTCGGCCTTCGGACAAGCATCGAGCACGTCGGTACGCGGACCGAGGTCGAATGCCGGCACGCCGCGGTCGCAGGCCGCAATCTCAGAGCGCTCGTCCACGACGCCGACCTTACGGCCTCCCCAGCGCTGCGCATGGGGGTGATACCACTCACCGGTACTGATCGAGCGTGCCAGATCCCGCAGCAGCGTGGTCTTGCCCTGCTGCGGCGCGGATACGATCAAGGTGTGTTTGACGGTGCGTGCGACCGGATCCAACAGCTCGGGCAGCAGGCTCGACGCGCAGCCGGCACGCGCCCTCGCTATTCGGATATTGAAGCTCGCGATGTCCCGCAGATGGCGCACATGTCCGCCCTCAAGCACAGTGCGGCCTGCCAGTCCGATCCGATGGCCGCCGGCGACGGTCACATAGCCTCTCCGAAGCTCTTCTTCAACTGCGTATAGCGAATGGTTGGTCACGCGTTCCAGCAAAGCCCTGCAGTCTTCGCGGGTCGGGCGGTAGGCTTCGGCGCTGTCCGCTGTGGCTTTCCCTTGCGGACAAACGAATGCCGAGCCGCCGCCGAAGCCGATCTCAAGCGGCCTTCCCTCTCTGACGCGAATCTCTTCGAGCGACAGCAGCACCGACTCCGGCAGCTTCTCCAGCCGCCCCCGCAGACCGGCGGGGAACAGTTCCAGCAACGGCAGCGACAAGCGTCCTCCCCCTTTCCGGCGTAAGCATGTTGTCCTTCGCTCTTCCATGCATATGCTTGGACACTTCTCTTTTATGCTTAGTAAATCTCTTTTTTTCGTTAATAGATTGGGCGATAGGGCCCGCTTATTTTTTGAGAATGCCGATCAAGAGGCAGGCGACTCCCGCGCCGATCCAGATTAATTTGACGGGAGAAAGCTTGTCCGACATGCCGACAAGGCCGATCGTCGTCGTAGAGATCAGAATCAGCGGTCCGACCAGCGCCAGCATCGCGTTTACGCTCAGCGCCTTGGTGACGTCGTTGAGCTTCAGCATGACCAGCGCCGCCGTCAATTCGATGCTCCCGGACAAAATCCGGAGCAGCGCCATGCTGAATACGGATTTATCCAAGCCGCTCTCACCTCCTTTCGCTAACTCGAATCATGTCCGTGGTAATACGCTATGCGGCGAAGCCGGACAACTTGCCTATCTCCGCGAAAAATGAGAGATTCATTTGAAAACGCAAAAAAAGACCCGTCCGCTGCCGGACGAGTCTGCCATACTTTCCTGCTATTTTGCTCGCTTCAAAGCCCTGATCTCCGTATCGTGCTCCAGCACGCGGAAGGCGAGCGCCTCGATCGCTTTGCCTTGCCTGGACTGCTCGGTCTGCAGCGAATCGATCGCGATCGCATGCTCCTCTTGAACGTCCATGACCTTCGAAAGCCGCTCGTTCGTGTCCATGACGGCGACCGCCACTTGATTCAACGTCGTCTCCAGGACGTCGAACCGTCGATCCATTCCGTCCAACCGTTGATCAATGGCGTCGAACCGCTGGTCCATGCCGTCCAACCGCTCATCAATGGCGTCGAACCGCCGATCCATGCCGTCCAACCGCTCATCAATGGCGTCGAACCGCCGATCCATGCCATCCAGACGCTGATCGATTCCGTCCAGCCGTCCCGACATCCCTTTCAACTCTACCAAAATCATCTCCAGCACCTGCTCGCTCAAACGCGCTTCCTCCTTTAATGGATAATACCGCCGACAACAAAAACAAATTGTAATTCGACAGGTATGACCTCCATAGGGTCGGAAGGAGGCAGGGACCTTTGCTAGTACCAGCTTAGCAAAAGCGCTAGAAATATCCAATATACACTTAAAGTGCTAAAATGTCCTTGACAGGATTAGCGACGATCCTGAGGTCCGCCGACAAATGCAGCGTCCGCCGTGTCGAGACCGTATGCGGTGTGAAGCGCGCGAACGACCTCGTTCAGCGGCTCGGCCGCGATGACGCAGGAGCACTTGATCTCGGACGTGCTGACCATCTTGATGCTGACGCCCGTCTTGGAAATCACGTCGAACATCTTGGCGGCCACGCCGGGGTTCGACACCATGCCTGCGCCGACGATGGATACTTTAACAAGGTTCTCTTCGTAGGTCGCCTCGTCGTACGGCACCTCTTCGCGCACGCGTTCGATGACGCCGAGCGCGCGCGCCCGGTCCGCCAGCGACACCGTGAACGAAAAGTCCGCTTTGCCGTTCGAAATGCCGCTTTGCACGATGATGTCGACGTCGATCGACTCGTCCGCCAGCGCGCCGAAGATTTTCGCCAACACACCCGGGATATCGGCCACGCCTACGATGCTGATACGGGCTACATTTTTATCAAAAGCGATGCCGCTTACGACGACGCCTTGTTCCATTGCCGCTTCCTCCCTCACGAGCGTTCCTTCATTCTGGTTAAAGCTCGAGCGCACTACGAGATGAACGTTGTAATGCTTCGCGTATTCGACCGCGCGAGGGTGCAGCACCGCCGCGCCCAGATGGGCAAGCTCCAGCATCTCGTCGTACGAGATGACGTCAAGCTTGCGCGCGTTTTTGACGACGCGGGGATCGGTCGAAAAGATACCGTCCACGTCGGTATAAATCTCGCATACGTCCGCTTTGATCGCTGCAGCGAGCGCGACGGCCGTCGTATCGGAGCCGCCGCGACCGAGCGTCGTAATCTCTCCGTCTTCCGTCATGCCCTGGAAGCCCGCGACGATCGCGATGTTGCCGGCGTCCAGCGCAGCATTCAGACGCGTAGGCGTAATCTCGGAAATTCTTGCCTTCCCGTGCACCGACTCGGTCACGATGCCGGCTTGCCAGCCCGTGAACGACTTGGCTTCATGGCCGAGTTTATGAATCGTCATCGCAAGCAGCGCGACCGAGATCTGCTCGCCGGTCGTCAGCAGCATATCCATTTCCCTGGCTGGGGGATTGTCGGTTAATTCCTTGGACTTGTCGATCAGATCGTCGGTCGTATCGCCCATAGCGGACACAACGACGACGACGCGATGACCCTGCAGCTTTTTGTCGATAATCCGCTGGGCCACGCGCTGCATCCGCTCCGTGGTCCCGACCGAACTGCCGCCGAATTTCATCACGAATAAGGACAAAGCGGTTCCACTCCTCATCTACACTGTGCATACAGCAATATATTATAGCATAAGGCCGACGGCCCAGAAACGAAAAAAAAATCCTCCAGTCCGGGAAGGACGAGGAGGATTTAGTCGAGGCTTAAGCGCGAGAGATGTACTTGCCTTCAGTGGTATTGATAAGCAGCACGTCGCCTTCGTTAATGAAAAGCGGCACTTGAACGTTGTGTCCCGTCTCGAGCTTCGCATTCTTGGTGGCGCCGGTCGCCGTATTGCCCTTGATGCCCGGCTCGGTCTCGATCACCTTCAGATCGACGTTGTTCGGCAGGTTGATGCCGAGAATCTCGCCTTGATAGCTGGTGATGTTGACCGTCATATTTTCCTTCAGGAAGTTGACTTCCCACTCGAGCTGCTTCTTGTCCAGGTTGAACTGGTCATAAGTCTCGTTGTCCATGAACGTGTACTCGGCGCCGGAGTTGTACAGGTACTGCACGGCGCGATTCTCGATATGGGCGCGGACGACGTTCTCGCCGGCGCGGAACGTCTTCTCGATCACGTTGCCGTTGCGCAGGTTCTTCAGCTTGGAGCGGACGAACGCGGCGCCCTTGCCCGGCTTGACGTGCTGGAAGTCGATGACGGTGCACAGATCGTTGTCCACTTCAATGGTAAGGCCTGTCTTAAAATCGTTAACGGAAATCACTGCTAAAATTCCCTCCTGTAGGAACGTGGCTCCCTATTCCAGAACGATCAGTTCCTTCGGGGAACGCGTAAGTATTTTAATCCCGTCATCCGTCAGAACGACGTCGTCTTCGATCCGTACGCCGCCGAAGCCCGGAACGTAAATACCCGGTTCGACCGTGACGACATGACCCGGGAGTAAAATCGTATCCGGCGCCGAATAGCTGAGCCGCGGCTCCTCGTGAATCTCGAGTCCGATCCCGTGACCGGTGCTATGGCCGTATTGATCTCCATAACCATACCGCGTGATGATATCTCTCGTCAAGGCGTCGCCTTCCCGTCCGGTCATTCCCGGCTTCAGATGCGAGAGCGCGTGCAGCTGGGCTTCGAGCACGATGCCGTAAATTTCCCTGTGCCGATCCGTCGCAGGTCCCACGACGACCGTCCGGGTCAGATCCGAGCAGTAACCCTTGTAGTATGCGCCAAAATCAAGCGTGACGAATTCGCCGATCCCGATGATCCGGTCGCTCGCCACGCCGTGCGGCATCGCGGAGCGCTCGCCGGAAGCGACGATCGTATCGAAAGACGTCCCCGTAGCGCCCAGCTTCCTCATATAGAACTCCATCTCCAGGGCGATGTCGGATTCCTTGGCGCCCGGCTTAAGGAAATTCAAAATATGCGAAAAGGTCCGGTCCGCAACGTCGGCGGCTTCCTGGATGACCGCAAGCTCCGAAGCTTCCTTCACGGCACGAAGCCGTTCAAGCGCCTTGCCTGCTGGCACAAGCTCGACCGGCGACAGCCGTTCCTTCAGCAATGCATAAGCCGCGTAGCTGACCGTGCCGTCCTCGAACAACAGTCGCTTAGCGCCGGCGCTGCGCAGACGCTCCGCGACCCGTTCGTAATAACCGGTCGGCGGATGCTCCGTGACTTCGATGCCCTCGGCCTGGGCATTGGCTTGCTCCGTATAGCGGAAATCCGTGAACAACACGGCATCGGCTGGCGTAATCAGCACGACGCCCGCGGTGCCGGTGAATCCCGTCAGGTAACGCCGGTTGTGCTCGCTTGTCACCAGCATGGCGTCACCGCCGAGAAGAACCATCTCGCCTCTTAACTTCGCGATTCTAGCTTCGCTCATTTATCGCAACTCCTTCCTGTACCTTTACGGCCGGGCCGCTTGACGCAAATGGCGCAGAAGCGCCAGCAAGCCGAGCTCGTAGCCATAAGCGCCGAAGCCCGCGATCTGGCCGACGCATACCGGCGCAAGCATCGATATATGCCTGAAAGACTCGCGCTTATGTATATTCGATAAGTGAACTTCGACGGTCGGAAGTCCGACGGAAGCGATCCCGTCGCGAAGCGCGATGCTTGTGTGCGTATAGGCGCCCGGATTGATCAAAATGCCGTCGTGCCGTCCGAAGGCCGCATGCATCTCATCGAGCAATCCGCCCTCGTGATTCGATTGATAAAAGGAAAGAGAAGCCGCTTCGCGATCGGCCGTCTCTCTCAGGCTGCGCTCGATGTCGGCGAGCGTAGCGGTGCCGTACACGCCAGGCTCCCTGACGCCGAGCATATTTAAATTCGGTCCGTTCAGAACCAGGATACTGGGCAAGACCGGCACTCCTTCCTTGATTTTCAGTTATAAATTCATCAGTCATTGTATCATAACGGCCCAAGGCGGTGCTACACGCGGTCCTATTGATACAGCCGGTCAGGCAGGCTGCGGATCGCCGGAACGGCCACCCTCCTCTCCGCCCGCGCTCTTCGGCTCGCGCGCGGACTCGTTGTGGAATTCAAACGCAAACGAATAACCGATGAAAAGACCCCACAGCAAATATAAGGCGCATTCTGTAAATGCACTGCCGAGTCCGATTTCCTTGAAGGTCGGCACGGCGCCCGTCATCGGTCCGATCCACAAAAACAGTAACGCCCACCAGGCGGCGCCGAAAAACAGGCCCGGCCACGGCCCCTTCAGTTTGCCGAGAATCAACCAGTACAAATAAGCGGCTACGATGGACATGAGAACAAACAGCACCAGGCCGGTGCAATGCCATGCAATTGTGTCCAGACGCTCCCGCTTGATGAACGGATCGACCAAAAAAGCTTGCGGCACCTTGGTCAGATTCATCGCGACGGTAAGCCATCGCAGCAGTCCCCAAATGAACCCGGCACATAATCCGAGCGTCAGGCAATAGACGGCGGGACGTTTCGTACGCCCCGTTCCCTGCTTCTTGCTCTTTGCGTTTTCCATGTTTTCCGTACCGTCCTTTCGGGAGCTTCCGTTTGTACGTCATAGTATGGGCTTCCTGCCAAAGCGCTAGTCGAGTGGAGCCGGATCATGTGGCATTGCAAGCCCTTATCCTGTAAAATAGGAACATACTCGAAGCCTAAAGCTTCAAGAGATTCAGCGAGAGATGGTGAATGGTTTGGCAGAACAACCGACCTCCATATATGGAGGACAAGCCGTGATTGAAGGCGTCATGTTCGCCGGACGGAACGTCCACGTGACCGCGGTGCGGCGCAAGAACCAAGAAATCGCTTTTTTTGAAGTTCCCCGCAAGCAGCAGCAGAGCCGGGCGCTCGCGGTGCTGAAGCGGATTCCTTTTATCCGGGGCATTGTCGGCATCGTCGAATCTTCGGCCAAAGGCTCTCAGCACCTGAACTTCTCGGCCGAAGCGTACGCGGAGGACGAGACGCAGCCGGAGGCGGTCGAGAAGCCGAAGGAAAAAGAAAAATGGAGCCTGTCCATGGTGCTGGGCGTGGCCGTCGTAGGCGTGCTGTCGTTCGTCTTCGGCAAGCTCGTGTTCACGACCGTTCCTGCGCTGCTCGAACAGTTTCTGTTCGCCCGCGTATTTAGCAGCATGATCCTGCATAACCTGTTGGAAGGCGTCATCAAGATCGCACTATTGCTCTTTTACCTTTGGTTCATCTCCAAGACGCCTCTGATCAAACGCTTGTTCCAGTATCACGGCGCGGAGCACAAGGTGATCAGCGCTTATGAAGCGGGCGTCGATCTCACGGTCGAAAACGTCCAGCGATTTACGCGCCTTCATTATCGCTGCGGAAGCAGCTTCCTTGTTTTCACGGTCATTGTCGGCGTCGTGCTTTATTCGTTCCCGATTTTCCACTGGGACACGATCTGGGAACGCATCTGGATCCGGATCGCCCTGCTGCCCGTCGTGATCGGCATCTCCTACGAGGTGCTTCGCTGGACGAACGCGGCACGCGATATTCCGGGACTGCGCGTGCTCGGATACCCCGGCCTGTGGCTTCAACTGCTGACGACCAAGGAACCGAACGACGATCAGGTAGCCGTATCCATCGCTTCGTTCAATCGCATGCGAGAGCTCGACCGCGAGATTCGGCCCGTATAAATTTAACTTCAACGGGAGGGACACCAATGCGCAAACGCAATCGAATGCCAACCTGGTTCGTCGCGTTCCTGGTGCTGGTCGCCATCGGAATCGCGTCCAGCATCTTGAACGGCGGACAGACGCTTATCGTTCCCGTTGTCCTCATCGCGGTTATTTGGCTCTTGTACAAATTCCCTCCGAGCCGCTGGAGCCGCGGCGGATCTGCCCGCTCCGATTACCAACGGGCGGCGGCGCAGAGCAAGAAGCGCCAGCAAACCAAGGAAACCGCCGCCAAACCGCGGCGCAGCTCCTCCCCCTTCCGAGTCATCGAAGGCAGCAAAGGCCGCGACGATGAACCGCCGACTTATCACTGACGCGCGATGCAAAAAAGGATTGAGGCTACCCGCCTCAATCCTTTTTATTTAACCCCTCGGCCGGCTTGCCATATCCGACTCGAACCTTGGGAGCGCCTGTTCCGGACTGCGTATGGGGTTGGGGATGGATATTCGGCAGGTCTGGCGGACACTTTCCCGTCCGATAATCGAACAAATCAAAAAACTCGCTGCCAGCATCCAATCCGGATTGATACAAGCTTTCGCTTTGCGCTTCCGACAAGTGAAAATCCGTCGTTCGTACGCCGAGCGTCGGAATCTTGATCGTACGCACGCGGTTGTTTTTCTCGATGTAGCGCTCGTCGTGAGCGCTCAGCATCGTTTCGAACATGGCGTAGAACATCGTGAACGGTCCGCTGATCCGGTGGCCTTTCGGATTCGGCCTGCCGACCATCTGAAAGCCGACGACGGGCAACAGGGGCCCCTTCGCCTCCGGCTCCTCGAACAACCATAGCGGGAAATTGCTGAGCAGTCCGCCGTCTACGATATAGGATCCGTGCGCGACCAAATGTTTGCCGTGACGCTTTGCACGCTTGAACGGGCGGTAAGCATAGGCGCTGCGTACGATGACGGGATCAAAAAAGTAAGGAATGCTTACGCTCATTCGGATCGCCTGGGCCACGCCCAGATCGCGGGGATCCATCCCATAATCGGCGATGTCATCCGGTAAAACAAGAATTTTACCGTTCGTAATGTCCGATGCGACGATGCGGAGGCGACCCGGAGGCAAGTCTCCGAACGTCCGGATCCCGCGAGCCGCGAGCAGTTTTTCAGCCCACGCCTCCAGCGCGTCCCCGCTGTATAGCCCCTTGAACATGAGTAGACGTGCGGCAGGTCCGATGAGCTTGATGTTAAAGATAGGCGCCCGTTTTAAAAAAGCGGAAAAAGGCGTACCGTCGATGATCATCTTCATTTCCGATGCATTGTAACCCGCCGCGACCAGAGCAGCCACGATGCTTCCGGCGGAGGTGCCGGCCACTTGATTAAAGCCGTAGCCGTTCAACTCGGCCGCTCTTACCGCGCCCGCAAGCGAGATTCCTTTGACCCCGCCGCCTTCGAAAACCGCATTGATCATTTTCAAATGCATCAGGCTACCTCCGTCCGCTCTAAGCCGGCTATAGCAAGCTTATGCAGGAGCAAGGCGGCGCAGACCGATGCCGAATATCCTTCTTATTCTCCTTCATGCCAGAAAAAAGAGGACGCCGCCGCGTCCTCTTCCGTCATTCGGTATCCAATTCGGTACGGATGCGCATCAACTCGGCCCTGCGCGCATCGTCACGGTTAAAATATTCGACCAGCGTCTCGATGCAGGTAATGGAGTCCCAGCTCAAATGGTGCTCTATTCCTTCTACATCGCGGTAAATATTTTCATGCTGCACGCCGATCACGCTCAAGAACGATTCGAGCAGATGATGCCGATCGACGAGCCGCTTTCCGATTTTTTTTCCTTTGCTCGTGAGGATAAGTCCCCGATACTTCTCGTAAATCAAATATTGATCCTTGTCCAGCTTCTGAATCATCTTGGTCACGGACGAGGGGTGCACTTCCAGTCCTTCGGCGATGTCGGATACGCGCGCGTATCCCTTCTCGTCGATCAGTCTGTAGATGCGTTCGAGATAATCTTCCATGCTTGGCGTCGGCACCGAACTGTCCCCTTTCCCGACGGTTAATAACTCTTTGTATCATACAACGCTCGACCGACAAGGGCAAGCCGTAGCCGAATCCCCGCCCGATTCCTATCCAGAAGTTAACCGGTGTCCGCAGCCGATGGACGAAGCATACTACGGATTCAAAGGGGGCGAGCGCACAATGAGCGTAGGCGTTACTGATAAACCTCGCAAAGCTGTTTTCACCAAGCCGTTCGTACCTGAGCTCGTCTATTTCGAGCCGGAAGCGCTGAATTACCCGATGGGCATTCGAATTCGCGATTGGGCGCTGCGCGAGGGCATTCCGCATCGGATGACCTCTTCGCACAACCGGATTACGAATCTGCCCGGAGAGACGGAGACGGAGCAGTACAAAATTGCGAAAAGAACGCTCGTCGTCGGTCTCCGCAAAACACTGAAATTCGACACGTCCAAGCCCTCTGCCGAGTATGCGATCCCGCTCGCTACGGGGTGCATGGGCCATTGCCACTATTGCTACCTGCAAACGACGCTCGGCGCGAAGCCCTATATACGCGTATACGTCAATATCGACGACATCCTTGCGGCTGCAAAAAACTACATCGACGAACGCAGTCCGGAGATCACCCGGTTCGAGGCGGCCTGTACGTCGGATCCGCTTGGACTTGAACACATCACGGGATCGCTGGCAGAAACCATCGCCTTCATGGCGAAACAGCCGCTTGGCAGATTGCGGTTCGTATCCAAATTCCATCATGTCGACTCATTGCTTGGCATTGAGCACGGCGGCCATACGCGCGTACGCTTCAGCGTCAACGCCGATTATGTCATTCGCAGCTTCGAGCCCGCCACTTCGCGATTCGCCGAACGTATCGAGGCGGCCGGTAAAATCGCAAGAGCGGGGTATCCGCTTGGCTTCATCATAGCACCCATCATCTGGTTCGACGGCTGGGAAGAAGGCTACGCCGAGCTGTTAAAGCGCCTGGCAGCCGAGCTGCCGCCGGAGGCCGGACGCGATTTGACCTTCGAGCTGATTCAGCATCGCTTCACCAAAACGGCCAAAACCATTATCGAGAAACGTTATCCGAAAACCAAGCTCGAGATGGACGAGGCCAAACGAAAAAAGAAGTGGGGCCGCTGGGGCCAAAATAAATACGTTTATCCCGACGAGCAAGCCGATGCGCTGCGCATGTTTATAACGGAACGCATATTTGAAGCTTTCCCGAGCGCAAAAATCGAATACTTCACTTGAACGCAGCGGCTAAAACAGCAGCCAATCCGGCGTAATCCGGTTCAGCCAGATGGTAATGGCGGTCATCCGGTCGGTGAACAGCAGAATGCCCATGAGGATCATCAATGCGCCGCCAATTTTCATCAGCTTGTCCGAATACTTCAGGATCCATCTCGCCGATCCGATAAAAAACGCGAGCACGAAAAACGGGACGCCGAAGCCCAGCGAATACGCGGCCGTCATGCCTGCCCAGGTGCCCGGCTCGCTGGCAGCCAAAGCCAAAATCGCCGTTAAAATCGGTCCCACGCAAGGAGACCATCCGGCGGAAAAGCCGATTCCGAAAATAAACGAGCCCAGATAACCGGCCGGTCGCCAGCTCACATTCATCTTGCGTTCTTTAAGCAGCAGCTGCGGCTGGAACACGCCGAGCAAAAACAAGCCCATGAGCACGATAAGAATGGCCGAAATCTGGCGAATCAAATCCTGATATTCGCGGAACGTATAAGCAAAGGTGTTGGCTGTATAACTGAGCGTAAAAAATACGGCCGAGAAGCCCAATATAAAGAAAAACGTATGAGACATCGTCTTGGCTCGAATTTCTTTGCCCGATTCCGACTTGAGACGAGACACGGAGATGCCGGTTATGTAAGAAAGATACGACGGATATAAGGGCAGGCAGCAAGGAGAAATAAAGGAAGCGAGTCCTCCCGCAAAAGCGATTCCCAAATTAAGCTGACTCATATGCTCCTCCTTACGATATGAAAGTGGGGCCGGAAAAACCGGCCCCACCGCATTAAGCTTCTACCTTCATCTGAGCGACCATGATCGAGATCAGTTGCTGAACTTGAACCGGCTTGCTGATATAAGCGTTGGCTCCAGCCTCCAGGCACTTGTCCCGGTCTTCCTTCATCGCTTTGGCCGTCACCGCAATGATCGGCGTGCTTAGCTGCAGCGTATGACGGATCTCGTGGATCGCCTGGAACCCGTCCATGTCAGGCATCATGATATCCATCAGTATACAGTCGTAAGTGTCGCCGCCGCGCAGCCGGTCCATACATTCGAGACCGTCGTGCGCAATCGTAAACGTCATCTCAAGCGACTCGAGCACATGCGACAACGCGTACAAATTGCGAGCGTCGTCGTCAACCAGCAAGACGTGACGCCCCTTTAATTCCGCAGTGCTAAGCGGCATTTCGGATACGGCGATAGACACCGGATCTGCAATGGCCAACGAAGTCGAAGACGGCGCAAGTTGCTTGGACGCCATCGCCTCGTCCAATTGGCCGATCGAACGCTGCGCCGGCAAATATAGGGTGAATTCGCTTCCTTCGCCTTCTTCGCTATGCACCTCGATCCGACCGCCGAGCATATTCGCGAGGGACGACGAGATCGTGAGGCCAAGACCGGTCCCCCCGAACTTGCGGGCTGTTCCGCTGTCGGCTTGGGTAAAGGCTTCGAAGATCAGTCCGAGCTTGTCGCCCGCAATCCCCCTGCCCGTATCCGTAACGGTAAAGGCGATCTCCTGCTGTCCCCACGAATTGTTCGCATGAACGCCGATCAGCAGGTCCACCCTGCCCGCGTCGGTGAACTTGAAGGCATTGGACAGCAGATTCTTCAGAATTTGCTGCAGGCGGAATCCGTCGGTTTCCAGCCATGGCGGCGTTTGCGGCGCGATCCGGACCGCGAAGTCCAGTTTTTTCTTGGCGGCGACTTCCTGGAAGTTGCTCATGATGGTAAGCTGCAGATCCTCCAGGATAATGTTGCCCATCTCGATATCGAGCTTGCCGGCTTCGACCTTCGACAGATCGAGAATGTCGTTGATAAGATTGAGCAGATCGTTGCCTGCGCTGTAAATGGTATTGACGTAGCTGATGTCGTCGTCGCTCAAATGGCCGTGCCTATTCTCGGCTAGCATCTGCGAGAGAATCAACATGCTGTTGAGCGGCGTCCGCAGCTCATGCGACATGTTCGCAAGGAATTCGCTCTTGAAGTTGGAGCTGCGCTTGAGCTCGTCGTTCATCGTCAGCAGCTCGAGCGATTGGGCGTTGAGCTCCTCGGATTGAACCTGCAGCTCTTCATTCGCCGCTTGCGCCTCCGTATAGAGCTGCTCCATCTCCATGCGGCTCTTGACCGATTGGATCGTCACGCCCAACATGCCGCCAAGCTGCTCGAGCAGCTCGATGTCATCCCTGGCGAGCGCCGTGAACGAGCCGATCTCCACGACGCCGACGACGTGACGCTCGAACGTTACCGGCACTAGCGCGATAATCGTCGGCGAAGCCTGGCCGATGCCGGACTGAATCGCGGCGTAGCCGCTCGGAACATCTCTTACGACGATGGTCCGGTTCTCTGCCGCACATTGGCCGACGAGTCCTTCGCCAAGCTGGAATTCCTTGCGCCCGAAGTTGTCGGAAGATTGGGCGAAGGCTGCCGTCTTGACCAGCTGATTGGATTGGCTGCGCACGTACACGACGGCGAAAGGTAAATTGAACACCTGGACGAGCTGGTTCAGGAACTGCCTGCCGACTGCATCGATGTCGTTCTGTTCCTGGAGGAGCGTGGCGATATGCGCAACCTGATCCTTGCGCCGGTTCTGGCGCTCGAGCATGTCGAGGAGCGCGTTGGTCGAATCCCCCAGTTCCATCATCTCGTCCCGGGTATTGACTTCGATTCTTTGATTCAAGGTCTCGCCCTGAACGGCAATCTGCCGGATCGTCTTACTGACCGTCTTGATCGTCTTGATGACGGTGTTCGAGATAATCCAAGCCGTGGACACCGATATCGCAGCTACCACGATCCACAGCAAGTACAGCAAGCCGATCAGCGACTCGTTGCGATCCTTGAGTGAAGCGGCGCGGGCGTCGGTCAAGCCGAACTCGGTCTCCTTGAAGCTCTGCAGCTGATCGCGGAGCGCGTCCGTGCGGTCCTTACCCGTCTTTTCGGCGAAGAAGCGGGTCAAGCTGTCGGTATCTCCACTGCGCTTATAGCCGATCGCAAGCTCGCTGGCATTGGTCAGCCAGTCGGACATCCCCTTCTCGATGCTTTCCGCATTCCTCACCTGAGCGGGATTGTCGATGACCAGCGACTTTAGCTTGTTGATATCCGTCTGCCAGCGGGCTTTCCCGCTATTATACGGCTCCAGATAGGTCTCGTCGGCACTGATGATGAAGCCGCGCAAGCCCGTTTCCATATCCAGCAGGTCTTTTTGTATTTGGTTAACCGTCTCATGCACTTGTATGTCATGGGAACTGATGAATTCGATCTCGCTCTGCAACGAAGAGATACGCATGGACAGCGCGCCGATCGCGATGCCTAAGCAGATCATGACGATAATGTTGCCGGATAATATTTTCGTGCGAATCGAGATTTTTTTCCTGCGACTTGCTTGACTAGGCAAGACTTGGCCCTCCTCGTTCCAGTACTGTAATAGTTACTATCATAACTGACTTTAGAGGCCAATGGAACATAAAAACCTGCGAAATTGTGGATTTCGCAGGCTTCAAAACCGAACATTATTTGACCAAAGCGCCGTTCGGCATGTCATCCGGAACCGTAGCGAGCTTCAATTGGCCGCCCTCCGATGCCGCCAAAATCATCCCGTGAGACCACTCGCCGCGCAGCTTGACCGGCTTTAAATTGGCGACGCAGATCACCTTCGCGCCGACGAGTTCGTCCGGTTTGTAATACTGAGCAATGCCCGAAACAACCTGGCGCGATTCGCCGCCAAGATCGAGCTGGAGCTTCAGCAGCTTGTCGGCCTTCGGAATCGGCTCGCAAGCCGTGACTTGCGCAACGCGCAGCTCGATCTTGGCGAAGTCGTCGATGCCGATCTCATCCTTCGCGTCCGCTTTAGCGTTCTGCTGCGCGGCTTCCGTCGCGGCTGGCGTTGATTTCTCCGCCGCGGCTTCCGTCTTGGCTCCGCCTCCCATCATCTCTACGATCCAGGCAACCTCGCTTTCGAGATCGAGCCGCGGGAACAGCGCATCGCCTTTCTCGACCCGGGCACCGGCCGCGTAGCTGCCCCATGCACCGATGCTGTCCCAAGCGGTTGCCGGACCGTCGACGATGCCAAGCTGCGCCCAAATTCGGGTCGGCGCATGCGTCATGAACGGCTGCAGCAAAATCGAGACGATTCTGAGGCTTTCGGCCAAATGCGCCATGACAGACCCCAGCGCGTCGCGATCGGCTTCATCCTTGGCGAGCACCCAAGGCTGCGTCTCGTCGATATACTTGTTCGTCCGGCTGACGAGCGTCCAGATCGCCGTCAGCGCGACGGAAAATTCCATCGCCTCCAACGACTCCTCCGCCTTGCGCACCGCTGCGGCCGCCACCGTCTCCAGATCCGCGTCGAACGGCGTAGCGCCCGCAGCCTCCGGCACGACGCCGTCGAAGTATTTGCCGATCATCGCGACAGTACGGCTCAGCAGATTGCCGAGATCGTTGGCCAGGTCGTAGTTCAGCCGCTCCGCGAAGTTCTCCGGCGTAAACGTGCCGTCCGAACCGAACGGCACTTCACGCAGCAGATAATAACGGACCGGATCGAGCCCGTAACGGTCGATCAGCTTGACGGGATCCACCACGTTGCCTTTGGACTTGGACATTTTGCCGTCCTTCATGAGCAGCCAGCCGTGCGCGAACACTTTTTTGGGAAGCGGCAGGTCAAGCGCCATCAGCATGATCGGCCAGTAAATCGTATGGAAGCGGACGATCTCCTTGCTCATCAGATGGACGTCCGCCGGCCAGAACTTGCGCATGAGCGCATCCTCGGACGTACCATAGCCGAGCGCCGTGATGTAGTTGCAGAGCGCGTCGATCCATACGTAGATAACGTGCTTCGGATCGGAGCGCACCGGTATGCCCCAGTTGTACGTCGTCCGGGAAACCGCGAGATCTTCGAGACCGGGCTTGATGAAGTTGTTGATCATCTCGGTCTTGCGCGACTCGGGCTGGATGAAGTCCGGATGCGTCTCATAATGCGCAAGCAGCCGGTCCACGTAATTGCTCATTTTGAAGAAGTAAGACTCTTCCTTGACCAGCTCGACCGGATGACCGCTATCCGGGCTTTTGCCGCCGACGACCTTGCCCTGCTCGTCCTTGACGACGTCGACTAGCTGCGTCTCGGTATAAAAAGTCTCATCGGGGATGCTGTACCAGCCTTCGTATTCGCCCTTATAGATGTCGCCCTGGGCCAGCAGCTTCTCGAAAATCTCTTCCACGACCCGGGTATGACGGGGTTCCGTCGTGCGGATGAAGTCGTCGTTCGAAATCTCGAGCTTCTTCCACAAATCCTTGATGCCGACGACGATGTCGTCGACGAACTGCTGCGGCGTCTTGCCTGCATCTTGCGCCTTGCGCTCGATTTTTTGCCCATGCTCGTCCGTTCCCGTCAAGTAGCGCACCTCATAGCCGCGAAGGCGCTTGTACCTGGAAATGGCGTCGCCGGCGACGGTCGTGTAAGCATGCCCGATATGCAGCTTGTCGCTCGGGTAGTAGATCGGCGTCGTGATATAAAAGGTTTTGCCCGCTTCGGTCATCTTCTTCAGCTCCTGTTGGACAATATGGCGCAGACATCGGGCCGGAAACGCAAAAAGACTCCCGTCCGTTATGGGACGAGAGTCTGCGCTCACGTGGTACCACCCAAATTCCCTTCGCCGCTCGCGCGCAAAGGCTCATTCGCACCGGTCGCCTTCGACCGGCAGCTCCGTTAACGCCGGAACGCGCGTCGTACTCTCATCGCTGGCCTGCGGCGGCAGCGCTCGAGCACGATTCCTCCAGGACCATCTTCCAAAGTCGATCTATGCCGGCTCGCAGCGCCCCCGGCTCTCTGAGATAGATCGTCGTCTTTGTACTCATCGCTTCATCGGAACGATATACGGTTGTATTGGCCAAAATATAACGCAGCGCGGGGGCCGATGTCAAGCGGACGGACGTCCTTCCTCGCGTTTCCCCTTAGGCGGAGGAACCGGATCGAAGCCGCCGGGGTGAAAAGGATGGCATTTGCAAATTCGCACCGCGGCCAAGCCCGCGCCCTTGAGCGGCCCGTGCACCTCGATTGCCTCGAGCGCGTAGGCCGAGCAAGTCGGAGCGAACCTGCAGGTGGGCGGCTTGAGCGGCGAGATGAAACGACGGTAGAACAGGATCGGTAAACGCAGCAAGGCCGTCATCCCTTTTTCCATCCTTCTCCCCCTCTCACGGCGCCGGAGCCTGCCCGCCTGTCGCAATTAATCGAACCAGGTCGTCACGACCAGAATAAACGCGACGAGCGAAACCGCAGAGCCGATCATGTAACTCCAGCCTTGTCCCTTTTTCAGTTGAAAAAAACGGAGAATGCCCATACTGAGCAGTCCTCCGACCAGCAAAATAAAAATAACGCCTACGATAAACAGACCCGCAGAAACTTCAGATACGTCGACCAGTTCCAACAGCGCTTCCTCCCTGTCCTCTTGACGCACCGGCGCGCTGCCTGCGCGCGAGTGCCGCTGTTTGCATTATAGCGAATTCGTGAGAGATTGAACACGTTTGCCGCGCTTATTCGCCGATAAAAAGCTCGACTTCTCCTTGCCGCGGCCGCTTGCGCCGGAACACGACGATCCATTTTCCGTTTTTCCATACGACTCTTCCCGTCTTCGGCACGACCAGACAAGGCAGCTTCAGCGAAGCGGAGGCATCTCCGGGCAGCCCCGAGACGCGCAGCCGATCGGCCGTCGCATGCAGGCGTACGGCACTTCTGTCCGTGCCCGGCGGCGGCTTGACGGTGGCTACGACGCGTTTCGGCTCTTTTCGCGCTTCCATTTGCGGGGTGGCGGTGACGACCGCTTCGGGCCGCTCAGCCGCGTCAGCCGCCGTCTTCTCCCCGGACTTGCCGAATCCGAGCTTCCGTATATAATCGTCGAGCCACGAATCGTCCTTGTGCTCCCATTGCTTGATCAAATCCCACGGCAGGTCCTTGCCGATCAACCGGCGGATCTCGCTCCAATCGGGCAGCGGCCCTTCGTCGAAAAATGACATCCCTAAGCCCCTTTCCCAGGCAAAAACGGCCGCGCCGTTCTTTTTTCGGCGATGATCACCACAGCTTATGCCGCTATGGGCGACGGAGTGCGCGGAAAGCGGAACCTCTGGGCTCCTGCCTTCATAGGATACGGCATGACAAATCGCTGAAGGAGTCGTTGCGCTATGCCCAGCATCGTAGGCGCCGTCAAAATATTGAGCGTCGGCTCCAGCGGAGTCGTCCAGTTCGGAGACTGTATCCAAATCAAGCCTACCAGTTCGACCAAGACGTTCGCAGGCGCGGGCTCTTTCGTTACCGGCGATCTGCCCCGTACGAATTCGATCAGTTCAACGAATACCAACGATCCCGATCTCATAGATAATGCTGGGGAAACGCAAGTCGGCGGCAACTCGGGGGTCATCTAATGTCCTGGACGATCTATCAGCACATCAATATCGGCCAGCTTCGCGTGGACGCCGTATCCAACTCGTCGGTCCTTCAGATCGGCAGCGCTGGAAGCATCCAATCGCTGTCCCAACTCAACAATACAGGAGGCTTCACCGAGCCTGCCAAAGAGCTTACAGAAAGCGAGGTATCTGAAGCCGTCTCGCCGCTTTCCCTCGTCCCCCTGCCGAATCCCACTTGAAGACGTGTCGACGACGCTGCCGCATCCGCATTTCCGCTCTCCTAAAGGAGGAATGAATCGTGAACTCGGTCTGGTACTATCCCTCTCAAGGACAGGCGTGCGACGAGCTCGCCAAGCGGCTGCAGACGCTCGAGTCTCAGATGCAAACCGCATCCGCGCAAATCGGAAGTTACGAGCAGCAGATCGCGACGCTTACGCAGCAGCAGGCGCGGATGCAGGCACAGATCGCCGAGCTCCAGACACGTGTCGAGGATTTGCAGCGCAAGCCGCCCGTGCATGTCGAGTATCATTTCGACCAACTCAAGGTTAGCCGGCTCGACGGAACCCTCAACATCGGCCTAAGCCCGAACGCCCAATCAGGCGTCGATGCGTTCGACGTGCCGGCGCCCGGGACATGGCAGACGCCTGCAACCGGCCAGTCGGGTCCGGAGCCGCAAATTCCAGGCTTGCTTAACGACGGCGCCGCATTCATGAACGGAGAAGCGCCTGCGAATCTATCCGCACTCGCGGCTCAGAACGGTCTCGATTTTCAGCCTTCTGAGCTTCGTGCGGTAACGGAGGACGTGAAGGCGCAGCTTGGCGCGAGAATCCAATATTATGCGCGCACGATACCGCTGCCCGAGCAAGCCGGCGATCAGGAGCTCGCAGCGTGGCGGCAAGGCGTGATGGATAAAGTGAAGAAGGACATCCGGACCGCTTTTGAAAGTTACGTCCAAAGGCGCGCCGCTGAAGCCGCCGGGCCGAGGAGAAGCTGATATGGCGCTGTTCGATCAAATGAACGTATACAACGAGCCCGTCAGAATCGGATCGATCCGCATTCTCGGCGTGTCGAGCTCGTCGTCGCTGCTGATCGGCGATACGCAAAGCATGACGCTCTACTCTTACTTCGATACGCCTCCGGAGTCCGTTATCGTCGGACCGCTGGCGCCTCTGCCTGCGCTGCCGGAAGAAGGTGAATAGCCGATGCCATGCCGCGTCTCCGCCGTAGGATTTGTTGACGTCAACACCATATCCAATGCCGGGATCCTCGAAATCGGCGACAACCGGGACGGCGCGAAGCTGACTTCCCGCGTGTTGGCGGTTCAACGGTCGCTCGCGACGTTCGGCAGCGACGAATTTCGCTACGAATTTTATTCGCTTTTTACAAGGCCGCTTCCGATCGCGCCGCCATCCCCGGGACCGCCCGCCTTTTGCTTCTCCGCCTCCGCGCCGATCGAGATCGGCTGCCTTGACATTACCGGCATCTCCGCCGCCTCTCACGTCCGTATCGGCTGCGGCGGCCCGGAGACCGCCGTGACGCGGATCGTCAACATCCGCAACCGACTGCCCGGCGTCCAGCCCCGTGTCGAAATCGATTTTAAGTGATCCTGCCGGCATAAACGGGCGAACGCACAAGCCGCAGGCCTTCCTCCGCATATGATGACTGTGTGATCGCTCATCACATAAACCATATCGGGAGGTTGTTACTATGGGATACGGAGTAGCAGGCGCAGGTTGCGGATACGGCGGCGGCGCTATGGCTGGTGCAGCGTTCGCGCTGGTACTGTACGTTTTGCTCGTCATCATCCTCAAAGCAGGCATTTTCTAATCGACTAGCGGCGAAGCCGCGCGCGTTTTCGATAGCGTAAAAAGCCTCCGGTCCGCATCGTTGCGGCCGGAGGCTTTTGAACGTTTGGGGGCGGCCGGCGCGCCGACGCACCGACGGTCAGCAGCTGCCAGGCGACAGCTGCCCGAGCTTCAGAGAGAGCTGCAGCTGGAGCCTGTCTTCGGGATCGTCGAGGGATACGCCTAGAATGTTCTGGATTTTGTCCAGCCGATAAACAATCGTATTGTAATGCGCGTACAGGCGCTCGGAGGTCAGTTTGATGTTGCCGTTGCAACGGAAAAACATTTCGAGCGTCTCCGCGAGCCGTCCGCCGCCCTTGCGGTCCGCCTGCTGCAGCGGGTCCATATAACGCCGCAAAAACTGCTCGCGCTCCTCGCCGCCGGGAATTAAGTAAAGCAGCGCGTATACGCCGAGATTATCGTAGGGCACAACATCTCCCGCAAGTCCGCACACCTCGGCGACCTGCTTCGTCTTTTTTGCTTGCGACAGGCTGGCGGGCAGCAGCTCGGGTCTCGCGACCGGGCGGCCGGCGAACAATCGCATCGCCGGCAAGTCAAGCTCCGCACGGAGCTCGCTGAGCAGCTCCTGCAATTTCGCTTCCGCCGTCGTTCCGACCGTTTCTACCTCATTTTCGGTCGCAATCAGTACAAGTTCGCCGCCGTAGACTGCCGCAAGCAGTTCTCGCCCGGGCAACCGTCTTCTCGTTCTAAGCTGGCGGGCCAGCTCCGCCAGCTTGCCGTCCGCCGCTTCGCAGCCGGGATCGGGGATGCCGACAACGGCGGCGAACAGCTCGCCTTTACCCTTAATGTCGCAGCCGCATACTTCCGCACGCACTGTCCAGTCCCGCTCGGAGACGATCTTGCCGGCTAGCCAGTCCTGGAGGAACAGCTCGAGATATTTCCCTTCGACCTCGCGCACCGCATCGATATTGGATATCTCCAAATCTACGAACGCCGACAAACGCGCGAGCTTCAGCATGTCCAATGCGACGACCGGACGGTTGCACTCAAACAGCGCAACAGCGGACGGATTGTCGCCGCTCTTCGCGATCCAGTGCACGTAAGCTCTTCTGCCGTTCTCGGTGCCGACGAAGCAGGAAACGGCGGCCGCCGCTTCTTCGTGCCTCATGTGCTCGGCAACGACCGCGACTTCCGTTAACGCGGCAGCCGCATCGAATCCGCCCGAACGCCACTCTCCGCCTTTGCTCCTGATCACGGCGACCGGATTGCCGAGCGCCTCCTCCATCGCGTCCAACGCCTGTTCCAAGCTGCCGCCGTTCAGAAGCAAACGAGACACGCTTCCTAGCAGCAAATGCAGCTCGGACAATTGACTGTAATCGTCAGCCGTCAGACGATCCGGCAGTTTACGTTCATCCGCCGCCTTCGCCGAAGACTCATCCTTGCGCTCCATGATCGGAAAGCTGACGCGCTTCGATCTGTTCTCGGGATTGGCGTCATTACGGGACATTGCAGCCACGTTAATCCCCTCCTCATCATTCATGCACATTGGATTGTACTTGAAATGCTCCAACTCTAATATGTTATATTTTATAACACACAATATTAAATGTCTTCCTATTTTAAACTTATATTATTATTATTTTATGAACTACACGGAATCGCGTTATATTTATTTACATAATCCGTGAAAACTTCGTTCAATTCTCAAATAAACAAAACGTTCCGAGCGGTCCGCGAATCGTGTCCGTATTGTCCCATTGTCCCTTCCTTTGACCCAATGCCTGCAAATATACATCTATTTCCGCCGATACCGGCCCTTTTAATCGGGATAGCTGCCAAAGCGCAGTTATTTTAAGCCATAAGCCGGATTGGCGGTTTGCGCTTTGCATTTACCTGCACATTTGCAGGCATTTTATGAGGTGCCGTTGGCTGGCAGAAAATACATGTATAAATATAGGCTTTGAGCCCGCAAACCACCGAAAAGCTGCGACACGCCAATGCTGCGGCCTGCCGTTTTGCCAGTACTCTGTGATGCGCCGCATTGTCATGGGGCATCACAAAAAGCCGTCCCAGCGGCATGGAATACCGCTGAGACAGCTTTGGCCTGGCAAATATAACGAAAGGCCATTACTCAAGTACCCGTTATAGCTCAAGGGTACATCGGATTGCCGCAATCCTGGCAAAATCGCGCTTCCTCCGGCATTTCAGAACCGCAGGCCGTACATATTTGCACGACCGGCTTGGCAGGAGGCGGCGGTTCGTGCACGGCCGGCTCCGACTCCGGAGCGGCATGACCCGCTGCCCACGCTTCGTCCGCGGACTCATCCTCCGGATAAATATCGATGGCCTGCACCGCCCGCTCCGGCGCGGCTTCTTCGGACAATACCGACAGCTCGCCTTCGACAGGCGCCTCGGCAGCCGGCACCGGCTCCGGAAACGGCTTGCCGCAGGCCGGACAGAAACGCGTCTGGAACGGGACGCGCTGTCCGCACTCGCATTCCTTTTCGTTGCGCAGCTCGCGAATGCGATCTTCAAGCGTATCGATATCGCGCTCCTTGTCCGCAATGACCTGGCAAGCCGAGATAACCTCGCTCTCCGCCTTGGACAAGTCGCCGGCAAGGTAAGCCTTGTAGACGGCTTCTCCGATTTCGTTATATTGACGCTCGATCTCCTTGCGCTTGCCCGCGATCTGCGAGTGGAGCTTGGTGATCTCTACGGTCTGTTGGGCCTTCTCCGTGGCGGTGCTGACCCCTTTGCTGACTGTCTCCGTTAACTTTTTGAAGAAACTCATGAATTCCGCCTCCTAGACTCGAGCAACTATAACTATGTACTATGATAACCCGCCGGCCCCGTCCCGGGCAACGCCGCCTTGTCCGGGCCCGCGCTGCATGCCGAGGCCGTAAAGAGACAAATAAACGATCAGGATCATCATGCCGAACAAGATCGTCAAAATGGCGCCATTCGAATTGATACCGCCGATGACGCTGTTCGCCAGCCGGAACGGACTGAAAACGACGTCCCAGCTATTAAGGCGAATGACTCTCCCCAGATAGACGCCAAAGCCGCCCAGAAACGATACGGCCACGATAAACAGCCAGCCCGCCGCAGCGCCGAGATACCGGGAGACGAGACGATGGAATTGACGCATCGACAAGTAACCGAGCAGCAATCCGCACCAGGCGAACAGGAAAAAGACGATTAAATCGTACCACAGGATCAACGATTCGGTGGATTGCCGCCAGCTGTACGTGGGATTCATGATCAGGTGGATCAAGTCGGTCGTCAAGTATGGCGCATTCGGATAGAGCAGCAGCCATCCGACCCCAAGAATCAGCAGGAGCGCGCCGCGAATGGCCGGCATCCCCGTCAGCAGGCGGTCCGCGCCGGCGGCGGCCATCGAGACGAGTAGCGGAAGCCAGGCCAGGAACAGATTCCAGAGAAGAAAACCGTAGCGGCTGTCGCCGACTTGCGCCTCCCTGACGACGAGCATAGACAAACAGAGCAGCGACGTGAAGCAAAGAATCAAAAAAGCCGGCGTGACGAGCGGCTCGGCTGCGGAGCTCGATTGATTTCGGCCCATCGTTGCGGTCCCTCCTTTTTGACGCTTGTTACTGTCCTATTTACACCATTCTGGAGGAAAAAGTTGCGTTTATCCGTAAAAATCGAAATAAGCCATCCCGTCGGCTCTCGTCGAGGGATGGCAACCGGCCTATGCCCAAGAATGGCTAAGGCGTATTATACGGCGTTGTCCTTGCGTGCACCCGCTTCAAGCTCCTCGTGCTTGCGAACGTAGAGACACACGGTTTTGATGTAAGTCGCGTGCGACCAGGTCAGCGGGGCCACCGAGAGCGGCGTGCCCTGCGTCGGGTGAATCTGCTCCGGCATGTTGCCGCCTTCGAGCGTCGAATGAACGATCTTCTCGAGCGTGATGCGCGGCGCTTCGAGATCTGCCAGGCTTGTCGCCGTCTCGATCTGGAAGTATGCGACCCACAGCGTGCAGATGATCCAGGGATTGCCGGGCACGCGCTCCAGATCGTCGGACTGCTGGAAGTAATAGTCGTTCGTATACCGGGCGATGCCGCCGATATCGGTCTTGATCGACAGTCCCTGCTGGATCGCCTGCATCGTGCGGACGACGCGGTCGTCGTTTGCCGGCAGCACGCCGAATTCGAAGAGGCCGAACACGCTGCTCTCGATCGTCATGTCCTTTTCCCACTTGCCATCCCGTAGCGCGAGACCGCGGGCGAACCGTCCGGACGCTTCGTCCCAGAGATGCGTCAGCATGCCGAGCTTGATTCGCTCCGCGACATTGCGGTAACGGTCGCTGCGTTCGTAATCGCCGAACAAGTCAGCGAAGTACGCAGCCCCCATCAGGCCGCCGTATACGGACGCCGAGGTGTACGTCCAGATCCCGTAGCGCTCCTCCCACAGATCGTAGCTCGGGAGCGGCAGACCGAGCGAAGGCTCGATATAGTCGCACAGGAAGGACGCCGCCTTGCGCACGAGACTCGGATACAGCGATTGCGGCAGCTCGATCTCGCCATGACGCTCGTAATCCTTCCAGAGGGCGAAAAGCACGAGCGCCGTCTCGTCCTCCTGGATCGGCAGCCGGGGCAGGCCGTGCACGACGTAAGGATGCCAGCTCGAGCCGACGGTGCCGTCCGGATTGTATTTGTGGTACAGATAGCCTTCAGGCGCCAGCGCATCGTTGCAGAAGTGGAAAAACGGCGCGATGGTGCCGTGATAGCCCGCGAGCGACATGGCGTCCGCGATCAGCGCGCCGTCGCGCGGCCACATATAGCTGTAGTGGTCGCGGTTGTATTGCAATATGTCGGTGTCGTTGGCGGCCAGAATAGCACCGCGTTCGTCGATCTGCGTCCGCACGATGAGCAGGCTGTGCTTGAACAGCCGCACGACCTCCTGCGGCAGATCGCCGAATTGATACTGCGACCCCACCTTCGTCAGCCAGTGGTTCCAGTAGATGACGATACGGCTCAGCAGCTTTTCGGGATGGCTCTCCAGCACATACTGGTCGAGCCGCTTGACCTCCTCGAGGTCGCTGCCGACGGACATCCAGTAATACAGCGAGCTCTCGGCATTCGCCGGCAGCTCCAGCCTGAAGCTGATCGTGCTGTCCACGGAGCCTTGAGCAATGGCGTTGCCCATGAGCTCGCCGTCCTCGGCGTCGCGCCACGTCCCTTCCGCCGAGTGGAACCTTTTGATGCCGGTGGTGAACTGATGGATGCCGCCGGTCTGGGAACGGCCGTTGAACATGAAGTAAGAGGAGCGCTTGTAATGGAAAACGGTACGGTTCATCGGATAATACGCGGCCGTATCGCCGACCTCGTTGCCGTCGATCATCAGGTCCTGGTGGAAGAAAACGCGCACGTCCTTCGGTTCCCCCGTCAGATTGCGAACGACGACCCGCTTCATATAGATGCTCTCCCGTTGATGGATCCCGTCGTTGACGTACAGCTCGATTCCGAGTCCGTCATGTCTGGCAACCACGTTCGTGACGAGCGAATTTTCGATGTAGCCAAGCTCGATCCGCCAGGAAGGATCGTCAAGCCAAACAAAGGAGCCGTTGCACCAGATGCCGAATCGGCACTGCTGGCCGCCGATATGGTTGAGCTGGCCTACGAACGGGAAATAAAGGTCGCGGATGAAGCAATGATCGTCCAGATTCATGAGCATCTTGCCGTTGCCGATCACGAGATGTCGGGCCATGCCAGCATTCCCCTCTCCTATTGGACCGCCTGTGCTGCGGACCGTCCTCTATTTAACGAGCTCTCTATATAGTAGTTCATACTGCTTGGCCGAGCTACCCCAGCCATAGTCCCGCTTTGCGCCGTTGTTCACGATGCGCTTCCAAGCCTCGGGCTCCTCCCGGTAAAAACGAATCGCGCGGCGCACAGTGTAAATCAGATCGTGAGCGCTGGCAGGGCCAAAGGTGAACCCGGTGCCCGTGCCGGCGAACTCGTTGAACGGCTCGACCGTGTCCTTAAGCCCGCCGGTCTCCCGCACGATCGGCACCGTCCGATACCGCAGCGAGATGAGCTGGCTAAGGCCGCAAGGCTCGAAGCGAGAGGGCATGAGGAACATGTCGGACGAAGCGTAGATCCGCCTCGCGAGCCCCTCGTTGAAGCCGAACCAAACCGCGAGCCGTCCCGGATAGCGATGAATCGCTTCGCCGAGCATATGCTCGAAGTGCGGATCGCCCGAGCCGAGCACGACAAGCTGGGCGCCTTCGTCCATCAGGGCGGGGAGACTGTCCAAAATCAAGTCGAAGCCCTTCTGCCCGACCATCCGCGAGACGACGCCGATGAGCGGAACGACCGCGTCTTCGGCAAGCCCGAGCTCCCGCTGCAGCGCCGGCTTGTTCTGCCGCTTTTTTGCTAGCGAATCCCGGTAACGCACTTGAAGCGCCGAATCGCTCATGGAATCGTACGACTGCGTGTCGATGCCGTTCAAAATGCCGACCAGATCGCCAGACCGCTCGCGCAGGACGCCGTCCAGCTTTTCTCCGTATTCTGCCGTCTGAATCTCGAGCGCGTAGGTCGGGCTGACGGTCGTCAGCTTGTCCGAGAAGCGCAAGCCCGCCTTCATGCAGCTGGCAGCACCGTAAAATTCCAGGCTGTCGCCCGTAAAAGCGTCGTCCCCGACGGAAAGCAGGTCCTGCAGCAGCTCGCGCGAGAACACGCCCTGATATTGCAAATTGTGAATCGTAAAGACTGTCCGTACCCGCTGCACGGCCGGCTCGTAGGCATACCTGGTGCGCAGCAGAAACGGCACGAGTCCCGTCTGCCAATCATGACAATGCACGACGTCGGGAAGCGTCTCCTCGCGCAGCATCGCTTCAACGGCGGCGAAGCTGAAAAATACGAAGCGCTCCGCATCGTCCCCGTAGCCGTAGGGCGACTCCCGCCTGAAGTAGAATTCATTGTCGATCAGGAGAAAGCGCACGCCGTCCGCTACAACCTCGTACAGACCGCAATACTCTCTGCGCCATCCCATCGTAATATAGTAATAGCCTTTGAAAACCGCGTTTTCCAGATAAGAGCCGGGTATGCTCCCGTATTTGGGGAGAACGACGGTCACGTCAATGCCGCGCCCGCCGAGCGCCTTGGGGAGAGCGCCGATGACGTCGGCGAGCCCTCCCGTTTTGACGAGAGGGACGCCTTCCGACGCCACAAACCAAACGTTCATGGAACACCTCCGATAATTGGAATGAGCCTTCGGACATTTCGATAGCTCAGATAATTTTGCGCTTCAGCGCGATGTACGGAAGGTCGGAGGCCCCCATCAGCTGCTGATCGCTGCGGATTTCCACTTCCTTGTCGAGAATGCAGTTCGACAGCAGGCCGTGCTCGCCGATGACGCCGTTTTGCATGACGATCGAATTGCGCACGACTGCGTCCTTGTGCACCTTGACGCCGCGGAACAAAATGCTGCCTTCCACGCGGCCTTCGATATCGCAGCCGTTCGCGATAAGCGAGCCTGTCACGGAGGAGCCGGCGCGATAACGCGTAGGCGGTTCGTCCTTTACCTTGGTGAAGATCGGACCGGGCTCGAAGAACAGTTCGCTCCACACTTTGGGATTGAGCAGCTCGAGGCTATGTTTGTAATAGGACGGGATGTTGTTCACGACGCCAAGGAAGCCCTCGTGCATGTACGCGTCGACCTTGAGCTCGCCGAGCCTAGGCATGACGGCGTGCCGGACGAAGTGGTCCTTGCCTTGCGCCAGCGAGGTATCGACCAGATCGAGGAGCAGCTCCTTGCGAAGAACGTACATCTCCATCGATACGACATCGCTTGCGAGCCTGCCGAAGTGATCCTGCATGTCGACGATCCGGCCGTCCGCGTCAAGCTTCGCCTTGCGCGTCAGCCCCGTCACCGCGTCCGGCCAGTCCTTGCACACGACCGTAATGTCGGAACCGCGTTCGCGGTGCTGATCGAGCACCTTGGCGAAGTCGATGTTGCACACCATATGGCTGCGGGCGACGACGACATACTCGACGGGACTGCGCGCGAAGTAATCCCGATGCCGGTAAAACTGGTACAGATCGCCTTTGCCGAAGTCGGACTGGTCCTCCATCGACGGAGGCAGCACGAACAGGCCGCTTTGCTTGCTGTGCAGGTCCCAGTTGCTGCCCGAGCCCAGGTGGTCCATCAGCGAGCGGTACTTGGTATGGGCGAAAACGGCGACCTTATTCATGCCCGAGTTCACCATCGAGGACAAGACGAAGTCGATCAAGCGGTAGCGGGCGCCGAACGGAACCGTAGCGAGACAGCGGGCGCTCGTGAGCGGGCCCATGTCCTCCGTCTCGTGAATCAGGTTGATGACGCCCATCAGCGGCAGTTTCATTAGGACTTCGCCTCCTCGAGTTCAGCTTCGGCTTCGATGCGGTCGCCGCTGCCGACGACGGCAATCTCTGCGGCATCCACGCTGCCGACGACGCAGCCATCCCCGACGACAGCCCCGTCGCCGACGATCGCGCGCACGATCCGCACGTTTTTACCGATCTTCGCGTTCGGCATGATGACGGAATCCTCGATGAAACTCCCTTCGCCGACCGTGACGCATTGGAACAGCACCGAGCGGTTGACGGTCCCCTCGACGACGCAGCCTTCGTTGATCAGCGAGCTCTGAACGCTCGACGACGGAGACAGATAGTGGGCGGGCATGTTCGGATTGACGGAATAAATACGCCAGGAACGGTCGTTGAGGTTGAGCGCCGGTTCGTCCTCCAGCAGGTCCATATTGGCCTCCCAGAGCGAATCGATCGTGCCCACATCTTTCCAGTAGCCGTCGAAACGGTGGGTAAACAAGCGCGCGCCGTCTTTGAGCAGCGTCGGAATGATGTCCTTGCCGAAGTCGTTCGAGGAGCCCTGTGTCGTTTCGTCGCGGATCAGCGCTTCCTTCAGCACCTTCCACGTGAAAATATAGACGCCCATCGACGCCAGGTTGCTATTGGGCTGCTTCGGTTTTTCCGCGAACTCGACGACCCGGTCGTCTTCGTCCACGCTCAGGATGCCGAAGCGGCTTGCTTCCGCCCAAGGCACGGTAATGACCGCGATCGTCGCGTCGGCGCGATTGCGCTTGTGGGACTCGAGCAGCTCGTCATAATCCATTTTGTAAATATGATCGCCGGAAATGATGAGCACGTACTCGGGGTCGTAGCCTTCGATGAAGCCCATGTTCTGGTAAATTGCGTTCGCGGTCCCCTTATACCAGGTGCCGCCTTTGGATCGGACGTAAGGCGGCAGGACGTGCATGCCGCCGCCCCTGCGGTCGAGCCCCCAAGGGCTGCCGATGCCGAGATATTGGTTGAGCACGAGCGGTTGGTATTGGGTCAGGACGCCCACCGTATCGATCCCTGAATTCACGCAGTTACTGAGCGTAAAATCGATGATTCTGTACTTTCCGCCAAAGTGCACGGCGGGCTTCGCTAGGTCCTTGGTCAATACGCCGAGCCGGCGGCCTTCGCCGCCTGCCAACAACATGGCAATGCATTCGCTTTTATGCATCCTGCTCTCCCCGCTCTCCTTGAGAATGTGCTCGCCTTGCTAGTCCTCCGCGGACGCATCCGGCTCGAAGAGCAGGAACGTCAGCGGAGGCAGTACGATCTCCATGCTGAAGGACTGGCCGTGCATCGGAATCCGCTCCGCCTTGAACTTGCGGGGCATGGCCGCGCCGGAACCGCCATAGTCGGCGGCATCGCTGCTCAGTGCCAGACGGTACCAACCGCCCGTCGGCACGCCCAGGCGAAACACCGGGTACGCAGCTGCCGAAAAATTGCAAACGGCAACGAGATGCGATTTTTTCTTCTTGCCGAACCGGATATAGGAAAGCACGCTCTGGGCGGCATTATCCGCATCGATCCATTTAAAACCGTCGGGCGAGTGATCCTGCTCCCACAACGCGCTCTCGCTTCGGTACAACGACCCGAGATCCCGCGTGAACCGCCGCATCGAGTCATGCAGCGGATACTGGAGCACCGGCCAATCCAGCTCGCCCAGGTCCTTCCATTCATCGTACTGCCCGAACTCCCCGCCCATGAAAAGCAGCTTTTTGCCCGGATGGGTCATCCAATAGCCGTAAAAAAGACGCAGATTTGCGAACTTCTGCTCGTAAGCGCCCGGCATCTTGTTCAGGAGCGACCGCTTGCCGTGCACGACCTCGTCGTGGGACAACGGAAGTACGTAGTTCTCGGCATAGGCGTACATCATCGAGAAGGTCGCGAGGTTGTGCAGCCCCGGACGATGCGCCGGATCGGTCTCCATGTACTTCAGCATGTCGTTCATCCAGCCCATGTTCCACTTGTAGTTGAACCCAAGCCCCCCGAGGTATACGGGAGCCGTCACGCCCGGCCAGGCCGAAGAATCCTCGGCGATGACGAGCGCGTCGGGATAATAGCGGAATACGACTTCGTTCAGCTTGCGGATCCAGGAGAGGGCGTCCAGATTCTCAACGCCGCCGCGCTTGTTCCTCGTATGCATCTCGGGCGGTTTGTCGAAGTTCAGGTCGATCATGCTCGCTACGGCGTCGACCCGGATGCCGTCGATATGATACAGGTCCATCCAGAACAGCGCGTTCGAGATGAGGAAGCTCTGAACCTCGGGCCGGCCGAAGTCGAAGGCCAGCGTGCCCCACAGCGGCTTTTCGGCGACGCGCCAATCGCCAGGCTCGTAAAGCGGCTCGCCGTCGAAGCGGCGCAATCCGTGATCGTCCTTGCAGAAATGTCCGGGCACCCAGTCCAGGAGCACGCCGATACCGCGCTGATGGCAGCGGTCCACCAGCTTTTTTAGTCCGTCGGGGTGGCCGTACCTGCTCGTCGCCGAATAATAACCGGTCGTCTGATAGCCCCAGGAGCGGTCAAACGGGTGCTCCGTGATCGGCAATAGCTCTATATGCGTATACCCATTATCCGCGACGTAATCAACTAGCTCGTGCGCCAGCCGCTCGTAGGACCAGAACAGCTCGGGACCGTCGATTCGCCAGGAACCCACATGAACTTCGTAAATGAGCATTGGCCGTTCGTAGGGCTTGCTCCGGCTCCACCTCTCCTGCCACGAATGATCTCCCCAACTATAATTATCCAAATTCGTCACAACGGAAGCGGTTCCCGGGCGAAGTTCCGAGAAGAACGCGAACGGATCGGATTTGAGGAATACGCGGCCGGCGGCGTCAACGATCTCGTACTTGTAAGCCGCGCCCTCGCCGATGCCTGCATAGAACCCCTGCCACACGCCGGTCGTTCCCGAAAGATTAAGGGGATGCGACTCTCCGCGCCAGCCGTTGAAGTCTCCGGCTACCCGAACTTCCCGGGCATGCGGCGCCCATACGGCAAAACGCGTGCCGTGCTCGCCGTCCCGTTCGCAAGGATGCGCGCCAAAAGCGCGGTAAGCGCGAAACAATTCTCCGTTGTTGTACAAATACAGATCATGCTGCGATACCGAAGCCGTACCGGTCGTCATAACGGAACCTCCTTTGCGGACGAAGCGTCGGAATCGCCAATCGCGTCAAATTTTTGTCAATTTTCCTCACATAAAGAAATTGCATTATGTTTATTATAGAGGAATATCCATGCCTTTTCATCCGCCTTTTCCAAAAAAATTTCCGGATAAGCGATAAAAATAACCTTCCGCGTCAGTCCCGTCAAGCAGACTGGCACGGAAGGCTGCCGGAGCGCTTCATGCGTTTATCGGTTAAAATACGAGGCTTGTTCCTTGAGTGTCAGCGACTTGGCCCTAAGCGACTCCGACGAGGCCGCGATCTCCTCCATCACGGCCGTCTGCTCCTGCGATGCGGAGGATACCTGCTCGGCCCCTCCGCGAATCTCGCCGGCTACCTCGGCCACTCTGCGGGCTTCGCCTAACGCCCGGCCGGCCTGCTCGGCCTGCTCGGACATCCGGACCGCGATTCGCTCGACGATCGAGCCGACTTCGGCCGCTTCCTTCGCCACGATGCCGAACGCTTCCGCCGACGCCTTGCCCTGCTCGGACTCGCGCTCCGCCACTTGCGCTTGGCGCTGAATATGCCGGACGCATTCGGCGACTTCGGCCTGAATCTGCGCGATCAGTTGGCGGATATCCTTCACGGCGTTGCCGCTCTGCCCCGCCAGCGTCTTGACGGCCTGCGCGACGACGACGAAGCCTCTGCCTTCCTCTCCGGCCCTTGCGGCCTCGATCGATGCGTTAAGCGCGAGCAGGTTCGTCTGTTCGGCAAAATCGCCCACGACGTTCGAGATGGATCCGATCTTGTCCGCATTGTCGCTCAGACGGTTCACGATCTCGAGCGCGGTGCGGTTTTGCTCGGCCAATTGATCCATCCCCGACACCAGCGAGCTGAATACGGCCTCGCTCCGCATGACCGTACCGTTCATTCGCTCTGTCTTATCCTTCGCTGCCGCGGCGCTCTCGTCGGCAACGCGAGCCGCATCGGCCAGCCGTTCGACCGACGCCTGCATCGCCTCGGCGGACGCGAACTGCCGCTCCGTGCCCCCGGTGATCCGCTCGGCGTGCTGCGACATCTCTTCGATCCGGAGCGCCGCCTGCGAGATCGCGCCCTGGAGCTCGGCGGCATGCTGGTCCGTCTGCGCCGTATTGTGCAGAATGCCGCCCGTGATCGTCTTTAGGCGGTCGAGCATGCCCTGAAACGCCGCCCCGAGCTGCGCCAGCTCGTCTCCCGATCCGCTCGTATGAACGCGCACGCCAAGATTGCCCCTCTCGGCTTCCTGGGCTGCTGCCGTCAGCGAGAGCAGCGGACGAAGCAGCCATTTCGCCGCGAAAAAGCCGAACAGCCCCGTCCAAAAAACGCCGAGCGCCAGCGTCAAAAGAACGAATAACCAAAAAGGTATGAAATCGAACGTACCTTTCATTTCTAGCAGCACGAATGCGCTGGTCGCATAGGTGATGCCCGACACCAGGGTAATGCCGACGACCATTTTCGCGACGATCCCCATCCGTTTGTCCATTGTCGAAGCCTCCGTCCTTTGTCAAAACGACTATAAGACAAAATTCGACTTCGACTTGCCGCATCCTCTTGTCTATCCGGTGACATTCGGCTTTAATTCTGTGTCTGAAAAATGTCCGATAGGTGTCTGAAAGGTGTCTAAAAAGGTGTCTATTCTGTGTATGCAAATAAAGACCGCCAGGCAAATTGCGAGGCTACTAAAAAAGTTCGAATAACTGTGCAGAACAGAATATGAAATGAAAAACGAGCCTCAGAATCGCTTCGAAGGCTCGTTTCTCGTCAGGGAGACATAAATGCCTGCAAATACACATCGGTTTGCGCCTTGCAATTACCTGCACATTTGCAGGCAATTTCATCAAGTGTAATGGATCGGCAAAAAATACATGTACGAATGCAGGTTTTACGCCCCGCCAACCAACCCAAAGCCTCGACGCGCCGATACCGCGCTTGCCTAACCCGCGATTTGCCGCCTTTTGAAGCTTAACGTCCCCAGGCGACTTGGCCGAAGCGCAGCTCGTTTTTAAGCTGCCTTGTATTCGTCGAAGCGTCGATAACGACCGCCTCGATGCCGGCCAGCTCGGCAAAGTCGAGCAGTTGCTCCGTCGTTACGACGAACGAATAGACAGTGTGGTGCGCGCCGCCTGCCAAGATCCAGGCCTCGGCACCCTCCGCGAGCGACGGTTCAGGCTTCCACAATACGCGAGCGACAGGCAGCTTGGGCATCTCGCGCTCCACCGGTACGCCCTTCACTTCGTTCACGATCAGCCGGAAGCGGGTCCCCAGATCGATAATGGATGCGTTCAACGCCTTGCCGCCCTTGCCGTCGAATACGATGCGGGCCGGATCGGCCTTGCCGCCGATCCCGAGCGGATGCACCTCGATCCGGGGCTTCGATGCGGCAAGCGTCGGGCACACCTCCAGCATGTGGGCGCCCAGCACGAGCTCATTGCCAGGCTCGAAGTGGTACGTATAGTCCTCCATAAAGGAGGTGTCCTTGCCGTCCGCGATAATCTTCATCAGACGCGTGAGTGCCGCCGTCTTCCAGTCGCCTTCGCCCGCAAATCCGTAACCCTGCTCCATCAGACGCTGCACGGCAAGGCCCGGCAGTTGCTCAAGACCGTGCAAATCTTCGAACGTCGTCGTGAATGCGGTGAAGCCTCCTTCGTCCAGGAAACGCTTAATCGCGATCTCGAGCCGCGCCTGATAGGCGATCGCGTCGCGCACCGCACCTTGCGTGCGACCCGCCTCGGCAATTTCGTAACGCTCCGCGTATTCGCCTAGAAGCGCTTCGACTTCATCACTCGCTACCGCGTTGACGTATTGCACGAGGTCTCCGACGCCGTGCGTGTTCACCGACCATCCGAACTTGATTTGTGCCTCGACCTTGTCGCCCTCGGTTACCGCAACCTGGCGCATATTGTCGCCAAACCGGACGACCTTAAGCCGCTTGCTTTCGTTCCAGGCGACTGCCGTGCGCTGCCAGGCGCCGATGCGGGCAAGGACGCCTTCGTCACTCCAGTGGCCGACGACAACCTTGCGGGCAATGCCCAGGCGGGCGCCGATGAAGCCGTATTCGCGATCTCCGTGGGCGGCTTGGTTCGTATTCATGAAATCCATGTCGATCGAATCCCAAGGAATGTCGCGATTATACTGCGTATGCAAATGAAGCAAAGGCTTGCGCAGCTCCGTCAGCCCGGCGATCCACATCTTGGCCGGAGAAAACGTATGCATCCAGGTGATGACGCCGGCGCATTCCTCGTCGACATTCGCTTCGTTCAACACGCGGCGGATCTCGTCCGGCGTCGTTACGACAGACTTGAACAGCACCGAATACGAAACGCGCCCGGACACTGCGTCTGCGATCTCCTGCGAATGGGCGGCCACTTCCTCCAGCGTCTCCGGACCGTATAAATGCTGGCTGCCGGTGATGAACCAAAACGTATAAGGCTTCACTTGAAGCATCTCGTTACCTCCCTGGATTAAAAGCAATTGAATGCTTATGATGGATTTCGACTTGTACGTACCTTTACAATATAATAATACCGAAGGTCGCGCATACAAGCAACACTTGTATGTACATGTATTAAAAATTAAACGAAAAAACAAAAGGCCGCCGAAGCCGCTTGTAAGGCAAGCGGTTCAGCGGCGCTTTTGAAGCGCATCTCCCCTTAAAAGCCGGGCAGATTGTCAAGATTGTTGTCTTCCCGGCCGTCCGGGTTCGAGCGCAGATGCTCGTCGCCGTCGCGGCCGCGGAATACGTTGACGTTTTCGATCTGGTCGTTTTTGGCCATCTGCTGCGCTTCTTTGTAGCCTATCACTTGGCCCGAAGACAGCTTCAGTTCCACGATGTCGCCATCCCCGTTTTTGCGAACGGCAACGACTTGTTCACGATCCGCCATGTCTTCCACCTCCTGTCGAGGTTTAGCATGCCGCCGTCTTCAAAACTTTATCCGCCGCTCGCGAATCCGTTCTTCGCTTAGCTTCTTGCGGCAATGATCGCAACGCCACGCGCGGGCACTTCGACACGGCCCGGGGCATCGGTGCCCGTCAGCAGATCGGTGCCGTCCACGTCGAATTTGACGATCGCAGGCTCCGACGCATGATTTAGCAGAAACATGAAGCGCTCCTCGCCCTTCACGCGCAAGGTCGACTCAACGCCGGCAGGCGCGCTTACGAGCGACAGGATTCCCTTGTCCTCGCACAGCTGCCCGAGCAAATCTTCGAGGAAGGAGGCTTCGGGACTCGAAGCGACATACCAGGCTTCCCCTTCGCCGAAGCGGTTCACGGTCACGCATGGCATGTCCGCATAAAAATCGCGGCCGTACTTCGCGACGACTTGCGCGCTCTCCGCGTGAATCAAATCGCACAAAATGCCGCATTCGTAACTGCCCGAAAGACGGCCTTGGCCTTCGTCTTTAACGACGATCGCATTTTTCGCATTCGGAAAGAGCGCATCGATCTCTTCGGCCCATACGCCGAGCAGCTTGCGAAGTTCGCCGGGATAGCCGCCGACCGTGACGATATCCGACTCGTTTACGATGCCGCTGAAAAATGTCGTTACGAACGTACCGCCCGCAGCAGTAAACGCTTCTGCCCGCTTGGCGAAGCCTGGCTTCACCATATAAAGCACCGGCGCAATAACGATGTCGTATGCGGTGAGATCGTCCTCCACGCCGATCATGTCGACGGGGATATGCTGCTTGAACAAGGCATCGTAATACTTGTGCACTTCATCGACGTACTTCAAATGCACGGTCGGACCGCTGGACAGATCGAGCGCCCAGCGATTTTCCCAATCGAACAAAATCGCCACGCGCGCACCGCTTCTGGCGTCAAGCAGCTTGTCTCCAAGCTGCCCAAGCTCCGCGCCGAGCTCCGCGCATTCGCGGAATACGCGGGTGTGCTCATGACCGACGTGCTCGATGACGGCTCCGTGATACTTCTCGCACGCCCCGATCGAACGGCGAAGCTGGAAAAACATGACGGTATCCGCTCCGCGCGCGACCGCCTGGTAGCTCCACAAACGCATCACGCCGGGACGCTTCAGCGAATTGACCGGCTGCCAGTTCTGCTGGCTCGGCGTTTGCTCCATCAGCATGAAGGGCTGGCCTTGCCGCAATCCGCGCATCAGATCGTGCGTCATCGCGGTCAGGCTGACCGGCGTATCGAGCGACGGATAGTTATCCCAGGAGATGACGTCCAGATATGGCGCCCACTTAAAGTAATCCAGTTCCGGATACAGCCCCATCAGGTTCGTCGTAATCGGCAGGTGCGGGGTATGCTTCTTAATCTCGTCGTATTCAATGCGATAACATTCGAGCAGGCTGTCGGACATGAATCGTCGAAAATCGAGCGAAATGCCCTGGAAGTTCGTCCGATTGCCGTCCCACTCCTCGCTCAGCGCATTCGGCAGCACGATTTCTTCCCAGTCGTAAAACGTGTGCCCCCAAAATCGCGTGTTCCAAGCCTTGTTGAGCGCCTCGAGCGTACCGTAGCGCGACTTCAGCCACTCCCGGAATGCCGTTTCGGACTGCTCACTGTAATCGTAGCCGCCGTATTCGTTGGATACGTGCCAGATCAGCACGGCCGGATGGTCCTTGTAACGCTCGGCAAGCTTGCCTGCAAGCTTCCTGGCGAATTGCCGGTACACCTGACTGTTCGGATTGGAATTGTGTCTGCCGCCGAATTTACGCTTGCGCCCCTGGTAGTCGACTCGCGTGACCTCGGGATACTTGCGGGCCATCCATGCCGGATGCGCGCCCGTGCCCGTGGCCAGGCAGACGTAAACGCCGTTTCGGTACAGACGGTCGATCGTTTCGTCGAGCCATGCGAAGTCATAGGTGTCTTCGTCCGGTTGGATTAGCGCCCAGGAAAAGACGTTGACGGTGGCTACGTCGATGCCGGCAAGCTTGAACATACGATCGTCCTCGGCCCAAGTTTCCGCGTCCCATTGCTCCGGATTATAGTCTCCGCCATACCAGATTTTCGGCAGCTTATCGTTGATCATGTGCGCGCACATCCTTTATCATATAATTATATCTTCATATTATCGCAGTCCGAAGTCCTGCTAAATATAATCTTCTCCCGATTCGATATAATAAAACAACAAGGAAGTGTATCCCCATGCGTACGTATAGAAGATTCGCGATCCCCTCCGGGCAGACAGGCCAGCTCCCGCTGTTCGTCGAGACGATCGGAACGGTGCGCGAGGCGGGAAAAATCGCCCGTCCCACCGGTTACCCCTTTTACCACTGGCTGCAAACGCTTGGCGGCGAAGGCGCCTTTTCCGTAGACGGACATAAGTACAGCCTCCCTGCCGGATCGGGCATTTTGGTGCCTCCCGAAGCGCCGCATGTCTACGAGCCCGCCTCGGAGGAATGGGAGACGGCCTACTTGACGTTTGGCGGCAACGCGGCCGCAACGATGTTGATCTCGCTCGGACTCATTGAGCCGCTGCCGATTCGTTGGGAACAAGCTTCTCCGCTGGCCGACTATCTGGAGAAGATGCTCGATCGGATCGAATCCGACGTCGATCCGTTCGGCTTGGAGGCGTCCGCCGACGCTTACCGCTTTCTGCTGACGCTCCGGCGGCACGGCAAGTCGGGCAGACAAGACTCGGTCGACCGTGCATCCGAGCGACTGCGCCCGCTCATCGAATGGATGGAGCGGCATTACGCCGATCCCGACGCCGGGTTGGCCGATATGCGCTCGGTGCTCGGGATGCCGCCCAGCACGATGAACGAGCTGTTCAGACGGGCGTTCGGCCAATCCCCCTACAATTACTTCATCGACCTGCGGATCCGCAAGGCGAAAGAAATGCTGATCGGCCGCCCGCAGGAGACGGTCTCCCGGATCGCAACGCTTGCCGGCTTCCGCGACTCGAGCCACTTCGTCGCCACTTTCAGGCGCAAAACCGGACTGCCGCCGGACAAGTTCAGACAACTTTACGAATAAAAGAACGCGGTGTCCCGTTGGCAAGGCGTTTTGGGTCTGAGATGGCATTTTGGCGCCACCTTCGCAGCAGTGTGAACCCAGAATACGGTATTTCACAGTAAACAGCGTTTTTGTCTAGAAAATGGACTCAGGAGACGTTATGGTCGCTAAAATGATGGATTTAAGGTGTTGAAACGTAAAATAACGAGTTTCCTGTCCGTAACAGGTTGGAGAGGCACAGCATTTTACAAAAAAGGGGAACCATGATCCGCTAGGCTGCCGAGGTGAGATGGGGCAGTTGCCAGTCATGTGTGCAAATTAAATAAATAGCGATGTCGCACATCGTTATTTCGTACCGATTACCGCATTTCGAGAAAATAACGATGTCGTACATCGTTATTCTGATCCGAAGGCGGCATTTCGGAAAGAAATAACGATACCACGCATCGTTATCCCATACCAAAGGCCGCACTTCGGAGAAATAGCGATGCCGCCGCATCGCTATTTCCTCCGCCTTGGCATGCAGCCGACGCGCTAATATTAACGCGTCACTTCGCGGCCGCCGCCGAGCAGACGGAGCATTTCCTCGCGGCGGGGCATGCCTTCCCAGTCGCCTTTGAACTGCGTCGCCAGCGCGCCGAGCAGATTGGCTCTATCGAGCGCGGCCTTGAGATATTCGCTGTCGCTCTGACGCTCGTTCTCCAGCCAGGCGGACAAGAAACCCGCCGCGAAAGCATCGCCTGCTCCGACCGTATCGACGACGCGCTTCACGACATGCGGCTCCGCCATGACGGCGGCTTGCGAGGAAAAGGCGACGGAGCCTTGCTCGCCCAGCTTCAGCACGACGGTCTTCGGCCCCATGCCCATGAAGTCGGCGCCGTATTCGGCCTCGCTTTTCGCCCCGAGCAGAAACTCGGCCTCCTCGAGGCCCGGCATGAACACGTCGCAGAGCGGAATAAGAGACAGCAGCGTCTGGCGCGCTTTTTCCTCGGACCACAGCTTGCGGCGCAGGTTCGGATCAAAGGAAACGGAAAGTCCTGCGTTGCGGGCAGCGATCATAGCGGCCCTGATGGCATTCTCGGCGCCGTGGCTGAGCGCGGGCGTGATGCCCGTCACATGCAAATGGCCGGCATTCGCGAACCATTCGGGACGAATATGCTCCTGCGTCAGCGTGCTGGCAGCCGAGCCTTTACGGTAGTAATAGACGTTGGGATCGCCGTAGCCTTTGAATTCTTTGAAATAAATCGCTGTCGGATGACTGTCGTCACGCTCCGCCAGGCTCGTATCCACGCCCTCGCCCGCCAGCGTCGACAGGATCAGATCGCCGAACGGATCCTTGCCGAGACGGCTGATCCAGCGGACCTTCAGCCCCATACGCGACAGTCCGATCGCAACGTTCGACTCCGCGCCGGCGACGGAACGCGTGAAGAGCGGCGCGTAGGCCAGCGGTCCGTCGTGCATCGGCTGCATCAGCACCATGCTTTCGCCGATCGTGACGACGTCCGCCCAGTTCGCGCTCATGCTCCAGCCCCTTCGCGTACGGCGTCGGCGAACGCGCGAGCGCGAGCCGTCAGCTCTTCAAATCGGCCTTCTGCGATCAATTGCTTGTCGACGAGATTGCCGCCCAAGCCGACCGCCACCGCTCCGGCATCGAATACGGATTGAATATTGCCCAGATTGACGCCGCCCGTCGCGATCATCGGGATATGGTTCAGCGGCGCGCGGATTTCCTTGAGATATCCCGCGCCAAGCGATGCGAACGGGAATACTTTGACGGCAGAAGCGCCCGCTTTGTACGCCTTGACAATCTCGGTCGGCGTCATCGTGCCCGGCCACACCTCGATGCCGTTCTCGGCGCCATAATAGACGATCTCTTCGTCCAGGTTGGGCGAGATGAGATACTCGGCCCCCGCCGCCACCGCTTCCTTGGCCTGCCCGATGTCCAGCACCGTGCCTGCGCCGATCCGAAGTCTGCCGACATATCCTTCGCGGAAGCGCGAGATCATCCCGAGCGCACCGTCCGTATTGAGCGTAACCTCCAGGAACACGATCCCACCGTCCGCCAGCGCCTTCGCCGTCCGATCTCCGTTCGCTTCATCGATGCCGCGGATGATCGCCACGATTTTTTCGCGGGACAGCTCCTCAAGCAGCTTTTTCATCAACAACCACTCTCCCCCATGCGATTCAAAACGCCAATGTTTTCAGTTTATCACCATCATCGAACAAGTTAAAGTTAGGAATGCGACATAAATAAACTTAAATAAACGCAAATAAACCACATCCCTGTCGTTCATACAGGGATGCGGTCTATGATTTGCTGAAATATAGCTTCAGTCAGGCGCCCGTGGCGGCCTGTTGGCCGTCCGATTGCGCTTGACCCTGGCCTTGTCCTTGTCCTTGTCCGCCTCGCATTCCGCCGCCGAAGCCGCCGCCAAATCCGCCAAGACGGATCGATTCGGCCTCCTGCGTACCTTCCTTCAGCGTGACGGTAATGACGTCGTCAGCCTTCAGATCCCCGATCGCGACCTCCGTCTCGGTCCGTTGACCGTCCGCCGTCTCGGTCTTGTAGATCTTGGTCGCGTCCGTAACCGTGACGTCTTCCGTTTCTTCCGTGAACATGTTGGCCATATCGGGACGCTGGCTACCTTGGCCGCCTTGGCCGCCGCCCTGTCTGCTTTGTCCCGCCTGTCCGCCTTGTCCCGTCTGTCCGCCGGCTTGGCCATCCGCGCCCTGCTGCGGCGGATCGCCGCTCGGCGGCTGCGCGTCTCCGCTAGGCGCGGCGCCGTCGCCCGCATTCTGGCCGTTGCCTTGGCGGTTGCCGCCCATCCGGCCGCCGCCTTGTCCGGGCTGGAACGAAGACTTGTAGATCGTAATCGTATTGCCATTCACGCTCTTGATCTTCCCCAGCGTACCCATCGCCTGCATGCCGCCGAAGCCCCCGCCCTGTCCAGCCGCACCCTGATCTCCAGCGGCTCCGCCGGATTGGTCTCCGGCAGCCGCAGCAGCAGTGGCCCCGTTGTTCTCGGCTTTGGAGCCGCACCCCGCCAGCAAAGCAATGGATAACGCCATCCCTGCAAGCATCGTCCATTTTTTGTTCATACCCCAACCATCTCCTCCCATGTCCTAAGAGCAAGGTATCACGGGCAAATGAATGGATCATGAACAAATACTGAAATTTGGATAAAACTTCCGTCAGCTCGCATCCTCCGAAAATTTTCCGCCGGAAAATTGGCTGTTGTACAGGTCCGCGTAAAATCCGCCGCTTGCAAGCAACTCCACGTGCGTCCCCTGCTCGATGACGGTCCCTTTGTTCATCACGAGAATCAGATCGGCCTCCCGGATCGTCGACAAGCGGTGTGCGATGACGAAGCTCGTGCGGCCCTGCATGAGGTGGTTCATCGCCGTTTGAATGTTGGCCTCCGTACGCGTATCCACGCTGCTCGTCGCTTCGTCGAGAATCAAAATCGCAGGATCGGCCAAAATAGCGCGGGCGATCGTGAGCAGCTGCCTTTGTCCCTGCGACAGGTTGGAGGCCTCTTCGTTCAGCACGGTATCGTACCCCTCGGGCAGCGTGCGGATGAAATGATCCGCGAACGCCGCCTTCGCGGCATCCACCACTTCAGCCTCGGTCGCGCCTGCGCGACCGTATGCGATATTGTCGCGGATCGTCCCGCCGAACAGCCACGTGTCCTGCAGTACCATGCCGAACAGGTTGCGAAGGTTGCCGCGTTTCAGCTTGGAGATGTCTGTTCCGTCCACCGTGATCGTTCCGCCGCTCACCTCGTAGAAGCGCATGAGCAGGTTGACGAGCGTCGTCTTGCCCGCACCTGTCGGCCCGACGATGGCCACGGTCTGTCCCGCCTTCACGTCTATGTTCATGTCCGCGATGAGCGGCGCGTCGTCCTTGTAGCTGAAATCCACATGCTTGAAGGCGACGTGTCCGGCCACGCGGGACGGTTCGAGCTCCTTGTTTTCCTCGGGCTGCTCCTCGCTCTCGTCGAGCAGTTCGAACACCCGCTCGGCCGAAGCGATCGTCGACTGAATGATATTGGCGATATTGGCGGTCTGTGTGATCGGCATCGTGAACTGCCGCGCGTATTGAATAAACGCCTGAATGTCCCCGATGTTGATCGCCTGCCGCGTGACGAGCACGCCGCCTACGACGCTGATCGCCACATAACCGATGTTGCCGATAAAGCTCATGAGCGGCATCATGATCCCGGAGACAAACTGCGCGCGCCAGCCGGCGTCGTACAGCCGGTCGTTGATGCCTTCGAACTTCTCCACCGCCTTCCGTTCATGTCCGTATGCCTTCACGACCTGATGGCCGGTGAACATCTCTTCGACATGGCCGTTCAGCTCGCCCAGGTTTTTTTGCTGTCCGATAAAGTAGCCCTGCGACTTGCCGGCGATCGCCTTGATGACCAAGAAGCTCAGCGGCAGCGTCAGCAGCACGATGACCGTCAGCAGCGGACTGATCGTGAGCATCATGACGATAACGCCGACGATCGTGACAATCGAAGTGATTAGCTGCGTCAAGCTTTGCTGCAGCGTATTGCTGATATTGTCCACGTCGTTGACGACGCGGCTCAAGATCTCCCCGTGCGTGCGCGAGTCGAAAAACTTGAGCGGCAGCCGGGCGAGCTTTTCATTGACGTCGTTGCGCAGCTTGTAAACGGTACGCTGAGCGACGCCGGCCATCAAATATTGCTGGATATAGCTGAAGATGGCGCTGAGCACGTACAATCCGATCAGCCATGCGATGATCATCTCGATGCCGTGCCAATCGATCACGGCGTTCGGATCGCCGTTCCTTTTCCCCATAATGCCTGCGAACAGCTTCGTCGTCGCATGTCCGAGAATCTTGGGACTCAAAATGGAAAAAATCGTGCTGACGATCGCTGCGGCGAACACCGTAATCAAGGTAAAACGGAACGGCTTCAGATAAGCCATAAGCCTGCGGAACGTACCCTTGAAGTCTTTGGCTTTTTGAACCGGCATGCCGGGTCTGCCGCCCGGATGTCCGCCGAAAGGCCCCGGTCCGCCCGGTCCGCCGCCCTGCCGCGGAGGACCGCTTCTGCCTGCGCCTTGTTGCTGACTCATGCGATCTCCTCCTCCGTCAGTTGCGATGACACGATCTCTTTATAGATCTCGCTCGTTTGCAGCAGTTCCTTGTGCGTGCCGACGGAGGCAATCTCGCCATCGTCGAGCACGATGATCCGGTCGGCGTCCATAACCGTGCTGACGCGCTGCGCGACGATCAAAACGGTCGCCTCCGTCGTCTCGCTCTTGAGCGCGGCTCTAAGCTTCGCATCCGTCTTGAAGTCGAGCGCCGAGAAGCTGTCGTCAAATATATAAATATCCGGCCGCCTGACGATGGCGCGGGCGATGGAGAGCCGTTGCTTCTGGCCGCCCGACACATTGGTCCCGCCCTGGGCGATATGCGCTTCGAATCCGCCTTCCATCCCTGAAATGAAGTCGGCTGCCTGAGCGACCTCGGCGGCATGGCGAAGCTCCTCGTCGGTCGCGTCTTCCTTGCCGTAGCGGATATTGTCCGCGATCGATCCCGTGAAAAGCACCGCTTTTTGCGGCACGAGGCCGATTTGCGACCGCAAATCCGCTTGCGGACGCTCCCGCACGTCGGTGCCGCCGATCCGGACGCTGCCAGAATCCACGTCGTAAAAGCGGGGGATCAGATTGATGAGCGTCGATTTGCCCGAGCCCGTACCGCCGATGATCGCCGTCACCTCGCCCGGCTCCGCCCGGAAGCTGACGTTTTTCAGCGCCGGCTGCTCCGCGCCCGGATAGCTGAACGTGACATCGTCGAACTCGACGACGCCGCGCTGCTCCGTACGGCCGACGCGCACATGCGGCGCGTCGTTTACGACGGGCGACATGTCCAGCACTTCGTTGATGCGGACGGCCGAAGCCGACGCGCGCGGCACCATGACGAACATCATCGACAGCATCAGCATCGAGAACATGATCTGCATCGCGTACTGGAGGAACGCCATCAGGTCGCCGACCTCCATATGGCCGTGGCTGACCCGTAGGCCGCCGAACCAGATGATTGCGACGCTGGAAAAGTTCATGATCAACATCATGAGCGGCCAGAGAACGGCCATGATCTGGTTGACCTTGACCGATGTCTCGGTTAAATCCCGGTTCGCTTCGACGAAGCGCGCCTGCTCATGTCCGATGCGCCCGAACGAACGGATGACGCGGATGCCTGTCAGCCCCTCGCGAAGCACGAGATTCAGCTTGTCGAGCTTTTTCTGAATGACTCTGAACAAAGGGATGCCTTTGCGAGCCACCAGGACGATCGTCAGGACGAGTACGGGAATCGCCACGACGAGCACAAGCGACAGCTGGGCGTCCTTGGACACGGCCATGATGATGCCCCCGATGCTCATCATCGGCGCCATGACCATCATACGCAGCATCATCATGAGCACCTGCTGCACCTGATTGATGTCGTTGGTCGTGCGCGTGATCAGCGAAGCGGTGCCGATCTTGTCGAATTCCTGCAGCGAATACTGCTCGACGCGCGAAAACACCTTGCCCCGCACGAGCCTGCCAAAGCCCGCCGAAATGCGCGACGAGTAGTAGCTGGCCAGGATCGATACGCCGGTGCCGACCAGCGCGACGGCGAGCATAAAGCCGCCGATCCGCATAATGTAAGCGGTGTCCCCGCCGCGCTTGACGATGCCTTCGTCGACGATGTCCGCCATCAAGGTCGGCAGATACAGCTCGGATAGCGACTGCAGCAGGATCAGCGCCATAACCAGGATAACGAGCGCCCGGTAAGGCGCGAGCAGTCTGAACAGCTTTAACATGGACGTCATCCTCTCCCGATTCCTAGGTTTGCGGCTTTTGAACAAAAGGATACCCATACCCTATCCTTCAATTATGAATTCAATATGAACCAATGCAAGTTTGTCCGCAAGTCTCAAATATCATAAAATAAGAAGGACGCACATTCGACGGGAGGCAGACGGCATTGTTTTTTATCGACAACGGCGGAGGCAACGATCCCGCACTTAATCTGGCTCTCGAAGAGTATACCCTTCGCAAGCTGTCCGGCGACGAGCCGATTCTGCTTTTTTACATCAACAAGCCTTCCATCATCATCGGTAAAAACCAGAACACCGCCGAAGAAGTCAACTCGGCGTACACCGAGGCGCACGGCATCGACGTCGTCCGCAGGCTGTCCGGCGGCGGTGCGGTTTACCACGATCTCGGCAATCTGAATTTTAGCTTTATCACCAAGGACGACGGCAATTCGTTCCACAACTTCCGCAAGTTCACGGAGCCGGTCGTCAAGGCGCTGCGCGACATGGGCGTCCAAGCCGAGCTATCCGGCCGCAACGACATTCAAGTCGGCGATCGCAAAATATCGGGCAACGCAATGTTCGCCACCGGCGGACGGATGTTCTGCCACGGCACGCTGCTGTTCGATTCCCACATGGAGGACGTATCCGCTGCGCTTAAGCCCAATCCGCTCAAGTTCGAATCGAAGGCAACCAAGTCCATCCGCGCGCGCGTCGCCAACATCTCGGAGTTTTTGACCGAACCGATGACGATCGAGCAATTCAGGAGCCGCATTCTCACCTCGATATTCGGCGGCGCCTCCGAGATTCCGCAGCTTCGGCTGACCGAAGCCGATTGGGAAGCGGTGCGCCAGCTTGCCGACCAGCGATACCGGAGCTGGGATTGGAACTACGGCCTGTCGCCGGCATTTAACGTCCAGCAGCGCAAACGCCTGCCCGCCGGCACCTTCGATATTCGCATGAACGTGCAGGAAGGCCTCATCTCGGAAGCTGCCGTGTACGGCGACTTCTTCGGACGAGGCGAGATCGGCGACGTGACCGAGATGCTGCAAGGGCTGCGGTACGACCGTGAGTCGCTCGCGGCCGCGTTCGAAGGCGTGGACTTGACCTTCTACTTTGGAGCTGTCACGATGGACGAATGGCTGGACCTTCTGATCTGAAGCCCATTTAACCACACACTTACTCGACTGGAGGCTCTCGCTATGACTCAATCTCTTCAATCCGGCACCGTTCTTCACAATGGCGTTCGCATGCCTTGGCTGGGGCTTGGCGTCTGGAAAATGGACAACGATGCGCAGGTCGTCTCGGCCGTACGCGCCGCACTCGACACCGGTTATCGCAGCATCGATACGGCCGCGATTTACAAAAACGAAGTCGGCGTCGGTCAGGCGATTCGCGAAGGCGGCGTCCCGCGTTCCGAACTGTTCGTTACGACGAAAATTTGGAACGACGATCAAGGCTACGACAAGACGCTCGCCGCTTATGACGCCTCGCTCGAACGCTTGGGCCTCGATCATGTCGACCTGCTCCTCATTCACTGGCCGGGCACCGACAAGTTCGTCGACACTTGGCGCGCCTTCGAGAAGCTGTATGCGGACGGACGCGTGAAGGCCGTCGGCGTCAGCAACTTCAACATCCGCCATCTGGAGGAGCTTCAGCGGCACAGCGACCTCGTCCCGATGGTCAATCAGGTCGAATACCACCCGCTGCTGTCGCAGCGCGATCTCCGGAGCTATTGCCGGGAAAACCGCATCCAGCTCGAGGCTTGGAGCCCGCTCATGCAGGGCAACCTCGATCACGAGGTGCTGCGCTCGATCGGCGAGAAGCACGGCAAATCGCCCGCCCAGGTCGTTCTGCGCTGGGATATCCAGCACGGCGTCGTCACGATTCCGAAGTCGGTGACGCCGGCGCGGATCGCGGAGAACGCGAACGTGTTCGACTTCGAACTGAGCACTGACGAGATGGCGCTGATCGACGACCTGAACCGGGATCAACGGTTCGGCTCTGATCCCGAGAAGTTTTTGTTTTAATGGAAAGGAAGCCGTCGCCGTCAGTCTTTAGAACTGCGGAGACGGCTTTTTTTCGTTTGGCACGGTCATACCGTTATCTCGCAGAAACGACTTTGATGTCTCTACCGAGTTATCCGATTGTTCCCCATCAGGAACAAACCTTCGTGCTCCAAAGCCAAAAGCGTCCGGTTGATCCCAATCAGGAGCAAGCCTCCCTCTCCGCCGCCAACCTCTTCGAAGACCAGCTATCGAGCAATTACCTCATGTAACTGACGCCAGGCCATATCCGATCCCAGCGCTTGGCGTCGATTCTGCGCTCGAAGATCGCATAAAGCGCAGGATCGATCGCGAATGCCGGCGTCGGCCGGACCTTCATGGCGATGGCATCTTCCAGCCCATAAGGCGCTCCAAGCTTCGGGTGGCCCGCGGCATCCAGCGGCAAAGCCAGCGCCGTGGCGGTTTCCGGGTAGTTCGCGACGGCATCGAGCGACGATCGGTATGGCGCCCGGCCGTTAACGACGTGCATGCGCGCCTGGTTTTTGACCGACCATGGCACGTTCGGCAGACGCCGGAAAAGCTCGGTTTCATAACGCTTTTCAGTTGCTTCGTCCGTATCCTCGGCCTCGAAGTAGATTACGTCGACATCCGGCAGGAGCGTGCGTGCCTTCTTGCCGGACAGGACGTCCCACAGCTTGCTCCGTACGAACCCTGCGGCGATCCACCAATCGGGCAGGTTCAGCGTTCGGGCGGCATGCAGCGCGGACATCATCGTCTCGTCCGCCTGAACAAGCGCAAGCAGCCTGCGTTCGTCCATCGCCTTAGATGCCTTGAAGCCCCAGCTTGTCCGCCGTTCGCTTCAGAATCGGCGGCGCCGGCGCGCGGAACTCGCGTCCGTCCGGCAAAACGATACGCCAAGCATGCAGCAGCTGATGGTTGATGCCCGCGTAAATTTTTCCTCCGTACTTCACGTCTCCAAGCAACGGATGACCGATGCTCTGGAAATGCGTCCGAATCTGGTGCGTCCGCCCGCTCACAAGCTCGATCTCGACAAGACTGTAGCCGTCTCCCTGAGAAAGCGCCTGATAACGCGTCGTTGCCGACAGCCGTTTCTCGTCGCCGCCGCTCCCTGCCGAGACAACCCTAGTGCGGTTGCGCTTCTCATCGCGCACGAGCTCGTCCGTCAGCTCACCCTCGCCCTCTAGCCGGCCTTCGACGATCGTCACGTAATATTTCTGAAGCTCGTGCTTTTGGATCCACTGATTAAGCTGATGGAGCATTCCCGCCGTCTTGCCTACAAGCACAAGCCCGCTCGTATTGCGATCGAGCCGGTTCGCCGTCGCCGGCATGAACATCGGGCTGTCGAGCTCCCCTTTCCGGTACAAGTACGCATGCACGCGGTTGATCAGCGTATCCCGCTGATCCGTCTGGTCCGGATGCGTGAGCATGCCCGCGGGCTTCAGCGCAACGAGCAGCTGATCGTCCTCGAAGACGACGTGGATATCGGCGTTGACGCCAACGTATTTCGTCTTCTGCTGACCGATCGAAGCTTCCTTGTATTGTTCGTCTTCCATATAAATCGCCAGTTCGTCGCCGGCAGCCAGCTCGTAGTCCTGCTTCTTGCGCTTGCCGTTCACCCGGACCTTGCCCGAGTCGATCATCTTGTAGATCTGACCAAGCGGAATGTTCGGGAGCAAATTGCGGAGAAAGCGGTGCAGACGTTTGCCGCTCTCCGAGGGAGTAACCTTGCGATTGATCATGGGGGATACGCTCCTACCTTCGATTCGGTTGATTCGTTATTTCACTTGTTCGTTATTGCCGATTATACCCGATTTAAGAGAGATGCGCAGCGATCGCGCCGCCCGCCTCGCCGTCAACCGCCGGGCAACAGAAAGCGCCGCCCGATCCTTAGCGGATACGAGCGGCGCTGAGTGGCATGCAAGACAGCTAACGCTTCGACGGATCGTAAGCTTCCCCGGCCGCCGCCGGTCCGCGAACCGACTTGCCGATTGCTCCTGCAAGGACGATCAGGGTCAGTACGTAAGGCAGCATGTAGAGGAACTCGGTCGGTATCGATTGGGAAAATTCGAACCGGGTCAGGAAGTTCCTAAGCGCCTGCGCCATGCCGAAGAAAAATGCGGCGCCGAATACGCCGTAAGGGTTCCAGCGGCCGAAGATCAGAGCAGCGATCGCGATGAAGCCCTGGCCCGAGATCGTGCTGTGCGAGAAGTTGCTCGTCGTCGTCAGCGTAATCGTAGCTCCGCCGAGGCCGGCAAGCGCGCCGCTGATCAGCACGCCGATGTAGCGGTACTTGGTGACGTTGATGCCGACCGTGTCGGCCGCGCCCGGATGCTCACCGACGGAGCGCAGGCGAAGGCCGAACGGCGTCTTGAACAGCAGGTACGAGCTGAGCGGCACAAGGATATAAGCGATATATGTCGTCGGGTAGCTGTTGAAAAACGCTCTGCCGATGAACGGAATGTCGGACAGCAGCGGAATCGGCCACTTGGCGAATACGTTTTGCAGCTGCGCCGTATCGCCCGCCCCTTCGAAGATGATCTTGACGAGATACAACGTAACGGCGACCGCCAAAATGTTGATGACCACGCCGACGATCGTCTGATCCGCCTTAAGCGATACGGTGGCATAGGCATGCAGGAGCGCGAATACGAAACCGCAGGCTACGCCGGCGATCAGGCCGACCCACGGCGAGGACGTCGTTGCGCCGCCGTCCGTCTCCATGTAATAGCTGGCGATGGCCGCGCCGAACGCCCCTGCCGTCATCATGCCCTCGAGACCGATGTTGAACACGCCCGAGCGTTCGCTGAACACGCCGCCGAGCGCGGCAAAAATGAGCGCGACGGAAAAGACAAGCGTGGAACTGATCAGATCAGCCAGCGTTCCCATTCATGTCAGCTCCTTTCCGCTCGCGCGATTTGCGCTTTTTGAACAACGGCTGAATCACGGTGCGGATCAGGCCGTGGGAGGCGACGAAAAAGATAATGCTGCCGATGACGATCCGGACGATCTCGGACGGCACGTCGGCTTCGAAGTTCATCCCTGCCGAGCCGTAGGTGAGACCACCGAACAGGATCGCGCCGAGCAGGATGCCGACCGGGTGATTGCCGCCGAGCAGCGCGACGGCGATGCCGTCGAAGCCGTAGCCCGCGGACGCAGCCTGCACGACCTGATAGTGGAAAACGCCGAGCACCGAGAATACGCCACCGAGTCCGGCGAACGCGCCGGAGATCATCATCGTCTTGATGAAGCTGGCCTTGATGTTGATGCCCGCGGCCTTGGCCGCATCGGCGTTGTGCCCGACGGCGCGCAGCTCGTAGCCCTGCTTCGTACGCCACAGCAGCACGTAGAAGATGACGACGCACAGCAGGCCGATCCAGATGCCCCAGTCCATCCGTGCTCCCTCCATGAAGTCCTTGAGCCAACCGATCGAGAGCGATGCAGTCTCGTCGATGTTCGGCGTTTTCTGTTCGCCCTTCTTGACGAGAAAGTCCCGTAGAATGTAGTTGGACAGATACAATGCGATCCAGTTCAGCATGATGGCCGAGATGACCTCGTTCACGCCGCGGTAAGCCTTGAGCCAGCCGACCAGCGCGCCCCAGAGTCCGCCGCACAGCATGCCGACAATCAGCGCCAGCGGCGCGTGAATGAACGCCGGCAAGTGCACCTTGAGGCCGATAAACGTCGCCGCTGTCATGCCGATGATGTATTGGCCGTCCGCACCGATATTAAAAATGCCGGCGCGGAAGGCAAATCCGACGGCAAGGCCCGTGAACAGAATCGGCGTGATTGCGACGATCGTCTCGCCGAAGTCGTACTTGGTGCCGAATACCGTCTTCCAAAGCGCGCCATACGCTTCGAAAGGATTGTAGCCGCCGATCCACATGACGATCCCGCCGCACAACAGACCGAGCACGATCGCTATAAAGGGGATATAAGTGGATGGTTTATTGAAAATTTCCGCCGCTTTGTTCATGCCGACGCTCCTTTGCCAGCCTGCATTTTACCCGCCATCATAAGTCCGATCTCGTCGTCCCCGGCCTTCTCTGGATCGACCTCGCCCATGATGCGACCGTCGAAAATGACCTGGATCCGGTCGGACAACCGGTGAAGCTCGTCCAGCTCATAGGAGATCAACAGCACGGCTTTGCCCTCGGCTCTCGCCTGCAAGAGCCGATCGTGGACGAACGAGATCGCGCCGATGTCGAGCCCTCGCGTCGGCTGGACGGCGATGAGCAGCTGCGGGTCGCGTTCCATCTCGCGCGCGATGATCGCCTTCTGCTGGTTGCCGCCGGAGAGCGAACGGGTTTTGTTATGAATATCCGGCGTCCGCACGTCGTAAGCTTCGATCAGCTTCGTTGCGTGCCGGTCGATTTCGGATTTGTTCAGGAAGCCGCCCTTAAAAAAACGGTCTTGCTCGGGGGATCCCAGGATTAAATTTTCGCTGACGCTAAAATCGAGCACAAGTCCGTGCTTCTGGCGGTCCTCGGGTATGTTCGACATGCCCGCTTTGATGCGGTCCTTGATTGAATCCTGCGTAATGTCTTTACCGTTCAGGCGAATGCTGCCTTCCTGCAACGGCCGCATGCCGGTGAGCGCTTCCACCAGCTCGTGCTGTCCGTTGCCGTCGACGCCGGCAATGCCTACGATCTCGCCTGCACGGATGTTGAAGGAGACGCCATCGACAACCGGCTTCCCTTTATCGGTGCCCGCGACCGTTACCCCGGACAGCTCGATTACGATATCGCCAGGCTTCGCGGCTGCCTTCGGCTTGTCGAGCGACACACGTCTGCCGACCATCTTTTCCGCGAGCTCGCTCTCGCTTGTGTCGGCCGTATTCACGGTACCGACGACCTTGCCTCTGCGGATGATCGTCACGCGATCGGAGACTTCCATGATTTCCTTGAGCTTGTGCGTGATCAAAATGATGGACTTGCCTTCGCCGGCGAGCCGCTTCAATATCTGCATCAGCTCGTGAATCTCCTGAACGGTCAACACCGCCGTCGGCTCGTCGAAGATCAATATTTCGGCGCCGCGATAAAGGGTTTTCAAAATCTCTACGCGCTGCTGCATGCCAACCGTGATGTTCTCGACCTTGACGGTCGGATCGACCATAAGGCCGTACCGCTCTGAAAGTTCCTTGACCCTGGCGTTCGCCTGACGGTAGTTGATGGACAGCCCTTTGGAAGGCTCGATGCCGAGCACGATATTCTCCGCGACCGTAAATGGCTGGACCAGCTTAAAGTGCTGATGAACCATGCCGATTCCGAGCTCGATCGCTTTGCCCGGACCGTCGATCGTCTGCGGCTTGCCGCCTACGCGGATCTCGCCCTCGTCCGGCTGATAAAGACCGAATAGAATGCTCATCAGCGTCGATTTGCCGGCCCCGTTTTCCCCGAGCAATGCATGAATCTCGCCCTTGCGAAGCTCCAGACTGATGGCGTCGTTTGCGACGATGCCGGGAAAACGCTTGGTAATGCCTCTAAGCTCGACCATCGGTACCGCTTGCTCCATCTGTTATCAGCTCCTGTCCCCATATCAAAAGCGTTAAAACGGAAGAAAGGACAAGGCTCGCTGAATGCGGCCTTGCCCTTGCGGAGATTCCGTGCAGCGCGGAATTATTCCGTCGGAACCGTGATCTCTCCGCTGATAATCTTGTTCTTGTATTCTTCGACCTTGGCGAGGATGTCCTGGGACACGTTCGGGTTGTCCGTAGGCAAGCCTACGCCGCCTTCAGCCAAGCCGAGCTCGACCGTTTGGCCGCCCTTGAAGTTGCCTGCGAGCAGCTCGTTGGAGACGCGGTAAACCGCTTCGTCGACCTTCTTGACCATCGAAGTCAGCGTCACGTCGTTGCCGAACTCGATCGATTGATCCTTGTCGACGCCGATAACCCATACTTTTTTGCCGGCCTTAAAACGATCCTTCGCTTCATTGAAGACGCCGTTGCCGGAACCGCCTGCAGCGTGGAAGATGATGTCGGCGCCGCCGTCGTACATCGTAGCGGCAGCCAGCTTGCCTTGGTCCGGCTTGCTGAAGTCGCCGACGTAGTTGACTTCGATCGTCGCTTTCGGATTAACGGTCGCAACGCCGGCCTTGAAGCCCGCTTCGAACTTCTTGATGACCGGCAGCTCCATGCCGCCGACGAAACCGATCTTGTTCGTCTTCGTCGTCAGACCTGCGACGACGCCGACGAGGAACGAGCCTTCGTTTTCCTTGAACAGGACGGACTCGACGTTCGGCAACGCCTCTGTCGGCGTCGTGTCGATCAGGGCGAGCTTGGCTTCAGGGTTGGCTTTGGCTACAGTAGTAGCCGCTTCGGCGAACAGGAAGCCGATGCCCCAAGTCAGATCGTAGCCGTCCTTGACGAACTTCGTCAGGTAAGGAATGTAGTCGCTGTCCTTCTTGGACTCGAGATACTTGGTATCCGCGCCCGTATCCGTCTTGATCTTCTGAAGGGCTTCCCAGGCTTGTTGGTTAAACGACTTGTCGTTTACGCCGCCGAGGTCGGTAACCATACCGACTTTTTTGCCTTTGCCGTCGGCAGGCGCGATGGATTCGCTCGGAGCTGCGGATTCGGAGGCCGAGGCCGACGCGCTTGCGGAAGCGGATGCGGTGGGGCTTGCGGACTCGGAGGCCGGCGCGCTTGCGCTAGGCGACGCTGCGCCTTCGTTGTTGTTGTTCTTGCTTCCGCAGCCGGACAGTACCAGCAGCATCGCCATCATGGCGACCAGCATCAGGCTAAGCGGCTTCATCGTGCTCTTTTTCATGCTTGATTCTCTCCCCGTCTCTCATACTTGTATTTGCATCTACGGCGCGAGGTTCGATCCGGAAGCCGCTGTACGAGCCGGCGGAACGGGTCCGCGAGCCGCGGTAGCCGAAATTAATCTTGCTTGAGCAATTCGGTCATATAAGCGAAAAATCCGTCGCGGTCGACGTCGTAGATCAGGTTGACCGGTCTGCCGCCTTCCGACAGCTCCGTACGTCCCTGCGCCACACCGTCTGTTCTGACGATGCTGTTGACCGTCTTGACCTTGACCAGGTCGGGCTTGCCCACATAAGCGGCGGTGAGCACGTCCCATAAATAATAAGTCGAATTCGTTGCATGGAAAATGAGCGGCGGCACAAGCGCATAGCATTGTCCAACGAAGTCGATCGCCTCGTGCCTCCGGAGCTTGGCCCATGCATCTCTGGCCTCCAGCGTGAGCGGCACCCGGTTCGTGCTCTCCAGCGCGACCATATCGATCCGAAGACCGCTGGCCCATACGCGCGCCGTACCCTCGGGATCCCAGAACGCATTCCACTCGGCCGTGCCGTCATGCTCGGGCTCCTCGACGTTGCCCTTCGGCAAGAAAGTGCCACCCATCCAGACGACGCGTTCGATTCGTTCTTCGATATCCGGCGCGATGTCAAGCGCACGCGCAAGGTCCGTTAACGGACCCGTGAACACGAGCGTTGTCTTGCCTTCGCCTGCACGCACGCTGTCGATCAGATGCAGATGTGCTGGCTTGTCCGAGATCGGCGTCAGGATGGTCTCCGCTTCGTTCAGAATCGGAAACGCGTCCACGTAATACGACATGATACGCCATGCAGCAGGGAACGGATTTTTGCCGCGGGAATCGGAGCGGGACACGTCGAGTCCTTCGCGCGGCCCGCCCCCGAACCGGTCGATAATCTTCCGGCTGGCCTGAACGGAAGGCTCCAGGTACCCGTCGGCACCAATGACCGAGACGCCGGTCAGTTCAACGCTTGCCATTCGGAGCAGCAGGAGCAGCGCGACAAAATCGTCGCCGCCGCCGTCATGATTCATATAAACTCTCAACGTTCGACCATCCTTTTTTGAACCTTTTTGCATTCTGCTTTGAACGAATGTCCCGTTATCTTTTATAACCCATTAATCACACAAACGCCAGACCCAATTGAAAATACCTCTTACCCGCACCAGCGCTTTGTGAAGCAGGCCGCATGGCGTGTCGATTTTTCGTCTAAAATGACAAAACCCATCAAATCCGCTCGGCATTAAAGGTTTAATGAGACGGAAGCGTGTCAGCTAAATTAACAGAATCAATGCCGTTCATCTCGCAAACACTTCAATCAACCGTTTAACCCGTGTTACAATGCTATAATAACATAAGCAAAGGACGGTGAGCGGTTGAATTGGATTGTCTCCATTGCCGAGCAAAAAATACGCGAAGCTGAAAAATCGGGACAGTTCGCGGGGCTGTCCGGACAAGGCAAGCCGCTTCCCGAAGACGATCTGGCGGGCGTGCCGGAAGAGCTTCGGCTTTCCTACAAGCTGCTGAAAAACACGGGCGCCTTGCCGGAAGAGCTGCAGATTCGCAAGGATCTCGTCTCGCTGTCCGACCTGCTCGCAGCTTGCCGGAATCACGAGCAATCGGAGAAGCTGAAGGGCGAACTGTCGGAAAAGCGGCTTCGCTACCGGCTCATGATGAACGAGCGGGGCTGGACGCACCAAGACGCATACGAACAGTACGCGGACGCTGTCTATGCGAAGCTGACGCGCGAAGACGCTTAAACCGCGCCTTGCGAAGGCGCAATCAGAGGATAGACGACAGGAGAGATCGGGATGGACAACTGGCTTGAAGCGCTGCCGAAGGCGGATCTGCACCTGCATCTGGACGGCTGCGTGAAGCCTTCTACGCTGTTCGAGCTTGCTGCGGACCGCGGCTATCCCCTGCCCGCCGGCCGTGCGGAGGATTTGCTGCCCTACATGCAGGTCGAAGAAGACTGCGACAGCCTGAAGACTTATTTGGATAAATTCAGCTTCGTCCTCCCGCTGCTGCAGAATTCCGACGCACTTAGACGCGTCGCCGAGGAGACGGTCGAGCAGTCGGCCGCGAGCAATTGCCTGTATATCGAAGTCCGGTTCGCGCCCGCGCTGCATACGAACGAAGGCTTGACTCCGGAAGACGCGATCGACGCCGTGCTGGACGGTTTGAAACGCGGCGAAACCGCTTATGGCGTCGTTGCCCGTCTTATCGTCATCTGCATGCGTCACCAGGACGACGCGGTCAATCTTCCCGTGATCCGTGCGGCGATTGCCCGCCAAGGCCAGGGCGTCGTGGCGGTCGACCTGGCCGGAGACGAAGCCGCCCACCCGGCGGAGAACTTCCGGGGCACGTTCGCCGCGGCTCGCGAAGCGGGCATCCCGATCACGATTCATGCAGGCGAAGCGGCCGGCGCCTTCAATGTGCGCGAAGCGGTAGAAGGGCTCGGCGCGACGCGTATCGGCCATGGCATTCGGCTGCGGGAGGACCCCGAGCTGCTCGCTTGGATCCGCGAACGGGGCATCCCGCTCGAGCTGTGCCCGACGAGCAACATCCAGACAAAAGCGGTAGCGGATTGGGACAATTACCCGATCCGCAGCTATTACGACGCGGGTCTCTATGTCACCGTTAATACGGACAATCCGACCGTGTCGGGCACCGATATGACACGGGAATGCGAAGCGATCGCGACGCGCTTCGGATTCACGCCGGCCGAGCTGACGGATCTGATGCGCGGCGCGCTGCTGGCGGCGTTCGCCGAACCGCCCGTCAAGGAGCGGCTGCTCGCCCGGTTCGAGGAGCTCGTCGGCCGCTTGAAGATAGACGTCTCCCGCGAAGATTAAACGCTCCCTAACGCCAAAAGTCCGGCCCTTGCAAAGGGACCGGACTTTTTTCACTTCATTATAGTAACGCTTTCAAGCGCTTCATTCCGTCTAATCGTCCGAACGGTATTTTTGCACCTCTTCGTTCAATGCGAACATACGCTTGTCCAGCGAATTAATGAGATCGGCCGTGTCCTTCAGCTGCAGTCCGATCTCATGCGGCACCCGCGCGTTGAATTTGTAATAGATCTTGTGCTCCAGGCTCGCCCAGAAGTCCATAGCGATCGTGCGGATCTGAATCTCGACGGGCACCTGCTCCATCCGGTCGGTCAGGAACACCGGCACCAGAATGATCAGATGCAGGCTCTGATAGCCGTTGGGCTTCGGATTTGCGACATAATCTTTGACTTCGAGCACGGTGACGTCCTGCTGCTTGCTGATCATCTCGTACATTCGATAAATATCGGTGGAAAAAGAACAGATGACCCGAATGCCCGATATATCCCGAATATGGTTCACCGCATTGTCAATCGTTACCGCGAGCCCTTTGCGGATCAGCTTGTCCCGGATGCTCTCGGGGGACTTGATCCGCGTTTTCATATGCTCGATCGGATTGTAATTCTGAATGAAGTGCAATTCCTCGTTCAAAATGTTCAGCTTCGTGCTGACTTCGTCGAGTGCGAACTTGTATGTCAGCAGCATCTTGCCCCATTCCCGCATGCTGCTCTGATCGATTGCCATCTTCGTATGTCTCCCTTAAACGTGTTCGCCGAGCTCAATTAGTGTCTGTGGCGCCAAACCCTGCGCGCCCGCCAAAACGAAAGCGCGCCGTATGCGAGAAACAGTACGCCTAGCAGAATCGGCAGTATCTCCGGCAGCGCCGATGCGGCCTCTTCGATATAATCGCCGATCCACGGATCGCCGGCCAGCATCTCGCCCGCGGAGTAACCAAGCAGCCCGGCGCCGAACCATACGAGCGGCGGGAACCGCGTCATCAGCTTGGTCAGGAATTGACTGCACCAGATAATCAGCGGGACGCTGATCGCAAGGCCGATGACGATAAGCGTGAGATTGCCGTGCGCCGCACCCGCGACGGCTACGACGTTGTCGAGGCTCATGACAAGATCCGCGATGACGATCGTGCGGATCGCGCCACCGAGCGTCGGCTTCGCTTCGATCTGCTCATCGTGCGAATCCTCGTTCAACAGCTTCCAGGCGATGAACAGCAGCAGCAGTCCGCCGCAAGCCTGAACCAGGGGGATCCGCAGCAGCGTAACCGCAGCGAATGTCAGCACGATCCGAAGTGCGACCGCGCCGAACGTCCCCCAAAATATCGCTTTTTTCTGATGCGCCGGATCCAGATTTTTGCTCGCCATCGCAATGACGACCGCATTGTCGCCGCTCAGGACGATGTTGATCAGAATCATATCCAGCAATGCAAACAGCCAATCGCTTCCCATCTTGCGCACTCCTTGTCCGATTCGAGCCTTGCCGCAGCCGCATGGCGGCGCGAAAGGCCAGTCGTATTGCACCTCAAGTTACCATTTTACCCGAATCGGGGGCACGCGAACAAACCCGTCCACATTGAGGGACCGGGTGTTGTCCGCTGTCCTTCGGCCGTTCGTCGAATCGGTACGCTCCGTCAAGCTCACCAGCCCATACGTTCTCTCAGTCGTTCGATATGCGCGGTATGGTGCTTGCCATGCCATACGTACATGCCGAGACAACGATCGAGACGCGTCGTCTCTCCGCTGCCGGGATGGTAGAACTCGCGGGCGAACTGCTCGTCCGTCAGCGAAGCGAGCAACGCCGTCCAGCGCACGTGCACGGCTGCGAGCAGCGCGAGCGAAGGCGCGATCGGCAAGTCGCGCGAGTCGGCCAGCTCCGCCCAGAGGTGCTCTTCGTACGGCTTGATCGTCGGCCGCTCTTCGGTGAGCGCCAGCTTAAAGCGCGTCAGGCTGTTCATATGGCTGTCGCCGACATGATGTACGACCTGCCGGACCTTCCATCCGCCTTCCCGGTAAGACGTATCGAGCTGCGCTTCGCCGAGTCCGCGCACCGCCTCGGACAGCAGGTCCGGCAGCGCAGCAATCTCCTGGATCCACTGCCTGCGCTGGTCGGGGGAGATGTCGCCTTCAAACGTAAACTTGCCGATCGGATAACGCAAATCGTCCATTTCCACTCGCTCCCGTCACGCGCCCGTTTGTAAATTTTTCTTTTTCCAGTATAGCACATTCGACTTGTCGATCCCTCTTCGCGTTGCGTGCCGGAGTGCCTTGCGGCGCAGCGCTGCAGACTTCGTCATAAAGAGTCGGCATTCGACTTTTTTCCCGTCCTGCGATCCTCCCTATTGCCACCTTAGCATGCTCACGTGAAAGTATCCAAAAAATCATGTGCAAATTCACAAAATAATGCTAGCCAAGACAAAGCCCCATACGCTATAATGAAAGCGCTACCACCCAAACTTTCGATGACAGGGGGATACGAAAAGATGGATGCAGCGATGAATTTATACGATCAGTTCGAACCAAGAAACGATTGCTACTTCTTCCGCATCGGCGCCCAAGGGCAAATTTGTTGTCACGGCCGCAACTATACGATAAAGAAGCGAATGACGGCCGAACAGGCGGAAGCCTTGACGAGAGACGCGCTTTTCGTTCGGATCTCCTCGGACTGCTACGTCAACGTAGCCAAGATCACCTATTTGACGGACAATGCCGTATACTTCGGCGACGGTCCTGCATTGAATCATATGCTCCCCGTTCCCAAGCGCAAGCAGCATCTCATTCGCCAGGGCATCTCGCAGCTGCAAGGACTTCGCATCAGCGTCTGAACGGACAAAAGGCCATCCGCAGAGCGGTTCTGCAGCGGAAGGCCTTTTTTGTTATGCCTGCGGTCTTCAGCAACGCAAGCGCGCGTGCGAAAACTTGCTACGCGCCGCGGATAGACTTGCGGTAATCGTGCGGAGACTGGCCGTACACCTTGCGGAACAGACGGGCAAAGTAGGAAAAGTTGCCGTACCCCAGGCTGTCCGCGATCTCGCTGATCGTCCGATCCGTGCCTACGAGCAGGTCCGATGCCCGACGCATTTTTTCCTGCAGCAAGTAATCGGTCAACACCATCCCCGTCTCCTTGCGGAACAGTCTCGATAGATACGCCGGATTCAGATAGACGTGCGAAGCCAATTCCTCCCGCGTCAGGTCGCGATCCAGATGAGCTGCGATGTACGCCTTGACCTGGCGAACGGCCGGACTCTCGCTCTCGCCGCCGGCTAGCAGCGCATAAGCCGCATCCAGCAGCTCGCCGGCCCATTGGCGCAGCCGGGCGACCGAGCGTGAGGCCGTATCGGGAGCGGTAGCTCCTTTGCCGCCATACAGCAGATGTGCGGAGAACCCCTTGCGCTGAAGCGCATAATATACGGCCTGCAGCAGCGCATGATAATAGGCCGCGAGTGCTTCCGGCGTCAGCGCTCTCATGCGCTCTTCCGCAAGCTTCGCGTCCAGCGCGCGCATTACGCTGTCTTTGTCCCGCTGCTCGATCAAATCGGCCGCATCGAGCAGCATGCCCGCCCCCCAACCGTCGGCTCGGTCCGCTTGCTCCTGCCCGCCCGATACGAGGACGGCTTCGCTCGTCCGGCTGACGTTGCGATATTCGGCGCCGAGCAGTTGCAAATACGTTTTGCGCGCGTCTTCGATCGGCACCGTATCGCTCACGTAACAGGACACCTTGCAATAAAAATAAGTACGGCACGCACCTATATAAGTGCGGCAGTCTTCTATCAGGCGCAGGGCGCTGCCGTTCCCGTCCCCGGCGTGTACCGCGACGAACGCGTTGCCTCGGCGGTCCCGAATGACGCTGCCTGCCCGGCCTTCCAGGAGCACCTCCTCCGCGGCTTTGCGCAGGGCGAATTCCATGATTTCCTCTTCCCGCTCGCTGAGCGGCTTCTGCCACTCCTCGACGCTCAATAGAACGAATGCGACCTGTCCGAGCTCTTCCGGGCCGACATCGAAGGTTGCGAGCGCGGCGGACACGGCTTCTCTCGAGGGTCGGATCTCCCGGTCGAACAGGTCCTGCCAGAAGCGCTCGAGCAGGATCGGCTTGCGGCCCTTCCACAGTTCGGCGTATTTGTGGTACAGCTCCCCCGTCTCTTCTTGCTTGCGCCGCTCTTCCACTTTGCGGATCGTCTTGCGGAGCACTTCCTCGAGGTCTTCGTAGATAACCGGTTTCAAGAGATAGTCGCTGCCGCCAAGCTGGAGCGCCTTTTGCGCATAGGCGAATTCGGAATGACAGGTCAGCACGACCGTCTCGATCGCGAGCCCCTGCTCCTGCACCCAAGCCATCAGCTCGAGTCCGCTGCCCTCCGGCATCTCGATGTCGCAGATCATAACGTCGATCTCTTGCCTCGACAGCAGTTCTCTCGCCATCTCGGCATGGAACGCCTCGAATACTTCGTCAACGCCGGCAGCGTCCCAATCCACCCCGGATTGCAGTCCTTTTACCGCGTAATATTCGTCATCGACGATTAGCGCCCGAATCAAGCGCGATCCCCTCCCGGACATTGGATTGGACAGGCAGCGTGAGCCGCGCCACGGCGCCGCGCGCCTGTCCGTCCGCGAACCTCAGCTTCACGTTCGTCTTATAAAACAATCTGCATCTTCGCACGATGTTCCACAGGCCGACATGGCCGTCCGTCGGACCGGGAGCCGCCGCCATCTCCTCCAGCGCCGCCGCCTGTCCCTCTGCCAAGCCCTTGCCGTTGTCCGCGACCTCGATACAGATTGCCTCTTCGGAGCCCTCCCGCACCGTATAAACGCGCACTGCAATCCGATAAGCCTCGCCGCCCTTGAACGAAAACCCGTGGACCATCGCATTTTCGACGAGCGGCTGTACCGTAAGCGGCGGAAGCGCGAAGGACGCCAGCGCAGGATCGACGTCAAATTCAAAGATGAGCGCCTCCGGAAACCTGAATTTTTGAATCGACAAGTAGTCGTTGATATGCGCCATTTCGTCCTCAATCGTGATCGACGGGGTCTGCGTCCGTGTCGCGTAGCGAAAGTAACGCACCAGATGCAGCGACATTCGCTGGATGATGTCGTAGCTGCGCGTCTGCGCGAGATGATAGACGATGTTGAGCGAGTTCATGAAAAAGTGCGGATGAATTTGTGCCTGCAGCGCGCTCAGCTCCGCCTTCTGCGTACGGATCTGCTCCTCGTAAATATCGATTTTCAAATGCTCGATTTGGGTAGCCATGCCGTTAAACGTCTCGTTGATCGCGATGAACTCGACAAGCCGGTTGTCCTCCAGCCTGGCGGACAAGTCTCCGGAACGGATGCGCCGCATCCCCCTGATGAGTCCGACGATCGGCTTGACGATGGCGCGCTGCAAAAAGATCAGGTAGACTGCGAGCAATCCCGCCGCGACAACGGGCACCCAATACGTCAGCACGCGAAAATAGGGCAGTCCCTCCAGCACGCGCCGCTCGGGAAGGAGGAGCGACAGGTGCAGACCCGCGTTTCTCGACGTCTTGCCGATCAGCAAATACCGCTGGTCCAGCTTAACGATATTGTAGACGGCCCGTTCCTGGCCGGAAGCCGCATCCGCTCGAAGCGCCGCCGGCGCCTCTCCTGACAGAGGGCCGTCGCTCTGGGACAGCAGCCTGCCCGCATTGTCGGACAAGATCGCCTGGCCGCCTCCATCCCTGGTAAGACTGTGGAAGGGCTCCATCAGCCGGTTCAGGTCGACCCAGGCGCCGATATAGGATCGGTAGCCCGAATCCACGATGCGGACAAGCGCGTAGGAACGGTCCAGTTCGACGACATTCCAGCCGGAGAAGCTGGGGCGCTTTCCGTCCGCCTGCGCGAACAGCCGTCTCAATGCGTCCTGGACGAGCAGCTTGCGCGCATAGGTGACCGAAGTCTGAGGCGCGAGCAGCAGATTGTCGGACGCTTCGCCGTAGGCGAACAAGACGTCCGCCGCATCATAATAATTGGTGTTGAAAAACAAGTCGTTCATCGTATGCGTCTGCGCGAGATAATACGCCCAGGTGCCCTTCGCGTTTTGCCCGAGCGAGATCAGGCTGTCATCCTGTTCGGCGGTTTTGTACAAGTAGTTCTCGATCTCCTCGAGCGCTTTATCCATGTCGTTGACGTACATCGTCAGCAGGCTCTGATTCGACTGGGCGACCTGCGAGTGCACGACGCGCGTCGCATACAGATTGTTCCAGATTAGCAGCACCACCAGCGGCACTGTGACGAGCGCGAAGCCGAGCACGAGCCTCGAACGAAGCGTGGCGGGTCTCATCGGCCATCCCCCCGGTTCACGAGCCAGGCGTCCAGCTGCCGCTGCTTCTCGGCGATGACGGCGTCCGCGCCGGCCTCCTTGAGCTTCTGCCTGTACATCGGCAGGATCAGTGCAGGATCGAGCGCGCCAGTATTGATAGCGGGCGCGAAGTCCTCATCCACGCCGGCGACGGCGGCGATCTCGTTTTTGACGCGATCGGGATCGAAAACGAAGCCCAGCGCCTTCGATTTGTCGGCTTCCGCATTAAACGAACGATACTGCTCCCACAGGCCCGGATCCTCGTTGCTCCACAAATACGAGCTCAGCTGGTTGCCGAACATCCAAGACTGATTGAGATTGTAACCGACCGTCTTTGCGTCCACGCCCGCCGGATACGCGATCCTTCCGTCCGCCAGCTTGACGTAATGCTTACCCTCGATGCCCCAATCGAGCAGATTCAGCAAATACGGGTCCGTATACAGCAGGTTCAGCAGCATCATCGCCTTTTCCGGATGCCTGGCGTTTTTGGTAATCGCGAACATCGCGCTCGTCGTGTCCGCCGTCGTCGTGTACGGTTTGGTGAGTTCGACCGCCGTCATCGGCATACCTGTATTGCGCGACGCCTGGATCTCGAAGCCCGGCTTGAGCGATTCGGCGAAGGCAAACGCTTTGCCGGCCTTCACGGCTTCGTATTCGCTGTCCTTGGATACCGTCGCGTCGGAATTGAGGTATCCTGCCCGATTCCAGGCGAACATGAGCTTCGCGCTTGCCTCGAATTCGGGCGTGTCGGCCAGATTCACGACCTGAAGCGAACTGTCCGCGCGGGACAGCACGCCCGGACCGTCGCCGAGCATGTCGAACAAGCCGTATTGCAGCACGAACGTAAGCGGGCTGCGATCAGCCCTCGCCTGCAGCGGATAAATGCCGGGCTCGCTCTCCTTGATCTTGGCGAATAACGGCGTCAAATCTGCCAGGGAGCGCACTTTCGTCAAGTCGATGCCGTGCTTGTCGACGAGATCCTTGCGCATGACGAGCCCCTTGCTGGAGGCAAATTCCTTGTTTGCCACGATGCCGTAGACGCTCCCGTTCACCTTGCCCGCCTCGATGATCGCCGGGCTCAGCAAGCTGCGGATGCCGCCGCCGTAGCGCGCAAGCAGATCGTCAAGCGGTATGAACCTTCCCTTGGCCACTTCGTCGCCGAAGCGCATCCATCCCGCCGTGAACATGAGATCGATCTGCTCTCCGGACGCGAACATCAAGCCCGTCTTGTCCCACCAGCTGCCCATGTCGATCGGCTTCAGCTTTACGTTCGCATTCAACTTCTTATTCAGATATCGGCTCATCTCGTCTTGTACGAGCTGAAGATCCCGCGGCGTGCCTGCGGGAAAGGTTATGACGATCGTGTCGGGGGCTTCCCCGCCGCTTGCGGTTGAACGGATTGCGGAAGTCGTGCCCGACGGCGGCGCGCCGGAGGGGTCAGGGACTTCGCCTTTATGCGCCGAACCGGCGGCGAGCCATACGAGCCAGCCCGCCGTGACGCAAACGACGGAAAATGCAATCGCTTTCTTATTTCTCGGTCCCAAAGAGGACGACCACCTTTGACGGAGTTCGGCGCCGGCGGAGGGCCGGCCCGATCGCAGCCGTGGCGGCATACCGCTTCGCGATCGGTCCCGATTATTCATCATACCGCCGGCGGTTGCCCGCAGACAACCACATTTGTGACCGATCCTGTTCAAATGGTGACTTCTTAAAAATGGCCGGGGTTCATGCAAACAAACGGGGAACGCGGCAACGTCAGCCTTTTCGGCCGTAATCCGCTTTGACCTCACCCCATCGCTCCGTCTCCCACTTGAGCACCTTGTTCGGGTACGAATGGACGCGCAGCCAGCTGAGCGCGCGGTCGACGAGCGCCCAGATCTCGAAGGTCGAGTCGTCCCGCGGCAGCGTCGTCACGACTTCTTTTTGCTTCAACCATTTGAGCGCCGTACGCGAATCGCTGTAAATCGTCTTGGCGCTTCCTTTTTGCTTCAGATAGGCGAGCGCGTGGACGATTGCGAGAAATTCGCCCAGGTTGTTCGTCCCCTTTTCGATCGGTCCGACCGAAAACAGCACGTCGCCCGTCCGCGTATCTACGCCTCTGTACTCGACCGGGCCGGGATTGCCGCGCGTACCGACGTCGACCGAGACGCTGTCGAAGTCGATCTCGGCTGCCGCCTGCTCCGGAGACAGCGGCAGCTTCTCTCCCGCTGCGGCGGACTTGGGCGAAGCGCCCGCTGCGCTTTTACCTCCGCCTTGGCCCCAATGCTTTTTCCAGCCTTCGCGATAGGCCCGCTCCGCCTCCGGCTTGCTGCCGTAAGATTTGTACTTGGCGTCCTTGCGTCCGGACACTTGGGCCTGGCATGCCGGCCATGAATCGTAAACACCAGGCGCGCCGCCTTCCCAGACGACGTAATACTTCCCTGCCATATGAATTCCTCCATGCAGCCGTCGCGCCATGCGCGAGGCCCCGCGTTCAAACATTGATTGTAACATATTAGCCGCGCAAAAAAATCCGTGCCTCGCCGACCATTTCTGGACGGAGGCACGGATCGCATACAAGGAAATATCGTCCGTCGGTCAGAGCAGCTTCATGCCGGCCATCAACCGCTTGAGGGCAGCTGCAGCTTCGGCGCGCGTGACCGTCGCTTTCGGCGCGAACGTACCGTCGGGGCGTCCTTGGAGCAGCCCTTGGCGCATCAGCTCCGAGATCGCTTCGCGCGCCCAGGCGCCGATGGCTGACGCGTCGGCGACGTCCGGCTGTGCGTCCGCAGCTCGGTCGGAGGAAGCGGCCGTCGTCGCGCCGGAATCGGTCGATGCGGCGGTTTGCGCCCCAGGCGCCAGCTTCAGCGCCGCTGCCAGCATAACCGCCATCTGCTCCCGCGTCACCGGCGCCTGCGGCTGGAAGCGGCCATCGCCGGTACCCTTGACCAATCCGAAGCGGGAAGCGGCATCCGCGGCATCGGCGAACCAGTCGCCTGCCTGGATATCGTCAAATGCCGCCTTATCCTCGTCGCCCTTCAAGCCGAGCGCCCGCACGAGCATCGCGGCGAATTCCGCACGGCTCACCGCAGCGCCAGGGGAGAATTTGCCGGCGCCCGTCCCGTTCACGATTCGTTTCGCCGCCAGCAGCTCTATGTCCGCCTTCGCCCAGTGCCCTGCCAGATCGCCGAACGACCGCGCCGAGTCGGCCAACACATAAATACTGTTGGTCGTGCTGCGGATCGTGACCGTCGTCTTGCCGCCTGACGAACTGAACAACGCAGGCACCGGCCGGAAGGCGCGGCTCGCGGGGTCGTACACGAGTGCGGCCGTCCTGCCGCCGTCCAGTGTGCCGTTCAGTGTCAAGCTTCTGTCTACGAACAGTCGGTCGAAGCTGTCGATCGTCGACTCTGCGCCGTCCGACGACCAATAGAGCTCGAATTCGTATTGGGCACCTTCGATGAGCGTCAAACCGGCGCCGGAGGCCGCTTGTGTCATTGCCTTTTTGACGTCGGCGGCAGGACGCGCAATCGTCAGCAAAAGCTTGCCCTCCTCTGTCTCGGGCGCCGGCAAGGACAGACCGGCCTTATCATCGAGCCACTGCGCGATGAGCGCGATTGGCAGCATGTAGCTAACGCTGCCGGCCTCGATCGCGATCATGCCTCCCGGCACTGCGGCGACAGCTTCCTTAAGCGCTGCGGCGCCGATCGAGACGGCCGCCGTGCCGTCCGCTGCAGTCTCCGCATGAACGCGAAGGACGGACGGCTTGCCGGCCAGCGCGCCCCGAAGCGCCTCGTCCAGCCGCTGTATGGCCGCATTAGGCGTCGGATTCTCCACGGCGGCATTGCCCGGCGCCTCGGGCACGATGCGCCCATCGTCCGGCACGACTTGCGGATTGTGTCCGGCCGAAGCGTCGCCTCCGGTCGTTTTGCCGGCTTCGAATCTGAATTTCTCCTCGCCCGCGCCATTGAACTGCCTGCCGAGCTTCGTGCCGCGCACGAGGACGTTCGCCAGCGTCACGCTTCCGTTTGCGTCTCCATTAACCTGGAGCCCCCAGGTGCCGGCGCCGTCGATCACGAGATTTTCGACGGTCGCCTTCCGCCCAGGCTCGGCATGTACGCCTTTGTCTCCGTTGGCGTAGAAGCCCTGGTACGTGCTGTCAATCGCTTCGTTGTTGCGGATGACGATGTCCGCATCGATCGGCTTGTCGCCGGCGAACAGCCAGATCGCGCCGAAGTCCTGTCCCCAGTTCGACTCGCGGCCTCCCGTGCGCAGCAGCGTGTTCCGCTCGACGACCGTCGTGCCCGAGAATGGCACGGGATTGAAGCGCGTCGATATCGCGATGCCGGCGCCGAAGCCCATCGTATCCGCTAAGATGTTGTCGCGGATCGCGTTGTCCTTGCCGCCGAATACGGCGACATTGTCCGCCAGCGTCGGCAGCTGAATCGTATTGAAGCGAACGACGTTCCCTTCCGTGCGGGCCAACTCGTCGCTTGCGCCTTCGCGCGGATCGGACCACAGCGCAACGGCGTCGTCGCCCGTATTGCGGATCGAGCTATGCTCGAGCATCGAATGCTTCGTGCCCGTCGAGAAGTGGACGCCGTCCGCGTACGTGTCCCTGACGCGCAAGCCGCCGAGATACAAGCCTTCCGTAGCTATTGATGCATCGTCGCTCAGCGTCGTCCAGATCCCCGCCTTCGCATGGCGGATCCATACGTGCTGGATCGACGAGCCCTTGCCGTACGCGCCGTCGAAGCCCGCCTCCGGCAGCGCGTCGTGTCTGGCGTTTACGCCGACGTCTACGATCAGATCGCGGATGCGGACCCGATCGCCGCGCCCCATGAAGCCGGCGCCCGTCAGCTTGGTGTACCACATGCCGGCGCCGGCGATCTCGACGCCGCTCACCTCAAGTGGCTTGCTAAGCAGGTAAGTGCCCGCCGGCAGCCATAGACCGAAGCCTTCGCGCTGCGCGGCGCCGATCGCCGCATCAAGCGCCTTTGTATCGTCTTCCCCGTCATCCGGGAGAGCGCCGTATTGGACGGCCGATACATAGCCGGATGGCATGGCAAGCAGCCCCGGTGCGAGCTCAAGCTCGGCGAAGTCGATCGCGTAGCTCGCTGCCGTGTCCCCTTCGTCCTTGCGCAGCATCACGGTGGCGCCCGCCTGAATGTCGCCGACGAACTGCTGCGCTTCGTCATAGAAGCGATGCGGATCGCCGTCCGCAGGCTCGTTGGTGTACGGATATTTGCCGTAAACCCAGCTATATCGGGACGTCAGGGAGAGCGAGCCCCGCTTTTGCCCGTTCACGTACACACTCAGCGTAGCGTCCAGTCCCGCGCCGTCCGCGCTATCCGGTATGCTGTACCGGATATTCAGAAAGTTCGCCGCGGCCGACGCCTTGAACGACATGTAGTCGCCTGTCGACGCGAGCTTCACAGCCTGCCTTCCGGAAGACTCGGCGGACAACGTGCCGTAAGCTCTGCTGCCCGATACGAGCTGCCCGTTGGTCTTCATACGCTCGGCTTCGTACGTCGTGTACGGGACGTCCGCCCCGCGCGATGGCGGCGCCACGGCGCCGCGAACGATCAGCGCGTCGATCTCGACGGTGCCGGAGTCTGCGCCCTCGCCCTGCAACTCGACGCTATTGTACCCTTCGCGCAGCGGAAGCGCGATCGCGGCTTCATGCCAGCTTAAATCGCCGGCAAGCGACAGCGTTTGGGTCCTGATGCCGTTCACGGCTAACGCAAGCTTGCCGGCTCCGCGATAGCGCACGGAAGCGGCATAGCTGCCCGCCGCCGGCGCGTCGGCCGCGAAGATGAGCGCGGCATCTGCGCCTTCGAAGCGTTCCACATACGAGACGCCCGCCGCCGTCCCGGTCGATACGCCTCCCCGCGCAAACGCATTTTCCGCTTCATAGATCGCCATGCCCTTAAGCGGACGAAGCTGCCAGCGGGCTGCTGCCGCATCCGCGGATGCAAGCCCCGGCGCGCCGCTGCCGACGACGACCGCAAGCGCCTGCCCCGGCAAAAGCGCGCTGGACAACGTCGACAGCCCCGCATCCGCGGACAATCGCCATTGCGCGCCTAGCGCCGAACCGTCGGACGACAGAGCGACCTTGCCGGTCGAATCGGCCGTCAGATAGCGTCCCGATTCCAACTGCTTGACGCGCGTATATCCGTTGTAAGCCTCAAAGAGCCATCGCGCGCTATTGTCCGGGGCAGAAACAATCGACTTCACTCCGCTGCCCGCTCCGGTCAGCAGCCCGCCGTTTGCGTCGCTCGCCAGCGCATATACGTTGGCATCCGCGATCGCCGGCGTGACGCCGTTCAAATCCTCGGCTTCCGGCACCGGGGGGCGCGCCTCCGAGGGTGCGGTCTCCAGCGACCAACGGACCCCATCGCTCTCGATCGACCGCAGATCGTATTGGGCATAGCCCGTAAGGTCCTCGGTGTGCAAATATTCGTCGAGGTGTCCGGCCGCCCCGCTTCGAATCAAGAAACGTCCCGCTACAGGCGCATCCTCGACATGCCACTGGGAAGCATCGGAACCCGAGGATGCGTCCTCCGTCTCGAGGTAGGCCTGCACGCCGGCGATGGACATGACGTTGCCTGTCGCCCGGTTCGCGAGTCGTTCACCGTCAGGACCGCTTTCGATACGCCAGTGACTAGACGCGTCGTCCGCCGCCGCATTGCCGTAAAGAACGACGTTACGCGCGTTTTCGTACAAAAACTGGCCCGTCGCGTCATTTTTTATGCGGACATACCCCTCAGGCAGTACGGACGGCACAGCCGGCGCGCCTTCGACGAGCCACTGCGCGCTGCCCCAATCGGCAGGCACGCCGCTGGACTGGGCGAAGCCCTTATTGTCCTCGTCATGGATGCGCTGGTCGTTTTTCCATATGTTCGTGAACACCTTGCGGCCTTCGGAACCGTCCGTCATCGTCCACTGCGCGCTGCCCCAGGTCGGATCGATGTCGAGTGCCTCAAGCGCGCTCTCATAACTTGTCACGTGCTCGTTGGAGACAAGATGGCCCGTCGCGCGGTTCACGATCAGCACGCCCTGCTCGCCCTGGCGCAGCGACCATTGGGCGGCCAGGTCCTCCGGATTCGGCGTGCCGTCTTTGACGACGCCGTTCTCCTCGTACAGATACGTCCCTCTGTAGCCGTTTTTGAGCGTCACGTAGCCTTGCGCAACGCCTGTGTCGGCGGCCGGCACGAAAATCCACTTGGGGCTGCTCCAATCCCGATTGATGACGCCGTACTGCGCGAACTTAAGCTTGTTTTCTACATGAATGTAGAATTGGTTATCCGCCGCCTGGTTCGAATCGCGAACGCTGTGAATCTCCTTGGCGCCCTGATAGTCCTCGATGACCCAATCCCCCGCCGTCGAGCCTTCACGAAGATCCGTAGCACGGAGCGACTGGCGCGCGTCCGTCGCCCCGTCGAGTGTCACGAAATGACCCGTCGCGCGGTTTTGAATCCGCTTGTAGCCTTCTCCGGATACGACCAGCCACTCCGCCTTCGGATCTCCGGCGGCGGCGTTGCCGTATTTAACGATGCCGTCCTCCTCGTACATGTACAGCTGCAGCCAGCTGCTCTTGATTCGGATATAGCTAGGCACCTGCGGCTCGCCCGGACCGCCGGGCGTCAGCGCCGGGTCCTCCAGCAGCCACTGCGCGCTCCCCCAGCTCGGCTGCGCCCAGTCGTTGACGTGTCCGGCCCCGTCCTGGGCCTGCACGTTCAAGAGGGCGGAAGGATCGGAAGGCTTCGTGAACGTATAATGGCCGTCCACCGAACTGCCGCCGGAATCCTTCGCCGGCGCCATCGCCCAGGCGAAAGGCTCGGACGCCGAGGCTGCCGGCTCCCTCGCGGTCAAGTAGTTGCCGCTTTGCGCGCTGCGAATCAACGTTCCGCCAGCCGTGTCGTAGACGAGCCATAACGCGCCCTTATCTTCTGCCGCCGGCATGCCGTATTTCACGTCGCCCGCTGCGTCCTCGAACAGATAACCGCCCTTCCAGCCGTCTTTGAGCCGAACCGGCTCGACCTCGGCCGCCGGCTGCAGCACCCACAGCGCGCTGCCCCAGCCTGGCTGCGCCCAATCGTTCGCATGCGCGTAGCCATCCAGCGTCTGCACGTTCAGGAGCCGGTTCGCGTATACCGCGCTCGACACGCCGACCCGGCCCGATGCGTCAGGCGGGGAGAGCAGCCATTGCGCGGTCTTCCCGCCCTCCCCTTCCTCCGGGGGCAGCGACTCCAGCGGCTGTGCAACGGTATCCGCTCCGGCGACGTTTTTCATATTCAGCACATGACCGGTCGCACGGTTGCGGAACGTCGTCTTCCCGTCCGTCGTCTCCGCGAACCATTGCGAAGCAGGGTCCGTGATCGCAGGAGCGCCGTATTTGACCTTGCCTGCATCCTCGAACAGGAAGGTTCCCTGCCACGGATTCAAAATGCGCACGGGCTCGCTGGATTCAGCCGACTCGACATGCCAGGTCGCGCTGCCCCAGCCCGCCTGGGCCCAGTTGTTCGCATGCGCGAAGCCGTCCTGTGTCTGAACGTTGAGCAGCCGGCTCGCATAGCCCGCGCTGACGACATTGACCGCGCCGGGTTTGCCGGGAACGTCGTTCACGAGCCACTGCGCGCCCGGCGTCAACGCGTCTGCGGCCGTCGTCTCGAGCGGATCCGTGATCCGGGCGTCCGGCGTCACCGACGTCATATCCAGCACACGGCCGCTGAGCCGGTTGCGGATGAGCTTCTTGCCCGCGCCGATATCCTCGAACAACCATTGCCCGGCGGGATCGGTTAGCGCCGTTGTGCCGTAACGCACCTTGCCTGCGTTGTCCTCGTACAAATATTTGCCCTTCCAGTCGTCCTTGAACCTGACGTAAGATCCCCCGCCTTGCGCAGCAGGATCTCCCGTGCCGGACAAGGCCGAGACGGCCTGCAGCGGCGCAAGCAGCAGCGCCGCGATCAGACTGAAAACCAGCCATTTTCGCCAACGTATCATAGGTCGGATACTCTCCCTTTTCGGATGGTTGCTTGCTCATGCCGTCGCCCGGCACGTCCTTGCCATGCGGACCCGACTGCTAGCCCTTCGTCGCGCCTTCCGCGAGTCCCGCGATCAGGTAGCGCTGCAGGATGAGAAACACGACCGCGATCGGCAGCGCGACGAGAATCGTGCCGGCCGCGAACATCGTGAAGTTGTTGCCGACCTTGTCGTTGATGAAGCTGAACAGACCGAGCGCGATCGTGAACTTTTCCGGCGAACGCAGGATAATGCGCGGCGTCAGAAAATCCATGAACGGCGCCATAAACGTAAACAGCGCCACGACGGCCAGAATCGGCCGCACGAGCGGGAACAGGATGCGGATGTACGTCGTCAGATGCCCCGCGCCGTCCATTTTCGCCGACTCGTCCAGATCCCGCGGAATCGTGTCCATGTATCCTTTGACGAGGAATACGTTCATCGGCAGACCGCCGATCACGTAGAAGATGATGAGCCCGGCGAACGTATCGAGCAGGCCGACGAGGTTGAGCAGCAAATAAATCGCCACCATGCCCATCAGCACGGGGAACATCTGCATGAGCAGCACTGCATAAATGCTGTTTTTGCGGCCCGCGAAGTGGTAGCGGGAGAAGACGAACGCGACGAGTCCGACCATGATGACGGAAAACAGCGCGTTCAGCACGGCGACGTAAATCGTGTTTTTGTACCAGAGCACGTAATCGCTGCGCGGATCGTAGAACAGCCACTTGTAGTGCTCGAGCGACAGCGAGTCGGGAATCAGCTTGGAGCTGAACATGCTCGTCCCCGGATTGAGCGAGATGCTGACCGCCCACAGCAGCGGGTACAGGATGACGGCGAACATGATCAGGACGACGAGGTAAATGCCGGCCACTTCGAGCCTGGACTTGAGCTTGCGACCCATCAATACATGCCCTCCTCGCGGAACGAGCGCGTCCGGCGGAATTGAAAAAAGGCGAAAAGCGCGACGACGAGCCCCATGATGATCGAGATCGCGGCGGCCATCTTGTAGTTGTTCTGGTCGAACGTGAGCGTGTACACCCAGGAGATCAGAATGTCGGTCGCGCCCGAGCTCTGCCCCGGGACAGGCGGGCCGCCTTTATTGAACAGGTAGATAATGTTGAAGTTGTTGAAATTGTACGAAAACTGCATGATGAGCAGCGGCGCGGTCGCGTACAGGACGTGGGGCAGCGTGATGAAGCGCATCTTGTCCCAGCGGGAGCCGCCGTCGACGTCGGCCGCCTCGTACCAGTCCTTGGAAATGCTCTGAAGCACGCCTGTCACGAGCGTGAACACATAGGGGAAGCCGAGCCAGATTTGCACGAAAATGATTGCGAGCCGCGCCCAGGTCGGGTCGGTCAGCCACGGAATCGAAGTGCCCAGCAGCGACATGACGTCGCGGTTGACGGAGCCGAACGTATCGTTGAACATCGCGGCGAACACGAGCACCGTCATGAACGACGGCACGGCCCAGGGCAGAATGAACACGGTGCGGATCAGCTTTTTGAAACGGACGCGCGCGTCGTTCACCAGGAGCGCGAGGAAAAAAGCGAGCGCGATCTGCAGACTCGTCGCGACCAGCGTCCACACGACCGTCCAGGTGAGCACCGCGAGCAGGCTCTTCGTCCATACGGCTTCGGTGAACAGCGCGGCGAAGTTGTCGAACGCGACCCAATCGAGCAGATGCGCGGGCGGCGAGTTGTACAGATTGTAGTTGGTGAACGCGAGACAAATCATGAACAACAGCGGGAAAATGACGATCATCGTCAGCAGCATGAACGTCGGCACGATGACAAAGTAAGGAAAGCCATGCTCCCAGCTGTCGTGAAAAGCCTGGCGGACGGACGGGATGCGCAGTCCTTCCTGCTTTTTGGCCGCGTCCCGGTAGGCGTCCCGCATGTTGAGCGCGTACGCCGACGCGAACAGGATCAGCAGGAGCGCCGCGATGATGCCCTCGACGAGCAGCGTCCTGGAGTCGTCGATCTCGGGATTGCTGCCGAGCGTGACCAAGCCATTAATGCCGTTTACGATCGGCGCTGACAAGGCAATGCCGACGGCTGCGGCAAGGAGCAGAAAGATCGTGCCCTTGATATAACGGCGGTTGGCATATTGTCCGATGCCGGGAATGACGGACAGCAGCGCCGCTGTTCGCGGCCGGAGTCCTTCGATCCTGCGAGGCCCGCCTGTTGCGGCTTGTTGAATTTGCATGAGGTGACACCTTCCTTAAAAAGAAGAGGGGCTTCTATGTAAGCCCCTCCTCCCGATTCTATGTCGAGCCGCGCTTGCGATCAGGCGCCCGTCATCTTGATCTTGTCCTCGATCTGCTTCACGGCGTCGTCCATCGAGCTTTGCACGTCCTTGCCGCTGGCGATGAACTTGAGCGCATTGGCCATCGGGTCCCATACCGTATCGAGCTCCGGCACGGTCGGGAACGGCATGCCGTACGTGTTTTGCTGGGAGAAGCCGAACACCAGCGGATCGCCCGTCAGGTCCGAGCTCGTGAGCACGCTTTTCACCGGCGGCACTTCGCCCGTCTGCTTGAAGTAATAGAGCGAATTTTCTTCGTTCGTCATGAAGGCGGCCAGATCGGACGCCCACTCCGGCGACTTGGAGAACTTCGAGAGCATCCAGCCCTTGACGCCGATGAAGGAGGTCGGGTGCTTGCCGTTTTCAAGCGTCGGCAGCGGCGCCACGCCGAGGTTGTCGCCAAGCTGCTTTTTCAAATCCTGAATCGCCCACGGACCATTGATGATCGCGCCGACTTTGCCCTGTCCGAACAGACCGCCCACGATGTCGCCGTTGACGTCCTTCGGAATGTAGCCCTTCTGGAACCAGCTTTGAATCAGCTGGCCGCCCTTGACCGCGCCTTCCTTGTTGAAGCCGATGTCCTTCGTGTCGAAACCGCCGCTGCCGTCCGGCTTGAAAATATAGCCGTCGTTGCCGCCCATGAACGCCCAGGCGTAATAAAAGTTGGTCGCTTCGAAAAGGAAGCCGTACTGCTGTTTTTTGGCGTCGGTCTGCTCCGCCATGATCTTCTCGAGATCCGCGATCGTTTTTGGCGCTTCGGGCACGAGCTTTTTGTTGTAGAAGAGCGCGTACGTCTCTGTGACGGCGGGCAGTCCGTACAGCTTGCCGTCCTGGCTGAGCGCGGCCAGCGATTCCGGCGTATAGGCGGACAGCGTCTCTTGCGGAGCTTTGATCTCCTGCACGAGTCCTTTGATGACAAGCGCGCCGATGCCGGGCTGGTAGAACAGGTCGGGGCCTTTGCCCGCCGGGCCGTCAAGCGCCAGCACGTCCGGCTGGTCGTTCATCGCGACCGGCTTGATGTTGACCTTGATGCCCGTCTGCTCGGTATATTTCTTGGCGATCTCCGTGGAGACGGCGATCTTGTCCGCGTTGTCGTCCTGCCAGATCGTGAGCTCTGCCGGCTTGGCGGGCATGTCGGACGAGGCCGACGCGGACGCCGAAGGCGATGCGTTCCCGGCGGCGGATGCCGATGCGCTCGGCGAGGCGGACTGACTGGCGGACGGCGAAGCGGCGTTAGTGTCGTTGTTGCCGTTGCCGCCGCAGGCGGACAGCGCGCCGGCGACGAGCAGCGTGCCGAGCGGAATGGCGATTACCTTTTTGTTTAGCATTTGATCGGACTCCCTTTCCCTGAGGACCCTAGGATGGTTGGATGGTTGCGGCGCTTGGCTGCCGCATGGATCTTGCTTGCCTTCATGTTACGGCAGAGCGGGAGGGGCCAACTACCAACCTGGTGACCGGTAATCGCAAGATTGTGACCAGGGAGAGAAAAGGCCGGATTGACCGGCGGAAACAAAAAAAGCGCAGCTGCAGCGGCTGCGGGCAATGAAGCTCGGGCTTTAAGCGAGGTTTTACGCATTTAGCGCAGCGCTTGGCTTATGCGGTTGATCATCTTATATGGGCATGAGACAATCAGGAAATGCGGAATTGAATTGAAAACGAGGAGGTTGTTGCTATGCAGTACCGTTCATTGGGTCAAAGCGGGCTTCAGGTATCGGCGATCGGACTCGGCACGAACGCGTTCGGCAAGCGATCGGACCGGGAAACGTCGATCCGGATCATTCATGAGGCGCTGGACGGCGGCATCAATATGCTGGACACGGCCAACATCTACGCGGGCACGCAGTCGGAGTCTATCATCGGAGAGGCGCTGGCGGGGAGACGGCATGAAGCGGTGCTGGCGACCAAGGCCGGACTGCCGATGGGACAAGGCCCGAACGACAGAGGTTCGTCCCGTTTCCACCTTCGGCGGGAGCTGGAGAGCAGCCTGAAAAGGCTGAAAACGGACTATGTAGATCTGTACCAGATTCATACGTTCGATCCGGGAACGCCGCTCGAGGAAACGCTGCGCACGCTGGACGACCTGGTCGCTTCGGGCAAAGTTCGCTATATCGGCGCCTCCAATTATGCGGCTTGGGAGCTCATGAAGGCGCTCGGCATCAGTGAGCGTCGCGGGCTCGAGCGCTTCGTCTGTACGCAGGCCAGCTATTCGCTCGCCGACCGCACGCCGGAGACCGAGCTCATTCCGCTGTGCCTAGACCAGGGGGTCGGGCTCATTCCGTACTTCCCGCTTGCAGGCGGCATTTTAACCGGCAAGTACGGCGTATCCGGCGACACGGCGCCGGAAGGCTCGCGTGCGGACACCGATCCGTCGTTCCGCCGGTTTCTCGGCGGCCGGGCGGACGAGCTTGGGCGCCAGGTCGCCGCGCTGGCGGAGGAGCTTGGCGTCCAGCCGGCGGTGCTCGCGATCGCCTGGCTGCTCGCCCGTCCCGCCGTCGCCACGGTTATCGCCGGCGCGACCCGGCCCGAGCAGCTTCGCGCCAATCTGGAGGCGAATGCCCTTCATTTGTCCGAAGACACGCTGAGCCGGCTGGACCGGATCAGCGAGGACTTCCGGCAGGGCAATCCGTTCGCCGTCTATCGGTTGTCTTAATCATGCGTTTGCGGCTGAGCGTGATGCCCCTCGCCCTTCCCCGGCATATCCTGCGCCGGGTCGGGCGAGATTTTGTGCGGAATCTCGCCCTGTGGCAGCGGACCGTCTTCGCCCAGGTAGTAGTGCTTCACAGGCTTCATATCGTCGCCGAATTCGTAGACAAGCGGTATTGCCGTCGGAATGTTGAGGTTGACGACGCCGTCCTCTGGCAAGTCGTCCAAATACCGGATCAACGCCCGAAGCGTGTTGCCGTGCGCACACAGCAGCAGCTTGCGGCCCGCCGCCAGCTCGGGCAAAATGTTTTTCTCCCAATAGACAAGCACGCGCTCTGCCGTGTCGTCCAGGTTTTCCGTCAGCGGAACTTCGCCGTCTATATTTTTGTAACGGGGATCGTCGCCTGCATACCGCTCGTCATCGCGCGCAAGCGCCGGCGGCCGCTCGCTCACGGACCTGCGCCAGAGCAGTACCTGATCGGCGCCGTAGCGATCCGCCGTCTCCGCTTTGTTAAGGCCCTGCAGCGCGCCGTAATGGCGTTCGTTGAGCCGCCAGCTCTTCGAGACCGGAATCCAGAGCTGATCAAGCTCGTCCAGAATAATGCCCATCGTACGAATCGCCCGCGTCAGCACCGACGAAAAGGCGGCATCGAAGGCGAATCCGTTCGTGCGCAGCACCTTTCCCGCCTGCCGCGCTTCCTTCAGCCCCTGCTCGGACAGATCCGAGTCGGTCCACCCTGTGAAACGGTTTTCCAGGTTATATTCGCTCTGACCATGCCTCACGAATACGATCTTCATGCCGCTCCCTCCATTTCCTTTCGCTTCTCGTATTATAACCGCAATCCCGCTCCGCGACATTCGCCCAGGGTGTTCAAATCGGCCGCCAGCATGTATAATGGACCGGACGATAATCGGCCCCGGCTTTTCTGAGAGTGGAAAGTCCTACTATCAACGGACCATTCGGAGCGAACCGCGATCGGTACGACGGCGCATCAACGATCCCGGCAACTCCGTTCATACGCGAGAGGAGTTTTTTTTGTTGTTGCAAAAATTGAAAAGCAACTGGTTCTTCAACACGCGCAGAGACATTCTGTCCGGGTTGACGGTCGCTTTTGCGTTAATTCCGGAAGCGATCGCTTTTTCGATCCTGGCCGGCGTCGACCCGATGGTCGGCTTGTACGCGTCTTTCTGCATCGCCGTGACGATCTCGATCGTCGGCGGCCGTCCCGGCATGATCTCCGCCGCGACCGGCGCGATGGCCTCACTCATGGGGCCGATCGTCGCCAAATACGGCATCGAATATATATATGCCGCCGCGCTGTTGACCGGCATCATTCAGTTCATCATGGGATTGTTGCGGTTCGGACGATTCATTACGTTTATCCCGCATTCCGTCGTAACCGGCTTCGTTAATGCGCTCGCGATTATCATTTTTATGGCGCAGCTGCCGAACTTCGAGGGCGCGAACTGGCAAATGTATGCGATGGTGGCAGTTACGCTGGCCATTATTTATTTGTTCCCGCTGCTGACCAGAGCCGTCCCCTCCGCGCTTGTCGCGATTATCGCGATGACGATCGTCTCGGTCAGCCTGGGGCTCGACCTGCGGACGGTCGGCGACATGGGACCGATCACGCAGAAGCTGCCGCTTTTCCATTTTCCGGACATCGACCTCACCTTCGATGCCATCTGGCGCATCGTGCCGATCTCGCTCGCGCTTGCGGTCGTCGGCTTGACCGAGTCGCTCATGACCGCGACGATCGTCGACGAGATGACCGAGACCAAGAGCGACAAAAACCGCGAGGTGCGCGGGCAAGGCATCGCCAATGTCGTCTCCGGCCTGTTCGGCGGCATGGCCGGCTGCGCCATGATCGGCCAGACGGTCATCAACGTCAAATCCGGCGGTCGTTCGCGACTCTCGACGTTCGTGGCGGGCGTCTTCCTGCTGTTCCTGATCCTCGTGCTGGGCGATGTCGTCCGCGTGATCCCGATGGCCGCGCTCGTCGGCGTCATGATCATGGTGTCGATCGGCACATTCGACTGGCGTTCGCTTACTACGCTTGCGAAGATTCCGCGCAGCGACGCGCTCATTATGATCGTCACCGTCGGCATCGTCGTCGCTACGTCCAACCTCGCGCTTGGCGTGCTCGCGGGCGTCGTGCTCAGCGCCGTCAATTTCGGCTGGCGCTCCGCCCGGATCAAGGCGCATGCGGATCTGGCCAAGGACGGCCGCAAAGTATATCGTATCACCGGCCAGCTCTTTTTCGGTACGATGAATCACTTCGTGAACTTGTTCGACTACAAGGAAGATCCTTTGGACGTGACGATCGATTTCTCCGCTTCCCACGTATGGGACCACTCGGCCGTGACCGCGATTGCAAAAGCCATCGAGAAGTACACGCAGTACGGCAAGACGGTTCGGATCGTCGGCCTCAACGAAGACAGCCGCCGTCTCCTCGAGCGCGCCGGTCTTCCGATCGCCGCATCACGTTAACGCACGGCCCCGATCGGAGCGTTAAAACGCAAACGGTACGAAGCATGATTCGCGCTTCGTACCGTTTGCGTTTTAGATCCTTCCCCGGTTACCGTCGCCGAATGGCGCACCTTGCCCAATCGACTGCCCATTCAATAATCGTCTATATAGGTTGCCCTGTCACTGACCTGTCACTGACCTGTCACTGCCTGTCGCTCGCCCGCCATCTCCCGCACCGTTTCGCCGCAATGCCTGCAAATATACATCAATTCCCTCCCACGACGACCCTTTGGAGAAAAAAAGATGCAAATATGCATGCATTTTCCTCCATAGACCTCATTTCCGGCTTGAGCTTCAAAATTGCCTGCACATTTGCAGGTATTTCTTCAAGCGTCGCTGGTCGGCAGAAAATACATGTACAAATGCAGGCTTTATGCCCGCCAAACATCCGTAAAGCGCCGGCATGCAGAAAAAGCGCCTCCTGTCCGCGAATCCCCGCCATTCAAGCGTCGTTCAAGCTTGCGAATCCGCCGGATAGATGATGCCGATCTGCCGTCTGGCTTCGTCCATGACGTCGAGAACCGCGATCATCCGCTCATGCGTATTGATCTCCGATTCCGGCTTGCCTTCCCGAACGAGGTTCACGAACGCCTGCAGCTCGTAAACCATCGAATGCTCGGATTGCGGCGCGGACAATTCCTCTTCCCTGCCGTCCCGGTATCGGACGCGCACGCGCTCCGGCTGGCTGATCTGATCGATCAGAATGCTTCCCTCTTCCCCCTGAATCTCGCTCGGCGCATACGAATTGGTAATCTTGGAGTACATGACGACCGCCTCCATGTCCGCGTACCGCAGCAGCAGGCTGCCCTCGCCGTCGGCGCCGGATTCGAGCATAACGCCGCTCGCCTTGACTTCCAGCGGTCGGCCGAACCAGCAGATCGCCGGATACAGGCAGTAGATGCCCAGATCCATCAACGCCCCGTTCGAGAGCGCCGGATTAAAGGCGTTCAGCACCGTTCCCGCACGGTAGGCGTCGTAGCGCGAAGAATACTGACCGTAGTTTCCGACATAGCGACGCACCTTGCCGATCGAAGGCAAAGCGCGCTCGATGGCCCGGAAGCTGGGCATGAACGTCGGCTTCATTGCCTCCATGAGCAGCACGCCGTGCTTGCGCGCTTCCTCGATCATGCGCCGCGCCTCGGCGCCGTTCGATGCGACCGGCTTTTCGCAGAGTACGTGGATGCCGCGCCGCATGAACAGCATCGCTTGCTCCGCATGGTACACGTTTGGCGTCGCGATGTAGACGGCATCGATCCGGCCGCCCGCCGCCATCGCCTCCATATCGTCATAGGCATGCGGAATGCCGTACTGCGCGGCATACGCCTCCGCCCGCTCCAGCGAGCGCGAGCATACCGCCGCCGCCTCGAAGCCTTCCGCTTCCTTGGCTGCCGCGAGCAGCCTGTCCGTGATCCAATTGGTACCGACAAGTCCGAATCTTACCGTCATGAGTGTATGGCTCCTTGCGCATTTGGTATTGGATAGCGGATTACCTTACAGTCCTAATTAGATCACAAGCCTTCGCGGAAAAACAAGTTTCGGTAGATGTACTTCGAGCCGGGCGGTTTGAAATCAAGGGCGAGATAACCCGGCGCGCCGTCCACGGCGCGCAAATCGCCGGCGATCACGCAGCTTCGGACTAGCCGGTTTACCGCGCTTCGTTCGCTGCGCGCCATCGCCGACGCCAATGCGAGCGCATATCTGCGGTCCGTCGCCAGCGCGCGGCAAAACGGAAGCAGCGCGGCAGCGACAGCCCGATGCGCGCCGGGCGCGAAGTAAAATTGGACGCTGCCCGGCGGTATCGTAATGCCCGTGGCATAGGCATCCTGCGTTCCCGGCGAGGGGTAGTCGATAAAGTATCCGATGCCGTTGGTCCCGAGGCCTTGTTCCAGCCGGCCTGCGAGCGGCGAGGCTGCCCGCAGCTGCCGCTTCATGTCGTCCAGCCGGAGCTCGACGACGCTGCGCGACCAGCGATTCGCGAACCGGCCGTCGGAGGCGACTTTCCGATAGAAGGGCAGCATGGCGCGCGCCGACAGCCGCAGCGCGCTTGCTACGCTTCGAATATCCGGCGTATCGCCGCCGCATCGGCAGGCTGCCTTCTTGTCCGCGGCGCAAATATCCCCTCGCAATAATAGGGGGCGGCTCCGTTTATGCCCGATCGGTCCAAAACCCGACGCAAGCCGGCAAGCCTTTTTCCCAACATTCCTCGCAACCGTCATCGCGAAGCCCCTCTCTTCATCCTTGCGTATCGTCGCTCTCCCGATAGGATATGAGGGACACCGCTTGCGCGGAAGCAAAACGTTCGACAAGAAATCTGGAAAAACAAATCTTCGCTTGTCAAATCGGAATGAACTGTATAGAATCGACAAAGGATTTATACATATTCGTAGAATAATGGAGGTTAACATCAAGTGACGAGGCAAGAAATCGGCATTCACGAACGGCCTCCGCTGGGCCAGAGCCTCATGCTCAGCCTGCAGCATCTGTTCGCCATGTTCGGCTCCACGGTGCTCGTGCCCAACCTGCTTGGCGTCGATCCCGCCATCTGCTTGTTGATGAACGGCATCGGCACGCTGCTTTACATTTTTATATGCCAAGGCAAGATTCCCGCTTACCTCGGCTCCAGCTTCGCGTTTATCGCGCCGGCCGGCGCGGTCATCGGGAATTACGCCGATCCCGGCGACGGATATGCTGCGGCGCTCGGCGGATTTTTAGCGGCAGGCGTCGTCTTCGTCCTCGTTGCCCTGATCGTGCAGTTCGCGGGCACGCGCTGGATCGATGTCGTCTTCCCGCCGGCCGCCATGGGCGCGATCGTCGCGGTCATCGGTCTCGAGCTGATCCCCGTCGCGGCCGGCATGGCCGGCTGGATACCGAGTTCGGGCAGCGCGGACTGGTCGCCGGACGGCACCGTCATTATCGTGAGCGTGTTCACGCTGCTCGTCACCGTTCTCGGCTCGGTGCTGTTCCGCGGATTCATGAAGATCATTCCCATTTTGTTCGGCATCGTGGCGGGCTACTTCCTTGCCTGGACGCTCGGGCTGACCGACTTTACTCACGTGAAGAGCGCAGACTGGCTGGCGTCGCCGACGTTTACCGCGCCTTCGTTCGAATGGTCGGCCATGCTCACGATCCTGCCGGCTGCGCTCGTCGTCGTCGTCGAGCATATCGGCCACTTGATCGTCACCGGCAATATCGTCGGCAAGGATCTGTCCAAGGACCCGGGCCTGCACCGCTCGATGCTGAGCAACGGCATCTCGACGATCCTGTCCGCTTTTACCGGCTCGACGCCCAACACGACCTACGGGGAAAATATCGGCGTGCTTGCGATTACGCGGGTCTATTCCACCTTTGTCATCGGCGGCGCCGCCGTAATCGCGATCGTGCTCTCCTTTTTCGGCAAGCTGTCCGCGCTCATCGCAGCGATCCCCACGGCGGTCATGGGCGGCGTGTCGCTCCTCCTGTTCGGCGTCATCGCGGCTTCGGGCCTGCGGATGCTCGTCGAATCGAAGATCGATTACAGCAAGCCGGTCAATCTGTTCCTGACGACGATCGTGCTCGTCACCGGGCTGTCCGGCGTCAAAATTACGGCCGGCGACTTCTCGCTCTCCGGCATGGCGCTCGCCACTGTCGTCGCGATCGTCATGAGCCTCTTGTTCAAGCTGTTCGAGATGCTTGGTTGGTCGAACGAGAAGGAATCCTCGCATTAAAGCGATACGAGAAAAACCGTCGCCGGCACGATGCCTGCGACGGTTTTTACGTTATGAAGTTCATTCAAGCCATCCCGAACCGTTCCAGCTGCTCCCATTGCCCTTCGACCCGCAGGATCTCGGACTGCTTGTCGCCGATCAGGTCGAAGTGCGGAAAAGGTCTCCGCGCATGAATGTACGCCGGGTTCAGTCCGTGCAGCGAGCACCAGTCGGAGAGCTTGTCCAGGTCCGCACAGCCAACCTTGGTGATCGTCTTGACGCCGGGAAATCGGGGCTCGAACCAATAATGCGTTAAAAAAGCGATCTCGCCCGCGGCCACCTTTCGCTTCCAGGCCTCCAGCTCTTCGCGTTTCACCCCGAACGCCATGCGTCTTGCCTCCTTGTTTTATCCGCGGATCGAGCGCTTCGCCCGGATATCCTCCGCCCACTTGGACAGCATCTCCTGAATTTCCGCCGGACGGGTCGGCTTGCTCAAGAAGTCGTTCATGCCCGCGGCCAGGCAAGCTGCCCGGTCCTCCTGACGGGCAAATGCGGTCAGCGCTACGATAATCGGACGCCGCTGCTCGGGCAGCAGCTCCCTGATCTTAGCGGCCGCCTGCAAGCCGTCCATCGCCGGCATCTGCACGTCCATCAGCACGAGGTCGAACGGTTGCGCGATTGCCGCATTCACCGCGGCTTGTCCGTCCGATGCGATGACCGGCTCATAACCAAGCTTGTTCAGCATGGCACGGATAATTTGCTGGTTCACCGCGTGATCCTCGGCAACCAGAATCCGCATCGGTCCGAAACGCGTCGCGTCTTCCGTCCCTGCAGAAGCGTCCCCCGCCGATTCGGCGACTGCATCCGTCGCAGCCGCTTGCTCGGGCTGCGCATGCGAGGACATCGTGAACCGGAATGTCGATCCCTGACCCTCGATCGTATCGAAACCGATCGTGCCACCCATGAGCTCGACCAGCTTTTTGCAAATGGACAGCCCGAGCCCTGTGCCTCCGTATTTGCGATTCGTGCCCGAGTGCAGCTGGGAGAACGCTTGAAACAGCTGGCCCTGCTTATCCTTCGGAATACCGATGCCCGTATCCTGCACGGCAAATTCGACCAGCATCGCTTCCTTGTTCCTGGTCGGCATTGCCCTGACGAACAGGAATACCGACCCCGTATCCGTAAATTTAATGGCGTTGCTTAACAGGTTGACGAGCACTTGACGCAGACGCATTGGATCGCCGAACATAAGATCCGGCACGCCGCCCTCGAACTGGAGCTTCAGTTCGATTTGTTTGTCCGCGGCCTGAACCTTGAACAGCTCGAGCGCTTCTTCTACCGTGCTGCGCACCGCGATCGGCTCATAGTGAAGCACGAGCTTGCCCGCTTCGATCTTGCTGAAGTCCAGAATCTCGTTCAGGATGTGCATTAGCGACTCGCCGCTTCGACCGATGACCTCCGCATAGCTCCGCTGCTCTTCGGTCAGCTCGGTGTCGAGCAGCAGCCCCGTCATTCCGATGACGCCGTTCATCGGCGTTCGCAGCTCGTGGCTCATCACCGACAAAAACTCGGATTTGGCCCGGTCCGCGCGTTCGGCGCTTTCCTTTGCCTGGATAATTTCCTTTTCGCCGGTGACGTCGCGGAACACGACGACGGCGCCCTTGGGCACGCCGTCCTCGTAGGTCGGCGAGATCTGATAGTCCGCAAGAAAGCTCGTGCCGTTGCTTTTCCAGAAAATCGCGTCCTTGTCCTGATAAGCCCTGCCCTCTCGCAGCGCCCGAAGCAGCGGAGATTCGTCGTCCCAGTAGCTCGCGCCGTCCGTACCGGTCTGCAGCAGGTCGCGCAGGGCGGATACGTCCGGCAAGCTGTCCTCGCGCAGGCCAAGCATCAAGGCGCCCGACTGATTGATAAACGTAAAATTCCCTTCCTCGTCCAAGCCGAAGATGCCCTCGGAAGCCGAGTTCAGGATGCGCGCGTGCTCTTCGTTTAATTTGTGAATGCGCTCTGTATGCTGCTTGGCCGCCGTTATGTCCGTCGCGATGCCGTAAAATCCGACCGTCTCTCCGTTCACGACGATGGGGACATTCGTGATGCTGAGCGTGAGGATGTCGCCGCCTTTGCGGATCAGCCGCGCTTCGTACGTCTGCGGCGTGCCTTGAATCGCAAGATTAACGTGGTGCGTTAGCTTCGACAGATCTTCCGGATAGGTAAGCGGCGCAAACGTCAGCTCTCGGAGCTCCTCCTGGTCATACCCGGTCAACTGCTCCATCGCCGGATTAATCTTCGTAAAGTTGCCCGCCAGGTCAAAAGAACAAATCGGCGTATCGTTCAGGTCGAACAGGCACCGGTACCGGCTCTCGCTTTCCATTAATTTCTCTTCAGCGCGCTTGCGGGCGGTAATATCGATGGAAATGCCGTAAACGCCGACGACCTCGCCGTCCACGACGATTGGGATGTTGGACACGTTGGTCTCTATTTCGCTCCCGTTCTTGTGGATGATCGTCACTTCGTAATTCTGCGCTTCGCCGCGTGCCGCAAGCGCGAAATGCTGCGCCGTCTTCGCCGCGTATTTAGGCGGCACGAGCGGACCGTAATGCATTCCGATCAACTCTTCGAGCGTATACCCGGTCAGCTTTTCCAGATTCGGATTGGCCGTTAAATACTCTCCCTTCAGATTCATCGAGTACACGGCGGACTGGTTGTATTCGAAAAGCGACTTGTAGCGCTGTTCGCTCTCCTGCAGCCGCTGCTCGAACTGCCTCTGTTCGGTAATGTCCTGGACAGAGCCGAGCAAGCGCGACGGCCGGCTGGAATCGGTGTCGAGCACCTCCCAGGCTCCCTCGAGGATGCGGATCGATCCGTCAGGATGGATAAGCCGGTAAATGACCGAATCCTTGAGCGTATCGGCGGACACTTGGTCCAAATGGCGGTGGATTGTCAGACGGTCTTCCTCCGGAATGTTCGCCATGGCGGAGTCGATGCTGCCCTGCTCGTAGCTCTCCGGCAGGGCGAGCACGCGTTTCGCGCCCTTGGACAACGTAATAAGGTCCCTCTCCAGATCGATCTCGTAGGTGCCCATCCTGGCGATCCGCTGCGCCTCGTCGAGCTTGTCCTCGTATTGCTTGCGGTCGCTTACGTCCCGAGCGACGGACAATACGCGGTCCGCTTGTTCCGAGTCGTCCCAGATCACCTGGGACCACACCTCGAACCAGAGGTACCGGCCATCCTTGCGGCGGACGCGGCGGAGAAAAAATTGATCGTTCGAGTAAAGCTTGCCCGGACGGCTCATCTCGCTCGCATCTTCGGGATGGTAATAGCTCTGGCGCATGTTACGGGTCATTTCCTCCGGCGTGTATCCAAGCACTTCCTTGCAGGAAGGAGAAATATAGAGCAGCTCTCCGTCAAGCGAGCTCACCGATACGAGATCGTGAGAATTGCGGGTGAGGAGCATATAAAGATGACGGTTATTCAGCACGGGAATCCGTTCCGTCTTTTGGCTTGTGATGTCCAGCATCTCCGCGCACAAGTAAAGCGCTTCGTCCGTCCGGGGATCTCTCACCGACGACAAGCGTATGCGCACCCAAATGAAGCGTCCGTCTTTGTGCAGCAGACGCTTCTCGATCTCCCCCATATAACCGCTCTGCGCTTTGCACCTGTCCGCTGCAGCGCGATAGAAAGACGGGCGGTTCGGATCGCGGTCTGTAATATCGGGAAAAGGCACCCCGAGCAGCTCTTCTTCCCGGTAACCCAGCATATCGCACAAGGCGGGATTAAGCTTGAGCAGCGTATCGTCCGATGCGGAGATAACAGCAAAACCGTTCAATGAAAAATTGGTGGCTTGCTGGAAGATAATGCCGTAGTCCAAGGAAGAAGTCATCCGCGAGCCTCCAGGTTATCAGGTAAATCGCCTGTCTGTTTGAGCCGAATGGCGAAATTTTTCGTACTGATTATACCATGCGCTCCTTGCGAAAAAATACCAGTCATACGCGCAGGCTACTTGCCTTCTCCAATAATAAACCGTTCCGACCTTCGCGAATCATCTTCGGGCACCTTCGAACTGCTCGCGCGCAAGCTCGATCCAGGCCTTCGCGGCAAGCGGGAGGTACCCTTCCCGCCTCCATGCCATCACCAGCTGCCAAGGCAGCCCTGTTGGGGCCAGCTCCACGGTTCGCACGCGCTCGGGATGAAGCTGCGCGCAGATCGTCGCGGGCAGCAAGGCAATGCCCAGCCCTTCGCCCACCATCTGGACGATGAAGTCCCATTGAGAGCTCTCGGCGACGATATTCGGACTGAAGCCCGCGGCTTCGCAAGCGGCCGTGATCCTTCCGCGAAGCGTGAACTCCGCGCGGAACAGCACGAACGGCTCGGCCGCCAACGCCTCCAGCGCAAGCGTCGTCTCGCTTGCAAATCGGTGGCCGGCCGGGAGCACGACCATCATGCGATCGTCGATGACGATATACGAGTCGTAGAACGATTCGTCGATCGGCGTCTGCAGAACGCCGGCATCCAGCGATCCCGCCCGCAGATCCTCGTCCAGCCGAATGGCGCCCGCTTCGGACAGACGGATGGCGACGCCGGGATACAGCCTGCGATATTCGCCGATGAGGCCAGGGAAAAAGTTGGAGCCCGCCATCGGCGGCAGGCCCAGCCGGAGGGTTCCCTGGCGCAGCTCGGCCAGGTCGGCCAGCTCCCGGTGCAGCGCATCCATCTGCGCCCGGATCGGTGCGCCGTAACGAAGCACCGCCTCTCCCGCTTCCGTCAGCCGCGGACGCTTGCCTTCCCGGCTAAAAAGGCGGACGCCGAGCTCCTCCTCCAGCTGAATAATCGTCTTGCTGAGCGTCGGCTGCGCGATATGCAGGGCGTCCGCCGCCAGCGTGAAGCTGCCCCGTCTCGCGATCTCCGCTACGGCTTCCAAATGTCGAATATCCATTTCGCTTCCTCTTTCATAGCCATATGGAATGATATCCATTCTATATATTCATTTTACCTATGATCGGGGGATTCGTATACTATTTTTACGGTCAACAAAAGGAGCATGGAAAAATGAAAGCAGAAACGATTGTCAAAACCGCACTGCAAATCGGCTTTTATATCGTCTTGTCCCGCTTGTCCGATCTAGCGGCCGAAGCGCTCCATCTTCCGATCCCCGGCAGTATACTCGGCTTGCTCCTGTTGTTTGTGCTGCTCGAGCTAAAAATCGTCAAACTCGCCTGGATCGCACTCGGCGCAGAATGGCTCGTCGCGCAAATGCTGCTGTTTTTCGTTCCCGCCACGGTCGGCATCGTACGCTACAAGCCGATCCTCTTGCACAGCGGCGCCGCGATCCTCGCCACGATTTTTCTGAGCACGGCCATCGTGATGGCGATCGCAGGGTATGCCGGCGAGCGATCGGGCAGGGCGCGCCGCGAGGAGGCTGCATCATGATACCGTTCGCCTGGTTCGCGCTGACCGTCCTCGTCTACGTTTGCGCCAAACGGCTGTACGCGCGGACACGCAAGCTGTATCTGACCCCGCTCGTCGCCACGCCCGCCGTCGTCATCGCCGCGCTGGCGCTTAGCGGCTCTTCTTATGAAACGTTCGACCAGGGCACGCATTGGATCGGCGAGATGATCGGGCCGGCGACGATCGCGCTCGCCGTTACGCTGCACAAGCATATGAACGTGCTGAAAAAGCACGCGCGTGCCATCGCCGCCGGCGTAATTGCAGGCGGTCTCGCGGCCGTAGCCGTCTCCGCCGGGCTTGCCCGTCTGTTCGGACTGGCGGCGCCGATCATGGACAGTCTGGCGCCCAAATCGGCAACGACCCCGGTCGCCTTGTCGGTCTCCAGCGCGATCGGCGGCGTGCCGACGATCACGGCGGTCGCTACGCTCGCGACGGGACTGACGGGCATGCTCGTCGGCCCCTTGCTCGTGCGCTGGCTGCGCATCCGCAGCTCCGTCGGGCGCGGCGTCCTGCTGGGAACGGCTGCGCATGCCGCGGGCATCGCGAAGGCGTTCGAATACGACGCCGACGCCGGCGCTTGTGCGGGCATCGCCATGGTATGCACGGCATTCGTGACGCTGTGCACCACGGCGCCGATCATGTCCTTATTTCAATAATAGCCGGCTTTAAACGGATGCCTGCGTGCCGGACTTAGACGTCCTGGCCCCGATGACGAACCGCATGACGACATACAGCGCGAGAAAACCAGCCATGATCAGTGCGGAATACCCGTACATCCGGGAATAACCGGTCTGGGCGGCGATCGTCCCGAGCAGCACGGCGCCAAGCGCAACGCCGAGATCCGTAGAGTTGTAGTACATGCTGTTGGCAAAGCCGTGGCGTTCCCTTGGCGTGCTGCGCAGCATCCAGGCTTGCAGCGTCGGCTGGATCGCGCCGAAGCCAAGTCCGTACAGCAGCGCCGAGACGATGAGCTGGGGCATGCCCGTCGTGCCCGAGAGCACGAGCATGCTGGCCAAAACGCAGGCGGCTGCCGGGATAAGGACGGCGGCATGTCCCCTGCGGTCGAAGATCCGTCCGGCGATCGGCCGAACGAGGATGACGGTAATGGCATTAAAAAGAAAAAACATTCCGACTTGCGCGATATGCACGCTTTCGCCGAACAAGGCGATGAAGCTGAGCAGGCCGCTATACGTGATGGACAGCAGCATATTTAATACCGCGGGAAGAACAAGCGGCTTGACTGTATTTGCAGGAATGCTTGCAGTCGGGGATAATGCTGTCGATTTCGTCTCGATCGCTGATTTAGTTTCCTTCGCAGCGCCGGATGCCGCCTCTCGCTTTTCCCTTTTTCCGCCGCGCGCGGATCCGGACATGAGCAGTACGCCCGCCGACAACGCCGCCGCTGCGGCGCTCGATAACGTCAGTGCGGGGAATCCGAGCCCGTTCATCAGATTCATGCCGATCACCGGGCCAAGCGACATCGCAAGACTCGTGGACAGTCCGAAATAGCCGATGCCCTCGCCGATGCGATCCTGCGGAATGATCCGCGCCACGAGCGTCGGGATGATCGTGCTCGCCGTTCCGAAGCCGACGCCGTACAGTACGCGAATGACGATCAACGATCCTATCTCGTTCGCGTAGGCGCACAGAAATGTCGTCAGCACGGCTGCCGCCAAGCCCGTATACAGCAGCGCCGTACGACCGAGCTTAGGCATCAGCGACGCCGTCGCGAAGCGGCTGGCGATCGCGGCTAAAGCAAATGTCGCGGTCACGAGGCTGACGGTCAAATCCTCGCCGCCCAATTCCCCTTTTACGTATATTGGAAGGGAAGACAATAGCATTTGCAAATTCAAAAACAATAAAAAGAAGCCTACCGTCAGGCCGATAAAAGCCTTCGTCCAAAGCGGGGCGGTTCGCTTGCTCTCGTTCATGCTGCATAAACTCCTCGTATGTTTGACCTGGATGAATTGGATGACTTGAATGAAAAACAGGGCGCCGGCTTCGCGATCGCGAGCGTTCGCTAACCCTTTAGCTGGTCCACATGCTTGCCCACGCGGTGCAGCAGGTTAAGCAACGTCTCATGCTCGTCCGCCGTCAGGCAAGAAGTCGCTTCGGCCAGCACGGCCGCCTCGATCGGCGCCGTCTCCCCGATCAGCCTGCGCCCCTCCGCTGTCGCCTCGATGAAGATCGCCCGCCTATCCGCATGGTCCGGTCGCCTCAAAATCCAGCCTTTGCGGACGAGATGGTCCACGATTCGCGTCGTCGTCGGCTTGTCCTTGCCCGCCCGCTCGCCGAGCTCGCGTTGGATTAATCCGTCGGACCGCGTGGCGTAATATAGCACCGACCATTGCTCGGGCGTAATATCGTAAGGTCTTAGCCGCTGCATCAGGCGATTGGACATCCGACGATAGACAAGCCCCGTCGTGAAGCCGAGCGAGCCTTCCAATCCTTCTCTTGTCATAACAGGATCACCTCATTTAGTTGTCACGACAACTATATAACTTTATTGCAGCCTCGTCAACAGGATCATCTGCACTTCTGCTTAAAAATAAGCCGTCCTCCGCACAATGAAGGAGAGGACGGCTCGTCGTTTAACCCGCGATAATATGGAAGCCTGCATCCACGTGTAGCACTTCGCCGGTGATGCCCCGTGACAGTCCGCTGATCAGAAACATCGTGGCGTCCCCCACTTCGGATTGATCGACGTTGCGGCGCAGCGGCGCCTTTTCCTCGACCGTGTTCAAAATGTCGTTGAAGCCCGAGACGCCCTTGGCCGCGAGCGTGCGGATCGGACCGGCGGACACCGCGTTGACGCGAATGCCGTATTTGCCGAGATCCTCGGCCAAATAACGGACGCTCGCCTCGAGCGCGGCCTTGGCGACGCCCATCACGTTGTAATTGCGCATGACGCGCTCGGCTCCCAAATAAGTCTGCGTTACGATGCTGCCGCCTTCCTTCAACAAGGGCTTGGCGGCTTTGGCGACGGCGACGAGGGAAAATGCGCTCGATTCCTGCGCAAGCAGATAACCTTCGCGCGACGTGTCGACGTACTCGCCGCCCAGCTCGTCCTTGTCCGCAAAAGCAAGCGAGTGCACGACGCCATGGATGGCGCCCGCTTCAGCGCCGATTCTGGCGAATGCCGATTCGATCGACGCGTCGTCGGATACGTCGCACTGCACCGTCAACAGGGGCTCGATGCCGCTCTCCGCGAGCAGCTTGGCAAGCTTTTCGTACGATCTTTCTTTGCGATAAGTAAAAATCAGGCGGGCGCCCTGCGCGTGCAGCGACTTGGCGATCCCCCAGCCGATGCTTCGTTCGTTGGCGATTCCCATCACGATGACATTTTGACCGTTAAGCAATCCAGACACTTTCATCTACCTCCGCTTGCGCTATTCATTCAAGATGATTCATTATAGCCCAATGCGACGGCGAAGGACAGGCTGGCAGCGCCTGAGCGGCTTGGCGTCGCCCGCGTTAGCCTGCGTTTTAGGCCCGTTCGGCTGCTGCGTCGGGATCCAAGCCCCGGGTTTCCTTACCCCACGCCAGCAGTACGATGACCCCGACGACGATCGCGGCGCAGAAAATCAAGAAGACGCCGGTGATCCCCGTCCCGCGTTCCAGCAAATAACCGACCAGATAAGGCCCGATCACGCCGCCTATGCGGCCGAACGAAGCGGCCATGCCGGCGCCGGTCGAACGGATGCGCGTCGGATACAGCTCCGGCGTATAGGCATACATCGCGCCCCACGCGCCTAAATTAAAGAAAGAGAGACAAGCGCCGGCCGTCATGAGCATCGCATCGCTCGTCGCCCAGCCGAACCACCACGCGCAAATCGCCGTTCCGATCAAGTAGATCGTCAGCACGAGCTTGCGCCCCAATTTCTCGATGAGCCATGCCGCGCTGAAGTAGCCGGGAAGCTGGGCGAGCGTCATAAATAGGACGTATTCAAAGCTTTTGACCAGACTGAAGCCCTTGAGCACCATCACCTGCGGCAGCCACAGGAACATACCGTAGTAGGAAAAGACGACCGTGAACCACAGCACCCAGAGTGCGAAGGTCGATGCCCGATATTGCGGCGCCCATAGTTTAGCGAACCGCTCCCGAAGCTTGATCCGCTCGCGGGTCAGCTGCTGCTCTCTGAACCTCGGCGCATCCTGTACCGCGCGGCGCAAATATATCGCGTACAGGCAGGGCAACGCGCCGATGACGAAGGCGGCGCGCCAGCCGTGGTCCGGGATGACGAAGTAACCGATAAGTGCCGCGGCGATCCAGCCGACGGCCCAGAAGCTCTCGAGCAGCACGACGGCTCTTCCCCGGTCCTCCGGCCGCACCGACTCGGACACGAGGGTCGAAGCCACGGGCAGCTCGCCGCCAAGACCGAAACCGGCTACGAACCGGAACAGGCACAGGACGGCAAAGCTCGCGGCCAGCGCCGATAAGCCGCTCGCGACGCTGAATACCAGCAGTGTGGCGAGCAGGACGACGCGCCTGCCATAGCGGTCCGCCATCGACCCTGCCACGGCGGCGCCGAACACCATCCCGACCGATCCGATCGCGGCCAGAAAGCCGAGCTGCTGCTTGCCTAGATCCCAGTCGGCCGCCAGCGCAGCCGCGACAAACGAGATCAGTCCGACGTCCATCGCGTCGAACAGCCAGCTGAGTCCCGCGCTGATCATGAGCTTGCGATGTCCTGTCCGCCCTGTCGGTCCCTTGGATCCGGCCGATCCGGTTTGTCCGAACGCTTGGGAACGTCGCGCCGTCCTCCCATTCGCTATCGTTTTGTCCATGCGACGCCGCCTCCTTTTACTCGTCGAATCGCGCTTTCCCTAGTCTTACCCGATTTAGGCCGTTTTTTTGTTTGCCGGTCCTTTTTTTGATACATTTAGAAAATGGGAGAAGGAGGAAGCGTCTCATGTCGAACACGGAATGGTTATGGTTAATCGGCGCAGCGGCTGCGTTAATTGCCTTCTTCTTGGCATGCGGCATCTACGTTTTTTTCGTCGAGCCATTCAGGCTCGCCGTGACCCGTCGCGAGATCGAATCCCCTTGGCTGCCTGCGGGCTTCGACGGCATCAAGATCGTACAATTCAGCGACACGCATATTGGACCCAACTATTCAGTCAAGAGACTCGAAGGCCTCATCGCGACCATCGCCGCAGAAAAGCCCGATATCGTCGCGTTCACGGGCGACCTGTTCGATGCCAGAAGGAACAATCCCGACCGGGCAAAAGACCTCTCGCCTTTGCTGTCGCGCATCGAGGCTCCCCTGGGCAAGTTCGCCGTCTACGGCAATCACGACTTCGGCTACGAGCGGACCAGACGAAGCACCAATCCGACGCTGGCGAGGGCGGGCTTCGAGCTGCTGCTGAATGAGAGTAAAAAAATTCGGCTGGACAACGGCGAGCATCTGTCGGTATCCGGACTGGACGACTATGTACTCGGCAGGCCCGATCCGACGCGCGCGCTCGCGAAGCTTCGTCCGGACGGCTTCAATCTGCTGCTCGTTCACGAGCCCGATGTCGCGGCGTCTCTCGTCCGCTATCCGATCGACCTGCAGCTGTCCGGCCACAGCCACGGCGGACAAGTCAAGCTGCCGATCGTCGGCGCGCTCGTCCGCACGCAGCTCGGCAGACGATTTCTGTCCGGTCTGCATGTCGTCTCCGACAGGCGCCGGCCGCGCAGGCCCTACCTGTTGTACGTCAACCGCGGCATCGGCACGACGCGCCTGCGCGTCAGATTCGGCAGCGTGCCGGAGCTGTGCGTATTTACGCTGCGGCGCAAGGTGCAGGCTGACGGCTGAGCGTGTCGATTGGCTGCAGGTGCCTCGTTTGTTTGATGCTTTTTAGCAGGTACATAGAGTGTGCTTGTCCAGCGGCGAGGCGAAAGTGGCGAAGCGAGGAGAGCCGGGATCGGGCATCGCGGGATCGTGGGGCATTCGAAGCAAAGAGGCGTTCTTATAGAGGCACCTTGCCATGCAGCGGCGCCCTCTGAGGCCAAGTAACGATGTACAGTGCCACATCTTATTATGTTCGCGCCACTCTCCAAGGAAAAATAACGCTGTTCAATGCCGCAGCGCCAGACTCCCACGGCAAAGCCCTCCCCGAGCTGCTCGGAAAGGGCTTTGCCGTGCCTTTATGCATCACGCGAGACGAGGCTTGAGCAGCGAAGCGAACGCGGGCAGCAGGCAATCGCGCATCCGCGCGTAGCCAAGGTCCGACGGATGCACGCTGTCCGCGGAGCATTCGCCGTATTCCTCGCCGAGCATGTCCTCGCCGCTCAGGAAAAAGACCTGCGTATCGCCTGCGTCGCGCAGCCGCTGTACGATGTCCCGCTGCAGCGTCAGCCGCCGGCGCCGCTCGATGTCGAACAGCGGGACGAACGCCTCGCGTCCCATCCTGATCTGGGATACGACCAGGATTGGCGTCAACGGGTGGGATTCTCGATAAATCTCGATAAACGCAGGCAGCGTCTCTCCGAGCCGCGCGGTGCTCGGCGTATTGCCCTCGTAATCGAGCACAAGCAGCGCCGGGTCGCCGATCTCCGCAGCCAGACGGGCCAGCTCCGGCTCGCCCTGCGCGTTGCCCGAGAAGGCCAGGCTGACGAATTCGATCGGCAGCCCGCGGCTGAGCTGATTCGGATAAGCCATTCCCGGACGCGAGGCGCCCGCCCCGTGCACAATGGACGTGCCGTAGATGACGACCTTTTTATCGCTGGCGAAGCCCGTAAAGGGCATTACCGCCGCATCCGGCGCAAGGCCGATCTCGAGACTGTCGATACCCTGATAGAGCGGCAAATAAAGCGTGACTTCCTTTTCGGACTCGTCCTGGTTCTCGAAAAGCAGCGATTCATACGCCTCGTCTTCGTAATGGAACTTCGTGGAGCAGACATAGCGCTGGCGGCCCTGCGGACCCAGATAGCAGTCGATTCCGCACTGCGCGATCGGCGACAGCTGGGCATACTCGGCCCGTCCGAACAACCGGACGCGAACAGCCAGCTTCGCCGAATTCGTACGAAAACGGATCTGCGCACCCGTCGGAAAGTTGGCCAGCCGGTCGATCTCAGGCCTGATCGGCCACGCCGGCGCGAGCGGGAGGCGGCGGAAACGCTTTTCGCTGTCGAACCAAGGCAGCCCGCATTTGCGAAAAGACTTATCGGCGGCATCGAGCCAGCGCCACGGCCCTCCGGCGAGCGAATCGACGGCGAACGCGCTGTCGACCGGTTTGCGCGATTGTTGCGCGTTTTGCATGCTGCTTCCTCCTTGATCGGGTCGGCCCGCGCGTACGCGGGCTTTTCCTATTAGCGTAGCGGCTCGGGCTTCGCTTGGATAGGAGGAGGACCACGATTATTGGAGCGTTTCTACGATTCCTAGCCCAGCTCCGTCTTGTTGGCCTAAGCGTCTCCCTTATTGCCCCGCATTGCGCCGAAATCGCAAAAAAATGAAATCATACATCTTTTTCCGCTAGGATCAGCTACTTCTGAGCGAATAAATGTTAAAGCGCTTCTCATTTTTTAAAAACGCTAGTTTTCCGGCGCGTCCTTCGAATTTTCATGCACGTTCGCATGTATTTTATCCATCGCCGCCATTCGCTAGAAAATACATGTACAAATGCAGGCTTTTCGACCCGCATCGCATGAGGGGGCTAGGGGTAGTGCGACGGAGCGGCATGGGCGTTTGACGCATCAAAAATGCCGGCACGAATGCCGGCATGCGCGATTCCTATTTTATTCGGCGGCAGGCGGCGTGAAGGTACGCTTGGCGAACTCGGCGTCCATCATGAAAAACGCGTTGCTGTCGTCGGCGATGCGCTTCAGCTTGGAGATGATGCTGTCGAACAGCGCCTCCTCTTCCACCTGCTCATCGATGAACCACTTCAGGAACTGAATGGTTGCGTGCTCGCGATCGTTCAGCGCAAGGTCGGACAGATGGTAGATGCGGCGGGTGACTTCCTGCTCGTGCTCGTAGGCATGCTCGAATACTTCGAGAATGGAGCCGTAGTCGTTTTGAGGATCGGGAATGCCCTTCAGCTTGACCTTCTTGCCGCGGTCGTTCAGATACTTATAGATCTTGGACGCGTGGAAGCGTTCCTCTTCGGCTTGGATTACGAAAAAGTTCGCGAAGCCGTCCAGGCTCTCTGCGGAGCAGTAACCGGCCATCGCAAGGTAGACGTGCGCGGAATGCAGTTCAAAGTTAAGCTGCTCGTTCAGCGCGTCGTGCAGCGTGTCGTTCATCATGTGAAGCGCACCCCCAGTAAAAGTTGTTCGGACGCTAATCAGTTTACCACAATCTGTCTCGCTCGCCCATGGCGGCGATCTACATTTTGCGAGTCCGCTCCGCGTTGTTCGAGACACTATGTTTCCTGGCGTTTGCCGGCGGGACGGGCGAACCGGGGTAAGAAATCATGGACCCGAAGCCCGGGTCATGGCATAATCGAAGCAGGCTTGGGTATCTTTGGAAGCAGCAAAGCGAGGTGAATCGATGGAAACGGAATCCCTGCGAATGGTCGAAAAGCTGGCCGAGAAAAAAATGAAGATCTTCAAGCAAAGCAAGCTCCGCTATCTCGCCCGATCGGCGCTGGCCAGCATGTTCATCGGCTTCGGCGTCATCGTCGCCTTCAAGACGGGCAACTATTTTTACCTCGAGCACTCCCCGCTGACGTACCCGATGGCGGCGATTACGTTCGGCGCGGCGATCATTCTGATCGTGTACGGAGGCGGCGACCTGTTCACCGGCAACACGTTTTATTACTCCTACACCGCTCTCCGCAAAAAAATCCGTTGGTCCGACACGATCAAGCTGTGGTGCTGGAGCTACGTCGGCAACATCATCGGCGCCTGCCTGTTCGCGTTCATGATCTTCGCCACCGCCCTGTTCAAGGACGCCAGCGTCAATGCCTTCCTCCTGAGCGTCGTGGACAAGAAGATGAACACGCCCGTCGTCGAGCTGTTTTTCCGGGGCATCCTGTGCAATTGGCTCGTCTGTCTCGCCTTTTTCATCCCGATGTCCATGAAGGAAAACGGCGCCAAAATGTTCGCCATGATGCTGTTCGTTTTCTGCTTCTTCATATCGGGCTACGAGCACAGCATCGCCAACATGTGCACGTTCGCCATTGCGCTCGTCCTGCACCATCCGGGCACGATCTCGCTCGGCGGCGTACTGCACAACCTCATTCCGGTCACGCTGGGCAACCTGATCGGGGGCGGCGTACTCATGGCTTACATGTATTATTATGTCAATAAGCCGTTCATCGACGATATTCCGCAAGAAGAACATTAAACGCGATACAAGGAGAGGATTCGGATGAAAAAAACGAGAATCGTGGTCGTCGGCGCGGGAGCCGTCGGCTCGACGACCGCCTATACGCTAATGCTTCGCAACCGCGTTGACGAGCTGGTGCTCATCGACGCCAATCACAAGAAGGCCGTCGGCGACGCGCTCGATATGAACCACGGGATGCCTTTCCTCGGCGGCGGCGATCTGTGGGCGGGCAGCTACGAAGACTGCAAGGATGCGGATATCATCGTCATCACGGCTGGCGCCGCCCAGCGGGAAGGCGAGTCGCGGGTCGACCTGTTAAAGCGCAATGCCGTCATTATCGACAGCATCGTAGAAGAGGTGCTCAAGTACAACAAGACGGGCATCCTGCTCATCGCCTCGAATCCGGTCGACATCATGAGTTATATCACGTGGAAAAAATCGGGCTGGCCGGTCGAGCGGATCATCGGCTCGGGGACGCTGCTCGACAGCGCGCGCTTCCGCTATCTGATCGGCGAGAAGCTTAAGATCGATCCGCGCAGCGTGCACGGCCACATCGTCGGCGAGCACGGCGACTCCGAGCTGCCGCTCTGGAGCCTCGCCAACATTGCCGGCGCCGAGCTGTCCTTAAGCGACGCCGACAAGAACGAGATCTTCACGAACACGCGGGACGCCGCCTATCAGATTATTAGCGCCAAGGGCGCGACCTACTACGCCATCGCGCTCGCGCTCGACCGGATCTGCACGGCGATCCTGCGCGACGAAGGCGCTGTGCTCAATGTCTCCACCCTTCTGCACGATTACCACGGCGTTTCGGATGTGTTCCTCGGCGTACCGTGCGTCGTCGACCGACAGGGCGTGCGCGAGATCATCGATATCAAGATCTCGGACTTCGAGCGCGAGCTGCTGCACCGTTCGGCAGACAAGCTGCGCAATCTGATCGCGAGCATCGGCGTTTAATCGCGGCGATCCCAAGGCGACAAACAAACAGACCCCCTGCCGTCCTGCTGGACGGTCAGGGGGTCTGCCGCTTTAACGCGCGCACGGCGCGCTTACTCTTGCGCGATCAGACCCAGCCGGTTGCGCCATACGACCGGCACGTCCGTCGCCGTGGCACTGCGCTCCCCGGCCGCGGACTGCAGACTCGCGAGCTCGCTCGTCAGCTCGCCGAACCACGCCGTATCGCGGATCGCGAGCGATACATCGATCAGGTTGCGGAGCTGCTCCTCATTGTACTTGGTCGTCTGCGGCAGCGGCCGCAGCATGCCGACAGGCACCGCGATCTCCGTGCCGATCGCTTCGACGCGATCCGAAGCGGTGACGTATATGCCTGCGGCGCCTTGCACCGACAGAATCGAATTGACGAAGCCCTGTATCAGTTCACCTTGACCCGTTCTGCCGGCCACCCATTCTCCCATTTCAAATCGCATGCAAATCACCGCCTGTTCTTAAGTATCAGCCTAAGAGCACTTAACGGCTCCGGCCATACTGTTATTATAATAGTTACAGTTAATTTCGTCAAGCGTTCCCACTTTTCTCCGCCCTGACGACTTCGGTCAGCATGCGGCCGAGATCCGCATATACGCTGCCGAGCAGCTTGATCCGCTCCAGATCCGCGCCGGCCATGCTTTGCCCCAAGCTCTCGAACTGCACTTGACGCGCGCGCTCCGTAGCCTCGCGCAGTTTGGCTAGCGCTTCCGGCGATGGATCGGTCACCGTATCCGCGAAGCGGTCCACGCAATCTGCGGCCGCCGCCAGCGCCGGAACGAGCTCCTGGAACTGCAGTCCGGCTTCATCCAGCTCGATCAGGCTGCGCGCAATGCCACGCGCTTGCACGGACAGATGCTCCAGCCGCACCATCGCGGCCGAGACGCGCTCCACGCGCTCGCGGCGCATGCGTCCGAGCGGCACGAACTTCAGGCTCTGCCGGGCGAGCGCTGTCGCTTCATTGCCTCGCTGAATAAGCTGCAGCAGTCCGCGCGCTTCCTCGAGCACCTGCGCCGGGCGGCGATTCCCGCGCACCGCATCGTCATAATGCCGCAACACGGAGGCGATTCTTTTGCCGAGGCCCGATGCCTCATACAGCGCTTCGTGCGTCGTGTCGCGCGGCACGAGCGCGAGATTGACGGCGACCGCTACGCCCGAGCCAAGCAGCGTCTCAAGTATTCGGTAGGCCGCATAACCGTTCGTATTGCCGAAAGCGAGCACAAGCAGCGCCGATACGCCGATCTGCGCGCCAATCTGCGTGTTCAGTCGCATCGCGTTCGACACCGCCAGCCCTGCCAGGATGACCAAGGCGATCGTCCATGCGTTCACGCTCAGCCATTGACCGGCCAGTAGGCTGATCCCGATGCCGACGACGATCCCTACGATGCGGTACATGCCCTTCTGGATCGAATCGGCAACCGTCACCTGAAGCGTAAGAATGGCTGCGATCGGCGCGAAGTACGGATAAGAATGCGGCGTGACCGCTTCCGCCAGCAACCATGACAGCCCGCATGCCAACGCCGTTTTGACCGATTGCAGATCAATGCCGAGCTTGCGCAAAAGCAGGAGCGCGTCCCGTACCATTCCGTCACTTCCCTTATCCTCGTTAATCTTATTATAGCAATCGAGCGGCATCGATCGGAAATATCTATGAGCTGCGCGGTTGACACTGCCGTAAGTTCCACCTATACTCGAAACATAACCAATTATTCCAACATATTTACTATGATATATGCCGTCTACCGGATCGCCGGGGATCGGACGTATTTGCGATGTGCTTGGCTCGCAGATACGCCGATCCCTTTTTAATAGGAGAAGGAGGAATGTCGGATGATTCAGATCAAGACGCCCGCTCAATATTGGAATCGGCCCGGCGCGTTGGGAGAAGCGGCACCCTGGGCGCCTTATTCCGGTAAAAAGGCGGTCGTGATCGCCGGACATAAGGCATGGCGCAGCATATCGGAGAAGCTGCTCGGACGACTTTACGACGATGGCATCGCATCCGCCTATTATCCGTTTGACGGCTATTGCACCGCGCACAAAATCGACGTCTATGCGGAAAAAGCCGCCGCCTTCGGTGCCGAGCTCGTCGTCGGCGCAGGCGGCGGCAGCGCGTTGGACTTAAGCAAATCCGTCGCACAACGGCTTGGCCTGCCGGTCGTGACGATACCGACCGTCCCCGCCACTTGTGCGGCATGGTCGGCGCTAACCGTACTATATGACGATGCGGGCGGCGTCGTCGGCCACCGGCCGCTGACCGGCTCTCCCGCGCTCGTGCTGGCCGATGCCGACCTGCTCGCCGCAGCACCTCTCCGATATTTATCGGCCGGCATTGCCGATAGCGTGGTGTTATGGTACGAGACGCGCATCAACGTCTCCTACGGGAAGTACGGCCGCCTGGACGGCCGGATCGGCTGGCATACGTCGCTGCTTGCGCTTGAGATTTTGAAGCGCGAGGCGGTCGCCGTCTACCGGGAGGCCGAGAAAGATAAGACGCATCCGGCGTTTCCCGACGTCATCGACGCGATTTTTTTGCTGGCGGGTCTCGTCGGCAGCATCGACGGCGACGGCAAGCGCACGGCATTCGCCCATGCGATCCACGACGCGCTTACCTGGTTTCCCGAGACGAAGGGCACGCTGCACGGTGAAAAGGTCGCATTCGGCCTGCTCGCCCAGCTCGCGCTGGAAGGACAATTCGAGGAAGCCGCCTACTGGGCGGGATTTTATCTGCAGCTAGGGCTGCCGGTCACACTCGCGGAGCTCGGCTTCGCCGGCGCCCCCTCCCTTATCGCCGCGCGAATCGCCGCTTACGTCCCGTTCGATGCCGATACCGCCGAAGGATTGGCGTTCCCGGTCAGCGAGCGCCTGCTGGCGGAAGCGATCGTCCAGGCCGACATCGTCGGCCGTCGGGCTGCACGGCTCGCTTCATCGGTGCCGCCGGCGATTTGACGGATGATGTAGTCTTCGTCAGAGCTTCTTTCTGCTATTAGGCGGTTAAGGTACCCAATGCAGTCTCCGTGGAAGCTCCTTTCCCCTCACAGTCGACCGTGACTCCCGGTGTAGTCTCCGTCAGAGACTCTTTTCGCTCATAGCCCGCCAAAGCTCAGAATGTAGCCTCAATCGGAACTAATTTGCGCCGCCGCGCCTCCAGTCGGCGGTTTTGTCGGGTTTAACCCGGCGCTTATTCGCTCCTCAGTCCCATCCTGTAACCGCGCTCTCTTACATTATGCTCCGGCGCCGTCAGCACACCGACACACCTTATCCCGAAAGAGTCCTTCTTCAAGGATTTAATCAAATCTGCGGATATCCGGCATTTGATCATCGCATAGTCGTTGTCCCAGCCGACAGCCATTCCGATTGGCTGACCGATCATCGCCCGCGTCGTTCCTCCGCTTTAAAGCCTGCGAATATACAGCTTTTTTTGCCGGTATCATCCCTTTTGTACAAAAAAGATACAAAAATGCAGGTTTTTTCTTCCATCATCCCGATTTCCGGCATGCGCTTTGAATTTACCTGCAGTATTTGCATGTATTTCATCAAGCGTCGCGAGTCTGCAGAAAATACCTGTACAAATGCAGGTTTTACGATCGGTCAAACATCCGAGAAGCGCCTTCACGCCGATAGCAAGCCGACCCTGTCCACGAATCGCCGCCATTGCTTTGATATTCAAAAAAGGGATAAACCAGCGCAATCCTTCGCGCCGCTTCATCCCTTTTTATTCCTTAAAACAAACCTTATACCTCTACCGAAGCCTTCGCCAGCGTATGCCGATTGGCCGGAATCGGCACGCCGAGATTGCCGCGGAGCGTGTCGGCTTCGTATTCCGTGCGGTAGATGCCGCGTTCTTGCAGCAGCGGTACGACAAGCTCGACGAAGTCGTTCAGGCCGCTCGGCAGCGTCGAGTGAATGATGAAGCCATCGGCCGCCTCTTCCCTATGCCACTGCTCGAGCTGATCCGCGATCTGCTCCGGCGTCCCGATGAACTGGCCGCGAGGCGTCGCCGCGCGGAGCGCCACTTGGCGAAGCGTGAGCCCTTGCTCGCGCGCGTCCTTCTTGATTTTGTCCGTGCCGCTTCGGAAGCTGTTGCTGCCGAGGTCCCCGATGTCCGGAAACGGCTCGTCGAGCGGATATTGCGAAAAGTCGTGATGCTCGAAAAACCGGCCGAGGTAATCCAGCGCTTTTTCGATCGATACGAGACTCGCAATCTCCTCGTACTTGCGCTCCGCGTCCTCCCGCGTGCGGCCGATGATCGGCCCGATGCCAGGCAGAATGGCGATGTCGTCGCGCGAACGGCCGTAAGCTACTGCGCGGTCCTTGACATCCTTGTAGAACGCCTTCGCCTCCTGCAGATTTTCCTGGCCGGTGAAGACGGCGTCGGCTTCCTTGGCTGCCAGGTTTTTGCCGCTCTCCGAGGAACCTGCCTGAAAGATGACCGGCTGACCCTGCTTGGAACGGGCGACGTTAAGCGGACCTTCGACGGAGAAATGCTTGCCCTTATGATTCAGCTTGTGCAATTTGGAAGGGTCGAAGAACACGCCGGACGCTTTGTCGCGCACGAACGCGTCGTCTTCCCACGAATCCCAGAGGCCCTTCGTTACTGCCAGGTACTCCTCCGCGATCTCGTAGCGCTCGTCATGGGTCGGATGCTCCGTCTTCCCATAGTTGCGCGCGGAGCCTTCGAGCGGCGAGGTCACGACGTTCCAGCCGGCGCGGCCGCCGCTGATCTGGTCGAGCGAGCCGAACTGGCGCGCCACCGTAAAGGGCTCGCTATAAGAGGAGGACAGCGTTCCGACGAGCCCGATGTTCTTGGTGACGGCCGCGAGCGCAGACAGGATGGTGATCGGCTCGAAGCGGTTGAGGAAGTGCGGGATGGACTTTTCGTTAATATAAAGACCGTCCGCGATAAAGACGAGGTCGAACAGGCCTTCTTCCGCCTTTTGGGCTGCCTGCACGTAGAATGGAAGGCTGACGCTCGCGTCGGACGGAATCTCCGGATGTCTCCATGCCGAGATGTTGCCGCCTACGCCGTGGATAAGTGCGCCGAACTTCAGCTTTTTGCGTGCGCTCATCGTATTGCCTCCTTTAATATGGGGAAATGAAATCAGATCTTCAGCAGGGCGGCGTCGTTCAGTTGAAGACGATAACTCTTGACGAGAATGTCGCCGTTATAGAGGTCTTTGTCGTAGGCGCGCTCAAAGCCGAGGCGTTCGTACAGGCGAACGGCGGAAGCCATGAGATCGGAGGTGTGGAGGTGGAGCGTCTCGCCGCCATGCGCCTTCGCGCGAAGCGCGGACTCGCGCAGCAGCGCAGTGGCGACGCCTTGGCCGCGGGCTTCGGGGCTAACGGCAATCAGGCGGATAATCGGGGACTCGATGCCGATATCGCGGCCGTAAGCGACGATCGAGGAGTCGAACAGCACCGCGCTGCCGACAAGCCTGCCCTCCCGCTCGGCTACCAGGCGGGCGAACGGTCCGGGCGCGTCGACCGATGCGGCGATATTGTTTTTGTATTCAATCCAACGTTCCTCCGGCATGGTTGCTTCGTATTGGCCGTAAGCCGCGAGCAGTACCTCCCGGATCGCTTCGCGGTCGCCGTCTTCGGCGTCGCGGACTTGAATGTTCGCCTGCGCCATGGTTAAGCCCCCTCTCGTGCGGAAGCCGACGGCTCGCGGCCAAGCGCCGCGGCCTCTGCCGCCTTGATTCTGTCAAGCTGTCCGAGATGATGCTTTGCATGCGCCGCGAAACCGCGCACGACATCGGCAAGCGTCACCCTGTCGCCCTTGGCGTTGATCGCTTCTTTCTCCCAATCCGCCGGGGACAGCCGATGCAGCAGGCGCGCGTTGTAAGCGACGAGAGAACGGAAGCCCTCGAGCACGTCGGACGCCTCCGCTTCGTTGCCGTATTGGCCTTCGACCCAGGGGTCCTGGTTGAAGGCGGGCAGACGAACTTGCGAGCCGGACAAGATCTCCCGAATGCGGAAGGAAACGACGATCAGATGATCGGCCAGATGGACGAGCACCTCGGTGGCGCTCCATTTGCCCGGACCCGGCTTCCAGGTCAGCGCGGCTACGTCCAATCCGCGGACGGCGTCCGTCAGCCAATCGTAAGTTTTAGAAAACGCGTCGATATCGGCGTTATGATTGCTCATGCGTAAACGACCTCCTTATGGGGTTGAAGCTGCGGTTGCCGACGGGAAACGGGAGAGCGAGAACGGCAGAAGGTCTTGCGGGGGAATGTCCGATTGCGTCCATTCGGCCAGCGCCTCTCCGATCGCGCTGGCGAACTTGAAGCCGTGACCGGAGAAACCGCCGGCGAGCAGCACGCCCGGAAGCGCCGGATGCGCGTCGATGATGAACTGGTCGTCCGGGGACAGCTCGTATTTGCATGCCGCGCCGTGCAGCAGGCGGCCCTCGGCGCCGGGGAGAAATTCGCGGAGCGCCGCCCGCAGATCGGCTTCGTCCTCCGGATAAGCGCCAAAAGGCTCAAAGCGTTCGCCCGGCTGCCAGGGTCGGCCGCCGTCGTGCCGGCCGATCTTGACGCCGGCGCCGCCGATGCTCGGGAACCCGTAGTAGCCGCCCTCCGGTCCGCCGAACGTGAAGCCCGGCAGATGGCCCGCGCGGTAGAGACGCTCGTCGGCCTCGAACCAGCCGACGACCTTGCGGACCGCCCGGATTGGCAGCTTTACGCTCGGTTCCAGCGATTTGAACCAGGCGCCGGCGCTAACGACGACCTTGCCGGCCGCGAATTCGCCGCGGCTCGTTTTTACCGCAAGACCGCCGCCGCGCCTTGCCTCAATGCCATGGACGGCCGTATCCGTCAGCAGCTCCGCGCCGGCCGCCAGCGCTTCGCGCCGATACGCGGCAACGCAGCGCTCGCTGTACAAATATCCCGCGTCCGGCTCATACAGCCCGCGGTAGTGCGCGGGCACGGTCCATCCCGGCCACCGCCGCTCGATCTCGGCAGCGTCCAGCGATTCGTAACGAACGCCCTCGCGATCGGCATCGGCGAACCGGCCATCGTACGCGTAGGCGCCCGGGTCGCTCACGTTTAGCACGCCGGACCGTTCGAGCAGCCGTTCGCCCGTCCGCTCCTCCAGCTCGCGCCACAGCGCGTCGGACCGAAGCGCGAGTCTGACATAGTGCGCGCCTCCGTGGTAGACGTGACGAATCAGTCTGGGCTCTCCATGATGGCTTCCGCCCGTGTGAGGCGGGTCGAACGCGTCGATCAGGAGCGTCTTCAGCCCGCGGGCGGCCAAATGATAGCCTGCGCTCATCCCCATCGATCCGGCGCCGACGACAATGACGTCATACACGCCCGCGCCGCTCATGCTTGCGCTCCGGCTTCGGCGCGCGCCGCAATGGGCTCGGAGCCGGCCGTCTCGTCGGCCGACAATTCCGCCAGCGCGCGGGTCGCCACGGCCGCGAGATAGTTAGCGGCATGCGGGAGCGCAGCTTCGTCGACGTCGAAGGCGGGATGATGCCACTCGCGCGGACCGTTCGTGCCCAGAAAGACGAAGGCGCCCGGCGCTTCCTTCAGATATAGGGCGAAGTCCTCGCCCGCCGGCGAAGGCTTCGGCTCCAAGACCGTAAGTCCTGCCCGCTCGGCGGCCTTCGCTGCCGAACGCGCCCAGCGCGCGTCGTTGACGACCGGCGGCGGCCCGCCGGTCCAGCGCGTGCGCGCCGTCGTGCCGAACGCGGCCGCCACGCCGTCAACCACTTGTTCGAAGCGCCTGCGCACCTCGGCGCGGACGCTTTCGTCGAACGTGCGGATCGTCCCGTCGAAGATCGCCTTTTCCGGAATGACGTTCCAGGATGTGCCCGCGCTGAGCCGGGTGACGCTGACGACCGCGCTGTCGAGCGAGCTGACGTTGCGGCTGACGATGCTCTGCAGCGCCGTCAGCATGTGCGCGGCCGTGACGAGCGGATCAAGCCCCGCCTCCGGCACCGCTGCGTGCGTTCCTTTCCCGTCGACTTCGACCGCGAAGCCGTCCGCGGCCGCCATGATCGGACCGGAACGGATGCCGATCGTGCCGACCGGCAGATCCGGCTTGTTGTGCAGGCCGAATACCGCGGCGACGTTCGCCAGCGCGCCGCTTGCGATCACCTGGGCCGCGCCCTTCGCCTTTTCCTCCGCCGGCTGGAACAGCAGTCGCACCGTGCCCGGCAGCTCGGCTTCCCGGCGCTTTAGCAGCACCGCGGCGCCGATCAGCGCCGCCGTGTGAAAATCGTGACCGCATGCATGCATGACGCCAGGCCGCTGCGAGGCGAACGGCAGTCCCGTCTCCTCCTGGATCGGCAGGGCGTCGATGTCCGCGCGCAGCGCGACGATCGGGCCTCCAAGCAGACCGCCGATCTCGGCGACGAGACCGGTCTTGAGCGGATAATCCGCGATCCGGACGCCTTCCTGCCCGAGCCATTCGCGGATCGCTGCGGTCGTCTCGTATTCTTCGCCGGACAGCTCCGGATTGGCGTGCAGCCGGCGCCGAATTTCGATTAATTGCCGTTCTAGCGGCTCATCTGCTCTCAGACTCATCTCATGTCCCTCCTTCGGTCGGGCGGTCATTCGATAACCGGCAACCGCCTTTCGCTACCTCTTCTATTAATCGGCCATTCAATCAATCGGCCATTCAGTCGACGCCGACCGGCAGCTCCTCGAACGCTTCCTTGATCAAACGGATCGAACGCTCGCGCTTCTCGAAATCCGCCAAAATCGTCGTAAACAGCAGCTCGTTGACGCCATAAGTTTTTGCCAGCTCCAGCAGACGCTCGCGCACCTGCTCCTTGGTGCCGCGGGTAATGTCCGCGTCGCGCACCTCCGCAGTAAACGTCTCGCCGGCCTGGCGCGCGAACTCCTCGGCCTGCTCGAGCGTGCCGACGTTGACGGTCTTACCGCTTGCCAGCGTGACGCGCACGTTCTTGAATTCGCCGGCCAGCTCGGCGGCTTCGGCTTCCGTGTCGGAAGCGATGACCGACAAGGCAAGGATCGCCCTTGGCTGACGGCCCGTGCTATAGTCGAAGCTCGCGCGGTAGGTCTCGAAGGCGCGTGCGGCCGTATCCGGGTCGTTGTTGATGAATAGCGCGAACGCGTACGGATATCCGCGCTTCGCTGCCAGCTCGGCGCTCGATACGCTCGTGCCGAGCAGATGAATCGCCGCAGGTGCAGCGGGCAGCGGATTCGCCTGGACGCCGGCGAGCGGATGGGCTTCGCCCGCAGGACCGCTTAAGTACTGCTCCAGTTCGCCGAGCTTACTCGCCAGATCCGCCGCTTGGCCTGTTTCGCCTTGCAGCGCGCGGGTCGATCGCGGGAGACCGCCCGGCGCGCGGCCGATGCCCAGCTCTACCCGGCCCGGAGCCAGCGTCGCGAGCACATTGAAGTTCTCGGCGACCTTGTACGGGCTGTAATGCTGCAGCATGACGCCGCCGGAGCCGACGCGGATGTTCGAGGTCCGGGCGAGCAAATGGGAGATCAGCACTTCCGGCGAGGAGCCAGCCACCGTGGGCGAATCGTGATGCTCGGCGACCCAGAACCGGTCGTAGCCAAGCGATTCGGCGAGCTGCGCCAGCCGGATCGTACCCTGCAGCGCCTCGGCGGGCGTGCGTCCGGGGAAAACAATGCTTTGGTCCAAAATGCCAAGGGATAAGGCCATAGGTCCCAGCTCCGTTCGAATTAGATATTATAAACGGCCTCGGGGGTCATGCGGCGCAGAAATTGCTTCGTACGCTCCTCCCGCGGCGATCTGAAAAATTCGGAAGCCGCGCCCTCCTCGATAACGACGCCTTCGTCCATGAACACGATGCGGCTCGCCACCTCCTGCGCGAACGCCATCTCGTGCGTGACGATGATCATCGTGATGCCTTCCCGGGCGATCTTGCGGATGACGGCAAGCACCTCGCCGACCAGCTCCGGATCGAGCGCGGACGTCGGCTCGTCAAACAGAATGACGTCAGGATTGAGCGCGAGCGCCCTGGCGATGCCGACACGCTGCTGCTGGCCGCCGGACAGCTGGCTCGGATAGGCGTCGAGCTTGGCGCCGAGTCCGACCTTCTCGAGCAGCTCGACGCTCCGCTTCCTAGCCTCCTCCTTCTGTACGTTTTGCACGACGACGAGTCCTTCCATGACATTCTGCAGCGCTGTCTTGTGGCGGAACAGATGGTATTGCTGAAACACCATGGCAGAGCGGCCCCGCAGGCGGTGAATGTCTTTTTTGGACGGATGGCCGCAATCGACCGCGACTTCGCCGATCTGAATGCGACCGCTGCCCGGACGCTCCAGGTAGTTCATGCAGCGCAGCAGCGTCGTCTTGCCGGAGCCGCTCGGACCCAGGATGGCGACAACCTCGCCTTTTTCGACCTCGAGATCGATGCCCTTAAGCACCTCTTGACGGCCGAACGACTTGCGAATTTGCTTCAAGGCGATCATGCGACCCCTCCTCTGTCATAGCGGGCGACCCGTTTTTCCAGCAGTGCCGTCAGTCGTTCGATAACGATGGTGAGCCCCCAGAAGATCAACGCAGCCGCGATATACGATTCGAAAAACTTCCAGTTGGTCGACGCGACGATCTGCGCCTTGGCGTTGATCTCGACGACCGACGCGGTAAAAGCGAGCGTCGATCCGTGCAGCATTCCGATCACCGAGCTCGACAGATTGGGCAGCGCGGCCGCGAATGCCTGCGGGAATACGATTCGGCGAAGCGCCTGCCAGGTCGTCATGCCGACCGCATAGGCAGCCTCGATCTGTCCGCGGTTTACGGCGAGCAGGCCCGAACGTACGACCTCCGACATATAAGCGCCGGCCGTGATCGAGAATGCGACGTACGCAAAGCCGATCATCGGGATTTGAACGGAACTGAAGGAAAGGCCGAGCGCGCCTGACAGGGCGTCGATCGCAATGGGGAGGCCGAACATGACCATGAGCAGGTGGGTCAGCATCGGCGTGCCGCGGACGAAGGTCACGTAAGCCGACGAGATCTCGCGAAGAACGGGAATCCGGTAAATGCGGGACAGCGCGGTGACGATGCCGATGATAAAGCCGAATCCGACCGATACGGCAGTAATCTCGAGCGTCGTCGGGATCGCGGCCAGCAGCTTGATAAAGGCTTCCCAGATGAATGCCGGATCGAGCTTCATCGCAGCGCCCCCTCTTCGGTCAGATTCAGCCTGCCGTTCGCATCGTTACCTTTCACGCGTCGCCGGTCCCGCGCCCTGGACTTGGACGCGCCGTCCGTCGCCTCATGGCGGAGCAGCCGCCGTTCCAGCCGGTAGAGCAGCTTCTCAAGGACGAAGCTCAGAATAAAGTACAGGAGCGCAAGCGCCAGATACGATTCGAAAAAACGCTGGGTCATCGTCGGCAGCGTCTGCGCCTTGCCCGTCAGCTCCATGATGCCGAGGGAAAACGCAAGCGACGTGTCCTTCAGGTTGGCGATGGCCAGATTGCCGAGCACGGGCATCGCCACGGCGATCGCTTGCGGCAGCACGACGCGACGGAATGCCTGAAATCCGGTCATCCCGATCGCGTAACCGGCTTCGACTTGACCTCGATCCACGGCGCCTACGGACGCCCGGATCGCCTCCGAGATGAAGGCGCCGCTATGCAGGGCGTAGGCGGTGATGACGAATACGAGCACCGGGGTGCGGGAGACGTCGACATGGACCAGCTTTAATAGCTCGGGCAGGCCGTAATAGATCAGAAACAGCTGGATGAGCAGCGGCGTGCCCCTGAAAAAAGATACGTACACCTGGGACAGCCGCTGCAGCACGGGGATCCGGTATAGACGGGGAAGGGCGACGAGCATGCCGACCGCCGAACCGATCAAAAACGAGAAAACCACGATCTTCAGCGTGATCCCCACGGAAGGCAGCAGCCGGACAAAATACTCGAATACGTAGGAGACATCGACAGATGCACCCATCGGCTCTCACCCTTTCCGACGCTATTTGGAGATGTTGGCCGTGAAGTCCTGACCGAGCCATTCTTTGCTGAGACTGCCGAGCGTGCCGTCCGCCTTGAGTTCCTTGATTGCCGTATCGACATCGTCGGCGAGCTGCTGCGATTCGGGATCGTCCTTGCGGAAGACGAACAGGATGTCGGCTTCGCTCAGATCGTCGCCGACCGTCTTCAGCTTGCTCTCGGGGTCGATGAGGGAGAGCGTGAAGTCCGCGCCGATGGTCGCGTCCACGCGGCCGGTCGCGACTTGGCTGACCGTATCGTTTGCCGCGCCGCTCTGATAGACGATATTGATTTTCTTGTCGTGGTCTCTGTTATAATTTTCGAGTATCTGCGCCTCGGCGCTCGTCGCGCCCGTGAGTACCTTCTTGCCTGCGAGATCGTCGAGCGATTTGATCGAATCATTGTCCTTGGCCACGATGATTTTGTTGCGCCAATGCGCATACGCCTCTTTGTTGAACAGGTATTTTTGTTCGCGCTCCGGATTTTTTTCCATTTCGTGAGCCACGAAGTCGATTTTTTTCGTTTCCAGGCTCAGCAGCAGGTTGCTGAATTCCATCGTCTGAAGATCGAACTCATACCCCGGCAGACGCTCGTCGATCTTCTTCACGAGCTCGACGTCAAATCCTGTGAGCTTCCCTTTGTCGTCCAGAAACGCCACCTTCGGGAACTGCGTGCCTGTGCCGACGACGATTTTTTTGACCTTGCCGTCCGGCGCCGTGCTCGCCGACGACGATGCGGAGGCCGGTGCCGACGCGGAGGCCGACGCTTTTGTCGTTTCCGATGCGCTGCTTGTCGCGGCTGCTGCGCCATTGTCGTTTTTGTTGCCGCAGCCCGCCGTCACCGCTACCGTTGCCGTCAATACCAAACTTGCCGCGCTCGTCCATAATCTGTTTTTTCTCATATTAAAATCCTCCACCCTTTTCTCGTGTTATACGGCTGGCCGCGACGATCTCCGGATGTCAGGTCGATTCGTCCGTTTCTTAATAGTTAATAATTCTTACCCGTTTAGTAAGGATTATATGTTCAATAATCTACACGCTTGCCGAAAGCGCGTCAATACGATTTCTAATAGATAAGTTCTATAAGTGAATCACACTATCCGATAAGCCGAGTCCGCGCCCGACAAGACCTGACCCGCGATCTCTTTTAAGGAGCGCGCAAACGCTTCGTTTTCCCCTTGCCCGTTAATAAGACTGGTCATCAGACCGATGCCGGCAGTTTCTTGAAAACCGATCGGAACGAGCGTGCCTTCGCGCTCTTCGCGGCGGACGCTCATACCCGGCAGGAAGCAGATGCCTTCCTGCTGAAGCAGCAGACGCTTGGCCGTCTCGGCGTTGTCCGTCTGCAAGATGAGATTGGGAAGCAATCCCTGGCTCTCGAAGACGCGGTGAATGCGGAGCCAATCCAGCGCGCCGCACTCGAAAAAGAGGAGCGGCTCCCGCGACAGGTCCTCGATGCGAGGCTGCGGGTTGGCCGCCAGTGCGTGCTCGCGATGAACGTACAGTCGAATCGGATCCTCATAAAGGACGGCGGAATTCAGGCCGGGATGATTGAATTTGCGGACGAAGCCGATGTCGAGCTCTTTGGAGAGGACGCGCGCGCCGATCTCTTCGGAAGTCGCCGTCGTCAGCTTAAGCCGCAGCGCGGGGTGCTTTCTTCTGAACGCCGGGAGAATGAGCGGCAGCAGATATTGGGCGGCGGAAACGGTACAGCCGATCCGCACCTCTTCCTTGGCGGCTTGCGTCTGCCGCACCTGCTGCTTGCCCTTGCGGTACGTATCGAGCAGCTGCTCGGCATAAGGCCTGAACAGCTTGCCTTTGTTCGTGAGCAGCACCTGCTTGCCGACGCGGTCGAACAGTTGGCAGTCCAGCTCGCGCTCGAGCGATTGAATCCGTGCAGTAACGGAAGGCTGCGACAGAAAAAGTGCGTCCGCAGCTTTGTTGAAGCTGCCGTAATGGAGAACGTGCACGAAGGCTTCGATATTTTCGATATTCAATTCATTTCCCTCCTTATTATTCCGTGTTTGGAGGTAATATTAGTTTGATTTAGTGTCCGCTGTCAAGCTTAATTCGGCGAAATCAGGCGTTTAACACGCGCCTCTCCCCCAGTCAGCCTGTCCGCTCGCGCCATATACTATGGGGAGGGAAGGAGGTGGATACGCCAATGCGCGCTACGATATCGCAGGTCTACCCGAGGCTTTCCTTATTCAGCCAGAAGAACTACAAGGGCTGCCGTTACGTATGGCGGGGCAACCGGGCACTTCGCGATTTGAGACGTCTTTACAGCCACCTCGGTAGCCTTCGCTTCTTCTCGCCGAGCAGGGAAGCAACGCTCGTGCTCTTCAGCCGGTCCAACTTCCAGGGGAAATTCCGTATCTATCGCGGCACGACAAATATCCCGGATCTGAAGTGCTTGTTCGGCGGACGCGGACCCGGTTCTCTCATCATCTCGCGCTCTTGTTTGAAGCCCGAGCACATAAGAATGATTCGTCGGACCGACTGTTTGCCACCTGGATTTCTGGTCATTTGACAAGGTTTCAACGCATAAAGAACCGTCAGGGGCGGACCGCACTGACGGTCCTTTTAGGTTTGGCGGATATCCGAAACTTGCGTCGCGCTGCACGCGCCGATCGCACGCTTTACCTGTCCACGAATCGCCGCCTGAATCAGGAAAAAAGCGGTCCGTATCCCGGCGACGGGGCGGACCGCTTCGCGCCGCCGCTCGGGCGCAAGTAGTCTCACCTAACACTTCTCAACGCAAAAACGCTCGTTCCGGGAATCCCATCCACGGAACGAGCGTTTTTCGTCTTTCGCCGGCTACAGGGGCCGATGAGCGCGGTCTCGCCCGTGCGCATCGACAGCGCGAGCAAGTCGTCGGCGTGCTGCGCCGCCGGCGGACGTCACTCGTGCTTCCGTCAGGCGGCCGACACACCAGGCCATGTCGAGCTCGCTTCTTTTTGAAAAGCGCGATTAGACGCGAATGGCTTGATCCTGCGCGATCAGGCAGAGCTCTGCTGCCTTGAAGGCATGCGCCTGCGTCATCGCCCGTTCGGTGCGATGGATGCAATCCAGGATCAGCTCTCCGAAAAACGGAAAGCCGACCTTGCCGCCCACCGCTTCATGGAATTCCCCGTCCCGGTTGACCAGATACACGTGGTCGCCTGACGGATCGTGCGCGATATCGACGTACTTGCGCAGCTCGATGTAGCCTTCGGTACCGAGAATCGTCGTGCGGCCGTCCCCCCATGTTCCTAGACCTTCCGGCGTCAACCAGTCGACGCGGAAATACTGCGTTGCCCCGTTATCACCGACGAGCGTCGCGTCCCCGAAATCCTCCAGCTCGGGATAATCCGGATTTGCGTAATTCGACACCTTGCTTTGCAGCACCTTCGCATCGGTACAGCCGGCGTAATATAGAAACTGCTCGATCTGATGGCTGCCGATGTCGCACAGAATGCCGCCGTATCTTTCCTTCTGAAAAAACCATTCCGGTCGGGATGGCGCATTCAGCCGGTGCGGTCCGAGCCCGATGACCTGAAGCACGCGCCCGATCGTGCCGTCCCGCACGAGCTGCCCTGCGTAAACGCCCGCTTCCGAGTGGATTCGTTCGCTGTAATAAACCATGTACTTACGTCCGGTCTCCGCCGCCTTTTGCCGCGCGGACGCAAGCTGCGCGAGCGTCGTAAACGGTGTCTTGTCCGTGAAATAGTCTTTGCCGGCATCCATGACGCGAAGGCCGAGCGCGCAACGCTCGGAAGGCACCGCCGCCGCGGCAACGAGCCGAATCTCCGGATCGACCAAAATCTCGGATTCGCTCTGCGCGATCCTGACGCCCGGGAACGCCTTCGCAAAGCGTTCGGCCTTCTCCAGGTCGCGGTCGTATACCCACTTGAGCGTTGCGCCGGCTTCCGTCAAGCCGTTCGCCATTCCGTATATATGGCCGTGGTCGAGCGCGATCGCCGCGAACGCGAACTCGCCCTGAGAAACGACGGAACTCGGCTTGCCCTTCGGTGCATAGTTCATGCCGTCTTTTTTTTGCATGTCACTCATGATCCGTAGCTCCCTTCCGTACTAAAGACCGCTCCGGTTCCCGTCTTATGCCGCGACGCGGCCGCGCGCTTGTTGAGCTCCGCGAGGAACAGGTCCTCGTCCGGCGGCATGTCGACCGTACGCTCAAGCCAACTGGACAGATGCATCGCGTTGGACAGCTCGAGGCTGCGAATGCCCTCCGCGCCATCCGCGGTCAGCGGCGTCCCGTTCAGGATGCGTCCCGCAAAAGCGGCGATGACGCCGAGATGCTGCGGATTTTCGCCTTCGGCGGCAATCTCAAGCATCGTCGACGAGGGGCGCTCGAAGCCGCCGACGGTCTTGTCGCAGCAAAATTCGCGCTCGTTGCGGTCGAGCTTGTAGAGCGTGAGCTTGTCATTTTCGCAGACAAGCTTGCCCCACTCGAGCGTGATCTCGAGCCGGTTCGTCCCCGGACAGTCCGCCGTGCTCGTCACGAATACGCCGGTGGCGCCGTTGTCGAATTCGAGATATGCGGTGACGTCATCCTCAACCTCGATGTCGTGCCATTTCCCGTTGTGGCAAAAGGCGCGCACGCGGCTCGGCATGCCGCAGATCCATTGGAGCAGGTCCAGGTTGTGCGGACACTGGTTAAGAAGCACGCCGCCGCCCTCGCCGGCCCAGGTCGCCCGCCAGCTGCCCGAATCGTAGTAAGATTGCGTCCTGTACCAGTCCGTGATGATCCAGTTGACGCGCTTGATCGCGCCAAGCTCGCCGCCGTTCACCAGCTCGTGCATTTTCCGGTAAACGGGGTTGGTCCGCTGGTTGAACATCATGGCGAACACGACGCCGCTCGACGCGGCCCGCTCGTTCATCTCCCGCACCTGCTTGGCGTATACGCCCGCCGGCTTCTCGCACAGCACGTGCAGGCCGCGCTCGAACGCTTTGATCGCCAGCGCCGGATGCTCGTAATGCGGCGTTGCGATCAACACGGCTTCGCACAGCCCGCTGTCCATAAGCGCCTCCGGAGAATCGAACAGCGCGGTCTGCGCAGGCAAATACGCCCGAGCTTGCGCGAGACGCTCCGGCTCGCGCTCGGCCACTGCGGCCACCAGCACGTCTGGCACGGCGCCTTCCGCTATTTTTTTCGCATGCGAGGACCCCATGTTCCCCATGCCGATGATTCCAAGCTTCAGCTGCTTCATCTTGAACGCTCCCCTGTTCGGTATTCAATGCTAGCGATAACCGAGTCCTGCGAGATTGAGGTAGCTCGTCTCCAGGCAATCGAACGGACTGCCCTCGCACGTATCCTGCTCGACCAGCAAGTACTCGGTCGTTCCCGCCCGCTTGATCGCATCCAAAATGGCAGGGAAGTTCATGTTGCCCGCCATCACCGGCGCCATGACCTGCTCCATGCCCCGAACGTCCATGTCCTTAAGATGAACGCAGCGGATGCGGTCGGCAAGCTTCGCGATCCATTCGCATACGTCCGCGCCGGCCGCCTGTACCCAGTACGTATCAAGCGTGATCCCCATCTCCTGCGGCGAGAAGTCCTCGATCAGCCGTTCGATCAGCCGCTTGCCGCCGATTTTTTGCCATTCGAAGTTGTGGTTGTGATACATGAACAACTTGCCGGCGTCTGCGATCGCGGCTGCGGCCTTGCGGAAGTCGCTTGCGAAATATTCGTACCATTCCGTCGTGCGGTATTTTTCCGCGAGCGCGCCGAGACCGATATATTTGCAACCTAGAATATCGTGCTCCCGAATGAGGGCCTCGGTATCGTTCAGCAGACGGTCAGCGCTTACATGCGTCAGCGCGATCGTTAGGCCAAGTTCGTCGCAAATGCCTCGGAGCACCTCCGGCGCGATGGTGCCCATCGCCGATACCTGGATCGACGTATAGCCGATTTTCGCAATCCGCTCAAGCGATCTGCGAATGTCCGCCTCTGTCTGAAGATACGATCTAACGGTATACAACTGCGCACCCAACTTCATCGTTTACGACTTCCTCCTCGTCATCCATACGGGATTTGTGTTACTTTTAAGTATAGTGATTCGAGGATCGGCAACCATTGTGAAAAGCACGACTGAGATTGCGAATCTAGCGGTATTGAAGTCACGTTCAGGATGACGGAGTGAGACGAATGGGAAATATCGCGCAGTTATTTACCGATTCCGTGTACTTCCACCATGGCCTGGACCGCCGCAGGACGGAAGCGTACGCGCTGCATTGCCACCACTTTTACGAGCTGTTTTATTTTATCGAAGGCGAGGCAAGCTACCTTGTCGAAGGGGTCGAATACGTGCCCGCCCCGCACAGTTTGCTGTTGATCTCGTCCAATGTGTTCCATGGGGTCAGGGTGGAGAGCGATCGTCCTTACGAGCGCTATGCGGTTCACTTCGATCCGGCCTTCCTGCCTGCCGAGGAGCGGCCGCTGCTGCTGTCTACGTTCCATGAGGCGTCCGCGCCGGAAGACATCTATTTTACCGATGCCGACCGGTTCGGCATGCGGGATTTTTTCGAGCAGCTCATGTCGTGCGCCGGGATGAGCGACGATATCCGGGACTTGTCGCTGCGGATTCGGCTCGGCGCGCTGCTGACGCAGCTGCTTCATATGAGCCGGACGATTCATCGCAGCGAAGGAGAGGCGCGGCCGAGGCAGACCGTCGAGCGGATTATCGGCTACCTGAACGCCCATATTGCCGAAGACATCTCGCTGGACGAGCTCTCCGCCCTCTTCTTCGTCAGCAAGCATCATTTGAACAAAATATTCCGCAAGGCGACCGGAACGACCGTCGGCAACTACGTCATCCATAAACGCGTCGCGCTTGCCAGGCAGCTCATGATGCAGGGCGAGACCGCGAACGCCGCTTCCTTAAGCGCGGGCTTCGGCCATTATTCCTCCTTTTTCAGAGCCTACCGCAATATATACGGGCACGCGCCCACAGAACGCGGCACGATCCCCCCGGGAGGGGACGAATCGGGCGGCGGGGCGGACTCTGGCGATGGAACGATTATTCGCGTTTGAACGATATCCCCTTGGAACAGGTACGGCTGCTGGGCAACCGCGATGTAGCTACTTCCTGCGCGATTGTCCAACAGCCGTTCCGATTGGCTCCGGCGTATCGCCACCGATGTCTTTTCGCCGCAACGCCTGCAAATATACATCTTTTTTTCTGTTTTCGACCTTATTGTACAAAATAGATGCAAATGCGCAGGCATTTCTCTTCATCAACCGAATTTTCGACTTGCGCTTTTTATTTACCTGCGCATTTGCAGGTATTTCATCAGGTGGCTCGCGTCAGTAGAAAATAGATGCACAAATGCAGTTTTTTGATCCAGCCAAACATCCGAAAAGCACCGGAACGTTATAACCGCGTTGACCTTTCCGCGCATTGCCGCCCAAATTTATACTTACTAAAATTGCAAAAAAAGCGGACTCGCGTTTCCTGCGAGTCCGCTTTTCATTTTTTTGACAGGCTTCAAGCTCGGATCGCTTCGACGAATCGCCTCGCAATCTCCATCGGTCGGGTGATGGCTCCTCCGACGACGACCGAAAAAGCGCCCAGTTCCAGGCAGCGCCGCAGCATCTCGGGCGTCAGAACATTGCCTTCTGCAATCACGGGAATCGACACAGTCTGCAGGACCTCCCGTAAAAAATGGAAGTCGTCCGCATACAGCTTGGATGCCGAAGTATAGGGCGTATAGCCGTGAAGCGTCGTACCCGCGCAATCAAAGCCGAGCGCCTGCGCGGTCAGCGCCTCCGCCGCCGTCGAGATATCCGCCATGAGCCGAACGGCAGGGGCGCGCTGTCTGCAGTAAGCGACAAGCGCATCGAGCGTTTCCCCGTTTGGGCGGGCGCGTGCCGTGGCATCCATCGCGATCATTTCGCAGCCGCTGTCCAGCAGCTCGTCAATCTCCCGCCTCGTCGTGGTGATGAACACTTCGCTGTCCGGATAATCCCGCTTGACGATGCCGATCACCGGCAGCGCAACCGCCTTCTTGATCGCAACGATGTCCGCATTCGAGTTGGCCCGGATGCCGACCGCCCCGCCGTCCGCCGCTGCGGCGGCCATCCGCGCCATAATGTCGGCGCCATGAAGCCGCTCATGGGGAAGCGCCTGGCAGGATACCACCAATCCGCCTTTCATCTGTTCGAGCAAAGCTACTCCACCTCCAAATGGGCTTACTTGCTTGATGCGACCAGGTCGAGGATGTCCCGGTTCAAAGCCGCGAGAGCTTCGCGTTGCTCGGGATCGATCGGCAGAAGCGGCAGGCGGGGCGCCCCCGTCTCTACGCCGCGCAGTCCGAGCAGATGCTTGCAGGCGCCGTAGAGCGACGGATAACCCAGGAGTCGCTTGATGATGCCGTTGATCTCGAACTGAAGCGCCTGCGCCTCCGCCAGCTCGCCATGCCGATACAGCCGGTCGAGCTCGACGAACAGCTCGGGCATGACGCCGTAGGTTCCGCCGATGCCGCCGTCCGCGCCCATGATGCGCCCCGCCAGATATTGCTCGTCAGGTCCATTGAACACTAGAAAATTGTCGCCGCCGGTCGCTTTGAACTGCTGCAGCTCGAACGCGCTCTCGCCGGACATCTTGACACCGATGACCCGCTCCTGCTCCGCCATGCGGCCGAGCAGGAGCGGCGTCAGACTAAAGCCGGTCGTCTGCGGAATATTGTAAATGATGAACGGCAGGCTCGTGCTGTCGATCATACGCTGCCAATGCGTCTCGACAGCCTTCTCGGACAATCGATAATAGATCGAAGGCACAGCCGATACCGCGTCGGCGCCGACTTCCTCTGCGTGCCGGCACAGCGCCTCGCTCTCGCGCGTCGCATTGGCCCCGACATGAACGATGACCGTCAGTTCCCCTTTTACCTCCTCTATGACCGCCTCGAGCACCTGCTTGCGTTCCGCTTCGGTCTGCAGCATGCCTTCGCCGGAGCTGCCGCCGACGTACAGACCCTTGACGCCGGTGCCGACATAATGCCGGGCAAGGCGGCGGACGCGGTCCGAATTGACGTTTCCTTGTCCGTCGTATGCCGAATACATCGCGACATAGACGCCTGCAAAGGCGTTAATCCAATTTTTACTCATCCTGAAGCTCACCTTCGCTTTTCATAAAATAGGGATATATGGCGCCGTACAAGGCGGCCCGGTTGCCGAGCGCCGCCGCCTTCAAGCACGTCCTTGCGAATCCTGCCGGCAGATAAGCCGGCATCTGATCGCTAAGCTTGTCAATCAAGTAATCGCCCTGCTCGGACACGGCGCCGCCGATGACGATCATCGCCGGATCGGCGAGCAGCACGATCTCGGCCAAGCCTCTGGCGACCTCCTCGCTCCACGCGTCGATGAGCCGTTCGCAAGCCGCATCGCCGTGCCGAGCCCGATCGAACAGCGCCCGGCCGCCGCCGGCAAATCCAGGCAATTCGGCCGCAGCACGCTTCAGTAGTGCGGACATGGAAGCCCGCTGCTCGTAGGTCGTGCAAGTCGCCTTGTCGAAAAGGCTATGACCGATCTCCCCGGCACGGAACGAACTTCCCGTTATGAGTCGACCTCCGCAGAACAGCGCACCGCCGATGCCAGTCCCGAGCGTCACGCAGAAGAAGTCGCCATAGCCTCTCGCGGCGCCTCGCCAATGCTCTCCTGTCGCCGCGGCGCTCACGTCGTTGGCGACGCATGCCGGCAAGCCGAAGCGCGATTCGATCTCCCGCATCCACTGTACGCCCCGATAAGCCGGAATCGTCAGTCCCGCATAAACGATCTCGCCGCATTCCGGGTTAACGACGCCCGCGGTGCTGATTCCGACACCCTGGACGCCGGGAAATCGAGCCAGTAGGCCAGCCAGGATCCCGCAGACCGTGCCCGGGATGCGCCGACCGGCGTCCGCGCCCTGAGGCGTCGCTTCTGAGCGGGTGAAAACCATATTTGCCCCTGCGTCGAATACGGCAAACTTGATGTCCGTCCCGCCGACATCGAAGGCGACCCAGTGCGCACCGGAAGCGCCGATCCGATCCCCATCGAATTCCGTATGTGGCATGCGCGCTTACTCCTTTACGGCGCCGGCCGCAAGACCTCGCGTGAAGTATTGCTGGAACAGCAGGAAGATGAGCAGCATCGGAATCGCGGCGACGGTAGCGCCGGCCATTTTATAAGCGAAGTTGGGGTTGAGATCCTGCATCAAGGTCGAGATTCCGACCATGAGCGTCTTCATCTCCTTGTCTTGCCCGATGACGAGCTGCCAGAGATAGTCGTTCCATACCTGAACGAAGTTCAGGATAAACAGTGCGCCGATTCCTGGCTTGACGATCGGGATCATAATCTTGAGAAAAGTGCGTACCTCTCCTGCGCCGTCGATCCGGGCGGCTTCGCGCAGCGCGTCGGGCGCAGCGTCGAAGAAGCTCTTAAGCAGGAACACGCCGAACGCCGTCGCGACATTGGGCCAGATCATGCCGTAAAGGTTGTTGACGAGGCCGAGCTCCTGGGCGATCCGAAACAAAGGTACGATCATAACTTCCTTGGGCACCATCAGACTGGAGACGAAAAGAATGAAAATGACGTTTTTGCCTTTAAAGTTCAGCTTGGAGAACGCATATGCCGCCATCGAGCTGAATACGATCAGCAGCACGGTCGTGAATCCCGCGACGAATAGGCTGTTAAAAGTCCAACGCAACGCTGGCTGGCTCTCGAATACGTCCGCGTAATTGCCGAAGGTGAATGTCCTGGGCCACCAGTCCGGCGGCATCTTGATGACGTCCGAACTGTTCTTGAGCGAGCTGGTGAACAGCCAATAGAGCGGAAACAGATTCAGGGCCGCAAAAAAGACGATGATGCCGTTGGCGACGAGATCGTAAGCTTCGCGCCTCTTTTTGCCATAAGTTTTCGCCATGATGCATCCCTCACTTATCCTTGAACAGCGATCGCAGCTGAGGTACGGACAGCAGCAGCGTTATGAAGAACATGATGACCCCGACGGCGGACGCAATGCCGAGCTGATTGTACTTGAAGGCATTGTTGTACAAGTAATACATCATCGTGACGGACGCATTGTTCGGTCCGCCGCCGGTCAGCAGCTGGATGACGACGAAAATTTTGAGCACGGCGATAATGTTGATGATCGTGATGTAAACCGTGGTCGGCCTGACGAGCGGAATGAGAATCTGGAAGATTACCCTCACGCGGCTCGCGCCGTCGACTTCGGCCGCCTCGAACAGGTCCTTCGGCACGCCGATCATGGAAGCGATGTACAGAATGATCGCCTGTCCGACATTGGTCGCGAACGTCACGAAAATGATGACCGGCAACACCGTAGTCTTGTTGCCAAGCAGATTGACGATGCCGAAGTCCAGCTCCCGCGCCGTATGGGAGATGAGCCCGTTGGCCGGATTAAGCAGGAAACTCCAGACCATGCTCATGACGACCATCGATACCATGACCGGAATGTAGTAGCTCCCGCGAATGAACGAAACGTACTTTGCGTTTTTATCGAATACCGAGGACGATACAAATAGCGCAAAAAACACCGTAAGCAGGACAATAAAGACGACGAAGACGACAGTATTGACGACGGATTTAAAGAAAACGGGATCGGCGAACAGATCCGCATAATTGTCGAATCCGACGAAGGTCTCTTTCTGGAATTGAATCTTGTAGAAGCTGAGGCGAATGCCCTCGACGATCGGATAAACGATAAATATCAAAAAGAGCAGAAATTGCGGTAAAATGAACAGATAACCGGTGATGTTTTCTTTCAGGTAGGGGTTTCGCAGTCTCATGGTTGCCGTTCCCTTTCTCGAAAGGCGCCGGCCGCCGCTCGGACCGCGGGGCCGGGCATCGAAAATGTGTTAGACGGGACGCCGACATACTGACATTACTTGCTCAGTACGGAATTGGCCTTCGCCTTCTGTATGACTTCGTTCCCCTTCGTCTGATAATCCTTAACGGCCTCCTCGGGGGTTTTCTCGCCGATGTACATCGCTTGCAGCTCCGGATAGAGCACCTGCCTCAGTTCGCTATAGCCCGGCACGTTGCCGGTGAAGGAAAACATATGGGCGGCGTTTTTGGCATAGGCCTCGAACAGCGGGAATTGCGACTTGAACTCCGAGACGACGGAGCTGCGGACCGGAATACTGTTTTTCGACGCTTTGACGAGCTCGGGATCGGTGGAGAAAAATTTGACGAAGTCTTTTGCGACCTCGGTACGCTTGGCGTCGTCCGTTTTGAACACGCTGGCGCCGACGACGTAGGTGAAGGTCAATGGCGTCCCGCTCTCGGACGGAATGTTGGCGAGGCGGACGTCGAACTTCGGCATCTTGCCCGCGGCCATGTCGGCCTTCATGTTGTTGTAAAGGACCGGGTTGGTGAAGCTGATGCCGAGCTGTTGGTTCTGGAACATAGCGTTGGCGTCGTTGGACGAAACCGACTCGGCGCCGGGATTCGTGTGGCCGGACTTGTAGGTATCGTACAGCCACCGGGCCGCCTTTACGCCGTTCGCATCGTCCAAGACGATATTCCCCTGGTCGTCGAAAAACTTGTTGCCGAACATGCGCAGGTAAGCGAGGGTCCAGGTATCGCCCTGGCTGTTGAGCGCGTAGAGCGCCATCGGATACGCATTCGGATACTTGTCCTTCGGCAGCTTTGTCTTCAGCGCCTCAAGGATTTGGTTATATTCGTCCAGCGTCCACGTCTTGACTTCGTTCTCTCCGCCGACCAGACCTTCAAGTCCCGCCGCTTTGAGCATGTCTGCGTTGTAGACGAGCGTCCCCGGATTGTTCGAGAACGGATAGAAATAGATCTCGTCGCCGAACGTAACGTTGTCCCAATAGCCTTGCGCGATGTCGCTTTTCGCGGCATCGTCCACGATGTCGTTCAAAGGTACGAGCGCGCCGCGGTGCGCGTAATCGCCCATCGCGAAAACGCTCTCGAAAAATACGTCGGGCGGCGTACCTCCGTTCAGATTGACGTTGAGCAGTTCGTCCCGCTGATCGCCAGCGATTACTTGTACGTTGATCTTGGCGTCGTACTTGTCGTATTGCTTGACGAACTTGTCGGCAGCGGCTTTGAAAAAGCTGTCGTAATCGGCATCGCTCTCAGTCGCGTCGTACACGCCCTTCCACTGCGGCGTCAGCCAGACCGAGATCTCGACCTTGTCTTTGCCCGCTCCCGCGCCGCCGGATGCGCCGGACGACGCTTCTCCGGACTTGACATCGTTGCCGCAGCCGGCGAGCATTGCCATGGACAGCGCCACGGCCGGTACGACGGCAAGCATTCTTTTTTTTAACATGGATAAGGACCCCCTTATGCTTGTCTCGATCTTAAAACGTGGAGACGCTTACAATAACGACATGTCGATCTTGATGACGATCTTGCGGATTGCGTCGCCCGGCCGATCGCCGATCCCGGGCCGGTGAATGTCGCCTGGCAGGAACACGGCGTACGTCCCGGGCCGCAGCCGGACACGCGACTCCTGTGGCAGCGACTCGTACAAAGCGAAGTCCTGCTCCGCGTCGTACGCCTGAGACGGCGTCAGAGATTCGGTGTTCGGCTGCCAGCCGATCGTCTCTTCGCCTTCCAGCAGGAAATGAACGTCTGCATAGCGTTCATGCTTTTCCGCCGGCTGCGTATCGGCCGTCTTGGACGACAGCGTCATGATGCGCCCGTACATCTCGTCTCCCCAGATGGGGCAAACCCCGTCTTCGCGTCCCGAAAAGTCGGTTCCCTTCAAAAAATCAACAGCTTTGCGGATAATGGGATGCGCGTGATTCCGCTCGCGAGGCCAATTTTCGATTGTGCTTGCAAGCATGCCGCCGCCCCTCCTTCCCTTTGGTTTGACAGGCCGCCGGCATCGGCCGATCGACTTGTTGAGGCAAGTATATCGCTGTGGCAAATGAGCCAACAGGAACGGATTTTAACGAAATGTTCACGATTTTTCGATTCGGGCCATTTTTCGTGAAAACCTTTTCATTTTCCGTCTTTTTGCCGTTGCGCCCGAAACTGTTGGGGACTGACGCCCTTTATTTTTTTGAAAAGACGTCCGAAATAGTTGACGTTCTCGTAGCCGACCCGCTCCGCGATTAAATAACCGGGCAGGTCGGTCTCCGCCAGCTCGGCGGCGGCTCGCTCGATACGGAGCATATTGATCCAGTCCGTAAAGCCTTTGCCGGTCTCCCGCTTGAATACCGTACTTAAATAGCTCTCGCTCATATTGACCATGGCCGCCGCGGCTTTTAACGACAGCGTGTCCGCATAATTTGCAGACATATAGTCCAGCAGCCTTTTAATGTCGCTGCGCGGCGTGTCCTGCGCCTCCGCGACGCTGAGACGGTGGCGGATGCGACCGTACAGCTCCGGCAGCTGCCGCCAGTCGTCGAACGGCCCCTGCACGCCGCCGGCCAGCGAGATTCCAAGAAGTTGCCGGGAGGCGGCGGCCAGCTCGGCGACGAGCCGATCCGCATCGCAGCGGTCCGCCGGCGGATGCAGCAGCGCAGCGACCTCGCGGCCGCCGCAAGCGGCGGGATCGCTCGCGAGACGGCCGGCCAGCTCCGAACGGACGAGGTGCGCGAGCAGCCCTGAGGCGGACTGCTCCTGCACGCCCTCCCGCATGCGAAGCATGCCGAGCACCAACAGGCTATAGTTCGGGCGCGGCTCCTCGGCTTCCGCCAGCGCGCGAAAGGCTTTATCGTCCGGCTCCGCCGCCAGCGCCGACAGCAGCAGCTTGGATAGTCGTTCTCTGCGGCCGGCAGCTTCGTCCTTGCGTACTGTCTCTGCAGCCCGGACAGCTTGGGCGGCCTGAACTGCCTGCATCGACTCCCGCTCGCGCTCCCGCGCAATCTTCTCCGCCGCTTCGGAGAGCAGCGCCAGCAGCTCTGCCGGCTTCAGCGACGTTTTTAACAGGTAATCCTCGATGCCCATTTTCATCGCGCGGCGTACATAATCGTACTCATTGTGGCTGCTGAGCACGATGATGAGCGTTTTCGGATACGCTCGCTTCACATGCTCGATCAGCGCGAGCCCATCCATGCGGGGCATGACGATATCGGTAAGCAGGATATCCGGTGCGCCCTGTGCCATCAAAGCCAGCGCTTCCTCCCCGTCCGCCGCGTCGCCCATGAATTCGAAGCCGTGCTTTTCCCAATCGATCAGCGACCTAATTCCAAGCCGCACCAGCAGTTCATCGTCGACGAGCATCACGCCCGGCTGTCTCATCGTCCATTCCTCCCGTCGCTTTTTTGAACGGCAAGCAAAAGACGACGGTCGTCCCTTGCCCGATCTCGCTGAAAATATCAATGCCGAAAGGCGCTCCGTATTGAAGCCGAATCCGGTCGTGCACGTTTTTAATGCCGATCCGCTCCGGCGGCTTTTCTTCGGATCCCTCGGACAGGCTTCTCCGGAGCTCCGCGAGCTTATCCGCCCCGATGCCGGCTCCGTCGTCGGTCAGCTCGAGCAGAAAGCGGTCCCCCTCGGCTCTCGCCCGTACGACGATTTTCCCGGCGCCTTCAGCCGGCTCGATCCCGTGCAGCAGGCTGTTCTCAACGAACGGCTGGAGCATGATCTTGATGACCTCCTGACCCATCAGCTTCTCCGGCACATCAGTCTCGAACGTCAGCCGCTCCGGAAATTTGATTTTCATCAATCCGATATAATTGTGGACATAATCGAGCTCCTGTCGCAGCGGGATGAGGCTGCCGCCTCGTCCGATGCTTCCCTCAAGCATGCCCCCGAGGTTGGACAGCATGTCGCCCACGTCGTTGTCGCTGCGAATATAGGCCATCCATTTGATATTATTGAGCGTGTTCAGGATAAAATGGGGGTTGATCTGCGCCTGGAGCGCCTTGAACCGCATATCTTCTTTTTGCTCGTATTCGTCCTTCAGCCTGGACAGGAGCGTACGGATTTCCCTGACCATTTTGTTATAAGTCGCGATCAGCGCGGCGACTTCGCCGGGACCCTTGACCGGGATAGACGAATGGAAGCCCTTATCCTCCAGTTCCTCCATCCGGCGCTTAAGCAGGTTGAGCGGCTTGGATATGCCGTAGGAAATCGTAATGGTAATCATGGCGAACACAACAAATATGAGCAGGAAAATAAGCACGTTGGTCTTGCGAATCGCGAATATTTCCTTAAACACCGTGTCGTAGGAAACGAACTGCACGACCCGCCAACCGTTAACCGGGACCGTATTGTAATTGACGATCCACTTTTGCTTGCCCTTACGGACAATCTCTTGCCCCTTGGTCTGCCCGCGCATCGAAGCCGTATCCATCTCCTCGGACAACAGCCTGCCCACCGTCCCCTTCGACGAGCCGGATACGATGACGCCGGATTTGTCGACCAAGTACACCTGACCTTCGAGTCCCTCGAGATACTTGCGTACGTCCTCCTCTGCAACGCTGAACAGCACCATGCCGATGTTGCGTCCGGTTTGAATTTCCGTGACCGTCTTTTTTAAGGTGACCAGCGGTCGATTGACCGAATACCATTCGCCGCTATCGGCGGACGTCCATTCAAGCTGAAAAGATTTGGACATCATTCTGGCATACCACTCCGATTGGAGGAGCCGGGCCAGCGAAGCGTCCGATACGTAGCTCGTGCTCAGCCGTCCGCCCTTCGCATCGATGAGCGTGACGTATGTATTTGAAAAATAAGAGCTCGTCCGTCTGTTCATGATTGTATCGTTCAAGCGCAGTTTGTCGTACCCGCTGATGGCGTCCGGATCTTTAAGCATGGTCACGATGCCAGGGTTCGTCGTGATCTCGACTGCGGACTGCAGCATGTCCTCCAGCAGCAGATTGACATTGATGTCGACGAGATTAAGGGCGCTCTGCGCCGAGCTGCCCAGGTTGCGCTCGATGACGCGCTCCAGCGGCTTGTCCATCAGATAGAAGGTCAGCAGGACCGGAATCACGAGGAAAAACAAGATTGAGAAAAACAGCTTGTAGCGGATGGAGTTGGCGCGGAGCAGCGCGCGGCGGATGTTCAGAATGAGCTTCAAGTTTTCCACTGCCTTTGCATTAACGTTCTTGGTTGCACGACTCTAAGTCTACTCGACAGCAATACCGTCCAACAAATTTCGCCTCATGGAGCTCATTTTTGACGAGTTGCTACGGTTTGATTCGGCCTTTGATGCGGTTACGGCGCATCGAACGACAAAAAAACCGCAGGGAGACGACATCTCCAAGCGGCGGCCGTGCATTCGGAACGGGCGAGGCGGCGGGTAACGCCTAATCGTGTACGGATCGGCGCGGCCACTCGCCTACGAACTCCTGAACATCGTAGCCGTAATAGCGGCCGAGCGTCTCTTCCCGGTCGTCGAGAAACAGCTGGTCGGCCAGCGCGGCGACGAGCCGCGGAATGCCGAACTTCATGCCGGACAGCGCCGATGCGGAAATGCCGCAGCTGATGAGAGCGGCGTAATTGAAGGTGAAAATTCCGCGCAGCTGCGCCGCCCCCGCTTCGTCGCGGCTCGTGAAGGCGAAGCCGGGCGTGAGGTACGGATGCGCATCGAGCATCGGGCTTGCTAAATCGGGGGGCGCCTTGTACCGCTCACCCCAGCGGGCGATATGCCGCTCGATACGCGCGAGTTCGGGACGCAGGGCGGGGTCGGTGAGCAGACCGGTGCTGACGATGAGAAAATCGAAGGAACGATCGCCCTGCGGCGTCGTCACGACGACGCCGTCTCCTTCCGGGCGAACTGCGAGCCACGGCGCGCCGAGATGAAGCGCGAAGCCGGGCCAGGCGCTCGCGCGCTCGAACGTGTCGTTGGTCGGCGGCTGGTTGAACTTGAAAAAGTGCGCGATGACCCCGTATTTGTCCGCGTCCGACAGCGCCGGGAAGCGCTCGATCATGCCCGAGCCTTCCATCTGGCGGATCGGGTTAATCCGCGGCAGCGCCTGGCGCCGCACGAACACATGCGCTTCGGCGACGCCTGCGCCGAGCGCAAAGTTCGCATTGTCGAAGGCGGAGGCGCCGCCGCCGAGCACCGCGATTTTTTTGCCGCGGAGGGTAGCGAAATCGATCGCCTGGGACGTATGGGCGTAGAGATCCGGCGGCAAGCTGTCCGCGATCATTGGCGGCACATGCCATTCGCCGCCGCCCTGGATGCCCGTCGCCAGCACGACCTTGCGAGCCAGCACCGAAGAAGCGGGCGCACCTGCACCTTTAAGATGCAGCCTGTGAATCCCTTCTCCCAGCGGCTCTACCAGCGTCAGCTTCGTTTCGTTGACAAGGGGAAGATTCAGCACCTTGCGGTACCAACGCAGGTAGTTCATCCAGTCGCCCCGCGGAATTTTGTCGATCGCTTCCCAGCCCTCGAGACCGAACTGTGCCTCCCACCAGGACCGGAACGTCAGCGACGGGACGCCCAGATCGATCGATGTCAGATGCTTAGGCGTACGCAGCGTCGTCATACGGGCGTACGTTTCCCATGGTCCCTCCATGCCTTCCGGATTTTCGTCGACGATTAAAATATTATAGATTCGCTCGCGCATAAGACCGAAGGCGATGCCCAGTCCGCTCTGGCCGCCGCCCACGATGACGGCGTCATAGACACGACCTTCCTGATGCGGGATCCGGCGAACCCATGTTTCGCCGCCGAACGCCAGGTAAGAAAGGTCGGTTTTAACGCGCTCGTTTAACGCTTCAAGGCTCATCGTGACCCTTCCTTTCCGGGGCGTGTTTTCGCGATTTTCGTTTGTGTCACATTTATAAACACATCATGATAGATTAACATCATATTATCGTCTTTTGTTCGTTCTGGACAGTGCGGAGCTCTATTTCTTGTGAGGATTTCTAATTTTCGAAGAGCGGATTGTACGCGATTACGAGCATATGGATAGTTCTCATGGGTCCTAAGCTGCCATTCTAGTCGCACTTATTATGCGGTTGGAGCGATTTCGATGGAGGTGAAAGTTAGATATAAGCGAGGATAGCGTGGTTTTGGAGCGTTTGATTCGCGGTAAACACTCATTATGTAAGGAAAGTGACATCTCCGTCGGCTTTCGGCTATTTGCCGGTAGTTATGCGGTTTTTCCCACTAGCCTTGCATAAAAATTAACATGAAAATCAATCTAAAATTACTATTTATGTTAATTAAAGCGGGTTTTTCATGGGCAAAAAACAAAAAGACCCCTATTGTAGAGAAGA
>NZ_JBHUJV010000014.1:0-134243 GCF_042683485.1 Cohnella sp. GCM10020058
CATCGGAAAGCCGGATGAGGGAAAACCTCAAGTCCGGTTTGATGCAGGGGGTGCTGGAAAGTAAAAGGAGGGCTTGCGCCCTCCGATGAAATTTCAGTTCTCTACTCTACAGAACGTACAGTTGGACGGCGATGGTAGGAGCAGGTATGCGCGTATTCGGCATGCTGGGACTCTTCGATGGTTTGACGGATCGAAATAACTGCAATTGTACAGGTTTTTTCTTCTGACCAACGACACGGGATAAAAAAGATGCAAATATGCAGGTAAATGCAAAGCTCAAGCCGGAAATGGGGCTGGAGAAGTAAAATAAATGTACATTTGCATCTTTTCAACCTAGAAGGGCCGACATCGGCGAAAATAGATGTATATTTGCAGGCATTGCGGCGAAAGAGCGACGCGGAGGACGCGAAGATGAGAGGAGCGAGTCAGTGCGAGAGGGACGGACACAGGCGCCGCTATTAGTAGCGCCCAAGCCAGCCAAGCATGCAGAATTAATGAAATGAGCAAAAATAAAGGATGCAGCAGATCCCGATTAGGAGCAACCCCATGAGTTCGTTTTTTAAATATGATAGTAGGCAACTTCCGTCTCAGATAAGCGGATAACGCCATTGCCTCGCTCCTTGCGCATGCGCATAAGCAGCGTGAGGCGCGGTGAGAGCAGCCAGAAGTGCCAGTACACGAGAGATATAACCAAAGCCGGATGCGCCCAGGGATAAAGGAGCGCGGAGGCGCAGCAGCCGACCAGCATCAGATGAAAATGTAGACGGCGGAAGAGGCTGAGGCTCGTGTCCATGATCGGCAACGGACCGATCCACGGCCAGTCAATGCGGAAGCTCCAGCGTTTGCCGGCAGCGGCATCTACGCGGCGCAGCGTAATGCGCAGGACGACGGCATGAATGAGTATCATAACGATCAAGCCAACCGCCATGCACTCGAGCCCTTTCCACGCGTAAAATCCCGTTACGAACCCTGCTCCGAGAAGTGCAGTGGTCATATAACTATATTTGGTTTCCGGACGCATCGGAATTTTGCGTATCAGTTTATAATGATAGACGGTGGCCTCGCGCGGAGGCTCGGGCATTTTCATAGAAGATCTCCTTGTACGGCGCTTAGGTTCTGTAATTACTATCGGCTCCAATTACGCATATTGTTAAATTTCTGGCTGCAGCCGCTAGCAAGAGGTATATTTTCATAGAGTATGAGGCATACTAGTCCTAATAAGGCAACCAAAGGCGGGAATGCCATGAATGAAGAAGATAGCAAAGCCTGCATCGTATGCGGACAACGCGATCGGGAAGGCATTCGGATCATGAGTTCATTTATCTGTCATTCGTGCGAGTCGGAAATGGTGAATACCCAAGTAGAGGATCAACGATATCCGTACTTTGTTCAGCAATTAAAGCAATTGTGGGTCCATTTGGAAGGCTGACAGCCGACTGTGAAGAGGATGAGACGCAGAATACGAAGAAGTGCCGGGTTGAAACGGCGCTTTTTTGTGTTGTTTGGGGTGCGGCAAAAGGTCTGATATAATGGTGATTATGTAAAAATTTATGAGACCGAATGAGGAATGAGCGAGAATGCGATCGGCAAGAATCGAACAAGCACCGATATTCGATATGCTAGTAGGTCATGCGCAAAAACAGTTGGTTCCTTTCCATGTCCCGGGGCACAAGCAGCGCGCTATCATTAATGATGATGAAGAAGCAGCAGACTTCGGAATACTGATGAATATAGATGTCACCGAGCTATCGGATACGGATGATCTTCACGACCCGAGCGGAGCGATCGCGCAGGCGCACAATCTGGCAGCGGCATGCTTCGGGGCGGAAGAGACTTGTTTTCTTGTTGGGGGAAGCACAGCTGGCAACTTGGCAATGATTCTCGGCGTATGCGATCCGGGCGATCTTGTGCTGGTACAACGCAATGTACATAAATCCATTATTCACGGCCTGGCGCTCGCAGGCGCTCGATGCGTTTTTTTGACACCCGTGCTAGACGATCAGTCGGGTATCGCGATAGCTCCTAGCGTCAAAACTGTAGAGGAAGCTGTTGAAATTTATGGCGAGGCTAAGGCGCTTATTCTGTGCAGTCCCAACTATTATGGAATGACCGCTGACTTGAAGCCTTTGGTTGAAGCTGCGCATGCCAAGCGGATGCCCGTGTTGGTGGATGAGGCGCACGGTGCCCATTTCGGGCTTCATCCTGCATTTCCCACTAGCGCGCTCCAAGCTGGAGCGGATGTCGTCGTTCAATCGACGCATAAGATGCTGGGCTCGCTGACAATGAGCGCCATGCTTCATATGCAAGACGAGTTTGCACCACGGCCGGCGATTCGGCAAGCCCTTCGCATGGTTCAGAGCTCAAGTCCGTCCTATCCGTTGATGGCTTCGCTCGACCTGGCTCGAAGGGAAGTCCAGGTGCAAGGACATGCCTTATTCGATACGGCACTTGCGGTATCCCGGACTGTGCGTGAAGCCCTCGCCGAACTCCCCTTTGAGGCGCTTAATACGGATGACCCATTAAAACTGTCGATAAAGGAAAAGCGGGGAAGGCTGAGCGGCTTTGAGCTGCAGGCTGAGTTGGAAAAGCGCGGCTGTGTCGCCGAGATGGCGGATGCAAGCTATACGGTGCTGGCACTGGGACCCGGTACGAGAGAAGAGGATGGGGAGGCCTTGCTGCACGCGCTGAACCAAATTGCCATAGCGTTGAATGCTGAAGCTTCTGATATCTCAGCAACCGCTGATGAGACTGAAACCTCCCGCAATCAGGGCACAACGACTCCAATCTCGGAGCCGGTTACGATCAAGCGGAGAATCGTGTCTACGTCCAGCGTGGCTCTGGAGGCGGCAGCGGGCCATGTTTGCGGGGAATGGATCATTCCGTATCCGCCGGGCATTCCTCTGCTTTACCCGGGAGAGCCTATAAGCGAAGCTATAGTCGGGGAACTAAGACGCTTGGCGGCTGCGGGAGCGCGATTCCAGGGGGCGTCGGATGAATCCTTGGCGACGATTCGAGTCCTGACGGAAGGGGATCATGCATGAACGGCGAAGCATGGCATAAAAGACTGGAACCGCGCATAATCACTGCGTGGATCGCTTTGGGCGCTGCGGCTGCCATTATTATTTATCTGTTGTTTGTACCGCCGGTCATCGGCGTAGCGGACAATGGCGACTTCAATCGCGTCATGGGCGCTGCCGGCATCGCTTATGCAGACCCGCAGGAATCCTATACGGACCGCTACTTCGGCTATGCCCATCAGTTCTATCAGTACGGCGGCTTTACTTCCGGCGGTTATGTATCGACGCATGTGCTGCTTGTGGCCATCGCCGGAGGGATCGGTAGACTCATCGATCCCCAGACGTTCGATATTCGCGTACTCGGCTTTTGCTACATGGCCCTCATGCTTTTTGCCTTGTGGCTTCTCGTGCGTTATGCGCCAACGATGCGGGGCAAATACACGACCGGCACCGCCGCCGTCTTTATAGCGGTGATCGTCATCGGCATTTTTTGTGATGTCGGCTATACCGCTTATTATCAGTCATTCTTCGGCGAACCGTATGCCCTGGTTGCTACCTTGCTTGCCTTGGGTGCAGCGGTCGCGATTGCGTCGCGCGTTGATCCGGATAAGCGGAGCACGGCAGCGCAACACGACTCTGGGCCGTTCGTCCGTCCTCCTTCTGCGTGGTTGCTGGCGCTGTTCGTGGCCGCTGGCGTCGCCCTGGCGACCTCCAAAATTCAAAACGCGCCAATCGGGTTCCTGCTGGCCATCCTGGCTTGGCGTATGGCCGCGCTGCGCCCCGATCGGGGCTGGCGGTTGCGCGCAAGAATCGGCGCAGGCATCCTGGCGGTATCGGCCATCCTCATGATGGCGCTAGCGCCGGATCAGCTTCGGCATATCAACCTGTATCAATCGATCTTTTTCGGCGCGCTCAAGGATACGCCGAATCTGCAGCGGGATATGAGCGAACTGGGCATTCCGGACAAATACGCGGGATTGGCGGGCACGAACTTTTTTCAAAAGGATACGATAATCCCCCAGAACGACCCTACGCTTCGTCGAGAGGTATTGGATCGGCTGTCCCACCGCGATATTGCCTTGTACTATGTCCGGCATCCCGAGCGGTTCGTGAGCAAGCTTGAGAAGGCGGCAAATAACGGAACGGCTGTCAGACCCTATTACCTGGGAAATTATAGTCAATCCGCCGATCGTGAGCGAAGCAAGCTGTCCTACGCGTTCAGCGCATGGAGCGAATGGAAGCATCGTCATATGCCGAATTCGCTAGCCTGGTTTATTGCTTGCTACGCCTTCTATTATGGGCTCCTCGCAGGTTGGTGGCTTAGAAGCGCCGGTAGGCCCGGTAGCAGGCTGTTGGCGGAGTCGCTCGCCGTCGTGGGCGCTGCAGGCGCCGTAGCTGTGACTGTATCGCTCATGGGGGACGGGGAAGCGGATCTCGGCAAACACCTGTTCATGTTTAACGTATGCTTCGATATTATGGCAGCAAGCGCGATTGCCGGCGCCGTTTATGGGCTGCTGTGGGGGATACGGGCCCTTGCCGCCAGGAGCGGGAATCGCAGGCAGGCGACGATAATCATTCAACCTGCGAAGCTTTCAGGCTATAATAGAGAAGAGTAGACGCTAAGGGGCGTCTGCCTATTATATAGAATCGGGGCATTCGCAGGATGAAGAAAGGTAATTTCATTACAATAGAAGGCAACGAAGGCGCGGGAAAATCGACGATTGCGGTGATGATGCTCGATTACTTGCGAACGAAGGGCCTGGATGTCGTGGCGACGCGCGAACCCGGCGGTATCGCGATCGCGGAGCAGATCCGCGCAATTGTGCTCGACAACGCAAATACCGCCATGGACGGCCGCACAGAGGCACTGCTATATGCGGCGGCCCGCAGGCAGCACTTCGTCGAGAAGATTGTACCTACCCTCGAACAGGGTAAGACGATCTTATGCGACCGCTTTATCGACAGCAGCCTCGCCTACCAGGGATTCGCCAGAGGACTTGGCATCGACGAGGTGATGTCGATCAACGCATTTGCGATCGAAGGCGGACTTCCCGACCTGACCATCTACTTGGACGTCGATCCCGAGATTGGCATCGAGCGGATCCATGCGCATGGAGACCGGGAGATCAATCGTCTGGATCTGGAGTCTCTAGCGTTCCACCACCGCGTACGCGACGGTTATCTGGAGGCGTTGGCGCGATTCCCGGATCGTATCGTACGCGTCGATGCCAATCCAGCTATCGAGAACGTGTTCGCGACGGTAGCGGGGGTGCTGGATCGCTTTTTGGATCAGGCTGAATAAGATAATAGCGGTAAATGCGTCAATGGCGGCGCCCGCGCTTGGATAGCGCTTGCAAAAATGCGGCGCGGGGCAGGATTTGAAGCTGCAGTGTCAAATTTTATAAAGAGAAGCTCATATTACATTGAATTGGGAGGAATGATGGATGAAGCTGGTCATCGCCGTAGCACAGGACAAGGATAGCAACAGGCTCTCCAATGCGCTCATCAAAGAAGGGTTCCGCGCAACGAAGCTCGCTAGTACCGGAGGATTTCTCAAGGCCGGGAATACGACGTTCCTGATCGGCATCGAAGACGAACGGGTACAGCAGGTGCTCGACGTCATCCGTGCCAACTGCAAAGTGCGCGACCAATTGGTTACCCCTGTTTCTCCGGTCAGCGGCGCAGCCGACTCCTATATTCCATTTCCGGTCGAGGTACAGGTGGGCGGCGCAGCCGTCTTCGTGGTCCCGGTCGAACGATTTGAACACTTCTAATTATCAGGCGGGATGTGAAGCGGGATGAAGATCCAGCCGGGTTATTTTCCCCCAAACAATAAGATTCAACGTACGGATGCCAACTCCAGGCCGAGGGAGATGCCTAACTTCGGCGATCTGATGCAGCAGAACGAAGAAGGACGCACCCAGGAAGAGCTGCAGCGCAAGCTGGAGGACATCCGCCAGCAGGGCGATCGTCTCATGCGCTCCATGACGGTGCGCGAGCTGAAGCTGTACCGGATGATGGTCAAGGGATTCCTCGAAGACACGTTGAAGCGCGGCATTGCCCTGAAGGAGACAAAGGGCTGGGATCGGCGCGGACGCGGCAAGCGGTACAAAATATTGGAGGAAGTCGATTCGATGCTCGTGGCCATGGGCGAGGAGCTCCTGGGCAGCGAAGAAGGCCGGTTGGAGCTACTGCAAAAGGTCGGCGAGATTCGGGGACTTCTGATCAACCTGGTATTCTAACGGCGCACCAGTCGTTGCCATACATTCAGTCCATCAACGAGAGAAGGTTCAATGCAATGACGATCGCATCGGTACCGGGGCAGGATCGGGCCAAAAGACTGCTGCAAGGCATGCTCCGCAGCGGCAAGGTTGCGCACGCCTACCTGTTCGCGGGTCCGCAGGGGTCGGGGAGAAGCGCGATGGCGCTAGCCTTTGCGATGACGCTGCTGTGCGAACGCGGGGGCGACGACGCTTGCGGCGAATGTCTGACATGCCGCAAGGTCCAGCACGGCAACCATCCCGACCTGCACCGGGTCGTTCCGGACGGTCAGACGGTGAAGATCGATCAGATCCGCGAGTTGCAGCGGGAGCTGTCTTATCGCAGCGCCGGCTCGCAGCGCAAGATTTACGTGATCGAGGCGGCGGAGACGATGACGGTTCAAGCGGCCAACAGCCTGCTGAAGTTTCTGGAGGAGCCGCCGTCGCCCGTCGTGGCGATCCTGATCGCGCCGAGCGAGCAGGCGATGCTGCCGACGATCGTATCGCGGACGCAGCTCGTGCCGTTCACGCCTGGCGATCCGAAGGCGACGGAGGCATTGCTCGTTCGCGAGGGCACGCCGCCACTGATCGCCAAGTCGGTCGTTCATCTCACCGCCGGGTTCGAAGCTGCGCGAGCGCTGGCGGCCGAGAATTGGTTTGCAGAAATAAGAAACGTAGTGATACAATTAGGCAGGGAGATCCCGTCCCGGTTCCCTGGTGTGCTGCTAACTGCGCAGACCCAGGTGTTTAAGACGGATCTGGCCGAGCATACCGACATTTTGCTGCAACTGTTTGCTTTATGGTATAGAGATATGATTTACGTCATGACCGGCCGCGAGGAGAGGCTCGTCTTTCCCGATCAAGCGGAATGGCTCTCCAAGCAGGCCTGGACCCGAAGCGTCCACGCGTGGACCCGGTCCATGGAAGCGGCGCTGTCCGCCGTTCGCCGTATCAAGGCGAACGTGCAGCCGCAGCTCGCTTTCGAGCAATTTCTAGTGACGTCCGCACAGACGGCGGGTTAACCGCATCGGAGCGTCTGCATCGGCGTACGGGAGGGGTAGTTTTGTACGAGGTTGTCGGCGTCCGCTTCAAGAAGGCGGGCAAGGTCTATTACTTTGACCCGGCCGAACATCCGGTAGCCAAGGACCAGCATGTCATCGTCGAGACTGCGCGAGGCGTCGAATACGGCACGGTCGTCATCGGACCGAAGACCGTCGGCGAGGCCGACGTCGTCCTTCCGCTCAAGAGGGTTATACGTGTCGCTGCTGACAGCGATGCGCATGCAGTCGAGGAAAACCGGAATGCGGCGAAAAACGCTTTTACCATCGGATTGCAGAAAATTAAGGACCATCAGCTCCGAATGAAGCTGGTGGACGTCGAATACACGTTTGACCGCAACAAGATTATTTTCTACTTCACGGCCGAAGGCCGCGTCGACTTTCGCGAGTTGGTGAAGGACCTGGCCGGCGTATTCCGCACCCGTATCGAGCTCCGTCAGATCGGGGTGCGGGACGAGGCCAAAATGCTGGGCGGCATCGGCCCCTGCGGCCGTGTGCTCTGCTGCTCTTCCTGGCTGGGGGACTTCGAGCCGGTCTCGATCAAGATGGCGAAGGACCAGAACCTGTCGCTGAATCCGACCAAGATCTCCGGCTTGTGCGGTCGCCTCATGTGTTGTCTCAAGTTCGAGCATGACAACTACGAGAGCGCCAAGGAAGAGATGCCGGCCGTAGGCAAGATCGTCGTCACCTCGTTCGGGGACGGCAAGGTCGTCGGGCTCAATGCGGGCAGCCGCAGCGTCCACGTACAGTTGTTCGAGGTCGGCAAGGTCAAAGAACTTCCTTTTGAAGAAGTCGTCGTAAAGTAATTCCAGCAGCGCCTATCGTCACCGACACAACCTGGCTTTAAGGTGGAGCTTGCCCATGAAGGATATATACTTAGGCGTGGATGAACTTGAGACGAAGCTAGGCGGCCTCCATACGGAATTCGGCTCGCTGAAGCTCAAGATTAAGGAATTGGTCGAAGAAAACCAGCGGCTGCGCATCGAGAACCAGCAGCTGCGCAAGATCTTCAAGCGCGAGACAATCGAATTCGTGGCAGAACCTGCGGTCGACGTATCGGAGGAACCGGCCGATACCCGTCAGCAGGAGCAAGCCGAGACTGCGGCCGGGTCTTCTATTGGCGAAGGCTACGACAACCTGGCCCGGTTGTACCACGAAGGCTTCCATATTTGCAATGTATATTACGGGCATCTGCGAATGGAAGGCGATTGCTTGTTCTGCCTCTCGTTTCTGAGCAAGCCTTAAGTGTAGTTTAACCGCGCACAGCCGACTCTCCAATCCGGGGGAGCCGGCTTTTTTTTGCAGAAGAAACGGGATGGGACACGGTGCGTTGCTGGCATTGAGCAGGCAAATCGAGTAAGCTTAGAAACGTGATGCCGGCATCAAAAACCGGTATAAAAAAGTGGTACGAAATGACGCATATATAATAGAAGAAAAAAATTCGGGACGGTGCGTTGGGCGTTGAATGAAGACGATAACATCATGCTCGGGAAGCCCCAATTGCTGGATGGCGAGCGGTTGGACGACCTGTTGACGCATGCGTATAAAATTATACAGAGCAAAGAGGTTTTCAGCTTCTCGTTGGATGCCGTTCTACTAGCCAGGTTCGCCGACATTCCGAAGAAAGGGAGGATTCTCGATCTGTGCACGGGGAACGGCGTCATCCCGCTGCTGCTCGCAACAAGGACCGATGCATCTATCGAAGGCGTGGAGCTGCAGCCTCGGCTCGCGGACATGGCCAAGCGGAGCGTCGCTTACAACGAGTTACAATCGCGGATCCGCATTCGGGAAGCGGACCTGAAGACACTGCCCGCGCTGCAGGGCAGCGAGGCGTACGAGGCCGTAACGGTGAACCCGCCCTACAAACCCGTCGGTTCCGGAGAGCACAAGGAAAATCTGCATCAAGCGCTCGCGCGCCATGAGATCGGATGCACGCTGGAGGATGTCGTGGCGGCCTGCGCGAGAAGCGTCCGTGAGGGCGGGCGCGTCTCCATGGTGCATCGTCCGTCCAGGCTGGCGGAGATTATGGCCGCTATGCAGAGGCATCGGCTCGAACCGAAGCGGATGCGCTTCGTGCACTCACGGGCGGGAGCCGAAGCGAATATGGTGCTTATCGAGGCCAGCTTGGGCGGAAGGCCGGAACTTCGCTTGCTCCCGCCACTAATCGTATACGAAGGAGAAGGCCGCACGTATACAGGCGAACTGCTGGACGTATTTTACGGGCGCAAAAAGGAACTGAACGACACGGACACGAGTGAAGGGGCGGAGGATTGAGCGATGAAGGAGAAACGGGATCGCAGCGGGCGAGGAAGGAGTCCGCATGGCGCATTAGAGCGCGCCGAACTGCCGGAAGGCCGCGGACAAGCCCGCGAGCGGAACACCGATCGCACGTCGGCTGCTCAGACACAGCTGCCTCTGCAAGCAGCTGCACAGGTTCAAAAAAGCTTTGGCGCTCGCGAGTCAGGCGGACCGGGCACGCTCTATCTCGTCGCGACGCCGATCGGCAACCTGGAGGATATGACGTTCAGGGCCATTCGTACGCTAAAGGAAGCCGACCTCATCGCAGCCGAGGATACGCGCCAGACGCGCAAGCTGCTCACGCACTTCGATATCTCTACGCGTCTGGTCAGCTACCACGAGCATAATAAGAGAGCGAGCGGACCGGAGCTTGTCCGGCTGTTGGCCGAAGGCACGACAATCGCCCTGGTGAGCGACGCCGGCATGCCGGCCATCTCCGATCCGGGCGCCGATCTCGCGGCTGCGGCCGCCGAGCAAGGCATACCGGTCGTTCCCATTCCGGGCGCAAATGCCGCGCTTTCCTCGCTCATCGTATCCGGCTTGCCGACGGAACGGTTCCTGTTCGCAGGCTTCCCGCCCCGGGACCGCAAGGGAATAGAATCCTTCCTCGCCCGTCTGGATCGGGAAGAAGCCACGCTCCTGTTGTACGAATCTCCGCATCGGCTCAAAAAGACCGTGGAGGCGGTCGCCGAGCGGTGGAGCGGCCGACGGATCGCGGTCGTGCGGGAGCTGACGAAAAGGCATGAAGAGATTGTACGGGGCACAGCCGAAGCTTGCCTGCAATATATAGAAGCCCATCCGCCCCTGGGTGAATGCTGTCTGGTCATCGAAGGCGCGGATCCGTCAGCGGCTTTGTCGGCCGATCCTAGCGAGGCCTGGTGGTTCGAGCTGACAACGGCCGAGCATGTCGCCAGATACGAAGCGCAGAACGGCGAAAATCGCAAGGAAGCGATGCGGTTGGCGGCGCGCGATCTAGGCTTGTCCCGCCGGGAAGTGTACCAAATGTTGCTCGAAGAAGAAAAAGACCCCTCCGCGGACTAAGTCCGGGAGGGGTGGCAAGGAGATATAAAAAGGTTAGAAATAACGATGTTGGTAAGTGCTTCTTCCATTATAAACGAATTTCTCTAATTTGTCACACGGTTGCAGGTAAATCCTTCAAGCATTCTCTGCAAACGATTTTTCCCTTAAAATAAATAACGTTGTCCGCATTGCCGCAGAAGATGCAAGCCGGTTCGTATTTCTTCAGCATGATGCGCTCGCCGTCCACATAGATTTCCAGCGCATCCTTTTCCCCGATACCCAGCGTTCTGCGCAGCTCGATCGGAATGACCACACGACCCAGTTCATCCACTTTCCGTACAATGCCCGTCGACTTCAACATTTGGAAATCCTCCCTCATTCGCGTAAAATAAGATTAAACGAAATGTCGGAGAACCTCCGCATATTCGCCATCATTCGACAAAATTCTTTCTTTTCCGTACTCTATCGTACCAACGATTCCCAAATAAGTCAACCAGAAATAGTGGCTTCTTTAGCTGAAATTTAGCTGAATACCCGCTAACTTCCACAGTTTAGCACCAATTCACCAATATATTAGGTAAAAAACGGGATTAATTCTTAAAATTAGCGGATGACACCATTCGACAAAATCATAATCGTTTGTCGAATGTGAAGCCCAAACCTACGAGGTGATCGAAACATGTACCGTCTTCGGGAGGAAAAAGTATTCAAGGACCCCGTTCATCAGTCCATCTACGTACAGGAAGCGACGATCTGGAAGCTTATCAACACCGCCGAGTTCCAACGATTGAGGCGCATACGGCAGTTGGGGACTTCGTACCTGACCTTCCATGGGGCAGAGCACAGCCGATTCTCCCATTCGCTGGGCGTATACGATATCACGCGAAGAATTATCAGTCAATTTGAGCGTAACGGATACCAGGACTGGCCGCAAGAGGAAAAAATGGTCAGTTTATGCGCTTCTTTGCTGCACGATGTCGGACACGGTCCTTTTTCCCACGCCATCGAACAAGTGTTCGATACGGATCATGAGGAGTGGTCGTGCGCGATTATATTGGGAGATACCGAGATCAATCGGGTATTAAAGGAAGTAAGCGAGGATTTCCCGCAAAAGGTTGCCGCCGTCATCTGCAAGACGTACGACAAGCCGATCGTCGTGAGCCTCGTGTCCAGCCAGATGGACGCGGACCGAATGGATTATTTGCTCAGGGATGCGTACTTCACGGGCGTGAACTACGGTACCTTCGACCTCGATCGGATCTTGCGCGTGCTGCGTCCTTATAAGGGGCGAATCGTGGTGAAGGAGAGCGGGATGCATGCAGTAGAAGATTATTTGATGTCGAGATATCAAATGTATTGGCAGATCTACTTTCATCCCGTGACGCGCAGTTCGGATATCGTACTGAGGCAAATTTTCATGAGGGCGCGCGAGTTGTTCCGCGGGGGCCATGCGTTCAAATTCCTGCTGCCGCCGCTAGCGCAGTTGTTGAACGGCACGATCGGACTGCGGGACTATCTGGCGCTGGATGAAGCGATGGTACAGACTGCGTTCGGCCAATGGGCGGACGAAGAAGACGAGATATTGGCGGACTTATGTAAACGGTTCTTAAACCGCCGATTGTACAAGTATGTACCCCTCGACAGTCCGCACGAAACACTGGAGGCGGAGCTGCGGGAGCAATGGGAAAGGATCGGTCTGCACCCTGATTACCACCTTCAGATGGACACGCCGACGAACCTTCCCTACGACGTGTACAAGCCAGGATCTCCGGATCCCGAGCCCAAAGAAAAGACCCCCGTCCTCGTGCTGGACGAAAAAGATCGATTGACCGAGATATCTTTAAAAAGCGATATCGTCCGGTCGATCGCGGGACTTCATACCGGGAAGTATTATATCTATTATCCCGAAGACCTGGTGCTCCCGCATGTCCATGATCTTAAACCCGAGATTCGCGAACTGCTGGGTTTATAGATCTTATACCAAATTGATTTGACCAAAGGAGGCGTTCACGACATGCTGTTCGATACGCACGCCCATCTGGACTCACCAAAGTTTGACGACGATAGAGAAGAAGTGATTGCGCGGGCCAAGGAAGCGGGCGTCGGTACGATTGTCAATATCGGCTTCAACCGGGAGACGATCCCGACGACCATTGCATTAGCCGAAAAGTACGATTTTATCTATGCGGCCGTAGGCTGGCACCCGACGGATGCCGTCGACATGCGATTGGAGGATGACCTGGGCTGGATCGAATCACTATGCAGTCACCCCAAAGTCGTGGCGATCGGCGAGATCGGGCTCGATTATTATTGGGACACTTCGCCCAAGGACGTCCAGCAGCTCGTATTCCGCGAACAGATCCGGCTCGCGAAGCGGATCGGCAAGCCGATCATCATTCACAATCGGGATGCTCATGAGGACGTCGTCCGTATTCTTCGCGAAGAAGGAGCAGCCGAGATCGGGGGCATCATGCACTGCTACTCCGGCAGCTGGGAGACGGCCAAGCAATGCTTGGATATGAACTTCTATATCTCCTTCGGCGGGCCGGTCACCTTCAAAAACGCGCGCGTTCCCAAAGAGGTATTGGCCCGTGTCCCCCTGGACCGATTGTTGATCGAAACCGATGCTCCGTACCTTACCCCCCACCCCTATCGTGGCAAGCGAAACGAGTCGTCTTATGTGCAGTTTGTAGCTGATTCCGCCGCGGAAATCACAGGCCTTTCTAGGGAAAAAATAGAAGAAATTACGGATCGAAATGCACGTGTCTGTTTTCGACTCGAAGAAAAAGCGCCAACAAACGCAGAAAAATAAATATTTTCTAAGAAAAAACTAGCTTTTGCCTTCGAAATCCTAAAAATATGGCTGAAATTTGCCTTAAAACGCTGAAATTCGCTCTTTGCACGTTCTTTACACCTTTGGGGCGTGCGGGTTATTATCTAATCCAGAAGTCCGAATATGACATTCCTTTTCCAGTGCGCTTAATCTCCCAGCGGGGAGAGCGGGGGACCCGACGCGGACGATATCGGCGCTTGCCGATGTCCCAGCGGTCCGAGCAATCTTGGGGTGAGTAGCGAACGACGGGCGCCGTCCGGCTGACGGCAGACCGCTTGATCGCTTAGGGCAGACTCTCGACGCCCGAACCCGACAGCTAACCTCGCAAGCGTAGTAGAGAGAGGTAACCTCGTGCCGCCCCATCGTCCCTCGTCCAGTTGAGCGGAAGCCACGACCAGGCCCTCTGTCGCAGGCTTTTTTTGTGCCCGAATTTACGCGTTCGGTGCCGATAGCCGCTAAGACCGCTCCACGGAAGCACCCACGGGATGAATGGCAGGCGCATGACATGCCTCCATAGCTGGGCAAGGCGGCGCAATTCGCTAGTGTGCAAGCCGCTCCACACTAAGCTTCCAGCGCCGTTATCACAAATGGATAGTCGCGTCAGACGAATATCATGTAAAACAGTCGACGGCGAGGCTATGAAGGAGGAACGAGAAAATGGGTGCAATCCCCCTTCAAGGGACCCATGATCCACGACCGACCGGCAAGCTTACCGCAGCGCGATGGTTGCATGAGCATCTGCGTTTGATTCTCTTGAGCGCAATCTTGTCCTTTGCTCTTACCATCTGTCTCATCATGCTGCTGCACGGCGCGTCCGCCAAGAGCGTGACCGTCGTGGACGGCGGGAAATCTACCGTCATCCAAACCCGCACTTCCGATGTCTCCGCCTTGCTTAAGGAGATTGGCATCACGGTCGGTCCAAACGATCGGTTGTCGGCAGCGCTCACGTCCTCGGTAGAGGACGGCACGCGAGTCGTCATCGATCGGGCTATGAGCGTTCAGCTCGTCGCAGACGGGAAGAAAGAGACCAAATATACAACAGTCAAGACGGTGGGTGATCTGCTGCAAAATGAAGGCATCACGCTCTCCGCAGAAGACAAAGTTACGCCGGCACTCACGTCAAAGATCGACGAGGGACTGCAGGTGAAGGTCGTCCGCGTCACACGCGAGGTCGTCACGACCGAGCATCCGATGGCGTACAAAGTTGTCAAGACAGCGGATCAGAACTTGCTGGTCGGCAAGACGAAGGTCATGCAGACGGGCAAGCAAGGCTTACTGGTGAAAAAATTCGAGCGCGTCTACGAAGACGGCAAGCTCGTTAACGAACAGCTCATCTACAAATCGCTTGATCAGCCGATCGTGCAGCAAGTCGTAGCCGTCGGCGCGAAGAAAAAAGCGGCCGTCGTGTCGCTTGCCTACAACAAAGCCGCAGACGAAGTTAAGACACTCCAATTGAACGGCAAATCCGTGAAGGTAAAGAGCGTTTTATCCGGCGTCACGTTAACCGCGTATTCCGCGGGTCCGGCTTCGACGGGCAAAGACGTAGGCGACGCGGGCTACGGCATCACCGCTTCCGGTACCACGGTATCCGAGGGTCGTACGATTGCCGTCGATCCGGATGTCGTGCCTTTGGGCTGGTGGGTCTACATCGAGGGCATCGGCTTCCGCCGCGCGGAAGATACGGGCAGTGCGATCAAAGGCAAGAAGATCGACGTGTACTACGACAGCGAGCGGTATGCGAATAAGTTCGGCAAGAAACGCGGCAACACTGTGTACGTGATCGGACCGGTTAAGCCATCGGCCGCCTGATAGGTTCTTAATTTTTATTACCCGCTATTATTGAGTTTGTGTCTGTTTTATGTCGGAGCGGTCAAGTTTTTTTGGCGGCGGCCTGGTCGGGTCGCTGCATCCTGGGAAGAGGCCTGTGCCTCTTCCCTTTGTCATTTGCGGGATGTCGGCTATAATAGGGCATACGAAGCAATACGAACGGATAGGGGAACGAACGGAGCGAGCGGGGTGAACGGTATCGGCCTGGCTAAGATAGCAGAGATCATCGTTGTGGAAGGCAAGGAGGATACCGTGGCGATCCGAAGGGCGGTCGACGCGGACACGATTGAGACGGGCGGTTCGGCGATCGACGAAAAGGTGCTGCGACGCATCGAGCTGGCCCGCGCACGGCGCGGTGTCATTATCTTTACGGATCCGGACGTGCCGGGCGAGAAAATACGCAAGATTATCGAGGCGAGGGTGCCGGGATGCAGCCACGCGTTCTTGGCGAAGGCCGATGCGCGCGGCAAGGACGGCATCGGCGTCGAGCACGCGAGCCCGGAGGCGATACGCGCGGCGCTGGCACGCGTGCGGCCATCGGCAGGGGGCGGCGCAGTTGCCGTCGCCGATGGAGCGCTCGCGGCGCAGCGCGGCGACGGGGCTTCATCGGCGTCTGCGTCCGAGGCGGCGCTGGCAGGCGCGGACCGGGCAGCGATGGCCGGCGCAGGCGCGGAAGCTGGCCCAAGCGCGGGAGACGGCGAGCCGGAGATCGCCTGGCCGGATCTGATCGATGCGGGGCTGATCGTACATCCGGCCGCCGCAAGCCGCAGGGAGCGCATGGGCGAGCTGCTGGGCATCGGATATGCCAACGGCAAGCAGTTCTACAAGCGGCTCGGGATGTTTCGCATTACGCGGACGGAGTTCGCAGAGGCGCTCAAGCAGCTGACGAGAGAGGGAGTAGGCGAATGACGAAGCATGCGGGAGGCGTAAGCGGTATGGCGGGTGCCATGGATATCGCGACGCCGACGCGGACCAAGGATATTATCCGCAAGCACGGCTTTACCTTCAAGAAAAGTCTGGGTCAGAACTTTCTGATCGACAAAAATATATTGGACAAAATCGTGGATGCTGCAGCGCTCAACAAGGACAAGGGCGCACTGGAGATCGGCCCGGGCATCGGCGCGTTGACGGAGCGACTCGCACAGGAAGCCGGCAAGGTCGCCGCAGTCGAGATCGACAATCGGCTGATCCCGATCCTCGAAGAAGTACTCTCGCCCTATCCGCATGTATCCGTCGTGCACGGAGACGTGCTGAAGACCGACCTGGCGAAGCTGTGGTCGGAGCGGTTCGCCGGCTGCAGCGAGGTCAGCGTCGTCGCGAACCTGCCGTACTACGTGACGACACCGATCGTCATGACGCTGCTGGAGCAGAAGCTGCCGCTCGACCGAATCGTCGTCATGGTCCAGAAGGAAGTGGCCGAGCGGATGGCGGCCAAGCCCGGCGGCAAGGATTACGGCACCCTCAGCATCGCTGTCCAATACTACTGCGTAGCGGATATCGTCTGCGTGGTGCCGTCCGGCGCCTTCATTCCTGCGCCGAACGTCGATTCGGCCGTCATCCGACTGACCAGGCGCGAGGCGCCGCCGGTCGACGTATCCGACGAGGCGCGATTTTTTCGCGTCGTGCACGCGGCTTTCACGCAGCGGCGCAAGACGCTGCACAACAACCTGGCTGCGCTCGTCGGCAAAGAGCGCAAGGCCGAGCTCGCCAGCCTGCTTGAGGCAAGCGGCGTGAAGCCGGAGCGGCGCGGCGAGACGCTGTCGCTTCAGGAGTTCGCGACGCTGGCCGAAGCGTTGGCTGCTGCCGGCATGATCGCATAGAACCGAGGGTCCCTGTCTTGTCGACGACGGGGACCCTCGCTTGCGTTAATGCGTGCACCATTGGGCGCCCCTCCCCATAGGATAGACGAAGAGGTGATTCGCCCATGAAGCTAGGGGACTTGGTCGTCCGCAAATCATACGGCGGCGATGTATTGTTCCGAATCGCGGCCCTGCTGCAGAATACGGCGGTGCTGCGGGGAACGGATTATCGGCTGCTCGCGGACGCGCCTGTAGGGGACCTCGAGCAGGTACGGAACCCGGACGAGCTGCGCGGCCCCCGGACGGCACGCGTGCAGGCCGGCGAATCGGTGAGACGGATGCAGGCGGAGCGCGCCCATGTCCAGGAGGGGATCGAGGAAGCGGCCTCGTCCGGGCAGCGCAAACCGTACTTTGAGATGCCGGGCAAGGTGCTCCATCTGGACGGCGACGTCAATTACTTGAAAAAGAGCATGGCCGTATACAGGCAGCTGCGCATGCCCGCCGAAGGCGTTCACTGTCACGAATCGCAGATGGCGGCCGCAGTAGCCGACCTGTTGCCGAAGGTGATGCCCGATATCGTGGTGATTACCGGCCACGACGGCGTCTATAAGAACAGAACCGACTACGAGCAGCTGTCGAGCTATAAAAACACGGGCAACTTCATCCAGGCCGTCCGAACCGCGCGCAGTTACGATAAGAGCAAGGACTCCCTGATTGTCGTCGCGGGTGCTTGCCAGTCTCACTTCGAGGCGCTGATGTCCGCCGGCGCCAACTTCGCCAGCTCGCCAGCGCGCATTATGATCCATGCGCTAGATCCGGTATATGTCGCCGTCCGCGCAGCCTTTACGCCGTTCAGGGAGACGATCGACTTGCCGGACGTCATCTCGAATACGATCAGCGGCATGCGGGGCGTCGGCGGGGTCGAGTCGCTGGGCAAATACCGGATCGGACTCCCGAATATCAAGCCCACCAACATCGTCCCGACGCTCACGGCCGCGGAATTTGGCTAAATTCTATTTCCTCAGACTCATTTTGATTAAAATTAAAATGATATTAGAAAAACATTATTGACAATATTTCTTGTCCGCTGCTATAATATTTAACCACTTGACACCTCCCCTGGATTTAGGTATAATTTACAGGGAAAGAGGTGGTAGTGGACATGTCCAAGAACGCGCTTCTGGATATCAAACGAAGCTTGGAGCCGCATATCGGATCCAAGATCATGCTCCGCGCCAACGGTGGCCGCCGTAAAACCATCGAACGCACGGGAGTTCTCGAAGAAATTTACCCGTCGGTGTTCATCGTCAAGTTGGACCAGGAGCAGAATGCGTTCAAGCGTGTCTCGTACAGCTATGCTGACATTCTCACCGAGTCCGTCGAAGTCATGCTGTGCAATGAACAAGGTCAGGTCCGCATCGATTTGCAGCACTGAGCTTTTGGATCGTTAAGGCAGTCGCGCCCTTACAGGCACGACTGCCTGTTTTGCATTTTGGGGGCGGCTCGGGGGCACCCTAACGGTTGACGGCCGCGCTGCTTCATTGCGCGAAGCCTCATCACAGCCACGGGAGGGATTCGCATGAGCAGGCGCAGAGGACGGACGATGACCGAATCGTTCAAGACGGAGCTCGCCAAGGATCTCGGCTTCTACGGGAAGGTCGAGAGCGAAGGCTGGGGCGCTATCAGCACGAAGGACGCGGGCAATATGGTCAAGCGGGCGATCCAGCTCGCCGAGCAGTCGCTAGCGCGCAAGCAGGACTGACGTGCCGGCGGGGCTAGTGCCCGGCTGCGGTACAGGTCGGGCGCATTGAGGGGCAGAAGAAGCCGCCGGGGGCATCCCCGGCTTTTACATATAGAAGTCCATTCCTGTCAAATCGCAATTCGGGCAGGGGTTTGTTATAATATGTTAAGCTTTGGAGCGACAGGAATCAGGCGAAGCAGAAGGTCTGGCAGGTGGACATATGACGAAAATATATGAGAAAGCGCCGGCGAAAATCAATCTGGTGCTCGACGTGCTGCGCAAGCGGGAAGACGGCTATCATGAAGTGGAAATGGTCATGACGATGGTGGATCTCGCCGATCGTCTCACGCTCGAGGAGCTGCAGCGCGATCAGATCGTGCTGGCCAGCCAAGCCGGCTTTATCCCGCTTGACGAGAAGAATTTAGCCTTTCAGGCTGCCAAGCTGCTCAAGCAGCGTTATGGCGTCAAGAAAGGCGTCTATATTTACCTGGACAAACAGATCCCCGTGGCTGCCGGGCTCGCAGGAGGGAGCAGCGATGCCGCCGCCGCACTGCGCGGGCTCAATCGCCTCTGGGATCTGAACCTCGGCTTGCCGGAGCTGGAGGCGCTGGGCGCCGAACTGGGCTCCGACGTACCCTTCTGCGTGCGCGGGGGCACGGCGCTGGCGACGGGGCGCGGCGAGCGGCTGGAGAGTCTTGCGAGCCCGCCGCAGTGTTGGGTCGTGTTGGCCAAGCCACCCATCAACGTGTCGACAGCGGACGTGTACGGGCGTTTCCGCGTGAGCGAGGTCGGGAAGCATCCGTCCGTGCCGGACATGCTGGCGGCGCTCCGCGAAGGGTCCTTCGACCGGATGTGCGGCGCGTTGGGGAACGTGCTGGAAAAGGTAACGCTGGCCCATTATCCGGAGGTCAGGCAGATCAAGGAAGTGATGACGCGGCTCGGCGCGGATGGCGTGCTCATGTCCGGGAGCGGGCCGACCGTATTCGGTCTCGTATCCAAGGAGTCGAAGCTGGCTCGCATCTACAATGGTCTGCGCGGATTTTGCAAAGAGGTTTACGTTGTACGCATGCTCACCTAATCATTCTATAAGCCAGTTCCATCGGGTGTAAGAAAGGGTGCCATGGGGCTTTTGACGCCTTGCTCAAAACCGGATAAAAGTGTTATTATATCGTTATAATATTCGGTTTTGGACGGGGTGGGTTGGATGAAAAAGTTAAAGCGCAGTGCGCGGCTCGTTGAAATGACGCAATATCTGCTGGATCGTCCCCACACGTTAATATCGTTGACAGCATTCGCCGAGCGTTACCAGTCCGCCAAGTCCTCGATTAGCGAGGATCTCGCGATCATCAAGGAAGTATTCGAGGACGAAGGGATCGGCGAGCTTCACACGTTGGCGGGCGCAGCCGGCGGCGTACGCTTCATTCCGAAGTGCCGCAAGGACCAAGCGCTGCGCAAGATCGAAGAAGTATGCAGCATGCTGGAGCAGCCGGATCGTCTGCTGCCGGGCGGATATCTATATATGACCGACCTGCTGGGCCAGCCTGGGCTGCTGCAGGATCTCGGACGCATGTTCGCCACCGCCTTCGCGGACCGGGACATCGATGTGATCATGACGGTGGAGACGAAGGGCATTCCGCTGGCGCATGCCGCGTCTCAGTACCTGAACGTTCCCGTCGTCATCGTCAGACGCGACCACAAGGTGACAGAGGGCTCCGTCGTCAGCATCAATTATGTCTCCGGTTCCAATAAGCGGATTCAGACGATGTCGCTGGCACGTCGCGCGCTTAAGGAGCAGAGCCGCGTGCTCATCATCGACGACTTCATGAAGGCCGGCGGTACGATCCAAGGCATGGTCGACCTGCTTAGCGAATTCCGGGCGATCGTGGCCGGCGTCGGCGTCCTGGTTGAATCGGGCGAGGTGGACAACGAGGAGCGTCTGCTCCACGATTATATTTCCCTGGCGCGGCTCACCGAAGTCGATCTGAAGACGAAGCATATCGCCGTTCAGCCAGGCAACTTCTTTCAGCCTTGATTAAGCAAGGGATGGGGGAATCGATCGCGAACTTCAACCGCCGACCTCAATTTTGGTTAGCGGTTTTTTTGCGCTTCAGGGAATTGGAGGATGCGTTCATAGACTGCAAAAAATGCCATTCCGAAACGCCGTTTTGCGCCGATCGGAAGCCGCGCGAAAAGGGAGTTTTTGTCGAAATAAAGCCAATGTGGGCGTACAATGTCGACATTATCCGGTATTGAAAAAATATTTAAAATAATGGACTAGTTTTACCAGATTTAAGAAGGAATCGGCACGATTTTGTGGAATATTACACCAAGTCTTCTGATGGGGCAAAGGTGGTGAACACAAGTGCAAATTACAGATGTTAGACTCCGCCGCGTTAATTCCGAGGGGCGAATGAAGGCAATCGCGTCTATCACGATCGACAACGAGTTCGTCGTCCATGATATTCGCGTGATCGACGGCAACAACGGCATGTTCGTTGCTATGCCGAGCAAGCGTACGCCCGACGGAGAATTCCGAGATATCGCTCATCCCATTTCTTCGGGCACGCGCGAGAAGATCCAGTCCGCCGTACTCGCCGAGTACGAGCGCGCAGCCGTGGAGGAAGAAGAGGTGCTGGTCGAAGGTGCGTAGTGCTTGTGTTCGCGCTTAACGGCGGTATGCGCCGAGAATATGAAGTAGCATCGACGAGAGCCGGCGACGGCTCTCTTTTCATTTGCTTTGTAATAAGCTATGATCACAAGTGAAAAATACCGTGCGCGCGGGAAGCGGGAAAAGGAGGCATCTGCCCGATATGACGAGAATGGCTGTGATTCTGGCTGCCGGACAAGGCAAGCGGATGAAATCCAAATTATATAAAGTGCTGCATCCCGTATGCGGTAAGCCTATGGTCGGGCACGTGCTGGACGCGGTCCGCGGCATCGGCTGCGAGCGTGCCGTCGTCGTTGTAGGCCACGGTGCCGAGGCCGTGCAGCAGATGCTGGGCGATTCGGTTGAATACGCACTCCAGCAGCAGCAGCTTGGGACCGGACACGCGGTGCTCCAAGCCGCATCCGCAATCGGCGGCACGGACGGCTTGACGCTCGTCGTCTGCGGCGATACGCCGCTCGTAAGCTCGGAGACGCTCGAAGCGCTCATCTCCCTGCATGCGTCCGAAGGCGCAGCCGCCACGATTTTGACCGCAGAGCTTGCGCAGCCGGCAGGCTACGGACGCATCGTCCGCGGCGAAGACGGCAGCGTGCTGCGCATCGTGGAGCAGAAGGACTGCACGCCGGAGCAGGCGGCAATCCGGGAGATCAACACGGGCACGTATTGCTTCGACAACCTGAAGTTGTTCGAGGCGCTCGCCGCCGTTACGAACGACAACGCCCAGGGCGAGTACTATCTCACCGACGTGATCGGCATTCTCCAGGCGCGCGGCGAGCGCATCTCCGCTTCGGTCGCGGCGGATTCGGCCGAGTCGATCGGCGTCAACGACCGCATCGCGCTCTCCGAGGCGGAGCGGCTCATGCGGGAGCGCATCGCGCGGCGCCACCAGACGAACGGCGTGACGATCGTGGATCCGGCCGGCACCTACATCGAAGCCGGCGTTCAGATCGGCGCCGACACGGTGCTGTACCCGGGCACGGTCCTGCGAGGCGGCACGGTCATCGGCGAGGACTGCGTCATCGGTCCGGGTGCGGATCTAACCGATACGGCCGTCGGAGACGGCTCGACGATCCGCCAATCGGTGGCGGAGTCGGCGCAGCTGGGCAGCGGATGCGCCGTAGGTCCGTTCGCTTACCTGCGGCCGGGCACGAAGCTTGCGGACAACGTCAAGATCGGCGACTTCGTCGAGATCAAGAACGCCGAGATCGGCGCCGGCAGCAAGGTTCCGCATCTGAGTTACGTAGGCGACGCGGTCGTCGGCAGCGGCACCAACATCGGCTGCGGGACGATTACCGCCAACTACGACGGGTATAATAAATCGAAGACCGTCATCGGCGACGATGCCTTCATCGGCAGCAACTCCAACCTGATCGCCCCGGTGACTATCGGCAACGGCGCCTACGTGGTCGCCGGCTCCACCGTCACGCATGACGTGGCGGACGGCAGCGTTGCGATCGCGCGCGCGCGCCAGGTGAACAAGGAAGGCTATGCGGACAAACTTCGCGGTAGAGCCAAGTCAAAGAAGGAAGCGGCAGCAAAGCGCAAAGACGGCGAAGACTCCCGCGAATAGCGAAAAGATTTAAACGGACGGCGATTCGCGGCCGCCCCGCACAGGCGCGGGGCTCGCCATCGCCCTCATCGAAAGCGAGGCGCTTATGAGCTACCCTGACAATACCTTGAAGCTATTTTCCTGCAGCTCGAATCCTCGCCTGGCGGAAGCGATCGCCAGGCATATCAGCGTGCCGCTCGGCGACGTGAAGGTCACCCGCTTCAGCGACGGAGAGATTCACATCCGGCTGAACGAGAGCGTGCGCGGCGCGGACGTATTCGTCGTCCAGTCGACCTCCTGGCCGGTCAACGAGCATCTGATGGAGCTACTCGTCATGGTAGACGCGCTCAAGCGCGCCTCCGCCAAGACGATCAACGTCGTCATTCCTTATTATGGATACGGCCGCCAGGACCGCAAGGCCCGGTCGCGCGACCCGATCACGGCCAAGCTGGTCGCCAATCTGGTCGAGACGGCAGGCGCGCACCGCGTGATCGCCATGGACCTGCACGCCATGCAGATCCAGGGCTTTTTCGACATTCCGGTCGATCATCTGTTGGGCGTCCCGATCCTCGGCGATTACTTCCAGAGCAAGGGCCTGATCGCTCCTGTCGTCGTGTCTCCCGACCACGGCGGCGTGGTGCGGGCGCGTCGGCTGGCGGACGAGCTCCAGGCGCCGCTTGCCATCATCGACAAGCGCCGTCCGGAGCCCAACGTCGTCGAGGTCATGAACATCATCGGCGACGTCTCCGGGCGCACCGCGATCCTGATCGACGACATTATCGACACGGCCGGCACGATCTGCTTGGCAGCCCAGGCGCTTAAGGAGGCTGGAGCAAGAGAGATCTACGCCTGCTGTACCCATGCCGTGCTGTCCGGACAAGCTATGGAACGGCTGGAGGCATCGCCGATCACCGAGGTGACGGTGACCGATACCATCCCGCTCCGCACGCCTGGCGCCTCGACCAAGATGCGCGTGCTGTCGGTCGCTCCGCTGCTCGGCGAAGCGATCGTGCGCATTCACGAGCAGCAGTCCATCAGCAAGCTTTTTGAACCGCACGCTTGACCGTTTGAAGGCCGCGTCGTCTCCATGGAGATTACGCGGCCTTCTTTGCGGTACCGCTGCGGCTTTGACATGGCATGGCCCGCTGCGGTTCCCTTTTTTGTTTAACGCCCCCTCCCGAAGGGTAAAATAAATGCATGTCTTCAAATCTTGCAGCAATCGGGAGGAATCGGTATGACGACGACATTGCGTGCGGAATCGCGCCAGCGTTCCACGAAAGGTGCGCTTAGGCAGCTTCGGATACAAGGGCAGGTACCCGGCGTAGTATACGGCAAGGGCTTGCAGGCGCCGAGCGCCATCGCGCTCGATGGCAAGGAGCTTTCCAGCCTGCTGCGCGGTCACGCGCATGCGGTATTGCAGCTGGAGGTGCCGGGCAGCGGCAACCAGTCCGTGCTGCTGACGGATATCCAGCGCGACAAGCTGAGCGGTCAGGTGCTTCATGTCGATTTCCACCAGATTAATCTGAATGAGAAGATCAAAGCCCCGGTCCGCATAGAAGTGACGGGTACGAGTCCCGGCGAGAAGGAAGGCGGCCTGCTGACCGTCGTGCTTCACGAGATCGAAGTGGAATGCGTCGCCCGGGATCTGCCTGAGTCCGTGTCTGCGGATATCTCGGCACTCGGCTTCGGCGAGAACCTGACGATCGGCCAACTCGCGTTCCCGTCCGGCGTCAAGCCGGTACAAGACGAGGATACGGTTGTCATCGCCGTGCTTGCGCCGCAGAAGGAGATCACCGAGGACGAAGCGGATGCGGCGGCAGATGCTGCCGAGGAGAACGCGAAGCATTCGGATGCAGCAAAAGCTGTGGAGACCGACGCTTAAGATTTGCACAACGTTATCCACATATGTGTATAAACTCCGCCAGACTGTGGATAAGTCTGGCGGTTGTTCATGTGTATAGGTTTATTGTCCTATTCAATCGCTACATAACGACATGCCTGTTTATGAATTGTGGATATTCGAGCGAACCATTTTTCAGGTCCAAAACCTGCATTTATACATGTATTTTCTGCCGGCCAACGGTACCCGACGAAAGGACCTGCAAGTGTGCAGGTAGATGCAAAGTGCAAGTCGGAATTCCGACTGATGGAGAAAAATACTGCGCTTTTGCATCTATGCTGTTTAATAGGGCGGATATCGACAGAAATAAATGTATTAGCAGGCTTTGCGGCAAAAGGACAACACGGGCGACGATCGGTCACCCTATTGGAACGGCTGGCGGATGCGCCATGGACAGGCGTTCCGCGCGACTCCCGTTTCGGATATCCACTCAACGCAAAACAACCGTCAGGGACATCTGCCCGGACGTTTTTCTTATGCCGCAAGGTGCGGCTTTTCGTCCGCAACCGTAAGACAATCCCCCTCTCCTAAGCGTATCCGGGATGAGGGGAATTGCCTATTGCGGATTTGGCATATTTCTGCGGATAAAGCTTATGTAAGGTCTAAGAGGAATTGAACAGCGGGGAATGCGGGCGAGGCGCCGGAAGTAACGCGCGGATGTGCGGCGCCGGGTCGGTCGGGCTAATCCGCTTCAGTAACCTGGCCTTGATACGAAGGTGAATTCCTTGCGGCAATACACGTGGTTGTTGACTTTGACGAATTCCTTGCCGTAACGCTCGATGAAACCGATATCGCTGTGCTGCTTGTCTCTGTAGATTTGGACGGGCACCTCTGCTACGATATGATCAGCGAAATGCCTGTCATGAGACAAGGTCTGGCCGTTGAGGTACATCATTGTTCATCATCACCCCTGACGTTTTTGCTATGTAATTTAGATGACACGGCTGCAGGCCAATTCGTTGCAGCTTGCCCTTAAAATAATTGAAACGGAGCTGAATAACCGATGAAATGGATCGTAGGCCTCGGGAATCCGGGGCCGGAATACGCGGCGACGCGGCACAATGCGGGCTTCATGGTCGTGGACGAGCTGGCCAGGCGCTGGGGCACGCAACTGGAGCATCAGAAGAAGCTCAAGGGCATGTACGGGGAGGCGCGCGTCCAAGGTCTCAAGGTCGCGCTGCTGAAGCCGATGACGTATATGAATCTGTCGGGGGAGTCCGTGCGGGCGCTGATGGATTTTTATAAAACTCCGCTTGAGGACGGCATCATCGTCTATGACGATCTCGATACGGAGACGGGCAAGATACGGCTACGCTACCAGGGAAGCGCGGGCGGTCACAACGGCATTAAGTCGATCATTGCGCATACGGGCACTCAGGTATTCAACCGGGTGCGCATGGGCATCTCGCGTCCTGTGGGCGGCATGAAGATCGTCGACTACGTGCTTGGCGCGTTCCCCAAGAGCGAGCAGGAGGCGCTGCGGACGATGGTCGCGGACGCGTGCGATGCAATCGAGTTCGCGCTCGGTCACCCGTTCGAAGAGACAATGGCGAAGTACAACGGTAAGTAACACGGTGAAAGAAGGGCCATGAGCGCGTGCATAGAACGAGGAGTAGCGGCCATTCGCAGGATGCGCCATCCATTTGCGCTTAAAATCGCCGCCGGCCGGGCATACTGAAGGGAGCGCGGTTCCATGGCTTGATCTTGACTTGTCCATGGCTGCATAATCTGCCTTCAGGAGGCATACCCATATGGCTGTGAACTACGTTTGCCGGCACTGCCGCACGCCGCTTGGCCGATTCGAGGGGGCCGATGTATCCGAATACAGGCTGGGCTTGCATTTCTTGACCCCCGAAGAGCGAAAGCGTATAATAGCGTATAATTCTAACGGAGATGTGACGGTGCAGGTGGTCTGCGATTATTGCAGCCAGGCGCTTGACCATCACCCCGAACTGGCGCTGCTTAGCAATCCGCTTCAATAGCGCCGTCGTCCGCTGCGACAAACGAACGATATAAGAGGCCTCGGCTTTGCGCCCAGGCTTCTTTTTGAATGAACGTGAACGTAGATTGTACGTATAAGGGGAAAAGCGATGAAGCCGCTAATGAATACGTTAGCTACCGACCCCGACTTCCAGTCCGTCCTCGCGGGCCTTCGGGGCAGCATGCGGGAGCAGCTGGTGGCGGGGCTGTCCGGTTCGGCCAGGCAGGTCATGATTGCCGCCACCGTCCGGGAGCTGGGGAGACCCGTGCTCGTCGTCACGCACAATATGTTCGCCGCGCAGAAGATGGCGGAGGACCTGCAGGAATGCTTGACCGCGGAGGAAGTGCTGCTCTATCCGGCCAACGAGCTGATCGCGGCGGAGACGGCCATCTCGAGTCCGGAGACGTCGGCCAGGCGCATGGATGTATTGCTGCAACTCGCGGAAGGCTTCCGCGGGGTTATTGTCGTGCCGTTCTCCGGCGTGCGCCGCTTCCAGCCGAGCAAGGATACGATGGCAAGCGCCTTCGTCACCCTGAAGGCGGGAGATACGCTGCCGATGGACGAATTTTTAAGGCGTATGATCGGGCTCGGCTACGAGCGCGTAGACCGCGTCGAGCAGAAGGGGCATCTTAGCGTGCGCGGCGGCATCGCGGACTTTTTCCCGCTGACGAGCGCCAGCGCCGTGCGTGTCGAATGGTTCGACGACGAGATCGACTCGATCCGCACGTTCGATCCGGCGGACCAGCGCTCGATCGAAAAGCTGGACAGCTATACCGTGCGTCCCTGCCGCGAGATCATCGCCGACGAGCGGCGCTTCGCGAACGCGGCGCAGCATGCCTTCGAGCTGCTCGAACGCCAGCTGGAGAAGATGGCGGACCGCCAGGCCAAGGAGCGCCTGCAATCCGAGATTACCCGCGAAATCGACGACCTGCGCCAAAATATGTATTTTTCCGAAATCTATAAATATATATCGCTGCTTTATCCCGAGAGACAGACGTTGTTCGACTATATGCCCAAGGACACGCTGCTCATCATGGACGAGCCGAACCGGCTTTCCGAGACGGCTCGCCAGCTGGAGCGGGACGAGACCGAGTGGTCGACGCACCTGTTGCAGCAGGGCAAGTCGCTGCCCGGCTTCACGCTGGCCGTACCTGCGGAGCAGGCGCTGTACCCGAGGACCTTCCAGACGGTGTACCTGTCGCTTTTCGTGCGTCAGATTCCGCATACGCAGCCGCAGAACATCGTGAACTTCGTCTGCCGCTCGATGCAGAGCTTCCACGGGCAAATGAACCTGCTCAAGGCGGAGATGGAGCGCTGGCGCAAGGGCGGTGCGCATATCGTTATGCTGGCAGGCAGCGCGGAGCGGGCCGAGCGGATGCGCCGCGTGCTCGACGACTATCAGATCGAGACGCCGGAGATCGTAGAGGGCAACCTGCAGAGCGGGTTCGAGATGCCTTCGGTCCGGCTCGTCGTCATCACCGAGGGCGAGATGTTCACCCAGAAGCAGCGCAAGGCGCGCCGCGTCGACCGCCGCATGGACAACGCCGAGCGCATCAAGAGCTACACGGAACTGAAGGTCGGCGATTACGTCGTCCATCAGAACCACGGCATCGGCAAATATATGGGCATCGGCACGCTTGAGGTAGGCGGCATTCACAAGGACTACCTGCACGTGATTTACGCGGGCGGCGACAAGCTGTCTATCCCGGTCGAGCAGTTCGATCTGATCCAGAAGTACGTCGGCTCGGACGAAAAGGAACCGAAGGTAAGCAAGCTTGGGGGCGCGGAATGGACCCGGGTCAAATCCAAGGTGCGCTCCTCGGTCAAGGATATCGCCGACGATCTGATCAAGCTGTACGCGGATCGCCAGTCGACGCCGGGCTACGGCTTCGGCGAAGATACGCCGTACCAGCAAGAGTTCGAGGCGATGTTCCCTTACGACGAGACGACGGACCAGCTGCGCGCGATCGAGGAGATCAAGACCGACATGCGCAAGCCGCGGCCGATGGACCGGCTGCTCTGCGGCGATGTCGGCTACGGCAAGACGGAGGTTGCGATCCGTGCGGCGTTCAAGGCCGCCATCGAGGGCAAGCAGGTGGCGGTGCTCGTGCCGACGACAATTCTCGCGCAGCAGCACTACGAGACGTTCCGCGAGCGCTTCTCCGGCTATCCGTTCAACATCAAGGTGCTGAGCCGGTTCCGGACGCGCAAGGAGCAGACGGAGACGATCAAGGGCGTCAAGGCGGGCACCGTCGACGTACTGATCGGCACGCACCGGCTGCTGTCGCAGGACGTCGTGTTCAAGGACCTCGGCCTCCTCATCGTGGACGAGGAGCAGCGCTTCGGCGTCTCCCACAAGGAGAAGCTCAAGCGGCTGAAGACAAGCGTCGACGTGCTGACGCTGACCGCGACCCCGATCCCGCGGACGCTGCACATGTCGATGCTCGGCGTGCGCGATCTGTCGGTCATCGAGACGCCGCCCGAGAACCGTTTTCCCGTGCAGACCTACGTGGTCGAATACAGCCCGACGCTCGTCCGGGAGGCGATCGAGCGGGAGCTGGCGCGGGACGGACAGGTGTATTTCCTGTTCAACCGCGTGCAGGGCATCTACCAGATGGCCGAGCAGATCTCTGCGCTCGTCCCCGACGCCAAGATCGCGGTCGCGCACGGCCAGATGTCCGAGCAGGAGCTCGAGCGGACGATCCTCGACTTCCTCGACGGCGAATACGACGTGCTCGTAAGCACGAGCATCATCGAGACGGGCGTGGACATTCCGAACGTCAATACGCTGATCGTGCACGATGCGGACAAGATGGGGCTGTCCCAGCTTTATCAGCTGCGCGGCCGCGTCGGGCGGTCCAATCGGATCGCCTACGCGTACTTCGGCTACCAGCGGGACAAAGTGCTTAACGAAGTGGCGGAAAAGCGGCTGCAGTCGATCAAGGAGTTCACCGAGCTCGGCTCGGGCTTCAAGATTGCGATGCGCGACCTGTCCATCCGCGGCGCGGGCAACCTGCTCGGCGCGGAGCAGCACGGGTTCATCGCGTCCGTCGGCTTCGACCTGTACTCGCAGATGCTGGCCGAGGAGGTCAACGCGCGCAAGGCCGAATGGCACGGCGAGAAGGCCCCGCCGCCTCCGCCGGTCAACACGCAGCTCGACCTTGGCGTGGACGCTTATGTGCCGCCCGAATATATTTACGACAGCATTCAGAAAATCGAGATTTACAAAAAGGTGGCCGCCGCTGCTTCGGGAGACGACGTCAGCGATCTGCTCGAGGAGCTGGTCGACCGGTTCGGAGATCCGCCGAAGCCGGTGCTGAGCCTCTTGAGCGTGGCTCGGATCAAGGCGCTCGCGCGGATCTACGGTATCGAATCGATCGTCAATCGCAACGACGACCTGACGATCAAGTTCGAGGAACGGCGCAGCGCGGAGCTCGACGCCAAGAAATTCAAGGCGCTCGAGAGCCGGTATCAGGGACGCGTGCAGCTCGTGCAGCAGACGCCGGCTCCGCTCGTGCGGATCCGGGTCAAGGGACTCGACGACGATTCCATGTTGGCGCTCGTAGAAGAGTTTCTGTTACAATATAAAGAAGCGACAAAATCCAAGGAGGAATTGCAAAATGCTGTACAATAAACGCGGAACGTATCGCCGGTTCGCATTCATGCTGGCGGCTCTCGTTCTGCTCGCCGCGATGGCCACCGCCTGCGGCAAAGGTAAAAACGAAAACTCCGGCGCGTCCGCCTCGGCCAGCTCGACTGCTTCGGCCAGCCCGACCGCTAGCATAGATCCTGACACTGTGCTTGCCACCTGGGAGGGCGGCGAGCTGAAGCAAGCCGAATTCGGCAAGTACGAAGCATTCATGAACGTGACCAACCCGCAAATGGCGATGTATCTGTCGATCCCGCAATACAAGGAAGAGATCGTCAAGCAATACATCCTGCAGAAGGTGTTCGCAGAGCGTGCCACCGACGAACAGAAAAAATCCGGCAAAGCGCAAGCCGACGAGTTCAAGAAGCAGCTCGAAACAGCGCTAAAGGACGAAACGAACGGCGCAACGATCAAAGAATCGATGAAAACCAACAACATCACCGAGGATGAAATGTTCGACCTGGTCGTCACGCTGGCGACGGGCGGCGAGATCAGCACCGCCAAGGAAAACGAAATCAAGGCGACGATCAAGGACGCCGACATCAAAGCCGAATTCGACAAGGCGCCTGCCGACTACAACGTCGACACGGTCCGCCACATCCTCGTCTCCTTCACGGATCCGGCCACGAACAAGGAGCGCTCCGACGCGGATGCGCTGAAGCGCGCGCAAGAAGTGAAGAAGAAGCTTGAGGACGGCGGAGACTGGACCGCGCTGGCCAAGGAATACTCCGACGACACCGGCTCGAAGGACAATGGCGGTCTGTATGACAAGACACAGGCCAAGGGTTGGGTGGAAGAGTTCAAGAACGCGGCGAATACGCAGGCGATCGGCGTCATCGGCGATCCCGTGAAGACGGAATACGGCTATCACGTGATGAAGGTCGAAGCTCGCGAAGTCGCGGCCTACGACAAGCTGTCCCAGACGGACAAGGACGCGATCGTCACTTCGCTCGTCGACCCGAAGATGCAGACGTACATTCAGGAAGAAACGGACAAGCTGAAGATTAAGGTAACGCTGCCGGCCGAGCCTTCTCCATCGCCTGAGGCTGGCGCATCGGCGTCCGCTTCGGCCAGCGCATCGGCTTCCGCTAGCGAGCCGGCTTCGCCGTCCGCATCGGCTTCGGCATCGAGCAAATAATAAAGAACGCGTAAAAGCACCCGGCTGCGTAAACAGCCGGGTGCTTTTTTGAACATTGATGAACTTATCGTAAGATTCGGAAAGCGGCCTTGCTTTTCATCTGATTCGTGCGGCGGAGATTCGTTGATAGAAAACCTGCATCTATGCATGTATTTTCTACCGACTCGCGGCACTTGGTGAAATGCCTGCAAATATAATATACAGGTAAATGCAAAGCATAAGCCAGAAATCGGGCTGATGAAGGAAAATACCTGCGCATTTGCATCTTTTCTCACCGGCAGGTTCGACATCGGCAAAAATAGATGTAAATTTGCAGGCAATGCGGCGAAAGAACGGCGCGGGCGACGATACGCAGGTCCATCGGAACGACTGTCGGATGAATCAACGCATTTCTGGCGAGCAGCTACGTGCGATGAAACAAATGCAGATGTACAGGTAACTCAAATGGAGCCGAACATCTTTTCTCCGCGTGGCTGACTTCCTTGGTCGTCGGGCTCAAGCGTGATGCCGATCTTGTCGAAGTCCAAGTTGTCCGCCTCGATCGGCATGGCCAGTACGCCCAGACCCTCATCGTTATCGGCTACGCGGAAGGTGCCGGCGCTCTTGCGGACGCCGTCCTTGAGCAGCCAAACCTGGTAAGCTTCTTCGCCACTGGTCGGCGATGCGCCGTAGACGTAGACGACGAATTGGCGGCTCTTGCCGTTGTCGACGATGCAGGCGATGCCGAATGCATGGGAAGCTTCGGACGCTTCCGCCTGCAGCGGGACGGCAAGCTTCACTTGCGAAGCCGGAACGGACAGCGCGCGTTCGATCGGCAGCGGACCGGCCCCGTTCTCCCGGGCAAGCTTGTAGTTCCAGACGGAGCTGACCGCCAGCAGGATCAGCAGGACAGATGCGGAGACCGCGAGCCAGCGGCTTCTTCCGCTCCGTCCGCTTGCCCGCCTGCCCGGAGCCTTCTCCACTCTTTTGACATCCGCCTCTTCTACCACGGCCAGATCCGCGGCCAGCGCGGCATCCATCACTTGGCGCTTCAAATCCTCAGGCGGTTCGATTTTCTCCATATCCGCGTACAGCGCCCCCCATGCGATCTGCAGATCGTCCCATTCGGCCCGGCAGGCTTCGCAGCCCGGAAGATGACGCTCAAAAGCGATCCGCTCTTCGTCGCTGCACGCGCCTGTCACTACGGACAGACACAGGTCGCATAGCGGATTTTGCTTGTCGTTCATCGTCGTCACTCTCCTTCCAAGGCCAGATGCCTGCGCAATATTTTCAAAGCCTGATGCAGCCTGTTCTTTACGGTGCCGAGCGGCTCCCCGTAACGGGCTGCCAGCTCCCTGAGCGTGAAGCCCTGCCAGTAAAAGTGCTCCAGCAGCTCGATCTGAGGGCCGGATAAATAACGGTAAGCGACGCGAATTTGTCCTTTGATCGATTCGCGCTCGATGCTCGCTTCCGGAGAATCGCCTTCGTCGTCGGGAATACGCGCCATTTGCTCGGCCGTAATTGGAACGATGCCTTCCGACTGCCTGCGCTGCTTGCGCAGCCAGTCGATCGTTATATTGCGGGTTATGGTAATGAGCCAGTTCGTATACTTTCCCTTATCCTCGCTGTAATCGGAGTCGGTCGTCCACAGCCGCACGAATACCGACTGCACGATTTCCCGCGCGGCCTGCTCGTCCCGGACGGCCCTGAACGCATAAGAATAGACGAGACTTGCGAAGCGGTCGTACAGGACGGACAACGCTTCTTGCCGCTTGAGCTTGACGAACAGCATTAATTCATAATCGGTCAACTGATGCATAGGGACGCAGCCTCCAAGATCGGCTTGGGAAACGCCTTCTCGCTTGCGGCGTTCCGTCCGGTTGATTGCAGCGGGCGACACGGCAAAAGCAGGGGGACCGCTATGGCGGTCTCCCTGCTCCGGCATTTGCGCACGGGCGCTCAATCGGCCTTGACGACGATCGTCGCCCTCATGCCCGGATGGGGCGTACAATAGTAGCCGAATTCGCCTTCTTTTTTAAAGACGACCGTCTTCGATTCATCCTGACCCAGCAGTCCGGTGTCGAAGGAGCCGTCGTCCGCGGTGGCCGTATGCTTGATCTTATCGCGGTTCACGAATTTGACCGAGTCTCCTGGACGAATCTCCAGCTTTTCCACGGTGAAGTTAAAGTCTGCAATCTCGACGGTATACGTCTTGGCAGCCTGCTTCCCATCGTCCTGGCCTCCTTTACCGCCGTGCTTGTCATCCTGTGCCGAAGCGGATGGAGACGGCTTCGCCGAGGAGGAAGGTTTCGCCGAAGACGACGGGGTCCCCTTCGTGCCCGAAGACGGGCGCGGGCTGGCTGTCTTGGCCGGTTCCGCCGAAGGAGACGGCTTGTGGGAGGCGGCAGCATGACCGCCGCCATCGTCTGTTCCGACTGCGTGGCCGCCGTTGTCGTCGGCTCCGCCGGAGTGACCGCCGTTTTCGTCGGCTCCGGAGGAATGCTGCGCGTGCGGCGTAGCAGTCGGCTTCGGTGTTGCGCTTGCAGGTTCCGTCGTCGCTTTGGGCGTGCTGTCAGCTGTCTGCGTCTGCTCCGGCGTTTGCGTGCTTGCTGTTGCCTGCGATGGGTCGTCCGCCGATGCGGTGGCTTCGGCCGTCTGCGTCTCTGCTGCGTCGCTTGCCGAATGGGCGGCATGTCCTTCATCCGACTCTGCCGCGTTATTCGAGGAAGCGCCGCATGCGGACAGCGTCAGCATGACTGCGACCAGGAGCGCCGCGAGGAAGCTTCTCATTCGCCTGCACCTCTCATTTTACGATAATTTGGCCGGTCATGAACGATTTGTGCGGCTGACAGTAATAATCGTACGTTCCGGGCTTATCCAGCTCAATCGTGAAGGACTCGCCCTTGGCCAGCAGCGGACCTGCAAAGCTGCCGTTCACCGCTACCGCGTTATGCTTCATATCGTCGAAATTCGTGAAAATAATCGTCGATCCGGCTTCGACCGTAAGCGGGCCGGACCCGAACGAATAGTCCTTAATGTCGACACGATACGTCTTGCCGGTCTGTTCGGCAGGAGCAGCCGGTGCCGCTTGGCCTGCGGACGTACCCGAAAATTTCGCCGGATCCACCACGAACCAGACTTGGTTGACGTTCTGACCGGTAGCGTCGCCATGCTTCGCGTCCTTCACGAAATAATAGAGCGGATAGCCCTTGAAGGCCGCCTGCTTGCTGCCGTCCGGACGGATGATCGTGCCAAAGTCAGCTGCGTTCAAGACGGACGGCACCTCTCCTGCAGTCGCTCCATAAGCCGGCCAGTTGGCCAGGCAGTTCTCCGTACAGGCGCTCGTCTGCGGCGTATCCTTGTCAAAATAGTAAAGCGTGCGTCCCTCGCTGTCGGTCAAGTAGTTGCCAAGCGTCGCGCTTTTGCCGATCATGACGCGATAATCCGGCTTCGCTTCGAACCATACGCCCCCGACGCCTTCGCCCAGCGTGTCACCCGCCTTGACGTCCTTGACGAACCGATAGAGCGGCCAGCCTTTGTACATCCACTGTTTAACGCCGTTCGCATGCGTAACGACCGTGAAATCCGCTGCATCGAGTCCTGCCGGTATCCGCAGCTCGTCTGCAGTCAGCAACGGCCAATTGTCGATGCATGGGCCTTGGCAAGCGTCCAGATCGTTCGCATCGTTCGAGAAAAAGTACAACGTACGGCCTTGTCCGTCTGCTAAATAGGAAACGCCTTTGACGTCCCGGCGAAGCGTGATACGTTCGCCGGCGGGCAGCGCAGCGGTGGCCGGCAGGACGCCTTCCATTTGCAGCATATCGAAAAGCGAATGTCCCATTGCCGTCTGCGCCGACAGCGATTCGACCAGCGCGGAGGCCATAAGCGCATTAGTAAGGGAAGGCGTGCCGGCGATCGAGACCAGTCCCTTGCCGGAAGCGAACGCTTCCGTATCCTTATAGACAAAGTCCGCGTTCGAACGATAGCCGAGCGTCTCGAGCAGCACCTTGTACAGCTGCTGCGAGCTTACGGGGGCGAGCGGGTTGAAGCGGTTCGCGCCCTCGCCCGTCCAGCCGTATGCGGGATTGCCGTGCAGGAAGGCCAGAATCGGCCGGTTGCCGGCGCCGGCGAGATTCGCGTCGGCGAAACTGTCGGTACCCGTATATGCCTTGGCCGCTTCCAGCTTGCCCTGCAGTCTGAGCGATATAATGGCGGCCTGGATGCGCGTCGTGCCCTTGGCCAAGTACTCGGCGGTGACGCCCTCGCCTTCGCCGATCAGCAAGCCCAATTCGGCAGCCGTCTGCCCGTCGGTCTTGACCGCCGCTCCGCCGGGCTGAACTGTTGCCGCCTGAGGCTCCTGCGCCGATACAACCGACGGCATCAGCATCATCGCGCACATGGAGAGCGATGCAATCATTTTCACGAACCCGTTCATTCTCGTGACCTCCTCATGATCGTTCCGGTTATGTAAGAGGTAACGAACGGAAGGAAAGAGCGGTTTGAAGGGCACTTAAATAACGTGCGAAAGTCCTATTGAGACGGCGTACCAATTTACATAGTGAAAATAGAATACGAACATTCGTCAAGGATCGACATTTTCAAAAAAGTAAATGCCGGATTTAAGAGATGTTGGCATATGCACGCTTTTCTAAACGAAATTCTAGATTTAGTTTTCAAAAAGACCAGTTATATGTGAGTTAATCTAACATAATTGATGGCATATTTCATAATAATATCTTATTCAGCAAAGGAATTACCAATAAAATTAATTTTATGTAAATTATATTGACACATAAATTAGTCCGATTCTATAATATGAATCGCGAACGGTAATTAGAAAATAATTACATAACGTTCGGTTTTGAGATAAAAACACGAAAAGGGAGTGGGTTTATGAAAAAAATCGAATGGTTTAAAAGTGCAGGATTGGCCTTGTCATTAAGCCTTGCGCTGGCAGGGTGCGGCGGCAATAACGAGAACAATGCTTCCTCTGCGCCGGCTTCGTCGGCCTCGAGTTCCACGGCTGCCTCCGGCGGCGGGGATACCGTGAAGGTTGGCATTTTGCACTCCCTCAGCGGGACGATGTCGATTAGCGAAGTGACGGTTAAAAATTCGGAGTCGATGGCGATCGACGAGATCAATGCCAAGGGAGGCGTGCTGGGCAAAAAGATCGAGCCCGTCATCGAGGACGGTGCCTCCGATTGGCCGACCTTCGCGGAAAAAGCGCGCAAGCTGCTGTCCGAGGACAAAGTCGCCACCGTATTCGGCGGGTGGACGTCGGCGAGCCGGAAGGCGATGCTGCCCGTATTCGAGGAATTGAACGGCCTGCTGTGGTATCCCGTTCAGTACGAAGGGCTTGAATCGTCCCCGAACATCTTCTACACCGGCGCGACGACAAATCAACAGATCGTGCCTTCGGTCGATTACTTGCTGGAGCAAGGCAAAAAGAAGTTTTTCCTGCTCGGCTCGGACTACGTTTTCCCCCGCACGGCCAACAAGATCATCAAGGCGCAGCTCGCCGCCAAGGGCGGAGAGACCGTCGCCGAAGAATATACCCCGCTCGGTCACACCGATTACACGACGATCATCGCCAAGATCAAGGAAGCCAAGCCGGACGTGGTTTATAACACGCTGAACGGCGACAGCAACGTCGCTTTTTTCAAGCAACTGAAGGATGCCAACATCTCCGCGGCTGATCTGACAACGTTGTCCGTCAGCATTGCGGAAGAAGAAGTCAAAGGCATCGGGCCGGACTTCCTGGCCGGCCATCTCGTCGCCTGGAACTACTATCAGACGACCGACACGCCGGAGAACAAGACTTTTGTCGAAAACTTCAAGGCGAAGTACGGCGCGGACAGCGTAACGAGCGATCCGATGGAAGCGGGCTATACGGCGGTCTATCTATGGGCAGCGGCGGTAGAGAAGGCAGGCTCCTTCGACGTCGACAAAGTCAAGGAAGCCGCCAAGGGCATCGAATGGAATGCGCCCGAAGGCAAGGTGACCATCGACGGCGACAACCAGCATATTTACAAGACGGTACGCATCGGAGAAATCCAGCCGGACGGGATGATTAAGGAACTGTGGAACTCCGGCAGCCCCGTGAAGCCGGATCCGTACCTCAAAGGCTACGATTGGGCCAAGGATCTAAGCGCCGGCTCGTGACGACGGCTTGACGTCGGACGGATGCGGCGGCGGGAGCGGTGCCCGGGGATGATTCATCTCCGGGTCCGCCCCGCACGGTCTCGTATAACGAGAAGAAGGAGGCGGTTTTCTTGGAGATGTGGATCACCCAGATGTTCAACGGGTTAAGCGTGAGCTCCATTCTCTTGCTGATCGCGCTCGGGCTCTCGATTACCTTCGGACTGATGGGCATCATCAACATGGCGCACGGCGAGTTCATCATGATCGGCAGCTATGCGGCATATCTGACGCAGAATGCCTTCAAGTCGCTGTTGCCCAAGAGCATGTTCGACGCGTATTTCCTCGTAGCGCTCGCAGCGAGCTTTATCGTGGCCTTCGCAATCGGATATCTGCTGGAGATTTTGTTGATCCGCCATTTGTACGGTCGGCCGCTGGACAGTCTTCTGGCGACTTGGGGCGTCGGACTCGTGCTGCAGCAGATCGCCCGTTCGATTTTCGGGGCGCCCAACGTGGCCGTGAACAGCCCCTCCTGGCTGAACGGCGGTCTGCACGTAATAGAAGGGATCGATCTCCCCTACAAACGGTTGTTCATCCTCGCGCTGGTCGCGGTCTGTCTGGCTGCCATGTACGCGTACATTAACCGGAGCCACTCCGGCAGACGCATGCGGGCAGTTATGCAGAATAGAGAGATGGCCGCGTGTCTTGGCATCTCGACGCGCCGCGTGGACGGGATGACGTTCGCGATCGGCTCGGGCATCGCCGGCATCGCCGGCTGCGCCCTGACGCTGATCGGACCGATCGGGCCGAATATCGGCACGTACTACATCGTCGATGCCTTCATGGTCGTGGTGCTCGGCGGCGTGGGCAAGCTCGTCGGAACGGTGCTCGGCGCGCTCGGCATCGGCGTACTCAACACGATGTTCGAATGGTGGTCGACCGCGTCGCTCGGCAAGGTGTTCGTATTTCTGTGCATCGTCGCATTTCTTCAATGGAAGCCGAAGGGGCTGTTCGCCGTTCGGACGCGGCAGCTGGATTGACAAGAAGAGAACCGCGACATCCACTTTCCGCGAAAAGAAGGTGAGACCGATATGACCGGATTATGGTCGGACCGCAAGCGGCTGTGGCTGCTGCTCGGCTATGCGGCCGCGGCGGCGGCGCTATTCGCCGCACCGCTCTATTTAAGCGATTTTCGCCTGAACCTGCTCGCCAAGTTTTTGGCCTTCGCGATCGTGGCGCTCGGCCTGGACCTGCTGTGGGGCTATACAGGCGTGCTCAGCCTCGGCCACGGCGTCTTTTTCGGTCTTGGCGCCTATGCGATGGGGATGCACCTGAAGCTTGCATCGAGCGGCGGCAGACTCCCGGACTTCATGGATTGGAGCGGACTGACGCGTCTGCCGTGGTTCTGGCAGCCGTTCAAGTCGTTTCCCGCCGCGGCGCTGCTCGGTATTCTCGTCCCAGCGCTGCTCGCGCTGTTCCTCGGCTTCTTCACGTTCCGCAACCGGATCAAAGGCGTCTACTTCACGATCCTGACGCAGGCGCTGGTTATTATCGTGACGACGCTGTTCGTCGGCCAACAAGCCTATACCGGAGGGACGAACGGCCTGACCGGATTCACGAAGCTGCTGGGCAGCCCGCTGCGCTCGGACAGCATGAAGACGGCCCTTTATCTTGCGACGGTCGTCGCGCTCATTGCCGCCTATGCGCTCTGCCGTTACCTTACGAAGAGCCGGATGGGCAAGGTGCTGCGCGCGATCCGCGACGGAGAGAACCGCGTTCGCTTTCTTGGCTACGATCCGGCCGTCTACCAGATGGCCACGTTCGCCGTGTCCGGCGCGCTGGCGGGCCTTGCGGGCATGCTGTTCGTGCTGCACGTCGGCATTATCTCGCCTTCGATGATGGGGATCGTGCCGTCCATCGAGATGATCCTGTGGGTCGCAATCGGCGGGAGAGGCACGCTTGTGGGCGCGCTGATCGGCACGCTGGCCCTGAACTACGCCAAAAGTGGATTATCGGAGGCTTACCCGGAGATCTGGACGATATTCCTGGGGGCGCTCTTCATCGTCGTGACGGTATTCCTGCCGGGCGGCATCGTCAGTCTGATCCGTTCGGGCGCAGCGCGCGTACGCAAAAAAACAGGGAGGGGGAACGAACATGAGTCAGGCGTCCATCCTGTCCTGCGAGGAAGTAACCGTAGCGTTTGACGGGTTCAAAGCCGTGCAGGGCATGAGCTTGTCGCTTAAGCCGGGGGAGCTGCGCTTCCTGATCGGGCCCAATGGCGCAGGGAAGACGACGATGCTGGACGTCATATGTGGCAAGGTGAAGCCGGTATCGGGCTCCGTCTCGTTCCATAGCCGATCGGGCGTCGTCGATATCACCAAGCGCAAGGAGCATAAGATCGCGGAGCTCGGCATCGGACGCAAGTTCCAGACGCCTTCTATATTTTCAGGCCTGTCGGTTATAGAGAATCTGGAGATCGCCATGTCGCAAAATCGGAGCGTATGGGCGACCCTGCGGGCTTCGCTCACGGGGCGGGAGCGCGAGCGCATCGAGGAAGAGCTGACGCTCATCAGTCTCGGCGACCAACGGCATACGCGGGCGGGACTGCTGTCGCACGGGCAGAAGCAGTGGCTCGAGATCGGCATGATGCTGATGCAGGAGCCCGAGATTCTGCTGCTCGACGAGCCGGTGGCCGGCATGACGGACCGGGAGACCGACAAGACGGGCGAGCTGCTGCGCGAGATCGTCAAGCGGCGGACGGTCGTCGTCGTCGAGCATGATATGGAGTTCGTGCGCAACTTCGCCAGCAAGGTGACGGTGATGCACGAGGGCAAGCTGCTGAAGGACGGAACGATGGACGAGGTCCAGAGCGACGACCGGGTCGCCGAGGTCTATCTGGGCAAAAGGCGGGATGCGCATGCTGTCGGTTGAGGCGCTTGAAGCGGGCTACGGCGAGAGCGTCATACTACGCGACGTCAGCCTTAAAGTGGAGCCCGGCCAGGTCGTCTGTCTGATGGGCCGCAACGGCGTAGGCAAGTCGACGCTCGCCAAGAGCATCATGGGCGTCTTGCGGGCGAGACGGGGCAGCATCTCCTTTAAAGGCCGGAATATGACGCGCGCGGCCTCCGGGGAAAGAGCGAGGTTCGGTATCGGTTACGTGCCGCAGGGACGCGAGATTTTCGGCCAGCTGAGCGTGCTGGACAATCTGCGTATCGGGCTGGAGGCGAGCCGGGACCTTAAGCGGCGCCGGTCGGGAGAGATTCCCGAAGCTGCAATCGCCAAGTTTCCGGTGCTGCCTTCGATGTACGGACGCCGCGGCGGCGATCTGAGCGGCGGGCAGCAGCAGCAGCTTGCCTTTGCCCGCGCGCTCGTATCGGAGCCGGAGCTGCTGGTGCTCGACGAGCCGGCGGAGGGCATACAGCCTTCCATCGTGCAGGCGATCCAGGAAGTCATCCGCGGCATCGCGGACGAAGGCAGAACGTCGATCCTGCTCATCGAGCAGAGCCTGGACTTCGTGCGCAGCGTCGGCGACGCTTTTTACATCATGGAGAAAGGAACGATTGTATGGTCCGGCTGCAAGGAGGAGCTGGACGATCCGGCCGTTATGCGGTATCTGACGATTTAGAGAGAGGAAGCGGACCCAATGATACTATCCGGACGAACGCACTGGCAGGTTGTGAGCCTGCTCCATGCCATCGGCCTCATCGGCTTTGTTTACGCTTCTCTTCGGGAACCGGCCTTCTGGGGCCTCGGACTGCTGGCTTACTCGTTCGGCTTGCGGCACGCATTCGACGCCGACCATATCGCAGCCATCGACAATGCCGTCCGCAAGCTCGTTGCGGCGCGTTCGGATTCGAACGGCGTCGGCTTGTTCTTTTCCCTCGGACATTCCACGGTCGTGCTGCTGATGGTGCTGGCCATCGGCCTTACGGCGGACACCTACATTTTCGACAATGCTGCGCTGCGCGAGATGGGTTCGTTGATCGGGACATCCGTCTCCGGCTTTTTCCTGGTCGCGATCGGCTTGGTGAATCTGGTCGTCCTGCTCAAGGGGCTGTCGGGCGCGCGCAGGAACGGATGGCGCGACGAAGGCAGCGTGCCGCGCCCTTCGGGTCCGCTCGCCGCGCTGCTGCGTCCGGTGCTGCGCCTTGTCAGCCGCAGCTGGCATATGTACCCTGTGGGCTTTCTGTTCGGGCTCGGCTTCGACACCGCCACCGAGATCGGCCTGCTGGCCTTGTCGGCGGGTGCCGCGAGTCAATCGGCGTCGCTGATCGGCATTCTGTCGCTGCCGCTCCTGTTCGCCTCGGGCATGACGCTCCTGGATACGCTCGACGGCGTGCTGATGAGCCGGGCGTACAGCTGGTCTTCCGTCTCGCCGGGCAAGCGGCTCGCTTACAACCTCGTCGTGACGGGCGTCTCCGTCGTCTCCGCCTTGTTCGTCGGTCTCTTGCAGCTGTCGCACCTGCTCGAGAGTCGGTTGCCGCAGGCGTGGGTCGCATGGACGGACCGCATTGACTTCGTTTATCTCGGATACGGCCTGGTCGGGCTGTTCGCTTTGACATGGATCGGGTTCGCGATCGCCAGGAAAGGAATGAGAAGCGGTCATGCAGTGGACGGAGCGTGAGAAAGAAAAGCTGCTGATCACGGTAGCGGCCAATCTGGCGAGAGATCGAATGAAGCGAGGCGTCAAGCTCAACTATCCGGAGAGCGTCGCCTTGATCACATCGGAAATTATGGAAGGCGCGCGGGACGGGCGGAGCGTGGCGGAGCTCATGGCCTACGGACGGCAGATTTTGACCGCCGAGCAGGTGATGGAGGGCATCCCGCAGATGATTCACGAGGTGCAGGTCGAGGCGACATTTCCGGACGGGACGAAGCTGGTGACCGTGCATCAGCCGATCGGATGACGCGTCTGGACGCTTGAAGGAGCGGATTCTATCTTGGCATGCCAAACGGGGTGAAGACAGGATGATACCGGGCGAATACCGCCTGCGGGCGGGAGAGATCGAACTGAACGAAGGACGCAGGACGATCGAGGTGTTGGTGGCCAACCTGGGCGATCGTCCCGTCCAGATCGGGTCGCACTATCCTTTTTTCGAGGTCAACAAACGGCTGCGCTTCGACCGGGAGCGGACGTTCGGCATGCGGCTGGACATTCCGGCAGGCACTGCCGTACGATTCGAGCCCGGCGAGGAGAAGCCCGTGAAGCTGACCGCGATCGGCGGCGCGAGAATGGTGTACGGGCTGAACGGCCTGACCGAGGGTACGGCCGATTGCGAGGCGTTGCCCGAGGCGGCGGCGCGTCGTCTTGCGAGCTGGGAGAGCCGGGAGGCGGAATATGGCTAAAATGACGCGCGAGGATTATGCGGGCATGTTCGGGCCGACGGCCGGCGATGCGGTTCGGCTGGCGGATACGGAGCTGTGGGCAGAGATTGAGCGGGACTACACTGTCTATGGCGATGAATGCAAGTTTGGCGGCGGCAAGGTCATTCGCGACGGGATGGGGCAGTCCGCCCATGCGAGCCGGGACGCCGGCGTGCTCGACACGATCGTCACGAATGCCGTCATCATCGACCACTGGGGCATCGTGAAGGCGGATATCGGCATTAAGGACGGCTTGATCGTCGGAATCGGCAAGGGCGGCAATCCGGATGTGATGGACGGCGTAGACGCGGATATGGTCATTGGCGCAAGCACCGAGGTCATCGCCGGCGAAGGCCGGATCGTGACGGCGGGGGGCATCGACGCGCACATTCACTTTATCTGTCCGCAGCAGATCGAGACGGCGCTGTCGTCCGGCGTAACGACGATGATCGGCGGCGGGACGGGACCGGCGACCGGGACCAACGCCACGACGTGCACGCCGGGTGCCTGGCACCTGAGACGGATGCTGGAGGCGGCGGAAGCTTTTCCGATGAATATGGGATTTACGGGAAAAGGCAACGCTTCGTTCGCTGCGCCGCTCGCCGAACAGATCGAAGCTGGCGCGATCGGGCTCAAGCTGCACGAGGATTGGGGCACGACGCCGCGGGCGATCGATACCTGCCTGCGTGTGGCGGACCAATACGACGTGCAGGTCGCGATCCATACCGACACACTGAACGAGGCGGGATTCCTGGAGGATACGCTGGCCGCCATCGGCGGCAGGACGATCCATACCTACCATACGGAAGGAGCGGGCGGCGGCCATGCGCCCGATATCATCCGGGCGGCTTCGCATCCCAACGTATTGCCCTCCTCCACCAACCCGACACGGCCTTTTACGGTCAACACGATCGAAGAGCACCTGGACATGCTGATGGTCTGCCATCACCTCGACAGCCGCATTCCCGAGGACGTCGCCTTCGCGGACTCCCGCATCAGGCCCGAGACGATCGCCGCGGAGGACATTCTTCACGACCTGGGCGTGTTCAGCATGATCAGCTCCGATTCACAGGCGATGGGGCGCGTTGGCGAGGTAATCCTGCGCACCTGGCAGACGGCGGACAAGATGAAGCGGCAGCGGGGGCCGCTTGGACCGGATGCGGACAGCGACAACTTCCGAATCAAGCGCTATATCGCGAAATATACGATCAATCCCGCGATTACGCACGGCGTCTCGCACCTCGTAGGCTCGATCGAGCGAGGCAAGTTCGCGGATCTCGCCATTTGGTCGCCCGCTTTTTTCGGCGTGAAGCCGGACCTCGTGCTGAAGGGCGGGAGCATCGCGTACGCGCAGATGGGCGATCCGGGCGCATCGATCCCTACGCCGCAGCCGGTCATGGGCAGGCCGATGTTCGCGTCCTACGGCAGGGCGGTGGAGCAGTGCGCGATTACGTTCGTCTCGCAAGCGGCCTACGACAGCGGCCTGGCGCAGAAGCTTGGGCTGCGCAAGCGGATCGAGCCCGTCCGCAACTGCCGGGGCGTCACCAAGGCTGACATGATCTTGAACGACGCGACGCCGGATATCCAGGTGGATCCGGAGACGTACGCGGTGACGGTAGACGGCGTGCCGGCCGTCTGCGAGCCGGCGGAGCGGCTGCCGATGGCGCAGCGGTACTTCTTATTTTAGCGTCGGGAGGAGAGAAGCGCCTATGATCCGATGGCTCGCGGCGCAGCAGCTGCTCGATTCCGCGCTGCCCATCGGCGGCTTCGCGCACTCGTTCGGCCTCGAGGCCGCTGTGCAAGACGGCCTCATCGCCGATATGCGAGCGCTCGAGCAGTATTTGCGCACGATGCTCGCGCAGAGCTGGTCGACGGCGGACGCGATGGCCGTCAAGGCGGTGTACGAGTGCGGCGGCAGCGGAGATTGGGCGCGGCTATGGTGCGTGGAGCGGCTCGTTCATCTGCAGCGCGCCGGCGCCGAATCGCGTGCCGGCGCGGAGAAGATGGGACGACGCCTGCTCCAGTTGGCGTCGTCGATCCACCCGGCGCTCGATTGGTCGCCGCTGCTCGGAGCATATGAGGCGGGAGATTGCCTCGCCTCGCATCCGCTGGTGCACGGCTTCGTCTGCTGGCGTCTCGGCCTTCCGCTCGAGCAAGCGGTGCAGGGCTACCTGTATGCCTGCGTCGTCACCGCGACGAGCGGCGCCTTGCGGCTGCTGCCCGTCGGGCAGACCGAGTGCCAGGCACTTATCGCCAGGCTCGGCCCGGCGATCGACGAAGGTTGGCGCATCGCGCGGAACCTGGTTCCGGAAGATGCCTATACGAACGCGCCTTTATCCGAGATCGGCGCGATCCGTCACGAGACGCTTTATTCCCGCCTGTTTATGTCATGAATGACGCAAGTCCTGCCATTACAAGATTGGAGGAATGCAAAATGTGCCAAGGCAAAGGACATCATCATCACCCGGAATGGTCGCAGCCGGTCTTCGAAGGCTCGCGACCCATGCGTATCGGCATCGGTGGACCCGTCGGTTCCGGGAAGACCGCGCTGCTGGAAAATATCGCTCGCGCGCTTCAGTCGCGCTTTAGCCTCGGCGTTATTACGAACGATATCTACACGAAAGAAGACGCGCGCATTCTCCTTGCGACGGGCGTGTTGCCGGAAGAGCGCGTCATTGGCGTAGAGACCGGCGGTTGCCCGCACACGGCCGTCCGGGAGGATGCCTCGATGAACTTCGAGGCCGTCTCCGAGCTGGAGGAAAGATTCCCGGAGCTGCAAATCATCCTGATCGAGAGCGGCGGGGATAATCTGGCGGCCGCGTTCAGCCCTGAGCTGGCCGACCGGTTTATTTATATCATCGATGTAGCTCAGGGAGAGAAAATCCCTCGAAAGGGCGGTCCGGGCATCATGCGTTCGGATCTGCTGATCATCAACAAGACCGATCTTGCCCCGCATGTCGGCGCGAGTCTCGCGGTCATGGAGGCGGATACCAAGCGGATGCGCGGCAATCGGCCTTACGTATTTTCCAATCTGCGGGACGGAGAAGGCGTGGAAGAGATCGTCGCCTGGCTCGCGCATGAATACGAGCATGCCCATGGCATCGAGCACAGTCACCGCTGACCGGCGCAAGGCCCGCGTCGCCGTGCTCGAGGCGTCCGCCTCGCTGCGGGGAGACGCGACGATCCTGGACCGTCGTTATTGCACGTCGCCGATCAAGATTGCCAAGACATTTTCAGAAGGCCACTCTCTCCGCGTCATGCTTATGGATGCCTCGCCCGGTATGCTGGCAGGCGATCGATACGAGCTGAACTGGGAGGCGGGAAGCGGCACGCGCCTTATCCTGACGAATCAAGGCTTCACCAAGGTTCACCCGTGCGGGCCGGGGAAATCCGCTTCGACGGAGACCCGTTATCGGATCGGGCCGGGCGCATGCGTGGAGACGATGATGCAGCCGCTCATGCTCTATCGGGACGCCGTCTACGAGAACCGAACCGTCGTCGATCTGGCGCCGGGCGCCGTGTGGATGCAAGGAGAGGTCTTATGCCCGGGCAGGACGCTACGCGGAGAGGCCTTTCTATACGAAACGCTGGACAACCGCTTGTCCGTAAATTACGAAGGCGAGCTGATCCATCATCAGCGTCAGCTGATCCGTCCGAGCGCGCATCGGATGGTCGCGAAGGGCGCCTGGGAAAAATACAGCCATCTGGGCTCGTTTTACGTATTTTCGGATCGCGTGACGCCCGCACTGCTGGAGATTGTCCGGGCGACGTTGGAGGAAGAGCGGATGCTGGAGCTTGGAATCTACGCCGGCGCGTCGCTTACCTACCGTCACGGCCTGGCGGCCGTCGCCGCCTCCGATTCGGCATGGAAGCTGCAATTGTGGGTACGCGCTATACAAGACGCGATGAAGAGGTCGCTGTTCGGAAAGTCACCGAGCCGTCGGCCTCTCGATTGAAGCGAGCATCTCGATGAATTCTCGATGAAGGTTCTGAAATAAAATATAGGCCGTTTGAGATGGCATTTCTGGATTGCCCGCATTTTTTTGCGGGCTTTTTTGATTTCAAGCCCTTATTTATGGAAATGTTCAGAGCTTGTTTAGAGGTACCTGCTAGAATGTATACTGCTCGCGTTGATTCTACAATTTCTGACATGAGTCGGGATGGTTTTTTACATCTGGGGCTTCAGAATCGCGGATCCCCATCCGATTATGTCTTTATGCCTATAGCGAATGGGGGATTTTTATTTTGACGGCTCGAAGGTGACTCGGATAGTCCGGACGACGGCTAAATGACGGTTTGTTCTAACGGATTTCTGCGACGGGCAATGGCTAGTTTTCGACAGCGTCGGCTGCGTATGACGTCTTAGCCCCTGCGATCGAGGCGATCGGCTTCCGGGCGCAGGTAAGGCGGACGATTTTATATTAGGAAAGCTTACATTCAAACAGAACAAAGGCGGGGGGATCGCGTTGCGAAAAGGCAGCTATGCGAAACGAATTACAGCGGTCGGTCTGGTGATCTGCTTGTTGCTGTCGCTGGTTCCAAGTTCCTTGAACGGAAAGGCAACGGCAGCGACGCAGGATCTTGAAGTTATGTTCAGTACTGGCGCGCATGTAGGCAATGCGACCTATAATGCGGACAATACGTTCCTCAACTTCTACAACAACCAGGTTCCTGGGTTCTATACGACACGGAAAGACGGCAACGCTACCGTCGACTGGGCGGGCGGCGACGTATTCGCCGGTACAAACGACAAATCGTCCTATGTCACATTACAGGTCAGAGTCGCAGACAACCCGATCTTGCGCGAAATGGCGCTTGGCGGGCAGGCGGAGATGATCACGGGCTTTGCCGTCCTTCGCCGGCATAGCGGGTTCATTTGGGTTCGTCGTTCAGAGATCAAGATTTACGTCGACGGCCAAGAACTCATGAACTATAGAACCGGCGGCAGCCAAGTCTATAACAAACAAGCGACCAAGCTCATCAAGCCCAATTCAGTCATTGACATTAGTATATGGGGACAGGGCGAGGACGACGGCGAGGGCGCCGGCGTACGCGGCTTCTACCTGAAGTTCCAGGACAAGCAGCGTCCCGTCATCGACAGCTATACGTTCACGGGCAACGGCAATGAACGTACGAATCCCAATATTAATCAGGAAGAGCTTTACGCCAAAGAAAATGAGAACATCACGCTATCCTACAACTTCAGCGAGCCGATCCGGCCAACGGCGCTGACTTCGTCCAACAGCGATTTCTTTCTCCGGCATCCGCTGTTCGTCAATCCGGCCGGTACGGGACTTCCGGCCAACGGCGAGCAGCAGTACATGCAAAACACAACCTACAGCAGCTCCAACCTGAAAACCTACAATAGCAGTTTGACTTATAACTACACCGGCGTCCGCTATCATAACAGCGGCAATCTGCCGCTCGAACCGCTTATTACCGGCACGACGCCCGGCAATGCGCCCATCGATCAAACGCTTCAAGAGAAAATGGATGCGGCCGTGTTCGCAGACGGCGCTGGCAACGTACTGCAGCCTAACCTGGCATCCGTCAAGGCTGGTAACGGCAGCCTGCCCTATCTGTTACAAAACGGCGGCAAGGTCGGCAATCCGTTCGACTACAAGAATAAGGGCTTCCGCGTCATCGTCGATGCGGTACGGCCCAAGTATTCCAAGACAGGCAACGGCATTCAACCGGAGATCTTGACCGGCGTCACCCTTAACAGAGGGGATATCATCGACTTTAACGTGCAGTTGACGGAAGAAGGCATCGGCAATAAAGCTTTAATTGAAGGGAAAACGTTTCTCTACTTTAACAACGGTATGAGGGCGTACTACCTCAAAGGCAGCAGCAGCAAAAATCTGATCTTCAGGGCGACTGTCGACGACGGCGTGCAGTTGGAGACGCCGCTGCTCAAGGTTATCGCGTTGACCAATGACGGCAAAGGCGACAACTCCGACACCAATGTCATCTCCGACTATGCCGGCAATCTGCTGTTCCAGCCCGCTAACTTCGACGGCGTACACGAAGACGGTGACAAGTCGCTGGTCAACTCCAAGATCGACTGGGCAAACCTGTCCATCGACAACACGAAGCCATTGGTCAGCTATCACTTCGATCTGGGCGGCGCGGACAACACGACCTACAAAAAGGTAGGCAAAATCACGATCGATGCCAACGATCCGGCGATCAAGGTGCCGATGCTCGATCCGGATGTCGCCGAACGCGGCGTAGCCCATCCGAGCAAAGGCATCTACCGCCCGACCAATATGACCGGCGAAGCTTCGCCTGCGGTCGGTCTGGTGTACTACTGGTGGAGCAAGAGCGCGACGGATCCGTTCGCTGCCCAGGTAGGGGACAATTATGCCGCCTTGAAGCGTTATGCGCTATCGGCCAAGCAGCCGTCCGAGGATCTATATCCCACCGGATTTGCAGGCGTTAAGCTGTCGGTCGCTAACAACAAGACCAATTTGATCGTGCCGCCTGCCGAAGCATATCTGCCGGAGAACAGCGGCGAGTGGTACCTGCATACGTGGACTGCGGATATGACCTGGGATTCTGCCCGGGAGCTGATGCAGTACGACAAAATGAAGGAATACGTACGGACGCACGAGGAGCAGTATGCAGCCTGGATCGCGGAGGCGCCGGGCTCCGAAGCGGACAAGACGTTTTATGCCGACAACAAAGCGCTTGTCGCGGTCGGACAATACGGAGATCTGAGCGTATGGAGTCTGGACGACTTCAAGCATGACGATTCCAACTGGACGCACAGCGTCGGCGTGCTGAAGCTGGACAATCAGGGACCGACTTCGGTAGCCGACAACGTCTACGGAAGCAACACGGGCGATGTTCAGGTAAGCGCGCTCGTGCTGGACCCGCATAGCGGCGTCGACAGGGTCGATTATCAATGGGTAAAGGACGGCGATTCGCCGTCGGACATCAACTGGGTTCCGACCGTCGTAGACAACGGCAAGGTGAAAGAATCGACGCTGAACGAAGTGTTCGAGTACGGCACCTTTTGGCTCTATCTTAGAATGACAGACCTTGCCGGCAACGAGTCCGTGCAAAAGGTAGACTTGCCGGCCGTTGTCGGCTCGGGCACATCGCTTCCGGGCACCTTCTCGCCCGAAGCGGACAGCAATTATGTGAAGAGTCAACAAGTGACCTTTACGATAAACGGCACCGAGCCGGATTATGTCGGGTATGCCATCAGTTCGAGCTCGATTCACCCGGCGGATGATGCGTTTGCGGCACTGGCGGCCGAACCGACGCCGTCGGATACACCGTCGGATACACCTTCGGACACACCTTCGGACACGCCGACGGACACGCCGACGGACACACCGACCGATACACCGACCGATACACCGACGGACACACCGACGGATACGCCGACGCCAGAGGTGTCCCTGTCCTACCTGATTCCGGAGGATACCACGCACAGCGGCATTCAGTATGTCCACGTGCTGGTGAAGAAGGACGGCCAGAACTATTACTACGCGAAGGCCTACTATTGGGACAACTCGCCGTCGGAGATTACGTTCAGCAAGAACGGCGTGCCTTATCCGCTGGACGTTCAGGAGACGACGGTTAGCATCAACGAGCTTTACAGCAAGAAAAACATGATCTCGCAGTACCAATGGGTACGGGTCGACGAAGGCATCCCCGAGATTGCGCCTACAGACGCACCGGATGGGTGGACGGAGCTGCCGCAAGGCGGATCGGTCTCCATTAAAGGCAAGGACGTGCTGCCTGCCGGAGAGATCGCGAACTTCCGCCTGTACGTACGGAATAGGGACGGCGCGGGCAATATCTCGATCGTCGGAACTTCCGATCTGTTCAAGGTTACGCATACCGGGGACGAGACGGTGCCCCCGGCGGATACCGAGTCCGACTTGATCTATCTGTATGGCGACGCGAAGGACGGCTACACCGCCATCCTCAAGCTGAATCTGGATACGGAGAACAAGGCGGGTTATGAATACTCCGTATCTCCTGACCAAGGAGAGAGCTGGACCAGATGGAAGCCGTATACGAATTTTGTCTCGCTGCCTGTACCGAGCGGAGACCCGTCCAAGCTTCAGGTCATGGTCAAGTACCGGACGCCGGGCGGCGCGATCAGCGAGGCATTCCCGCTTGACAGCTCGAACGCGTCGCTCGACGAGAAGCCGATCTATGCGCTGGCTGCGGTCAGCGGCACCAGCATGGTGCTTCCGACCGTCGGCGCGAACATCGACATTCAAGTGCCGGCCGGCCTTAAGGTCGTTCCTGCGGCGGTGAATCCGGCGAAGCTCGTGCGTACCGGCAATTCGTTTAACGTGCCTGAGAACGGCTACTATGCCTTTGAAGTGATCGATCTGAACGATCCTAGCCGGAAAGACGATTTGTATATCGTGGTCAAAAACGTCGACGGTACGGCGCCGATCGGATCTATTGAGTTCGGGGGAACGGCGCCGACCAACGCCAACGTCGTAGCCAAGCTGTCGGCTTCGGAGCCGATCATCGTGACGAATAACGGCGGCAGCAACGTCTATACGTTTAAGGAAAACGGTTCTTTCACCTTTGAATTCAGGGATCAAGCGGGCAATACGGCTACCGCAACGGCAACTGTAGGCAATATCCGCAAGAGTGCCCCGAGCGTCAAGATCGTGCGTTCCTACGCGAACGGCAACAAGACGTTCCCGACGATCACGGATGGCAGCGGGAACGTACTCTACACCGCTGGCGTGGCGTTGGAAGTCCAAAGCGGAGACAGCCCGGCCAAGCCGATCTTCGTCACCGACGGCAGCAATCCAAGATCGGTAAGCGATAACGGCACCGTATCCTTCACGGTCGCGGACGAATACGGCAACACGACGATCGTCAAGGAGACGGTCGACAACCTGGTCACTTCCGGCCCGACGGCCGAGAAGATCGCGTATACCTTCGTGGACAGCGAAGGCAAGGACGTACCGGACGACAAGATCGTCACAATCGACGGCAAGAAGTATGCGAGCGGCAAAATCAAGGTGACGATTACGGGCAAGAATCCGGCAGCTAACGCAGTATTTTCCGGTACGGCACCTGCGGTGGACGAAACGACCGGCGCTTATCTTAACAAGATCAGCGATGCTACCGGCAAGTTCATCTACTCGCGCGTCTACGAGACTAACGGCGCTACCCAAGTCGGCTTGTCCGACCTGCTCGGCCATATGACCCGCGTGCCGGTGACGATTCAAGGCATCGACAGCACCGGACCGGCGCTGACGCTGAATCAGACATCCGTAGGCATCGTGCAGAACAAGGCGGACTTCGACTTTGCCAAGGACCTGGGCGGCTACACCGTGAGCGACAATATATCCGCCGTAGGCAAGATCAAGGTGTCCGTCAGCGGGTTGGATCTGACCAAGCTCGGCCGCCAGCAAGTGACCTATACGGCCGTTGACGAAGTCGGCAACAAGACGGTTGCGACGCAGAGCGTCATCGTCGTCAAGAACGGCGGACTGCTCATCTTCGGCAACAACACCCTGATCTCGGCCAATTCCGGAGAGACGGCGCTGTTCGATACGAATAAGCTGACCTTCCGCATCTCGGGCTACAACCTGATCAAGGTAGGCGGCAAGGACCTGACCAACGAATGGGCGACCTACGATCTGTATTACCAGCCGGGTCTGTACCGCGAAGGTCAAATGAAGGCGATCGCCACCAAGGTCACCTACGATGATTTGGTGAAGGGCGAGTTCAAGGTTACTTTCCCGAAAGCGGGCTGGTATACCGTTATCGTCAGAACGCAGGAGCGGGATCGCGAATTCGCATCCTTCTTCATCGGCAGTACGAACTAATACGCACTAAAAACCGCGCCGTAGTGAAGCGAAGAGACCGGATCCCGGGCGTAAACGGGCGAAGGCTCTTCGCCACGGCGGCGGCAAGAGGGGCTAATTATGATCGGGGGGAAGCAAGTGAAGCTTTGGCAGAGAACGACAGCCGCTTTGCTCTCATTCATATTCATATTTTTATCTTCTTCAGAAATTTTGCGATCGCTCGCCGAGACCCTGAACAGCACCAGTTCGGTCGCGATCCAGAACGATTTCATCAAGGTCACCGTCGACAAAAACAGCGGACGTTACGGCATTCGTACGGTAGAGGGCCAGCCGATTCGCAAAAAGGACCAGAACGTCAACCTGCTGTACGGCGGCGACGAGCCTGAAACCTCGTTTACGACGTTCAGAATCGACGGCACGGATTTCATTTTCGGCAATCGCTACAAGCTGGACGACGGCACGCAATCCTCGGTCGTACCGGCCAAGGTCGTCGACAATCCGAACGGGACGCAGCAGATCGAGACGGTCTGGAGCATCAAGAACGTACAAATCAAGCAGATACTGATGCTCTACAGAGATAGCGCCGACAAGATCAACTCCGGCAATATCAATATCCGTTACGAAGTGAACAACCTCGGCAACGCCACGGTCGCCGTAGGCAGCCGCATTCTGCTGGATACGATGGTCGGATCCAACGACGGCCCCGCGTTCCAGATCGGCACGGCCTACAAGGCGCCGCTGTCGGTTGAGCGCAAGCTCGTGCACGATCCCGAGGCGATCGGCATTCCAAAGGCAGACGTTGCGTTTTACAAGCTGCCTGCTTACTGGGTCATGCGCGACAAGCTCGACTTCGACAACCCGCTTGCGACGAACGTCGTCGCTTACGGCTTCAATAACTATGCCGAGCAGAACATCAACATCGTCGACGAGATGATCGTCGGACACTGGGCCGGCATGGCCAATACGAAGTGGGATTATACCCCGAACCCTAACCTCGACTTTACCCGGGACACCAACGATTACGGTTCTTCCGACTCCGCCGTGGCTTACTACTGGAATCCGGACAAGATTCCGGCCAAGGGCTTCCAGTCGTTTGAAACGGTATACGGCCTTGGCGAACTGACGCAACCGGACCACGTTTTCTCCATTCGCTACCTGGATCCGATCCAGACGTTGGCAACCTTGCCCGACGACAGCGATTATGTGAACGAAGGCATCTTCGATATCACGGCGGAAGTCGAAAATCTGGCGCAGTACAATATGGAGCAATCCAAAATCGATCTGGAGCTGACGCTGCAGAGCGGATTGAGCTTCGTTAAGCTGGACGATCAGGGCAATATCATCCGCGATTCTTCCGGCAAAGCGCTAACGGAAACGTTCCAAAGTAAAATTCTTGCGTATAAAAAGGAAGCAACGCCCGCAGAAGCCGAGCTTGGCATTCAGCCGAAGTACAAGCCGGGCGACACCGTCACCGTCTCGTTTAAGGTCAAGGCCAAAGGCAAAGCCTGGCCGACCACGCGCGAGTATATGTTGACGGCTAAAAGCCCGGAAACGCAGGCAAAGCTTGACGGCGTGACCGACGAGGGCATCAAAGCCCAATACGAGTCGAGCAAGGCGAACTTCATCCTGCTGCCCGCCGTCGGCGAAGCGCTGCCGACTTACGTGTACGGCGTATCGCCGAAGGAGCTGTACAGCACCGATACGAAGTACGTCACCGTCAATCTGTCCAACATCGAAGCTTACAACACCGGGGACGCGAACACCGCGCCGAACTTCGATCTTTATTTCCGCAACAAGGTGACCGGAGACCGATACAAGGTGCCGGTGCAGAGCTCCGTGCTGCTCCAGCCGACCGACGACGGCGCTTCCGGCGACATGCGCATCACTTACAACACCGGTGATCGCGTGGACGCCAACGGCAACGTGCTGACGGCAGATACCGGTCCCGAAATGCCTTTGGGCGAGTATCAGATCCAGATCGACTACAAGGGAGATACGGGCGGGGACGAAGAAGAAGCATCCCTGTACGACATTACCGCTCCTCAGACGATCATGGTGACCGACAACGACGAGACCCGGGTGCGCGAGGCGCACATTCTGGCCGTCTACAAGCAGGCCTTCGACCTGAAGGGCGCTTCGATCGGTCAGACGATGGAGGATATGGCCGAGCTGAACGGGATGTTCGCAACCGCTCCGTTCGCTAACAAAGATCAGCTCAAGAGCACGATCGACAACTTCAAATCGGCTAAAAAAGCGATCGGCATCGCGAGCAAGACGGTCGATCCGACCTTCAAGCTCGATGCGTTCCTCGAGGACGACAGCCTTGAAGCCGTTCCGATCTACAGCTACAAGACGTTCAGCTCCGAAGCCGAGCTGCAGGAATTCCAAAAGGAAGACAAGAGCCGCTCGGTACTTGTCGTCATTAAAGGGATGATCAAGACGGTGGGCAAGGGCAAGGACGCCCAAGTCATCGTCGATACCAAGACCGAGCCCGCTATCATTAATGATGCGGTTGCTTATAAGGGCAAGGACCTCGTCATCGTCCGGGGTCAGCTGGACGTATTCGGTGTCCAGAAGCTTGTGCCGGGCTTCTCCAACAATCCGCTGTTCGCCTCGACGTTCGTCAAGGGCGACGGCACGCTGAGCGTGGCCGGCAGCGGATTCGTATTCCACAGCGGGGAGTGGACGCTGGACTTTTTCAACGGCTTCAACAAGCGGCTCGGCAGCGGTCCGCTGTCTCCTGCGGAGCAAGCCGACAACGACGACAATCCGGAAGACACGTCGCTTAACGGCAGCCTGAAGTGGGCATCGGGACTCATCGGAGACCGGCTTAACCCGCTCCGCCAGCTGATGGTGTCGAACGTCTACTTTAACCGGCAATCGTTGTTCTCGGTACCGTCGTTCAACATTTCCGGTTTCGGCTTGTCTTTCAACGACTTCATTTTGAGAGAAGGCGGAATCTCGTTTGGCGGCATGATCTCGATGAAGATCATCGACGCGGAGATCAACAACGTTATTTTCAATAACAAGGGCTTCGTCGGCATCGACGCAGCGCTGAAGTTCGGTCTGAACAAGAACCTCGGCTTGTTCGGTCCAATGGACGGCGAAGACAAGAAAAGCGAAGGCCCGAGCGGGGAAATCTTTATTTCCCATTATGTCCAGCAGATCAACGGCGAATACAAGCCAAGCAAGTACGGCATGAAATTCGAAGCCGATCTGAAAGGCATGATGAGCGTACAGATCGAGCTGGCGTTCAAGAAAGTACAGGACGGACGTATTCTGCCCGATGTCATCGGCTTCGGCGCAGGGCTTCCGAAGCCGGGCATTCTGATTACCGGCGCGACCTACCTCACCGATATCCGCGGCGCAGTGCGCGAGCTGGCGGATACGATCGCAGGCACGGGCAAGGATCCGTTCCCGCTCGTCGTGCAGGCGGGCGTCGGCATGCGCTTCGGCATCGCGCCGGCTTACTTCTTCGGCCAAGCCGACCTGACCGTGAAGCGTACCGGTCTCAAGATCGAGGGCAAGCTGGACTTCTCGACGGATCCGGACGGAGACGATACGCTTCCGATGCTGACCAAGGCGCTGCTGGAAGCGCAATGGGTCACGCCTTGGTTCGTGCGTGTTCAGACGGAAGTCGACATCGGCGGATGGGATGTCATCGTCGGCAAGGCAGGCGTTTTCGTCGGGCAAAACCTGGAGAAAAACCGAATCGATTTTGAAGGCTACATCGGATCCAGGCTGCAAATCCCGAACAGCGTACCGGTCGTCGGGGGCATGCCGCTCGCCAGCGTGTTCTTCGGCGTCAACAACGACAAAATCTGGGGCAGCGTAGGCATTCTGCTCATCACGCTCGGCGTAACCTACTACTGGGGCGGCGGCGTGGAATTCGGTACCTCCAGCGAGGAGCTGCCGGACGGTCTCATTCATATGGTCGTCAACGATCCCGAAAAGGGACCGCGCATGCTGGTCATCGGCCAAGGCGTGGAGACGGTCGCCACTTCGTGGAAGGACACGGAGCAGGGCAGCCAAGAAATCGTTTATCGCGATGTAGCCAAAGGCGTGCAATTGATGGAAAGCGACGCGATGAATCTCGGCGTAGGCGGTATCGTGACCAAGAACAACGGCCGCGAGCATTCTATCCCGATGAATGATATTTCGGGCAACGCCATCATCGAAGTCGATTACGACTACAAGACGCTGCCGAAGCTCGTCTTGAAGGATGCAAGCAAAAAGGATTATCCGATCGTATTCGACAACTCGAATACCAATCCGAAAGCCAACGCCTTCTCGCAGATCATTCTGGCAAACGACGAAGGCAACACAGAAAAAGTCGATATCCGCAGAGCGTATATCATCGTGCCGGAGGCGGAAGCCAAGAAGGGCGGCACATGGACGCTGACAGCCGAATCGGGTGTCGATACCAAACTGCTGAACGTACCTGTACTGCCGCAGCTGAATCAGGTTAACCTGGCTGTGAGCAACAGCGACCCGAACAAGTTCAACGCCACGTGGAACGTATCGAACGCCAAGGCAGGCGATACGGTCAACCTGTATCTGACGCAGGACGCAGTCGGCAGCGGTACTGTCGAGGTAGAAGGCAAGCAAGTGCTGGCAGCAGGCGACCCGGGTCTATTAATTGCTAAGGACCTGCCGGCTACCGCAGGCACCGCAACCATCGACGTCACCAAGGTGTCGCTGGTAGGCGGCACCGAGGACATACGGGGCTTGCTGCGCCAGGGCGATTACTATCTGCGCGCAGAGCTGAAGGCTTCCGCGGCCTTCGGCACGAAGACGTCGGCCCAGAAGTTCACGATCGTCGATCCGCTGGCGCCGCAGAAGGTCAGCGACGTGAAGATCGAAACGGCGGGCAACGGATACTTCTCCTTGTCGTTCAAACCGGGCGCCGTCAAGCCGGGTCAGGAGAACATCCCGCGCAACTACGTCATCGATGCGCAGAGCGACCAGACCGGCAGCCTGAAGAATTACGACAACTACGGCGAAGTGCTGATGACGGAAGAGGAGCTGAAGCCGTATTGGAACGCATCGACCGGTCGCTATGAAGGCATTCCGGTCGGCGGATGGACGGCGGGCACGACTTCCGATGCTGTCGATCAGGACAGCCTGCAAGGTTCGACGACGACTGACGCGGCGGGCGAGAAGTACATTGGCTTGCAGGTCGGCAAGAAATACGTCATCAGCGTATCTGCCGCCAACAAGCCTGCCGCGACGCTGGACAAGAACGAGAACTATCATTATGCCGACCGCGTCGACAGCAGCCTGACGCTGCTGCCGGTCCCTGTGAAGCCGGGGCTGACTGTCTCGTCGGATCAAGGCACCGTAAGCACGACGCCAGACACGGGAACGGCGCCTAATTTGATCACGAACGAGACGACGCAGAGCATCAAGCTCGTGTCCAACCAACAAAACGTAAAAGTCGAAGCCAAGTATGCCGGAGAAACAGTGGGTCAAGTTTCCTTGACTAACGGTACCTCGGGCAGCAACGGCACGCTGAAGCTGAGCAACTTTACGGTTGACGGCCCTTATGCGATCGAGCTGACGGCGACGAACACGAAGACGAAGGACGTCTCGATCACGATGCTGTATCTGACCGTCGATACGATCGCTCCGACGCTCTATATCGATGAGCCGACGACTGGCGCCAGAACGCAAATGGGCCAGATCGCGGGCAAGTCTGCGAACTTGATTCATGTCGCAGGCACGACGAGCGTAGGCACGAAGCTGACTGCAGGCGGTACCGTTATTCCTGTAGCGGACGACGGCAAGTTCGAGGGCGATGTGGCGATTCCGGGCAGCGACCCAACCGTGGACCTGAAGCTGATCGCTACGGACGCAGCCGGCAACGAGAACTCGGCGACGGTCAGCATCACGAACGACAGCTTTGAGGCACCGGCCGCGCTGGTGCTGAAGGAACTGCCGGCGTTGACACCTGGGGAGAGCAAGACGATCCAAGCGTACCTGAAGGTCGTTGACGGAAAAGACGGGCAGGGCAAGGTGACCTTCAAAGAGGTGCCGATCTCTGCCGAAGATATCAAAGCCAAGCTTAGCTACACGCTGCTGATGGGCGATGCCGTCGACCTCACCGTGGACGCGAACAGCCCGGCCAAGGGAACTGTTACCGGCCTGACCGAAGGCGCCGGTTTGATCGAAGCGACTTACAAAGTCTCCGACGACGTTTCGCTGACAGCCATGGTTGCCGCTCAGGTTAAGATTCCGGAGCCGACGGCGTTGGGGAGTCTGTCGGCTAGTATCCGGTCGGCTAATGAAAAAACATCATTGGCTCAGGTATTAATTGAGAATGTCGGCGAAATGACCGGCCAGCAACTCGCATACAAGGTATTTCCAGATGGTGCGGGCGCTACACTGCCGACATTTAAACAAAATCTGTCAGATTGGAGCACCTTCCCTACTGACGGAATCATTAATGCCAAGTCACGCGATATTGTAGTGGTTGCGAAACGGACTTCCGCAGGCAAACTGGCCACGGCTACTAGCCGATTGCTGCAATATAGCACATCCTCGTCAAGCGGTGGCGGAGGAGGTGGCGGCGGAACGGCCATTCAGCCTTCGGGAGAAGCGCCGACCTTCACGCTTAACGGCAAGGAAGCCAAGAGCGAACTGGGTACAGACGGCATTGCTAGAATCACACTGACGGCAGAAGATACTGCCGCGGCGGGCGAAGGCGATTTGACCTTGGGGCTGAAGGAAGGCAGTGCGTTGGGCTATGAATTCCATATCGCCTCTGCCGCAGTCCGTCAGCTCGCGGATGCCGGCAAGAAGCTGATCGTACAGCTGCCTACCGGCAAGCTGACACTGACCAAGGATCAACTTTCCGGCGTCAAGGGCGATCTTACCCTCACGGCAGCGGCTAACGCCGAAGGCGATATCGCGGCCATGCGGACGATTGCAGCCGGACAAAAGGTTACGATGCTCGGTACCGGTTCCGGCCTTACGTTTAAGGCCAATCTGGCTGAGAGCGGCTGGATGAACGGCGTCATTACCGAACTGAACGTACCGGACGGCGTAAAGGCGGACGAAGTGACCGCTATCGTACTGAAGGATGCGAACGGCAATTGGACCACCGTTCCATGGAGCAAGACGAAGGACGGCTTCCGGATCAAATTGACCGGAGAGGGCAGCTTGTTCCTCATCAGCAGCGCGAAGAGCTTTGCAGATGTAAAGGACAGCTATTGGGGCCGTCAATCGATTCAAGAGGCCGCAGCCAAGATGTTCGTCCAGGGCAAGAGCGATCAGCAATTCGATCCGGAGAGCAAGATCACCCGGGCTGAATATCCGACGCTGCTCCTCCGCGTAGCTGGACTAATGAATCAGAACGCCTCTTCCAGCTTTAGCGACGTATCGGCGGAGAGCTGGTACGCGCGCAGTGTGGCGATCGCGTCCAAGCTTGGCTTGGCGAACGGACTCGCTGGCGGCGTATTCAAACCGCAAGAAACCTTATCGCGCGTTCAAGCGATGACAATGGCGGGCCGTCTGCTCACGCTCACGGGCAATGTGGAGCCGCTAAGCGCTACAGAGATCGATAATCTGCTCGCAGGCTTTAAAGACCGTGCTTCTATACCGGCATGGGCGAGAGAGCAAGTAGCGCTCAGCATCAAATACGGTATTATCCAGGGGGAGAATCTGTATATCCGTCCTGAAGATGCATTGACCCGGTCACAGGCTGCAGCGATTGCAATGAGACTGGACCGGTTGATCGCCGGCGAATAAGACAGATTCCTTAAGGCGGTGTGAAGATGGCATTTAAGCTTAAATCCGTCGTCGGGACGATCCTGGCGACGGTGCTGACGGGGAGCCTGGCTCTGTCCTTCGGGCCAAAGGCTATGGCGGATCCGCAGACTTGGGATTCCGTGGCAGAGACGAATTGGTATAATCCCATTTATTCAACGTTTAATATCAATACGCCCGCAATGCTGGCCGGTGTTGCGAAGTTGGTCAGCGAGGATCCGAACGGCAAGGTGAACGGCTTTAAGGACAAGATTCTTGAAGTCGCCGGCGATATGGACCTCTCTAGCTACGAGTGGCTGCCGATCGGCAACAAAGAACATCCTTTCAAGGGAACGATGATCGCGCAAAACGGCGCCAGATTCACGATCTCGGGGATGAAAATTCCGGATAATCTCAGTTACCGGGGCTTGATCGGTTATATGGAGGCCGGCACGCTTGGCGGCTTCACCTTCGCCGACAACGGCCGGATCAGCGTCGCCGATTCCGCGTATGAAGTGTACGCGGGGTCTGCGGTCGGCAAGATGACGGGCAGCAGCCTTGTCTACAACATCACCAACAATATCGAGATCAGCGTGACCGACGCGACATACAACGTGTATGCCGGCGGTATCGTGGGCATGGGCGAAGGTACCATCGCCAACGTTGTAAATACCAAAACGGTCACAACGAACGGCACCTCGTACGCCGGCGGCATCGCCGGCTACGGCGGCGCTCACGGATTAAGGATCAAGCAAGCCGAGAACCAAAAGGATATAACGGTAAACGGCAAGGGCGGAAAAGTCGGCGTGGGCGGTATCGTCGGCTACGTTGAGGGCTTGCTCGAGCTTGAGGATCAGGATACGCCGATCGTCAACAAGGGCAACGTCAGCGCGACCGGCGCGACGGTCAGCTACGCCGGCGGGATCGCCGGCCGGGTCGGCGGGCGGATCTCGATCTCCAGCCTGACGAAGAACGAAGGAACCATTACCGTGGATACCCCCGGAGGAACGGGTTCTTATGCCGGCGGCTTTGTCGGTGCCGCAGAAGCGCCTGCAACGGACCGGTCCGTGCTTCGCGGCAGCTTCGAAAACAAAGGTGTGATCCACAACAGCGGCGGCACCGGCGTTTATACCGGCGGCGTAGCCGGTTATTTCGGAGACAACTACAGCTGGTCGGGATCGTTCCTGAACAAGGTCAACATTCAAGCGATTGGCACGGACAAGGTATATACCGGCGGCTTCGCCGGCTATTCCGTAGGCGGTACGATCATGAACGTATCGTTTAATGCCGACATTGTCGCTAACGGAGCCAATGCCTATACCGGCGGCATCGTCGGCTACGCCAAGGGAGGCGGCGTCGGCGACGCAAACGGGGATGGCAGCGGCCATTACACCCAAGTCGCGGTTGGCGGCAGCGCGAGCAAGTATGCGACGCTCGATGCCGACGGTACGATCGGCGGTATCGGGGGCTATATTGAGGGCGCAGTCAACCGGGTGTCCGTCAAGTATATCTCCATTAAAACGCATACGGTCGGCAGCGCCGTCGGCGGCGTGGGCGGCAGCATGCAGGGCAGCGTCTATGGTGCAGAGGTAGGTGCAGCGGATTATAGCGGTTATGACAGCGTCAAGCTGGAAGCCGTCACCGGCTTGTCCAGCGGCGCCGATAGCTGGACAGTCGGCGGTATCGCCGGTCTCAACGAGAAGCCGCTGACCATTACGGGCAGCAAGGTCACCCGGGTCGGCATTGCCGCAGGCAGCGGTAAAAGTCTCTACACGGCAGGCGGTATCGCAGGTAGTCTGACAGCCGAAGCCAGCGTAGGTACGACGGAAGCGCCGGTAATCGTGCAAGACTTCCTGATTGATGCGGGCGCGACGGACAGCAGTTTCGGCGGCGCAGTCGGGGTCAATCGGGCACCGGTCATGGTCGTCGAGGTTAAGCGCGTGCAGTTGAAATCTACCGGCGAAGACATCCGCTTGGGTGGCGTATTCGGCGAGAATCATGGTGCAGTTGCAGGCAGCAAAGTAAACGGCACTGTCATTACGGCCTCGGGCGCGCGCGGTTCGATCGGCGGCGTCGCCGGCCTCAACCGCGGCTCCGTCAGCAACTCGACAGCGGAAGCGATCGAGATTAAAGCTTCGGGCGCCGATTCGTCGGCAGGCGGCATTGTCGGCCGCTCCGAAGGACCGGACGGCGGGCGAGCCGGCCTGAACAGCGTTAAGCTGATCGGCGGAGAGAACCCGACAGTCAGCGTGCTGGCACCGAACATTAACGCAGGCGGTATCGTCGGATACGCCAAGAGCACCGACATCGTCAATCCGCAGGCAATGGCGGATGCGCCGAACTACGTGAATCTGGCTCTTCAGGCAGCAGGCTCGGCAGCGGGCGGCATCGCCGGCCGCATCATCGACGGCAGCATCGTCGGCGATGCAACAGCTGTCAACGTGGACGATCTTCTGATCGGCACGGTCTCGGCGTCGACCAATCCGGTCATCGGTGGTATCGCCGGTTATGCGGAAGCGACCCGCATCGAGAAAATCATGTCGGCGGGCATTAATTTGAACGTCAACAATCCGTCCACCGTGGTCGGCGGCATGGTCGGCTACTATCAAGCGACAGGCACATTTATCGCGGACAGCTCGACGGAAGGCCTCAGCTTGAAGGTTAACGCATCGGCTACGGGCACGACGGTCGGCGGTCTGGTCGGCGTCAATGCCGCTCGCGCAGGCGATCCGGTTATCAATCCGGGCAGCGCCGTCAGTACGCTCCGCAACAGCCGGGCGATCGGCAGCGTGAACGTTACCGCTCCGTCGGCTTTGGTTGGCGGCATGGTCGGCGACAACGGCAGCCTGATCGCGAATAACAACGTGGCCGACAAGGTTCCGGTAATTTCGCGCGGCCGTGACGCCACCGTGGGCGGACTGGCAGGCATTAACCGGGCGACAGGCACGTTGTATTACACGTATTCTAACGCGAATTTGAACGTGGAAGGCGAGAATACGCTGGTTGGCGGCCTGGTCGGACAAAATGACGGCGCCGTCAAGAGTTCCTACGTAGATATCGCTGTCTCAGGCAGAGCAACCGGCACCTCTTCCGCTCCTGTGTATCTTGGCGGTTTGGTCGGACGCAACAGCGGCAGCATCGAACTGTCCTACTTCTCGGGTATCGCTACGGCTAGCGGCAGCTACAGCGTGGTCGGCGGCCTGGTCGGCGACCAGGCCGCGGGTACCATTAAGAATGCTTATGCCGCAGGGAAGGTCATCGCGACGCAGGATCATTCATATGTCGGCGGCCTGTCCGGCCGTATAGCAAGCGGCAAGCTGTCGTATACGTATTCCGCTGCAGATGTGCAAGCATCGGGTGGCGCGATAGCCGGTGCCTACGCCGGTCGCTATGACAGTTTCGATCTGGAGCTCCTGTACAAGAACTATGTCGTCAAAGATGCATCCAACAACCTGAACGTCGGATTGTCCGATTTTGGCGCAGGCACCGTCTCGACACTGGACGAGCCGCTGCGACTGGATACCGTGAACGTCAGTACGCTGCGGGATCGGACGGTATTCCCAAGCCAATCCGGATGGGACTTTGTCCAGGCTTGGCGCTACGGCTCGCTCGACGCGCAGTACAAGTATCCGGAAGTGAACCGGATTGCGAATACGGGCGACGATACCAGCGGCGGCGTTAATGCCAACATTAACTGGTACATGAACGATAAGGGCGCGATCAACTTCCAGATCTCCACCGAAGCGGAGCTGGCCGGTCTGGCGGGTATCGTCAACGGCAGCATCGCCGGCGTCGACCGCTTCGACTTCAAGGATCGCAACATTCAGATCGTCGGACCGATTCACATCCAGTCCAGGCAATGGACGCCGATCGGCGACAAGCTGGAGAATCCATTCCGCGGGCATCTGGACGGCGGAGATTATCTGATCGATGGTCTCAGCCTGCAACCGGCCCATGCGTATTCCGGTCTCTTCGGCGTCATCGCTCCGGAGGGCAAGGTAGAGAAAATCAAGCTGGAGCCGCTGGCCGTAGCCGGTCTTGATTACACCGGTGCGTTGGCAGGCTCCAACGAAGGAACCGTAGACGGAATTGAAGTCCGACTGCTTGGCGGAGCCAAGGTTAGCGGACGCATCGTTGGCGGCATTATAGGCAGCAACACCGGTACACTGGGCCATTTAAGCCTGATTATGAACGACGGCGGCGTCGAGGCCGCGTACAATAGCTCGATCGTCGGCAGCATCGTCGGCGACAATACGTTTCCGATTGACGGACAACTGTCGCTCACGTCGACCGCAGGTTCGATCGTAAGCTACACCGAGGATGCCATCGTCGGCGGTATTGTCGGCCGGCAATCCGGGGACATCCACGGATTCGAACTATCGATTTCTCCGGACTTTCGGATTCTTTCCAACGCTGACCGCAATATTGTTGGCGGTGCGATAGGCAGCTACGTTTCCGGCGAAGCCAGCAACGTGAAGCTGGTGTTTGAAGGGGCTGCTCTAGAAGCGGGAGGGCCAGAATCGGTCATCGGTGGCGTCGTCGGTCGCGCAGCGGCCGGTACGATCCTGTCCGATATCGACGTCAGCGCCGAAGTTCCCGGCATTCACGTGCTGGGCAAAGGTATCGTCGGCGGCGTCGTCGGCGACAAAGTAGGCGCAGGCAACAATTCGTTCGAGATTCGCAACGTCACGATCGGCGATATCAATGTCGCCTCCTCGGGCGACAGCCTGAGCGCGCTTGTCGGCGGTCTGGCAGGCAAGACGGTAAATACGGCTATCAGTCATATCGACTCGTCAGCTACCGTACGCGGCGCAGGCGTAACCGTAACAGCTGGCGGTATTGTCGGCTCCGCCAAGGATTCGGTTCTCTATAAGACGAAGATGGCGGGCGACATCAGCGCTACGACGCGCAGCGGCGATACCGTCGTAGGCGGCATCGTCGGCGAGCTGTCCGCAACCGATCGGGATCGGGCGTTCGATTTTGGCCTGATGACCCCATTGTACCCGGGGCTGTATCAGGCGGAAATGAAGGGCGGCTCGCAAACGGCAGGCAGTTTGAACTTCCAAGGCAAGCTGTATGCCGGTGGCATCGTCGGCAAGAACAGCAATGCTTCCATCTACTACGCGGACTCGCAAACCGATCTGTCCGTGAACGGCGGCGACACAATCGTGGCAGGCGGTCTTGCCGGTTATAGCGACGGCGTTATCGCAGCTTCGAAGACGAACAGCGGCGTTCGGGTAGCGAACGGAACGGCTTACGAAGCAGGCGGCGCGGTAGGTCAAGCCGCCGGCGGCGGGATCTACTATACGCAAGTACTGTCTTCAGGCGGCAAGCAGTTGGTCGTCGCAAGCGCGATCTCTGCGGTAAACGAAACGCCATACACCCATGCCGGCGGTCTAGTCGGTAAGGCATCGGGCACGTCGATTCAGAACGCATCGACGGACCTGCCGGTGACGTTGACGGAAGCCAATTCGTTTAATACGCCGATGGTCGGCGGATTTGCGGGACAGCTCACGGGAACGGGTCCCGATACGGCTCTGATTCGAGACGTTTGGGCCAAGGGCGCAGTCACCGTTACAGCGAAGTCGACTTCTTATGCGGGCGGTTTGGCCGGCTCGGTGGATCATTATCGAATCGAGCACGCATACGCTTCAGGTAACGTCCAGCACAGCGGTTTGGATCTGCGAACCGGTGGTTTGGCCGGATCCGTGGAAGCAACGGGTTCTATCGTTGATTCCTTTGCACTGCAGCAAAAAGTAGCGGCTTCCTCTGCCAAGGCTGTCACTCGCGCGCATACCGGCGGCATCGCCGGCGCAAACGCCGGCACCCTGGAGGGTGTTTCTACCGACATTAAGGAAGTGAGCGCACCGACGACCGGCAGCGGCATTTACACGGGTTCCATTGTTGGCAATCTCCTGACGGGAGGCGCGCTCTCGAATGCCGTTTATACGGGCGAGACGAATCCGGTCGGGCACGGCGGCACTTCGGGACAGGCGACGAAGGCAGAGAAAATCGATATCTATGCCAAGGGCGAATGGACCATCGACGTCGATACCGTCTTCCTGAACGAACCGAATGTCGGCAGCGTAGAAATGGCTACGGTTCCGCGTCTTCAAGGCACGGTGCTGCTGAAGAACTCGACTGGCGCAGCTTACTTTAAGCTCTTTAACCGGTCGGCAAATGAGGCGCCAAACTTGCCTAAGCTGACGCTGACGGCAGATTTAAACCTCGAAGGCATTCGCTTTGTGCCGTATGAGACGTTCACGGGCACTTTCGACGGCGGGCAGCACAAGCTTACTTCGCTTCAGCCCGTCAGCAGCGGATCGTCCAGCTTCGCATCGGTGAATGGCGGAGAGATCGCTGGCATCGTGTTCGATCGGCCGATTGTCTCATCGACGAATGATGCTGCGGTCGTCGCCGGCGTCAACGATACCGGGGCCATCATTCGGGGCGTTGCCGTACGCGACGCTGCAGTGACAGCCGCGAATCGTGCCGGGGGTATCGCTTCGGTTAACCGCGGCTTAATCGAAAATTCTTACAGCTCGGGCGCGATTCAGAGCACATCACCGGAAGGCCGCGCTATCGCAGGCGGCATCGCTGCCGTCAATACGGCGGATGGCCGGGTACTGAAGTCGTTCTCAATGGCGGATGTCTCGGTTGAAGCCAAGGAAGCTCTGTCCGGCGGTATCGCCGGCAACAGCGCAGGGACTATCGAGGACGGTTACTCCGCAGGTCGGATCGTGGCCAAGGGTAATGCGCAAGCCTGGTCCGGCGGCATCGTCGGTCTGGCCGAAGGCGGTTCGATTCTGCGTACGCTGAATTCCGGCGAAGTCGGGGCAGGCATCGGCGGTACGATCTTGCCGGGGCAATCCTACTTCGGCGGAATCGCTGGCCAAACGAAAGAAGGCACCGTAGTAGCCGGTTCGTATTACAATGCTCAGGCAATCAAGCGTAACACGCCTTACTATGATGCGTCAGGGAACCCTGTTGCTGGCAATGTCTCTGGTGCAACCGGCAAGTCCGCAGCAAGCCTGACGGACGGCAAGCTGCCGGAAGGCCTCAATGCAGACGTGTGGGCGGTCCGGGATGGATTCTATCCGATTCTCTCCGAATGGGTTGAGACGGTCGAAGGCTTCTTGGCTTCGGCTGCCGTGATTCCAAGCGCGCAGGACACATTGAACAAGCTGACCGATAAGTTCAGCTTGTCCCAGACTAGCGAGGCTTCTCCAACCTGGACAGCTAACACGACTGATGTGATCTTGAGCCGGGATAAAGACAAGTTAAGCGGCAGTCTGCCAACTGGTGAGATTGCTACGCTAAAGGTTACCTATAGCGGTATTTCACGCAAGATTGTTGTGGGGCCTTCGGCATTCGTGTTCGCTGAGAAAGCGATCAAGCCACAGCCAGAGTCAGAGAGTCGCTCCTTCAAAGGATCTACTCAGGTTGTGCTTCGTGCAGCAGACTCAAACGCATCGATCTATTACACGTTGGACGGCTCAATGCCAAATCAGCTGACGTCGACCTTGTATACGAGTCCAATCCTGCTGAACAGCACAACGACGTTAAAAGCATTTGCCATAGTAGATGGCAAAGAAGACAGCGATATATTCAGCGATCGTTGGATTGCTGAGGCAGCGCCTGCCGGCGGTGGCGGCGGATCCGCCCCGGTAACGCCGACAGAGCCCGTAACGGCTTCCATCGGCAGCAAGACGCAGGATACGACGGGCACGGCGCCTGTCGTTGTCGCCAAGAACAGCAAGCTGGAGCTGAACGCGCCGACCGGACAAGTGATCTACTACACGACGGACGGCACGGATCCGACGACGAAGAGCACGCGTTACACGGGGCCGATCGTTCTTCGCTCCACCATGACGGTCAAGTTCATCACCGACAAGGACAACAAAGTCGTCTCCATCGATTACAAGGTGGAAAATGCAAGCTACAGCCTGAAAGAAGACGCGAAAGATGTCAACTACATGAAGGCGTATACCGATAACACCTTTAAGCCGAGCCAGGCGATTACGCGTTACGAACTCGTCGACGCCTTGTCGCCGCTGCTTGACAAAGAGGAAGTCAGCGTCGCCAACCTGTTCGATGACGTCAAATCGGATGCCGCAGATGCGGTTGCCTTCTTCAACGCAGCCGGCATCATCGAAGGTTATCCGAGCGGCGGATTCGCAGGAGACCGGGGATTGACCAGAGCGGAGTTCGCCGCGGTTCTGACGCGTGTACTGCATCTGGATCCGGCATCCGGTGGCACGGCCAAGCAGAGCGACGTGAAAGGTCACTGGGCCGAGAGCTACATCGGAGCCTTGACCAAGGCAGGTTATATTAAGGGCTTCCCGGATGGCACCTTCCGTCCGGAGAGCAAGATCACGCGGGCAGAGGCGGTCGTGCTGATCAACCGGATCATCGGGATTAATACAGAAGCACTGCCCGTCCGGTTCAGCGATCTTCCTGCCACGCACTGGGCTTATCAAGACATCATGTCTGCCGTGCAATAACAGTCGTCCGAATGGCGGGGCTCATGCCCCGCCATTTTACACCTTAGACAGGAGGGACAATGGTGAGAGCACAAATAAGGTTTGCCGGAATGGTGCTGGCGCTCCTGGCGACGCTGATTATGGCCGCAGGCACGGGAAGCGCGGCCAAGACGGATAGCATCGATGCCGTACAGAGCTACGATATGGCCATCACCGCTACGTTGTATTTGCGAGTTTTGGACAGCGAGGGTACGCTGCAAGCGACGGGCTCTGGCGCGATCATCTCGGCCGGAGGCTCCGCACTTACCGCCTATCATGTCGTGAAGGGCGCTGCCCGCGTTGAAGCGCAGTTGAGCGACGGCCGGGTGCTTAGCCCGGTCAAAGTGGTAAGCTATGACGAGCTGACGGATGCCGCGGTGCTCGAGCTGCCCGATCCGAAGACGGCCAAGCTGACAAGCGGCGCCTATCCGTACCTGACCGTTAGATCTGAGTCGTTGAAGTTTGGCGAGACGGTCTATGCGATCGGTTATCCGCTGAAAAACACGCCGATTATCACGCAAGGCATTATTAACAATCCTGCGGCGAAAATCAACGGCCGCGATCGCATTTTGACCTCCTCGCAGATCGTCAGCGGGATGTCCGGCGGTCCTTTGCTCGACGATGCGGGTCGTTTGGTAGGTACCATATCCGGCTCGCTTCGCACAATGGACAACATTCATCTCGTTATCGATACGAATGACATTCGCAAGATTTTGCCGAGCAAGCTGAAATAATTCATTTTAATCCTTCCGTAGCGGGCGCGAACGTCCTCCTTCGGGAGGATTTTTTTATTTGCAGTCAAGAAGAGAAGAATTTAACAAATTGTTCAGTAGATGTTCAGAACCATCGTTAATAATAGTAAAAAAGACCTGCGAAGGAGTAAAAGCAATAGACTATAGGAGGTTTTTGGAAAAATATTTGTCGAATTGTGGAATATAACTGAGAGAGGAACTCAAACCGTATGCGAGCTTATAGAAATATCAAAATTAAATTTACTAGAATGATCCTCATCCGCTTGATGATTTTTACGCTGCTCGCCTCATCCATTTCTTTTTCTCCTCTGAAGGCGAGCGCGGCGTCGGAGCCTCTATTAGTCTCTCTATCTAGCAATGACTACTTAGACTTTACATCCAAGTCAACACCGACGAAAAATCCTTCGGTCGAATCAGGCAGTACATCAAGTTATATCGCTGGCAACGTCTACCGTTATGCGAAGGTATTGACTAAAAACGGCGTCACGGTAGACGCGCTGGTCAAAATTGTAAGCGTTGATTCCAAGGCAACGCTCAACCTGTTGGATGACGATACAACGGATACGAGCGCTGCAATCGTGAGACGGTTTAATCCCACAGTCACGACAAGCGGAGGGGCCGGCGGGGTCCTGTTTGAGATCAGTTTCGTCAAAAACGGGACAAGCGAACCCGTTTATTTGGTCGGTTTCCATCTCACGGCTATCGATCTGGACGGCAGCGCATCCGCGCAAGAGTATGCCGAGGTAGCGGGATTTTCCAGCTATGAGATCGGCAACCCGAGCTCCGGAACAATTGCCAATCGATCTAAGCTAACCATTTATGACTCGAATTCAGCGGTCGCTAACCGTCCTGCAGCTGGCCGTACTAGATTTTCGGGCATAAATTCCTCGCTGAATGGCGTTCAATTCGACAATACGGCTTCGTTCATCGCACATTATGCGGCGCCTGTTCAAAGCATCAGCGTCGTCATCGGCAATACGAACACGTTAAGCAACGGTACAAACCTTGGCAGACAATTCTCGCTTAACTTTGGCGCCGTAAGTAATGCTTTTGACGATCCAAAGGTATATCCCAATGCCGACTCTCCTACGATTACATTAAATGTAGAAGACGGGGGCGACGGCAAGTTATCCGGTGCTGAGAAATCCAGCGTTGTTCTCCAGGGAACAACGACCAAGGCGTCAGTCAATGATACAGTCACGTTAACCGTAGAAGATTCAGCAGGGACGATCCTGACCTTTACAACAACAGTCGTAAGCGGAGGAGACTATTCGAAAACCGTAGATTTGTCTACGCTGGCGATGGGGACTATCAAAGTCACAGCAAGTGTAGTGAATGGGAACGGAAATCCATCTTCTCCGGTGACCGACACGTCGGAGATTATAAATGCCGCACCAACGGCTACCGGTGTCAGTATCACCGGCGACAAGGCTGTCGGCGAGACGCTGACGGGCACCTACAATTACGGTGATGCGGACGGAGATCCGACAGGAACGCCGACGTACAAATGGTACCGCGATAGCCAGGCGAGCGGTACGAGCAAAGTCGAGATTACCGGCGCTACCTCCGGCAGCTACGTGCTGACGGCTGGCGATGTGGGCAAGTATATCTTCTTTGAAGTCACGCCGAAGGCAACGACGGGCGTCCTGACGGGTTCGCCTGCTACGAGCACAGGCTACGGTCCGATCGTTTCTGCGAACGTAGCGCCGGTAGCCACGGACGACACCAAGAAGACGAACATGAACACGGCGCTGACCGACACGCTTCCGGCAACGGACGCGAATACGGGCGATACACTGACGTTCAGCACAGTCAGCAACCCGTCGCACGGCACGGTAACAGTGAACGCCAACGGCTTGTACACGTACACGCCGACGACGGGCTACACCGGCACGGACAGCTTTACGTTCAAGGCCAACGACGGCAAGGCCGACTCGAATACCGCAACGGTGACAATTACGGTGAACGCGCCGCCGACGGCGACGAACGTAAATATCGCCGGCGAAAAGGTTGTCGGCGAGACGCTGACGGGTACCTATACGTATGGCGATGCGGACAGCGATCCGACAGGAACGCCTGTTTACAAATGGTATCGCGACAGCCAGGCGACTGGTGCGAGCAAGGTAGAGATCAACGGTGCGACTTCCGGCAGCTACGTGCTGACGGCAGGCGATGCCGGCAAGTACCTCTTTTTCGAAGTCACGCCGAAAGCGGCAACGGGCACGCTTACAGGAACGCCTGTTGTGAGCACAGGCTACGGTCCAATCGTGCCTGCGAATGTAGCGCCGGTAGCGACCGACGACACGAAGACGACGAACATGGACACGGCACTAACCGACACGCTTCCGGCGACGGATGCGAATACGGGCGATACGCTGACGTTCAGCAAAGTCAGCAACCCGTCGCACGGTACGGTGACGGTGAACGCCGACGGTTCGTACACGTACACGCCGACGACGGGCTATACCGGCACGGATAGCTTCACGTTTAAGGCTAACGACGGTAAGGCGGACTCGAACACCGCGACGGTAACGATTACGGTGAACGCGCCGCCGACGGCGACAAACGTGAATATCGCCGGCGAAAAGATTGTCGGCGAGACGCTGACGGGTACCTACACGTATGGCGACGTAGACGGTGACCCGACAGGAACGCCTGTTTACAAATGGTATCGCGACAGCCAGGCGACTGGTGCGAGCAAGGTAGAGATCAACGGTGCGACTTCCGGCAGCTACGTGCTGACGGCAGGCGATGCCGGCAAGTACCTCTTTTTCGAAGTCACGCCGAAAGCGGCAACGGGCACGCTTACAGGCACGCCTGTTGTGAGCACAGGCTACGGTCCAATCGTGCCTGCGAATGTAGCGCCGGTAGCGACCGACGACACGAAGACGACGAACATGAACACGGCGCTAACCGATACCCTTCCGGCGACGGATGCGAATACGGGCGATACGCTGACGTTCAGCAAAGTCAGCAACCCGTCGCACGGTACGGTGACGGTGAACGCCGACGGTTCGTACACGTACACGCCGACGACGGGCTATACCGGCACGGATAGCTTCACGTTTAAGGCTAACGACGGTAAGGCGGACTCGAACACCGCGACGGTAACGATTACGGTGAACGCGCCGCCGACGGCGACAAACGTGAATATCGCCGGCGAAAAGATTGTCGGCGAGACGCTGACGGGTACCTACACGTATGGCGACGTAGACGGTGACCCGACAGGAACGCCGACGTACAAATGGTACCGCGACAGCCAGGCAAGCGGTACGAACAAGGTAGAGATCAACGGCGCGACCACGAGCAGTTACACGCTGACAACTGACGATGCAGGCAAATACATCTTCTTCGAAGTCACGCCAAAGGCGACGGCAGGCGTCCTCACAGGCTCTCCTGCCACGAGCGCAGGCTACGGCCCGATCGTTCCTGCGAACGTCGCGCCTGTCGCGCACGACGGCTCGAAGTCCACGTATCCGAATACGGCGGTAACCGGCACGCTCTCCGCCACGGATGCCGATACGAGCGACACGGTGACATACGCACTAGACACAAACGGTTCGCACGGCACGGTCACGGTGAATCCGAACGGCAGCTACACCTACACGCCTGCTGCCGGCTATGTGGGCACGGATACCTTCACCTTTAAGGCAACCGACGGCAAGGCATATTCCAACGTGGCTACGGTGAAGATTACGATCGCGAACCGCACGCCGACCGCATTCGCGCAAGACGTTATCATTAGCGTAAACGGCGCGGTATACGACGGTATGCTGCAAGGCAGCGATCTCGACCCGGGCGACACGCTGAATTTTGCTAAGGAGAGCGATCCATCGCACGGTATTGTGACAGTAAACGAGGACGGCACTTATACCTACAAGCCGAACCCGGGTTACGGCGGTGAAGACAGCTTCACCTTTTCGGTCACCGACAACCATGAAGCCAAGTCCGCGCCAGCCAAGGTGACGATCGCGATCGCGGAGCCAGGCACGTATGTCATCCGCCTTGTGGCGAATCCGGACACGCTCATTGGCGACGGCGTCTCTACATCGCAATTGACGGCGACCCTGCTGGATAGCGAAGCGCAGCCTGTCGCAGGCGTCAAGGTCAAATTCAGCGCGCCGTCCGGCACCTTCCCTGATGGGGACGAAGCCGTGACGAATATTTTCGGTCAGGCGGTTATCCCATATAAGACGTCCAAAATCTCAAGCACAACCGCCCAGGTCATCCCGGTGACGGCGGAGGTGTACGATACCGATAGGGGCATTTACAGCAAGAAGCAGCTCAACGTAACGTTCCAGCCCGCCGCGATCCGCGGCGTCGTGGCTGCGACGGTAAACGGCCAGCGCATCGTCGAAAAAGGCGTTACGGTACGCATCACGAACGAGGCAATCGGCTTCTCCGCCGATATCACGACGGACGAGCTGGGACAATATGCAATTCCGGTCCCTGAAGGCGATCTCGTCTACAGCATCGAGATCATCAAGCCGGTCACTGTCGGCGGCGAGACCAAGCAGGTATCGTTTAAGCAGACGGCGAAGGTCGGCCAAATTACGGGCAACGGCGAAGAATACTTCGACTCCGACAAGGTCGCGACGGGCATCATCGTTCTGGCGAAGCCCGACGGTTCGCAGAAGCTGCTGAACGACCAAGATGCGGCAGACCGCGATATGGCGGCGCAAATTAAGATCAAGATCCAGGACCCGGACACCGGCGCATTCATCATGGTGAACGGACAAGACGCGTTCGCGCTCGATCCGAGCGGCGTGTTCAGCATTCCGGGCCTGGTCAAAGGCAAGAAATACGGTCTCGCGATCGTGTACAGCCTTCCCGACGCCCAGAATAACGGCGCGGCTAAGGAAATCATCATGAATGCGATCGACAACGACGGCACGCTGCCGAAGTTCGAGCTGTCCGCGGACGGCGAGCTCAACATTCTCGACGAGCTGATCGACCCTTACGGCGATATTACGGATAAAGTCGCAGGCACGGCTGTCGACGGTGCGCACGTCGTCCTCTACTATGCCGATACGCCGCGCAACAGAGCTGCGGGCATTACGCCGGGTACGGCAGTTTTACTGCCTGCCATCGCAGGCTTCGCGCCGAACGATAACGCGAACCCGCAGACGAGCAAGGGGGGCGGCAAATACGCCTACATGGTGTATCCGACGACTGATTACTACCTGGTCGTGACGGCTGCAGGGTATGAGACGTATGTCAGCCCGACGATTCCGGTCGAGTTTGCAATTGTGCGTCACGACGTGCCGCTGACGCCTCAGTCCGGCTCGCCGTCCCCGGTCGTGCCGTCGACGCCGGCCGATCCGGATCCGAAGGGCGCGCCGGATCTGATCGTCAACGTGGCGATCGATCGCAGCACTTATGAAGAGAGCAGCACAGCCACCGTAACGGTCAAATACAAAAACAACGGTGACGCTGCGGCGAAGGACGCGCAAATCACGCTTGCGATTCCCGAAGGCGCAGAAGTGCTGGACGCTGCCGGCGGTACGGCAGCGAACGGCAAGATCGTCTGGAAACCGGGTACGGTGGAGACGGCTGCAGGCGGACAGTTTGTGGTCAAGCTCAAGTGGCCGCAAATCGACGCATCGGAACGGATGGCCGAGGTGGACGCCAAAGCATCGGCAGCGAATCTGTCTACTGAAGGTGCAGCCAACGCGGAGTCGTCGGCCAAGCTGCTTATTTTCTCCAACCGCTATGGCAATGTTTCGCATATCCGATACATTCTTGGCTATCCGGACAAAAAGTTCCTGCCGAATCGGACTTTGACCCGGGCTGAGCTGGCCGCGATCATCGCGCGCCTGATCGACGGCGGCAGCACGACGCTTAAAGCGCAGTACAGCGACGTCCGCGAAGGGCATTGGGCGAGCGGATACATCCGTATCGCATCGGATAACGGCATCTTTACGGGCTATGCGGACGGCAGCTTCCATCCGGACAGCCCCGTCACCCGCGAAGAACTCGCAGCGGTCATGGTCCGATACCTGAAATTAAAGGTCGCGCAGCCGCTCGATCCTAAATTCGCGGACGCGCAGGGCCGCTGGTCTTCGGCCGCCATCGAAGCGCTGTTCCGCAACGCGCTGACGACGGGCTACGAGGACGGTACCTTCAAGCCGGGCGCTCCGATCATCCGCCAAGAGGCGGTCACGATGATTAACCGGCTCCTATACCGCGGTCCGCTTGGCGGCGTAGAGGCTTCCTTCCCGGATGTGCCGGCGACAAGCTGGTCGTTCGGCCAGGTCGAAGAGGCCACGAGATCGCATGAATCCACGCGAGCTGCGGACGGCAGCGAGATTTACGTGAAAAGCATCGACGACAACGTTCATTAAGCAAAAGGCAAAAAAGGCTCGATCACCAGGTCTCCTCGGAGACCGTGACGGGCCTTTTCCATTTTCCGCCGACATATTCAATGATTCACACGCGGATGACGAAGGGTAATAACTGGAAAACGAGGACTGGTCGCTATGCCCGCCTGTGGGTGAGCGCATAAGAAATTGGGAGGGGTTAAATACTACTCCCATGGTAAAAGATCAATCCTTATCCCTGAGCTACCGCGTTCGTCATACATGCCGTATGTCGTACCTGATGCGGCTTCGGGCCATGGTCCAAAACATCCAAGGAAAGTGGGGCATCTCGAAACCATGAAAGCAACCGGAATAGTACGCCGCATCGACGATCTGGGCCGGGTAGTCATCCCGAAGGAAATCCGCAGGACGCTCCGCATCCGTGAAGGCGATCCGCTTGAGATCTTCGTGGACCGCGACGGGGAAGTCATTCTTAAAAAGTATTCGCCGATCGGCGAACTGGGCGACTTCGCCAAGGAGTATGCCGAGTCGCTTTCCGAGAGCACGGGCCATATTTGCCTGATCTCGGACCGGGATGCCGTCATCGCCGTGGCTGGCGCATCCAAGAAGGAATATTTGGACAAGGCCATCGGGCAGACGCTCGAGAATTGCATGGAAAACCGCAAGATCACGCTCGAAGCAAGCGCCGGTCAATTCGACCTGCTGCGAGACAACAGCGAGAACCTGAGCTCGTTTGTAGCCGCGCCGATCGTGGCGGGGGGCGACCCTATCGGCACAGTCGTGCTGCTCAGCCGTGAAGAAGGCGTGAAAATGGGCGAAATGGAAAGCAAGATGGTCGAAACGGCGGCCGGATTCTTGGCCAAGCAGATGGAGCAATAAAGCAAGACAGCCGCGATCTCCACTCAGATACAAATCAAGCTTCGCGAACGGAGAGATCCGGAACCGGAAGCTTTTTTTGTTTTTGCATTCTAAAATTAATCGTTGCAAAGGCTTACATCTGGATTTATAATGACTACACGAGCTTCCGAAACGTTTTGGAAAAGGAGTGGATACGTTGACGACAATCAAAGACCTGGCCAAGGCCGCCGGCGTATCCATTACGACCATCTCCCGGGCGCTCAACGGTTACAGCGACGTGAACGAGAAGACACGCAAACGCATACAGACGATCGCCGATGAGATGGGTTACCGACCGAATGCCGTAGCAAGGAGTCTGGTTACCAAGAAGACGCGCACCATCGGCGTCATCCTGTCCGAGATTAACCGCGAAGGCGCCAAGGACTCGCTAGCCTTCGAGACGCTCTGCGGCATCAACGACCGTGCGGTCGAGCTGGACTACGACATTCTGCTTTTCAGCACTAACCCGAAGAAGCAGCTGTCCAAATCGTATGCCGATCTGTGCAAGGAACGCAATGTCGACGGCGCTATTCTGTCGGGCCTACGGTTGCATGATCCATACCTCGAGGAGGTCGTGCACAAGACGAACTTCCCGTGCGTGCTCATCGATATTCCCGCGGAGAGCCGCAACGTGGGGCACGTCACGACAGACAACGTACGCGGTGCTTCCGCGGCCGTCAATCACCTGATCGGGCTGGGCCACCGTCGGATTGCCATGATCAACGGTCACGACGAAGCGGCCGTCAGCCAAGACCGGCTGGAAGGTTATCGGTTGGCGCTTGCGGCAGCAGGCATTCCTTTCGACCCCAAGCTGATCTACAACGGGGGCTTTAAGGAAGAAGGCGGCTTCGAGGCCATGTACGGCATCTTGTACCAGCATCCCGATGCGACCGCCGTTTTCTCGGCGAGCGACCTGATGGTTCTCGGCGCCTTGAGGGCGTTGGAGCGGCTCGGACAACGGGCGCCGGAGCGCATGTCGATCGTCGGCTACGACGATATCGCCATCGCCGCGCATTGCTCGCCGCCGCTGACCACGATTCGCCAGGACCGCTACGAGATGGGCTACCAAGCCGCGCAGCTCTTGGTGGATATGCTGGAGAACCGGGACATCGGCCGCAAGATCACGCTTCAATCCGAATTGATCGTCCGTCAGAGCACCGCGCCTTTTTCCGTGTAATCGCTTGGCTTCACGCCATGATGACTGAGAGGCGTTTTTATTTCCGCAAAAACCGAAACGTTTTGGAAAGCATTGGCGGTGACATGAAAGCGGTTCAACGGATATCCGCTCGTCGCCGACCAACAGCAAGAAGGAGAAATGCCGCATGGACTACCGGGTGATTAAAGACAACGACCTTTTCCTTCTGACCGACCTGTCCGGCGACGTCGTTCCGCCGCCCGCCGACGCGGGCGAAGGGCAGCAAGCGGGCTACGGACTGTACTGCAGCGATACCCGGTTCCTGAGCCGGATGGAGCTGCTGATCAACGGCCGCAAGCCGATCGTCCTGTCCTCTGAAGCGGACCAGAATTATCTCTCCGAGACCGTGCTGACGAACCCGCATATGGAGGAGGGCGGCAACCTGATCCTATGGCGGGAGTCCGTGGAGCTGCGCAGGACGCGGTTTATCTACGGCGACGTGCTTTACGACAAGTTGACGATGACCAACTTCAGCCCGGGGCAGCTGTCCTTCGACATATCGCTTCGGTTCGAAGCGGATTTCACGGACATGTTTGTGATTAGAGGGTTCATGGGGGGCAAACTAGGCACGACTGAAACGCCGGAAGCATCAGCCGGTGCGCTGCGCTTCGGCTATGCGGGTGCGGACGGTATCCGGCGCGCGCTGCGGATCCGCTGGGACGACCCGGAAGCCGTCGCCGGCGGGGACGGCACGTTGCGCATGGCAGTCACACTGGCGCCGGGAGCTGCCCGGTCGCTTGAGCTGCTGCTCATACCGTCGATCGGGGATGTCGAACCGGCTGCTGCGCCAAGGGAAGAGGCGCTCGCGCATCTCGAAGCCGACTATGAACGATGGGTATCGACGTCCGCATCGCTTGAGACGGACGATCCGCAGCTCGACGCTCTGTACGCGCGAGGCTTGTTGGATCTGCGCGTGCTGCTGAACGACGAAGGGCACGGGCGCTTCCCCGTCGCGGGACTCCCTTGGTACGCGGTGCTCTTCGGCCGTGACAGCCTGATCACCGCGCTGCAGATGCTGCCCGTCAGGCCGGAGGTCGCGCTCGCCACGCTCCGCACGATGGCGCGTTATCAAGGCGAGTGCGACGACGCCTGGCGAGACGAACAGCCCGGCAAGATCATGCACGAGATGCGCCGCGGGGAGCTGGCCAACACGAACCAGGTGCCGTTCACGCCTTACTACGGCACGGTCGACGCGACGCCGCTCTTCCTGGTCCTGCTGGCCGAGTACGTCAAGTGGACCGGCGACCTGTCCGCCCTGCGCGAGCTGCTGCCGAACGCCGAGGCTGCGCTCGGCTGGATCGACCGCAACGCCGAAGCTGCCGGCGGGTTCGTCACCTATCACAGCGAGTCGGCCAAAGGCATCGCGAACCAAGGGTGGAAGGACTCGGCCGACTCCATCGTGCACCGGGACGGCGAATACGCACGGACGCCGATCGCGCTGGTCGAGGTGCAAGGCTATGTGTACCAGGCGAAACGGCTGCTGTCCGAGCAGCTTCCACGCTTGCCGGAGGAGCCGGGCCGCGACTGGCGCGAATTGGCCGCTCGGCTTGCCGAGGAGGCGGAGGCGCTCCGGGAACGGTTTGAAGCGGCGTTCTGGATGGCGGACGAAGGCTACTACGCCATCGCGTTGGACCGCGACGGCCGCCAGGTCCGGTCGGTCACCTCCAATCCGGGACACGCGCTAGCCTCCGGGCTGTTCGCGCCGGAGCGGGCGGCTGCCGTGGCGAAGCGTCTGACGGCGCCGGATCTGTTCGGCGGCTACGGCATCCGCACGATGGCCGAGGGCCAGACGGGCTACAACCCGATGAGCTACCACGACGGCAGCGTCTGGCCTCACGACAATTCGATGTGCCTGATAGGACTTGCGGCCGGCGGCTTCTCGGAGCAAAGCGGCACCGTCATCGAAGGCTTGCTGGCCGCCGCCGCGCACTTCGAGAACGCCCGGCTGCCCGAGCTGTATTGCGGTTATGCCAAGGAGCGCGGACGACCGGTCCGCTATCCGGTGGCCTGCTCGCCGCAAGCCTGGGCAGCCGGCACGCCGCTCGTCATGCTGACGGCCATGCTCGGCTTGGCCATCGACGGCGCAAGCGGTATCGTCCGCGTCGCGCCCGCGCTGCCGCCAAGCATAAACAGGCTTCAGGCGCGACGGATCAAGCTTGGCGCCGGTACGCTCGATGTCGACGTAGAACGGGATCGCGATGGCGGCTATCGAGTCAGCGTCGTCGGCAATACGAGCGGGTTTGCCGCTCAAGTCGACGAACGGCGGCCGGCCGGAGCGAACGCTTAGATAGCCGGCCGGAGTAAACGTCTAATATCGGTTTTTGAGGCTCCGCCGCGCGCCCGGCGCGGCGGCGGATTCCCTTAAACATATTTTCAACACCTAACCAAAGGAGTGTTCGTGCATGAGACAAAGGGGAACGGCATTACTTGCACTCGGTTTGGCTTCTGCAATGGCGGTGACGGCATGCGGAGGAAACAACAATAATAACGCGGCCTCTTCCTCGGCTGCGGCGACGAATGACGCGACGCAATCCGCAAGCGCTTCCAGCTCGGCCAGTCCTTCCGCTTCCGCGGAAGCGAAGAACGTCACGCTGCGCGTCGGAACATGGGACGGCGGAGACGGCCTGAAGCAGCAGCAGCAGATCGCGGACAATTACACCAAGGAACACCCGAACGTTAAAATCAACATCGAGTCGGTGCCGGACCAATACGGCACGAAGCTGCTTACGCAAGTGGCGGCGGGCCAAGCGCCGGACATCTTCCAGATCGGCGACGGCGACGTCAAGATGTTCATGCAGAAGGGCGCGCTTGAAGATCTGACTCCATATATCCAGGGCGCCTCCGGCATCGACCTGAACGACTACTATACGAGCGTTCTGGACGTCGGCAAGCTGGACGACAAGTACTACACGCTGCCCAAGGACTACTCCGACATCGGGGTCTACTACAACAAGAAGCTATTCGACGACGCGGGCGTCGCTTATCCGCAGACGGGATGGACGTGGGATCAATTCTACGAAACGGCCAAGAAATTGACCGTGCAAAAGGGCGGCAAGACGACGCAATGGGGCGTCAACCTGCCGGGCGGCTGGCTGCGCGCCATTCTGCCGCTCATCAACAGCTACGGCGGCAGCGTTATCAGCCCTGACGGCCAATCTTTTGACGGTTACATGAATAGCGACGGCACCGTCAAGGCGCTCGAACTGTACCAAGACATGTATCTCAAGGATAAGATCAGCCCGTCCAGCGCGGATTCCGCAGCGCTCCAGGGCGTCGATCTGTTCGCGGCAGGCAAGGTCGCAATGTCCATGACGGGCCGCTGGCCGGTCGCCGATTACGAGAAGAACCCGGACCTCAGCTTCGGCGTCGCCCAAATGCCGGTCGGCCCGAGCGGCGCGGCCAACACAATCTGCTACTCCGGCTACGGCCTCTACTCCAAGTCCGCCAACAAGGACGCAGCTTGGGATTATCTGAAGTACCTGACCGGCCCGCAAGGCCAAGAGATCATGGCGCAATACGCCTTTACGGCGGTCAAGTCCACGACGGAGAAGCTGGGTCAAGCAACGGATGAGCATCTGAAGCCGTTCCTCGACGACATTCCGAACATCAAGGAGTTCCCTGAAAAGACGAGCGAGTTCTTCGGCGCTTCCGGCGCCAAGGCGATGCAAACCGTGCTAGACAAGATGATGCTGGGCAAGCCGATCGACGTGAAAAAAGAGCTCGACGCCGCGGCCAAGCAAGCGACGACGGACCTCGCATCGGCTAAAAACCAGTAAAAGAAACGACTTATTCACGGCATGCGCAAGACAGTCGGAACGTCGGCGGGGAGCTCGCTTCCCGCCGGCTTCTCCGGCGTCTGAGCCGGTATGACGGAGCGAACCGCTGACTCGCCGTTCATCGTGCAATTGCAAACGGACAATCGAATTCGATAGCTGTAAAAATGCACTTAATTCATCCCAACGGCTCATCCTAGCGGCTCAAAAACGGCTCAGCAAACGAATGAGACCCTCGATTTTTGACCAGACTTAACTGCATTTTTGCAGCTATCCGCCGCCTTTGCGGCATTTTCAAAAAAGAAAGAGGTGTTTGATCATGGAAAAGGCAGCGACCGCATCCGAATACACGCCCGTCAAGACGAAACGCCGCCTGTCCAAAGCGGAACGCAAGGAGGAGCGTACTTTCTACTTGCTGACCGGGCCGTGGCTGATCGGACTGCTCCTATTTTTCGCGGTACCGATGGTCGCCTCTCTCTGGATCAGCCTGAATCAATGGGATATGCTAACCCCTGCGAAGTTCGTCGGCCTGAAAAACTACAATACGGCGATCAATCACGATCCGCTGTTCTGGCAGTCGCTTAAGGTAACGGCGCTGTACGCCATATTTTCCGTGCCGCTCGGCCTCATCGCGTCGCTGCTTCTGTCCCTGCTGCTTAACCAGGCGGTCCGGGGCATGCGGCTGTTCCGCACCATCTTCTACCTGCCGGCCGTCGTCAGCGGCGTGTCCGTCATGGTGCTGTGGATGTGGATCTTCAACCCGCAGATCGGCCTGCTCAACACGATTCTGGGCTACTTCGGCATCGCCGGCCCCGGCTGGATCTTCGATCCGCATTGGGCGCTGCCCTCCATGGTCATCATGAGCCTCTGGTCGACGGTCGGCGGCAGCGTCATCATCTGGCTCGCCGGACTCAAGGGCATTCCGCCTTCGCTTTACGAGGCCGCAGAGCTGGACGGCGCCGGCGGCTGGCAGAAGTTCAAGAACGTCACGATCCCGATGCTGACCCCGACGATCTTTTTCAACCTCGTCATGGGCGTGATCGGCGCGATGCAGACGTTCGGCGAAGCCTATGTCATGACCAAGGGCGGACCGATGAACTCCACGCTGTTTTTCAACTTCTACCTGTTCGATCATGCCTTCCAGAACTTCAGAATGGGCTACGCCTCCGCGCTGGCCTGGGTGCTCTTCATCCTGATCCTGGCGCTCACGGCGCTCGTCGTCAAGTCTTCGGCGGCTTGGGTCTACTACGAAGGGGAAAGGAACTGAGGCCACATGACCACTACGAACCGCGGCAGACTGCTGCTCAAAAATTCGCTTATCTACGTCCTGCTGGCGATCGGCTCCCTCGTCATGCTCGTGCCCTTCGCCTGGATGCTGTCCACGTCTCTCAAGGAATCGTACCAGGTATTCACCTGGCCGCCCAAGTGGGTCCCCGACCCCATTAAGTGGAGCAACTACAAAACCGCCTTTACCAGCCTGCCCTTCGGGCAATGGTTTAACAACACGATCATCATCACGGTTCTCTCCATCATCGGCGCGGTGGTATCTTGCGTCATCGTGTCCTACGGCTTTGCCCGGTTTAAAGCGAGAGGCCGGTCGTTCCTGTTTATTCTGACGCTAGCCACCATGATGCTGCCGGATACCGTGACCATGATTCCGAAGTTCTACATGTTTACGAAGTTCGGCTGGATTAACACCTTTTATCCGCTTATCGTGCCGCTGTTCTTCGGGAAAGCCTACTTCATCTTCCTGCTCAGGCAGTTTTTCATGTCCATCCCGGCCGATCTCGAGGAAGCGGCCAAAATCGACGGCGCCTCCACTTTCGGCATTCTGATGCGGGTCATCCTCCCGCTGACCGTACCGGCGATCGTGACGATCACGATTTTCCAGTTCAACGACAGCTGGAAAGATTTCATGCAGCCGATTCTGTATCTGAGCAAGCCGGAGCTGTACACGCTGACGCTCGGCATCAACTTTTTCAAGAGCCAGAACAACGTGCAGTGGAACTACCTGATGGCGGCCTCCATGGTGACGATGCTGCCTTCGCTGCTGTTTTACTTTATCGGTCAAAAATATTTCGTCGAGAGCATCACACTGACCGGCATGAAGGGGTGACGGACGGATGGCTGTAGCGGGTGGAAAAAGCGGCGCGCTCCGCTGGATGCTGGGCCTGGGCTGCCTGTCGGCGTCCGCGCTCGGCCTCGAGATGGCGCTGACCAACGTATTCGGGGTGCTGCTGCAGTATCACTACGTGTCGCTCGTCGTGTCGCTGGCCGTATTCGGCATCGGCGCGGGCAGCTACGCGGCGCGCAGGCAAGCGGGCACGGCGGGGCGCTCGATGACGGCTTCGGCTTCGGCAAGCGAGCCGGGCGAGCCGGGCGCCTCCCGGGCATCCTCCAGCCGGTCCGCGGGTCTCGCGGCCCTGGGGCTCGGCTTGTTCATCGCCTTGCTCAGCCTTTTCCTCGCCCAATTCCCTTATGTCGACCAGTTGGCGGTATACGCGCTGCTCGGCGCGCTGCCGTTCGTTCTGTTCGGCTGGTGCATGGGACTCGCGCTGGCGAGCGGCGTCCGCACGCGCTCGCTTTACGCCGCAGACCTGCTCGGCGCGGGACTCGGCGTGGCCGCGGCCTACGGCTTGATTCAGATCTGGGGCGGGCTGCAGGCGATGTTCGCGCTGTCCATCCCCGCATTTGCAGCCGCCGTGCTGCTATTGTTGCCTTCTCCGACGACGGCGGGCCCGGCGGGACGCGGCTGGCTGCGCTTCGCGCCGCTGCTGCCGCTTGCTGCCGTCGTCGCCAGTCTGGCATCCGGCGCCGGCTGGTGGAATATCGACTACGCCGGCATGCGCGGCGCTGCGCCCGACAAGACGATCGTAAACGCGCTGCGTCAGCCCGGCGCGGCGCTGGAGCGAACGGAATGGGACGCGTTCGCCCGGGCTGACGTCGTCTCCGGCAGCGATCCCGCGCGCAAGACCGTGTTCATCGACGGCGGCGCGGGCAGCTACATGTACAAGTTCAACGGCGACCTGGCCTCGGTGTCGGGGCTGGCCAAGGACATCGAGTTTCTGCCGTTCGCGGCCGGTCCGGCCGACAAGACGGCGATCGTCGGCGCCGGCGGCGGCCGGGACATTTTGTACGCGCTGCTCGCCGGCGCGAAGAACGTGACCGCCGTCGAGCTCAGCGACGGCATCGTGCGAGCCATGCGCGAGGACGCTTCCTACAACGGCGGGCTGCTCGACCGCTCCGGCGTGAAGGCGGTCGTCGGCGACGGCCGCACGGTGCTCGAGCGCAGCAGCGAGCGCTACGACCTGATCGCGCTCGACCTTGTTTACTCGCAGGTCGGGGGCGTCAACGGGCATGCGCTGACGGAGAACTATGCTTTTACCCAGGAGGCGTTCCGCGCATACCTGGATCGGTTGAACGACGGCGGGCGTCTCATTGTGATCTCGCACCAAGGGATTGAGGGCGTGCGTGCCTTCTACACCGGCCTTGGGGCGCTTATGGACGTGACGGGAGCGAAGCCAGAGACGGCAGTGAAGCATGCCGCCTTGCTCATGGCTTCCGACCAATCGGCGGGGCCGGGTCTCACTTTGACCGTCATCCAGCGAACCCCGCTCGCTGCGTCCCAGCTCGACATGCTGCGTGCCGGCGCGAATGCGCTAGCTTTGCAGACGTTGTTCCTGCCGGAGACCAACGAGCAGTTTCTGCAGCCGCTGATCGAAGGCAAGCAGTCGTTTAACGCGTTTGTAAGGGATAGCGACTTCAGCGTCTACCCCACGACCGACGACAAGCCGTTTTTCTACAAGCTCACGCCCGGCATGCCGGGATCGCTGAAGACCTGGCTGGGCGTTATCGCCGGCCTGACGGCGCTGTTCGCGGCCTGGGTGTGGTGGCGCGAAGTCGCGCCGCCGAAGCAGGCGTCCGGCCTGCAGCGTACCGGTCCGGGCGGCAAGGCCTTGCTCGTCAGCCTGTTCGTAGGCGTCGGCTACATGTGCCTGCAAGCGGCCTTCATCCAGAAGGCGATGAAATACGCCGGCAGTCCGGCCGCCGCGACAGCCATCGTGCTGCTGGCTATGCTGGTCGGCGGAAGCCTCGGCAGCCGGCTTGCCGGCCGTCGCCGGCTGTCCGAAGCTGCAGGCGCAGGCGGCGCCGCGCTGCTGATCGTGCTGCTGGCCGCGGCCGAAGCGCTGTGGGGCGGCGGCTTGTACGAGCTGGCGCTGGGCGCGCGGCTGGCCGTGCTGGGTATTGCAGCCGCCGCGCTGGGGCTGCTCATGGGCGTCCCGCTGCCGCTTCGCATGGAAGCCGCGGAGCGCGGACAGCGGGGCAGCTCGCCTTTGCTGTTCGCGGTGAACGGCATCGCGGGCGTATGGGGCTCCTGGCTCGGCGCGGCTCTCGCGCTGGCTGCGGGACTGCGCTGGGCGCTTGCGGCGGCGATCGTCTGCTACGCGCTGGTCGCGGCGATGTCTGCACTCCGGCAGCATGCGGCCGCCGACGAGGAGCGGCAGCGCCTGAGCAACGCGTAGCGGAGGAGTTTAATTGCATTTATTTCATTTATGCAGCTATTTCCTTGTAAATAGCTGCATTTCGTCTTTACGCAGACCATTAGATGCGGCTCGGCTCATATCTACGAATTCGACATCTCGGAAGGAGAGAATTGCACCATGGCCCAACAATGGGGAGACAACCGTTCGCAAATGGAGGCGGCCATTCGCCTTGCCAATATGACGGCGGGACGGGAGACGCAAAAGACGGACGAGATGGATTTGTTCGTCTGCGCGGGACACCGCAGTTCGATGATTGGGGGACAGGACGGCGGATTTCCGGACTTCGGCCATCATATTCCGGATGAGATGGGCGGTTTGTGGACGCATCCGATCAAGCTCATGGACGGCTTTTGGCTGCACTTGGCCGAGGCGGTAGATTCTTCGGAGGGCGCGTGGCTGGAAAAGGCGGAAACCTTTCACAACTTCGCGTTTTACAACGAACACGACTACGGGGTCCCGGCTCTGAGCCTGCAAGCTGTTCGCAGCCAGTTCTGTCCGGACGAGCATCCCGGCTTCGTCGTCGAATACCGTTTGCGCGATACGAGCGGCAGGAGCCGCGAGCTGACGGCTGTTTTCCAGGGGCGGACCGAGCTGCGCCCGGTATGGTTCTCCGAAGAGGCCGGCATTCAGGACGCGCCGGACGAAGCGCGCGCGGATGCCGAGCTATCCGCGATCGTCGCGAAGGACCGGGATCATCCCTGGTTTGTCGTCTTCGGCAGCGACGCGCCGGGGTGCGAGTCGTACGTCGACAGTGAGTCGACGACACCTTCACGCGCCCCTACCGCGGGCAACGGCGTGACGGGCAGCCTGCGCATGCGAATCTCGCTGCCTGCCAACGGTACTGCGGAGCTGCGATTTTTCATCGCCGGCTCCGTCCAGTCGGAAGCCGAAGCGATAGGGACGTACACCCGCATCCGCGACGGTCACGCCGACATGCGCAGAGCCAAGCGCCTGCGCTATGAATCGCTGTTGGCCCGGACAGAGCTGGAGATTCCGGATGAAGATCTCGCCCGCGTATTCGATTGGGTGAAGATTCACAGCGAGTGGCTGGTTCTGGATGTGCCCGGCGTCGGCAGAGGCTTGACGGCCGGCATTCCCGAGTACCCCTGGTGGTTCGGATGCGACAACAGCTACGCCCTGCTTGGTCTGCTCGCCGTCGGCCGGCAGGCGCTTGCCGTGGAGACGTCCGACCTGATCCGCGAGACGTCGGAGCGGACCAACGGCAACGGCCGCATTATTCACGAGTTGACGACCTGGGGGCTCGTCGCAAATCCGGGCAACACGCAGGAGACGCCGCACTATATTCAGAGCGTGCGCGAGATTTTCGACTGGACGGGCGATTTGGATTACCTGAAGCGAGCTTATCCGACCGTGCGCCAGGGACTGGCGTGGCTGCTCGGCGAGATGGATCCGGACGGCGACCTGCTTCCCGAAGGCTACGGTATCACGGAGATTGAAGGGCTGAACGTCGAACTGATCGATACGGCCGTCTATACGTGGTCGGCTTTACTCGCAGGGGCGGAGATGGCGGAGCTGCTCGGGGACGCGGAAGCTGCCGAAGGCTGGCGCGAGACGGCGGGACGGCTGGCGGACAAGATTAACAAGGATCTGTGGCTGGAAAAAGAAGGCTTGTACGCGGACGCCATGGCGCGCGTCGAGGCCGTACGCCAGCGGATGCCGGTATATATCGAGCGAGCCGAAGGAATGGGCGCGGATCGCGCAGTTCGGGAGATGCAGGCCATGCAAGCGGAGATCGCGGACCTGCCGTCGGACGAGGAGCGTCCCTGGCTGTTCAAGAATTGGGTCATCAATACGCCGATGGAAACGGGACTGGCGCCGCGCGACAAGGCAGTGCGGGCGCTCGCGCGTATGGGCACGGAGGAATTTACGGGCGATGCCGGCACGTATTTGTCCGGCATGTACCGGACGCAGATGATGACGATCTCGACGGGCGTGCAGGCGGTAGCGGAAGCGCGTTACGACCGGATGAACGAGTCGCTGCGCCTGGTGAAGCTGATCGCCTCCACCTTCGGCAGGCGTCTGCCGGGCTCGATCAGCGAGATGTCGCCGGATTACGGCTGCTTTGTCCAGGCTTGGACGAACTACGGAATTCACTGGCCGATCGTGCGGTTCATGTTTGGCATCGCGCCTAAGGCGCATCGAAAGACGCTGACGCTGCGACCGCGGCTGCCGTCCGCATGGCGAGAAGCGGCGATCCGGCGGGTCGCGATCGGTGAAGGCGCATGCGCGGCCTCACTAGACCTTGAGATCGCGCTTGGCGAAGGCGCTGACGTGTACAAGGTGAAGCTCGGCGGAGAAGGGTGGACGATTCGCCTGGATCTGCCGAAAGCCGAAGGCGCGCGCATCTACGTGAACGGCAGCCTGGTCGAGAGCCGGGAGGATGGTCCGGACGGCGAGGCGCGTTTCGAGATTGCGGGTAACGGCATGTTCGAGGTGCGGGTGGAACGGTAATCGTGCAGGCGGCGGCGAAGGTGTGCCGAGATGTACCAAATGCGCGTACCAGATGCGTGCCAGATACGCGTACCCAATGCGTCAGGCTCTTTAGACGTACATGACGCCCCATAGCGCTAAGATCTTACCAATGGTTAAAAGAGAGTCGGGCACATTTGGAAACAGCCATAATAACCGTGGAAGGGGGGAGACGATGACGGACGAGCGACGTAACGGCGGACTTGAATCAAATGCAGGGCCCAAGGAACCGGGAGCATCGGAAAGACCAGAACGACTGGATGGACTAGAACCGCTCAAGGGATGGAGCCAAAGCGGGGACCGTCAAGTCCCGGCTGATGCAGACTGGTCGACCGCTAGGATGCAGTATGTGCAGGCTAGCGAGGTGAGTGCGGGACTAAGCCGCCTCGGCCTTCCCGACGGGCCGACGCTTAGCCATAACATCAGAGCCGGCAGCGATTTCGTCTTGCAGCTCGGAGGCGTGCGATTCGGAGGCCGCTCCGCCAGTCTCAGGCGTATTGAAGCAACCGTTTCCTCGCCAGCGCCCGGCATACGGCATCATACTGTCAGGCTGCGCTGCGACAAGCTCTTCTTCGAAGTTGACAGTCACACGATCATCTACGAAGAAGAGCCGGTCTTCGAGCGTTGGATAACGGTCCGCAATGCGGGCGAAGCTTCGTTCCACGTGGAACGGATCAATCCGCTCCAGCTCGAGCTCTCCGAGGGCGATTGGCGGGTGCTGTCCTACCGCAGCGATTGGGGAGCCGAGTTTGAGCCGGAGGAGGCGTCGCTTGGCGAGTCCTTTGTCGCCGAAACGCGATGGGGCCGATCCTCCAAAGGCATGCATCCCTGGGTCTCGCTCGTACGGGACGACGGGGCGCTGCTCCATGTCAGCCCGATGTGGTCCGGCAACTGGAAGGTTCGCTGCGAGCGCCGGGAGGATGGCGGTGTAGCGGTCGCAGCAGGGCTCAATGACTGGGCGTTCTTCAAGGAGCTGGCGCCGGGCGAGACGATGGAAAGCCCCCACGTTGCGGTGGCGCTGGGCAGCAAGGGAGACCTGCACACCGTGTCGATTCCGCTTGCGCGCATCGGCAGGCGGCACTGGTATCCCCGGAGCGCGGTGTCCGACGAGCTGCCGGTCGAATGGAACCATTGGTTCAGCTACGAAGACCAACTGATCGATGAGGATACGTTCAGGGCCAACGCTGCCGAGGCGGCGAAGCTTGGTTTCGAGGCCTGCACCTTGGACGCAGGGTGGTTTGGCGATGCCGAAGGCAGCTTGCATTGGCACGACATTCGGGGTGACTGGGACAAGGTAAACGCCGCCCGCTTTCCCAGCGGCATCGGAGAGATATCGAAATATGTGCGCGGCCTTGGCATGCGTTTCGGGTTTTGGTGCGAGATCGAGGGCTTGGGTCCGCAAGCATCGCTGGCCAAACGCAGTCCTTCTTTTCCCGCGATCCGCGAAGGCGAGCCGCTCGGTTACGTGTGCCTGGGCAACCCGGAGGCGCGGGAGTGGGCGTACGCAGAGCTGGACCGGCTGATCCGGGCCTACCGCTGCGAGTGGATCAAGCTGGACTTTAACGTGGATCCCAAAGGCGGCTGCGACCGCTGCGATCACGGACACGGCCCCGGTGACGGTCTGTACGAGCATATCCGGGGCTTGTACGACGTATTGGATCGGCTGCGCGAGGCGCATCCGGACGTGCTGCTAGAGAATTGTTCCTCCGGCGGCCTGCGGCTCGATCTGGGCATGGCGCGCCATTCGCACGCTTCCTTTCTCAGCGATCCCGACTGGCCCGAGCACAGCCTGCAGATTTTCTGGGGCGTATCCACGTTCCTCGCGGCCGACCGGGCGCTGCACTGGAGCTACTCCGATTGGATCTGCGAGCATCCGCGCCAGCGCTTCGACCCGCACAGCCCCACGCTCACGCTCGCGCAGTTTGATTACTACACGCGAATCGGGATGCTTGGCGCGTTCGGCGTCTCCCAGCGTTTGCCTGACTTGCCTGCGGCCTTGAGCGAGCGGCTGGCCCGACATGCGGAACAGTACCGGACGACCGTCCGCCGTTTCGTACGGAGCGGAGATCTGTACCGGCTGACCGAGCAGCCGCTGCGCGAAGGCAGAGGCTCGCGATGGGCTGCATTCCAGTATGCGCTGGAAGGGGGCGGCGAGCACTTGCTGTTCGTCTTCCGCCTGGACGGCGACGAGACGCGGCGGCACATCATGCTGCGGGCGCTGGAGGGGGATGCGACATACGAGCTGGAAGACCTGGACGGCGGGCCTGTCAGGCGGTTGACCGGCGTGGAGCTGATGGCCGCGGGCTTGTTGTTCGCGGATTACGCGGAGGAGCAGTCGGGACTGTTTGTCTTGCGAAAAGTGGAAGGCGGAGAATAGAGGGTACTACGAGCGGCGACGGAAAAGCGTGCGTGCGGCTGGTTGTCAGAGACGTGTCGCGCTGCCCGCGAGGCGGACGGAGCGGCGCTCTTCTAGCTGTAAACGACAGCCAACTTAGCCTTCCCTCCGCTTGTGCTATAATGGTCTCACTTTAATCGCACGAACGGAGGAGCGTCGATCGCGGCATGTCGCGGCCGGCCAAGCGTCTTGAAAAGCCAACCATCGCAACTCATGCGCGGCGCCGCCCTGCTCGGGGGCGCCGCGCTGCTGTCCAAGCTCATCGGCACGCTGCAAAAGATCCCGCTGCAGAACCTGGCTGGAGACCGCGTCTTCGGCCTTTATAGCGCTGTCTACGCGTTGGCGGTCATGTGGATGACGCTGGCGGCGGCAGGCATCCCCGTCGCGGTATCGGCGCTCGTCGCCGAGCGAATCGCCGCCGGCGACGAGCGCGGGGCGCGGCGGCTGCTTCGCTATGCCGCCGCCCTGCTCTCGGCGAGCGGCCTGGCCGCGTTCGTCCTGCTCTGGTATGCGGCGGATACGCTGGCCGCCTGGATGGGTGCGCCCGAGGCGACGGCCGCGATCCGCGCCTCCTCGCTGGCGCTGCTCGCCGCGCCGATCACGGCCGCGCTGCGCGGCTATTCCCAGGGGCGGCTCGAGATGGGCCGCCCTGCGCTGTCGCAGCTTGCGGAGCAGTGCGCACGCGTTGCCTTCATGCTGTGCGCCCTCGGTTGGGCGCTCCGGCGGGATTGGTCGGCGGCCTCGACGGCCGCCGCCGTCCATGGCGGGCTGGCGGCCGGCGCTGCTGCCGGCCTGGCCGTGATGCTGATCGTCGGCCGGCGCAGCCAGGCCCGCGATCGCGCCGAGCACCAAGCATCCGCTGCAGCTGCGATCACGCTCGCGCCAAAAGAACCTGGCCGCATCCTGCTCCGCAGGATCGTCCGGGTAGCGCTGCCTGTCGCCGCCGGATCGGTCGTCGCACCGTTGTTTGGGTTGATCGACGCATTTACGCTGCCGCGGTTCCTTCAGAGCGCTGGCGATACCGCTGCGGGCGCTATGTCCGCTTTCGGCGAGTACAACCGCGGCGTCGCGTTGCTGCAGCTGGTGTCCATGGCCACCGGTGGCGCTGCCGCCGCCCTCGTGCCGAGCTTGACGATGGCACGTTCCGGCCCAGGCATCGATGCCGAGAGCAGCGCGCAGGCGGCTTTCGCCATGCGTCTTGCCTGGTGGTTCGGCGGCGCTGCCGCCATCGGTTTGGCCATCCTTGCGCGGCCTATTAACATTGCGTTGTTCGCAGACGCGCACGGTACCGCCGCAATGGCCGTGCTGGGCGCCGCCGCCCTCGGCGCAGCGCTGCAGGCCGTCAGCGCCGCCGTGCTTCAGGGGCTCGGCGACCTTCGTGCGCCGGCCTTCCATTTGGCCTTTGCCGCCCTCATCAAGGCGGCGCTTAACGCAGCGCTCGTGCCGGCTTTCGGCATCACGGGCGCTGCGGCAGCCGCCGCCTGCGCATATGGCGCCGCGGCGGCCCTCAACCTGGGCGCGCTGCATCGCCTGGGCGCGCTGCCAGTCCCGCGTTTCGCCGCAGCAGGCCGCTCCGCGCTTGCGCTGGCGGTGCTGGCCGCGTCCGCCGGCGGCGGTTCGCTCGCGCTGTCCGCGCTCACGCGCGGGCTCGACCCGCGCGTCGGGGCGCTGCTCACGGCGCTGCCGTGCATTGCGCTCGGCGCATTCGCCTTCGCGGCAGCGCTAGCCGCCACCGGCGCGCTCGGCCCGCGCGAATGGCGCGCGCTTCCTGGCGTCGCAGGCTCGCGAGCCGAGCATTGGCTGCACCGGCTGCAGCCCGCTTCGCGCCAGTCGCGCGAGACTGCAGCCGACCCCGGTAGCACGCCACCCGCGCCGTAACGCCGTAACGCAGGAATATGGCTCGCTGACCGCACCAGTACGATCGATACACGTGCTCTAACACGGACTGCATATACACCGACACGTCCCGAGCTTCTCACGTTTTAACAATCATGCTCCCGCTACGAATCGTTCTGCACGGCGTTTTAACGATATCCCCTTCATTCAGGTTTGCTCTGCCATCCTTGGCGGAAAATAGCCTTCCCTAGAGCAGGCGATGTAGCACGCCGACCGCGAACCGTGCCATCGCCTTCCCTATAGCAGTCGATGGAGCCTTCCGACCCGCGAACCAGGCCATCGCCTTCCCTATAGCAGTCGATGGAGCCTTCCGACCCGCGAACCAGGCCATCGCCTTCCCTATAGCAGTCGATGGAGCCCACCGACTCGCGAACCAGGCCATCGCCTTCCCTATAGCAGTCGATGTAGCCCGCCGACCACGAACCGTGCCATCGCCTTCCCTATAGCAGTCGATGGAGCCTTCCGACCCGCGAACCAGGCCATCGCCTTCCCTATAGCAGTCGATGGAGCACACCCACCCGCGAACCAGGCCATCGCCTTCCCTATAGCAGTCGATGGAGCCCACCGACTCGCGAACCAGGCCATCGCCTTCTCTAGAGCAGGCGATGGAGCCCACCGACCCGCGAACCAGGCCATCGCCTTCCCTAGAGCAGGCGATGGAGCCTTCCGACCCGCGAACCAGGCCATCGCCTTCCCTATAGCAGGCGATGGAGTCCGCCGACTCGCGAACCAGGCCATCGTCTTCCCTATAGCAGGCGACGGAGCCCATCGCCCTGTTTCCCGACCTTCCTGATCCAAAGGGATATCATTAAAACGAATCAAACATAAAGAACCGTCAACTCCGCACCGCCATATCTACCCGCAATTTTCAGCCAAATTCACAAGCAGAACCCTCTCGCTCCATGCGCCACGTTTCCGCCACTACCACGCTTTTCCTCGCCAACTGGCAGTCCGCATTTTTGACTTCGCCCCCATTTTAAACCTATACTGGCTTATCGACCTTCGAGCACCGGAAAGGATGAGTACCGTATGCCCCCATCCATCATCGTCGTCGGGCTTGGCTCCGGCGGGGAGGACCAATTGACGCTCGGCATTCTGAAGTCGCTGGAGTCCGCCGGCATCCGCTACTGCCGCACCGCGGACCACCCGGCCGTGGCGGATCTCGCGAAGCGCGGCATCGCGCTGGAGCCGTTTGACGCTTTGTACGAGCGCAGCGACAGCTTCGAGCAGGTGTACGAAGATATCGCTGAGACGCTGCTTATCCAGGCGGCCTCGAATCCGGAGCAGACGGTCGTTTACGCCGTGCCCGGCCATCCGATGGTCGCGGAGCGCACCGTCCAGCTGTTGCGCCAGCAATCGGAAGCGCGCGGCATCTCGCTTCGCATCCTGGGCGGAGAGAGCTTTCTCGACCAGGCATTCGTACGGCTGGGCTTCGATCCGATCGAGGGCTTCCAGCTGCTGGACGCCTCAAGCCTGAAGCGCGAGCATCTTCGTCCGTCGCTGCATACCGTTGTCGGCCAGGTGTATGACGCTTACACCGCTTCGGACGTCAAGCTCACGTTGATGGGCGTCTACCCGGACGATCAGGAGATCGTGCTCGGGCAGGCGCTCGGTATCGCGGGAGAGGAGCGCATCGCACGCATTCCGCTCCACGATCTGGACCGCCAGGAGAGCTACGGCAATTTGACGCTGGTTTACGTTCCCGCAAGCGACGATGCCAGGCTGCAGCGGCGTTCGTTCGAGCGGCTGCACGAGATCGTAGCGATATTGCGCAGTCCCGAGGGCTGCCCTTGGGATCGCGAGCAGACGCATCAGTCGATCCGCCGCAATTTTATCGAAGAGACGTACGAGGCGATCGAAGCGCTCGATCTCGACGATCCCGACGGCATGAAGGAAGAGTTCGGCGACGTGCTGCTGCAGATTCTGCTGCATAGTCAGATGGAAGAGGAGACCGGCGCGTTCGACGTGTTCGATGTGCTCGCGGAGTTGAACTACAAGCTGATCTTCCGCCATCCGCACGTATTCGGCACGGAGAACGCGGGCGACGCCGAGGAGGCGCTGCGGAACTGGGAAGCCATGAAGGCCGAGGAGAAGCGGCTGAAGGGACGCCCGGAGCGCGTGTCGCTGCTCGACGGCATTCCCAAGGACCTGCCGGCGCTGCCGCGCGCGCACAAGATTCAGAAGAAGGCGTCCGGCGTCGGCTTCGACTGGCCGGATCTCGAAGGCGTGTGGGACAAGATCGCCGAGGAGCTGGGCGAGCTCAAGGCGGCGGTGCGGGACGAATCGCAAGAGCGCCAGCAAGAGGAATTCGGAGATCTCCTGTTCGCGGTCGTGAACGCGTCCCGCTTCATCCATGCGGATCCGGAGGAGGCGCTTGCGGGCACGAATCGCAAGTTCGCCGCGCGGTTTCGTTATATCGAAGAGCGGCTAAGTATAAGCGGCCGCAAGTTTGACGAAACTGATTTACTAGAGATGGAAGGTTGGTGGCAAGAAGCCAAGCACGCCGCCGACTAGTTCGAAGGCTCTATTTTTCGCTCAAGACCGCGCTTTTCCGCTTTTTTTCGAATTATTTTTCGCGGAATTTGCAGGATTTTATCGGCAGGCGAAGAATAGTAACCTTCGTGCTTTTGCGTCAACAACAAGATTCTATGGCGGACGGCGCCAACCCAATTTAAGATTTCCAATTACGGGAGGAATATTAACCATGAACAAGACGGACCTGATCAACAACATCTCCGAAAAAAGCGGCCTGACGAAGAAAGACGTAGAAAACGTACTGAACAGCTTCCTGGGCGAAGTATCCGACGCACTGGCGTCCGGCGACAAGGTTCAACTGATCGGCTTCGGCACGTTCGAGACCCGCAGCCGCTCCGGCCGCGTAGGCCGCAACCCGCAAACGGGCAAGACGATCGAGATCGCCGCTTCCAAGGTTCCTGCCTTCAAAGCCGGCAACAAGCTGAAGGACGCAGTCAAGTAATCGATGCGCCTCGATAAATTTTTGAAGGTGTCGCGGCTGATCAAGCGGCGCACCGTCGCGAAGGACGTGTCCGACCAGGGACGCGTCCTTCTCAATGGGCGCGAGGCCAAGCCGAGCGCCGACGTGAAGATCGGCGACGAGCTTGAGATCCAGTATGGCCAGCGCATTCTGACGATCCGCGTGGAGAAGCTGCTCGAATCGACCAAAAAGGAAGATGCGGAAGGCCTCTATTCGATCGTCAAAGAAGAAGTGCGCAAGCGCGAGAGCGACGAATTTTTTCTCTGAAGATCCTTTATCTCCAGCCCGGAGATAAGGGATTTTTTTATGCCCGCGCGCATTCTCCGGCGTGTCCGTTCTAATTCTCTGTACAGGCCCATATGCTAGTCTCATCCAAAGGAGGGACGCGCCATGGACCAGGGAAAGAGCGGCAAGGTGCAGGATGTTCGTCTGCAGAACCGCAAATTGATGGATATCACGGGCGTGAGCCAGGTCGAGAGCTTCGACAGCGAGGAGTTTCTGCTGGACACGTCCTGCGGGCCGCTCGCGGTTCGCGGACATAACCTTCATATGAAAAACTTAAGCCTGGAGCAGGGACTCGTGACCATCGAGGGCACGATCGACGCGTTCGTCTACCTGGACGGCAAAGCCGCCTCCAAGTCGAAGGGCCTGCTCGGAAAGCTCTTCCGGTGAACGCGGCCGTCCACTGGTCGACGATCGGCGCGATGATATTGTGCGGGCTCGGCATGGGCACCGTATTCGATATCTATCGGGCCGCCGCCGCTCGTCTTCATTTCCGCCGCTGGCTGCTCCCGCTGCTAGATCTTCTGTACTGGGTCGCCGCTACGCTGATCGTGTTCCGCATCCTGCTCGGCGTCAATTACGGCGAAGTGCGTCTCTACGTGTTTTTAGGCATCGGCATCGGTGTTTGCGCGTATTTCGGTTTGTTCAGCTCGCATGTGCTGCGGGCCGCAGGCTGGATCTTCGAGACGCTGCGCAAGCTCGGGCTGCTGCTCTGGCGCACCGTACGGATTTTGCTTGTCGTCCCTTTGATGTGGATCGTGCGTATGCTTGCAAGCCTGCTTGACGCGATCTTCGTCGTGACGGCGGCGCTGCTGCTCTGGTTGGTCAAACTGCTGCTACGCCCGCTCGGTCCGCCGGGCCGTTGGCTGTGGGACAGGCTGCTGCCGGTTCGAAACCAATTCAACCGCGCGAAGCAGGTGTTTCAGCGGATGGGGGCGCGGGTAAAGGAAGTATGGCGCGTTTTGAAAGGGCCGGACGATCCTTCGGATAAGCCGGATCCCGACGATTAATCGACACAATCCGTCCGTAAAGCATGACGATAGAAGGATATTTCGAATTCTCGGGATTATGCTATAATTAGTACACCATTTATAGCGCAAGGGACTGCTAGGAGGAGCGACCGAATGCCAACCAGCACTACAGCGAACACCCCGGCTTCGGTCGGACTCAAGAGACGTCTCAAACTTTTGCTTCTTTTCGTCATTCTGTTCATGAGCTGGGCGATCTACACCTTGGTCGTACAGCAGCAGCATACGTCCGTGCGTTCCTCGCAATTGCACGACGTGAAGACCAAGCTATCCGAGGTCCAGCTGAAGAACGAGACATTGAAGAAGGAGATCGTCCGACTGCATGACGATGAGTATATTGGTCAGATCGCCATACAGCAGGGAATGACCCGTCCAGGTCAGCAATCTATCATCGTTAAGCCGAAGACCCCTTGAGAAATCTGCGAGGCCAAGCCCCGCAAGGGCGGACGTCGGTTGACCTTACTTTTCTAGATCGGTTATAATCAGCACAGCCGGACTTATCGTTTGAAGCCGCTAGGATCTCGGCACACTTTCGTCAGGGAGGAAATTCGGTTTTTATGGCCATCGAAGTGGGCTCCAAATTAGAGGGTAAAGTTACCGGTATCACGCATTTCGGAGCGTTTGTGGACTTGTCCGGCGGCGTTACGGGCCTCGTGCACATCTCCGAGATTGCAGACAGCTACGTTAAGGACGTCAAGGACCATCTAAAGGTCGGCGATGCCGTCACCGTCAAAGTCATCAACGTGGACAAAGACGGGAAGATCGGGCTGTCCATCCGGCAAGCGGTCGACAAACCGCCCGAACAGCAGCAGCAACAACAGCAGCAATACCCCCCGCGCGGACCTCGCGGCGGCGGAGGCGATCGCGGAGGCAGGAACTTCAGACCCGGAGGACCGGTCCGCGCCACTTTCGAGGACAAAGTATCCCGCTTCCTGAAGGATAGCGAAGAACGCATCTCCAACCTGAAGAAGAGCACAGAATCCAAGCGTGGCGGAAGAGGCGGCCGTCGTTCCTGATCGGAGCCCCTCTGGGAATTGGATCGTGTTGCGCGATATAGATATGCAGCCGGACTCGCGAGTCCGGCTTATTTGTTTCTTATGACCAGGTTGGACGTCATTGGCCGACGGAGGACATCCTATTCGCAAGCGAATTGGAGGGATCGGCGCCGTCTTGTTTCTCGTTAGCATCGTCAAATAGCGTCAAACGAAACCCCGGAGCTTAGCTTGAGGGGCGAAAGCAAACAAGAAGACCGTCGGGAGATTTCTCCCGACGGTCTTCTTGCGTCTGGCCTGCACGCCGTTATTCAGCCATCTTCTCCGGCTCCGGATAATCTACGCCCTTCGTATCGACCGTGACTTTCTTCATGACGGGCGGCTCGACGGGGCGGTCTTGCTCCCCGGTCGGCAGCGCGACGATCTTGTCCACCGTATCCAGGCCGGTTAAGACCTTGCCGAAAGCGGCGTATTGACCGTCCAGGGACGGGTAATCGGCCGCCATAATAAAGAACTGCGAGCCCGCGCTGTCGTTGCTGTCGCTTCTGCGCGCCATGGAGAGAACGCCGCGCGTATGCAGCAGCTGGTTGTCTACGTTGTTTGCCGAGAACTCGCCTTTAATGGTATAGCCGGGTCCGCCCGAGCCCGTGCCTTCCGGGTCGCCGCCCTGAATCATGAAGCCGGGGATGACGCGATGGAAGACGGTGCCGTCGTAGTAGCCTTTTTTGACCAAAGAGATGAAGCTGTTGACGGTATTCGGTGCGACTTTGGGATACAGCTCGATGACGATCTTGTCTCCGCTGTCCATTTCGATCGTGACGACCGGGTCGTTGTCCGAGGATGGATCGAATGAAGGCGCCGCCGATTCGGATGCGGGTGCGCCCCCCGATTCGTTCTGATTATTGCGTTTCCCGCAGCCCGCAATGAGCAGCAGCACGACAGCGAGCAGCAGCAGTACGCCGACGGCTCGCATTCTATTCGTATTCATTCTTCATAAGCCCCCTTGTCCTGTTTTCACCCCCGTATCATAGCATATCGCCCGAAAGTAATTCCATGTCGCCGCAGGTCGTCCGCGATTCGCGTTCGTACGTCAAACCGTCCTCGAATGCCGTCAGCATTGCGGCTCCTATATGCCGTCGGATAGCGGCGGTTTTAAACGTTTTGCAGAAGACCCGGAGCGGAGAAAGACAGCATAAACCGCATCGCACCGCCATAAATCGGAACCGCGCCAAGCGCCTTTTTCGGACGTGGGATCTGTCGGAAAAAACTTTTCGTTCGCCAACGCGGTCTGACAAACTTCCTGATTGCGCCCTTCTATAATTAAAAACATTCACGCGATCGAACATAGGAAAGCAGGTGCCAGACATGGACAAGCCATCCGTCATTCCGTTCGTTCCCCGGTCCGGGCAAGACACGGGCGCGGCGGCATCGAACAAGCGCAAGGCAAGCGGGAAGAGCAAAGGCAAGCAGTGGTTCGGCAGAAAGGAAGGACCGGCAATGACGGGAGGAGGCGCATTGGCCGCGGTCGGCCACTCGGGCGCCGTGAAGGAGCGAAGGATATGGGGTACGTCGCTGGAAAGGAAAAAGGGCTTATGGCTGCTGGCGGTCGCCCTTCTCGGATTTCTGCTCGGCCGCGCCTCTATGCTGGAAGGGATTGCGCCTTTTGCGGCGGCTTACTACGGCGTCACGCTCTATATGCGCAGGGAGCATGCCTGGTGGGCTGCGATTGGGCTGATCGCGGGGAGCTTCTGGGCGCAGGCCCCGGAGCCGGCTGCCATCGCTGCGCAGATCGGCGTTATCTATCTATTGTATCGCGGCTTGGAGGCGTATGAACGCGCCGACCTGTCCCACGCGCCGATCGTCGTCCTCGCTTCCTGCCTGCTGGTCGGACTGTTCGGCACCGTCATGCAAGACGACAGAGGCTGGCTGCCGTACCTGCTGACGGGCGTAGAGGCCGGATTGTCCCTCGTGCTCACGCTGCTCTTCGTGCATGCCATGCCGCTGCTGGCCAAAACCTCGAAGGCGGCCAGATTGCGGCACGAAGAGTGGATCGGCCTCATGATCCTGCTTGCCTCGGTCATGACGGGACTCACGGGCTGGACGATCTACGGCGTCGCTTTGTGCGCCGTGTTCACGCGATATATTGTCCTGCTGTTCGCGCTGTCGGCGGGCCCGGCGCTCGGAACGTCCGCCGGCGTCGTCGCGGGCATCATCCTCAGCCTGTCCGACCTCGCATCCGTGCCGCAGATCAGCCTGCTCGCCTTCGGCGGCTTGCTGGCCGGCCTTCTCCGCGAAGGCGGCAAGGCGGCGGCCGTGTTCGGTCTCCTGCTCGGCACGACGGTGCTCGCGCTCTACACCGGCGGCTCCGCCGAAACGATGGCCTCGATCTGGGCTTCGCTGGCGGCTTCCGTCCTGATCGCCTTCACGCCAAAGTCTTGGACGGACTCTATAGCACAATATGTGCCCGGCACCTCGAATTATGCACGCAATCAGCAAGAATACGCGCAAAAAGTTCGCGACCTCACGGCCGCACGGGTCGAGCGCTTCTCCGAGGTGTTCCGCCAGCTGTCCCGCAGCTTCACGCAGATGACGCAGGCGGGTGAGACGGCCAGGCAGAACCAGGACTTCGAACATTTCATCAACGCTGTCCACGAGCACAACTGCGCGACCTGCCACAAGCGCGGCGCTTGCTGGGACGAGCAATTTTTCCAGACCTACAAGCTCATGACCGATCTCATGTCCGCGGTAGAGGAACGGCCCCATCTCTCGCCGGCCGACATTCCGAAGCCGCTGCACAAGCAGTGCGTCAAAGTTCCGCAAGTCCTCGACGTGCTCAAGCGTCAATATGAGCTGTACCGTCACGACCTGCATTGGCGGACGCAGCTGCAGGACAGCCGAATGCTCGTCGCCGAGCAGCTGTCTGGCGTCTCCCAGGTCATGGACGACCTGGTGAGGGAAATCCGGCGAGAGGCGAGGGAGCAGAGCCATCAGGAGGAGCAGATCCGCGAAGAGCTGGACAAGCTCGGCCTCGCGATCCAGCACATCGATATCGTGAGCCTCGAGGAAGGGCAGATCGAGATTGAGATCGTGCATGCGTTCAAGCCCGGCTTCGACGAGGGCCGCAAGGTGATCGCCCCGCTCCTGTCGGACATCCTCGGAGAGACCGTGTCCGTCCGTAACGAGCGGACCTCCGACCGACCGGACCGGCTCACGACCGTGTGCTTCGCCTCGGCGAAGGCTTATGAGGTGGAGACGGCCATGGCTGGCGCGGCCAAGGACGGCGACGTGCTCTCGGGCGACAGCTTCAGCGCAATTGAGCTTGGCAGCGGCAAGTATGCCGTCGCGCTGAGCGACGGCATGGGCAATGGCGCAAGGGCACGCATGGAGAGCAGCACGGCGCTGTCGATGCTCGAGCAGCTGCTTCAGTCGGGGATCGACGAGCGGCTTGCGATCAAGTCCGTCAACTCGGTGCTCATGCTGCGTTCGCCCGACGAGTCGTTCGCGACCGTGGACCTGGCCCTCATCGATCTGTACAGCGCCGGCGCGACGATGCTGAAGATCGGCTCCACGCCGAGCTTCATCAAGCGCGGCCGGGAGGTCATCCCCATCGCCGCGGGCAATCTGCCGATCGGGATCTTGCAGGACATCGAGATCGACGTGCTGCGGGTCCAGCTGCAGCCGGGCGACACGCTGGTCATGATGACGGACGGCATCCTCGATTCGCCGGGGCACGCCGTGCATGCGATGAACAAGGAGTTATGGATGAAGCGGGTGCTCCAGGAGATCGAGACGGAGGATCCGCAGGAGATCGCCGACGAGCTGCTCGACATCGCTCTCAGGCAGCATCCGGGCGGCGGCGTGAAGGATGATATGACGGTCGTCGTCACCCGCATCAGCAAGCATCAGCCCGAGTGGGCGTCCTTCCGCTGGACGGGCGCATCCAGGTTCGAGCGGCCAAGGACGGTGAGCTAAGGCGATGATACTTTCAAAAATAAAAGAGGGAGCGATTCGAATGGTGCTGCGGATTCAGAGCAAGCTTGGCGGGGGTAATAAGGTGAGGCTCGGAGACGGGACGATGCTCGGCAGAGATACCCGCTCGCTGACAGACGAACGGATCGAGGCGATCGCGGAGCAAGTCTATCTGGCCGTGCGGCGGCTGGAGGCCGCGGCGGTGCGGCCATCGCCGGGTCTATCTCCTTCGATAGCCGGACAAGCGCTGCCGATGCAGCCCAAGCGCAGCCTGGTCGACCGCCAGCAGCGGGCAGGCCTGCATCTGGTCAGGCCGACCCAGGAGACGACCGGGCAGGCGGCGGATCGAGGGGCGGAAACGCCGAACGTTGCGGAAGACGATCAGGCGCGGGTCGAGCCCAGGAAGGCGAAGCGAGATCTCTCCTATCCGATGGATAATCACCGCATGAAGGATCTCCGCCTGCGCAAAATGCCGGATACCCGCCAGCTCGCGCGATTGAAGGCGGCAGCCACGCAGGGACGACTACTTTCGGACCGCCGCTGCAGGGACGTGGATCGGCAGGAGGCGGAAGTTAGCACGACGGGACCGCCAGAGGCAGGAATCATTGAGACGGCGAGCCATCTGACGTGACGATGCAGCAATCATCCGCGGGCAGTACAACCGATCATCGCCCGCTGCGCATTTTACCTTGTCCCCGCTGGGGGTTCCTATAAATATACGAATCAGCGCATGCCATGCCGGCGTTAGCGCACGGAGGTGAGTCAAGTTTTCTGGCTCTACGATAACAAGAACAAGCAATCGGTGATGATGAACAGCAGCGGCCTTGCGCCGCGTCAGATGACTTATATATGGCCCTGGTCCTGGGGAGCCGAGTCCGGCCCTTCGTACAGCGCCAGGAGAGCTTTTGCTTCGGAGAAGACCGAGCGGGCGAGCGCCCGGGGCGACAGCACCCGGATCGAAGCACCGTACCCGAGGAGAATGCCGAGGGCGGAGTCGAGCGTGTGAAAATCGGCATCGGCCGTTTTCCACCCGTCCGCGGCATCGGCGCATGTTTTGACACGCACATAGATTTCCCGCGAGAATCGGGCCCAGGCCTCCTCGCGGACGCGTAAACGCACAGGATAGACGGGCAGCTCGCGGCGAAACTGCGCCATCGACCGCTCCCACCATAGCGCCAGATCGAACCCGTCCGGCACTTCGAACCGCTCCTCCAGCAGCTCGACTGCAGCGAGCCTGGAGACGCGGTAAGTACGGAGCTCGGGCAGCGCAGACGCTGCGCGATCGTCAGGGTGGCGGTGCATAACTTCGTTCACTGCGTCCGTCCCTGTCGTATCGGTGTCGGCAGCTTCGGCTGCCGCAACATCGTTTTTTAAAACGTCACTTATTGCAGCATCCCTCCCCGCAGCCGGTTTCCCCTCCGGCTCACGACGATCTTTGACCGCCGCGAAGTACCAGGTATGCCGTTTGGCGACGAGCCCCCACGGCATCACCACGCTTACGGCGCCGTCCGCTTGTTCCCCGGACGGATAACGAATGCGCATTTTGCGTCTCTCCCACACCGCCTGCTGCACGAGTCCCAGATAAGGCGCGGGTTCTCTGGCGTCATGCCACCCCGCGCCGTCCACGTGCAGATGCTTGCGTACATACGCCGCCTCGTCGCGCGCCGGCCCGGCCAGCGCCGCGGCCAGTTTCGCGATTGCGTTTTCCGTCGGCGCCGACAGGTTCAAGTCGCTGACCGCGCTCGACGATTGAAGCACCGTCAGCCCCGCGATCTCGTCCGTCGTCAGGCCCGTCAACCGCGTCCGGTAGCCTTCCGGCAGCATCCAGCCCCCGCGCGGCCCGCGCTCCGCATAGACGGGAAATCCCGCCTGGGCGAGCGCCTCCATATCCCGATGGACGGTGCGTTCGGATATCTCAAGCTTCGCAGCCAGCTCGCGCGCGCTCACGAGACGCTGCGTCTGAAGGCATTGCAGAATATAAAGCAGCCGGTCGGCTCTCATCGTCATCTTCTCCTTCGCGAGAGGGTTCTTTGTCATTTTAACAGTTATATATGACAAAGGATGTCTTGAATTCCCCGCTACAATGTAAGCGAACGTGAGCGAATAGGAGGCTGATCCGGATGAACGAGAAGAGGCTGGAAGGACAGATCGCAGTGGTGGCGGGCGCGACGCGTGGATTGGGGAGAGCCATTGCGGTAACGCTGGGCGCGGAGGGAGCGACCGTCTAATGCACGGGGCGCAGCGTACGCGGCAGCTTGTCCGACATCGGGCGGAAGGAGACCGTCGACGAGACGGCGGAAATGGTGAGCGGTGCCGGTGGCCGCGGTATCGCGGTACAGGCCGATCATACGGAGGAGACGCAGGTTCGCGCGCTCTTCGAGCGAATCGCGGACGAGCAGGGCGGCAGGCTCGATATCGCGGTCAACGACATCTGGGGCGGGGAGTCGCTCACGCAGTGGGGCGTCCCTTTCTGGGAGCACGATCTGGAGAAGGGATTGGCCATGCAAAAAAGAGCGGTCTGGTCGCATCTGATCACCGCGCGCTACGCCGCTCCGCTGCTAGTCGCAGGGAAGCGGGGCGTCATGATGGAGATTACCGACGGCTGGGATTACCGGTACCGCGGCAGCCTTTATTACAGCCTGACCAAGATCTCCGCCATCCATCTTGCGCAGGGAATGGCCGTCGACCTCAAGCCCCACGGCGTCACGGCGCTGGCGGTCACGCCCGGCTTCCTCCGCTCGGAGGAAATGCTCGATCACTTTGGCGTCACGGAGGCTAACTGGCGCGACGGCGCGGCGCAGGAGCCGCATTTCCTGCAATCGGAGACGCCTTACTACGCGGCGCGAGGCATTGCGGCGCTGGTTGGGGATCCGCAGATGCACGCCAAGACCGGCGGGGTCTTTACGTCCTGGGGCTTGTCCGACGAGTACGGCATCGTAGATGTGGACGGCCGTCGCCCGCATTGGGGCAAGTACGCGGCAGAGCAGGGCTTTTAAGTTAGGGACGAGACCCTTGGGATTCGGCAGGCGGGAGTTTTGCGGGGCTGGCCGCGATTTTTACAGAGAGAGATCCTTTTAAGGGTCTCTCTTTTTTGTTCGCGATTATGCATAGCTTTTGGAATTGCTTTGACAATAAGAACGTGGCAGGTCGCTATTCGGCCGAAGCAGCCGATTACGGGTCAAATAGAAATGTGTCGTATCGTTATTTCGCTCAATGGAAATATTTCAGGCCAAATAAGAATCTGTCGCATCTTTATATCATCGCAATAACCGATTTGCGACGACATAAGGATTTGCCGCATCGCTATTCCATTAGCACGTGTTAGCAATAGCGGCGCAAAGGTTCCTTAAGGCCGAGCGTACCCAAGTACCTCCGGCAGGTAAGGCAGCAAGTACTGCACCTGGGTTAAATCTCGTGTTATCTGGCGACACTGTAGCTAGAATGATAGCGAGAGAAGGAGTGAGGCGCATGAGACAAATCCTGCTGATCACGGACGGCTGCTCGAATGTCGGGGACAGCCCGGCCATCGCGGCGTCGGTCGCGCAGGCGGAGGGCATCTCCGTTAATGTCGTCGGCATCGTGGACGAGGGAGGCATCGGCGAGCAGGGGGCGCTCGAGATTGCGGAGATTGCGCGCGCGGGAGGCGGCATGAGCCGAATCGTGTCGCCGGCGCTGCTGTCCCGCACGGTGCAGATGATGACGCGGCAGACGGTGCAAGGCACGATTCGCGGCGAGGTCAACCGGGAGCTGCGGCAGATCTTCGGCGTCGAGTCCGCGGCGGAGCTGCCCCCCGACAAGCGGGCGGACATCGTGCGCGTCATGGAGGATCTGGGCGAAACGGCGGAGCTGCGCGTCGCGCTCCTGATCGACGCCAGCGCGAGCATGAAGCCGAAAATGAGGGCTGTCGAGGAAGCCGTGCGGGATCTGGCGCTGAGCCTGCAGGCCAGACGCGGCGAGAGCGCGGTCGCGGTGTTCCATTTTCCCGGAGAGCGCTCGCATGAGGCTTGCCTGCTGGACTTGGATTGGACGGATCGCGCCGACCGCATCGGCCAAATTTTCGGGCGCATCAGCATGAAAGGGACGACGCCGACGGGTCCCGCGCTTTTGCGCGTTGTGGAGTTTTTCCGGGAAACTTGTGGTAAACTGGAAACAGAACCGCAGCACACCGCGCCTGCGAGGCGCGACGATACGGACGGGATGCGGAGTGACTACGTCGTCTGACGCGCGCGTACCGGCCGGAACGGTACTGCGCGGGAAGTGGAACGGACGTTCATACCGGCTGGAGCGCATGCTCGGGATCGGAGCGAACGGGCAAGTTTATATGGCAATTAGCGGACTGCGGACTTACGCGCTGAAGATTGGCATGCAGCTCGAGGACCTCCAAGCAGAAGCGAACGTGCTCGCCTCGCTGGACCAGCGGGAGCGGAAGCGTCCGCCTTTTCTGCTGGACGTGGACGATGCGGAGTGGCAGGGCCGAGTCCTGCCGTTTTATGTCATGCAATACGTGCCGGGCGTGCCCGTGAAGACCTACCTGGCCGAGCATGGCGGCGCCTGGTACGGCGTCGTCGGTTACCGTCTGCTGAACCGGCTCTCGGAGCTGCACGCGGCGGGCTGGGCGTTCGGCGATGTGAAAAGCGACAATATCCTCGTTACCGATTACGGGCGGGTGTCGCTCGTCGATTACGGCGGCATGACCGCGATGGGACGTTCGGTACGCCAATTCACGGAAGTCTACGACCGGGGCTATTGGTCGGCGGGCAGCCGGACGGCGGATCCGTCCTATGACGTCTTTTCCGTGGCCGTGCTATGGATACATGCACTCGACGGCAAGCGCCTGCTGCATATGACCAAGATGCTGCTGCCGCAGAATCGGCATCCGCGCGAGCTGATGGCGCTGGTCCGCAGCCATGCCGAGCTCAAGAAAATGGAGAGCTGGATGGAATTGGCGCTGTACGGCAAGTTCAAGGATGCCCGCGAGGCATCCGAGCATTGGCGGAATCGCATGCGCGCCGCAGCGGAAGAGGCCGTCCGTATGAGTCGCGGCAAGGTGCCGGGATGGATGGCGGGGTTGTTTGCCGCCTCTTTGCTGCTCTGCGTATCCGCCGCCGCATTCTGGCTGCTTCAATAGAACGGGAATTGGGGGAAGTACGAGTGGAGGCGCAAGACGAGTTAGCCCTACGGATCGCGCGGTTGCTGAGAGATACGTTCGGCATCGGCCCCGGCGCCCGCGTCCTCGCGGGCGTCTCCGGCGGACCGGACTCGATGGCGATGCTCCATTTGCTGCAAACCTCGGCTGTCCGGGACGGCTGGTTCGTCGTCGCGGCGCATGTCAATCATGGGTTCCGCGGGACGGAATCCGATGCCGAGGCCGCCCTCGTGCGCGAGACCGCTGCCGCTTGGGGGATTCCGTTCGAGATTGCCGAGATCGATATGCCCGCTTATATCGAAGAGACGGGCATGAATTCGCAGGCCGCCTCCCGGGAGCGGCGGTATGCGTTCTTACGCGACGCCGCGCGCCGGCATGGCGCCAGGACGATCGCCGTCGCCCATCACGCGGACGACCAGGCGGAGACGGTACTCATGCGAATGCTGCGGGGGAGCGGCGTGACCGGGCTGGCGGGAATTCCCACCCGGCGTCCCGAGCAAGAGTTGGAACTCATACGCCCCCTGCTGCGTATAACCAAAAGCGAGCTGCTTGCGTACAACGAGCGGCACGGCGTGCCGTTTGCGACGGACAGCAGCAACGGCAAGACGCAATATGTCCGGAACGCAATTAGGCTCGAAGCGCTTCCCTATCTCGAACAGTACAATCCGGACCTGCGCGCCGGGTTGGCTCGTCTCGCCGAGCTTGCATCGGCGGACGACGAATATATGGAAGCCGAAGTCCGACGCGCGATGGCCGCGGGGGCCAGACGATCGGACGGGGGATGGCGGCTCGACGCAGGCTTTGTTCGGGGGCTTCACCTTGCTTTACAACGCAGAATGATTAAACTAATATTAAATGGTCTTGCAGGACCGCATGCCCAGGCTCGATTCGAGCAGGTGGAAGAGATCGTGGCGATACTGACGGCCGAGCGGCCGGACGTCGCCCGCTTCGCCATCGGGGGCGGACTTGTGCTGCTTCGGGAGTATGGCTATGCGTACATAGGACCCATGCCGGATGAGCAAGCCGGTTATGCCTATACCGTCGCGGAGCTCCCCGCGCGTTCCGAACGGCTCGAGGTAGCGGTGCCCGAGTGCGGCCTTGTATTCCGGATAAGCCGGGAAGCCGGGATCTGCGACCCTTCGCCGGGCTCCCGCTGGGAGGCCTTTTTTGACGAGGCGGAGCTTGCAATGCCGCTTGCGATGCGCAGCCGGAGGCCGGGAGACCGGATGGAGCCATTGGGACTAAACGGCTCCAAGAAGGTGCAAGATATACTCGTCGACGCCAAGGTTCCCCGCAGCCTGCGTCACCTGAAGCCGCTGCTCGTCGACGGCGCCGGCCGTATCCTTTGGATGCCTGGTCTCAGGCGCTCGCGACACGCCGTACCGAACTCGGGAGCAGGAGCGGCCATCCGCGTGACATGTTCGGAGTCAAGCCATCATACCGTTTAACATCGGCCCGGGAGGTCCCATCGTTGCAGAATGACATTCAAGAAGTACTTTACTCGGAAGAGCAGATCCAATCGAAGGTACGGGAACTGGGAGCCGCCGTCAGCCGCGATTACGAGGGGCGCAACCCACTGGTAATCTGCGTGTTGAAGGGCGCCTTTATTTTTATGGCCGATCTGTCGAAGAACATTACGATTCCGATCGAGCTGGACTTCATGGCCGTATCGAGCTACGGCAACTCGACGCGCTCCAGCGGTGAAGTCCGCATCGTCAAGGATCTGGACAATTCGGTCGAAGGACGCGATATCCTGATCGTCGAGGACATCATCGACAGCGGCCTCACGCTCAGCTATCTGATCGACGTGCTCGAGCGGCGCAATGCCAAGTCAGTCCGTGTCGTCGCGCTTTTCGACAAGCCAGGCCGCCGCACCGTCGACCTGAACGCCGATTATACCGGATTCAGCATTCCCGATGCTTTTGTCGTCGGTTACGGTCTTGACTATGCCGAGCATTACCGTAATCTCCCATACGTAGGTATTCTAAAAGAAGAAATTTACTCGAACCGCTGAGTACTGCAGCCTTCCGATGGTTTTTCCGCGCAGCCGCGCGTTTTATTGAGATACCAAGACAGGCTATGGTAAAATGATGAAAGCGTGTCGGGAGGAGGTCAGGGATGAATCGGTTTATCCGGAATACGGGATTTTATTTGCTTATATTTTTGGTGACCGTCGGCATCGTTCAGTTCTTTATAGGCAAGAATACGACGACCGAGCCGCTCACCTACAACCAGCTCATGACTGCGATCCAGTCGAAGACCATTCAGGACCTCGAGATGCAGGTCAACCGCGGTACCTATCTGCTGACCGGCCATTTCAAGAAGGACATGGCGCCTGAAGGCCACAAGAGCGATGCATTCTCGACCCGGATTCAGACCGAGCGAGACGCCAATGCGATTAGCGACGCTGCTGTGGAGCAGGGCTTCGATCTCAAGAACAAGGCGATGCAGGGCGAGAGCTTCTGGCTGACGTTCCTCACCTCCATCATACCGTTCGTCATTATGTTCATCCTGTTCTTCTTCCTGATTAATCAGGCGCAGGGCGGCGGCGGCAAGGTGATGAATTTCGGCAAGAGCAAGGCCCGTCTCTATAATGAAGAGAAAAAGCGCGTGACGTTCGAGGACGTAGCGGGTGCGGACGAAGAGAAGCAGGAGCTCGTCGAGGTCGTCGAATTCCTGAAGGATCCCCGCAAGTTCGCGGCGCTTGGCGCTCGAATTCCGAAGGGCGTACTGCTCGTCGGCCCTCCGGGTACCGGTAAGACGTTGCTGGCTCGCGCTGTAGCAGGCGAAGCCGGCGTGCCATTCTTCAGCATCTCGGGCTCGGACTTCGTCGAAATGTTCGTCGGCGTCGGCGCATCCCGCGTCCGCGACCTGTTCGAAAATGCGAAGAAAAACGCGCCTTGTATCATCTTTATCGACGAGATCGACGCCGTCGGCCGTCAGCGTGGCGCAGGCCTCGGCGGCGGACACGACGAGCGCGAGCAGACCCTTAACCAGTTGCTCGTGGAAATGGACGGCTTCGGCGCGAACGAAGGCATCATCATCGTCGCAGCGACCAACCGACCCGACATTCTCGACCCCGCGCTGCTGCGCCCGGGCCGCTTCGACCGTCAGATTACGGTCGACCGTCCGGACGTCAAGGGCCGCGAGGCGGTACTCAAGGTTCACGCGCGCAACAAGCCGCTGAACAAGGACGTAAGGCTGGGCACGATCGCCAAGCGGACGACCGGCTTCACCGGCGCCGACCTGGAGAATCTGCTCAACGAAGCGGCGCTGCTCGCGGCGCGCAAGAACAAGAAGGACATCGCGATGCAAGAAGTCGACGAAGCGATCGACCGCGTTATCGTCGGCACGGAGAAAAAGAGCCGTGTCATCAGCGAGCGCGAGAAGCGCATCGTCGCTTATCACGAGTCCGGTCACACGATTGTCGGCTTCTTCCTGGAGCACGCCGACATGGTGCACAAGGTGACGATCATTCCGCGCGGACGTGCGGGCGGCTACGTCATCATGCTGCCGAAGGAAGACCGCATGCTGGTCACCAAGCAAGAGCTGCTGGATAAGGTCACCGGCTTGCTCGCGGGCCGCGTCGCCGAAGAATTGTTCATCGGCGAGATTGGCACCGGCGCTTACAGTGACTTCAAGCAAGCGACGGGCATCGTGCGCAGCATGATCATGGAATACGGCATGAGCGACAAGCTCGGGCCGATGCAGTTCGGCGCGACCCAGGGCCAAGTGTTCCTTGGCCGGGATATCGGTCACGAGCAGAACTACTCGGATGCAATTGCGTACGAGATCGACCAAGAGATGCAGACGATCATCCAGTCTTGCTACGACCGCGCCAAGAAGCTGCTCACCGAGAAGAGCGCAGAGGTTCACCTGCTTGCCAATACGCTGCTCTCGCAAGAGACGCTCGAGTTGGAGCAGATCAAAGCGCTCATCGAGAAGGGCGACATCAACGCCGCGAACGATGGCGACGGCGGCGATTCGGGCAGCGAGCCGACCGGCGTTGAGCCGACCATCGACACGCTCGGCGGCAATGTCCGCGTCCGCATCACCCCGCGCGACGAAGAGACAAATGCCAATCAGACGCCTCCGAATCCGGATCAACGGAATGACGAGGACAACGAGCCGAAGTAACTGTCATACGAATAAAACCCGCGATTTCGCTGCCCATGCAGCTGGATCGCGGGTTTTTGCTTTTGCGTAGGGCGGACTGCCCGCGCTCACCATAAAGGTCTCTAGTCAGGCTTGGTCAGCGAGATGAAGCGTACCTTGCCGTCTTCGAACAGCAGGTGAAAATAAGGGCCATCGCTAATTCGATAACTCCAGGCCGTATTTGTGCGGGCGTTGGGCAGACCGAGATTGGCGATGACTTCGTCTTGCGACAGACCCACTTTAACTCCATCGGGTGTAACGTAAGCTCGATCGTCCGTTGTAAACAGAATCGCAGCGGATAGCTTTATTACATTCGGATATGCGTACTGGTAACCGGACCCTGTTAAAGACTGTGGTGACAAAGACTGTAGGAATCCTTTCGTTCCAAGAACGCCGTCATAGAAAAGCGTACCGGAGGACAGGAAGAGAAATTTCCGCACCCAGCCGAGATAGTCAAGACCGTCGATGGTAAAGCGGCTTTTCTCGTATATCCGATCCGTGATCTGATCCGCTTGCACAATCGCTTGCTCAGTACTTGCTTGTCCGCTAAGCCTGTCGTACGCTGCCCATTCGCCGCCTGGATTGATATACCTCTGCATGAGCATCCACACCTGATCGTCAGCCAACAAGAGCGTATCCGAGGTCCCGTACGTATTGCTGCTCGGATCGTAAGCCATGATAAAGGCGCCTTCAGCTGTTTCGAATGTCATTGTAAAGGCATTGCGTACCCAAGAAATCTCCGGCTCCGGACTGATCGATGCAGCGGCAATATCCAGAGCGTTCAGATTTTGCAAAATAACGAATAGCCGATCTGTCGGCACCTCGAAGGGCTGCAGTCGATGTTCGCTGTCTTCCACGCGAATACCGGTCACGTCCTGCAGTTTAAACGGCAGCTGATCACTCAGCAAGCCCGACAAGCGCTGAATCCGAATGGGCTGTGGAGCTGCATTCTGTGCGGGAGCCGTTAAAGGTGAAGTAAAGGTTACCGGGCGCAGGTCCCGGACGAGCTCGCCTCCTTTAGGGCCTAACAAAATGGCTCCAGCGACCGTCGCTACGGATAGACCGACTATTGTTGCTGCGAAAAGGGGGCGGCGGCTTCGGTGCGACTGTAAAAGATGGTCTTCACGCTTGCCGCTGAGCGCCATCCGCTCGATTGCAGACATATGGTTTTCCGTAAAGCCTGGCGCACGAGACGCATCTACCTTTAATTTCTCGTACCACGACGGCAGGCGATCCTCATTCATGATCGGAAGCCTCCTCTCTACGACGAATCATGCGTAGCCTTGCACGCGACAGCCTGGATTTGACGGTACCCTCAGATAAGTTCAGAAGCAGCGCTATTTCCCTGACGGGGAGCTCATATCGCGCCTGAAGCACTAGCACTTCGCGAAGTTTAAGAGGAAGCTGCATGACTTCTTCCCATATTTCATTGGATAATGATCGCCGCAGGCTTCGGATTCAGCAGACGGACCGGATTCATGCGCACGGTCGTGCACGCGATCCATGAGCGTAACTCGACGCAAAAAGGCCGAGCGCAGGCGGTTGAGCGCCGTGTTTCGCGTGATTGACAGCAGCCAGGTGCGAACGGAGGAAGCGCCGCGGAACGTATCGATCTTCCGGTAGGCGGCGAAGAATACGTCCTGGGATACATCGTCTGCCAGATCCCTGCGCTTGGTCAGAACGAAGGCCAGGTTCCAAACCTCTGAACCGTATAACCGCATCAGCTCGCGAAGCCCGCCGGAATCCATATTCTCAGCATAGGACCAGTGGGTTTCTTCCAAGTTCGCAACACCTCCATCGATTAGACACCGTGACGGGCCAATAGGTTCCGTTCCAGACAAAAAAAGGAATCCAATTGTGCGCATCGATAAATGAATGCGGTTGCATAGCAAATGCTGCGTAGGGCGTCGGATGATTTGCGACCGATCGCTGGAAGGCACGGAGGAACGCGTGTTCCCGCTTGTTTCCCGCGCCCGGGAAAGCCGATAATTACGCGGAAAACTTCTTGCGGAAATCTGTGAACATTCATTGACAGTGCCCCCTGGCAAGTGTAAATTTATTGTTGACTCACTGACGTCGGTTGCGAAATTTGGCAACCCGTTTTTGTTAAGCGGCCTAATTTGTGCTTATTTTCACAATTCATCATACCCAGGCGTGAACGCCGCAGGAGGAGACTCACCATGGAAGCTTTAGCCCTTGAACGCAAAGCGGAGCAGAACCGCGAGCTGCGCGAGCGCCTGGCGCAGTTGAAAAAGGAACGCAATGCCATTATTCTGGCGCACTATTACCAGCGCGACGAGATTCAAGAGGTGGCCGACTTCCGCGGAGACTCGTTCCTGCTCGCCCAGAAGGCTGCGCAGACCGACGCGGACGTCATCGTGTTTTGCGGCGTGCACTTTATGGGCGAAAGCGCGAAGATTCTCGCGCCGCACAAGACCGTGCTCGTCCCCGACGAACGCGCGGGCTGCCCGATGGCGGATATGGTCAATCCGATCGGCCTGCGAGAGCTGAAGGCCAAGCACCCCAACGCCACGGTCGTGACCTATATCAACTCGTCCGCGGACGTGAAGGCCGAGACAGACATCTGCTGCACGTCGGCGAACGCGGTCAATGTCGTCAATTCGGTCGAAGGCGACGAGGTCATCTGGTGCCCGGACAAAAACCTGGGCCACTACGTGCAGCAGCACACGGACAAGAAGATGATCATCTGGGAAGGCTACTGCAACACGCACGACATGCTGACGGTCAAAGACGTATACGAGATGCGGGCGAAGTATCCGAACGCACAGTTCGTCGTACACCCGGAATGCCGCCCCGAAGTCGTCGAGCTGGCCGACTTCGTCGGCAGCACGACAGGCATCCTGAAGTATTGCCGCGAATCGAGCCACAAGGAGTTTATCGTCGGCACCGAGGACGGTACGGGGTACCAGCTGCGGGTGGACAGCCCGGACAAGACATTCCATTTTGCGAGCAAGTTCCTCGTCTGTCCGAATATGAAGGTCAACAACCTGAAGAAAGTCGTCAAAGCGCTCGAAACGATGCAGCCGCAGATCCACGTGCCGCAAGACGTCGCCGACAAGGCGCGCCTGTCGCTCGAGCGCATGCTGCTCGTCAAGTAATCGAGAGAGACCAATAACTTCAGGCGGGGAGTCGCAGAGGGCCATGATACCACGTTATATCGTCGATTTCGATCCGGCGGAGCTTGAGACCGTACAGACGGACATGATCATTATCGGAGCCGGGATCGCGGGCCTGTTCACGGCACTTCAGGCGGCCAAAGATCGCCGCGTTCTCATGATCACGAAAAAGTCCCTGTTCGACAGCAACACGCGTTACGCGCAGGGCGGCATCGCAGCCGTCATCTCGGAGGACGATTCGCCGGAATTCCACCGCCAGGATACGTTGATCGCAGGCGCTGGTCTATGCGACCCCGGGGCCGTGGACGTGCTCGTGCACGAAGGCCCGGATTGTGTTCAGGAGCTGATCGAGTACGGCACGCACTTCGACGAAGAGGACGGACACCTCGCCCTGACCAAGGAAGGGGCGCATAGTCAGCGCCGCATCCTGCACGCCAACGGCGATGCCACAGGCTACGAGATCGTTCGCGCGCTGGCGGATAAGGTGCAGAGCGTGCCCGATATCGAGGTCTGGGACGACCACTTCGTGCTCGATCTGTTGACCGAGGAGGGCGAGTGCGTCGGCGCGCTCGTGCTGAAGCCGGACGGCTCTCGCGTAATCGTGCGGGGAGCGGCGACCATTCTCTGTTCGGGAGGCACCGGACAGCTGTATCGCTATACGACGAATCCCGAGGTGGCGACGGGTGACGGGATCGCGATGGCTTACCGCGCCGGCGCGGTCATTCGCGACATGGAGTTCAACCAATTTCACCCGACATCGCTGTGCTACCCGGGCGCGCCGCGTTTCCTGATTTCGGAGGCAGTGCGCGGCGAAGGAGCCGTCTTGCGCAATATCCGCGGCGAGCGCTTCATGGACAAGTATCATCCGCAGCTCGAGCTGGCGCCCCGCGACATCGTGGCACGGGCGATCGTGAGCGAGATGGAGTTGACCAAGTCGACTTACGTTTATATCGATATTACCCACGAGGCACCGGACCTGATCAAGCACCGGTTTCCGAATATTTACGAGTTTTGCCTGAATTACGGCCTCGACATGACGACGGACTGGATTCCGGTGGCGCCGGCTGCCCATTATATGATGGGAGGCGTCCGCACGGATATGAACGGCGAATCGAGCATCCCCCGTTTGTTCGCCTGCGGCGAAGTATCTTCGACGGGCGTGCACGGCGCGAACAGGCTGGCGAGCAACTCGCTGTCCGAAGCGATCGTGTTCGGCCGCCGCATCGTCGAGCGGATCCGTTCGCTGCCGCCGCTTGCGATCGAGGCGCGTACCGGTTACGCATCCGAACGGATCGGCGCGCCTGCCGGCAAGATGGCGGAACGCCGCCTCAAGCTGCAGAAGCTGATGGTGCGCTTCGCCGGTCTCAGGCGGGAGGCCCACGGCCTGACCAAGGGGCTCGAAGAGCTGCGCCGCCAGTCGCCGCTGTACCAGACGGAGATGACGACGCGCGAGGAATTCGAGTACGCGAACCTGCTCACCTGCGCGACGTTGATGATGGAGGCGGCACTGATGCGGGAAGAGAGCCGCGGGGCGCATTACCGGGAGGACTTCCCGGACAAGGACGATCTTTTCTGGCGCAAGCACACGCTGATGCACAGAGAACGGGGCATCGGAGAGGAGTTCATAGGCGATGTTTGAATCGGAAAAGGACTGGGAGATCGCGGGACCCGCGGTCGACGCCGTCAAGGCGCAGCTTAGGGCCTGGCTGGCCGAGGATATCGGCAGCGGGGACGTGAGCACGATGTCGACGGTGCCGGCCGGACACCGTTCGAAGGGCATTATTCACGCCAAGGAGGCGGGCGTGCTGGCGGGCATGCCGCTCATGCGGCTTGTCTTCGGCGTGATCGATCCTTCGCTTGAGATCGAGTCGCGGGCGCATGACGGCGATCGCGTCGAGCGCGGCACCGTGCTCGCGGTCGTCGAGGGCGCTACGCACAGCATCCTGACCGGCGAGCGCCTCGCGCTGAACCTGCTGCAGCGGCTGTCCGGCATCGCGACCAAGACTCGCGTCTACGTGGACGCAGCCGAGGGCTATCCGGCGCGAATCGCAGATACGCGCAAGACGACGCCGGGCCACCGTACGCTGGAGAAGTACGCCGTGCGCATCGGCGGCGCGAGCAATCACCGCTTCGGCTTGTACGATGCGGTCATGATCAAGGATAATCATATTAAGGCGGCCGGCGGCATCTCCGCCGCCGTCGCGTCCGCGAAGTCGCGCATTCCGCACACGATGATGATCGAGGTGGAAGCCGAATCTCTTGCGCAGGCCATCGAGGCGGCACGCGCGGGCGCAAACGTCGTCATGTTCGACAATATGTCGCCCGAGCAGATGGCCGCGGCAGCAGTCGAGCTGCGCGCCATCGCGCCTCACATCGTGCTGGAAGCATCCGGGGGCATTCGTCCGGAGCGGGTGCGCGAGGTGGCGGCGTCCGGCGTTGACGTGATCAGCGTAGGCGCGCTCACCCACTCGTTCAACGCACTGGACATCAGCCTGGACCTGAACGAAGTCAAGAAGGGGGAAGTCTCTTGATTCTGGTCGTCGACGTCGGGAACACCAACATTGTGCTCGGCCTCTACGAGGGCTCGGAGCTTCTCCATCATTGGCGGCTCAGCACGAACCGCTCGGCGACGATCGACGAGTACGGGATCATGCTGACCAACCTGTTCAGCATTGCGGGCATCCAGGCCGCCGAGATCGACGGCGTCATCGTCTCGTGCGTCGTGCCGCCGCTTATGCCTACGCTTGAGCGGCTGTTCGCCAAGTATGTCGGCCGCGACGCGCTTGTCGTCGGACCGGGTATCAAGACGGGCCTCAATATCCGGTACGAAAATCCGAAGGAGGTCGGCGCCGACCGGATCGTCAACGCGGTTGCCGGCATCGAGCACTACGGCGCGCCGCTGGTTGTCGTAGACTTCGGCACGGCAACGACCTTCGATTATATCGACCCGGCGGGCGCTTATCTCGGCGGGGTCATCGTGCCGGGCATCGGCATCTCGGCCGAAGCGCTATACCAGCGCGCCGCCAGGCTGCCGCGCGTCGAGCTGGCCAAGCCTCGGGCGGTCGTCGGCCGCAACACGGTCGCCGCCATCCAATCCGGCGCGATCTACGGCTACGCCGGCCAGGTGGACGGCATCGTGAAGCGAATCTGCGCCGAGCAGCGCTGCACGCCGCGCGTCATCGCGACGGGCGGTCTGGCGGAGCTGATTGCGGGCGAGTCGGAGACGATCGAGGCGGTCGATTCGATGCTGACGCTGGAAGGATTAAGAATCATTTACGAACGCAACCTATAGAAATCTCAGCAGGCCGGATAAGCCGGCCGGCATACACCAACAAGAGCAAAGGAGCGGATGAAGTGACGGACGAATTGATCAGAGGCACCGCATGGGGCGGCGCCGTCCGCGTCTTCGGCGCGAAGACGACCGAGCTCGTACGCGAGCTTCAACGCAGGCACGATACGTTTCCGACGGCTTCGGCAGCGCTCGGCCGGACCGCTACGGCAGCGGCCATGATGGGCTTCATGCTTAAGGGAGACGAGAAGCTGACCGTGCAAGTGAAGGGCGACGGACCGATCGGCCAGATCGTGGTCGACGCCAACGCCGCCGGCGAAGTCAAAGGCTACGTCGATTATCCGCATACGCATCTGCCCAGCAATAGTCTGGGCAAGCTGGACGTATCGGGCGCGGTAGGCAAGACTGGTTTTCTCAATGTGACCAAGGATCTTGGCCTTAAGGAGCCATACCGCGGCAGCGTGCCGCTCATCTCCGGCGAGCTGGCCGAGGACTTCACGTATTACTTCGCGGCATCGGAGCAGACGCCGTCCGCCGTAGGACTCGGCGTCCTCGTCGATACTGACAACACCGTGCTGCATGCGGGCGGATTCGTCATCCAGGTGCTTCCTAATATTACCGACGAGCAACTGTCGCGCCTTGAGCAGGCCGTTTCGGCGATGCCGCACGTCACCGCGCTGCTCGATCAAGGCGAGACGGCCGAAGGCATCTTGAAGTTCCTCGTTGGGGACGATCTGACGATACACGATACGATTGAGCCCAAGTTCGTCTGCGGCTGCTCGCGCGAGCGCGTTGAGCGCACGCTTATCAGCATGGGCGAGGCTGACTTGCGCAAGCTGATCGACGAGGACGGCCAGGCGCGGGTCGAGTGTCATTTTTGCAATGAATCTTATTCGTTCGACGGCGAGCAGCTCCGAGAGATTCTGGAACGCGCGACTTCTTAATATAGCAGAGGGAGGGATACGGCCATGTGGCGGACGAAGCGGCTGGGGAAGCCGATCGTTCTGCTTGCCCTGACGTGGGCGCTGGCTGCCGAGGCGGGTTGTACGGCCAAGCCGGCACTTACGGCGGAGCCGTCCGGTAACGAGCCGGTCCCATCCGGTTCGATGTCGGGGGCTCCGGGAGGAGCGGGCGATACCGTGGCAATCGTAGGAGATACGCGCATCACTCGCCGGCAGCTGCTCGACGCGCTGCTCAATTCGTACGGGGAGCAGACATTGCGGATGATGATGCTCCGCTTGGCCGTCCAGAAGGAAGCGCAGTCCGCGGGCATCTCGATCTCGGACGCGTCGCAGGACCGGGAGCTTCGCAAGGCGAGCGAGGGCTACGAGAGCCTCGAAGCCTTCTATGATGCCCGGCAGCAGCAGCTTGGCATGACACGCGAGGATGTGCGCGAGGATATCCTTTATAAATTGCAGCTTGAAGCGCTCGCCATACGCGACGTTGAGGTGACGGACGCGGACGTGGAGCAGTACATGAGCGACCATCCGGAGGAATTCGCGCCGAAGGAAGAGCTGAAGCTCTCCCATATCGTCGTGGAGCGGCAGAAGGACGCCGCGCATCTGGTCGACTTGCTTGGGCAAGGCGAGGACTTCGCGGAGCTGGCTGCCGCGAACTCGAAGGATGCGGATACGGCTGCAGACGGCGGAAGCCTCGGCTGGGTCGAGTCCGACGATCCGTTTGTCGCGCCCGAGCTGTTGGCGGCCGCGGCGAAGCTGGAGATCGGGGAAGCGGCAGGGCCGATCCGGACGGACGCGGGCTACGAGGTCGTGCTCGTCGAAGGCCGGAGAGGCGCGGGCGAACAGGATGCACAGGCGGATCGGGAGGCGGCGAAGCGCGAATACGCGCTGTCGGTAACGCCGCCATTGTCCGAAGTCGAGCAGTCGCTGCTGGACAAGTTCGGCGCCAAATTGCTGGACGGAGCGCTTCAATATTAGTTACAGGGGATTATCCTTCTATTGACAATCCTGTGCAACGTTGATAAGATGAGAAAAGATAAAAGCCTACTGAAATTGTCGGAAATAGATGAATGGACGACGCCGTCCGCCATTATTCGAGGAGGAATCATTCGCCATGGCAAAAATCGTGCAGAATATCACGGACCTGATCGGGGATACGCCGCTTGTCCGTTTGAACCGCATCGTACCTGAAGGCAGCGCGGAGGTTTACGTCAAGGTCGAATATCAGAATCCGGGCGCTAGCGTCAAGGATCGGATCGCCATCAGCATCGTGGAAGAAGCCGAAAAAGAAGGCAAGCTGAAGCCGGGCGGCACAATCGTGGAAGCGACCAGCGGCAACACCGGTATCGGTCTCGCGCTCGTCGCTGCAGCGAAGGGCTACCGTGCGGTTATCGTCATGCCTGAGACGATGAGCCTTGAGCGTCGCAATCTGCTTCGCGCTTATGGTGCCGAGCTGGTACTGACCCCCGGTTCCGAAGGCATGAACGGCGCCGTCAAGAAAGCGGAAGAGCTTCTCAAGGAGAACCCGGACTACTTCCTCGCCGATCAGTTCAAGAACAAGGCGAACCTGAAGATCCACCTCGAGACGACGGGACCCGAGATCGTCGAAGCGATCAACTCGCTCGACGGCAAGCTGGATGCGTTCGTGGCGGGCATCGGCACGGGCGGCACGATCTCCGGCGCCGGCAAGGTGCTGAAGGACAACTTCCCGGGCGTCAAGATCGTCGCTGTCGAGCCTGCGGCGTCTCCGCTGTTGTCGAGCGGCAAGGCGGGCCCGCACAAGATCCAAGGCATCGGCGCGAACTTCGTGCCTGAGATCCTGGACCGCGAGATCTACGACCAGATCATCGCCGTCGAGAACGAAGATGCGTTCGAATGGGCGCGTACAGCTGCCAAGAAGGAAGGCATCCTTTGCGGTATCTCCTCCGGCGCGGCCATCTTCGCAGCGCTGCAAGTGGCGAAGGAACTGGGCGCCGGCAAGCGCGTCGTCGCGGTCGTTCCGTCCAACGGCGAACGCTACCTGAGCACGCCGCTGTTCAACTTCGACAACTAATATTGTCGGCCGACGATCCGGCCGTCCCTTTGGGGCGGCCGGATATTTGCGTTTCCCGGTCGGCGGCAGGACCGGGATAAGATTATGGCGGGATAGCGATGTGAGACATCATTATTTGGTCGAAGATGCGGGAGTGCGGCGGGATAGCGATGTGTAACATCGTTATTTGCCGGCTAAAGTAAAAACGGAGGGCTGCCCGCCCTCCGTTTCGTCTACAGCGCGCCGGCTTCCTGGCAGATGGCGACCGCCCGGTCGTAGTCGTCCTCCTCGACGATGGCCGTCAGCAGAATATCGCGTCCCGTTACCCGGTTGTCCGGGCCGCCCGAGCTCATCCCGCTGGCGCTGACGCTGGCTGCGGCCAGCACGGCGGCGTCGGGATTGTCGAAGTCCCCGCCAAGCGTGATGAACCCGAGTCCGCGGAACGTACCGGCGATGGTGTTGCCCAGTTGATCGAGATGCTCCATGCCTGCGCCGGGATACCCGTCGAACCGGTCGATCCCATGCTCGATAAGGCGCAGAGACTTCAGCCCCTCAAGCGCTTGTCTGGCTTGGTCCGGCGTGTTGAAGTAAGCGAGCACCGCCCGTTCTGCCATCGCGTCGTCCCCCTTTGGCCGGCACCGTCTACTCCGGCGTTGATCCACCGTAGTATAAGCGCGGACGAGGGCGACTATGCGGCCGGCCGGATCTAAAACCAGACCCGGAGCGCCTATCGAATTTTCTTTTCCAAGTAGCGTCGAAATGCGTACATGACCCACAAGTGAATCTTGGCCTGCGTGTATTTGTAAAGAAACCAGGGCAGCGCCGGCAAGTAGTCATGGATCGCGATAATGCATTCGTCGGAGTCCGGCACCTGCAGAAATTCAAGGCGCCCGCGGTGCGTCTCCTTCCGGCTGGAAAAGGAGCCGCCCGTGATGTAATAGAGCGCCCGGGTCGGCGAACTCCGCTCTTTGGAGTACGTGAGCTCAAGCAGGGGCGCCTTTCGGCCGGCCACGTGAATCCGATAAATATCCTTCTTATCGTGCGCCACCTGGATCAACGGCCCGGCTACCCGATTTAGCCAGCTAAGATACGACTTTGACGCGGCATCGGCATCCATTCCCGCAGGCAGCCTGACGCGCTGCACGGAGCGGACGTCCGACTTGGCGGCGCGTGCAGCTTTGCCCGGCCTCCGCTTCTGTTTCCCCTCGGTAGGATCGCGGTCAAGCTTCCTATTTTCCTCTTCCCTTATCGCGTCTTTTGCTGCCTCGCGAAACGTGATGACGCCCTCCCCAATTCCGCCTGCCCGCTGCTCATCCCTTGCAACCATCGGATGAACCAGACTTTCGATCAAAGGATAAGCCATCTCTTTGGGCGTACCGGTAATGAGCGCAAGCCACAGACGGGATAAATAAACGGAGAAGGCGGGAAAGGGGATGAAGACGCGCTTCTTGCCCAGCGTGTCCGCCGTTTGGCTGAGCATTTGCCTGTAGGACATGACATCGGGTCCGCCGATGTCGATCGCGCGGCGATACAGGTCGGTCCGTCCGATCGTCGCGGTCAAGGCGTCCAGCACCTCGGGGAGAGCGATCGCGTGCGTGCGCGTGCGCGTCCACTTGGGAAGGATCATGACGGGCAGCCGGCGCACCAACTTCAGCAGGATCGGAAAAGAAGAGCCTTCGGGCCCGACGATCAGGCCGGCGCGCAGCGTCGTGACGGGTACGCCGTAAGAGGCTAGCACCTTTTCCACCTCCAGCCGGCTTCGCAGATGGCGGGACAGCTCGCCGGGCGGCACATCCGGATGGATGATGCCGCTCAGGTACACAATCTGGCGCACGCCGTTTTTGCTGGCGGCCCGGGCGAAGTGGTCGGCGAGCAGCACGTCCATATCCTCAAACCGGGCTTGCGTCAGCTTGGCCGATGGGAGCATGGAGTGGACCAGGTACACCGCATAGTCCGCCCCGGCCAATCCCCGTTCCGCGTCGATCAGGGAAAACAGATCGCACGAGCGCCAGCTCGTATGCGGATCGGCGTCCCGTCCTTTCCCGCCGCCTCGGGATAGCGCGATCACGTCGGCGAATGACGTCAAGCGCTGGAGTAGGTTGCCGCCGATATAGCCGCTCGCCCCCGTTAAGGCGACGACGGGTCTCTTTGCCGGACTGTCTTGCTGGTTGCTCATGGTGCCAGCGCTCCTTCGAATCCATCTGCCGTCACATACCCGTTATCGTCCGAAAAGTAACAAACCCCGCCTGGGGGCGGGGCATCCGGAAGAGATGGCGTCGTCTTGGATTCACAGCCAATCTTTAATTTTAACCGAAAGCTTCTGATGCTGGCCGTTCTTGACGCTGGTGTAGTCGAGATCGATGACGCCGTCATGCTCGCCTTCTACCGTGAATGTGTCGCCGTGGTAGGGAACGTCGTTCAACTTGGCGTATTCCTGATCCGCCGGGTCGAGCAGCTCGTAGAGATCCTTCTTTTTACCCGTCTCAGGGTCGACCAAGGTAAGCAAGCCGGTCGTGTTCGGCCTGATGAGCAGGTAGTTCGCGCCGATACCCTCCACGCCGTAAACTTCGTCCAGCCCGCCCAGCTTGGTCAGGTCGTAGGTTTTGTTCGTACTGCCGTTCGCATCAAGGATCCGCAGCGTCTTGCCGTCCGTCAGCGCCGGCTGGTTGCCAATGGTAGTTATATTCGGCGTCATGCGCTGCCAGTAATGGACCGAAGCCTGATCGGCAAGCTTCTTGTTTTTAACGTAAGCTGTCGTATAGTTGACGTTGATGTGCGGTTCGCCGTATATATCGGACACCGTCACGACGAATCCGCCGGTACCGAGCTTATCGACGGACAAGCTTAAGAACTCTTGCTGTTTAAAATCGAGCTTGCCGGTCTTCACGGCCGGACTATTGGACGGATCGGACTGATACAGATCGCCGGTTTTCCTGTCGAGCCAGAACATGGACGGCGTCATCGTGATCGCGTAGCCGACAGTGTACGGATCGCCGTCGTTGATCGTCACCGTGCGCTGCGCGCTCTGCCACTTCACTTCGGCGCCAAGCGACTGTGCGACGAAACGTACGGGTACGTACACCGTGTTGTTTTTCATAAGCGCAGGGGCGTTCAGCGCGACGGATTTGTCGTTCAGCTGCGCGGTCTTGCTGCCGAGCGTCAGCTTTACCGTACGGTTGGGCGCGTAAACGGACACGAGCTTCTTGGTGCCGTCCCAGTCCACATAGGACTTGAGCAGCTGCGAGACCATGCGCAGCGGGACAAAGACGCTGCCGCTGGCGTCGAGATAAGGCGCCGCCGTACCGGCGGAGATCTCGTTGCCGTTGACAACGAGTTTAATGGGCTTAGGGGTTGCGGCTTGAGCCGCGGATCCGCCGGACGTCGCTGCGGTTCCGGCTGCCAGCAGCAGGGCGAGCCCGAACATCCGGACTTTATTTCTCTTATGCATGTCATGATCATCTCCTTTTTTAGTGTTGCATCCTTCAATACCCATATTTAGAGACGATTCGGAGGTTAATAAAGTTTCTCGCGCGGAAGGGCGAACGCTCTATCCTCGGCTTGCGATTGTTTGTATACTTTAGTGAAGAATAGGGAGCGGCGCGGTTCGATCGTTGGCGAGAAAGCTTCCGAGGGGGATATGCGGAGTTGGAAGCGCAAATATCGTTGGAAAAATGGCGGTTGTGGATTGAGGAGTTGACGGATGCCGATGCGGCGGCCGGCCGCGGGTATAATCGTCTGCCTTATATAGAGAAGCATGCGTTGGCAGCAGGCGAAGATCGCGTACCGCTCTGGCGCGGCGCCTGGGAGGCGGCGGGCGAGGAAGCCTTCGTGCTGGAGAGCGGCAAAGGCGGCCGCTATACGTTCCTGGGCATACGGCCAGGCGCGGTATTGATCGGGCGGGGCGATCAGGCCGAGCTCAGGTACTGCGGCGGGGGAGATGCAGCAGGGGAGGCAGAGCGGCTGAGCGGAGACCCGATCTCGGTCGTGCGCGAGATCATGGGCCGATATCGCACGCCGTCGGACACGGGGCTGCCGATGTTCACGGGCGGCGCCGTCGGCTATTGGAGCTACGACGTCGCGCGTTCGCTGGAGCGGCTGCCGCAGACGGCGGCGGACGAGCTAGAGCTGCCGGATTATGCGTTTCTGCTGATCGACGAGCTGTGGATCGTCGATCATGAGACTGGCGATCTGTACCTTGCCGTCCATACGGACCTGGGCGACATGACGGGGACCGAATCGGCGGTTGCGGCCGCTTACAGCGCGGCGCGCGCCCACACGGGGAAGATGAAGGCGGATTGGGACCGGATCGTTGCGGCAGCCGCGGAGCCCCAGGCAACAACTGCGCTTGCGGCGGCGCGCGGCATGCTTGCGGAGGAGGGACTGGCTCTTGACGTCGAGGCGTTCGCGCGCGGGCTCCGCACCTCCCTTTCCAAGGAAGCGTTCGAGCGGGCGGTACGACGGATCCAGCAGTACATCGGCCAGGGCGACGTCTTCCAGGTGAACCTGTCCCTCCGGCAGACGATGCCGGTGAAGGCCACACCCGAAGCGCTCTATGAGTGGCTGCGCCTGATTAATCCCTCTCCATACATGGGCTTGCTGCGACTGCCCGGCTTCAGTCTCGTGTCGGCGTCGCCGGAGCTTCTGGTCAAGCGTCAGGGAGAGCGCGTCAGCATGCGGCCCATCGCCGGCACGCGCAGGCGCGGGCGCACGCCGGAGGAGGATGCGGCGATGGCGGACGAACTGCTGTCGAGCGAGAAGGAGAGGGCCGAGCATATCATGCTCGTGGATCTGGCGCGCAACGATCTGGGCCGCATTTCCGCCTATGGCTCGGTACACGTGCCGGAGCTGCTCACGATCGAGCGCTATTCGCATGTGATGCATCTCGTGTCGCAGGTCGAAGGACGGATAGCGGCGGGCAAGGATAATCTCGATGTGCTGGCGGCTTCGTTTCCCGGCGGGACGATCACCGGCGCGCCCAAGATCCGCACGATGGAGATTATCGAGGAGCTCGAGCCCGTACGCAGAGGCGCGTATACCGGCTCGATCGGATGGATTGACTACGCGGGGAATATGGAATTTAATATAGTTATCCGTACGATGGTGGCGAAGGACGGCCTGTGCCATATCCAGGCCGGCGCCGGCATTGTCATCGATTCCGATCCCGAGCGGGAGTTCTACGAATGCCTGAACAAGGCCAAGGCGCTCTGGAAGGCTGTACAGTACGGGGAGCGGCTCAGCCCGGACGGGACGGGAGCCGACGCGAAGGGGGACTGGGCATGATTCTGGTCATCGACAATTACGATTCGTTTACTTATAACCTGGTGCAGTATCTGGGCGAGCTGGGACAAGACATCGTCGTGAAGCGCAACGACGAGATCGATCTTGACGGCATCGCTGCGCTTAAGCCCGATCACATCTTGATCTCGCCGGGTCCTTGCACGCCGAACGAGGCCGGCATCAGCCTGTCCTTGATCGACCGCTTCAAGGGAGAGATTCCGATCTTCGGCGTCTGCCTCGGACATCAGTCGATCGGACAGGCGTTCGGCGGCGACGTCGTGCGCGCGCCGCAGCTCATGCACGGCAAGACGAGCGAGATGTCGCACGACGGCCGCACGATTTTTGAAGGCGTGCCTTCCCCGTTCACCGCGACGCGGTACCACTCGCTCATCGTGAAGCGCGATACGCTGCCCGATTGTCTGGAGATCAGCGCAGAGACGGACGGCGAGATCATGGGACTGCGCCACAAGGCGTATGTCGTCGAGGGCGTGCAGTTCCATCCCGAGTCGATCATGACGGACCATGGGCGCACGCTGCTGCAGAATTTCCTGAACTACAAATCGGGCTTGCGGCAATGAAGCTGCTGCTGGACGGACAATTGATGGATAGCCGGGAAGCCGTGATCTCAGTCTACGATCACGGCTTCCTGTATGGGATGGGCCTGTTTGAGACGTTCCGCACGTACGGCGGCCGTCCTTGGCTGCTGCGCAGGCATGCGGAGCGGCTTGCCGAAGCTTGCGGAGCGCTGGGCATCTCATACCGGCCGGATCCGGACGCGATGGCCGCCGACGTCGCGCGGTTGCTCGAGGCGAATGGCCTCGCCGATGCTTACATCCGCTGGTCGGTTTCCGCCGGCACCGGCGAAGTCGGACTCCCCGCGGGCGAATACGAAGCGCCGCGCGAGATCGTCTACGCCAAGGCGCTCGCAGCGGACGATCCCGCGACGCGGCGGGGCAAGACACTGAGGCTGCTGCGTCTTCGGCGGACGCGTCCGGAGGGAGGCGCGGAACGGTTCAAGTCGTTCCACTATATGAACAATATCGCGGCGAAGCGGGAGCTTCAGGCCGGCGGCGCTTCGGCGAGCACCGAAGGGTTGTTCCTGAATGAGAGGGACGAGGTCGTCGAAGGCTTAGTGAGCAACGTATTCTGGCTGCGGGACGGGGCACTGTACACGCCGTCTCTCGATACGGGGCCGCTGGCGGGCGTGACCCGGGCTTACGTGCTGGATCAGGCTCGCCGAGCGGGCCTGGCTTGTCACGAAGGCATGTATGCCTGGGACGACCTGTTACGGGCGGACGAATGCTTCGTGACCAATTCAATTCAGGAGATCGTGCCGGTCGTCACAGTGCAGGAACCGGACGGGCAGCCTGCAAGCGGCCCCGGCCGTCTCGCATCGAATTCCGCCGAGGTCCATGCTGCCGGAGCCCCGGGTCCGTGGACCCGCAGGCTGATGACGGCATATCGGGCTGCCGCGGAGAAAGGCGATGAAGCATGAATCCTGTCATTTATCGTAGACGCTACCGGTTTGTCGACGGTCTCGAGCTCACGCTCGGCGAACGGACGTTAATCATGGGCATTCTGAACGTGACGCCGGACTCGTTCTCCGACGGCGGCCGGTTCGACTCGGTCGAGACGGCGGTTCGCCGCGCGGTCGAGATGGCCGAAGAAGGCGCGGACTTGATCGACATCGGCGGCGAGTCCACGCGTCCGGGGCACGATCCCGTGACGGCCGAAGAAGAGCAGCGGCGAATCCTGCCGGTCATCGAGGCGGTCCGCAAGGCGGTTCCGCTGCCGATCAGCGTCGACACATACAGGGCCGATACGGCCGAGCGCGCGCTTCGGGCCGGCGCACACCTTTTGAACGATATTTGGGGCTTGAAGCACGACCCTCGAATGGCACAAGTGGCGGCGAACGCCAAGGCGCCGATCATCTTAATGCATAACCGCAAACGGCGGGATTACCGCGAATTCGTGACTGACGTGCTGGCCGATTTGCGGGAGAGCGTGGCGCTGGCCCAAGCGGCCGGCATTTCGGACGATTGCATCTGGCTGGATCCCGGCATCGGCTTCGCCAAAGATTACGATGATAACCTGGAGCTGATGGGCCGGCTCGGCGAGTTGAACGCACTAGGCTATCCCGTGCTGCTGGCAACTTCGCGCAAAACATTCATTCGCCGTACGCTTGACCTGCCGGCCGACGACGTTGTCGAAGGAACCGGCGCGACGACGTCGCTGGGCATCGCGCAGGGCTGCCAGATCGTGCGCGTGCACGACGTGCGGGCCATGAAGCGGGTAGCGGCGATGACCGACGCGATCGTATACCGCCAAGCCAATTTAGACGGCTGACACCTTAAAGGAGCGACGAACGAGTGGATACGATGAAGCTGAAGCGCATGGTGTTTTTCGGATATCACGGCGTATTCCCGGAGGAAAACAAGCTCGGCCAGAAGTATTACGTGGATCTCGACATGAAGCTTGATTTAAGCCGCGCTGCCGAGAGCGACGACGTCGCCGATACGGTGAACTATGCGGAGGTCCACGCCCTGGTCAAGGAAATCGTGGAAGGCCCTCCAGTAAAGCTTATCGAGAAGCTTGCCGCGAGCATTGCAACGGCGGTACTCGGTACGTATACTATAATCCATGAAGTCACGGTAGGCGTGACGAAGCCGAATCCGCCCTTCGACATTACGTTCGACGGCGTCACGGTCGAGCTCACCCGAGTCAGATGACTGAACGGCAGTCATGAAGCCCGCGGGTATAAGAAGGACTGAACGATGATGAAGCTGGCATATGTGGCGCTCGGCGCCAATCTTGGCGACCGGGAGCGGTCTCTCGCGGAGGCGCTGCGCCGCTTGAACGAGACGCCCGGCATCCGGGTGGAGCGCGTGTCCGGCGTGTACGAGACCGATCCGGTCGGCTATACGGACCAGCCGAATTTTTTAAATATGGCGACGGCGCTGCTGACGAGCCTGCCGCCGCTCGAGCTGCTGCGGGCGCTGCTCGCGCTCGAGCTTGAGATGGGCCGGGTCCGCGAGTTCCGCTGGGGACCGCGGGTCATCGATCTGGACCTGCTGTCGTACGAGGACGAGACGTTCGAGACGGACGAGCTGACGCTCCCGCATCCCCGCATGGGAGAGCGGGCATTCGTGCTTGCGCCGCTTAGGGACGTGTGGACGCCCGGCGAAGCTTTCCCTTGGGAAGCACAGCTCGGGCCGGATACGCTTGAGAGGGAAGGCATTCGTCGTCTGGCTTCCGGGTTGGAGCCGTACGGCCTCTAGGAGGGATAATCACATGCTGAAGATCGGCAATGTGGAGATGAATAACAACGTGGTGCTGGCGCCGATGGCCGGCGTTTGCAACCCCGCTTTTCGGCTGATTGCCAAGGAATTCGGCTGCGGTCTCGTGTGCGCGGAGATGGTCAGCGACAAGGCGATTCTGCACGGCAATCGGCGAACGCTCGAGATGCTGTTCGTGGACGAGCGGGAGAAGCCGCTCAGCCTGCAGATTTTCGGCGGCGACCGCGAATCGCTCGTCGAGGCGGTCAAGTTCGTCGACAAGAACACGAACGCCGACATTATCGACATTAATATGGGCTGCCCCGTGCCAAAAGTCACGAAGTGCGACGCGGGCGCCAGATGGCTGCTGGATCCGGCCAAGATCTACGAGATGGTCTCGTATGCGGTCGACGCGGCGGAGAAGCCGGTGACGGTCAAGATGCGGATCGGTTGGGACGACGAGCACATCTACGCAGTGGAAAATGCCCGCGCTGTCGAACGCGCCGGCGGCGCTGCAGTCAGCGTGCACGGACGCACCAGGGAACAGTTGTATACGGGGCACGCGAACTGGGATATCATAAAGGAAGTCAAGGAAGCCGTTTCCATCCCGGTAATCGGCAACGGGGACGTTTTCTCGCCCGAGGACGCGGAGCGCATGCTTGCCCATACGGGCGTAGACGGCGTCATGATCGGTCGCGGCGCACTGGGCAATCCGTGGATGCTGTACCGTACGGTCCACTATCTGACCACGGGCGAGAAGCTCCCGGACCCGAATCCCGGAGAGAAGATGCGCATCGCCATGCTGCACATGGACCGTTTGATCAACCTTAAGGGCGAGGGGCAGGCTGTACGCGAGATGCGCAAGCATCTGGCCTGGTATCTCAAGGGTCTGCCGGATGCAGCGCGCGTCAAAAACGAGATCATGGAAATGACGCGCAGAGCCGACGTAGCGCGCAGGCTCGACGAATATGTTGAGTCCCTGGCCGACCTCGATGCTGCCGTGCAGACCGAGGACGGACCCGCTGTCGTGCATTGATTTCACGCCCGATTCCTGTTAATTGACATTTAATAGGGGTTGAAATATAATTCTAAGCAATATTCGCAAGACGGTCGAGATTGCCGCGGCTGGCCGGGTCATTCCCAGTCATGTCGGCGGCAATTCGCCATATAACTGTATTCAAGGTGTGCGACCCGCCGCGCTATTCGCGGCGCAGCCTCCGCAAGCAAGCCTTCATGCCCGGCATGGATATCATATCTTCGACAGGAGATCGGTGAGATGAGCGAAAAAGAAGTGCTTCTGACCCCGGACGGGCTCAAGAAGCTCGAAGAGGAACTGGAGAACCTGAAGTCCGTCAAGCGCCGCGAGGTAGCCGAGCGGATCAAGGTTGCAATCGGTTACGGCGACATCAGCGAAAACTCGGAATACGAAGATGCCAAGAACGAACAGGCATTCATTGAAGGCCGCATCATCACGCTAGAGAAGATGCTGCGCAACGCTCGCATCATCAACAACGACGAGATCGATCTCAACACCGTGAGCATCGGCTCCACCGTCGTCGTCGAAGACCTCGAATTCAACGAGACGCTTGAATATACGATCGTCGGCACGGCTGAATCCGACCCGTTGAAGAACAAGATCTCCAACGAGAGCCCTGTCGGACGCGCGATTATCGGCAAGTCGAAGGGCACGACCGTCGAAGTCAGCGTTCCCGCGGGCATTATTCAATACAAGATTGTAGATATCAAAAGGTAATCTGCTGCAGGGCCCCGTGCCAAGCAAGCGACAAGGCCATCTGTGAGCGCGAAAAAGCTTCCGGCAGCGGAAGCTTTTTTGAACGAAAGAGGGTGGCCCGCGTTCTGACGGATATTCAGTTAGGAAAGGGTGTACATCATGAGTCAAGATTTAGAACAACAAGGGAGTACCGAACCCACCGCCGCCGAACTCAGCGAGATGCTGCAGATCCGCCGCAACAAGCTGGACGAGCTTCGCAAGCTGGGCATCGATCCGTTCGGCACGAAGTTCGAACGTACGGCTGCTGCAGGCGACATCCTCGAGCGTCTCGACGCTAAGTCGACGGAGGAGCTGGACGAGCTCGCCGAAGAAGTTAGCGTGGCGGGACGCATCATGCAGAAGCGTTCGATGGGCAAGGCTTCCTTTGCGCATATCCAGGATCTGACCGGCAAGATCCAGATCTACGTGCGTCAGGACTCCGTACCGGAGGACCAGTACAAGGCGTTCGGCATTCTTGATATCGGAGATGTCATCGGCATCAAGGGTACGGTCTTTAAGACGCGCACCGGGGAGACCTCGATTAAGGTATCGGAGCTGACTGTGCTGACCAAGTCGCTGCTGCCGCTGCCGGACAAATTCCATGGCCTCAAGGACGTGGAGACGCGTTACCGCCAGCGTTACGTAGACCTGATCGTCAGCCCCGACGTGCAAAAGACTTTCATCACTCGCTCGCGCATCATCCAGTCGATGCGGCGTTATCTGGACGGACGCGGCTATCTCGAAGTCGAGACGCCGACGCTGCACGCCATCGCCGGCGGCGCGGCCGCCAAGCCGTTTATTACGCACCACAATGCGCTCGACATGCAGTTGTACATGCGGATCGCGATCGAGCTTCATCTGAAGCGGCTTATTGTCGGCGGCTTGGAGAAGGTCTATGAGATCGGACGGGTCTACCGCAACGAAGGGATGTCGACGCGCCACAACCCGGAGTTCACGATGCTCGAGCTGTATGAAGCTTATGCGGATTACAAGGACATCATGAAGCTGACGGAGGACCTTGTCGTTCATCTGGCGGAAGAGGTGCTCGGCACGACCCAGATCTTCTATCAAGGGCAGGAAGTCAACCTGTCCGCGCCTTGGCGCAGGGAGTCGATGACCTCGCTGATCCAGACAGCCGTAGGCATCGACTTCACGATCGATATGAGCGACGAGGAAGCGCATCGCCTGGCGAAGGAACACAAGGTGCCGGTCGAGCCCCATATGACGTTCGGCCATATCGTGAACGCCTTCTTCGAGACGTTTGTCGAGCATACGCTTATTCAGCCTACGTTCGTGACCGGACATCCGGTGGCGATCTCGCCGCTGGCGAAGAAGAACGCCGAAGACCCGCGCTTCACGGATCGCTTCGAGCTGTTCATCGTCGCCCGTGAGCACGCCAACGCCTTTACCGAGCTGAACGATCCGATCGACCAGCGCCAGCGCTTCGAAGCACAGTTGGTGGAGAAGGAAGCGGGCAACGACGAGGCGCAGGATCTCGACGAGGACTTCATCCGCGCGCTCGAGTACGGCTTGCCGCCTACCGGCGGTCTCGGCATCGGCATCGATCGCCTGATCATGCTGCTGACCGACGCACCGTCGATCCGCGACGTACTGCTGTTCCCGCACATGCGCGGGGAGTAAGTTGAATAGAAGGAGAGCCGGTCGCCAGGTGGCGGCTGGCTCTTTTTATATGTGGAACATGTAAGGGGAATGATGCGTCGGAGTGGGAGCGAGCCAGCGTGTGCAGCGTATGTGCGTGTGCGCCCCGTTTGATCGATATCCCCTTCAGACAGGGAGTAGTCGTTTTGGCCGTCGTGGGAGTCGATTCTGCAGGAACCTTCTATATAGAGGAAAGCCTGTTTGGAGGGATGCATTACACGTGATCAAACACCTCCGATATGCGATGTAGACGGATTTTCAGGTTTTTAAAATTCTTTTGAAAAAGGTGTTGCAATCGCCTAGGCGCCTGTGATATATTAATCAAGTCGCCGCTGAGAGGCCGCCGAGAACGAGGCCGAGAGCGAAGACGAGATTGCTCCTTGAAAACTGAACATCGAGCGTTAAAACAAACGGACGCTGAAGCCTTTCGAGGCGGAAGCAAAAGTTATACCAGCTTTATCATGAGCAAGTCGAACTACCCTTTATGGAGAGTTTGATCCTGGCTCAGGACGAACGCTGGCGGCGTGCCTAATACATGCAAGTCGAGCGGATTTAGTTTGTAGCTTGCTACAAACTGAGTTAGCGGCGGACGGGTGAGTAACACGTAGGCAACCTGCTCTGAAGACCGGGATAACATTCGGAAACGAATGCTAAGACCGGATAGGCAACGAGGTCGCATGATCTTGTTGAGAAACACGGTGCAAGCTGTGGCTTTGGGATGGGCCTGCGGC
>NZ_JBHUJV010000015.1:0-355755 GCF_042683485.1 Cohnella sp. GCM10020058
TACCAGTTCGACTTTTTGGCTTGTACCACAAAAATGAAACTGTAAAAACCTGATTAAATACCCACGTGCATCCATCTATCTCGATTAGGTCAATGTTTATGCAAGGCTAGTGGGAAAAACCGCGCAACTCCGCCGCACCTCACCGCCCGACCCTACAAGCAACCATACACTACATTCTTTAATCTCGGGTGCACGTAAGGCTCCGGATTGTTCACCATATGCTGCGCATACATGACGGTCAGCTGCGACTCGGGATCGATGATCGCGAGGGCGCCGGCCGCGCCGCTCCAGCCGAATTCGCCGAGCGGAGACAGGGAGCCGCTGCCTGCTTTAGAGATATGGGTTCTGACGCCGAGCCCGTAGCCATAGCCGGCGAGCTGCGACCAGTTGTAATCTATACGCGTCAGCTCGCTTAGGTGGTCCGTGCGCATCAGATCGACGCTCGCAGCCGACAAGATGCGCACGCCGTCCGGGCTCGTGCCCCGGTTGGTCAGCGCGTTCAGGAACAGTGTATAATCGCTCACGGTCGACAACAGTCCGGCCCCGCCGCTCTCGAGCTCCGTTCCGATGCGGTGCCAATCTCCGTCCATAGGCACGGCTTTGCCCAGCTCGTCATCGTACTGGTACTGTGGCGCGAGCCGGCTGCGCTGCGCCTCGTCCAGGAAGAAGCCGGTATCGCGCATGCCGAGCGGATCCGTAATCTCCTCGCGCACGTATGTCCCGAACCGTCGTCCGTCCACCGCCTCCACGAGCGCGGCGAGGACGTCATGGCAGAGACTGTAGTTCCAGCGGGTGCCCGGCTCGAACAGCAGCGGCTCCTTGGCGAGCGCAGCCGCAAATTCGCGCGTCGGCAGCCTGCCGTCCGTGCGCTTCGCGGCCTCCGCAAGAGCAGGCGCCGTCAGGTCGTAGGAGAAGCCGGCCGTCATCGTGAACAAGTCGCGAACCGTAATCGGCCGCTCCGCCGGTTCCACGGAGACGCTGCCGTCCGGCTGCGTTTTTCGCACGTTCATCTCGGCGTATTCGGGCAGATAGTCCGAGAGCGGATCGCCAAGCAGGATCGCCCCCTTTTCAACCAATTGCAGCGCGGCCGTGCACGTCAGTATTTTCGTCAACGAATAGAGATAGATCATCCGGTCCTCGCCGATCGGTAGCTTCGCCTCCAGATTCTCGTAGCCTGCACGATAGCGGAAAACCGTCTCATTGCGGTGCATGACGAGCACCTCCGCCCACGGAATGCGCCAGGCGACGATTCGATCGATAAACCGGGACAGCGGCGTGAAGTCCATAACTCCTCATCCTTTACAAATGGTGTTGTCTCTATTATTGTGCAGGGAGAACCGTTCCTGCAAATCGCAAAGGAAGAAGGGACTCAGTTGATGCACGCGTATATGGCGCATCCCTATCGCCCGCTCCACGCGCCTCAATTGCAGCCGCAATGGCATCGCGACTCGCACAGTGTCCGGGAGTATGCGCCAAGCGACGGCTTGGCTTCGCATGTCGCCGCCTATTGGACGGTCGATTTTCAGCCGGTGCCGGGCAATCACGGTCATCGGGCGATCCCGGATGGCTGTGTCGATATTATTTTGGATCTTCGTGCTGCTTCAAGCCGTCGGGCCGCCTATGTCGTGGGGGTGAAGACGCATGCGGAAGTGATGCAGTTTGCCGAGGCGCGCTCTGTGTTCGGCATTCGATTGTACGCGGAATCCGCCCGTACCCTTCTGCGTGCCCCCTTGTCGGAGTTTGCCGCCAATCGCGTTTTTATTGAGGAAGTCTGGGGATATGAGGCATTGGATTGGATCGATAAGATGCTTGCCGCCACGTCGGTTGCGGACAGGATCGAGATTGCGGAACGGCAGCTGGAGCGCATGTTGACCGCCGCGGCAGCGCCTGCTCCAGCCTTGATGTACCAAAGCATGCAGTATATTTACGATTACAAGGGCAAGCTTTCCGTTTCGGATTTGGCGAATAAAGTGAGTTTCAGCGAGCGGCATTTGCGGAGGTCCTTTGAACGGGAGCTCGGACTTAGCCCGAAGGAGATGATGGGCATCGTCCGGTTTCAAAGTGTGCTGGAGGCGTTGAGCAGAGGCGATTATGCCAGCTTGACGGACTTGGCGCTCCAACACGGGTACTACGATCAATCGCACTTCGGCCATACGTTCGCGCGCTATTACGGGCTGCCCCTCAAACAGCTGACGCAAAGCGGTTGAACAGGGCCGTTTTTTACTATTTTGAGCGGGGGCCAATCGTTACAATGGGGGTGAAAATATAAAAGGCGAACGGGAGTGGGAGCCATGACGGTTAAGATGAAACGCGTGTCGATTTACGTTGAAGAGATGAAAAGGTCGCTGGACTTCTACCGGACGCTCGGGCTGGTTATCCCGGACGGCGCGGACGAGGCGCATCACGTCGATGTGGAGCAAGACGGGTTTGTCTTCGCTTTTGACAAGGTCGAATCGGTGAAAAGCATCATCGAAGGCTGGGAGGCGCCGGTCGGCTATCGGACGGAGCTCGCCTTCGCGTTGGAGGGCCGCGAAGCGCTGGACGGCGCGTACCGTCAGTTGACGGCGCTCGGACATCGCGGTGTTCTCGAGCCGAGAGATACGCCGTGGGGCGAGCGCTATGCGATCGTGCAGGATCCCGACGGCAATCTAATCAGTCTGGTCGCGTAGGAGTGCTGCGGGTTAGAGCAGGAAAAAAACGGGACGATAGCGAAAAGCCTGCATCCGTGCAGGCTTTTTGCCGCTTTGAGGAGCCGGAGCGGAAATTCCTGCAAATCAGCATCCTTTTAGCGGCGAAATCCGAAATATCTAAGGAAAAAAGAGAAAAGCCTGCAGATTCGCATCTTTTATCGGCTACGGATCGGTTATCCGCGAAAAAGATGTAAATTTGCAGGCATTCGATTCCGGTTGGCGAAGTTAGATCACTAGTTGGCGGGCCTGCGGGGGCTTGGCTTCTGAAGTATGCACGTAGATCGATAGTTGGCGGGTGCGCGTGGGCTCGGTGGCTGAAGTATGCACATAGATCGAAAGTTGGCGGGTGCGCGGACGCTTGGCGACTGAAGTATGCACATAGATCGATAGTTGGCGAATTCGCGGCGGCTGGGCGGTTGAAGTATGCACGTAGAGCAATAGTTGTCGCGCGGCTTGCTCGCCGGCAGGGTTCTTTCCCACGGCCGTCGAAAAAATATGCACAACAAGTCGATTGCAGCCTCGTCCGTTCGTCGTCTTCATAGAGGTCAATATCAATCGGGAGGTTGCTATGAAAACAGTCGCTTCGAAGGACGGCACCAGGATCGCGTACGATCGGATCGGTGAAGGAGAGCCGCTAATATTAGTCGATGGCGCGTTGTGCAGCCGGACGAACGGCCCGAACGGTGCGTTGGCTGCGCTGCTGAAGCAGCATTATACAGTGTACACGTACGACCGCAGAGGGCGCGGCGAGAGCGGAGATCAGACGCCTTATGACGTGGAACGAGAGGTGGAGGATCTCGACGCGCTGATTCGAGAGGCGGGAGGGGCCGCGTTCGTGTACGGCATCTCCTCGGGTGCCGCGCTGGCGCTCGATGCGGCGCTGCGTCTGCCGTCGATCCGGAAGCTGGCGCTGTACGAGGCGCCCTTCGTGACGGACGGCAGCCGCGAGCCCGTGCCAAGCGATTACGAGCGGCGAATGGAGGCGCTGATCCGGGAGGGGCGGCAGGGCGACGCGATCAAGCTGTTCATGCGAAAAGGCGTGGGCTTGCCCGCGCCGATCGTGGCGATCATGCCGCTGATGCCGGCCTGGTCCAAGCTCAAGGCGGTCGCGCACACGCTGCCGTACGATACGCGGCTGACGATCGATCAGCAGCAGGGCCGCAAGGAGCCGCTCGGCCGATGGTCTGCCGTCCGGACGCCTACGTTGGTCGCGGTCGGCGGCAAGAGTCCCGCCTGGATGCGCCATGGCATGGATTCGCTCGCGCAGGCGCTCCCGAATGCGCAGCATCGGACGCTCCCCGGCCAGACGCATATCGTCAAACCCGCCGCGCTGGCGCCCGTATTAATGGATTTTTTCCAGTAAACTTGCAGTCTCGTCTTGCTTCCGTTCAACCTGCGATCCGTCCGAATATTCGGGCGGATTTTTTTCTCAAAAAAAGTTTTTGCCGGTATGTCGATTTTGTCGTCAGCCGTTCGTTGTCTAGGTAGAAGAAGCCCAAAAAAGCAATGGAGAGGATGTTGAACATGAAGGCACAGCTGAACGCTTATATTCAATCGGAGGATGCAAAGTCGCAGGCAGGGTTCTATCAGGAGGCGCTCGGCGGGCAAATTGTGTCCGTCATGACGCACGGGCAGCTGCCGGACGCGCCGGCCGATATGCAGGACAAGGTGATGCACCTTGTGCTCGAGGTGGCGGGCGGAAACATGCTGTTTTTGTCCGATACCTTCACGGCGGCGAGCAGCGGACGTATCGTGTCGCTGGCGCTCACCTTCGCGGATGAAGACGAGGCACGCGAAGCATTCGGAAACTTGGCAAGCGGCGGGACGGTCAAGTTCCCGTTTGAGCAGCAGCCATGGGGCGCCTATTACGGCGAGGTTGAGGACAAGTACGGCATCCACTGGCAGATTGTGAAGCAGTGAACGGTCTTTTACACGCTACTTGGACCTACTTTAATCGAGAGGATGATTTTCATATGATGATCGAATGGGAATTAAAGAATATGCAGGCCAACGCAAAACGGACGGACGGCTCGAGCGTGCGACGCTGGACGGCGCGGGCGATGGGCGGCATCGCGGTTTTGTTCATGCTGTTTGACGGGATCGGCAAGCTCGCCGGACCGGCGCCGGTCGTCGAGGCCACGCGCGAGCTCGGCTTCGCCGGGAGCCACCTGGCGATCATGGGCATTCTCAGCTTGCTGGCGACGCTGCTGTACATCGTGCCTCGCACCGCCTTCCTGGGCGCGCTGCTGCTGACGGCGTATCTGGGCGGCGCAGTAGCGGCGCAAGTAAGGGTCGACGCCCCGCTTTTTTCGAACACGCTCTTCCCGGTCTACGTAGCCGTCCTCGTCTGGGGCGCGCTCTGGCTGCGGGACGAGCGTCTGCGGAAGCTGCTCAGCGGCGGCGCGTGACGCCATCCATCCATAGCTCAAAGCAAAGGAGACCGGATGCGATTTCGGTCTTTTTTGCAAATGTTCGCCTGCAATTTGCCCGCGCTCGGAGGGGCGGAGCTTCCCGGATAGATGCGAGCCGAAAGAACTGCATTGGTACATTTATTTTCTACCGATCAGCGACACTTCGTGAAATAAATGCAGATATGCAGGTAAATTCATAAGATGTAACGTCAACCCGGCTGGATTTAGGAAAGAAGATGTATATTTGCATCTATTCTTGCTGAAATGGTCAATAGGGGTGAAAAAAGATGTAGATTTGCAGTTATTACGGCGAGGAGCAATGATGATGATACACAGGCCATGTTGACAGCATGGGATGAAAGGGATATCCTAACCTTTATATTAGTAATTATTACTATTAGTGAAGGTTGCTGCTGAAAAAAAGACTGATGACGGAGGTGCCGGCGGGGCACTGTTCGTTGTACCTACCCCCGCTTCGCTCAGCATGCGGATGGCCCCATTATCCTTTACAATGATAACACGAACCAGATAGCTAGGAGGTGACGGAAATGACCGATACCAGTCTATCGGAAGATGGCGAGACGATTGTCAGCAAGCACGACGATCAGATGTGGAGGAAACGGCGGCTGGAGCTGGCCGAATGGACGGAGCGGCCGAAGGTTCGGAGGAAGGCCAAGCAGACGGCCTGGCTCGGACCCGTCGAGATCGATGCCGAACTGCTAGGCGCGTTGGTGCAGTTTAAGAGAATCGGGATTGCGACCGAATATTCGTGCGCAGGCGTCAGCGTGCTGGACGAGCCCGAGGATCACTCCATGTACGCCTACATTACCTTCATTGCTTCTCCACTGGCGGATCGGTTCGTGCAGACGGCAATGACTTATATGCCACGGCGCTTGCTGGTCACCTTCGAGCCTGCGCGCGGCCGGTACGATTGTTCTTCGTTTCTGATCGGCCACAACCGTTCCTTCTGCATGCTGATGGAGAAGTGCGCGCGCGACTTTGCGGAAGGCCTTAATCATAAGTAAATCGTGAAGTAAATCCTGCGAAACTGAATAGGCATTGCTCCTCATCCCCTTCAGTCGGACGCATGTCCGGCAAGAAGGGGGCTTTTTGTGTTATCGACGCCTCGCTTGACTACCTACTACGGAATGTAGTAGTTTATTATTACTACGTAGTGTAGTAATAGATGCCGTCATGGACGCATGCGGCGTAATGAGGTGTTACCAGTGGCCCTGGTTCAGAAGCTGTCGGATACGGAAATGGAGCTCATGGAAGCGATCTGGGCGTGCACGCCTCCGGTCACATCCACGGAATTGCTGCTTCTGTTTGCGCAAAAGGGAAGAGCGTGGAAGGCGCAGACCATCTCCACCTTTCTGTCGCGTTTGGTGGATAAAGGCGCGCTTGAGGCGACGCGAGACGGACGGACCAACAAGTACGTGCCGCGGATTTCGCCCGAGGATTACAAGCTGCTGGAGACGCAGCACGTCCTGGACGGGTTGTATCAAGGCTCCGTGAAAAACCTGATTGCGGCTATGTATGACGGCGACAAGCTGTCGGATCAGGACATCGCCGATCTGAAAAAATGGTTTTCAGAAAAGTAGGTGCTGCCGATGAACACGATGCTTGAATTGCTGTTTACGCTGGCCGTAGCCGGTAGTGTCGTCACCGTCTGCATTTTGTTTATGCGAAAAGTACCCGTTCACCTGTTCACCGCCAAGTGGCGTTATCGGCTTCAAAAAATCGCGATCTTGTTATACCTGCTGCCCGTCGCGGCTGGAATTTCATGGATTGTTCCGCTGATCGAAGCTCATACGACCACGACCTCCGTGCAAAATTCGTCGCCCCTCACCCAGGCAGGCTTCATAACGGAGTCGTTCATGTCCTTGCGAACCATTCCTGCCAGTGCGGCCCTTATTTTCCTGCGTATATGGGCGATCGGAGCGATCGGATTTGCGGCGCGGCAGCTGTACGATTATCGCAGGTTCACCGTCGCGCTGTCCCGTTCGCGCACCGATCTGCCGGAGCGCGGCGAGGCCGCCGTACGGCTATCCTTTCTCAAGGAAGAGCTCGGCTTAAAAAGCAAAGTCGCGCTCGCCGGCAGCTCCATCTTTCGAAGTCCCGTTCTGGCGGGTTTGCGGCAGCCGACGATTTATTTTCCTCAAGCGCTTGCCTCGGACGTGGACTTGGACATGGTGCTCCGACACGAGATGATGCATCTGAAACGGAAGGATCTGTGGGTCAAGGCGCTCGCGCTGGTCGTCGGCGCCTTGCATTGGTATAACCCGCTGGTTCATCTGCTTCGCAAGGAGATTCAGCTATGGAGCGAGTTGTCCTGCGACGAGGAAGTCGTCGTCGGCATGTCCCATGCCGAGCGGAAAAGGTATGGTAGCACGCTGCTTAACGTCGTGGCAGGCTCGGGGAATTTACCGACGTGGTTCTGCGCCTCCTTATCGGGGGACGGTAAACAGCTTAAAAGGAGACTAACGCTCATGTTGAACGTGAAAAAGTTGAAAAAGAAAACGATGTTTCTGACCGTGTCCGCGGTGTTCTTGATTGCGGCGGTCAGCACGACCGCGGCTGTATGGGCTTCGGACAATACGCCGACCGTAGTCGCCCAAGAAGAAGCGGCACCATCTGAAACGGCGACTGCGACCGCAGCTGCAGCCGGGGCCGCAGTGACGGAACCTGCTCCGACAGCTGCGGCAGAAGACGAAGCGGCAGCGAGTTCCGCAAGCGAGCCAAGAGCGACAGCAGCGCCTGCAGCCGCCGAGCCGACGGCCGTTGCGCAAGCATCGGAGGCTCCATCTGACGAAGTGCATGCCGTTCCACAGGCGACGGCAGCGCCGACGGTTGCCCAAGCTGCCAAACCCGTGGCCGAGACGGTTCCGGCCGACGAAGTACATGCCGTTCCGCAAGCGACGGCAGCGCCGACGGCTGCCCAAGCTGCCAAACCGGTGGCCGAAGATGCTGCTGCTGAACCCCAGGCGGTTGCGGTTTCTTCTGAGAAATGACTATTAAATGAAGCCAATGACCTTCACCACATGCGAGCGCATCGGCTCCATGTGGTTTTTCTTTTTACTTTTTCCGCACCGGCACCCATACCTCGACTTCCGCGTCCATCGGATTCCCGTTCAGCAGCACTTCCGCGATCGGTCCTCCGTTATATTCGTATTCGAATGCATCCGTGAAGAGCGAGCCGAAGGCTTGATCCTCCAGCCGATCGAAGGCGAGGCGCGACAATCCGCCTTGGCCCGACAGCACGACATACTCGCCTTCCGGGAAATGTAGCTCATCTGCACCTGCTGGCAATGGTTTGAAGGAGGAAACGCCCGCATAATAGTGGACGCAGCCATCTTCCAACGCGACCGCGGCATAGCCATAGGGGCCTTCTGAAAGGGGGCGAATGCCGGCGAGCTGCCCGTTTTCGAGCTGGCTTTTGAAAAAGGTCGTCTTCTGGTTCGAATACTGCGGCGCGTGGATGCTTGTCCCGCCTTCGAGCACCGTTCTGAATCCGATGAGACGAAAAGCGGGTTTAATCTCGACTTTAACTTTGTTCATGACTGATGCCTCCTGATCGGTAAGTGTGAAATACATCTCCAGCATAAGCTGTCAACTATGACACCTGTATGGCATACTTGAGACGGGGGTGGCAGGATGAAAATCGATCGTTTGATCGCGCTGATCCTGATCTTGCTGGAGCGCGACCGGATCAGCGCCCGGGAATTGGCCGAGCGCCTGGAAGTGAGCCGCAGAACGATTTATCGCGATATCGATACGCTAACCGTCGCCGGACTGCCGATCTATACGCACGAAGGCGCGACGGGTGGCGTCGGGCTGATGAAGGCCTATAAGGTGGACAAGTCGTTCTTCACGCAGCGCGACGTGCAAACGTTGGCGGCCGGTTTAAAAAGCTACCGGCAGTTGTTCGGTCACAAAGAGCTGGCTTACGTGCTGGAGAAGCTGAACGCCATCCATCGCGAGGACGGCGGCGACCTGGCGGCGGGCGGGAAGTTCGCGGTCGATCTGTCGCTCAATCAAGGCAACGAGTCGCTGCGCAGCTTGTTGAGTTTGATCGAGACGGCGATGAACGACTCGCGTTATCTGGGCTTTGATTATGCGGATCGGGACGGACGTCTTAGCGCGAGGAAGGTCGAGCCGTACCACGTCGTTTTCAAAGAAAGCAGCTGGTACTTGCAGGCCTACTGCGTCGAGCGGGCGGATTATCGCATCTTCAAGCTGGCGCGGATGCGCGGGCTGCGGGTATTGCAGGACCATTTTACGCTGAGGGACTTCAAACCGCTGCCGATGGACGGGGGCTCTTGGATGAATCAGGATCGTGTCAACGTCAAGATTCGCATCCATCGCTCCGTCGTCGATCAAGTGATCGAACGCTTCGGAGAAGCGCATGTCCTCGAAATGGGGGAAGACACCTGCCTCGCTACATATCCCATCGTCAACAATGCGTTCGGTTACGACAAGCTGCTCGCGTTCGGGGATAAGTGCGAAGTGCTGGAGCCGCCGGAAGTGCGGGCTGCGTTTGCCGAGTATGTGCGGGGGATTTTGGGGAGGTACGGGGATTAATTCACCCTGAAAGGAGATCCGTAAGAGCGTGCGGTTATGGACCAAGGTCTTATGGTGGAGTTCTTCATTGTTCGGGTTGTTTTCGTTCATTTGGTTTTTATTAGGGGAAACTGCCGGTTTTCAACGTTCGATGGATTTAGTGGCTACTGTTAATCTGGTCTATTTGGGGATTCCTTGTTTGGTGATTTCGGTTTTATTTTTATTTTTGCTGCTTAAAAGCTGGACTCCCATCAGCGGGTTAACGCGAGCAGGAGTGCTGATCGGCATGATATTGCTACTTGCGCTTTCAGTTTTGTTGTTGAGAAATGTACATACGGAAGGTTGGTTGTCCGAAAAGGTAACAAGCGATTCCATAAAAGTCACTGCTGACGGCAAGTACGAATACCGACTAGAACTGATTAATCTATTTCAAAGAAATAGTAAGGCGAGATTATATGTGAGGCGCGTTTCGGACGGAGAGATTACGACTATTCCGGTTGATGTTCAAACCGACCGAATCGTGGTGCTGGGGGTCAAAAAGGTTAATAATTGGGCTATATTAGAGAATACGGATACGCTGGACCATTACGACTTGGTTACAACAGAAGAACTTCAAAGATCGGAAGAGAAGTTTGAAATCGATATAGTGGCGGGGACATCCAAAAAGCTGGAATGATAATTTGACGGATAAGAGGCATTGATATATGTCTAAAAGAAGACCTCGATCAATTCAGCGTTTTTTATTAGTTCTATCGATATCGATGACTGTACTGACTGCGGGCTGCAGCCCGCGGAGTTCGTTAACAAACTCCATACTTAAAGGCATTGACCGTAGCTGCGGCGAACGTTCTAGTTGTACCATTTCGTTAGTCGTGCGCTAGGCATTGCGTATAACGGCAGCACAGACCTGATGAGCGGAATCGTATTTGTATTTGACAGCAAAATTGTGGCAGAGGTAAGTATTCCGTATGAGCCAGAGAGACCTGAAAAATTGCAGTTTTCTCTTAAAAAGAAGCTTGACGATCCCAACTGCGCTAGCTTTAGCTTAGAAACTGCTATCTTTAAAGCTCAAAAAGAAATGATCGACGGGAAGACCTATTACGTGCTAAATCGATCAACCTAACGATAGAAGGTAAGTCCTCCGGGCAAAATTAAAAATTTAGGAGCGTCTCTTATTGAGAAAATTGATTGTAGGATTAATATCTATATATGTCATGGGCTATCTTATTTTAAGACTATACGATCAAATCTCTATGACGACGCTAAACATCTATGCTATGTATGCATATCCTTTATTCTTAGTTTTTGTTCTTCCTATCCAAACTTATGTAAGCTCTAAATTTATGAATGTAAGGTTGTTTTTTAAAATTACTATCGAGCTTTTTTGTTTACTTGTTTTAGCGGTTTTTCTGGCATGGATTTTGCTTTGGATAGGTCTGGACTTCTACTTGGGCAGCGCGCTGATAGAAGTAGCCTGTATTCAGCTTGTGTTGTATTTTGCATTAGAAAAATCAACGAATATGGCCTTCATTTATTTAAAAGGCAGAAGAACGTGAGGGGCTAACCTTGCCATACAACTATCAATGGAGAATAACGAAGTATGACCCACAAAATCGCGATGCGTGGGGACGGTACCAAAAAACGATTGGACTTCGATCTTTGATATAGCTAAACCAAACGCATCCTACAGCCTTGAGGATTATATTTTATTTGAAGAGTTATACATAGAAGCGATAACCGGCTTCATCGACTTCCTTCAGTTAAGACGAGTGCAGGTTCAAAGGTTAGAGAAGCGGGATAAAAAGTTACGGATCCACCATTTTCCACAGCTTTATTCGCGGGAGATGGTCGAGTTGTACAGTTCCGTACAGGAATATCAGCTTGTCGACAAGGAAAGTGCCGGTTCATTAAGCAGGCTGGCTTTAAGAGAAAATTTATGGTTTAAACTTATTGCGGGCGACAAGCTATTCGTCCATTTTGGATACGACTATTATATGTACATCGGAAGTGACTTAGCGTGCTCCGCTGTAATCAATAAAATTATTAATTCCGGCTTGTTTGCGGAACCTTGGATTTCACCCTACCATCCCGAGGAATAGGATTGATGTTTCTATCTTTTCATGAATCATTGCAAAGTATTTTCAGGCACGCTATAATACTGAATAATCATTCAGTATTCCAACATCCCAGCACCACATCGCATTCGAGGTGATCTCCATCAACAAAAAACAACTTCAAACCGAACAGACGAAAAAGAAAATCGCAGAGGCGTCCAAGGCGCTTTTTATCAAAAAAGGCTATAAAGCGACCGCGATCGAGGAGATCGTGAAGGCGACCGGGTGCAGTGCGGGCAATATTTATTACCACTTCAAGAGCAAGGAAGGGCTGTTCCTGTATCTGATCGAGGAATGGGACCGGGAGTGGGAGGAAACGTGGCTCGCGAAGGAGGCGCTCTATGCGACGACGGCCGACAAGCTGTACGGCGTGGCCGAGCATCTGGCGCTCGATCAGATCAATCATCCGCTGACCAAGGCGATCGACGAGTTCTTCAACAACGCCGAGAAAGGCTCGGAAGTGGAGGAACTGATCCAGCAGATGGTGAAAGGGTATGTTAACTTCAACAAGCAGCTGCTGCAGCGGGGCATCGACGCCGGGGAATTCAAGGCAGCGGACGTAACGGGACTGGCCATCATTCTGGACAGCCTGATGTTCGGGCTCAGCCAGCATACCCGGCGCATGGACAGAGAAACGGCCCTCACTACTTATCGCCTGGCGGTGGACGTGTTCCTGCACGGAATCGCTTAAACGCCGCTTTTCCTTTTTTTTGCCCACATCTAGAATGAATATTCAGTATTTGTGATAGGAACTTGGAGGACTTCAGAAATGGCTATCTTGCTTAAACAACAGGGCGCGCTGCTCATCTTGATGCTGAACTTGTTTCTGGTATTCACGGGCATCGGTCTTATTATTCCGATTATGCCGAGCTTTATGAACGAGCTGGGCGTGAGCGGCAGCCTCATGGGGCTGATGATCGCGGTTTTCTCGCTCGCGCAGTTCCTGTTTTCCCCGCTAGCCGGACGCATGGCCGATTCGGTAGGACGCAAGCGGATGATCGTCATCGGCATGTTCGTGTTCGCAATATCCGAAGGCTTGTTCGGCATCGCGCAATCTCCGGTGCTCATGTTCGTGTCGCGGGCGCTCGGCGGCCTTAGCGCGGCGATGATCATGCCGGCCGTCATGGCGTATGCGGCGGATATTACGACGAACGAGGAACGGGCAGCCGGCATGGGTTACGTGAACGCGTCGATCACGACCGGGTTTATTATCGGTCCGGGCCTTGGCGGCTATATCGCCGAATTCGGCATTCGCGCACCATTCTATGCGGCCGGGGTAGGCGGCGTGATCGCGGCCTTCGTGACGTTATTTTTCCTCAAGGAATCTCTTCCGGCAAAAGGAAAGGGAAACGAGGTTCCGGTAAAGGTAGCGGAGAAGCGCAGCAATCTGCTTACCCAACTGCGGTATTCGTACCGCGAGCCTTATTTTCTCAGCCTGATCATCGTCTTTGTCATGTCGTTCGGCTTCGCCAACTTCGAGACGATCTATTCGCTGTTCGTGGATCACAAGTTCGGCTTCGATCCCAAGGACATCGCCTTCGTCATCACGTTCGGCTCGATCGCCGGCGCGGTCGTGCAGCTCACGATCTTCAGCTGGCTGTTGAACCGGTTCGGGGAGAAACGCATCATTACGGCTTGCTTGCTCGTTGCGGGTATCTTCGTCCTGCTGATGCTGTTCGTACACAAGTTCTGGCTGATCTTCACGGTCACCTTCGTTGTGTTCCTCGCCACCGATATTCTGCGTCCTACCGTCAGCACGCAGATGTCCAAGCTGGCCAAGGACCAGCAAGGTTACGTAGCGGGATTGAATTCCGCCTTCACGAGCCTTGGCAACATCCTCGGTCCGGTCATCGCCGGCGTGTTGTTCGATATCGAGATTAATGCGCCGTATGCGCTCGCGGCCGTGGTGCTGCTGATTTGCTTTGCGGTGTCGCTCAAGAGAAGGAAAGAGACGGCGGCGACGGGAGACTAAAGGTAAGGATAGCATTCGAAGCGGACACATGAATGTCCTCAATCTTCTCCCCTTGACATAGGCAAGGGGAAAAGGTATCTTTCTAATATGTAAAAATTACGATTAAAGGAGAATGATAAATGCGCGTTATTGTCACGCTTGCTTGTACAGAGACCGGGGACCGGAACTACACGACCACTAAAAATAAACGGACGCACGCGGGCCGCATCGAACTGATGAAGTATTGCCCGAGACTCAAGCGGCATACGCTTCACCGCGAGACGCGTTAAGCCCGAGGAGCAGCCGGCAAATGAGCAAAAGCAACGCAGCCGTCCGTCTTCCCCGGGCCAAGGGAATCGACATGGCGACCTACTATACGCCCAAGGAATGCGCCAGAAAAGCAAAGCATATCGTATTACCGCCGCACAACCGGAAAATCGTGGAGGAGTTCATCGCCATTTTGGGGATGAAAGAGAAGTTTGCGCAGTTTGAGGTGCCGATCCCTAACAAGATTATGATGTACGGTCCGCCCGGCACGGGGAAAACGCTGACCGCCTACCACATCGCCGAACGCCTTGCGCTTCCCTTGATCGTCGTGCGGCTGGATGCGATCATCCACAGCCACCTTGGCGAGACGGGGAGCAATGTGCGCAAGATTTTCGAGCATGCCCAGTCATCGCCCTGCATGCTGTTCCTGGATGAATTCGATGCCCTCGCCCGTACGCGCGACAATAATGACGAGGTCAAGGAAATGGCGAGAGTCGTCAATACGCTGCTGCAATGCCTGGACGCTTTCGACGGGGACAGCGTGCTGATGGCGGCTACGAACATGGAGGCGGAGCTGGATCAGGCCGTTTGGCGGCGGTTCGATACGAAGATGTCGTATCGGATGCCGGACGAGTTGACGCGCGCCGAATATATCGGCCGGCTCATTGGCGGGTTTGCGCAGGAGGACGGCGTCGGTCGGAGCGCGAGTGAGCTGCTTGGCGGCTGCAGCTATGCCGACATGGAGCAGATTTTGCTGAAGGCCAAGCGCAAGGCGATCATCGAGGACCGTCCGCTGCACGTCAGCCATGTGAAGGATTCGTATGCCGAGTACAAACCGGATCACGATGAAGTAAGGCATAGGAAGGATACGGCGCAGCTTGCGGTGAGGGAGACGGCTGGATGAAGAATGGAATGAGGTGTGTCGATTTATCGTAATAATTACTATTTTCGACGGCGCTATTCGCATGAATAAGGATGGAAGGGTGTTCGTCATCGCTAAAAAATCGAAGGTCGTCAAGGAGCGCAAGCGGCAAGCGACCGTGGCGCGTTATGCGGAAATCCGGAGGCAGCTGAAGGAAAACAAAGATTATGAAGGACTGAAGAAGCTGCCGAGAGACGCGTCTCCAACGAGATTGCACAGTCGCTGCGAGCTGACGGGCAGGCCGCACGGGTACCTCCGGAAGTTCAAGGTGTCGCGGATCGCGTTTCGCGAGCTGGCTTACAAAGGGCAGATTCCCGGCGTCAAAAAAGCAAGCTGGTAGGGATTTGCGCCGTAAGCGGAGGATAAACGGATGGACACCTTTACAGTCTGCAGGATCGAGAAAATATTGGAGGGCTACATCGCGCTCAAGGTGCCCCGCAACATGCGTACCTCAGTACGCTTGTCCTACAGGTGGGACGAGAATGGCGTGACTTTGACGGAGGAGCGTCCGGATACGGCCGGGTGGCAGGGCGTGCCGATCGTTCAATTTCGCCGGCAGCGGTCGTTGTGGCAAGTATGCGCGAAAAGCAGCGCGGGCGAATGGGAGGCGGTCGAGGATATCGAGCCGCATTTCGATTTTGAGTCCCAGCTTGAACAGGTCGAGGCGGACCCACAAGGCATATTTTGGACAGCTTGATGCTAGTGACCGAAGCGAGGATGGCAGCCGACACGCACCATCGCACCTCGTGCGGTGAGCTGCGCAATGGGCCGAAACCCAGATGAAGGAGGAATTACGTTGAGAGACGGCATACATCCCAAGTTTCAGCAGGTTATCTTCTATGACGCCGGTGCAGGTTACAAATTTCTGAGCGGCTCCACGAGAAGCTCGAATGAGACGATGGTCTGGGAAGACGGGAAGACATACCCGGTCATCCGGGTCGACACCAGCTCCGCGTCTCATCCGTTCTACACGGGCAAGCAGAAGCTGGCCGAGACGGGCGGGCGGATCGACAAGTTTAACCAGAGATTGTCCCAAGTTAGAAAATAAAGCGTCGCCGCTCTCTTCCGATGGAAGCGGGCGGCGATTATTATGCGCAGAGCCGTATAGCGGGACCGCGCTGCCAACCGCGGGCAAGAGACGGTATACAGCGCCACATGGCCGCCCCGCGCGGGCAATCGGGGCAAAGAAACAGTGTACAGCGTTACATGGTCGGACCGTGCGGCCAACCGCGGGCAAGAGACGCTGTACAGCGTTACATGGCCGGACCGCGCGGCCAATCGAGGCAATGAGACGCTGTACAGCGTTACATGGCCGGATCGCGCGGGCAATCGGGGCAAAGAAACGCTGTACAGCGTTACATGGCCGCCCCGCGCGGCCAATCGAGGCAAAGAGACGCTGTACAGCGTTACATGGCTGGACCGCGCGGCCAATCGAGGCAAAGAGGCGCTGTACGGCGCCACATGGCCGGACCGCGCGGCCAATCGAGGCAAAGAGACGCTGTACAGCGCCACATCGCCGGACCACGCGGCCATTCGAGGCAAAGAGACGCTGTACAGCGTCACATGGCCCGACCGCGCGGCCAATTGAGGCAAAGAGACGCTGTACAGCGTTACATAGCCGGACCACGCGGCCAATCGAGGCAAAGAGACGCTGTACAGCGCCACATGGCCGCCCTGCGAGGCCAACCGAGGCAAAGAAACGCTGTGCAGCGTCACATGGCCGCCCCGCGCGGCCAACCGAGGCAAAGAAACGCTGTGCAGCGTCACATGGCCGCCCCGCGCGGCCAATCGAGGCAAAAAGACGCTGTACAGCGTCACATGGCCCCCCCGCGAGGCCAAGCGAGGCAAAGAGACGCTGTACAGCGTCTCATGGCCCCCCCGCGAGGCCAATCGAGGCAAAGAGACGCTGTACAGCGTTACATGGCCGGATCGCGGTGGCAATCGAGGCAAAGAGACGTTGTATAGCGTTACATGGCCCGACCGCGCAGCCAGTCGAGGCAAAGAAACGCTGTACAGCGCTACATAGCCGGACCGCGCAGCCAGTCGAGGCAAAGAAACGCTGTACAGCGCCACATGGCCGCCCCGCGCGTCCAACCGAGGCAAAGAAACGCTGTACAGCGTCACATGGCCGCCCCGCGCGGCCAACCGAGGCAAAGAGACGCTGCACAGCGTCACATAGCCGCCCGCCCTACCGGGGTCCACCGCAGCCAACCTTCCCCCTAATGCTTCTTCGCAAACTTACTCCGAAACCCCGACGGCGACAGCCCCTCTTTTTTCGAAAAGAAAGTCGAGTAATGCGACACGTGATGGAACCCCACCTCTTCCGCGATCCGCGCAATAGGCCAGGGTGTCTGCAGCAGCAGCCGTTTGGACTGTTCGAGACGGTAGTATTGGAGATAGTTCATAGGCGTCATGCCGTACACCTTCAGCATCATCTTGGCCAGGTAGTTGGGGTGGTAGTTCATCTTTTGCTGCAGCACCGAATTCGTGATATCGCTTGCATAATTTTGTCTGATAAACAGCTCGATCCGGTCGGCGAGCTCGATTGCGGTGTTGTTCGCGGACGAGGCCGACTCGCGATTGAGATGCTGGAGAAACGATTGGAAGGTGGCCTGCCGCTTCCAGTTCCGGAGCGATTGCGGCTCGTGCGCCTGCTGGAAGAACGTCTCGAGCACCTCGATCGCTTTTGCCGATAGTTTCATATGTTTCGGAATGAAGATAGAACTGACATCCGCGTGGTTCAGATACGCCAGCTTCTTGTGTTCCTCAATCAATGCCAGCTGGTTGCCCATGCACTCGTCCATATCCAGGCACACCTGCCAGCTGCCGAAGGTCTGGAAGTGGATCCAGATGATCTCCGTATCCGTCCTGCAGGGCGCGCTGCCGTAATGATGGCCGTTAGGCAGCAGAATAAACGCTTCTCCTTCATGGATCTCCCAGGCTTGTCCGTTCTCGCCGATGGGGAGCACGCCTTTGCGGACGACGATCAGGTCGAATACGCGGATCTCGTTCCGTTCGATATGGGAATCCCCGACGCCGTAATTGGCATAACCGAAGTCTACGAAATAGGGGATTGGCGGAGAGATGAAGTGCAAGATTGCGGTGTCCATACGCGTTCCTCCCAAACATCCTATCGATCGTTTTGAAATGGAAGACGTTTCAATTTTTATGATACTTGAACACGCTCGTTATAAAAAGATAAAAGGTTGAAATTATTAAAAATTAGGTTGGATTCATTTGTTTATTTTGAGGTTCACTCATGGCACAATACGATTAAAGCGCTTACCAAATTCTTCTTGCAAGAAGGCGAACAGAGCTTGCGGGCTTGAAGCGGGCGGGCGCTCGACGTTTGACTCATTCGCCTGGTTATACCGGGTCAATGGATCGAACGGTTAGGCAGTCATGATGCGAATATTAAAGGGAGAGTGGGGCAATGAACACGGGAAAGAAGCTTGGGGCAGGCGTTCTCCTGGCAGCAATGGCAATGAGCGCCGTAGGCTGCGGGGGCAATGACAACAACAAGACAGACGCATCATCGCCGGCAGCGACGGGAGCCGCCAGTACGAAGGCAGCCGAGACGGCGCCCGCCAAGACGAAGAAGGTCAAGATTACGTATTCGATGTGGGGCAGCGCGGAAGAAGGCAGCGTCACGCAGAAGATCGCGGACAAGTTCAACGCCTCCCAGGACAAGATCGAAGTCGAAGTGGTCGCGATTCCTTGGGAGAACTACATGACGAAGCTCAATACGCAGGCAACGGGCAATCAGCTGCCGGACACGGGGATGCTCAAGGAAGACGGCGTCATCCAGTGGTCCTCCGACGGCATGCTGAACGACGTAAGTTCCATGTACGAGGGCAGCGACAGCAAGCCGCTGGACAGCCTGGCTTACAAATACCAAGGCAAGACCGTCGCCTACGCGGCCGCCAACGAAGTGCTCCTCCTCTATTACAACAAAGACATGTTCGACAAAGCCGGCGTGGCCTACCCGCCGTCCGCGCTCGATAAGGCGTGGACCTGGGACGAATTCGTAGCGGCGGCCAAGAAGCTGACGAACGACAAGAAAGGCAAGCATCCCGGCGAAGACGGCTTCGATAAGGACGGCATCGTGCAGTACGGCGCATCCGTCGAAAACCTGCCTTGGCAGCTGGAGACGTGGACGCTCAGCAATGGCGGCGGCTTCTATTCCGCGGACGGCACAGAGGTGAAAATCGGGGAAGACGCCAGCGCCGAAGCGATTCAGCGCGTCGCGGACCTGTACCTCAAGGATCATGTCGCGCCGCTGTCCGTCGGCCAGACCGACGACGGCATTCAGCGCACCATCATCGCAGGCACGGTCGCCATGGCGACGAACGGCGCCTGGAACGTCGGCACCAGCCTCAACACGGCCAAGGAAGGCGGCCTCAAATACGGCGTTGCCGTGCTGCCTTACATGAAGGATAAAGTGACGCTCAACACGGGCGGCGCGAACGTCGTATTCTCCCAAACCAAGCATCCGGCAGAAGCGATGGAATGGCTCAAATGGTACAACTCCGAGGAAAACAACTGGGGACTGATCAGCTCGGGCATCTGGATGCCGACGCTCGAGAAGTGGTATAAAGACGAAACCCTTACCCACAAATGGGTCGACAATCCGAACTTCCCGCCGTACGAAGAATACAAGTCCGCTGTCGTCGATTACGCACAATCGTCCGCGGCGAGACCCGCCTCCTGGTTCTACACGAATCACACCACGGATTTCAACACCTTGCTCGGCTCGATTCTGGGAGACGTATGGACCGGCAAGACGACCGCCAAGGACGCGATCGCCAAAAATCTCGACGCGCTGAAGGCCGCGCATACCGGCAGCAAATAAGAGATAAATAGGATGACCGCCGGGTTCGCGCAAGCGGCGGTCATCCTTTAAACATGAGGTGGGGAGCGAACTATGGACACCATCAACAAATCGGTCAAACGACGTTCCCGAATCTATTCAGCCGAGGCGCGCGTCGCTTATATTTGCCTGATCCCCGCCTTTATCGGCCTGATCTTTCTTACCTACGTGCCGCTGCTTAGCGTGTTCGGCATCAGCCTGACGAATTGGACAGGTCTGTCCGCGCCCAAGTTTATCGGCTTCGACAACTATAGCAAGCTGTTTACCTCCGACCCTTATATCAAGGATTCCATTATCGCGACGATCTACTTTGCCGCGTTATCCGTAGCAGGCAGCATGATTTATTCCCTGTTTGTCGCCATGCTGCTCAATCGCAAGATTCCGGCCAGAGGGTTTTTCAGAGCCGTATTCTATGTACCCTACGTGCTGCCTGCTACCGCCATCTATGTCGGCTGGTCCTGGCTTTACGAGGCAAACTTCGGTTTTTTCAACTATCTGCTCTCCGAAGTCGGCCTGCACAAGGTGCTTTTTATCGCAGATTCCAGCCACGTCGTTCCGTCGCTGTCCTTGATCTCGGTCTGGCTGGCCGGCAACCTGATCGTCATTTTCCTGGCCGGACTTCAGAACGTGCCGAGCGTCTACCATGAAGCCGCCGAGATGGACGGCGCGAACGGATGGGCTCGTTTCCGCCATATCACGCTGCCCTGCATGACGCCGATCATTTTTTACAACCTGCTAATGAGCTTGATCGCCAACCTTCAGGTTGTTACCCCCGCGCTTTCCTTGACCAACGGCGGACCCGGCAACTCCTCGCGCTTCATGACTTACCTGATGTACGACCAAGCCTTCGTCAACTACAAGCTGGGTTATGCGTGCGCGACGACCTTTATTATTTTTGCGATACTTGCGGCGTTCACCGGCGTGCTGTTCAAGACGTCCAAAGGATGGATTTTCGACGAAGGAGGCGACGACGACAAATGAGCGAGGCGGCATACGGAAGGCTTAAGAGCAAGAAACGCAAGGATCGGACGGCAAACCTCATTACGTTGGTCGTCGTCGTATTTTTTGCCATACTTGTGCTGTTCCCGATCTGGTGGATCTTCCGCACGTCGCTCATGACGAACGCCGAGATCTACAAATATCCGCCTTCGCTGCTCCCGGCCGACTGGCTGTTTTCCAACTATGAAAAAACGCTGAAGGTATTCAAGTTCTGGAAGTACTTGTGGAACACGATGATCATCATCGTTCCTTCCTGTCTGGCAGGGACCTTTACGGCCACCTTGTGCGGATATGCCTTCGCCAGATTGCGGTTCCGCGGGAAAAAGCTGATCTGGGCGCTATGCGTCGGTTCGATGCTTCTGCCTGCCATGGTAACGCTCATTCCGCTGTATATCGGGTGGACGCGAGGCTTGGGGCTTCATGACAGCTATCTGCCCCTGATTCTGCCGTATTTTTGCGGCGGCGGCGCTTTTAATATCTTTTTGATCCGGCAGTTTATCGTCTCGATTCCAAGAGAGCTCGATCAGGCGGCGACGATCGACGGCGCCGGTTACTTCCGCATATTGTTCAGCATCATCATGCCTGCGATTCGGCCGGCCATGATCGTCGTCGCTTTGTTTATTTTTATCGGGCTGTGGAATGACCTGCTCCAACAGATGATTTATATCAACGGCAGCGACAAATATACGATCGCGCTCGGCTTGACCAACTTCAGAGGCCAATTGAAGCAGGACTGGTCGCTGACGATGGCGGCCACGTGCATGTCCTTTGCCCCCGGCGTCATTTTCTACCTGATCGGTCAAAAGTATTTCGTAGAGGGCATCACGCTGACCGGCATGAAAAGTTAGTCCGAGCTCGCGCCTCCAGTCGCACTGTCCCATTGTTGTCCCATTGAAGGAGAGATTGACATGCAGGTTAGACTTAGCGATCAGTTTTGGCAGCCCAAGGTGCAGCAGACGGCACTCGCGACGATTCCTTATCAGTGGCGGGCGCTGAACGACGAGATCGAAGGGGCGGAGCCCAGTCATGCCGTGGAAAACTTCCGGATCGCGGCGGGCGAGCAGACGGGCACGTTTTACGGAATGGTTTTCCAGGACAGCGACGTGGCCAAGTGGATCGAGGCTGCGGCATACAGCCTGCGCCAATATCGGAACCCGCAGCTCGAAGGCGTTATCGATGCGGTCGTCGACTTGATGGGAAGGGCCCAGCAGCCTGACGGTTATTTAAATACTTACTTTTCGGTCGCCGAGCCCGACAAGAGGTGGACGGACTTCGCATTCGGGCATGAGTTATACTGCGCCGGTCACCTGATCGAGGCCGCGGTGGCTTATTACGAATCGACGGGCAAGCGGACTTTCCTGGACATCATGTGCCGCTATGCGGATTATATCGACCGGAGGATGGGGCCGGAATCGGACCGGACGCATTTGTATTGCGGACATGAAGAGATCGAGCTGGCGCTCGCCAAGCTGTACCGGACGACGTCGGAGGAACGGTATTTGAAGCTGTGTCGCCACTTTATCGAGGAGCGGGGCAAGCAGCCGAGCTTCCTGAAGAACGATCCCGGATTCGGCTACCAATTCAAGGACCGTTGGTTCGAGCTGGACTACCATCAGGCGCACGCGCCGGTGAGAGAACAGGAGACGGCCGAAGGCCATTCCGTACGGGCCATGTATTTGTACGCGGCCATGGCGGACCTGGCGATCGCGTACGGCGACGAGACGCTGACCGCGGCGCTTCACAAGCTATGGGACCATGTGACGTCCAAGCGGATGTATATTACCGGGGGGCTCGGCTCGCAGGGCCATGGCGAACGGTTCACGCTCGACTACGATCTGCCCAACGATACGGCTTACACCGAGACTTGCGCGTCCATCGGACTGGTGATGCTGGCCTCTCGAATGCTCCGGCTTGAAATGGACAGCCGGTTCGGGGATGTCATGGAGCGCGTGCTGTACAACGGGGTACTGAGCGGCATGTCGCTGGACGGGACGCGTTATTTCTACGTCAACCCGCTGGAGGTTCATCCCGCCGTCGCGCAATATCGGTACGATATGCAGCATGTCAAGACCGAGCGCGTGCCGTGGTTCGGCTGCGCTTGCTGTCCGCCCAACATCGCGCGGCTGCTCGCATCCCTGGATACGTATTTCTTTACGCAGGATGAAGCGGAGATCGCCATGCATCTGTACGGCTCCAACGAGAGCAGCTTCCAGGTTCGGGGGCAGAAGCTCGGCTTGCGGACGGACACGCGTTATCCATGGGACGGTACGATTCAGGTTCGCGTGCAGGCCGATGCGCCGGCCGATTGCACCCTTGCTTTTCGCATGCCGGCTTGGTGCAGACACCCGAGCATTCAGGTAAACGGGGAGCCGGTGGCGCTGGATGCGATCGTCACGCGCGGCTATGCGCGCATTCGCAGAACGTGGACGGAGGGCGACGAAGTCCGGCTGAGCTTCCCGATGGTCGTCGAGCGGATCGAGTCGAACCCCAAGGTGCACGAGAACGCCGGCAAAGTCGCTTTGCAATACGGTCCGATCGTCTATTGCCTGGAGGAAGCGGACAATGGCGCCGACCTCACGGATATTAGCCTGGCCGAGGATGCCGAGTTTATCGCGGAATATAGAGAGGACCTGCTGGGCGGCACCGTTGTTCTGACGGGAGAAGGATTCCGTTCGGATCCTTCCTGGCGCGGCGAGCTCTACAGGCCGGTCAACCGGCAAAAGAACGGCGTCCGCATCACGGCGGTGCCCTATGCCTACTGGGGCAATCGGCAGCCGGGCGAGATGACGGTATGGATTCGGGAGAAATAACGTCTGCGATAAACGAATCGCGACGTGGACAACCGCACATTTCTCTATCAATCCAATCACGGCGCGGACATCTCTCATACGTTGATATCAGCCTTGCCGGCATACGTATAGGGAGGTTGGGAATCGATGGGGATGTACGAATTCTGCGTCCAGCATCAAAATCGCAGGGTGCGCGTGACCACGCATAATGGCGCCTTTGAGGGGACGATCGTGGGTGTGGACTGGGATAATCTGTACCTGAAGCCTGCCAAGGGCGAATTGACGTTGTCCGCATGGGGCGTCGGCTATGGCGGTTACGGCGGCTGGGGAGCCGGGATCGTCGCGCTGTCGTTGTTTACGCTGCTGGCGATCGCGCTGATCTAAAGGCTGCGGGAAAAATCGCAAACGGGACGAAGCAGGAGGGCCTCTGCTTGGTCCTGTTTGTGCGATACTGCAACATCCCCTCCTTCACCGCGTCTAAATAAATAACAATTAATGGGGGGGATACAATTGCGTGTAAACGGAACGAAGCGGGCTGTGCTAATCGGCGTATTATGCGCGTGCGTAATGGGAGGGACGTTTGTCGTACAATCCTTAAGCTATGCCAAGGCCAATCATGCCGGCAAAGTTGTCGCAAAAGAACCTGATCCGCGACCGCGGGAGGAGATCACGCATTTCACGCAAGTTGAACTAAAAGACGAACCGTTGGGATTCGCAATCAGTCATCCGCCTATGCCGGTTGCCCCCGACCACAAATAACAGAAACGCTATCACGCAGCGCTCCTCTCGGGGAAGCGCTTTTTATTTTATATATATCGGCCAATAAAATTTTGTCTCAAATTGTCCTTCCCTGTTACGAAACATGTATTTTGCGGTTATATATTGGGGTGACATCTACTAGAGAGGAAGGGATATTTTGAGAAAAGCAGGCTTGCGCTTCACGATGCTCGTTTTCTTGATCGCGCTCGTCTTCCAGTCGACGCCGACCAACGCCGCTACCGCCACCTATGCCGACCGATTGTATTCGCCGATGTTCATCACCAAGATCTCCGGACTCTACTTTATCACCGACTCCTGGAATCATAGAGTTCTCTACAGCAGAGACGTAAAGCTTCCGATCAGCCAGTGGAAGGTGCTCGACGATTACATAGCCGCTCCGCACTCCATTGCGGGTAATGGCACCATTTTCATCACCGAAGACACCGGCCGGGACCGCCTGATCGTGTATACCCTCACGACCAAGGGCTTCGTCAGAACGCAGGCGATCAGCGGCATTACGGGCAGACCGCACCGGACCATCTACGATCCGGCCACCCAGAAGTTTTACGTCCTCACCTCGGACACGCAGAACATATACACCCTGTCGGTCAAAGACGGCCATGTCGTGATCGACAGCAAGAAGAACCTCCCCTATATGGAGGCGGCTTATGTCAGATCCTTCTCGATCATCGACGGCTTGATGTACTTCGTAAGCGGACCGAACCAGATCCTGGTCGCCAACTACAAGGACGGCACCTTCTCCTTGCAGCAGAAGTACGACGTGCCGGAAGGCTACCGCGCGATGAATGATATCAAGAAGATCGGCAACTACTACTACATCACGGTGTATTACAACCAGTTCATTCGGTTGAAAGACTTGTCCGATTTTAGCACCGCCGAGGATCTGTATACGAAAATGGGCTTCAAGGGCGTACCTTACTACATGTCCTACTTCGACGGCAAAGTGTACGTCACCGAGATCGACTCGTACTCGGCGATCCGCTCGTTCAAGGTGTACAACGACGAGATCTCCAAGATCGACGTCATGCACGATTACGGCCCGCCGAACGCGGCGGTGTTGAACCGGAAGAAGATACTCGGGACTTAAGCGGAAGCGAGAATAAAACGAAATCCCCTCCTACGGAAGCGCCGTTGGAGGGGATTTTTGCGAGAGGGGCTTGGTTGCCATCACGACCTGGGCGGCGGCAAAACGTGGATTGGTAAGGTAAGCGTGCTTGGGGAGGGGGAGCGAGCTCGCCTGAAGCATGGCGAATGTTGAGCGGGCCGAAAAGCCTGCATGTATACATGTATTTTTAGCTGGCCCGCGTTGTCAGTTGAAATACCTGCAGATATGCAGGTAATTTCAATGTGCAAGCCGGAAATCCGGATGATGGAGGAAAAAGCCTGCATTTTTGCATCTTTCCTGTCCCAAAGGGGCGATATTGGCCTAAAAGGATGTATATTTGCAGGCATTTCGGCATTAGAACGATGCAGCGACGATTGCTGCCCTACGGCGGCCAGGTACATTTGCCCATCCCGCGCATAGGATGAGGTAATCAAGCGTGGAGGGATGAACCGAATGCAAGCTTTGCTCCAAGCCCATCCGAACCTGGCGTATTCTTATTATGTATGGGAGCTGTATCGCAGCTGCAGTTATCCCTATTTTCAGCAGCCTGCTTATCCGTCTTCGTATAGCTATGGGCGTTTCGGCTCGCAGCCCGTACCGGCGCCGGTCCTTCAGGATTATGGCAAACAACCGGTCGTTATCAATGTTGAAAAGACAGCAAAGCAGAACGACACATTTCGTACCGTTATATGGACTGGCGCGCATTTCCAGGTAACCGTGATGAGCATACCTGTCGGAAGCGACATCGGTCTCGAGGTGCACCCGAATACGGACCAATTCACCCGAATTGAAGAAGGACAAGGACTCGTCCAGATGGGAAAAACCAAGGATAAACTGGACTACGTCGTTACCGCCTCCGTGGGCGATGCGGTCATGACGCCTGCCGGCACCTGGCACAATGTCACCAATACAGGCGACAAGCCGCTCAAGGTATCCGTCGTTTATGCGCCGCCGGAGCACCCATTCGGTACGGTGCATGTGACGAAGGCGGATGCCGAAGCCGCTGAGTGAGCAGGATAGGCATAAAAATACAAGTAAGCCGTCCCTGGCGGTCGGCTTGTTTGCGTAGAGAGAAACGGATGGCATCGTCGCAACAATGGGACAGGACAAAAATGTATAAATAGGCGAAAAAGGAACATCGCAATCCCAAGATATTGGCGATTCGTTGACCTATACTTGAGGGGACTTGCTCGGATTGCGATCCTTCAAGCGACCCTAAAGTAAAGGAGAGCCGTGATGAAGCTGTTATCTGAAACGCTGATGTCCTACGAGGAGCCTGCCGGCGACTGGAACTCGGCGCTTCCGATAGGGAATGGGCGGCTCGGCGCCATGGTGTTCGGCACGATCGAAGAGGAGTTGATCCAGTTCAACGAAGACTCCGTCTGGTACGGCGGACCGCGCAACCGCAACAATCCGGATGCCCTGACCTATCTGCCCGAAGTGCGCAAGCTGGTGTTCGAAGGCAGGCTCAAGGAAGCGCATCGTCTGGCCGAGGCCGCGCTGTCCGCCACACCGCGGAGCGAGCGCCATTATCTGACGGCGGGCCATCTGGTCATCCGGTTCGATCATCCCGAGGGTGTGGCGGCGCAATATCGCAGAGAGCTCGACCTGGCGTCGGCCGTCGCGTCCGTGGCGTACGAATACGGCGGGGTGACGTACCGCAGGGAAGCGTTCAGCAGCTACCCGGACCAGGGAATCTTCATTCGTCTCACGGCGGATCGGCCCGGGACGATCTCGTTAAATGCGCGTTTTGAGCGAAATAAAGGGCGTTATATGGACGCGTCGGGGCGAGCAGGCACGGATACGATCACGATGAGCAACGATTGCGGCGGGAAGGACGGGCTGTCCTATACGGCAGCGGTCAAGGCTGTCGCCGAGGGCGGGCGGGTTCGCATCATCGGCGAGCATCTGTTTGTTGAAGGTGCGGACGCAGTGACGCTGATACTGACTGCGGCAAGTACGTTCCGGTATCCCGAGCCCGAGCGGCAGTGCCTGGACTTGTTGAGCGGCGCGGCCGAGCAGACGTATGCGCAGTTAAAAGAAAGGCATATCGCGGATTACGCGCCGCTATTCAATAGAATGAAGCTGACGCTGGGTTCGCCCGCGGATGCGGGGAACGACCCATCCGTCGCGCGGCGGTTGGAACAGGTCGCACAGGGCGGCGAGGATGTCGGCCTCATCACGCTCTACTTCCACTTCGGCCGATACCTGCTCCTCGCCGGCAGCAGGCCGGGCTCGCTCCCGGCGAACCTGCAGGGCATCTGGAACGACTCGATGACGCCGCCCTGGGACAGCAAATATACGATCAACATTAACACGCAAATGAACTACTGGCCGGCGGAGTCTTGCAATCTTGCTGAATGCCACGAGCCCCTGTTCGAGCTGGTCGAGCGCATGCGGGAGAGCGGCAGGGTGACGGCGCGCGAGATGTACGGCTGCCGCGGCTTCGTCGCGCATCACAATACGGACATTTGGGCGGACACTGCGCCTCAGGACATTTATGGTCCGGCGACGCAATGGGTGATGGGGGCGGCTTGGCTGACCCTGCATTTATGGGAGCATTACCGCTTTCATCCGGACGAGCAGTTCTTAAGACGCGCCTACGTTACTATGAAGGAAGCGGCGCTGTTTTTTGTCGACTTCCTGGTGGAAAGCCCCGAAGGTTACCTCGTGACCAATCCGTCCGTCTCCCCCGAGAACGTCTACCGGATGCCGAGCGGCGAGACCGGCACGTTGTGCTATGGCCCAGCGATGGACACGCAGATTATTACGGAGCTGCTGAATGCCTGCATTCAGTCCAGCCTGATCCTGGATACGGACGAAGCGGATCGACGTATGTGGGAGGAGACCAAGGCGCGTTTGCCGGAAATGAAGATCGGCGAAGGCGGCCGGCTTCAGGAGTGGCTTGAGGATTATGAGGAGCAGGAGCCGGGGCACCGTCATATCTCCCACTTGTTCGGCCTGCATCCGGGCACGACGATCAGCCCGGCCGCGACGCCGGCGCTGGCGAACGCGGCGAAGGAGACCCTCTTGCATCGTCTGGAAAATGGAGGCGGGCATACGGGATGGAGCCGCGCCTGGATCATCAACTTCTGGGCGCGGCTCCTGGACGGAGAGCAGGCCTACGACCATACGATGGCCCTGCTGCGCAAGTCGACCCTGCCGAACCTGTTCGACAACCATCCGCCCTTCCAGATCGACGGCAACTTCGGCGCGCTGGCCGGCATCGCCGAGATGCTGCTCCAGAGCCATCTCGACCCTATCGCGCTGCTCCCGGCGCTGCCGGCGGCATGGCCGTCGGGCAGCCTCTCGGGCCTTCGCGCGCGAGGCGGCTTCGAGCTGGACCTGGCTTGGCGCGACGGCCGCCTGAAGGAAGCGCGCGTGACGTCGACTGGCGGCGAGACGCTCCGGCTGCGCGCCGGCGCAGGCGAACCGATCCGGGCGCTGCGCCCGGACGGCAGCCCGATCGCGGAGGCGGCGCAGCACGCCAACGGCTTGCTCGCGCTAGCGATGCGCGCGGGAGAGACCGTCGTCATCCGGCCGCGGTAGCCGGCGGAAGAGAAAAAACGCTCGTTCCGAAGGATGCGAATCCCGGAACGAGCGTTTTTGCGTTGAGTCCAAGCCGTGGCACGGGTGGCGGCGAAAGTGACGCTGTACGACGCCACAAGCCGCGGGATGGATAGTCGAAGTAACGCTGTACGGCGCCACTTGCGCCCAAGTCACACCACGAGAGGCCGAAGTAACGCTATACGACGCCACTTGCGCCCAAGTCACGCCACGAGAGGTCGAAGTAACGCTATACGACGCCACTTACGCCCAAGTCACGCCACGAGAGGTCGAAGTAACGCTATACGACGCCACTTGAGCTCCAGTCACACTACGAGAGGTTGAAGTAACGCTGTACGACGCTACTTTAGACCGAGTGACGATGCGGACGATGCGGAAGTTGCTGGATGAGACTACTTGTGCTCGAGCGGCATCGCGTACGGTGCAGGAAGTCCTGGATGAGACTACTTGAGCTCGAACCGCATCGCGTATGGTGCAGGAGGTCCTGGATGAGACTACTTGCGCTCGAGCCGCATCGCAGGTGGTACAGGAAGTCCTGGATGAGACTACTTGAGCTTGAGCGCATCGCGTATGGTGCAGGAGGTCACGGATGAGACGACTTCAGCCCGAGCCGCCCCCACAGGGGCAGCTTGAGCTGAAAGTGACTACTTATGCCTTCGGCTTATTCGCATACCACGCCGAGAACTGCTTCTGATATTCCGCGATGTACTTGTCGAGCCCCGCGGCCTTCAGCTTGTCGAGCGCCTTAGGGAAGTAGGTGTCGTAGTCGACAAAGCCGCTGGCGATCGGCGCGATGAATTCGGTGAACACGCCGTTCAGCTTGGACTCTTCGTTTTTGACCGCGGTGTTGTCGAAGTTGAAGCCTGCGGTCTTGGACAGGATCGCATCATCGTCCCAATGCTTGTACTGCTCAATGAAGTCGTCGGGCACGCTCTTCTCGAAGCGCATGAACTTGTCGTTCATCATCATCCAGTCGTCGAAGAAGAGGTCGGACGTCAGCTTCGTCACGCGGCCGTTTTCGTCGATCGTGTAGTCCTTGTCTTTGATGCCGTAAGTGAACAGGTCGTACAGCTCCTGATTTTTCTGCAGCAGGTTGAAGAAGGCGACGTAGCGCTCGGGATGCTTGGCGTTGGCGGATACGAAGTAGGCGGTATTATAAGTTCCGCGGCTGATTTTCGGACGGTCGTTTTTGCTCAGGAAATAGTTCTGAAGCTTGGCCGTCGGCACTGCCTTCGTGATGCCCGCGATGCCTTCGATCGGACGGGTCGCCGTGCCGGTGAAGAACATCGCCTTGCCCGCGTTCCAGTCGGACATGAGCTGCGGCTGGTTCGTGAGGGCGTATTTCGGAATGATGCCTTTCTTGTACAAGCCGTTCATCAGGCCGGCGTACTTCTTGAACTCAGGCGTTTCGTACCAGCTGATCAGCTTGTCGTCCTGGGCGGCTTCGTTGACCGCGATGAAGTTGTTGATCCAGTTCAGATTCTGGTCGGTGTACTCGTACATGAGCATGTACGTGGCGTCCGTCGACGCGAAGCCGATCATGTCCGGATACTTGGCATGCACCTTGTCATAGTACTGTTCCAGATCCGCGAGCGAGCCGATCGTCTTCATGCCCACTTCCTCGAGCAGATCCTGGCGGACCATGGCGCTGTAGAACGCGGCCGAACCTGCCCGGTTGCCCATCGGGATCGCATACTGCTTGCCGTTCAGCTTGAAGGCGTCGAATGAAGCGGCCGCGACGTTGCTTTTCAGATCCGGCGCATACGTATCGACGTAGGGCGTCAAGTCCGCATACAAGCCCTTGGACACGGATTTGGACATATAATTGATGTCCGTGTACGCGGCGAACTCTTCGCCGGACGAGAGCATGAGGTCGGTCTTGCCGCCGCCGTATTCGGACCAGGGCAGGTAGACGTATTCGATCTCGGCGTTAATCTCTTTCTTGACGAGATCCTTCAACTCGTTGCTCGCGAGCTCGGCCATGCGCTTGGACTGGCCGGTGTAGAATACGAGCTTGAGCTTGACCGGTTCGGAAAAGTCGGCTTTGGATGCATCGTTCGCGTCGGACGAGGCAGCCGCCGAAGACGCTGCGCCGGACGATGCCGCTGCTGGCGAGCTGGACTCGGCCGCGCCGCCTTCGTTCGATTTGGAGCTGCAGGCGGACAAGACGAGCGTGAGGGTGAAGATGAAGGCGAGCAGCGCCCTCGAAGCATTGCGACGTACCATGGAACATGACCTCCTGGATTTGTTTTTGGCGTTTCGGGAAGCGATTTCAGAATACGTTTACATTCCCGCCGCCGCTATCTCAAGAAAATGAAAATCGTTAAAAATCAACGGTTTGAACGCCTTAAAAAACATGAAATCGCTTTAGTTTTATGAACGAAGCCACTGAAAGTCAGCCTTTGACGGAGCCGACGACGATGCCTCGGACGAAGTAGCGCTGCAGGAACGGATACAGGATCGCGATCGGCAGCACGGTGAGGCAGGTCATGGCGAGCTTGGCCGTCTCGAGCGGAGGCGCGATGAGGGCGCCGCTGATCCTTGAAGCATTCCCCGAAGCCAGAAATTGAATGTTAGCCATCATATAGTACATCATGTACTGGATCGTAAACAGCTTTTCGTCCGTGACGAGCATGAGCGGGAGGAAAAAGTCGTTCCAGAACTGCAGCGCGTAGAAGAGCGCAATGGTGACGAGCCCGACGCGGCCGAGCGGCAGCATGATGCGGAAGAAGATCAGGTAATGCCCCGCCCCGTCGATCTGCGCCGACTCGACGACCTCGTGCGGGATGCTTTTGAAATAGTTGGCCTGCAGGTACATCAGGAACACGTTGAGCAAGTAGGGCAAGAACAGGCCGGCCAGCGTATCGTTCAGATGATAGTACTTGGTCGTCAAAATGTACCAGGGGAGCGTCCCCCCGCTGAACAGCATCGTGAAGTAGGCGAAGAAGGCGAAGGCGCCGCGGAACCGGAAGCCTTTGGCGGTGATGACGTAGGCGTAGGCGGACGTGACGAGCACGGCGGATACGGTGCCCAGCACCGTGATGCTGACCGAGTTCAGATAGCCGCGGATGATCTCGTCCGATTTGGAGCCGAACATGAATTTATAAGTATCCAGCGTTAAGCCCTGCGGCAAAAAAGAGTAGCCGTTCGCCGCGATCTTGGCCTCCGACGAGAGCGAGCCCGATACCGCGAGGATGAACGGGATTAAGCAGATGGCGGCGAACACGCCGATGAATACGTAGAAGAAAATCAGCAGCGTTCGATTTTCCCGGATTGCCATGACGCGTCCCTCCTAGAATAGTTTGCTGTCTCTGTCGTACCAGCCGGCCAGCTTGTTGGCGACGAGCACGAGCACGAGACCGAATACGGATTGATAAAGCGTGATGGCCGACGCGAAGCCGAACTCGCCGGAGCGGATCGCGGTCCGGTATACGAAGACGTCGATGATGTCGGTCGTCGGCAGCAGCAGCGGATTGAGGAAGGTGACGCCCATGATCATGCTGAGGTCGCCCTTCAGCATGCCGCCGATGCTCAGCAGCGTGAGCAATATAATAGAAGGAATCAGCATCGGAAGCGTGATCTTGGTAATGAGCTGCCACCGGGACGCGCCGTCGATTCTCGCTGCTTCGTAGTAGGACGTATCGACGCCTTGGAGCACCGCATAGTAGATGATGGCGCCGTGGCCCGCGCTTTTCCAGATATTCGCCAGCACGAGCACGACGACGAACAGCCACGGATGCGCATACCAGTCGATCGGCTGCATGCCGATGCCTTCGAGCATGCGGTTGACGATGCCCTTCTCGAAGTCGAGCAGGGAGAACAGGATGGCGCCGATGACGATCCACGAGATAAAGTACGGAAAGAACATGACGCTCTGCGTAATTTTGATATAGCCCTTGCTCCGCAGCTCGTTCAGCGCGATGGCGAGCGCCACCGAGAAGAAGGTGCCGGTCAGCATGTACAGCACGTTCAGCATAACCGTATTGCGCGTCGCCCGGATGGCGCTATCCATGCTCGAGAAGAAGAAGTCGAAGTTGTCGAAGCCCGCCCAGGGACTTCCGAAGATGCCGCCGTTAAAATTATAATTTTTGAACACGAGGATGAGTCCGCTCATCGGCAAATAAGCGAACAGGATCAGCGCGATCACGCCGGGCAGCGCCAGCAGGAACAGCGAGCTGTCGTTGCGCAGCGACCTCAGCCATTTGCTTCGCTCCCGCGCCTTGGGCGTCGGATAAGCTTTTTCCGTCATCAAGATTCACTCCTTGTCCTGCGTTGGTGGATGGTGCTCAAGCAGCTTCGCATCGATCCGTGGACCGAAAGCGCTTTACTGACCCAAGCTTATTCACCCTGGCGGCAAAGCGCCATCTCAAAGAAATGAAATCGCTTAAAAAATCGAAGCGAAGCCCGCCTTCAAAAAAATAAAATTGCTCAAAAAAACGAAAACCCCTTATCCGGCGCGGATTCGGGGCTTGCGAACGAGGATTGCGGAGAGGATTGCGGTCATTCGCTCTGCTGCACGATATGATTGAGCCGCCACTTGGTCGGCGTCATGCCGTACCGTTTTTTGAACAGCGTCGTGAAGTACGTGCTGCTGCCGTAGCCCGACCGCTCGGCGACGGTGCGGATGTCCAGCTCGAGCTCGTCCACGAGCAGGGAGCGCGCATACTCGAGCCGGACGAGGTTGACGAAGTCGGGAAAGCTGCTGCCGGTCGACTCGGTGATCAGGCGGCTCAGGTACGGTGGGCTGATCGCGAGCTTGTCCGCCAGCGCGTTCAGCGACAGCATCGGATCGGCGAAGTGCTTGCGGATATGGGCGATGGCTTCCCCGGCAACGTCACGCGTCTGCACGGCGTTGCGTTCCTTTAATTTCTCGTAGGCTCTGAAACTTAATTGCTCGAGCCACGCTCTTAGCTCCTCGTAGACGGCGAAGCTCCAGATGCGCTGGTACAGCTCGAGGAAGTCCGCGTGCCGCGGGATGCCGCCCGCCGCGCCGGTCTCGGCGATGCCAGACAGCTCCGAAGCGATCCGCGACAGCGCGATCGTCGCCTGCTCGGCGCGGTAACCGCCGGCTTCGGCGAGCGCGCGCTCCACCGCGCGCGGGATCAGCTCGTGCTTCTGCTCGCGGACGACCTGCAGCACGGCTTCCAGCGTCTGCTCCGGCATCGGCGCTTCCGACAGCTGCGCGGCATCCTCGGCGTAGACGACGGGCGTCCGGTACTGGAACTTCATGTATTGCAGGCAGTCTCTCGCTTCCTCATACAGCGCCTTCAGCTGGGAAGGATCCGCGGACAGCCGGCTGACGCCAAGCGCGCCTTGCGTTCCGGGCCAGGCGCGGACCAGTTGCTCGAGCTGCTCCCAGCGCTCGCGGGCAATGCCCTGGTCGCCGAAGCTGCCTTCGCGCGCTTCGCTCACGATCAGCACGGCCGTCCCCGAATGCGGGAAGAAGCCGCGGCACGCGCAGGCGCCCTCGAACGACGCTTCGACCGCCCGCGGCAGATCTCGAAGCCGCGCCATCCGCTCGGCGTCGGTCATCGCGTCGGCTTCGCCGATGCGTTCGTCCAGCCGCAGCACCGCGACGCAGAAGGCCGCGCTGCCGGGGCCGCCGCCCTTCAGCAGCGGCAGCGCCGAAGGCACCGCTTCGCCCGAGCGGTACGGCGTCGTGAGCCAGGACAGCAGCGCGCTGTCCTCGTTCTCGCGCTTGAGCTCGCCGAACCGGCCGGCGATCCGCTCGAGCTCCCGGTTCGCCTCCTCGAAGCCGCCCGCGCCCGCGAAGGCGAGACGCTCGCCCGACAGGCTGCGGATATTGCCGAACAGCGCGCCGATCGGCTTGTACATGCGATGCGACACGAACGCCGCGACGCCCGCCGCGGCCGCCGCGAGGACGACGCACAGCGCGATCAGGAGCACCATGGCGTTGGAGATGTCGCGGATGCTGTTGCGGTAAGACGTCTCCGACAGATACCAGAGCCCCTGCTTGGTAGCCAGGCGATACGTGATCAGCTGCTTGGGGCCGCGGTCCGGCTTCCAGACCAGCGTACCGGACGTGCTGCGCCCGCCGACAATGCGCTGCAGCAGCGCCTCGTCGTAGTCGTCGCCCGGCGGACCGCTCTGCATGAGTACGGCGCCTTCCGGGCTCAGTACGGCATAATGCGTATCGCTGTCCGCGACGTCCGTGAAGATGTTCTCCTGCAGCTTGCTCAGATTGGTCGAGATCGCGATGGCGCCGGTATATTCGCTGTTCGCGTACACCTTGTCGTTGTAATAAGTCAGCATGACGGTTTCCTTGTCGCCGTTGTTGAGCGTCGCGGTCCACAGGAAGGGCGAATCTTTGATCAGGCCGTCCCGGATGCGTTCGTACAGCTCCTGCTTGGACGCCTTGCTGAGCGGATTGTTCTCGAACATCATGACCGGACCGTTGGCGCCCATGATATAAGCGTTTTCAAGATAAGGGTTGACGGTGAGCGTCCCCTTGATCTGGCTGAGCGCGCTGAAAAGCTGGTCGCTCCAGCTGCTGTCGCCGCTCTGCATGACCGAGTTGATGTTCGGGTGGCGGTAGAAGGCGAGCGTATAGTTTTGCACCGAATCCATATATTTGGCGAACACCGTCTCCGTGTTCAGCAGCACGCTATCGTTGGCTTTGTTGACGTAGTCGATCGTCTTGCCGCGGAACCAGAAGAAAAGGGCAGTAGCCAGGACAAGCACCGAACAGATCGAGATTAACGTCAAGCTCATAAAAAACCGGATTTTCAGCCGTCTTTCCCCGTTCATGCCCATCGCTCCTTTGTAGACTTACTATAAAGGATGTCGGGGCGATTGTTAACTGCCTATTGCAGGGTAAGCGGGGATGTGAGGACAAGGAAGTATAAAAAAATGAAAAATGAGCACGGGAATGCCAATATTTTAACGTTTTCATCAACTATACTGAAGCTGCTTCTTCAACGTCAGGCAATGGAGGCCGCAGCATGCGCATGTTCCGCAATCCCGTTCTACCCGGCTTTTATCCGGATCCGTCGGCCATTCGCGTCGGCGACGACTATTACCTCGTCACCTCGAGCTTCGAGTTTTATCCCGGCGTGCCGATCTTCCACAGCAAGGATCTGGTCCACTGGCGCCAGCTCGGCCATGTGCTCGACCGCCCGTCGCAATTGGACCTGGACGGCATCCTGCCTTCCAAAGGGATCTGGGCGCCCACGATTCGTTATCATGACGGCGTGTTCTATATGATTACGACGTTCGTCACGAACGACCTCGAATGCCGCAACTTCTACGTCACGGCGACAGACCCGGCCGGCAACTGGTCCGATCCGGTGTGGCTGGACGACGCGCCGGGCATCGACCCGTCGCTGCTGTTCGACGACGACGGCAAAGTCTACTATACGGGCAACCGGCGACCGCCCGAGGGCCAGCAGTACGCGAAGGAAATGGACATCTGGCTCCAGGAGCTGGACCTTGCGAGCGGGCGGCTCGTCGGACCGAAGGTCAGCCTGTGGCGCGGCGCGCTCAAGGTCGCCCATGCGCAAGAAGGGCCGCATCTGTACAAGATCGGCGGCATGTACTATCTGACAATCGCCGAGGGCGGCACGGGCCACACGCATGCGATCACGATCGCGCGCAGCGACTCGCCGATGGGACCGTTCGAAGGGTACAAAGGCAATCCGATCCTGACGCACCGCCATTTGGGCCGCGGCTATCCAATCGTGAACGTCGGTCACGGCGAGCTGATTGAGACGCAAAAGGGCGATTGGTGGATGGTGTGCCTCGCGTCCCGTCCTTACGGCGGCTACTATCGCAATCTCGGGCGGGAAACGTTCCTCGTGCCCGTCGCGTGGGAAGACGGCTGGCCGGTCGTTAATCCGGGCAAAGGGGTCGTGGAGCTGGAGGGCGAAGCGCCGGATTTGCCTTGGACGCCGGTGGCGTCCGCTGCGGTGCGGGACGACTTCGACGCGCCGGCGCTGGCGCCGTACTGGAACTTTATTCGCACGCCGCGCGGCGAATTTTGGAGCCTTGCGGCGCAGCCGGGCGCGCTGCGGCTGGCGCTGAAGGCGGCGTCGATCGCGCGGGATGACAACCCGGCGTTCGTGGGCCGCAGGCAGCAGCATATGGGGTTTAAGGCCTCGACCGCGATGCGCTTCGCGCCGAAGGCGGAAGGCGACGAGGCCGGGCTCGTGCTGCTGCAGAACGCGGACAACCAGTTCCGCTTCACTTACGGCAGATTCGGCGGCGCGGGAGCGGGCAACGAACTGCGGCTGACGCAGAGGCGCCGGGGCGAAGAGACGGTGCTGGCGACGGCCGCGTTTGCGGGCGAAGCGCTGGAACTGCGCGCCGAGGCGGACGGCCAACGGTACGCGTTCAGCTGGCGGGAGCCGGGCGCATCGGAGTGGCGGACGCTGCTCGAAGACGCCGACGGCACGCTGCTGAGCACCGATATTGCGGGCGGGTTTACCGGCGCCTATATCGGGATGTATGCGGTGGGCACGGAGACAGGTCGCAGGGCAGGCCACGAGGCGGACAACGACAACGCCAACGACATCAACAACTACGCGTACTTCGACTGGTTCGATTATGAGCCGACGGACGCCTAAGGGAGGGGAGACGCAGATGACGGCACAGACGCATGGGGCACAAGATCAAGCAGAACACTACGACCAAGCAGAACACCGAGATCAAGATAAACACCAAAACCAGGCGTACCCGATCCCCGCGCTGCCGGACATCCCGGACCGGACGTTCTCGCTCGCCGACTACGTCGAGGCGCCCGATCCGCTCGCGCTGTGCACGGACGCGCTGCAGCGCGCGATCGACGACTGCGCCGCGGCGGGCGGGGGCACCGTGCACATCCCGGCGGGCATCTGGCGCACGGGGCCGATCCGGCTGCGCAGCCGGCTGGCGCTGCACGTCGAGGCGGGCGCGCTCGTGCGCTTCGAGGCGGATCCCGCCCTGTATCCGCTGGTCGCGACCCAGTACGAGGGCCAATCGGCCGTGCGCTGCCTGTCGCCGCTGGACGGCGAAGCGCTCGAGGACATCGCGTTCACGGGCAGCGGCGTGTTCGACGGCAGTGGCGAAGGCTGGCGCCCGGTCAAGCGGTTCAAGATGACCGACGACCAGTGGCGCAAGCTGCTGCAGTCGGGCGGCGCGCTCAGCGAAGGCGGCGACATGTGGTGGCCGTCAGCCGAGGCGCGGGACGGCGAAGCTCTTGTCCGTCAGCTGCGCGAGCAAGGCGTCACGGACACGGAGGCCTACTTGCCGGCGCGGGCGCATCTGCGTCCCGCGATGCTCAGCCTGCGCGGCTGCAAACGCGTCCTGCTGGACGGACCTACTTTTCAAAATTCGCCCGCCTGGTGCCTGCACCTGATGGACTGCGAGCAGGCGACGGTGCGGGACGTGACGGTGCTCAATCCCTGGTACTCGCAAAACGGCGACGGGCTGGACCTGGAGTCGTGCCGGCACGCGCTCGTCGAGCGCTGCACGTTCGACGTCGGCGACGACGCGATCTGCCTGAAGTCGGGCAAGGACGAGGAAGGTCGGCGGCGCGGGCTGCCGTGTGAATTCGTGACGATCCGCGACTGCACGGTGTATCACGGGCACGGGGGCGTCGTCGTCGGCAGCGAGATGTCGGGCGGCGTCCGCGCGGTGCGCGTTTCCGACTGCCTTTTCATGAATACGGATATCGGCATTCGCTTCAAGAGCGCGCGCGGCCGGGGCGGCGTCGTGGAGGATATCGTCATGGAGCGGATTCATATGTCCGGCATTCCGCTCGAAGCGGTGTCGTTCCACCTGTTCTACGCGGGCAAGGAAGGCTCGGAGGGCTACGACGCGCAGACGTACGCGGTGACGGAGGAGACGCCGGTCATTCGCAACATTACGCTGCGCGATCTGACCTGCATCGGCGCGCAGACCGCGCTGCTGATCAACGGGCTGCCGGAGCTGCCGCTCGAAGGCTTGACGGTGGAAAACTTTACGGCGGAAACGGAGAGCGGCGTCGTCGCGCGCCATGCCGACCGGCTGACGCTGCGGGGCTTGCGGCTGCAGGTTACTTCAGAGCCGGAGATCCGGCTCCATGCCTGCACGAACACGGATATCCGCTAGACCTCGGCTTGTCTCGCCGGGTCCGCCTTGGCGAACTTGCGGTACTGCATGGGCGTCAGCCCGCACGCCTGCTTGAACGCTTTGTTGAAGTGCGACAGGTGCTCGAAGCCCACGTCGAGCGAGACGTCGGAGATGCGCTTGCGGGTATGGGCGAGCAGGCGCTGGGCCTCCCGGACGCGCAGATGAAGGATGTATTCGCGGAAATGAAAGCCGGTCAGCCGGTGGAATACGCGGCTCAGATACGAGCTGCTGAGGTAAAAGTGCTTCGCCGTATCCGCCAGCGTCAGCGATTCGCGGTAATGCCGCTGCAAATATTCGGCGACCTCCGATACCTTCGCATGCAAGGCGTCGCGGGAAGCGCCGGCAGCCGCCGACCGCTCGGAGCGTCCGAGCAGGATAGCCAGCTCGGCGAGGAGCGACAAGCAGCACGGCTCGTAATAAGGCCGCGCCAGCGCGCATTCCTCCAGCATCCGGCGCATGAGGCGCTCGGCCTCCTCGCGCTCGCGCAGGTTCAGCGCGAAGACTCGGCACGATTCGCCGGTCTCGAATAGCACCTGGCCGCGCAGCGCGCCGGGCAGCGCGGACGCTTCATAGTGGATGAGGACGCGCTCGAACTCGGCGATCTCGGAGCTGGCCGTCGAATGGATGACGCCGCCGGCGATGGCGATCAGCTCGCCTTTTCGCAGCGTGATCACCTTGCCGTCGACGAAGTAGACGCGCTCGCCGTCCAGCAGGTAATACAGCTCTATGGCATCGTGGCTGTGCGGCCGCGGCATCGCGGTCACGCCGTGGCGTTTGATGCGCTGAATGCTGACGCTTCCATTTTCCACGAAATATTTGGGCGTAGCGTCCATCGAGGCGGACATCGTCATTCCTCCGTATCCGGGCAGCGGTTCTTGATCCTAGATTATAATGAATTAGGTTCGCATTGGAAAGGAGTTCATGCCGTGTTGATCACTGTATCCGCGCAAGGAGACGCCGATTATCGCCGTCTGCAGGACGCCGTCGATTCGCTCGCGACAGCGGGCGGCGCGCCGGTCACGATCCGCATCAAGCCAGGCGTATACGAGGAAAAAATCACGATTCCGGCCACGGCGCCGCCGATTCTGCTGCTGGGCGAGGACCGGGCGCGGACGATTCTGACCTGGTCGGACAACGCCCATACGCTGGGCGCCGACGGGCAGCCGCTCGGCACGTTCCGCTCGGGCACGCTTAACGTGCTGGCCGAGTCGTTCACGGCGGAAAACGTGACGATCCGCAACGCGTCCGGACCCGGCACGGGCCAAGCCGTCGCGGCATTCGTCGACGCGGGGCGGGCGGTGTTCCGCAATGCCGCGCTGCTGGGCGATCAGGATACGCTATATACGGGCCAAGGCCTGCAATATTATAACGACTGCTACATCGAAGGGGACGTCGATTACATCTTCGGCGCCGCCACGGCCGTGTTCGACCGGTGCACGCTGCACAACAAACGGTCGCGCGGTTATATTACCGCCGCCTCGACGCCGGAGGGGACACGGTTCGGGTACGTGTTCCTCGACTGCAAGATTACGAGCGGCGAAGACGTAAGGGACGTCTACCTCGGCCGGCCGTGGCGTCCGTACGCGCATGTCGCGTTCATCCGGACGGTCATGGACGGTTCGGTGGCGGCGGAAGGCTGGCACAACTGGGGTCAGCCGGACCGCGAGGGGACGAGCCGGTACGAGGAGTTTGCGAGCAGCGGACAGGGCGCCGACTTGGGGGCGCGGGTCGCATGGTCGCGGCAGCTATCCGCGGCGGAAGCGGCGGATTACCGGATTATCGAGATTTTCGGCGGCTGGCATCCGGAAGGGTATTAAGTGAAAGCTATTAATCGGATAGAAGGCTCTGTTGATTGAATAGAAGGTTGTTGATGAGAAAAGGAAGTGGATCGCGATGAAGCTGGAGCATTATCTGGATGCGCTGAAACGTCAGGCGGCGGAGAAGCGGCGGGCGCGCGGCCTGCCGGTAACGCAAGAGGCGAGGGCCCGGTTGATAGCAGCGTTCGAGCGACTGCTCGGCGACTTTCCAGAGGATGGGGACGATCTGCGGCCTCAGCTAGTAGAAAAAGTCGCGTGCGACGGCTATACGCGCGAGCTCGTGGAGATCGGCACGGTCGAAGGGCTGCGGATGCGCGTGTACGTGCTCGTTCCGACCGGCGCGGGCCCACAAGCGGCAAAGCTGCCGGCGGTCATCGCCCTTCACGGCCACGGCTACGGCGCACGCGAGATCGTGGGTCTGGAGCCGGACGGGCGCGAGCGGGCGGGCGAGGCCGGGCTGCACAAGGACTTCGCCGTGGCGCTCGCCCGGCAGGGATTCGTCGCCATCGCGCCGGAGCTGGCGGGCTTCGGTGACCGCAGGCTGGAGGAGGACACCGCGCAGGGGCCGGGCCAGTCCTCGTGCTTCCGGCTGGCGGTTCATCTCTTGATGACCGGGCGCACGGTTGCAGGCCTGCGGGTACGGGAGACCAAGTCGGCCATCGACTATGCGCAGAGCCGCGGCGAGGTGGATCCGTCGCGCATCGGCATCATGGGCATCTCCGGCGGCGGTCTCGTGGCGGGCTTCACGGCTGCGCTCGACCCGCGCATCAGCTGCGCCGTCGTTAGCGGGTACGCTAGCTTGTTCGAGGAGAGCATTCTGGATCGCAACCACTGTCTCGACAACTACATCCCCGGCCTGCTGCCGGAAGCGGAGATGCCGGACCTGCTCGGGCTGATCGCGCCGAGAGGCCTGTTCCTGGAGTCGGGCGATACGGACCGCGTGTTCCCCCGCGAGCCGGCCGTTAAGGCGCTCGAGCAGTTGAAGGTTTTGTATGCCGAAGCGGGTGCCGCGGATGCGGTGCAGGCAGACTTTTTCGAAGGCGGGCATGAGATTCACGGGGAACCTGCGTATGCCTGGCTGCGGGAGCAATTGCAGTCGGCGGCGTCTAACGGGTACGAAGAGAGGGGCTTAACACGATGACAACCGAATCGATAACGAAGCAAACGGCCTGGTCGACGCGAATCGCGGACACGATTATACGGCAGTGCGGGGAGGACGGCTACCATCCGTATCCGCTCGAGCGCTGGGCGTACGTTCCGGGGATGCTGCTCATGTCGATGGCGCGGGCGGGCGAGCAGCTCGGCGACGAACGTTATTTTGACTTTATGCGCCTGCACATGAACCACTATATCGCCGAAGACGGCAAGATCGCCACGTATTCGCTGGAGGAGTACAACCTCGACCAGATCAATCAGGGCAAAAATCTGTTTCCGCTGCTGGCGCGCGGCGGCGATTCGCGGTACGCCAAGGCGGCGGATACGCTGGCAACGCAGTTGATCGGTCAGCCCCGCACATCGGAGGGCGGGTTCTGGCACAAGAAAATCTATCCGTTCCAGATGTGGCTGGACGGCTTGTATATGGCATCGCCGTTTCTGGCGGAATATGCCAAGGTGATGGAGCGCCCGGAGCTGACGGACGAAGTCGCGCATCAGCTGCTGCTGGTGGAGCGCCGCACCCGCGATCCGCGGACGGGGCTGCTCTACCACGGCTGGGACGAGGCGCGCGAGCAGGAGTGGGCGGACTCGGTCACGGGCCTGTCCAAAAACTTTTGGAGCCGGGCGATGGGCTGGTACGCGATGGCGGTCGTTGACTGCCTCGATCATATCCCGGTCGCGCATCCGAAGCGCGGGACGATTATCGGCATTTTCGAACGGATGTGCCATGCCTTGGTCCGCGTGCAGGATCCGGCCAGCGGCCTGTGGTACCAGGTGCTCGATCAAGGCGATCGCAAGGGCAATTACCTTGAGGCGTCCGGTAGTATCATGTTCGTCTATGCGATGACCAAGGCGCTGCGCCTCGGCTATCTGAGCGGCGGCTTCCGCGATGCGGCGTTAAAGGGCTGGCAGGGCATCCAGGAGCGGCTCGTCACGGAGGACGCGGACGGCGTGCATCTGCACCGGATCTGCAACGGCGCGGGCTTAAGCAAGGAGCGCAACGGCACGTTCGACTACTACATTTCCGAAGCGATCGTCTCGGATCACTATATGGGCATCGGCCCGCTGCTGCTGTGCGCGCTTGAGATCGAGCGTTATTTGGGGCAGGCGTAGTCGGCAAGGTTTGTCGTTTTGGAGTTGAAAAAGGAGGGTCTACCGTGTCGCAGCATCCGTGGGTGCCCGATCAGGGCGACAGCACTTATGTTAATCCGATCGTGCACGCGGATTATTCCGATCCGGACGTCATCCGGGTCGGGTCCGACTTCTATATGACGGCATCAAGCTTCGGGCATGTGCCCGGGCTGTCGATTTTGCATTCGCGGGACCTGGTCAACTGGCGGCTGATCAACCATGCCATGACCCGCATGCCGCTGGCCGGGTACGATACGCCGCAGCATGGGGGCGGCGTTTGGGCGCCGAGCCTGCGCTACCATGCGGGCAAGTACTGGATCTACTACGGCGACCCCGACGTCGGCATCCTGATGACGACCGCGGACAATCCCGCGGGGGAATGGGCGCCGCTGCATCTGGTGAAGCCGGGCAAGGGGCTGATCGACGTCTGCCCGCTGTGGGACGAGGACGGCCGGGCGTATCTCATCCACGCGTACGCGCACAGCCGCAGCGGCATCAAGCACAAGCTGAACGTCTGCGAAATGTCGGCAGATGGCCGGACGGTGTTGGGCGAGGGCCGGATCGTCTACGACGGGACGGACAAGCATCCGACGTTGGAGGGGCCGAAGTTATATAAGCGCGACGGCTATTATTATATTTTTGCGCCCGCGGGCGGCGTCGCGACGGGGTGGCAGACGGTGTTCCGATCGGACAGCGTCTGGGGGCCGTACGAGGACCGAATCGTATTGCATCAGGGTGAAACGGAGGTCAACGGCCCGCACCAAGGCGGCTGGGTGGAGCTGGCGTCGGGCGAGTCGTGGTTCGTGCATTTCCAGGACAAGGGGCCGTACGGCCGGGTCGTGCATCTGCAGCCGATGAGCTGGGACGAAGACGGCTGGCCGGTCATGGGCGAACGGCGGGCAGGTGAAGCGATCGGGGAGCCGGTGCTGCGCTGGCGCAAGCCGAATGTGGGCGAAGCGTGCGCGGTAGAAGTGCCGGCAACGTCGGATGAATTCGACGCGCCGCATCTCGGGCTGCAATGGCAGTGGCAGGCGAATCCGGACATGCGCTGGTGGAGCCTGTCGGCGCGTCCGGGCTTTATTCGGCTGCTTGCCATGCCGCGGGTTGGGGAAGGCGGCGGCTTGTATCAATCGCCGAACCTGCTGATGCAGAAGTTCCCGGCGCCGGCATTTGCGGCTGAATGCCTCGTGGACGCGACGGGCCTTAAGGACGGAGACAGTGGCGGGTTGATCGTGTTTGGCTACCGGTACAGCTGTCTGGCTGTGCGGAGAGAGGCGGGGCGTGCGGCGGCTGCAGACACGGCTGGCGGGTCTGCCGGATCCTCGAGGATGGCCGACGATGCCGAGGCGTTTCCGCTGACCCTTTATATCGCTGCCGGCGACAAAACCGGGGAAACCGAGTTGTGGTCGCTGCCGCTGGCAGGGACGGAGGTCGTCCGTTTGCGAGTCGAGGTATCAGCCGATACCAGCTACGTTTACAGCTATAGCCTGGACGATGGCAAGTCTTATGCCGCGGTTCCGGGAGAAGCGCTTCAGGCCTCGGAAGGCCACTGGGTCGGCGCCAAGCTCGGTTTGTTCGCGTCCGGTTCCGGGGGCGGGCAGTTGGAGGCCGACTGGTTTCGTGTGTCGGCGCGGGTCGACGGATAGAAGGAAGGAGGGCCTCGCGCATGACGGAGGAACTTGCACTAAAATTTAATTTTACCGAACAACCCATGCCTGGGTATGTGACCGTAGCGCTGGATACGGATGGCCGCGCACCGCTCTACGATTCGGACGTCGGATATGGCTTTGTCGGCGAGACCTGCGCGCTGCCGTCCAGAATCGTACATACCGAAGTCATCACATCGGACGGCACGGGTTTCTCAATAACGGAGACGGCGTTCGACGCTGAACCGGGATTTGAGGGCGACGAATATAACCGCTACGGCATGGCGTTCCGGATCGACGCGCCGCCAGGCGCTTATCGCATCCGCGTCAAGCTGACCTCGAACGCCGCGCAGACGACCGTTTCCGTATCCGGCATGCATGGCGACCGTTTGCTCCAGGACGGCCACTGGGATGCGGCGAAGCTGCTGCCGATCCGCTTCAAGGCAGAGGCTGCGGACCGCGAGTGGACGTACACGTACGTCAACGGATACGATGCGATTGAAGTCGAGATCGAGCCGACCGAGATCGGCGTTCCCGTCGGGCTCGCAGAGATCACGCTCGAACCGCTGCTTCCGCATAAGAGAGAGGACGGACGTGTGCCGAACCTATTCCTGCTCGGGGATTCGACGGTCAAGACATACACGTTCGACGAAGCGCCGATGAGCGGCTGGGGACAGATCATCGGCTCGCTTTTCGACGCGGACCGGGTGAACGTCATCAACTATTCGATGGGCGGACGCTCGTTCAAGAATTCGTACTGGGAAGGACGCCTCAACGAGATTCTGCTTGAAGGCCGCGTCGGCGACTACATCCTTATCCAGTTCGGCCACAACGACGAGAGCTACGACGAATTCCGGCGCTTCGGGCGCGGGTCAACCGAAGAGATGTATGCAAAATATATGACGGAGCTGTACCTCCCGGCCATTCGCGCACGCGGCCTGATCCCCGTCATGGTCACGCCGATGTCCCGGGTCGACGGCGATTCCATATCCGACGTATTTACGAATTCCTTTGTCGTCCGCCAGTTCCCCGCCTTGATGAAGCGCCTGGCCGAATCTGCCGGGATCACGCTGGTCGATCTCAATGCGGAGAGCCTCAAGTTTTACAACGAATCCGGCCCGGACGCCGTCAGCGCCATCGTCATGTCGCTCGAAGCCGGCGAGACCCCGGGCAAGACCAACGACGGCAGCTACGCCAACGGCCATCCCGCAAACAAGATCGACGGCACGCATTACAAGGAGGCGCTCGCCAAGCCATTCGCCCGCATCGTCGCGACCGAGCTGTTCCGCCTGGGACAAGCGGGAGATCTCACGGCGGGCGCCATCTCGTCCTTGCTGCTGCCGGCAGTCAGAGACGCAGTTGTCTCCGGCGATTGGTCGGCAATCTTCCCCGAGATGACGCGGGACACGACTACCGGCCCCGACGCTTATTATCGCAACCAGATCGAGAAGCTCATCCAGCTCGGCGTTATGCACAAGGATGCGCAGGGCAACTTCCGTCCGAACGAATCGATGACCGTGTCCGCGTTCAAGGAGGCGCTGTCGCTCGCATTCGGCGTTTCCCCATCGTCCGTCTCCGATTACCCGAACGGCGAGCTGACCCGAGAGACGATGGCCGCGATCTTGGCCGACGCCTACCACGCCCGTTTCCCTGTCAACAAGCCGCGGTTCATGACCGACTACAACGGTGCATCCGTTATCCCCGGTGATCCCGGCTACGATCTGAACCTCGATTCGGGCGCGAGAGGGGCGATGTACTACCCGCTCGTTTCCTTTGCACAGCTGACCGACACCGTCGCCATCGCCCCGGAGCTATTCGCCAAAGCCAAGGAAGCCTACGAGCTCGGCCTCATCCGCTCGGAGAACGGCATCGCCCGGGGCTTGATGGCAAACGGCACGGCGTTCGAGCCGAAGACCGTTGTCACTCGCGCCAAAGCCGCCAAAGTGCTGTACTTCATGTGGGTGCTGCGGCAGGATGTGTTGGGGGAGAATCAGGTTAGCGCTCTAGACTAGCGAGGCATATATTAAGCAAAAATAGGATGGGGCAGAGGTGCTTCTGCTTCATCCTATTTTCCATTCGATTCTTAGTGCGTACTTGCAAGAATCTGCAGATTTAATAAAATTCCCAGACAGCTCAATCCTTCAAGGCATAACCTTTGTTTAACTTTCACCTTAAGTTCGTTCAACTATCGTTTTCCGTTAATCCATGGTCTTCATCAATTATCCATGAAAATTGTTGTGTAATAGCAACTGCAATTTCAGATATTGCTTTCTCAAGAACGGAATTTGAGTTGCTCGGAACATTTATTTCAACTAGATTAACCTCTGAAGCCTCGTCGAGTGTGCTATAGGCGTAGTTTCCATCTTGATTAGCAGGATTGCCTGTTATACTGATAAGCTGCCCATCTACCTCTGTATAATATCTAAGGTGACTTGATTTGTTAAAACCCATTTTAAAGGTTAGGAAGTGATCCAATACCTTTGATTGAATCTTCTCTTTATAGCTTTGAGAATGGATACTCACATAATCATACATACCAGTCACTCCAAGCATTTAGTCGTTGGTGTAAACTTCCTGATATTGGATTAATCCGCCAGGCACACCAGCGAGTTGTTCAATTGAACTATCGTTCTCCGATAGGGAGCATAATCAGTTTGTGCCTAAATTAGTATGTCTTAATGGACCAAGAATCAGCAAAAATATAGATGGCCTCGGAGGGTGAAAACAAGTAAAACAATCTTTTATTTAACATAGCCTCATTTCTTTCGATTCCCAGATGTTTAAGACAATAATCAATTAATGGAGCTTCTCCATCAGATAAAATAGTGAACTCTTTGATGTTCTCTAATGCCAGTTCAATCACTTTATTATCATTTTGGTAAACGTAATGACTGACATTAATGAAGCTTAATTCTGCACTTTCATGTTTCCAAGAATCTAAAAGGATATTTACAATAAGATTCTGTCCGTCATTGCGAAAGCTCTTGACTTTAGAGTCATGTAGTCCCTGATGTTCATTATAATCTGTGGGTAAGCTCTGATACGGTAAGCTGAGAGGCATACCCTTTAGGTTGTGTAGATTCGGACCTACCGGTGAACCAGCCATACATTCAAACCAAAATAGCTGATAGTCAGCTGCAGGATTCTCCAAGGTTTTCAATCTACTTAACAACTCATGGTGAAATTCCGTCCATACTTCACGAGTTAATTTTCTTAGCTTGTTATAAGATCTCTTTATTTGATTTTCAGGTACTTCGAACCATGCCAGTCGATAAGTAATGTTGCAAATTGTATCTATTTTACTTAGCACAAGAAATCGCCCCATTAATGAATACTATCACTTGTCCCCACGTTAAATTTAGTTTCTTCAATAAAAGGGGAACCGAACATCTGGCCGGCTGCCAGCCAATCGCAACCATACCGCGCCAGTCGCATACCTTGCACTGACCCAATTATTGTCACCTTCGGCTGCCGTCATCTTGGGGACTGCTCGGTCGAACCCATTGCTATCGATAGGTCACTTAAACACATTGATCTCTGCACGTTGATCGTAGTCCTGATCGAGATCAATATCTTCTTTGTACGTCCAGCGACCATTGGCATATTCAAGATAAATAAGGGCTTCGTATACATAGTCACCTTCATGAATGTCGTCTGCAGCATCGCTCCAGCTAAGCACCCCTTGGACGACGGCCTCGTTTCTTCCAAGGAAAACGACTCGTTCATCAGACAACTTGAATCTCTCATCTCGATAGGGAAAATACTCCTTCAAATGGTCTTCCCATGTTTCTGAACCGATGACATAATTATCCCATTCTTTTATAAATGAGGGGGCCGTATACTGAAGCGTTTGCTCGAGATCTTCTGCATTAAATGCTGTATAGTAAGTTCTTAGATCCGACAATACGGTATTTTGCGCGCTATATTGGTTTTCCAAAATGGCTGCAGCTTTTTGCTCGATCTCCTCCGAAAGTTCCGTATCGTTATAAAACGAGCCATAATGCGCGATCTTCCATCGTCCTTGCTCATAGCGAATGTTGTAGGCGTACATATTCGTTTGATTTAATAATTCCGTATTCTTGATATAAGTTACTAGAAGCGTTGCTTCTGAGTTGGAATTGTATTCAATTTTATCAATGGTCACCTTAAATTCTCGAACCGGGACCTCGCTGATTGCTCGATCGGTTTCGTAATCGTATTCAAGATTGGAGTAACTCCGCTCTTGATGGTCGTACGTCAGTAAATGGGGGCTGAAGGTTTCGTAATACTTCGTCACGAGCTCTTTCACTGCCGCCTCCTGACCGTAACCAAATGATTTCACATTCACAGTACGATTCGATTGATCAAAATAAACGGAATACTTGATGATGTTTCCAAACTGGCGAAGCGGGACATAAACTTGTCCATTAAAAACAGGGATTGCTTGGGGTAAGCTATAACTCCGATCGTTATACGTAATAACATCCTCGCCGGCCCAGAAGTCAATTTCTGCTCCGTCGATCACCCCTGAGATTTGCCCGGCAACATGATCGTAAGCCACCTTATAACCCATAGCGTCAAACCATTTGCGATAAGGTACGTACAAGACGCCCGACTTTACGATAGGATTAACACCGACAATGCGTTTATTGTTTACAAACAGTTGAATCGGCTTGTCAATAGAAGCGGCTCCCGCTACAGGCGGGAAATTGATAACCAAGCAGAAGACAACCAACATACCGATAAGCTTTCTGACCATTTGACACATCCTATTCACCGTAATTGATTTCAATCGCTCGTAACTTGTTATCGGATAAAAGGTTGAAGTTGGTTAACACAATTTCCCAAATGATTTAAGGCGCGGTATTCCGGCCTTCCTAGGCAACTACACAATCCGCTAGGTACCGACCTACATATTTGTAGGCATAAGGCATTGGACTGCGAATAGGGGATGTTCGAAAGCAATACGCAAGAACAATGTCGTTTACGAAATGTTTGACTTTGAAAAATATAACGAGGCCTATAAGTTTAACGTGAATTACGAGGACTTCTACAAGGTGAGTGTAAGTAATCCGCAGCTTGACGTGCTATTTACCATAGACATTAGCAACAAGGGCTACGACTATTTATCGCAGTATTACGACGACGACGGCAAGCTGAAAAAGCCTGTCCAGGGAGAGGTCCTTGCGCTAGGCGGACTGTTTCCCATCGTGACGAACGAGAGAGGCGTGGGCTACGATTTATTTGCGCTTCAACGCATCATCGGTACGACGAACGCCGATACGTTAGGCTATGTCGAGAACCTTCTGACTTGGAACGGCACGCAATCTGCATCCTCCAGATTGACAGTCGCTATACTTGGGTCGAAGCTGATCAGTCTTTTCTAAGACTTTTTCTTCCGTTAAATGGCCATTAACGCAACAAGCTGCCGATCTGCGGCAGCTTGTTATCGCTGAGCGGGCTGGCGGTCAGACGATCACGCGGTAGTGGAGATGAATAATGCCGCTCCGGAAGCGGCGCTCGCTGAGCAGCTCGAGCCGCATGCGAAGGTTGTCGGGCAATGCTGGCTTGCCTCCGCCTAAGACGATCGGATTCAGAAGCAGATGACACTCGTCGACCAGTCCCGCGCGCATGGCTTGCCCAGCAAGCTCGGGGCCGCCGATCGTAATATCGGCTTCCGACGACGCCTTCAGCCTCCGGATCGCATCAGGATCGAATTCGTGCTCGAGCCGAGTCTTGGCGCTTGACGCAGCCTGAAGGGTGCTGGAATACACGATCTTATCGGCTGCCCGCCAGATTTTCGCGAACTCCCGCGCTTTATCCTCCGGTTCGTCGTTGCCGACGTGCGCCGTCTCCCAGTACACCATCGACTCGTACATCCGACGCCCGTAAAGGTAGGTGCCGATCGTCCGCTGGAAGCCGGTCCAGAACGCATAGGTCTCGTCATCGGAGATCGACCAATCGAGATCGCCGCGCTCGTCCTCCGCGTAGCCGTCCAAGGATAGGTTAATAGGATAGATCAGCTTACCCATTTGCATGAAGGGCAAGTTCCAACGCTTTCATTCGTCTTTCCAAAAGCGTTTTTTGGGGACTGCCTGCCTTTGCCTTCGCATAACTGTTTTCAATGGATGGAAATAAACCCGTAATCACCATTCGGGCTTCCGTTAAATCTTCCAGGGTATAGTGGTGGGGGCTTTGATGCCAAACGTTTTCTAGCATAGCTAGGCCGACGTTAATCGCTTTGAGTCGTTTCTTCACTAGCGTCGTACTTGCGCCGGTTTCAGTCATCTGGGATAAGGCATTCTCCAGTTTGCTTATTGTCGAACGCAAAGACTTTATGGATTCCTGTTGATCTGCAATCGATACATGTTCCAAGTCGCTCTATCCTTTCTTTGCTGCCTTGGATTATTAAAAATGCCGCCCAGTCGGATGTCAGTCGTTCAAAGTTGGAGCTCATCATAATGAGGAGAGTCTAATTGCTTAAGGACTTGAAGTGCAGCTATTCTTTGATATTCAATTCCTGTACTCCATGAATTCAGCGCATATTTTTCTGCGTAATTTGATTTAATCATCCCTAATGCTAAAAGGGCACGTCTTTTGACATACTCGTTTTCATCCTCGTAATACCTGATGAGAAGCTGTTCTGCTTCCGTAAAATGGGTTGATGTACATTTCGTTAAATAATGAGCTATCTGCCACTTCGTGTCGCGGTCGGGATAATGGATTCCTTCTTCAGCTAGGAATATAAAGCTTGCGGGGAAATCACTAAGTTTTTGGATCAGCATTTCACATTCATTATCTCTCCCTAAAATATAAAGCAAGTTATTGATCGTTCTTCGATCCCATTTATTAGGGTCTGTTGTTTCAATTATGCTATCAAAAATGGTGTTGAGTATAGTCCAGTACGGATAGTTGGTTTCCCATTCAAGGACTTGCTTGACTGATTTGGACCAATGCCAGAACTCGTCTACCTGCTCATCAAACTTTTGATAAATATCTTTATTGGGGTCGTGTTTGATCCTGTACCAGTCGTCCATTAAAATCCCCTTAGCCTATATATAATAACGATGTCATCAAGAAAGATTTGCGCAATGAATTCCAGCGATTATCTCACCATCATGGTGGATCTCAATGATTTTATTCATGTCCAAGTTTATCATCCAAGTATTAAACCCAACGGCCACGACGTCTTCAATATGAGTAAGTATCTTTGCCAATGTGCTCTCGACTACAGGTAAATTCATCTCATCCCATATCAATAATACCTCATGCTCGTTTTCAAACTCCTTTAGATTTCTTATTTCATTGATATCATGAATGGTGATTTTCTTTTCTACTGAATTCCAGTCAACTCGTCCCCAATTCGTAAAAGGAAACGACATCACTAACATGGCAACAACTCTAACGGATTCGTTCAAACTATAAATTCGTGTATTTTCGCCTAAGGCACTTATACATTCATCAAACAAAGTATTCTTTTGTACTTCCTTTTTTATTTTTCTTTTCAACTGCTCGATTCGAAATTTTCTTTCTTGTCTATCCATGAAATCACGCCTCAATTGAATAAAATGTCATTTTAAGCTACTGACTATCATTCGCGATGTAATGGAACTATCCTGCCCTTGGAGCTGAACCATATAATAGAATTCGCTGGCAGGCATTGTAATTACGTTGACGCAATAACCACGCGCTTCACAGCCGAATTTTCATTTCCTTCATGCGCAGCTAGGCATCCGCACCGACCTACATATTTGTAGGCATTCGACATTTGACTGCGAATAGGGGATGTTCGGATGCACTACGCTCATGCATGAAGCATTGTGCTGCTCGATGCGAAGCAAGGGGACGTCAATGGGGACGGCATCCTTGATAACGTGTATTTATACGACAACCAAACCGATGGCCCCTTCGCCGACCACATCACGCTGATCATTCAGGATGGACATTCGAATCGCAGCACGGCGGTCAATCTTCCGAACAATGCGGGATACAATGCGAGGCTCTTCCTTGGGGATTTTTCCAAGGATGGCGTACAGGACATTTTAGTCAGCATCGATACCGGCGGGAGCGGGGGATACGGGATCTTCTATATGTATTCCTTCAAGAACAATGTCGTTTACGAGATGTTTGACTTTGAAAAATATAACGAGGCCTATAAGTTTAACGTGAATTACGAGGACTTCTACAAGGTGAGCGTCAGTAATCCGCAGCTTGACGTGCTATTTACGATAGACATTAGCAACAAGGGCTACGACTATTTAACGCAATATTACGACGACGACGGCAAGCTGAAAAAGCCTGTCCAGGGCGAGGTTCTTGCGCTAGGCGGACTGTTTCCCATCGTGACGAACGAGAGAGGCGTGGGCTACGATTTATTTGCGCTGCAACGCATTATCGGTACGACGAACGCCGATACGTTAGGCTATGTCGAGAACCTTCTGACTTGGAACGGCACGCAATTTGCATCCTCCAGATTGACAGTCGCTATACTTGGATCGAAGCTGATCAGTCTTTTCTAGAACTTTTTCTTCCGTTAAATGGCCATTAACGCAACAAGCTGCCGATCTGCGGCAGCTTGTTGTCGCTGAGCGGGCTGGCGGTCAGACGATCACGCGGTAGTGGAGATGAATAATGCCGCTCTGGAAGCGGCGCTCGCCGAGCAGCTCGAGCCGCATGCGGAGGTTGTCGGGCAATGCTCGCTTGCCTCCGCCTAAGACGATCGGATTAAGAAGCAGATGGCACTCGTCGATCAGTCCCGCGCGCATGGCCTGCCCAGCAAGCTCGGGGCCGCCGATCGTAATGTCGGCTTCCGACGACGCCTTCAGCCTACGGATCGCCTCAGGATCAAATTCACGCTCGACCTTCGTCTTGGCGCTTGCTGCCGCCGGAAGCGTCCTTGAATACACGATCTTATCGGCCGCTCGCCAGATCTGCGCGAACTCCCGCGCTTTATCCGCCGGTTCGTCTTCGCTGACGTGCGCCGTCTCCCAGTACACCATCGACTCGTACATCCCGCGCCCGTACAGGTAGGTGCCGATCGTCCGCTGGAAGCCGGTCCAGAACGCATAGGTCTCGTCATCGGAGACCGACCAATCGAGATCGCCGCGCTCGTCCTCCATGTAGCCGTCCAAGGATAGATTAATAGGATAGATCAGTTTAGCCATTCCAATAACGCCTCCCATTTTCGTGACCGTTGGTTGCACGGCCCGCCGACGGGGACCCGGCAGGCTTTGGCATTCAACAACATCTTATCATTCCAAAGGAGGCCGGGCTTCTTATGGATTGCTAATGTGCGGCCATCCAAGATTACGGGAAACAACCGATCGTCATCCTGATCGAAAAGACAGCGAAGCAGAATAACACGTTCCGTACCGCTGAGCTCATTACTCGTTAGTCTAAACCATGATCTTCGTGAATGATCCATGAAAACTCCTTCGCAATACGGACAGCAATCCCTGTTATGGCTTGCTCAAGCATGTTATCAATAAGATCGTGGCAAATCAATTTCAATTAAATTGACTTCTTTGACCCCTTCTAGGGTGTCGAACGCATAATTACCATTTAATGCAGCGGGAATGCCTTTGACATAAATACGTACCCCACTGATTTCTTTCCAAAATCGTAGGTGACTCGTCTTGTTGAAACCCAAGCTACTAATCAAGAATTGTTCCAAAACGCTGGATTCTACTTTTTTTGTATAGTCATTAGAATGGATGCTGATATAGGAATAAATAAATTTCACCTCAACCTATTTCATGCTTATCGCTTTACTTTACATTTTTGAAGGCTCATAACTTTTACATTTTAATTCCATACTTGAACGATATCCCCGCATTGAAACTGAGCAAATTCAACAAGTGTTTTATGTTCTGTATCAGTAAGTTTAATGAGCAGTTCATCACTATTTTTAAACTTTATTTTTATAGAAATACCGGCCATTATAGAAACAGCCTCTACAGTTTGGTTAATGAGCCCACACAGGGCATCCCGATAGCCGATATCTGCAAAAGCATACTGTTTACCTTTTACCGTAACCTTTGGTAATGTATAAGCACTTAAGCTTGCATCTTCCGATTTGCAATGAAGTCCGAATTGAACATAATCGCGAACAAAAGTTACGCAATAGAGTTCGGCTTCAATGAGAACTGCTTCAATACCCACCTCAATGTCCCCTTCTCGCGTTCATGGTTTTATCAATGAATTTTTGAAGCAATCAAACTGAAAAAAGCAATTGAACAGGATCATATTCCCCCTATCGAATTTACGATCTTATCATAAACAATATACTCTGCGCGTGCCTTGAACGGTTTTACGGGAAGATATTGTTGAGGCAGTCTATATATCAGTTTTGAGCTTTCTTCGTTTCTTTACAATGATCGAGTGCTGTCGAGCGGACTCTGTTAATAATCTTTTGCGCAGAATAATAATTTATTGAGAAAAATTGAACTACATAAAACGACGGTTTGTTTCACATTTATTTAAAATTCGACTATATAAGATATTTCCATATATTTATTCCTAAACTATAAGTTTCCAATAAGGACTCTAGTTCGATAGAAAGCGATAATATTCGTGATACAATAAATTTGTTAATAATTACCTAAAAGGAGATGAGTCCAAAATGAAAAAGCCACTTCTCAAATCATTCATTGTACTTACCGTTATATCCTCAATCGCGGGAACAGCTGCTACAGCCGCCACTCCCACAAAAGGTTATAAGATAAGCAATGGAATGACAACCTTTTATAACGATGGAACAAACACTTTTTATTCGGACATATGGACTAATGCTGCTTCACTCTGGAACGGTACACATTATGTTTCCGTGACTACAGGCACAACAGATAATTATAGAACTGGAAATTTAAGCAACAACGCCGTGGATTGGGATGGCGTTACCGATACTACTTGGAACTCAGCTACAACCCTAGTTATATCGCAAAAAAGCTGGGTGAATACTTTTTATACTAGTTTAGCTAGATATACAACGGACATGGTTAAAGGAATTGCCACTCATGAGATGGGGCATGCAATTGGATTAGAACATAATAATAACACTAGTGAACCATCTGTAATGTATCGCGCCACGTTTAATTATAATGCTGCTACTGATGTTTATACGCCAACAAGACCATATACATGGCCAACAAATGCAGACAAAGAGGGTTTAAACACAAAATATGGGCCCGCCCAATACTTAACAGCAATTGATGAGAATCTTGACTTAAGTAAATATGAATTAGTGACTACTATTGAAGCAAGCTGGGCGGTTGAATATGAAAATTTAAATAGTTTGGCTCACAAAGCGGATATAGTGGTTTCGGGCGTAATTACGGATAAGAACAGTGAACTAAAGCGGTCAGATGGCCCTGTCAGTCTTGAAACAATTTCAGAATTGAATGTAACGAATGTTATAAAAGGTGAAAATATTACTGATGGAATTAACTTGAAAATTCAACAAATGGGGGGATTGGATGGAAATGTGGCAGTAATTTCCGATGATACAACTATCTTTAAATCGGGAGATAACGTATTGTTGTTTTTGCGCAAAAATGAGGATGACACATATTCTCCGATAAATGAAGATTATTCTACCTTCAAAGCAACTCAATCCTTAAAGGGGGCAAGAAACGAATACACGAATTTAAAAACTGGAGAAGTTACCAACGTAGAAGAGCTTGTTCAAACGATACAAAAATAACAAACTCAATGAAACAAACTCAATGAAACAAACCTCGGGTTCAAGTGGACCGAAGTTTGTTTCATTGTTCATTTGAAAATAGATATTAAACTTTGTGCACCTGGGCTAAAACAAATGTATGTTTACTTACCTCTACCGCAATTACGTCTTGAATAGAACGGTCCTTTACTTTATATAAATTAGTTCCAACGGGATAATAGTTAGAAAAATAATCCATTTCAATTGTTGATTCCTCATCTGACGAATATTTAATCAAACCTAAATTTTCTTGAATTTTTGATGCAGGTACATTTTCGTTAGTTCCCACATAAACCTTGTTGTTAAAATTAATCAACTTATCTAAGGCCCAACTTTGGGAGGTTGTGGTTTGTATTGAATCGCTTATTTCAACATTATGTTCCTTCTCGACTGAGTTATGGGCACAACCTGACAGAAATAAGATTGAAATTGCAATTGCAATTGCATGTTTCACTAACAACTCTCCTTTCAGTATTTCCTGTTAATGATTTAAACTACTTTCCTTTTCCATCTTCTAGACGTTAAATATTGTAAAAGGTTGCGCGATTAAATGGTAAAGTTATTTAGAGCTTGGAACCGACGCCCGGGCCGTTTCATTGTACTAAATGGGACATCGGGTCTTAATCAATCCCTCCCGAAGCTTCAACTGAAAAAAGCAGCCGATCCTTCTGACCGGCTGCCGCAATATCACTTCGTCAAATCCACCGTAACCTCAAGCTCCTTCAGATAATGCACGTTTAACTGATAGGTGCAAACGTACAGTGCATCGACATCACTTATATTTGAAAAAGTAACTTGATACCTGTTGCCGTCCTCTCTGCGAATCGTGCCGTTTTCCTTGTCGTATCGGTTGCCTTTGCCGTCTTCGAGCCAGATATGATGCACCTGATCAAAGATGCGGGCGCCAGACACTTCATAGGTGAGCGTTATTTGGTCATTTCCCCGTTTCTCATCCAAAATGGTCAGTGCGCCTGCTTTCCCTTGCGATAAAGTGACCGGCGTTCCGTTCCACGCATCGAGCCATTTGGTCGTGGAGTCGGCGCTGCTTAAATACGGCTTGATCGTTAATTGTTGAGGGACGGACCCGAGCGGCTCGAAGTAAAACTTATATTCCTTTTCTTTGCCTACGCCCTGGCCGTGACTGTTGAGCGGCTCCAGTACGCGGTTCTGTTCATCATAGACCTGGAACGCCCAGAATACGGCGTCCGTATTTCGCAGCTGAAACGTTAATTCCGTAGCCGTCGGGAACGACGTAACGGCTTCATAGTTTACTTCGATGTTGTTCCACTTCCTCGTCTGGGAGATCGCGTAGGAGGCCAGACTTCCTCCTTTACGTTCGACAGGGATCTCTGCGATGGTCTTCGTTCGATCGAGAGAGAGGATTCCCAGCACAAAAGAATCCGGGAGCTGCGCGTCCGGCGTAATGCTTAGAGTCCCGGCATACGTCCCATCGCCCAGCTTTTCGAGGTTGAAGTCTACGCCGTATTCCAGCGCCTCGCCATCGACCGCATACGTCATATCATGCGAAAAGGCCCACAGATCCGCGTTATTATCCGTTACTAGGAGACCCAGGTTAATGTTGGAGCCATCGTACAGACTCTCCGTAAACGTCACGAGCTGATCTCCGATACGGACCTGCTGGCCGACGTTCGCCGTCAGGTGAAGCTGGCTTCCTCTTTTTACGCCGACGTCTCCGACTAGCTCGAACACAGATCCGATAAGCGGGAGAGACTTCATGGCCGCGGCAAAAGAGGGGGACAGCGACGATAGGCCAACGGTAAGCAGGAGAGAGGCCGCTATTGCCGTAATGCCATAACGAAGCTTGGACGATCTTTTCCGCGTTCGTTTGAGCTGATCGAGCGTGAGTTGAATTCGCCGATCCACGTGTTCCGGTAAAGCGACGTTCACCTGTTTGCTTAATTGCTGCTCCCATTTTTCCATGGGCGCACCTCCTCTTCTCCCCAAATCCGGCGTGCATGCTCGCGCGCGCGGCGCAGCCAAGTCTTAATGGTGTTCTCGGGCTTCCGATACAGCTCGGCCAGATCCTTGATCGAGATATCCTCGATATGGTACAACTTGAGCAGGTTGCGATCTTCCTCGGGAAGCGTCTCGAGCAATTGCTTGAGCTCAACATTCTCATATCCGCTCTCGTTGGCGTAAGGCTCCGTGAATTCATTCATTTCGATGACCTTCTTCATTCGCCGGTGAATCTGATTGCATTCATTAATTAAGATCCGAAGCAGCCACGGTTTGAAGTAGGCCGGCTCCCTTAACGTGCCGATGTGCTTGAACGCCTTAATAATGGCTTCCTGAATCGCATCTTCGCAATCCGCATCGCTGGTCAGGATCGTTTTGGCTACCCGATACATGACAGTCTTGTGCGCGTGAATCAGATACTCGAAGGCAGCCACGTTGCCTCTTTGCGCCTTCTTAAACTGTTGAGCTGCGTCCACCGATCGCCCCCCTTTCACATTGACGTATATTAGATGACCGAGATGGTGGGTGGGGTTTCAAAGCTGCTAAAAATGATGGATTTTATTTTTGTGTTCGTATTAACTCGACAATGAATACAACCAATGCGATTGCACCAATGATCACACCAATGATCGCCAGAATAAACCAAAGGGGAACGATATTACTAGGGGCTATTATATGGACCACCTTCTCTTCATTCAATTGTAGAGAACTCAACTAACTTGCTTTCTTTAAAGAAAAAGGCTCGTAGTCGATGGAGAAAACGGATTTTCAATCCAAATGCAAAGCACGATCTGTACGACCACGCTGACAACAAAAATGGTTGTGATTCTCGTTAATAGTACGTTGCCCAAATCACCTTTCTTATGCTTTGAAAAGTTTGAGAATACGATTATTGGCGCAGCAATCATATTAATGATGATCATCAGCACACATATGAAGTAATGTCCCAGCCCGGGTAGAAACCCACCGTTTTTGTAATAATCCGCAAAAGTAAGGATAAAGATGAATTGGATCAAGACAGGAATCCCAATGGACAAAAGTAAGAGAAGAGTACCAATTCCCAATATAGATCCTTTGTTTCTCATTTCTGCGTCTCCCTATTGATCCGAATTACCATCATCATAAATTCCCTCTCATTTTTTATTAAGTACTAACTTTTTATGGTACCTTGGATTTCTTGTATCTTCACTTTGACTACAACGAATCGGGATTCGGATATCCAGCCCTTCTGAAAACCTTCTATAGATTAATGGGTAGCTGCACCGAAAATAGAGGAGATCGAATCGCAACTCGTTTCATTGAAAAAGAAAAATCCCGCCGTTTAAGCGGGATTCAACCTTCAATTAGAAGCCGTATAAAGTCACTTATTCTCAAATATAAGCACCGTCTTCGGATTCGTCATGTACTCAACGGAGGCGTCCAGTCGTTCGGACACGAAGCGTACCGGGACAAACGCGCTGTTGTTCTTCAGCAGCATCGGCACATCGTAGGGCACCGTCTGTCCGTTGACGTCGGCCTTTTTGTCGTTCACGATCCAACGGATCGTTTGCGTGCCTTTGCGAATCGTCACTTCCTTCTTGGTCTGATCCCAGCCGACTTCAGCCCCCAACCACTTGGACACGAACCGAATGGGGACATACGTGCGGTCCGATACAATGAACGGGGCATGCGTGAGCTGAAAAGCACTCTCCCAGATATAAGCGGTCGTGCTGCCGATGACTAAGCGTTCGACTTTTTTGATTGGCGCGGTGCTTGCGGGACTGTCCATCTGATCAAGCGATTCGAGAATCTTGTAAGACTTGGATGTGCGCCGCAGATCCAAATAATTGCCTACAAAATTCAGCCCGTATATAAGCGCGCCCGTGTCGTAATAATGCGCAAACGTATGGTTGCGAATCGGCTCCAGATTCCATATGCGGTTGTAAGATAGGTCCAAGTAAGCGATGTTTTTCAGAGATTGCAAAGGTCCGAGGTCGTAAACCAAATTGCTCGCGAAGTTCAGGTCGACCAGCTGCGTCATCTTCTTCAGAGGAGCAAGATCCTTGATCTGATTGTTCCCCGCGTAGAGCGATCTCAATTGGGTTAACCCGGCTAGCGCCTGGAGATCCGTGATCCGATTATTTGTGAGGTAAAGAGACTGCAGCTTGGTCAGCGGCTTAAGCGGACTGAGATCCGCGATCTGATTGTCCGAGAGGTTCAGGCTCGTCAGCTTGGTCAAGGCGCCGAGTAGTCTAATATCTTCAATCTCGCCCGTAGATAGATACAGCTGCGTCAGATTCGTCGCATATTGCAAGCCCGCTATACTTGTTACGCCTGTAAGATTGAGGGTGGTCAATGACGCCATGTCTGTCGTCGTAACGGCTTCGTCATCTTTTTTTTGCAATTGCTGCCTGATCGCAGCCTCTAACAACTGATCCTGAAAGTGAACCTCCGAGTCCTGATGCAGCTGTACGTCTTGGGGCGGGGCCGCCTCCATCCATGCCTGTCCAGGCAAGCTAAGGAACATGGAGGAAGCTAACAACAACCCCGATAATACCTTACTCAAAACGTCTCAGATCCCTTCTTCTTGGTGTCTCATCAAATATACCAAGGATAACGGATAGAAGGGACGCCACTATTCTTAAAATGAACTCATTTGCCCTTTGATGATCTTGACCATGCGCTTCCCGGTTGCGACGAGGGCTTCTTCTGCCGAACTCATTCGGCTTTTTCATCAATAAAAGAGCGCCTTTTAGAAACTGCCTGTTATTGATCTGTCCGAAGCCGGGCATGAGTATGGAAAACAATGCCGCAATCATCCTCAAATGGACCACCAATCCTACCGATCTTTGGGCCCGGTATCGGCTTCAAGCTTGATAAGCATAGTGCTTGTCCCTCCGGTTTGTACTTTGATAAACCAAAGATAAAACATCCGCGACACGAAAAAGGTCGCCAGCAGCGTAATCCAGGTCCAGTACCAATGCCAATGGAGGTAGCGGATGAGTTGCGTGTGTTTTTCGATCAGGACCTCCAATATCGTCATCCAGCTCGGGAAAAACAAATACCAGAGCGTTTTGTGGAGGATGCCTTTATGATCCGGAAATTTCATGTTAAACACGCAGCAAAGCGCAGGATAAATAAAATACTCGAACGAAAAACTGTTGCGTGCCGCATAAGGAAACTCGCGGACTGGGTATTCGATTAATTTATACTGCACGACCAGAAAGCCAAAGAACCAAGTAAGCATTTGTTTAAACGAAAAGATCACGAACGCTTCCCGGATTTTGTTAAGCGGTACCGAGAATCTCAACAACAAGATGGTAATGATCCATACTCCGATTAGAATAAACCTCTCCATGGTCATTAAGCGACATCACCTTAATCTAGCAAGATAGGCTTAGTGTCGCCAATAAATCGAGATTTTAGCGGCTTGACCCCATCGATTAGCTCAACGGTTTCGTCTTTTTACGGATGATGTGCCCGACCTTTTGAATCGGACGCTGAAAATGATCAGCAATGCCGGCAGAAGGTGAAGCTTGCGATCAAAGAGGCCGGAGAGTACTTCAGCGCGTGGAAATACAAGAAAAATCCGAGTTCGATATTGCTCATGCTCGACCATAACACGCCGTAAAAGTCCGTTCGCTCTGGAACGATGAAGCGGGAGGACAGCAGCGTAGCGCCAACCGATAGTTAGTAAAGTCGGCCTTCTCGGCTACTTGGAATATCGAATGACGCCCCAATTCCGCCCCGATCAGTTTCGATATTTGTTATAAATCCAAAAAGAGTTGTATATTATTTCCTCCTTCGCCGGACTTAAAATAAAACCAGAAAGCCAAACCGCAGACGGCCGAGGGGGAATGGAAGTGCAGGTAAAGAAGAGGCGCTTGATCGGAACGATGGGATGCATCCTGCTCTGCTCCGCCATGGCGACCGCGTGTTCCTCGGATACGCCGAAGGAGAGCGCCAGCGCGACGGAAACGCAAAAAGCGTCGGCGCAGCCGATCGACCATGCGCAGCAGGCGAAGAAAAAGTTCGATCCGCCGGTGACGATCACGACCGCGATCATTCAGGAGCAGCTGGACAACGCGTTCAAGCCCGGCGAGACGATCGAGAACAACGTCTTCACGAAGTGGATGAAGGAGAACATGGGCATCGACGTCAAATTCGACTTCGTCGTCGGCAAGCAGTCCGACTACGATACGAAGTTCCGGCTCCTGCTGGCGAGCGGCTCGAAGCTGCCCGACGTTATCACGGGCGTGTATGCGGACCTGCTCGACGCCGGCATGCTGATGCCGCTGAACGACGCGATCGAGCAATACGCTTCGCCGAACTTGAAGAAGCTGTTCGCCCAGTACCCGCAGGCGTTCGAGTCGGTGACCCGCGACGGGAAAATCTACGGCATTCCGCGCTATCTGTCGGCCGACGAGGGCGGCGTCATGTGGATGCGCGAGGATTGGCTGAAGAAGCTGAACTTGACCGCGCCCACCACGATCGACGAGCTGGAAAAGGTGCTGGAGGCGTTCACGAAGCAGGACCCGGACGGGGACGGCAAAGCGGACACGTACGGACTCGCCGTCTCGCTCAAGGACGGCATGTACACATGGATGGCCAGCGCGGACCCGATCTTCGGCGCGTTCAGCGATTACATGGCCCCGGAGTTCCGCTCGATCGGCCAGTGGTGGAACCCGGACAAGGACGGGAAGCTGGTCTACAGCGCCGTCGACCATTCCGCGAAGCCGTTCCTCGAGACGATGGCGAGATGGAAGAAAAACGGCTATATCGATCCCGAAGCCGGGGTGAAGGACGCGATGAAGGCGATCGAGCCGGCCGTGAACGGCACGGCGGGCGTCATCTTCGGGCCGAACTGGATGGGCCAGTGGCCGCTGGAGGATACGGCGAAGGCCGACCCGAATGCCGTCTGGAAGGCGTTCCCGATCCCGGCGGGTCCGGACGGCAAGATCGGCCGCGTCGTTCAGATGATCGGCGGCGCGATGTCGTTCAGCAAGGACTTCCAGCACATCGACGCCTGGTTCGAATACATGAACAAGATGTACGCCCGTCAATTCGGCAAGGAAGATCCCTACTACGATCCGACCTTCGACGTCGGCTTCTTCGAAGGCTACGACTACGTCCGATACGACGGCAAGATCGTCAAGAACGGCTTCAAGGATAAAGGCGTGCCGGAAGATAAGTGGCCGCTCGCGAGCGGCAAGGAAATGGACATGAAGTACGCGCTGTACGCTCTGAACGGCGCCTTCACGCCGACGGTTCCTTACCTCGGCGATCCTGGGTACGCGAAGTTCGCCGCCGATCCGAACGCGCAGGCCGCCAACGCGGCGGAGGAGCGGGTGAAAAACCTGACCAAAGTCCAGCTGGAAGCGGGCAACGTGCGCCAGACGCAGAACAAGGCGGACAAATACAATTCCTTCGAGGGCGCGTTGACCGAGACGATGAAGGCCAAGGGCGGGCTGCTCACCAAGCTGGAATCCGAAGCGTATCTGAAAATCATCTACGGCGACAAGCCCGTCGACTACTTCGACCAATTCGTGAAGGAATGGATGGCGAGCGGCGGCGATCAAGTGACGGCCGAGGTGAACGACTGGTACGAGAGCACGAAGAAGAAGTGACGATTCGCGAATAAATAAAAGGGGGCTTCGGGAGATGCCGAACGCTCGCGGAGGCCCCGATCCAGGAGAAGAGCGTGCGCAAATGAGAGAGACCGGTATACCGACTGTGCCGGCGTCGTCCGCCACCCGGACGGAATCCGGAAGATTCGTTTCCTACTGCCGAAGAACTTGGCCGCTCCATCTGCTGCTGCTCCCGGCCTTCCTGATCACGCTGGTCTATCAATACTTCCCGATGCTCGGCGCCGTCATCGCCTTTAAGAACTATAAGCCGTGGCTGGGCATATGGGGATCGGATTGGGTGGGCTTGGGGCAGTTCAGATACTTGTTTTCGTTTCCCGACATCGGGCAGATCATGTGGAATACGATCGTGATCGCCATCATGAAGCAGATCCTCAACCTCGCGGTTCCCGTCCTGTTCGCGCTGCTGCTCAACGAGGTGAGCAGGGCGGCGTTCAAGAAAACGGTCCAGACGCTCGTGTACCTGCCGCATTTCCTGTCTTGGGTCATTCTGGGCGGCATCTTCGTCGACGTGCTGTCCGTGCAAGGGGGCATCGTCAACCGTTTTATCGGGCTGTTCGGGATCGAACCGATCTTCTTCCTCGGCAGCAACGACTGGTTCCGGCCGACCGTCATCGTCACCGATGTGTGGAAGGAATTCGGCTTTGCCGCCATCGTCTTCTTGTCGGCGCTCACGAGCGTAAATCCGAACCTTTACGAAGCCTCGGAGATCGACGGCGCCAACCGGTGGAAGCAGGCGATCCACATCACGCTCCCGGCGATCATGCCCATCCTCGTCGTCGTATCCACCCTGGCGCTGGGACGGATTCTGAACGCGGGCTTCGACCAAATCTTCAATCTGTACAATCCGCTCGTCTACCAGACCGGCGATATTATCGACACGTTCGTGTATCGGGTAGGCCTGGAAGGCGGTCAATTCAGCTTCGGCACGGCCGTCGGGCTGTTCAAGTCCATCATCGGCTTCGCGCTCATCGTGATCTGCTACCGCATTCTGTACAAGGTGGCCGACTATCGAATTTTCTAAGGAGGTCGGTCGACCGTGATGTATCGCTCCACCTCATACAAGGTGTTTACGATCTTCAACTATGCGCTGCTCGGCCTGGTCAGTCTGCTCTGCATTCTGCCGGTCGTGCACGTGCTGGCCGTCTCGCTCAGCTCGCGGGCGGCCGCGACGGCGAATATCGTCAACTTCTGGCCCGTCGACTGGACGACGGACGCCTACGAGCAGACGCTCGCCAATGCCCACTTCCTCCGCGCGCTGTACGTCGGCGCGAAGCGGACGGTGCTCGGGACAGGGATCTCGATCACGCTCGTGCTGCTGGCCGCGTATTCGCTGTCCAAGTCGGACCGCTACTTCGCCGGACGCACGGCGTACGCCTGGTTTTTCGTCGTCCCGATGCTGTTCGGCGGCGGCCTGATCCCGACCTATCTGGTCGTTAAGGAGACCGGCCTGCTGAACACGATCTGGGCGCTCATCATCCCCGGCGCGGCGAGCGGGTATCTGCTGATTCTCATGCTGAACTTCTTCCGCACCGTGCCGGTGGAGCTGGAGGAGGCCGCCTTGATCGACGGGGCGGGGCACTTCACCACGCTGTTCCGCATCTACTTGCCCGTGTCGATGGCCGGCATCGCGACGATCTGCCTGTTCGAGATGGTGGGACACTGGAACGCCTGGTTCGACGGCATGATTTATTTGAAAAACACGAACGACTACCCGCTCGCCACGTTCCTGCAGTCGATCATCGCCAAGGAGGACTTCAACCTGGCGGGCATCCGGGGGGAAGACGTCGCGAACATCTCGAGCCGGACGGTCAAAGCCTCGCAGATTTTTATCGGCGCGCTCCCGATCATGGCGGTGTATCCGTTTTTGCAAAAGTACTTCGTCAAAGGCATTGTGCTCGGTTCCGTGAAGGGCTAACATTTTAGGTAAATCGCGGAAAAGAACGAGGGGCTGTAGCCATGCCGTCCAAGCTGAGCATCTTTAATAAAATGTTGATCCTGCTATGCCTGCTGCTCGTCCCGATCGTCTGTCTCTACAGCTACGGCAACCAGGTCGGCACCCATGTCATCGAGCGGGAAATCAAAAAGTCGAACGGGAGCCGGCTTTCGTTTTTTATCCAACAAGTGAATGCGACGGCGGACCAGCTGTGGAAGGCGGCCTTCAACCTGAGCCGGGACCCGGACATGCCGAAGCTGATGTCCCCTGCGATCCAGAACGCGTCCTACGACACCCTGCAGACCAAGGAGCTGCTGGAGGAAAAAGCGGATCTTCAGAGCAACACGTTCGGCTGGACGAATGAGCTCACCATCTTCGCGCCCGAGACCGGGCAGACCGTCTCGACCAACGCCCGCTTGCAGTACGACGCGTCTCGCTTGCAGGCGGAAGAGGCGAAGACGTGGAACTACCGGAAGATCGTCACCGACAACGGAGAAGGGTATTATTTCGTTCATTATTTGACGGAGCCCTATATGGCGGTGCTGGATACGAGCAAGGCGAAGCTGGTCGTCGAGGTCGCGTTTGCGGCGGACAATATATCGGCGATGCTCGACCAGCTGCAGCACGGGAGCAGCGGCAATCCGTTCCTCTACCGTCCCGGCTACGAGCCGATCACGGGCAAGACGGCCGGCGGCGAGCAGCTCGCGCAGGTTGTAGCGAAGCTTTATGCCACTCGGCTCGGGCATTCCGGCTCCCTGGAGATGGCGATCGACGGACGGAGCTACCTCATCACCTACGAGCAGTCGGACGTGCTCGATTGGTATCTCGTCGACTACACCCCTCTCGGGGAGTTGCTGCAGCCGATCACGGACACCCGCCATCTTTTTTACGTCTCGACCGGTCTGCTGCTCGCGCTAAGTCTGCTGGCCGCCGCCTTGCTGTACCGCAATGTGCAGGTGCCGATCCGGGAGCTCATCCGCAGCGTGCAGAAGCTCAAGCGCGGAGACTATTCCGCAAGAGTGTCGGCCCGGACGAACAACGAATTCCAGTACTTATTCATTCAGTTCAACCACATGACCGAAGAGATCCAGCGGCTGATCGAAAATGTATTCGCCGAGAAGCTGCGCGTCCGGGAAGCGACGCTCAAGCAGCTTCAGTCGCAAATCAACCCCCACTTCCTGTACAACAGCTTCGCGTTCATCCAGAGCATGGCCCAACTGGACAACCGGGAGGCCATCATCGCCGTTACGCAGCATTTGAGCAAATATTACCGGTATACGACGCGCGTGGAGAAGGATACGGGCAGCCTGGAGGAAGAGATCGAGCTCATCCGCAACTACCTGGAGATTCACGCGATGAAAATGCACCGGCTGCAGTACGAGATCGACATACCTCCCGAATGGCTGCCGATCAGGCTCCCCCGACTGCTGCTTCAGCCGATCGTGGAGAACGCCATTATTCATGGCATCGGGAAGAAGCCGGGCGCCGGGCTCATTCGTATCGCAGCCGCGAAGCAGGCGGAGGGCGTCGATATCGTCGTGGACGACAATGGAGCGGGGCTTGACACGGACGGCCTGGCGAGATTGCGGGCTAAGCTGCTGAAGACGATGGACGATGAGATGGGCTGCGGTCTCTGGAATATCCGGCAGCGGATCGTTCACCAGTTCGGCGCCGAATCCGACTTGCTGCTCGAGGCTTCACCTCTGGGCGGGCTGCGGGTGACGATCCGCATCGTCCGGCACGAGGATTAGGCGTACCATCGCGTATGCATTCGGGGGGAATCGATTTGTTTCATCTGCTGATCGTGGACGACTATCCGGACCAGGTGGAGAGCCTCGCCGCCATCATCCCGCTCGAGGATCTCGGCATCGGCGAGGTTTATAAAGCATACTCGGGCGTCGAAGCGCTGGACATCTTGAAAAGATGCACCGTCGATATCGTGATCACGGATATACTCATGCCCGGCATGAGCGGACTTGAGCTGGTGAAGCAGGTTCGGGAAGGGTCGAAGACGACCAAGTGCATCTTCCTGTCCGGCCACGCCGAATTCGATTATGCGAAGCAGGCCATCGAGTTGCAATCTTCTTATTATCTGCTCAAGCCGGTAGAGACGGACGAACTGATCCGGACGCTGACCGGCGTCGTCGCCGACCTGCATGCGGAGTGGCAGGAGGTCGCCTCCCGCCGGCGCGCCGAGAATACGCTGCGAGAGAACCTGCCGCTGCTCGGCGGGGAGCTGCTCAACCATCTGCTGGAGGACCGTCGTTACCCGAAGGGGGTGATCGCAAGCAAGATGAAGATGCTCGATCTTCCGTTTCAAGGCGGGGATCGGGTCGGAATGTTCATCGTACGATTGGAGGACGGGTTTGACGATTTTGACGATTACGATTTATCGCTCATGGAGTTCGCGGTCGCCAATATGGCGGAGGAAGTATTCGGCGAGCGCTACCGCATCTGGCACTGCAAGGACGCCTACGACCATCTCGTCTTCGTGCTCAAACCGAAGGAGCGCGGGGAGGCGGCAAGCGAGCTGTCTGGTGAAAACGGGGACGCGGAGTGGCGGACGATCGAGAAAATGGCGGCAAGTTTGCATCGAAGCGTAAGCGTTTACTTGAAACGCAGCGTATCGATCGCGGTTGCCGAGCAGACCGGCGCGCTGCCCGAAGGGCTGTCCCGGCTGCACCGGATTTGCCTCTCCGCCGTTCGCAGGCAGATCGGAAGCGAATCCGGCTTTTTCGTGACGGCCCGGGGGGAGCCAGAGCAGGCGATCGAAGGCGGCCTCAAGGCGCCGTATCAGCCCCCGCTGCTCACGCATCTGCTGGAGACCGGCAGCTGGGAGCGGGCGGGCGGCAAGCTGGACGATATTTTCGCGGAGCTGGCGGAGAAGTGGGCGGAGTCCCTGGAGTACGCGCAGGAGGTTTATTTTAACGTCATGGGCGCGCTGCACTACGCGGCGCACCGAAGCGGCAGGCAGCTCGGCGATATCGCGGGCGGCACGGCGGACGGCGCGGAAGGCGGCCCGCCGTTAGCGTCCTACAAGCAGCTGCGGGATCGGGTATACGCGGTTTTCTCCAAGCTGATGGCGGATGCCGACCACGATACGAAGGACACCAGGTCGACGGTCGTCAGGCGCATCCATCACTTGATCGCCGAAGACGTCTCCCGGGATCTGTCGCTGCAGGCGATCTCCGACCACGTCAAGCTGCATCCGGCGTACATCTCCAAGGTTTATCGCATGGAGACGGGCGGCAACCTCGGCGATTACGTCCTGCAGAAGCGGATGGAGCGAGCGGCGATGCTCCTGCAGGAGAGCAACGACAAGATCTACGAGATCGCCGAGCGGACCGGATATATGACGACCCACTATTTCAGCAAGGTGTTCAAAGGCTACTTCGGCATGACGCCCCTCGAGTATCGGGAGAGGCTGAACAAGTAGAGGAGGCATCCGTTGAATGCTTGATCGAGACGTATCCGTTAGATGGAAGTTGAGCGGCTTATTGGCGCTCTTATCTCTTATTGCGATCATCGTGTTAAACGCTGCTCCAGCCAAGGCTGCCCAGCCGGAGCCGTACAATTGGCAAAACGTAAGCATCGGCGGCGGCGGCTTCGTGACCGGCATGGCCATCCATCCGACCGAGCCGGATCTCGTCTATATCCGGACGGACGTCGGCGGCGCTTACCGCTGGGACGCGGTCAACCACAAGTGGATCCAGCTGATGAACAAGGTGCCGAGGGAGCAGTCCAACCTGTACGGCATCGACAGCATCGCCATCGACCCGTCGGATTCGAACGTGGTGTACGTGGCCGCCGGCAAGTACGATTGGGCGGGCTCGCCGTCGGACATTCTCAAGTCGACGGATCGGGGCGCCACCTGGACCTCGAGCGGGTTCGCGCCGAGGCAGCTCGCCAACGGCAACGGGAAGGACCAGGGCGAGCGGCTCGTCGTCGATCCGAACAACAGCCAGATCCTCTATATGGGGACGCGGTACGACGGGCTGTGGCGAAGCACGTCAGGCGCCAGCAACGGTTCTTGGCAAAAGGTGACGAGCTTCCCGGTCGCCGGCAATGCGCCGGACGGCGTCAGTTTCGTCGCGTTCGACAAGAGCACGGGAACGACGGGCAGCGCGACGCAGACGATCTACGCCGGAGCCAAAGGCAAGGGCGTATACCGGAGCCTTGACGGCGGGGCGACCTGGGCGCTGATGAGCGGCAGCCCGACCGGCTTCAGCCGGGCGGTCGTGGCGTCCAACGGCACGCTGTACGTGAGCTGCGACGCGAGCGTCGTCAAGTTCGCCGGCGGCGCATGGACGACGATCACGCCGCCGACGACGGGGAAGTACGTCGGCATCTCGGTCGATCCGACGAATCCGAACATCGTTATGACGGCGATTCAGAACGGCTCCAGCTTCCCCGCGCCGATCTATCGTTCGACCAACGGGGGCGCGAGCTGGTCGCAGATCACGTTCGTCAAGCACCCGGACGTTCCCTGGTGGACGGGGAACTGGTTCGCGGCCGCCATATCCAGCCTGACGATCGATCCGGTTCACCCGAACCGGGTATGGTTCACCGACTTCTTCGGCACCTGGCGCACGGACGATATCACCGCGACTCCGTCGCAGTGGTACTCGTACGAGCAAGGCCATGAGGAGGTCGTGACGTTCGCCCTGCGCAGCACGCCGATCGGCGCGCCGCTGCTGAGCGGGCACGCGGACGTCGACGGAATGCGCCATACATCGCTGAGTACGTTCCCAAGCGCCAAGTTCGGCAATCCGTACCTGGGAGACACGGTGTCCATCGACTTCCAGGAGAGCAATCCGAACTTCGTCGCCCGGGTCGGCTCGACCCGCTATCTCAACTCGGGCGGCGGCGCCTACAGCACCGACAACGGCGCGAACTGGACGGCGTTCCCCAACCCGCCGGGCATCGCGGGACGCATCGCCGTATCGGCCGCCAGCGAGACGATGGTGTGGGTGCCGCAGTACGGCAGCCCGCTCTATTCGACCGACCGCGGACAGACGTGGACGGCCAGCACCGGCGCGCCGGCCAATACGGTGCCGGACTTCTGGGTCTGGTACCAGCCGCTGGCGTCGGACCGGGTGAACAACAATACGTTCTACCTGCTGGACCGCTCGACGGGCAGCTTCTATCGGAGTACGGACGGCGGGGCGACCTGGTCGGTCGCGTCCACGATGCCGGCATCGACCGCGAACCTGGCGTTCTTCAGCGTCAAGGCGGCGCCGGGCATGGCGGGCGAGGTATGGGCGGGCCTGTACACAAACGGTCTATGGCGCTCCAGCAATGGAGGCACTACGTGGACGCAGATGCCGAACGTCCAGGAGGCGAAGCTGTTTGCTTTCGGCAAAAACAAGCTTGGGTCGCCTAACCCGGCGGTGTTCGTCTACGGGAAGGTCGACAATGCCGAAGGCATCTTCCGCTCCGACGACTTCGGCGCGACATGGGCGAAGATCGACGCGCCCGATCCGGCGATCGGCGACGAAGCCAATACGATGGAGGGCGACCGCCAGGTATGGGGCCGCGTCTATATCGGAACGAACGGCACCGGCGTCTACTACGGCGAGACGTTGATGAGCCAAGGCAGCGATACGACGCCGCCGACCGCGCCGGCGAATCTGGCCTCCTCGTCGCAGACGTCGACGACTGTCAGTCTGACCTGGACAGCTTCGACGGACAATACGGGCGTAGCGGGATACAACATTTATAACGGGAGCACATACGTAGGCACGACCACGACGCCGTCGAGCACGTCGTTCACCGCGAGCGGCTTAACCCCGTCGACGGCGTACGCATTCACGGTGAAGGCGAAGGACGGAGCGGGCAATCTGTCGGCGGCCAGCAATGTGGTGGGCGTCTCGACCAAGGCGCCGCCCGCGGCGCCGACCAATCTGACCGCGCCGCAGACGACGCGGACCAGCATGGCCTTAAGCTGGAGTCCGCCTTCCAATACGGCCGGCGTGGCGGGGTACAAGATATACGTCGCCGGCAAGGAAGTCGGAGCCACGACCGGCACGACGTATACCATGTCGGGACTTCTGCCGGACCGTACGTATTCGGTGACCGTCCGCTCCGTAGATGCCGCGGGGAGCCCGTCGGCGCCGAGCAATACGCTGGCCGCGGCGACTGCGGCGGGACCGGGGACGCTCTCTTTTAGCGACAACTTCGAGGACGGCGCCGCGGACGGCTGGACCACCCAGAACGGGACCTGGGCGATCGCGACGGCCGACGGGTCCAAGGTGTATCAGCAGACGTCGTGGCTGGCGGCGAATGCGTTCAGCACGGTGGACGGTAGCGCCTACGGCAACTACAGCGTGGAGACGACGATCAAGCTGAGCATGAGCGACGTCGACCTGGGCGCCGGCATCGTGGCCCGCTATCAGGATCCGAGCAATTGGTACAGCTTCCAGATTCGCGGCGGCAAGCTGCAGATCGCCAAGGTGGCGGGCGGCACCAACACCGTCCTGGCTCAGAAAAACTTCAACATGGCCACGTACACGACGTACACGTTCACGGCGGTCCTGAACAACAGCACGCTGGACTTTTACGTCAACGGGTTCAAGGAGCTGTCCGCCACGGACTCGGCGCTCGCCACGGGCAAGGTCGGGGTGTACGCCTTCAAGACGACGGTCGACTACGACAATGTGAAGATCGTCCGCGATCGCGACTTCACGCCGCCGTCGGCACCGGGCAATCTGACGTCGCCTGCAAAGAGCGAGACGTCGGTCGATCTGACCTGGGACGCCTCCGCGGACAACATCGGCGTCACGCAGTATGAGGTGTACCAAGGCACGAGTCTGCTGGGAACGGTGACTTCTCCCGCGTATTCGGTGACCGGCCTTACGCCGAATACGGCCTACACGTTCAGCGTAAGAGCGAAGGATGCGGCGGGCAATGTGTCCGGCGCCAGCGCGCCGCTCGCCGTCACGACGGACGCGTATCTCGTGCAGGCGAACAAGACGCTGGCCGCCATCGCCGTCGACGGGTCGCTAAACGAATCGGTGTGGTCTATGGCGAAGCGGCTGAAGAAGCCGATCATCGGCACGCCGAACAACAGCGCCGAATTCGGCGTGCTGTGGGACAGCACCTATCTGTATGTCGGGGTGAAGGTGCTGGACGGCCAGCTGCACAATACGTCCGAGCTGCCTTACTACGACGACTCCGTCGAAGTGTATATCGACAGCAACAACAACAAGGGCACGACGTACGACAGCCATGACCAGCAGTTCGTCAAAGGCTGGAACGACAGCGCGCTGTGGCTGCAGAAAATGATGGCCAGCGGCACGCTGCACGGATGGGCGCCGATCACGGGCGGCTACACCGTGGAGCTGGCGATTCCGTGGAGCTCGCTCGGCCTCACGCCGGCCGCGGGTCTGACGATCGGGTTCGACGTGGCGAACAACGACACCGATACCGGCACCGGCAGAGAGAGCCAGCTTATGTGGGCCGGCACGAACGACAACTGGACGAATACGTCCGCCTTCGGCAGCCTGACGCTGTCCGCCACGGTCACGGGGGATACGCAGGCGCCGACCGCACCGGCGAATCTGACCTCGCCGTCGCACACCGACCGCAGCGTACAGTTGTCATGGGGCGCCTCGACGGACAATGTCGGCGTGACCGGGTACAACGTCTACAACGGCACCAATCTCGTCGCGTCCGTCGCTTCGACGACGTACACGATCACGGGCCTCACGCCCAGCACCGCCTACAGCTTCACGGTCAAGGCGAAGGACGCGGCGAACAACGTGTCTCCGGCGAGCAATACGGTCAACGTCACGACGGATGCTTCGTACACGCTGCTTCATGTGAGCAAGACCAATGCCGCCATGACGATCGACGGCAGCTTGAACGAATCGGTCTGGTCCGTCACCAAGCCGGTCACCAAGGACGTCTCCGGCACCTCGAACAACACGACGAAGTTCGGTGTGCTGTGGGACGACACCTACTTGTATGTCGGTGTCTCCGTCACCGACGCGGATCTGTACAACAACTCGGCCGATCCCTACGCCGACGATTCGGTCGAGATCTACATCGACGGCAATCATAACAAGGGCACGACCTACGACAGCTACGACCGGCAATTCATCAAGGGCTGGAACGACAGCACGCTGTGGGAGCAAAAAGGCCTGACGACCGGCGTGCAGCACGCCTGGGCCGCCACGACAGGCGGCTACACCGTAGAGCTGGCGATCCCCTGGAGCTCGCTCGGCATCACGCCGACCGTAGGCATGACCATCGGCTTCGACCTCGCCAACAACGACGAAGACGACGGCAACGGCCGCCAGGTCCAGACCGTATGGTCCGGCGGGTCGGACAACTGGACGAATACGGCCGGGTTTGGGGAGTTGACGTTGGCGGGGATGTAGAAGGGCGGCATGAAGCCTCAAACGGAGGAATCCGTTTGGGGTTTTCTTGCGTGGGGCTGTTTCGATATACTTAGCTCACCATAGACGTTTGAAGGAGATGCTTCAGTTTAGTGGAATGTATAGAGAAAAATGTTGCCGTATAAAAGGAGAATTCATGTGGAATGGAGCTTAGAGGACGTCGAGCAAACGAATCTACTAAATCCGAATACCTTCTTTATCCCAAGTCTTAAAGAGCGGCAAAAGCAAAAGAAAGGCGACTTCGTCAGATTGCACTTTGTGCTCGAGCATCCGGCCGAGGACGAGCCTCGCGCGGAAAGAATGTGGGTGGAAGTGACCGGGAAGAAGCGATGGGGTCAGACGTACACCGGGATTCTAACCAATCAGCCCGTATACATTAAATCCTTGCAGATTGGAGATCAAATCGAGTTTGAGCCTAAGCATATTGCTAGGGTCATCATCCCCAAAGACGATCCTAGGTGGTTGGATATCGGCGAACAAATGGCGCTAGTCTCCAATAAATGCCTGGAAGAAGGCGGCTGCGTGCGGTGGCTCTACCGTGAAACGCCAGACCGGGAGGACGACAGCGGATGGAGGTTATTCGAAGGAACCGAGAGCGATGCGTATAGCAGCCAAGCTTCAAACATTAGCGTCGTAAACCTGTATGCACTTCTCGATAAGGATCCTAGCCTGATAACGCCGCTCAAAGGCGCATTCGGAACGGCCTTCGAGAGAGAAAATACGAACAGTCCTTGGATTGAAATCAAGGATTGGAACGGATCATCCGATTAATTTGATCATAGGTGAGGGGTCTCATGAAGTACGCGTTGTCCGCATATGGTATCGTTCTGTTCCTCGTTCTGCAAGCGACCACGGCCTGCGGTGAATCGGAGCCATTCGGCTCGGCGCAGGTTAACGGTCCGAATACGGCAAGTCGTGCGGCTAACCCGGTCCAACATTTGCGTCAAACGCCATCGACAGGCCAACAAGAGCCAAAGGAAAGCCCAGCCTCACCTGTTATCATTTCCGATGTAGACCATTGGGATCACCCGTTAAAGCCGTACTTAATAGACAGAGGCCTTTCAAAAATTGTATTTCCAACGAAAGAATATCCCGTTTTTTATATGCGTTATGATTGGAATCTAACTGAAGTCATCAATGATTATCTGAATGGGACAACAGAAGCCATGTTAAAGGCTAACGGGTATTGGGACTTTGAGATCCGCACGCCGCACCATCAGATCGCCGTCAAAGCGCATGAGCGGAAGCTGACGCGACTGTCCTATGATGGTCAGGATCAGAATTTGGAGCAGCTTCGCAAAGAATACAACTTGATCGATGCGGCAACGAACGCCCGATGGATTAAAAAAGACAAGAAGACGGGATATTTCTACTGGCGTTCGCCAGGTTCATCAACAGCGCCTAGCAATCCCGACGATCTGTATCTGTATTACGTCTTATCGTTCTCGGAAAAGAACAAGGAAGGCTGGAACGAATACGTCATTGAGATGCCAAGAAGCAGCGATACGGTCATAGCAAGGTGGTACGCTAAAGTGGAGCATGGAGCGGCCGTGTTCTATGGGGAAACAGGCAAGAATTTAGAGTGAAATTACCTGCTAGTTAAGGGGCTGTGGCTAAGAGGTTTGGATTTAAGCGGTCTGAAGCCGGCACGAAAAGCTACGTTTTGAAACAAGGCAACCAGCAGACACAATACGCCATCACATGCGGTACCTTTCTTATGTCTGAGGGTCTCTATACAATTAAACTGACACAGAAGCCTGATAGGCAGGAGCACATTTTCTATTATGATGGAAATAACAATCAGTTCTATAAAGATGCGAAGCGTCAGTCGCTCCTTAAAAACTGGACCTGTCCTAATGTTCGATAGATGAATGTACCGGCGCAGCCTTAGCAGCTCAAGGTAAAAATCCCTCAAACGGTACGAACCGGTTGAGGGATTTTTGCGGACTTGTCATTTAACTTATTTTAGATGAGGCCGGATTTGTGCAGCAGTCTTTCGACCAGCGCAGCCGCTTCGGCTCTGGTGATATCGGCACCCGGTGCCAGCTGAGCGCTGCTTCTGCCGGTCATGATCCCCGTTTGCAGCGCTGAGGCGATACTGCTCCTGGCCCAAGGCGAGATGAGAGCGGCATCCTTGAAAGAGGTCAGTTGAGACGCTGCCGCTTCGGACGATTGCGCCTTCTGCAAGCCGGTCACCTGCATGGCCCTTGCCAAGATCGCTACGGCTTGTTCGCGCGTGATGCTGTCCGTCGGATGGAAGGTACCGTCTTCGTAACCGTCGATCAGGCCGTACGCGTATGCGGTCTGAATGGCTTGGCCGGACCAGTCCGTTGCCTGGATGTCCGAGAACGAAGCTGTCTTTTCCGAAGGCTTCAATCCCAGTCCGCGAACGACGATCTCGGCAAATTCAGCGCGTGTCACAGCTGCATCGGGATTATAAAGGCCGTTCGGATAGCCGCTAACGACCATTCTGGCGCCCAGATCGTTGACGGCATCCTTCGCCCAATAACGCTCCACGTCCGCGAACGACAGCGGATTGTAGACAAGCGCGTAGGTGCTGTTCGTCAAACTGTTGATTTTGGCGTAATACTTGCCGTCCATGACGACGACCTGCGTCGGTACATGGCGAGTCGTGCCGTCCGGCTCCACGACGATGGCGGTCGTTACTTTTTGCGGATCAGTACCGTTCGGAATCTCGATCGTTCGTTCTACATAGACGGAAAATGGCGCGATCTCGGCGGACTGGCCTTTATAAATCCGATTCACCGTAAAATCGACGGGCGATCCGACTACGGCAAAGCCGCCGGCTTTGGCCGCGTCTTCCGTCAACTGCCGCTTGTCCGCGGCGCTCGCCGCAATCTCAATCCGCAGCTCGATATCCTGCGGCGCCGCCGCGGAATCGAGGCCTGCCGTCAATGCAGCCGGAACGAGCTGGCTGGCCGGAATTTTGTACGAAGCATGAGCTGTCTTCAATTCCAGCGTTGCTCCGTATTCGTTGATGGCTTGAAGGCTCTTGTCGTTCAGCCGGGCGACGGCGATGTCCGAGCTGCCTCCGGTCACCACGGTGATGATGGCGCCGTTGCCCTCGGCAGCCAGCTTCTCCGCAATCTTCTGCGGGTCCAGCGAGATGGTCGTCACGGTCCGTCCGTTCACGACGGTAGTGGTTGACGTTCCTGTCGTTTCAGCCTTGCCGTTGACATACACGACGACGTCATTGTTCTGCGATGGAGCTGGTGGCTGCTGTACAGTCGGCTCGTCGGCTGCGCGACGGATCGTTACCGCATAATACTTCACGCTCACGCCATCCTGCGCCGTCACCTTGACATAGACGGTGGTCGATGCGCCGGCGGTCAACGCAATCGTGGAGCTATCCGTAATCGCAGTTGCGAAGTCGCTGTCCGAATAAAGGCTGTATGTCGCGCCCGTTACTGTGGCGATATCCGCCGGTCCGATAGCGTTCTTGCCGTTCGGCACGTTAACCGACCAGGTGACTGCGGTACCTGCGGATGCACCGTCGCCGCCGGCAGGGGAACTGTCCGTCTGTCCCGCGATACTCGTCAGTCCCGCATTGTCGCTGAGCGCCGCATTGCGATGGATTGTCACCGCAAAATACTTCGCAGTGACGCCGTTTTGCGCCGTCACTTTGACGTAGACAGTTGTCGCAGCACCTGCCGTCAGCGTAATCGTGGAGCTGCCCGTCACCTCCGTGGCGAAGCTGCTGTCCGAATACAGCTTGTACGTGGCACCGGTTACCGTGACGATATCCGATAATCCAACATCGGCTTTGCCGTTCGGCACGTTAACCGACCAGGTGACTGCGGTACCAGCCGATGCACCATCGCCGCCGGCAGGGGAGTCGTCCGTCTTGCCTGCAACGTTCGTCAGTCCAGCATCGTCGCTGAGCGCCGCATTGCGATGGATTGTCACCGCAAAATACTTCGCAGTGACGCCGTTTTGCGCCGTCACTTTGACGTAGACAGTTGTCGCAGCACCTGCCGTCAGCGTAATCGTGGAGCTGCCCGTGATTTCCGTGGCGAAGCTGCTGTCCGAATAGAGCTTGTATGTGGCGCCGGTTACCGTGACGATATCCGATAATCCAACATCGGCTTTGCCGTTCGGCACGCTAACCGACCAGGTGCCGGCAGTGCCAGCCGATGCGCCATCGCCGCCGGCAGGGGAACTATCCGTCTGACCTGCGACGCTCGCAAGTCCCGCGTTGTCGCTGAGCGCCGCATCGCGATGGATCGCCACCGCATAATACTTCGCGGTGACGCCGTCCTGCGCCGTCACTTTGACGTAGACAGTCGTCGCAGAACCCGCCGTCAGCGCAATCGTGGCGCTGCCTGTCACTTCCGTGGCGAAGCTGCTGTCCGAATAGAGCTTGTATGTGGCGCCGGTTACCGTGACGATGTCCGATAATCCCACATCGGCTTTGCCGTTCGGCACGTTAACCGACCATGTGGCGGCGGTACCAGCCGATGAACCGTCGCCGCCGGCAGGGGAACTGTCCGTCTGGCCTGCAATGCTCGCAAGTCCCGCATCGTTGCTAAGCGCCGCATCGCGATGGATCGTCACCGCATAATATTTCACCGTCACATCGTCAGGAGCAGTGATTTTCACATACACGGTCGTCGCAATGCCCGCCGTCAGCGATATGGTGGATTCGCCTCTTACTTGCGTGGTGAAGCCGCTGTCCGAGTACAGCTTAGATATCGCGCCGGTCGCCGTAGCGATGTCCGCTTTTCCTATGGCAGTCTTACTGTTCGGCACATGGACCGACCAGGTGATCGCAGCGCCCTCAGACGCGCCGTTGCCCCCTGCAGGGGAGTCGTCTGTCTGGCCTGCGAGACTCTTCAAGCCTGCGTCGTCCGACAGAACCGTCAGTTGGATAATTCGGTGAAAATACGTGTCGGCGATGAATACATGCCCGCTGCTGTCCACAGCCAGTCCGTAAGGACTGTAGAGCGCCGAGTCGATCGTATAAATCTTTTTGCTGACGCTGTCCACCTTGCGAACCCGATTGTTCAGCGTGTCCGAAACATACACGTTGCCGTCGCTGTCTACCGCTACACCCATAGGCATGCTTAACCATGAAGAGCTCGCCGGCGCGCCTTCATATTCGTCGCCGTTGCCGCCGATATAGGTGCTGATCTTACCGTCCGCATCCACCTTGCGGACATTCTGATTCCCATTGTCCACGATGTACAGAACGTTGCCGGGTCCAACCGCAAGGGCGACCGGACTATTCAACTTGGCCGCCGTCGCCGCGCCGCCGTTGCCACTGTTGCCGTAGCTGCCCGTGCCCGCGACCGTACTGACGATGCCGGCTGCATTCACCTTGACGACACGATGGTTAGAGGTATCTGCAATGTACAAATTGCCGCTGTCATCCAGCGCCAGGCCGGACGGAGTACTTAGACTGAAGGCAGTCGCTGCGCTGCCATCTGTGCCGCTTCCGGCCGATCCGGTGCCGGCAAACGTACTGATTTTCCCGTCGGTGTCCACCTTGCGCACGCGATTATTGTTCGAATCCGCGATATACAGGTTGCCGCTGCCGTCGACCACTATCGCGGTAGGCAAGTATAGACTGGCCGAAGGGGCCGCGCGGTTGTCCCCGTTGAAGCCGAATGTTCCCGTTCCCGCGACCGTGCTGATCTTGCCGTCCGTGCCGACCTTTCGAACACGGTGATTTTCCGTATCGGCTATGTATATGTTCCCGCTGCTATCCACCGCAACGGCGTTCGGCGTATTTAGCTGGGCAGCCGTCGCCGCCTGGCCGTCCCCGGAGAATCCGGACGATCCGGTCGTTCCCGCTACCGTCGTAGCGCCGTACGTGATCGTCGCCGCCTGTACGGCAGCAGGCAAGCCGCCTTGGGCCAACAAGAGTAAGGCTCCGAGCAGCATCCATACTTTTACATACATGGGTCTTGTCCTCATCCTGATACTCCCTTCGATGTGTGCTATCGCTGCGCTATTCTAGCACATGGCGCTTAAAGGGCACTGAACAGATCATTGCAGGCGGCGATTGAACAAACTGCGCGTTCGTCTTTTTAAAGGAAATTCTTCCGTTAAGTTGAATGTATAGAGACACATCATTACGCCAACGTATGATGCGGAGCGGGTATTGTTCATGCCCGGGCTGAAAGGGGATTGTTCGCTTGGAATGGCGCCTAGAGGATGTAGAACGAGCGAGTCTGCGAAACCCGAATACCTTCTTTATCCCAAGTCTTAAAGAGCGGCAAAAGCAAAAGAAAGGCGACCTGGTCAGATTGCACTTTTTACTCGAGCAGTCAGCCGAGGACGGTCCTCGCGCGGAAAGAATGTGGGTGGAAGTGACCGGGAAGAAGCGATGGAGTCAGACGTACACCGGGATTCTAACCAATCAGCCCGTATCCATTAAATCCTTGCAGATTGGCGATATCCTTGAATTCGAGCCCAGGCATATTGCCAGAATTTTAATCCCCAAAGACGATCCTAGGTGGTTGGATATCGGCGAACAAATGGCGCTAGTCTCCAATAAATGCCTGGAAGAAGGCGGCTGCGTGCGGTGGCTCTACCGTGAAACGCCGGACCGGGAGGACGACAGCGGGTGGAGGTTATTCGAAGGAACCGAGAGCGATGCGTATAGCAGCCAAGCTTCAAACATTAGCGTCGTAAACCTCTACGCATTACTCGATAAGGATCCTAGCCTGATAACGCCGCTCAAAGGCGCGTTCGGAACGGCCTTCGAGAGAGAAAATAGGAACAGTCCTTGGATTGAAATCAAGGATTGGAACGGATCATCCGATTAATTTGATCATAGGTGAGGGGTCTCATGAAGTACGCGTTGTCCGTATATGGAATCGTTTTGTTCCTCATTCTGCAAGCGACCACGGCCTGCGGTGAATCGGAGCCATCCGGCTCGGCGCAGGCTAACGGTCCGAATACGGCAAGTCATGCTGCTAAGCCGGTCCAACATTCGCGTCAAACGCCATCGACTGGCCAACAAGAGCCAAAGAATAGCACAGCCTCCCCGGTTATCATTTCCGATATAGACCATTGGGATCACCCGATCAAGCCATACTTCATCGACAGAGGTCTTTCAAAAATTGTATTTCCAACGAAAGAATATCCCGTCTTTTATATGTGGTATGATTGGAATCTAACTGAAGTCATCAATGATTATCTGAATGGGACGACAGAAGCCATGTTAAAGGCTAACGGGTATTGGGACTTTGAGATCCGCACGCCGCATCATCAGATCGCGGTTAAAACGCATGAGCGGAAGCTGGTGCGACTGTCCTATGATGGGCAGGATCAGAATTTGGAGCAGCTTCGCAAAGAATACAACTTGATCGATGCGGCAACGAACGCCCGGTGGATTAAAAAAAACAAGAAGACGGGATATTTCTACTGGCGTTCGCCAGTTTCATCAACAGCGCCTAGCAACCCCGACGATCTGTATCTGTATTACGTCTTATCGTTCTCAGAAAAGAACAAGAATGGATGGAACGAATACGTCATTGAGATGCCAAGAAGCAGCGATACGGTCATAGCAAGATGGTACGCTAAAGTGGAGAACGGAGCGGCCGTGTTCTATGGGGAAACGGGCGAGAATTTAGCGTGGGATCTCCAGCAGGTCAGGGGGCTATTTGCCAAGCGGTTTGGGTTCAAGTCATCTGTGGCCGGCACGAATTACGACATTACATGCGATGCTTTTCTGATGCCAGAGGGCCTCTACCGCATTCGGTTGACACAGAAGTCTGGAGAGCAGGAGAACATTTTCTATTATGATGGAAATAGCAATCAGTTCTACAAGGATGCAAAGCGTCAGTCGCTACTTAAAAAACTTGACCTACCTTAATGTTCGATAGATGAGTGTACCAGCGCATCCTGGGACTTCACTTCCAGTCCAAGCATGCCGCTGGTTTTTTTGTGCAAACAAAACTCGGTTTGAGTTGTCTATATATCGAGGTGGTGAGAATTGATGGAAGGCTCCATTCGAACGATGGCAAACTTAGATCCAATAACATTTGAAGCGCTGATGCACGAATACGGTCAAGAGGTCTGGAACTACGCTTATTCCATTGTCAAGAATCAGAGCATGGCGGAGGACATTACACAGGATGTGTTTCTGCAGGTGTTCCGTCAGGTCGTATCCTTCCGGAACGAGTCATCCATGAAGACTTGGCTGCTGAAAATAACGCGCAATATCAGCTACAACTACCGGAAGTCCGCTTTTATCCGTAAGGTTTTTCTTGTCGGAAACGTGAGCTTAAAGGAAAGCAGCCGATCCGCAGAACAGGCTTACCTGGATCATGAGGCGACGAATGAGGTGTGGATCGCTGTCCTGAAGCTGCCTGTTAAATCCAGAGAGGTCCTAATCCTGCACGCCAAATATCAGCTATCCATACAAGAGATCGCTCATCTGCTTGATATTTCGGAGGGAGCGGTCAGATCGAGACTGTTTGCGGCACGGAAAAAAATGAATGTACGATTGGGGGAGGACTACGCGTATGAATCATTCAGATCCTGATTGGTATAAGGACTTGCAGGCGGATATTTTCAAGCAAAAAAAGTTTAATGATCGGTTGCTGCAAAAAATAGTGCTGCGTTCTCAAAGTGCCGAAGCGACAGCGTCTAAGCCGATTCGTTCCTGGTTGGTTCATGTAAGTTTGGCTTCATTGCTCATTGTATTGACGGTGCTGTTCATTACGCATCGATCGGTGGGGATTGAGCACCAACCAGACCCAATTGTGAAACAGGGCGGACAAGCACAAGCTGGAGGCTTGGAGGACTTGCCGGATCAAGAGCCTGCCGTGCCGGAGCCAACCGACATCACTAGTGATCTGCCGCTCGGTCACATCGATATATCGGAGGTGCCTGCTGACGAGAATTTCATACCCAAGTCGGTTCAGCTCTCACACGCATCCGAAGAAGACGCAACCTCTTACTTAGAAGGATCGGCTATATCGGCGGAGAAAACGGAAAGAGGATTCACGCTCAGAACCACTTATCGAACATCAGATGGCGTGGAGTATTTATTTATCCAGGCATCTGAGCCGATCCCGGAAGAGGAGACGCTTCAATGGTTTTTAACAAGCGATGCCTATGCCACTGAAAAGAAAGAACAAACAGAGATTCAAGGACATGCAGTCATCTACGTAGACGGAGAAGTAAGAAGAGTTGCTCACTTAATAACGGACAAGCATATATTCACGGTTATGACCAATGAGGGGACGGTAGACGATTGTATGGAGATATTGGAGCAGATTGAGCTTAATGGGGAGTAGAAGCAGGGAATAGAATCATGCAAGTGCATTAAAGCTAGTGGCAATTTGACCGAGCTACAATGAGGAGAAGCTCCGCAGTCCCTATAAGACGGCGGAGCTTCTTCATGGATGTCGAGATCGATTCACGGTCCTGATCCAACAGACGTTACACGCCAACCTAACCATGATTTTTTAACATAGATGAATGGTTCCGTTATAGCTTGATCCGCTACTTCATAGAGCGTGCCATATTCCGGGTCATTTTTTATGCTACCTTGCCGCACCTCAGACGTTGCTGCTTTGATGGGGTGAAAGGAAATTAACAGTTGCTTTCGTACAGCTAGCTCAGGCGTTATGGAAGGAAGAAATAAAAAGTAGACGAGCAGGATCACGACGAGAGTAAGTACGATCTTCTTCGATTTTTTTGACATGAGCCCTCGCCCTCCCATGGTTTTAGCAACCCCTTTAGTTCGAATTTATGATATTTGACGGTTGCCCTGGAAATAAGTTGCAGATTGAGCTTGCGATGCTCATCAGCTTACACAGAAGTCCGCTAAGCAGCATGGTCCGTCTGACCAAGATAGCCGCGATGATTTACCTCAAGCTTCAAAAGAACGGATGCTCCTTCTGCATGGCGAATGCGGCGAAAGGATGGTTATGGCATTGATGAGAAAGAGGAGAAGATTGCCGCTCGTCGTTTTATGGATCAAATGCCCGACCTTCTGAATCGGGACGCTGAAGATGATCAGCAAGGCCGCCAGATAGTCCGTAACCGTCAGCCGCTCGCCCAGCAAGATCATGATAAAGACAAGCGTGACAAACGGCGTGAAGAAGGTAAAGCTTGCGATCAACAAGGCCGGAGAGTGCTTCAGCGCCCGGAAGTACAAGAAAAACCCAAGTACGATGTTGCTCATGCTAAGCCGTATTACGCCGTAAAAGTCTGTTCGCTGCAGAACGATGAAGCGGGAGGACAGCAGCGTAGCGCCAATCGACAGAAGAAAGGCAACGTTCGTAATTACAAAGGTGCTGACGATCGTATCCTTCTGGTTCTTTTTAATGAAGTTCGTTAACAACCCCCAACTCACCGCTGCCAAAACCGCGTATAGGAGTGATTATTTCACGGGGACTTTTGATTACAGGACTTATAATTATTTGTACAGAGTCCGTGTCTACACTCAGCCATGGTTTGAAACATTCCGCAATGTCAGCTATTGGGTGAGTTATAACGATGCCACGGCTACGCTCCGGTTCAAACAGAAAAGCTTTAATGCTGGTTTCTCGCCGGCAAACACTGAAATGGTAAAAGCAGGAATCGATAACTATATGATTGCTAATCCTTAATGTACCTGGAAATTAGTTTGAAGAAAGAGCCGTCCTGGAAGTCATGCAAATGGCTGAAGGGGCGGTTTTTCATTTCTACGACATTTCACTGCTTTGACCCCTTGTAGGGAGCATATGTGGGTTCGCTACAATCAGACGGCGAAGCGAAATGGAGACAGTAAGACTCTTAATGGTGTTGAAGTGCCGCGATCACATCGGCAACTAGTCGGTCGGCTCCAGCGATAAGACCATCTGGATGAGTTGACATGCCCAATCGTACCAAGACGAGATGCTGAGAAGGTAGATCACAACATGCTGCCCTTGTTGCCCATGGCGAAAAATGCATCATCGAGCACATGGGGCATCCCCCATGGAAGACCATACGGTGCTTTGCCGTTCGCAGCACAGTTAATCCAAAAGCTGGCTCCATAGCCGGTATCCAGTGTCTGTGAGGACGAGTATTTAACCCACCCTTTCGGCAGGATGGTCGGTACCCACCAAGCCGTCGTTCAGGTACAAGAGCCCAAAACGAGCCCATCGTTGGGCTGGCATTGAATATTGCGGATATGGAAGGAATCGAAGCGGTGAGTTTCCGGTGTTAGCCCACGATTTGGGCGTAACACCGATGGCGATCTATCGTCATGTGCGCAACAAGGATGATCTGTTAGATGCGATGACCGAACTTATGCTGGCTTCTTTCGATACTTCAGCAGTAAAAGAGACCGATTGGCGAGAACAGGTGAGGGGATTACTTTACGCTCTGCGTCGGGTGCTGCTCCACCATCCCTCGGGCAGAATCTTGTTCGCCAGGCGATCTCTGCCTTCAACGAATAGGCTCAACCTATTCGAGATTTCAATAGGCATCCTTCGCAACGCTGGTTTCGAACCCCAAGAAGCATTCTTGATTTTTGAGCATTTGCTGAATCAAGTGGTGTCGCTGGTTGCGACAGAAGAGGGTTACGTTCAAGGGGCGGAAGAAGAACGTCAGGTGTGGGGGCTAAATTGTTGGGGTTTTATGGAGCACTGCCACAGCAACAATATCCTTGGCTCGTAGAAGCAGCCCCGAATATTGCGGCCTGCGTCGATACGGAACGTCACTTCAAGTTTGGTACAGACCTCCTAATGGCTGGAGTAGAGGCAATGGCGGCTTCCAAACGATCAAAAAATCATTGAGGATAGTAGCCTTGATATTGACTTCGAGATTCCTTCATCCACGTCTAATAAATGAATGTACCAGCGCAGTCTAGGACTTAACTTTTAGTCCAAGAATGGCCGCTGGTTTTTTTGTTCAAACAAAACTCGGTTTGAGTTGTCTATATATTGAGGTGGTGAGAATTGATGGAAGGCTCCATAAGAACGATGGCAAACTTGGATCCAATAACATTTGAAGCGCTCATGAATGATTACGGTCAAGAGGTGTGGAACTACGCTTATTCCATAGTCAAAAACCAGAACTTAGAGGAAGACATTACACAGGATGTGTTTCTGCAGGTTTTCCGTCATGTCGATTCTTTCCGAAAGGAGTCGTCCATTAAAACATGGCTTCTCAAAATAACTCGCAATATCAGCTACAATTATAGGAAGTCCGCCTTTATCCGTAAGGCCTTTCTTGTAGGGAACGTGAGCTTAAGGGAAAGCAGCCAATCGGCAGAACAAGCTTATCTGGCTAATGAAGCGGCTAATGAGGTTTGGATAGTTGTACTTAAGCTGCCTGTAAAATCGAGAGAGATTCTAATCCTGCACGCCAAATATCAGCTATCTATCTCAGAGATTGCTCATCTGCTTGATATCTCAGAGGGCGCGGTCAGATCGAGACTTTTTGCGGCACGGAAAAAGATGAATGCACGATTGGGGGAGGATTACGCGAATTATATCCGTCCGCTTCAGTTTTCGAATATATATACATTTTATCCATATTGAGCACCTCGCTGAGAGATACTACCGTTGTATATCTTATATATTGATTGCGTTGTTACAGAATTGCTTGCGTGTTTCTTCATATAAAGAAAATCCCCTGTGAGTGCTTCTCAACAGGGGATTGCCGATGCTTTCGGACAAATAAAGGATACTATAAACTGGTGTAAATTACAAGGTGTTTATTAACGATTCATTACAGTATATCCGACGGTGTATTCTTGGACAAATGTCGCCGCTCTGAGCGTATATGCATGTAACAGCTCATCGATTTTAGTTGCGTCTTCAAACGAACCATGTGCCGCTAATGCCTTTGTATAACCCAGGACTCGTGACTTAAGTAGCTCAAGTTTTTCGTTGTTCATAATTCGAATATTGCTGTTAGGTGATGCTGCGTATTCAAATGTAGTAAATGGGTGAATCATGATAGGTGTATAGCTACAAGAATTATCATACTTCTCCTCAAACCAAACTGACGAACCATTCAACTGGTTACAGTCATGTTTACTGATGGTTGGAGAAGTGGCTCCGTTTTTGCACTCGATAACAAAATAATCAAGGTTTCCAACCTCCCATAATACATCTGGGCCCTTCTTAAATTCAGCTTCAGGTCTCTGAGCTGAAAAACCAAGATAGAATGCCAGCTCTTTACATGCTTGTTCAAATACCGCTGATGTATCCGGCTTGAAGATCAACTGCTCAAGTAATTTATTTACACCCATAATTAACTTATTCGGGGTGTCGAACTTTTGCCTTAAGAAACCAGATGCTTGGATTGCTTGGCTGCCAATGAACTTCTGCAGTTTTGCATATTGAATCCCTTCCATTGGATGGAGAACAAGATGATTATCCTTAACTGCTGATTTTAAGGTCACATGCGATTCTTCTTGATCAATAAAATATAAGTATTCTGCAAGCTGTTGCTTCAAGTAGCCTTTTAACTTCAAATCGGTGGTTTCATTAACTGACTCATTGATTAACTGAACGGACTTCATGTTATCTCTTATCAAAGATGAATTAAATGCCGCACGTTGCTTCTTTATAACTGAGTTTACGTTAAAGCTCGCATCATACTTAAGATGTACTAGAGCACCTTTACTCCTTGAAATCCAAGAGGTGCTTCTATATAAACTATGGTTAATTACATCTTCTAGATCTTCAATGCTTGCGCCTCTAACCTGTTTTGCAAGTTGATCAGAAAGGCGAATTTGTGCTTTAGTAGCGGGGGTAAACTTATCGATGGCACCTTCTCCATAAAGATTATCAATAAGGGTTCGTCCCATGAGGAATACAACACAGTAATCATCCTTTGAGCGAATGCCTCTTCCCATGCCTTGTTCAATGCGCTGGATGGTTTTTGACAAAGTGTCATCCGTACCAAAGAGTATTCCTTGTTCGATCTTGTCTATCTTCCTACGAACATCGGGTAATCCGTCTATGACCAAGATCTCACAAGCCTTCTGAGCTAAATCGATTCCGTCATACTTATTTATCATTACAGCAAGTCCGACATGTCCGTTTTTAAGTTTTGTGATGCCCTCCTGAAGATTTGAAGAAGTTAGGACCAGATCACAACTGTCTTCCCAGAACTTCAAACGATAATACGAGGGAACTATTATAACAATGTTGTGCCTTTTAGATTTTTCTCTCAGAAAATCTTTAATATGCTCATCCTTGATTTCGGAGTTTAACTCTTGAGGAACAAGGATCATCCTGTCGCCAATATCATCTGATGATTCCGGGGTTATTGCAGCTTTAACCTTATCCGCATCAATATTAAAGTGGGAGACTAATATACTATCGTCTGCCAAAGTTGCACTCATGAATATTTTTCTCTTGCTCTCCACAAAACTCGGTATTGAGTTAATTGGGATACACTTAGGCGAGATTTCTATTTTATCACTCCCGAAAACGCAACTGCAGAGAGGTAAACAGTTTTTTAATAACTGCCACGAAAAGCGAAGGGAGTCGTAGCTTTTATCCGAATCTCCTTTTCTATAAGCATCTTCTGATGTTTGGAAAGCTTCGAATAAAATCCGAGTCGTTTCTTTGATATTATCCTGCCATGTCCAATATGGAACTAACATATTAACAGTAGGACTCCCAGCTTCCAATTCTAAGATCCCTGTATCGTATTGTTCAGCTAACGAGCCTTTAAAAAGACCGTATAGCTTAGGATAGACTTCTGTTGAATAGGGAATTTCCATAGTGAACTGGGACTCAGTGGAATCTAAGCAAGCATGAGCATCGTCAATAATAATACTGCCAATAGGGATTTTTCTCTCGTTAACCCCGAAAGATGACTTGCCATTAAATAGCTTAAAGACATTGATTACTAGGATTGCCTGACTTCTTTTGAATTTAATACTATCCTGATCATCGGTAACCTCAATGCCCAGTCTTTTTGCTTCTGCAAAAACTTGCGAGACTAGGTAGGGATCAGGCACAACATAGACTGCCGGTCCCTTGCCCTCATTTAAGCAACTTTTCAAAATCAGCAAACCAACAACTGTCTTACCACTACCAGTGTTCATTTTGATAACATTGTACTCATTGTTCCTGACACTATCGTCAAACCACTGGTTCCACACTTCTGTCTGAACATCCCTTGGATAATTATAGAGAGGGTCTTTCTCGGGTAACACACTGAAGATTTCTCGTGGATTCAAGACTGTATCCGCAGAATTATCCTCACCTAAAAGATCGAAATTTATCTTCATATATAGTATCCTCCCTAAAAGAAGCTTTATTTGAGCCAAACTGAGCTTTCCTGACTTCCAGTTCGCGCCTACGTTCTGCCAAAAAATCTGCTAGACCATTGCTGAACGAGAGACAATCCCATTTGTTGCTAACGTCTTCCCGTCGCACTGATGTCGTACAATTTGAATTTCTGATGCTGTTCTGGATAGATAACAAATGCGCCACGCTCTCCGGTTGGAGCAAGAACCATTTTACTCAAGAGGCTCCGTGTGAACAGGTGGTAGAAGAGTTCTTCGGGCAAAATGCTGTACAGTTTCGATGGTCATATTTTCATTCCAATACATCCTCATTTAGTGAATACGATATAAACCTTATCCAAAGCAAGCAGGAGATTGTTCTCAAAGATTTCGACCTTATCCCTTAGATCAGCATGTATATTTTTGATAAGGTGCTGAGTGGCCTTTATGGTATAGTCTCCAAAGTCATAAATAACGAGGAATTTATAAGCTTCACTGGAGTCCACTGATTTAACCTTAGACTTTCCTTCAAGTAACCCCCGGATATCTTTAACGATACCGTTTCTCTGAGCAGAACCAAACTTATAGCCATTGTTTATCGGCTTATTGCACTTAATTTCTGCAAAGATGTTTACTTCGCCAGTGATAACGAGATCATATCCGTTGTCACTTGGCTTCGTACCCAGTACCTGATCCAGATAGGTCTGATAATTATTACTCACATAAGGAAAGTGTTCACTCAACCAGTCGATGAAGCGGACAGTCGTCTTGTAAGTGATAATGTTATGTATGTCCTTCAGAGTTGTCTTGATCTCTTCGAAGTCTTCGATCGATAGGCGCGAATAATAATCCTCGTTTACCCCAGTGACTTTAGTAGCGATGAACTGATTGAAATTCTCTTTTAACTCAGCTTCTTTATCATATGAGATGAACATAAGTCCTCCTGCATAATATGGTAACATTATCCTATCCTATGATATTAACGTATTAGGTAGAATGGCTCAACAGTGACCGGGAAAAAAGTTCATGGATTGTTCTGAGCAATAAAAAAGGAACAAGTCTCCAAATGCAATCGATCCTCATTTAATATCTTACTTCCTCTATCTTCTCTTCCTATATTAATATCGTTTACCAACTAACGTGATGGGTGTGTTTTTTGTTATTGAGGCCGTCTGTGGAAATACAGAGATGGTTTAGCAACTTGACGGAAGGAGAATCTTTTTGCGGAAGAGTGAAATTAAAACTTGGCTTGTGGATTAGTTATGTAGGATTTTATCAAATGCAATATGAAATATAAGAATATTTCAAATAATCGCTTGACAAAGTAGCGCAGGGGTGGTTCAATATGTAATATATAAATATTTCAAAAAATTACATTCGAAGTTTAGAGGTGGTTTGATTGGAGAGAAGAGGATTAAAGGAATTCGTAAAATTCGTTCCAGGTATAAATCCAACACGGGCGCATACACAGTTTGGAATCCAATCGTTCAATTATTATGACCGGTCATCTTTTGAAGCTGATTCTAATCATGAGGACGTATTTGTTAAAGATGCAGAAAATTTTTTATCTCAAAATAACACCTCGTTAAATGAAGGTGATGTTGTTATCAGCAACTCATTACAGCTTGCCACAATGGTCGGTAAAAGTAATGTGGGTAAAGTTTTATCGCTCAATTTCACAAAAATAGAGTTTCATAGCGAACAACTTGATAAGAGATATTTTCTTTTCTTGTTTAATGCATACAAAGATGTGAGGCGGCAAAAGGAAAGGGAGTTGCAAGGGAGTGGTCCTGTTCTAAGAATTCCACTTCGTTCGCTTGAGGAGATTATTATTCCTGTTGTTCCACTAGAAAAACAGCAGATAATAGGTGCTATTTACATAGAAACTCTGAAGCTACAAAGTAAATTAAGCAAATACGCAGACTTGATTGGGCAGTTTACGAGCTCAATCATAGAAGAAACCTTAGAGGGGAAATAATCAAATGAAAAGTCAATCGGAGCTGGCGTTCGAAAATGAAGTCATCGATTATTTGACTAAAATCGGTGGCGTAAAACAATGGGAATACAAAAAAGACATCAAAACAACCGAACAACTCTGGGATAATTTTAAAATGATCCTAGAACAAAACAATCGTGCTCGTTTAGATGAACCAATGTCGGTTACTGAATTTAACCAGGTGAAGAAAATCATCACTAGCATTGAATCACCTTACCAAGCTGGACAATTTTTGTATGGTGTAAATGGTGTCTCGGAAATTGAAGTTGACCTTGACAATGGTAAGCATGTGTTTTTGACAGTATTCGACCAAGCCCAAGTAGGCGGCGGAAACACTGTTTATCAAGTGGTAAATCAAATTAAACGTCCAAAAGTAATTGACGGTAAGCTAAACCGTCGATTTGATGTGACGTTGCTTATTAATGGTTTGCCAATTATTCAAATCGAATTAAAGAAAGCACTTCACAGCACTACAGAATCCTTGAACCAGATTGAACAGTATATTGCTGAAAAACAATACAGTGGTATCTTTTCAACCTTGCAGATTCTAATTGCGATGACGCAGTTTGATATTCGTTACATGGCAAATACTCCGCTCCAAAGCTTTAACCGAGCTTTTGCGTTCAACTGGCAAAACGAAGATGATGCTCGTCCCATTCGTTCATGGAAGACGTTTGCTGATAAAGTGTTATCCATTCCAATGTCTCATGATTTGGCAACACGCTACATGGTACTTGATGGTACAAAAAACAAAGAAAGTATCAAAGTCATGCGTCCTTATCAAGTCTATGCCACAAAGCGTGTGCTTGATAAAGTTAGAAAGTTTGATTTCAAATATGATGATGGTAAATTAGGATACATTTGGCACACAACAGGCTCAGGTAAAACAATCACAAGTTTTAAGACAGCGTGGCTTGCAAGCCGTCTTTCTAATGTAGATAAAGTTGTCTTCTTGGTTGACCGAATCGCGCTCACCAACCAAACAGCTGATGCCTATAAAGCCTATGATCCTGTTGCTGGTTTTGAAGGGAAAACTGGTGTGGTGGGCGACACAGCCAATATCTCAGACCTTCATCGCAAACTAACGAAGAAAAGCGATAAGAACATTATTGTGACAAGTATCCAAAAGATGTCGCGTTATGTAACATGGGACAGCTTCAAGCCACTTAATGAAAATATTCTTTTTATCGTTGATGAAGCCCACCGTTCAACGGGTGACGGTACTGAAAATGAAGGTATGCTTGAAACAATCCGAAAAGCAATTCCTAATTCTGCTTGGGTTGGTTATACTGGGACACCAAAATTCCCCGAAACACGAGAAATCTTTGGTGACATTCTACATGCTTACACCATTAAAGAAGCGATTGCGGATAAAAACGTCTTAGGGTTTAACGTTGAATTCAAGGAAACGATCAAGGCTCCCGAAGATCCCACCGAAGATGATATCGATGATAATGTTCGTGGTAGTGTTTACGACTATAGTCCAGAACATGTGAACTTAGTAGTAAAGGACATATTCGATAACTGGAAGAAACGTTCAAATGATCGTAAGTATAATGCCTTGTTTACAGTCCACGTTGGTGGTAATAAAGCAAGTACACCAAGAGCGATGGAATACTTCGATAAGTTTGCGGAAGAGAATGCGAATCGTCCAGCAGATAAACGACTAAAAGTTGCGGTGAGTTTCTCGGCAGATACATCCAATAGCATTCATCAACTGAAATCGAACGAGAACTTGCACAGAGCCATCAAAGCCTATAACGCAATGTTTGGCACAGCCTTTGATATGACGACAGTTAAAAACTACACAGAAGACTTAGCACGGCGGCTTAACAAAACAGCTGATGATGGTAACTATTTAGATTTGGTAATCGTTGTGGATCAACTTTTGACCGGTTTTGATGCTCCTGAGATGAATACTCTCTATATTGACCGAACACTTAAGGGTGGGAACTTGATTCAGGCATACTCACGTACAAATCGAATGCATAACCTTGTCGATAAGCCTTGGGGAAATGTCGTGAACTATCGTTGGCCGGAGCAAAACGAGTATGAAATGAATAAGGCTTTTGCTATTTATTCAAATCGTGCATCTGCCGACGAGCAGCTTTCACTTGAAGAATTGAAGAAAGGCAACGAAGAGTCAGGTATCACTTCCAAACCATTTAGCAAGGTCCAAGCTGAAATGCAAGAAGTCATCAAGAAGCTTTCAACGCTCACAGACGATTTTATACAATTGCCACCAAGTGAAAAAGCACAGGATGAAGTCTTTGAGAATCTGAAAGAGTATAATCGCTTATTAAGTCAGTTGAAACAATATTCCGAAGACGATGACAAAAATCCTATTTCGGCCTATGATAATCCTGAAGAGTTCTATGAACGTTTAGGTATTACTGAGGAGCAGGAAGTAATTTTAACAACTGTAATCGCCGGTGAGTTGAAAGAACGACGTGCTAAGCGAGAAAACATTGATATTTCGCAAGTCAATCTCTCTATGGTTCATATTCACGATGTTACCATCAACTATGATTATTTGATTGATTTGATCGCCCGGATGGCTGACGAAGTTCACGCGAACGAAATGTCGAAAGCGGAAAGTACACGTGATGATATCCATCTTGAAATCGCCAAGTCTGACAATGAAAAAGAAAAATCTAAGATGCGTAACTTCGTATCTAAGATTTTCTCGAAAGAGTTTGAATTTGATAGTTATCCAGCACCTCGAAGTGTTGACAAAATGAACCAAGCTATGGATAAAGCACAAAAGGATACTAATATCCAACTTGTAACGAACTTCATCCGCACTTGGGGACTTGATAACAGCACAAAACCTAAGGAGCTTGAAAGCTTGATTAAGAAACACCGATTAGGACAGGAGGATATGGATAAACAAGGTGAGTTAACAGCAATCATGAATGACGCAAGAGCTGATTATAAAGAAATTGCAGTTGAAAAGATTGCAAAATTGACCTGGGTACGATATCGCATTGAATTCCGTAAGGCATTTTACGAAATGGCTGACAAAATTAAGAAGGGAGAATAGTCAAAGTGATAAAATTAAGCAGATTGCAAAAAGGAGAACAGAAATGAGCAATAAAATAACAAAATCACCTCAAATCAGATTCGCAGGATTTGAAGATGCTTGGGAACAGTTTAAGTTATCTGATGTAGCAGATTATTATGATGGAACACATCAAACACCTAAGTACACACATGAAGGTGTAAAATTTATTAGTGTTGAAAACATCAAAAATATTTGGGAAACTGACAAATACATTAGTGAAAATGATTATGAAAAGCAATTTAAGATAAAGCCTCAGATTAATGACATTTTTATGACCCGAATTACAGCGGGGGTTATTGGTGATACCGCATTAGTAGAACAAGATGAGCCATTAGCTTACTACGTAAGTTTAGCACTGCTACGTCCTAAATCTATTGTGCCATTATTTCTAGAAAAGTACATTAATTCCCCGCCTTTTAAAAATGAATTACACATGAGAATTATTCATACCGCATTTCCAAAAAAAATTAATCTTGGGGATATAGGAGAATGTGGTTTATGGATTCCCAATTCTAAAAAAGAACAAGGTCAAATTGGGGAGTTCTTCAAACAACTTGACCATACTATCACCCTTCATCAGCGTAAGTTGGAACTGCTGAAGAGGACGAAAAAGAGTCTACTTCAAAAAATGTTTCCGAAAGATGGAGCCAATGTTCCTGAAATTCGTTTAGTAGGATTTACAGATGCTTGGGAACAGCGTAAGTTAGGGGAAATTACTCAAATTAAGACTGGTTCGAGTGATTTGCAAGATGCAGTTGGAGATGGAGAATACCCGTTTTTTGTTCGCTCTGAAAATATTGAGCGAAGTAATCGTTGGATTTTTGACGGAGAAGCTATATTAATTCCCGGAGAAGGACGACTTGGTGAGATTTATCATTACATAAATGGAAAATTTGATTATCATCAACGAGTCTATAAAATAAGCAATTTCACTGATTCGGTAACTGATGGAAAATACATTCTGTATTACATGCAAAGGAATTTTAAACGGCACGCGCTAAAATTTACAGTTAAGGCCACTGTGGATTCATTAAGATTGCCAATGCTAACTGAATTTGAAGTGGTTCTACCTTCTTTAGAAGAGCAACGTAAAGTTAGTGCAATTTTCAGTCATCTCGACAACTTTATCACCCTTCATCAACGTGAGTTAGATTCGCTTAAAAATTTGAAGAAATCACTGCTTCATCAAATGTTTATATAAGAAAAGGAGATTAGCACAAGTGAGTAATGCAACAGCTATTACATCAAAGCTATGGGGAATGGCTAATAAACTGCGTGGGACTATGGATGCAAGTGAGTACAAAAATTATATTTTGCCATTTATGTTCTATCGCTACTTATCAGAAAATCAAGATGAATACTTGAAAGTCAATGACTTGGAAGAGTTCTACGAAGTGACAGATGACATTGAAAAAGAAGATTACCTTGAAGAAATCAGTAAAGGTATTGGATATGCGATTGACCCAGCCTACACCTGGGACAAAATCGTATCAAAAATTGAAAATCACAAAATCAAAGCTAGTGATTTCCAAGATATGTTTGACTCATTCAATACAAATGCCAAACGTAACGCGATGTCAGAAGCTGACTTTGCTAACGTATTCTCTGATGTTAACCTTGGAGACACACGTCTAGGTTCAAGTACAAACGAACGTGCAAAGGCTTTGAATGATATCGTTTTGATGATTAACGAGTTTTCTTTCAAAGACAATTCTGGCCGTGACATTTTGGGTGACGTTTATGAGTATTTGATTGGGCAATTTGCTGCCAATGCTGGTAAAAAAGGTGGAGAATTCTATACACCACATGAAGTTAGTAAAATTTTAGCAAAACTTGTTACGATTGATGCATCTGGTATTGAAGATCAATTCCGTGTATATGATCCTACAATGGGATCGGGTTCACTTCTTTTGACAGTTCAAAAAGAATTGCCAAATGGTAATGAAAAAGGAAGCGTTGAGTTTTACGGTCAAGAATTGAATACGACGACTTATAACTTGGCTCGTATGAACTTGATGATGCATGGAGTAAGTTATCGCAATATGGAGTTGAAACGCGCAGACACACTTGATGCTGACTGGCCATTTGCAGAAAAGGATGGCACACAAATTCCTTTGAAGTTCGATGCGGTCGTATCAAACCCCCCATATTCTCAGAATTGGGATACAAAAGACATTGATCGAGAAAAAGATACACGTTTCAAGGGTTATGGTGTAGCACCTGCATCAAAGGCAGATTATGCCTTTGTTCTTCATGGACTGTACCATTTAGATAAAGCGGGAACAATGGCTATCGTGTTACCACATGGGGTGCTCTTCCGTGGTGCTTCTGAAGGTAAAATCCGCAAAAATATCATCGACAACAATCTGTTAGATGCTGTTATTGGATTACCAGCTAACTTGTTCTATGGAACAAGTATCCCCACATGTGTACTGGTGTTCAAAGGTCGTGAAGCTCGGAAAAATAAAGATATTTTGTTTATTGATGCTTCAAATGAGTTTGAAAAAGGAAAGAACCAAAATAAACTCTCTCCTGAAAACATCGACAAAATTATCGAAATTTACAGAAGCCGTAAAGGCGTTGAGAAATATTCTCATGTGGCATCTTTGGATGAAATCAAAGAAAATGATTACAATTTGAACATTCCACGTTATGTCGATACGGTTGAAGAAGAAGAAGTTATTTCACTTTCACAAGTGGCTCAAGAGTTGACAGAAGTAAAAGCAGATATTACGAATTCATATGACAAATTGTGTGAGCTTCTGAACGAGTTGAACGGAACTACCGATGAAGCCAAAGAGGAACTGAGTAAATTTGTCAGTCTTTTAGGTAAATAATAGTGTTAGAAAAGAGCCAAGGAGGATTTAAACCCTTGGCTCTTTTTCACAAGCGCGTGGAACAGTGTATGGAAATTAACATTGCTTCTTCACGTAAATAGGTTGCAGGTCAAGATGAAGTAATTTATTTGTAGTAATTGCGAAAGTGATTACCTATATTTTGAAGTATTTTGATAAGACGATATGTATTAAGCCGCACTCATCTGATAGGTTGCATAACGACCGCCTGCGTCTTTATATGTCCTCTACTTTTCGCCGATCTTTCCACTCATCAATCTCACGCGGATCCACGTCTAAAATTTCGCAAATATGCAGTGCAATATTGACGGTCGGCGCACTGAGGCCATGCTCAATATTCTGATAGTGCTTCAGGGACACATTTATGGCGCGGCTTACTTGTTCTTGAGTGAAGCCCTTTTGATTTCTAGCCTCGATGAGTTTCATAACCTTCCAATCCCTTCTTGCCTGCATTTCTTCCATCGTAGACAATTCCGGAAATTTTAATGACAAAGTATAATTGGCGAACTATAATTCATATAAGGGTTATTTTCCATGCAAACATGAGGGAGGGCCAACCCATGCTTCATCTACTCCATCAGTATGAGGAGGAAAAGCGAAAGTTAAACGAGCTGGGGCGCCGATCGTTGGAGCAGGGGATACCGTTGTACATGAATGAAGCGGTGCAGGCGCAGAGTCGGAAGGTGGACGAGCTGATCGTTCAATTACATAAGAAGAAGGCAGAACGCAATAAGCGGCTGAGTCCATAATGGATGCAAGGAAGGGGGAGGCGGATGGAAGTGCCGGACTGGTTTCGGAATGCCATGCAGCAGCGGCTCGACGAGATTATTTCTCACAGCGATGTAGGAATGGAGCTACGGCAAGCACGCGCTGAGGAGCAGGAGGCATTCGCGTCGTTGTACGGCGGTATGGATGCGATACAGTTTACCAAGTACATGGCTTGGGAAGACAGGCATCTGTACAGGCGAGCGCTGGAGAATGAGCGTCTGTATATGGAGGGCGTGAAGGATGGCGCGCGGTTGGCTGCGGCGCTGATGGCTGATGTCCCTTCGGAAGCAGAGGACTGAGTCTATTCATGAGGCCTCTATCTCCTTTTCCCATGATACTATAGACCAAAAATGACATATAACTTGAGTCAACCGATATGATTTGAAGATAAATATCCCGAGAATTACTCACAATTGGGCAAATAGTAGAGCTTAACTCAAATTCCGTATTGATATTGGGGTTGCTATGAAATGAGCGAATATATAGGAACAATCACATTTCATCAAGCTAGAGAGGCAGTGGAAGTGGTAGCACTGAGGAAATTGTCGGAGTTTATGGACAGCTCAAATATTCCTGTATTACGTGATCCGTACAAGGAATCGGAATATTGCTGGATTTTCTTCCGAAATAAGCAGATCCAAGGTCCACCTGAGCGAGAGCTTACGTGGGGCTGGGCTTACGCAATTAGTAAAAAAGGAGAAATCCGACTTATAGGTGATTTGTCAGATGAACCAGAGAAACTAGAAGTACAAATAGGCAGATTATCAAATTATTTTAAAGAAAAAGGGTTGTAAACCAGATCCGTATTGTTAGAAACATTATATCATGGGAGCTACTGCTAAATTGAATATAAAGAAGGTGGAGCACAATAAGCGGCTGCCTCAATAATGGTGCTCGAAAAAGGCTTCAAGCCCCCGCCAATGAATTCAATTGAGCCTCTCCGCCCCCTTGAATTATACTGAAGGTAGCCCTTCGGGGAGATCGTTAAGGGAGGCCGCGATGAACCAGACGATGAACGAGACCGCATTTGACGAACCTTTATTTGCAAGCTTGAAGCCGGGCTTAACGTCGTTCTGTTACCGGATGCTGGGCTCGATGGACGATGCGGACGATGCCGTTCAGGAGACGAGTATTCGGGTCTGGCAGAGCGGGAGCACGTTCAGACAGGAAGCTTCGTTCAAAACCTGGGTCTACCGGATCGCATCCAACCTGTGCCTGGACAAGCTGAGGCAATCCAAGCGCCGCGCGCTTCCCGTTGACTTGTTCGATCCGGCCGTCGCGATCGTCGAGCCACGCGAGACGCATCCGGACTCCGCCTGGATCTGGCCGTCTCCCGACTTTGGGGGCAATCCGGAGGATCGGCTCGTGTGCAGAGATACGCTTCAGCTGTGCTTCATCGCGCTCCTGCAGACCTTGCCTCCGCGGCAGCGTGCGGTTCTCATTTTGAAGGATGTATTTGAATGGTCGTCCAAGCAGATCGCGGAGACGCTCGCGATGTCGCCCGCTGCGGTGAACAGCGCCCTGCAGAGAGCACGCGAGACGATGGACAAGGCGCAGCTTCGTTCCGATGAGCTCAGCAGCATGAACGTTCAGCCGGAGCAGGAGCTGCTGTCCCGGTATGTAGAGGCTTTCGAGCAATTCGATATCAACGCGCTCGTCGCGTTGTTCCACGAGGAAGGCTGCATGTCGATGCCGCCGTTCGAGATGTGGATCCGCGGCAAGGACGATTTGTCCGCCTTTTATTCGCTTACGCGTTGGCATTGCGAGGGCTCGCGATTTGTGCCCGTTACGGTGAATGGCGGTTATCCGGCGTTGGCCCAGTATATGCCGGGCAAGGAGGACGCCAGCCTGGTGCCCTGGGGCATCCACGTCATCGAGACCAGAGAGGATCAGATCCTGCACGTTCAAAATTTCATCAACGCCGAATTATTTGCGAGATTTGGGCTGCCTGAGCGACTCGACCGATGAATTTCGTATTTGGCTTACGTCTATATATTTGAGAACAACCAAACGACGAATATCATGAGAGAGGTGTCCATTCATATGGAAACGAACCAACCGACGAAAGTAACCGTACAAGCCGTCATTCAAGCCCCTGTCGAGAAGGTATGGCGCTATTGGTCCGAGCCGGAGCACCTCACCAAGTGGAACCAAGCGTCCGCCGACTGGCATGCGCCGAGAGCCGAAAACGATCTGCGGGTCGGCGGCAAGTTTACGACGCGGATGGAAGCGAGAGACGGCAGCATGGGCTTTGATTTTGGCGGCGTCTACGATGTCGTGAATCTGCATGAGGCGATCTCCTACACGATCGGAGACGGGAGACGCGTGGATATTACGTTCGTCGATCAAGGCGATGCCACGAAGGTCGTTGAAACGTTCGACGCGGAAAGCACCAACTCCGTTGAGATGCAGCAAGCAGGCTGGCAAGCGATTATGGACAATTTCAAAGCCTATACCGAGCAGAACTAAAAATGGCGAGGAAGACGTCGGGCAGATGGCCCGGCGTCTTTTGTGTGTCTGCAGATAAAGCCGCCATACTGCACAGAAAACGGGATTTTGCAGTTTCCAAAGTTGGCTGATTTTGAGATGATAAAGGATACAATGGTCGACTAGCGGGGCGATGTAGATGAAGCTGTACCGGGGCTTTAAGTCGAAGAAGTATTTGCTGCGCATTCTCGTTTCCATTTCCGTCATCACGGCATTTATCCTGATCGGTTCGTCCGTATCCCTGTACTATTTATCCAAGGATTCGGTCATCCAGATGCAAAAGGAGTACCACGAGGCCACGCTGGCTCAGATTAACTACAACATCTCGTCCATGGACGAGATCGCGAAGAACATGATCGGCTTCCTGTTCTGGGACGCGGAGCTGACCGCCCTCAGGACGAATGAGGACGTCGAGGTGCTGGACTTGGTGAAGAAGCTGAACAAGCTGGACACGATCGTCCGATCGAGCTCGTTCCTGGATTCGATTGTCGTGTACAACGGCTTCTCGGACCAGCTCTATTCGGGGGGCAACGCGAAGTTCAGGAGTCCGGACAGCGAAGAGTCGAGACGTTTGCTGCGATACCTCAAAAACGAAGATGTCCAGAAAATGAAGCTGATTCCCATGAAGCTGTCGGATGCAAGTCCGGAGATCGATTGGTTTTCTTTTATTATGTATGAACGCCTAGGGCCGTATGAACCGCGCGACAGCGCGCTGATCGTGAATATCAAGCCGGCCTGGCTGATGGACAGTATCGATCTAATCAACGACTTTGCCGTGAGGCAGGACAGCTCGATCGTCCTGATGGACCAGGCGGGCAACACGCTGAGCTCGAACCGCAAGCCGGGGGCGGATACGGAGCTGCTGCGGACGCTCATCGCCGAGCGCGCCGGATCAAGCGGCGCCGGCGGCTACTTTATCCATAGCATCGGCGGCGAAAAGCAGGTCGTCTCGTACTCCAATACGGTCATCCCGGGCTGGTATGCGGTGAGCTTGCAGCCGTACAGCTCCGTCATTCATAACGCGCGGCAGATTCGCAAGCTGTCGATCTTGACCACGGCGATCTTCCTGTTGATGGCCGCTATCGCTTCCTTCATCGTGTCCCGCCGGCTGTATCGGCCGGTGGATCTTCTCTTCAGCCAGGTCAGAACAGGCTACGGCCACGATGAGGGCACCGCCAAGGACGAGTTGTCCTTCTTGTCCGACACGTACAAGCGGGTGATGGAGAACCTGCATGAAGTCAAACGGTTCCAGGCGGATCACCGGGATGTCGTGCAGATGTATTATTTCAGAAGGCTGCTGGTGGAAGGCGCGGATTACGACCGGGAGCGATTGATCGCAACCGTACGGCGCAACGGGCTGAACATCGGCGAGCAAGGTCCGTATATGCTGTTGGTGATGTCCATCGATGGCATCGGCCGGATGAGCCGGCTGCTGCAGGCCCAGGACATCAAGGTGTTCCACTTTGCGATCATGAACATCGCGGAGGAGTTCATCAATCGGGACTACCGCTGCACGGGCGCGGAGATGAGATCGGATCACCTGGCCTTCCTGGTGAGCGCCGATCGCGAGACGGACATCGGTCACCTGCTCGAGATCCTGCGGCAGATTCAACAAACTGTGGCCCAATACTATAAAATTACGGTCAGCGCGGCGCTGAGCGAGCCGTTCTCCCGTCATATGGAGATCAGCGAGCAGTATGGCAAGGCGCAGCAGGCGATCCGGTACAAGCTCGTGTATGGCAGGCAGTCCCTGATCACGTTCGATATGGTGGCGGACAACCTTCGCAGCGGCCATCTGGGCATGCCGGCGGAGCTGGAGAAGAAGCTCGTGGAAGGCATCAAGTCGGGCGATAGACAGCTGGTGGGCGCGTCGCTGGACAGGCTGATCGCGCATCTGGCCGGATGCGCCTACGACCAGATCATGACGGATATGATGCAGATCGCGATCCTGATCCGGCAGACGCTCAAGGAAATGAACGACAACCGCGTGAAGCCCGTCGAGATCGACCTGGACATGTACAGCATGCGTATCTGGGAGATCGAATCGCTGGAGGAGATCCGTCAGACCATCCTGCAGAGCATGGAAGAGATCGGCCGGCAGAAAAGCGAGGAGACGGGCGCCCGCAACGATATTCTCGTCCAATCGATCAAGGATATCGTCAGGCAGAACTATGCGGACCTGGGCCTTAGCCTGCAGTCGATATCCGGCATGTTGAAGCTATCCGCCGACTATGTCGGCAGAATGTTCAAGAAAAGCGAAACGATATCCGTCGCCGACTATATCAATGAGGTCCGGCTCACCCTGGCGATGGACCTGCTGGAGCACGAGAAGGATACGATCGCCGAGATCATGGAGAAGGTCGGATTCGCCAATCAGAGCTACTTTTTCAAATTATTCAAGAAAAAGCTGGGGTCCACGCCGGGCGACTATCGTCTGAAAAAGTCGCTGAACAAGCAAGCGAAGTAGAGGTTGCGGGTCGTCCTGCGGTATGAAGCCGACGGACGGCCCTTTTTCTTGCCCGGCGCGGGTCCGAGCGAAGAAAAACACGAGAAGTGCACCCGGATTAAGCAATAAATCCGGGAATTTGCACTAGGAAAGCAGAGGCGGATTCGTGACAATGAAGGCAGCAAACCGACAATGCGAAAGAAGACGAGGTGAACAAAATTGGGGAATCGAGTCAGAAGCGAATGGAGCCTGTTCAAAAAAAACGCGGAGCTGTTTACCCTGGGTTTGCCCGGCCTCGCGTACATCTTCCTGTTTTCCTACCTGCCCATGCTGGGCATCGTCATGGCGTTCAAGGACTTCCATTACGACAAAGGCATCTGGGGAAGCGCGTGGATCGGGTTCAAAAACTTCGAATTCTTTTTCGTATCCGACTATGCATTCCGCATCACCCGCAACACGGTGCTGTATCAGATCGGCTATCTGCTCCTGACGACCGTGTTCTCCCTGACCTTCGCCGTCCTGCTCAACGAGATCTCGAGAAAAGCGGTGAAGGTGTACCAGACGGCATTGTTCTTGCCCTATTTCTTATCCTGGGTGGTCGTGTATTATATCGTGTTCACGCTGCTGGATCTGAAGAACGGGCTGTTGAACCGCTTGCTGGAGGCATTCGGAGCGGCGCCGCACAACTGGTACCTGGAGACGGGGCCCTGGCCGTACATCCTGAACATCGTGAGTCTGTGGAAAAACATCGGCTTCAGCACGCTCGTCTATTTTGCCGCCATCATCGCGATTAGCCCTGAATATTACGAAGCCGCCCGCATCGACGGGGCCACGAGATGGCAGATGGCGAGGAAGATCACGATTCCGCTCATTATGCCGATCATCTCGATTCTGCTCATTTTGTCCGTCGGCGGCTTGATCTCGGGAGACTTCGGACTGCACTACTTCATCCCGAACAACTCGGGCATGACGTTCCCGACGACGGATATTATCGATACGTACGTGTACCGGGCGCTTACCAAGCTGGGCGACGTAGGGATGGCCTCGGCCGTCGGATTGTTCCAGTCCACGGTAGGACTTGTCCTCGTGCTGCTCGCCAATGCCCTGGCCAAACGACTGAATCCGGAGAATTCCTTATGGTAGAGAAACCAATGACGCAGACCGCGAACCGAACGTCCGCCGCGAACATTGTTATTCATCTCGTCTTTGTTGCGATATTCCTGGCCATGCTGCTGCCGTTCCTGCTGGTCATTGCCATATCCGTCACGCAGGAGCAGTCCTTGATCCGCGACGGCTACAAGCTGATCCCGGCCGCGTTCAGCCTGGATGCCTACGCGTATATTTTCAGATCGCCGCTGCTGCTCGTTCGGGCATACGGGGTCACCATTGAGACGACAATTCTCGGGACGATAGGGAGTCTGTTTCTCACCTCGCTGACAGCCTACGTCGTGTCCCGCAAGGATTACCGCTATGTGCGCGGCACGACCTTTTACGTCTTTTTCACCATGCTGTTCAACGGCGGCCTGGTTCCTTCTTACATTCTGATGACGCAGTATCTGCACCTGAAGGATACGATCTGGGCGCTGATTCTGCCGGGCATGCTGACGCCCTTCTATATCTTGATCATGAAGGGATTCATCGGCGAAATTCCCCGCGAGCTGATCGAATCGGCCAAGGTGGACGGCGCGCGCGAGTGGCGGATCTTCTTCGGCATCGTGCTGCCCTTGTCCAAGCCCGCGCTTGCGACGCTCGGTCTGTTCATCGCCTTTAACTATTGGAACTCCTGGTTTCCAGCGCTTCTATACATCAACAACGAACGACTGGTCCCGATCCAGCTGCTGCTGACCCGCATGATGAACACGATCAACTTTCTCAGCACGAACTCGCAGTTCATGTCGGGCATCTCGATCGATACGTCCAAGTTCCCCAACCTGTCGGCGCGGATGGCGATGACCGTGTTGGCGGCAGGCCCGATGATGTTCGTGTTTCCGTTTTTCCAGAAGTACTTCGTAAGAGGCCTTACGGTCGGTTCCCTGAAAGGCTAAATCGTCGGAATTAAGATCTGCAAGGGCCCTGCAGATATTTAATTTATGCAGTCATGCGTTAAATACAAACCGGGAGGTCGGCTGGATATGACTATGAAAAAGGCTGGTCGTCAGAAATTAGGAATTGCAATCGTGCTCTGCGCGCTGCTCGTCAGCGCCTGCTCCGCCAAGAACGAAGCGCCAGCGTCGTCCGGATCGTCATCCGCTCCGTCCGCCTCTTCGTCCGGGGCTCAGGCGTCGTCCGGCAGCGAGCTGCCGCCTGTCAAACTAACTTATTATTTCCCGCAGGGAGAATTGCAGAAGGACTATGCTTCCGTGGAGGAGGCGGTCAATCAATATATTCAGCCCAAGATCAACGCCACGATCAAGTTCATGCCCGTCGTATTCGGCGATTACGAGCAGAAGCTGAACACGATCGTCTCCTCGGGCGAAGCGTTCGACATCGGCTGGACGTCCAACTGGATGTTCAACTATGAGAGCAATGCGGAAAAGGGCGCCTTCCAGGATCTTCAGGAGCTGCTCCCCAAGTACGCGCCCGACTTCATGAACAGTCTGCCTGAATCCGTCATTGAGGGCTCCAAGACGTCGAAGGGCAAGCTGATGGCGATCCCGAACTATCAGGTCGCCGCGAAGGCGACCGGGTTCATCATCCAGAAGGAATACCTCGACAAGTATCATTTCGATGTCAGCAAGATCAAGACGTTCAAGGATCTGGAGCCCTTCCTGGCGCAGATCAAGCAAAATGAACCGGATATGATCCCTTACTTCTCGCAGGCCAATTCGTTCTCGGCGCTCGCTAGCGGGTACGAGGGCATCCAGGACACCTATTACAAAAAAGGCGATCCGACGTACACGCTGCTGCAAATGGAATCGATGCCGGAATATATGGCGCATATCCAGCTGCTCTACGACTGGTTCAACAAAGGCTACATCCCCAAGGACGTCGCCACCGCCAACTTCGACGAGACGCTGAAATCGGGAAAAATCGTGTCCTATATCGATTGGACGCTGCAGCCCGGCGGAGAAGCCAACATTTTCAGCCATAACGGGGGGCATCAAGTGGTCTACGCCCCGCTGACGCAGCCGGAGTTCTCGGGCGTTCAACCGACGATGACCTTTATTAGCCGCACCTCCAAAAATCCGGAAAGAGCGATGATGTTCCTCAATCTGATGAACACGGATCCGCAGCTGTTCAATCTGATGGCGTACGGAATTGAAGGCAAGCACTATGACAAAAAAGGGCCGAATACCATCGTGCTCAAGAAGGACGGCGGCTATGCGCCTGATGTGGGCTGGGCGATGGGCAACGTGACGATCGGTTATCTGAAGGAAGGCCAGCCCGAGGATACGTGGAAAAAGACGATCGATCTCAACGATACGGCCTTCGTGCCCGATATTTTCGGCTTCAGCTTCGATCCCTCTGCGGTCAAGACGGAGACGGCCAATCTCGAAGCGGTATACAAGGAATACGATGACGCCGTCAAGACAGGCTCCGTCGACCCGACCGTCTATATGCCCAAGTTAATCGACGCCCTCAAAAAGGCGGGATCGGAAAAAGTGCTGAAGGAACGGCAAAAGCAGCTGGACGAATGGCTGAAGAGCAAAGGCAAGAAGTAAAGGCAAGAAGTAAAGGGGAGACAGAAAACGTGAACCAAGTGCGTATGGGCGTCATTGGGGCGCGGGGCCGTGGCGATATCGCCCAGTATTGGCATAGCCCGAAAGGCAGATCCGTCGTGGTCGGCGCCGCGGATATTTACGAGCATCGCTTAAGCGAGTTCAAGCGCGATCTGAACCCGGACGCTTTTGTCACGACCGACTATCGGGAACTGATCGCACGCGAGGATATTGACGCGATCGCCGTCACCTCGCCGGACTTCATGCACGAAGAGCATGCAGTCGCGGCGCTTCGGGCGGGCAAGCACGTCTTCTGCGAGAAGCCGCTCGCGATTACGGTAGACGGCTGCGACAACATCCTCCGGGCGTGGCGGGTGTCGGGCAAGCAGCTGATGGTCGGCTTCAACATGCGCTATCAGAACATGTACCGCACGATGAAGGGGATCGTCGATTCGGGCGAGATCGGCGAGATCAAGGCAGTCTGGGTGCGGCACTTCGTCGGCCTGGGCGGACTTTTCTACTATCACGATTGGCACGGCCATTCACGAAATTCCACCTCGCTCCTTTTGCAGAAGGGCTCGCACGACATTGACATGATCCATTGGATCACGGGCCAGTACGCAAGCCGGGTATCTGCCTTCGGCAGCCTGGATTTTTACGGCGGGGATAAGCCGAACGATCTGACCTGCCCGGCCTGCCCGGAGAACGAGACGTGCACCGAGGCGGAACTGGTCAGTCACTTGAATCAATGCGCCTTCCGCCAGGAGATCGATGTGGAGGACAACAACATCGTGAACATGGAGCTGTCCGGCGGCATCAAGGCGGCTTACCTGCAGTGCCACTTCACGCCGGACTATCACCGGAACTATACGTTTATCGGCACCGAAGGGCGGATGGAAAACGACGAGACGAAGGGCAAGGTGTACGTGCAGTCCCGACGCTCGAACAAATGGCACGAGATGTCGGATCGGACGTACGACATCAAGCCGACGGGCGAAGGCTCGCACGGCGGCTCGGACCCCGAGATCTGCCGGGATTTTCTGGACATGGTGCTGGAGGGCAAGCCGCCCGTCGCGACGCCGCTGGCGGGAAGAATGAGCGTGGCGGCGGGCTGCGCGGCGGCGGAGTCGATTCGTTCGGGCGGCAGGGTCGTCGAGATCAAGCCCGTACCGGCGGATGCGCTTGCGCAGATTGTGTTGTGACACCGTTTACATTTTGAGCATAGGGAGAAGTGAACATGAAAAAGCCATTCGGTAAAATCATGAGCTTCATCTTGTCTGCAAGTCTGGTATTTGCGGTAGCACCAGGGACCCAGGCGTACGCGGCCACGATCAACGTCGGCGGCTTTACTTCGTCGGCGATCCAGAGCGCGATCAACGCGGCCGCAGCCGGAGACACCGTCTACTTCCCTGCCGGCACGTACAACATCACGAGCGCCATCGTCCCGAAGACCGGCATCAAGCTGAAAGGCGCGGGTCAAACGACGACCATCGTCAAATACACGGGGACAACCGATCAGGTGCTCGTGAACGCCGCCAACGTCTCGAATCTGGAGATCTCCGACCTCACCTTCGACGCCAACAGCAACGTTCATGCCGTCCAGGGCATCGATGCGACGAACGGAACCGGCTTCTGGATTCACCATAACGCGTTTAAAAATTTTACGGCGACCTCCAACAGCAGCTGGGGCCCGATGGCGATCACATTCTACGGCAATTCGACCACCCAGACCGGCGGCGTCACCAACTCGACGATCGAGAACAACACCTTTACGAACATCGCCGTCAATTCGGATTGGGGCGCTGCGATTCGCTTCGATAACGGCTCGACGGGCAACAAGGTGCTCGGCAACTCGATTACGAATACGGGGCGCGGCGGCATCTTCTGCGCCGGCAGCTCGACGAATGCGGTCATCCGCGGCAATACGATCGCAGGCAGCGGCCAGTCCCTGGAGGGACTCGGGATTGAGCTGTATAACGGCTGCCACAACTCGGTGGTGGAGGACAACGTCATCGACCACTGGATCAGTCTGGATTCCACGAACAATGTAAGCATCCGGCGCAACACGATCAGCAGTACGAATGCATCGCTGCGGACACCGGGTATCGAGATCATCAAGTCCTCCTATATCGTCACGACGGACAATACGATTAACGGCGGCCAGGCCTACGGATTTTCCATCGCATCGCCCGCGTCCCAGGCGGACGGCTACAGCTACTATGCGAACAATACCGTGCAGTACATGACGCAATGGGGGATTCAGCTCCAGGGCAGCGCAGGCGGCGACATTCTTAATCAATACTTTTACAACAATCGTTTTCTGAACACGTATGTCAGCGATCCCAACGCGCCTTATCCCGGATACGCAGGCCACGGCTTCCGTACGAACGGCTATGCGAAAAACGTCACGCTCGACAGCAACGAGATGTCGAGCAACCAGGGCTACGGCATCGAGTTCGCATCGAGCACCGGCGTGGCCGGCTACAGCTTCACGGGCAACAAGATCCAAAACAATACGGGCGCGTCGATTAACATCAATCCGGGCCTGGCCAATCTGGAGTGGAGCGGGAATACGGTCACGGGCAACGGGACCAATACGCAATTGACCTCGACCGGCTATGCCGGCAATGCCAAGCCGACGGCCAACTTCACGGCGAGCGCGACCTCCGTCACCACGAACCAGGCCGTCACTTTCACCAATACGTCTACGGATAACGGAAGCATCGCGAAGTCCTTGTGGGATTTTGGCGACGGGGTTCCCGTATCGACCAGCGGCACGGGCAGCGTCTCCTACGCCTATCCGAATGGCGGCACGTACAAGGTTACGCTGGTGGTGTGGGACAATACGGGCAGAGCGGCGAGGAAGGAAACGACGATCACCGTGGGCACGGCGGTTCAGACGAAGCTCTCCGGAACGGTATTCAGCGACGGGGGCGCAACATGGGGGCCGAACGATACCGCCGACAAAGTATACGACGGCAATACGGCAACCTTCTATGATTCGACGACGGCTACGGGCGCTTACGTCGGCATCGATCTCGGTGCGGGCAATGCCAAGACGGTGACGAAAATCAGGTTTTATCCGCGGGCGGGCCAGCTGGGCCGCATGGTCGGCGCCAAGTTTCAGGGCTCCAATACGAGCGGCAGCAGCGGATTCACGGATTTGTACACCGTGACGACGGCGCCGGCCACGGCCGATTGGGTGGAGGTTACGATAAGCAGCGGCACGCCTTACCGTTATTTGCGGTATATCGGCGGCGCCAACAGCTACGGCAATGTGAATGAAGTGGAATTTTACGGTAACGGAACTGCGCCGCCGGCCGCACAGCAGTTCACGGGAACGGTATTAAGCGACGGAGGCGCGACATGGGGGCCGAGCGATACCGCCGACAAAGTATATGACGGAAATATCGCGACCTTCTACGATTCAAAGACGGCGGCCGGCGCGTATGCGGGCATCGACCTCGGCGCAGGCAATGTCAAGACGGTGACGAAAATCAGGTATTATCCGCGGGCAGACCAGCTGGGCCGCATCGCCGGGGCCAAGTTCCAGGGCTCCAACACGAGCGGCAGCAGCGGGTTCGCGGATTTTTATACCGTGACGACGGCACCGGCGACGGCCGGATGGGTTGAGGTTACGATAAGCAGCAGCACGCCGTACCGGTACTTGCGTTATATCGGCGGCGCCGACAGCTACGGCAATGTGAGCGAAGTGCAGTTCTGGGGCCAATAATGGGCGGGAAGAACAGGCTTTGGTATGACCGGCCGGCAGAGACCTGGGAGGAGGCGCTGCCGGTCGGCAACGGGTTCCTCGGCGGCATGGCGTTCGGCGACCCCGTCGCCGAACGGATCGCGCTGAACGAAGACAGCGTCTGGTACGGCGGTCCGCGCGACCGCAACAACCCGGATGCGCCGGGCAGTCTGGAAGCGATTCGGGCAGCCTTGCGCGAGGGCCGGCTTCGGGAGGCGCAGGCGCTCGCCGTCATGGCGTTGTCCGGGGTGCCGGATACGCAGCGGCATTATATGCCGCTCGGGGATTTGCTTCTGTCGTTCGATCATGACGGAGAGATTACGAAATACAGCAGAGCGCTCGTACTGGACCAAGGAATCGCCACCGTGGCTTATCGCGCGGGCAGCCGCAGCTTCTCAAGGGAAATGTTCAGCAGCTTTCCCGACCGCGTGCTGGCGATCCGGTGCAAGGCCGAGACGGCGGGCAGCCTGAACCTGACGATCCGGCTGGCCAGAGGCGACAATCGCTATATGGAGGAAACCGTGCGGGCGGGTGACCGCACGCTCGTCATGCGGGGAGAATGCGGCGGGGCGGGCGGCATGGCCTTCCGGGCCGCCCTGCGGGCGGAGGTGTCGGGCGGAGAGACGCGGATCGTCGGAGAGCACCTGACGATCAGCGGCGCGGATGCCGTCACGCTGCTGCTCACCGCAGCGACGACATTCCGAGAGGAGGACCCGGAAGGGTGGTGCCTGTCGACGCTGGAAGCGGCAAGCGCAATAGGGTATGCGCGTCTACGGCATCGCCATCTGGCGGACTTTGGGCCGCTCATGGCACGATTCGCGCTTCGGCTGGGCAGCTTAGACGAAGCGGCCGCGCACGATCTTTTGACGACCGATCGCCGATTGAGTCGTGTTCAGGAGGGTGCGCGAGACGACGCCTTGATTGCCTTGTACGTGCAGTACGGACGTTATCTTCTGCTCTCCTGCAGCAGGCCGGGATCGCTCCCGGCCAACCTTCAGGGCATCTGGAACGATCGGATGCTCCCGCCCTGGGACAGTAAATATACGATCAATATCAATACGCAAATGAACTATTGGCCCGCCGAGCCGCTTGCTCTTCAGGAGTGCCATCGGCCCTTGTTCGACCTGCTCGAACGCATGCGGGCGCCGGGGCGGCATACCGCTCGCGTCATGTACGGCTGCAAGGGATTCGTCGCGCATCACAATACGGATATCTGGGCGGATACGGCGCCGCAGGATATGTATCTGCCCGCTACCTATTGGCCGATGGGCGCGGCGTGGTTCTGCCTTCACCTGTGGGAGCACTATGCCTATGGCAGAGACATCGAATTTCTGAGAAACGCTTATCCGGTCATGCGGGAGGCAGCCGAATTTTTCGAGGATTTCCTCGTGGAGACCGCGGACGGCAAGCTGGCGACGGCGCCCTCCGTTTCCCCGGAGAATACGTATCTGCTGCCCGGCGGGGAGCGCGGCACGCTATGTATCGGACCTTCCATGGACAACCAGATTCTGTATGAGCTGTTCTCCGCCTGCATGGAGGCTTGCCACCTGTTGTCCGAGGATTCGGCCGAGCTTGTCCGGTGGGAGAGCCTGCGGGATCGGCTGCCCGAGCCGGCCGTCGGCAAGGAGGGGCAATTGCTGGAGTGGATGGAAGAGTACGAGGAAACGGAGCCGGGACACCGGCACATCTCGCACCTTTTTGCTCTGCACCCCGGTACGCGGTTTACCGTGCGCGGCACGCCGGAGTGGAGCCGGGCAGCGAGCGTGACTTTGCAGCGGCGGCTTGCCAACGGGGGCGGCCATACCGGGTGGAGCCGGGCCTGGATTGTCAACTTCTGGGCGAGGCTGGAGGACGGGGAGCAGGCTTATGAGAACATCCGGGCGCTGCTCGCCCATTCCACGCTTCCGAATCTGCTCGACAATCATCCGCCTTTTCAGATCGACGGCAACTTCGGCGGGGCGGCCGGCGTCTCCGAGATGCTGCTGCAGAGCCATGCGGGCGCGCTTCATCTGCTGCCGGCGCTTCCGTCCGGCTGGCAGGAAGGAGAAGTAAACGGTCTTCGTGCCAGGGGCGGATATACGGTCAGGATCAAGTGGGCAGCGGGCGTATTGGAGGAGGCGCAGGTGCTTGCGGCGCATGGTGGTCGGTGCAGACTGAGGACGGCCGGGGTTGTCCGCATCGAACAAGAAGGGCGGCCCGTCTCCTGCGAGTTGAACGGAGACGGTACGTTGGAGTGGACGGCGGAGGCGGGAGGTACGTACCGTGTGCTGCCGGTTAAATCTGTGTGATTAGCGTGCGAGCAATGCCAAAAAGAGCGTCAGTCCGAGCAGAAGGCTCGGGACTGACGCTCTTTTGTAGTTTTTGTCCTGATGGGAAGGCTGCAATGCCGGTAATCCGGTTATTCCTGTCCTTGCTGATCGCCATAGCCGACGAAGCCTTCTACGAAGCCAACCAACTGCGCTAAACTGCGTAAGCGGCCGTTCGTAAACGCCGAAATTTTGGAGAATATCAGAGGATTCGCGTATAATGGAATTGCTCAAGTGACGCCGATGCCTGAAGGAGAGTTTTTCGTTTGGATAGACGCAAATATTTGTCGGCTTATCTGGAGAAGTTTACGCTGCATCGGAAGATGTGGGAGACGGCCTGGGCGAAGCACAACAAGAACGGATTGACCAGCAGCCAGGCATTCACGATGATCCTGTTGAACGCGGGCCCACAACAGCCAAAAGACTTGATGTATATGTTAGGCGTTACTTCAGGCGGGGTTACCGTCATTGCGGACAAGCTCTCGGAGCTGGGCGCCGTTCGCAGAGTCAAGCATGGCGAAGATGGTCGTGCCGTTTTCCTCGAGCTCACGGACAAAGGCCGGGAAATGTACCCGGATGTCAAGAGAGATTTTGACGCCTTGATGGATGAGGTATTTACGCCTCTTACCGACGCAGAGGTGGCCATGCTGGCGCAGTTGTTCGGGAAATTGGTCGATGGCAATTAAATCGAATCCTATAATACATGCATAGAAAAAGGGCTTCCCGCGAGGGAAAGCCCTTTTTATTGTGTTCGATTATTCGACGATCAATTGGCCGGTCATGTTGTCGTGTCCGGTACCGCACATGACGGAGCAGTTGAAGTCGTAAGTGCCGGCTTTGTCCAGTACAATCGTAGCCGTTTCGCCGTTCTTGATGTTAACGCCCAGGTCTTTGATTTCCATGCCGTGAACGCCGCTCTCATTTTTCAACGTGATTTTCAGCGTGTCGCCGACTTTGGCTTTGATCTCGGTCTGGTCGAATTCGAAGTTGGTTGCCTTCAACGTAATTTCCTTCGTCTCGCCGGCTGCGGCAGGTGCCGATGCGCTCGAGCTTGCGGAAGCAGAAGCGGCAGGCGAAGAGGCGGATGCATTGTCGTCATTCTTGCTGCCGCAGGCGCTCAGGGCCAACACGGCTGCCAAGGCAAGCATGGCGATGAAAAGCGCAGATCTTGTTTTTTTCATGTCGAACTACCCCCAGCTGTTTTAATATTACTTACCAATAAGATTCCTATCAACGAGAAAGTATACGCCTTAAATCTGGCGTCCGTCAACAATTTAATTAAACAAAAGAGATAAAATAGAAACATCATCGTAATATTAAAATTATCGTTGACGAATATTTAGCACAGGCGTAAGATGCTTTGTGAACGATATGTGTCTTATTAGTAAGAGAAAGTCGATCATCTTTTTACGGAAAGGAGTCCTTCCAAACAAATAGGACGCGTACCGCTGCATGGCTCAATTGACGTCATCGGACGGTTCTTTCTGTCGCGTACGGCCTTTTGGCAAATGAAGAATTCTTTATTTCATTTTTAAAATTGGGGGCATTTTCAAATTATCAACCGGGGAGGAATACATCTTGCGTAAAAAACTGGCTTTATCCGGCGCTGTCATGGCTGCGGTGCTTGCACTGTCGGCTTGCAGCAGCAATAATAATTCCGATGCTTCTTCGTCCCAATCGGCTTCGGCATCCGCCTCGCCGTCCGCATCCGCGTCCGCATCCGCATCCGCTTCTTCTTCTGCAGGCTCGACGTTCGAAAACTTCCCGACCTACGGATTCGATCTGGGCAACACGCGCCACGTTCCGTTTAAGGAGATCACGGCCGACAATGTCAACGATCTGGGCGTCGTTTGGACGGCGGACTTCAAATCGCTCGACAAAGACGTAAAAAACGGCAACCAATCGTACCCGGTCGTCGTGGACGGCGTGATCTACATCACGACGGGCGGCAACCAGGTATTCGCATTCGAAGGCGCAACCGGCAAGCAGTTATGGCATTGGAAGCCTGACGCCGCCATGCTTGAGAAAATTAGCAAAGGCGGTATCGTCGCCAACCGCGGCGTCGCAGTCGCCGAAGGCAAGGTTTTCATGCTGACCACGGACAATCAAGTCATCGCGCTGGATCAGAAAACCGGCGCATTGGTCAAAGCGGTCGCCATCTCCGATGCGGTGGAAGGCGTAACGCTGGAAAATGGTTACTATGAGACGACCGCTCCGATTTACTTTAACGGCAACATCTTCATCGGAAGCAGCGGCGGCGACAACGGCGTGCGCGGCTTCGTCATGGCCTACAAAGCGAGCGATCTCTCGCCGGCCTGGGACGCTCCGTTCTGGACCGTACCGCCGAAGGGCCAGGATTGGCTGAAAAACAGCAAGTACCATGGCGGCGGCGCTGTCTGGAACCCGGTCGCCATCGACCAAGATACGGGAATCATGTACTTCTCCGTCGGCAACCCGGCTCCGGACTTCTACGCCAAAGACCGTCCCGGCGCGAACCCGTACACGGACTCGGTCGTCGCGGTCGAAGCCGCCACTGGCAAGCTGATCTGGGCCCAGCAGGAGATCAGTCACGACCAGTGGGACTATGACGCTGCGGCATCCCCGATGATCCTGAACGCCACGGTCAACGGAAAATCGCAAAAAGTCGTCGTGGAAGGCGGCAAATCCGGCCAATGGTGGGCGTGGGATGCGGCAACGGGCGATGTAATCTGGGACGGCGTGCCGTTCGCCAAGATCGATCACCCCGAGCCGACGGAAGAAGGCGTGTTGGTGTATCCCGGCGTCCTCGGCGGAGAAAACTACGCGCCGGAGACGTACGACCCCGCCACCAACTATGTGCTGATCCCGGGTGTTGAGTATCCGTCCTTGATCAAGCGCGCCGCAGACCAGGATCATGCATTCGATGCGCAGAATCCGGGAGCGATGGCGTTCGGCACGGCGATGGGCGAAGTGCCGGCCGACATCACGCCTTATGGCACGGTAACCGCGATCGACGTCAACACCGGCAAGCAAGTGTACCAGAACAAAACGAAGGACATGATGCGCGGCGGCTTGACCAGCACCGATACCGGTCTTGCCTTCTACGGCGAGCTCGACGGCAAGATCAACGCCATGGATATTAAAACGGGCAAGGTGCTCTGGACCTTCCAAACGTCCGGCGATAACGTTCAGGCCGCTCCGGCGCTCTTCACCGTCGACGGCAAAACGTACCTGACCTTCACCACCGGCGGCACGAAACCGAAAATCCACGTATTCGCGCTCGGCGGCGACAAAACGCAGGGCAGCGAAGGGCAAGCCAACAACGGAAACGCGCACGAAAGCAGCAGCAAGTAATTTTCTGAAGCTTCAAGGCCATGCTGGAGCGGGTTCCTCGGGACCCGCTTTTGATATGAGAGGAGGGGATCGCCTATGAAATGGTTATCCAGAGCCGTCATTCTGTTCCTGCTCGCGGCAGTGGCCGCCGGCTGCACGGAAAATTCCAAAGAAAAAGAACAGGCGGCCTTGCAAATTCGCTTGGACGAAACGGCTTTTACGCTGAAGCAATGGAAAATGGACGGCACGCACCGTTCCAGTGTGAACGGAACCTTGCTGCTCGGGGAGCAGCCCGTCCAGGGCGCCATCCTGCGCACGGGCGAGAGCAAGCGGAATATAGAGACGGATGCGAGCGGTAAATTCGAAATCTTGCTGGATCAAAGCCTGCTGGGGACGACCGACGTCAACGTGGTGAACCTCGACCAGGCGACCGTGGACGGCAAGCCCATGGATCGGGAAGCGATTGAAAAAGGAACCGAGGCGACGGCTTCCTTGCGCGTTTTTCACCCGGTTACCGTGGAATCGGCTGCCCCATCGGAGCAGGATCCGGATCAGACCGTGGTCAAGGGACGCCTGCTGGCCGACAATACCGCGTCGGTCGCTTATTTTCAGGAAGATAAATACCGGATCGGCGGCACCGTTAAAGATGCGGACGGCCATCCGGTTCAAGGCGCCACCGTATGGATTGTCCGGGACGAGGGCGAAGGCTTCGCCAAATCCGTCGAAACGGATGCGGCCGGCCGTTATGAGATGTACTATCTGCCGGAAGAAGACGAAGAGACGGATCTGAACGTCCGCTACAATTCGATGGTTTATACCCTGCCCAAGGGCAAGGTCTACCACATCCCCGAGGACACCAGTGTGAACATCGACATTACGCTGCCGAAGGAAGGGACGGTTATCGTCGACAAGCCGCCGACGCTGGTCAGCCATACCGCCCCGGGCGCTTTGTACACCGGGATGCTGGTCGGACTGAACGTTCCGGAAGGCACCGATTATACCGTTACGATTCCGGACGCGGAAGGGCATTTCACGCTGACGGTTCCGAGCAAGGTTTGGGAGCAGAAGCCGACCTTTTTTGAAACCAACATGACCGCGTTCATCGAACAAGGGAAAAAGAAAGCCGGAGATCCGATTCCCGGCTCCTTCATCAAGGCCGAGCCCAATGCGCCGAGAAACATCGAGGCACAGCAGGAAGGGCAATAAGGTTTCGAGCCAAGCCGCGTTGACCAGGCGGCCGCTCCATCATAAAACGGGACCGAGCTGGAGAATCTCTCCGCTCCGTCCCGTTTTTGTGATTTGCTTGGCACAGCAATTCGAGTGCAAGCGTGCTCATGGTTATCCTTAACCTTGAGCCGCATCCGCGTTCATGTAGTTGATCGCCCACAGATGGCCGTCCAAGTCCACGAAGCCCCAGTGATACATAAACCCGTGATCCTCCGGTTCGGCGTGCAGCTTCCCGCCCAGGGAAACCGCGGTATTTACGATTTCATTGACCTTCTCCCGGCTCTCGAAGGCGAGTGCGATCGTCATCTGCGCGTACTTGCTCGTATCGACGATTTCCCTCTCCGTGAGCGTAGTAAAAAATGCTTGATCGATCAGCATGACCTGCAGGTTCTCGCCGATGATGATGGCTACCGAGTTCTCACTGTCGGGGAATTGCGGGTTGAGCGCGAATCCGAGTCCGGTGAAGAACGCCTTGGATTGCGCTACGTTTTTTACAGGCAGGTTGAAGCTCGTGAATGTGGAAGTTAATGCCATTTCAAAACACCTCTTCGTCAATTTGGTTGGTTGTCATTCGTTCCTTCGTTTATATAGACGACAGTCGATCCGAAAATTCATCGGTCTAGCTGCGCCGGAAGCCCGAATCTTGAAAATAATTGGTATGTTGGTATAAATGAAGATCTGAGGATCAACTTTATGAAAATGATGTGGTGCTGGCGCTGTAAGTGCGAGGTGTCGATGCTGGATGAGAAAGAGTCTAGCCGGGTTTATCGGCTTTATGGTGAATGTATGAATGCGGGACGTGTACAGACGAACGCATGGGCTATCTGAAACCGAAGGCTATCTCTGACAGTTGGGTTGTGGGAAAGCCTTCATTAATCAAGGAATAAGGTACGCAGCCGTCAACGTCTAGATGACGGCCCAAGGAGTTTTGAAGGGGGCGTCGAATCCCTTTGATATGGCATTCAGCCCATACGAATTGAAGGGGAACAGCAGGAAATGGCCAACATTCTTGTCGCGGACGATGACGCGCATATTCGCAAGCTCATCGCCTTGTATTTGCGAAACGAAGGGTTTGATGTCTTTGAAGCGAAGGACGGCGTCGAAGCCCTCACTATCCTGGATCGCTCGGCCGTAGATATGGCGATTATCGATATTATGATGCCGCATATGGACGGCTGGGAATTGTGCAGGGAGATCCGACGCCTGTACGCGGACATGCCGCTGCTGATGGTAACGGCCATCGGAGAAGCCGGTCAGAAGGTGAAGGGTTTCCAGCTCGGTACGGACGATTATGTGACCAAGCCGTTCGATCCCCTTGAGCTTGTCATGAGAGTAAAGGCGCTGTTCAAGCGTTATCGAATCGCAGCCTCCCAGATCGTTCAAATAGGCGGAATCGTGCTGGACCGACGAGCCCATAAAGTCGTCCGCGAAGGCGAAGCGCTTCTGTTGCCGTTAAAAGAGTTTGAGCTATTATTCAAGCTGGCTTCTCACCCGGGACAAATCCTGACCAGAGAACAGCTGATCGTTCAAATTTGGGGGATGGATTATGAAGGCGACGACCGAACCGTCGATGTTCATATCAAACGAATTAGGGAGCGCTTCGCCGAAGATGCCGGGCATTTCCGAATCGAGACGGTCCGCAGTCTCGGCTACCGGCTCGAGGTGAATAGATGACGAGGTCTTTGTACGTCCGCGTCGTCTTCACGTTTTTGGCGGCCATGGTCATCGGTCTGCTTGTCTCCGTTCTCGCCGCACTTGCTATATTCGAGGCCAAAATAGACCGGATCGGGCAGAACGATTTGATCGCCGCGGGCGAGGAGATCGTTCGCGTCTATGAGCAGACGATCCCTGCCGATCTGGAGAGATTCATGCAAAGCATGGTGAAACTAAGTTCCTACTCCGTTCAACTGTACGCCGACGCAGACGTCATGAGAACGTTCAAGTACAGCTCAGGCACGGACGAACTTGCGATCTCGCAGGAGGCCGTTCGTCAGGTAAAGGAGGGGACGATCTACCGATCGACCCGCAAGGACAAGGAGACGTTCATCGGGCTGCCGCTCCAAATCGGAAGCGAGCGGCAAGCTTTATTTTTGCTGTCCTCCTCCAAGAACGAACCGACGCTCATTCGCTTGATGCTGACTATCCTCTTATTCGTTCTGATTACGGGAAGCATCTGCATTCTCATCGCCGCTATCTATGTGGTCAAACCGATCAAGACGCTAACCGCTGCCACCCAACGACTGGCAAAGGGCGACTTCGACGTGAAGCTGGGCGCGAAGCGCAAAGACGAGCTGGGGACCTTGGCTCAGCGCTTTAACGAGATGGCGGTCGGGCTCAAACAATTGGAGCAGATGCGTCAAGACTTCGTCTCGAATGTGTCGCACGAGATTCAGTCCCCGTTGACATCCATATCCGGATTTGCGAAAGCGCTCAAGGATATGAACGCAATAGACGAAGAAGAGCGCATTCAGTATCTGGATATTATCCTGACGGAGAGCGGCCGATTATCGCGGCTCAGCGACAATTTGCTCAAGCTCGCCTCGCTCGATTTCAATCGGCATCCTATGGATTACGCCACGTATCATCTTGACGAACAGATCAGGCAAGTTGTCGTGAACTGCGAACCGCTATGGTCGGCAAAAAACATCGATGTGCATCTGGACCTGCCCCGGGCTACCGTAATCGCGGCCGATAAGGATCAACTCAACCAAGTATGGATGAACCTTCTCGTCAATAGTATCAAGTTTACGCCCGAAGGCGGACGCATCGATGTGCAAATAAGCGTTCGCATGAACGCCTATCTCTTGACCCTATCCGATACCGGAATCGGCATTGCGCCTGAACAACTTGGGCGGGTTTTCGAGCGTTTTTACAAGACGGATCGGTCCAGAAGCGCCAGCGAAGGCAGCGGTCTTGGTCTCTCCATCGTCCAAAAAATCGTCGCGCTTCATCACGGCGACATTCGCATAGAAAGCAAAGTCGGACAGGGCACAAAGGTCATCGTTGATCTGCCCGCCGCTCCGCCTGCCCAAGCGTGAACCGGTTCACGCTCCGTTCATATTTCTTCCCTACTCTTCCGTATGTATCGCGCGGCGTATAGGGCGTAAATGAATGGAGAGTGTTGGAATATGAGCGTGATCGGGACGATCGATTCGGTAAAATGGCTGACGGTTTATGAGTTGGCGATGTGTGTCATCGATTTATTCGTGTTGACGCTTTACGCTGTACCTGTTAAGAAGCATGACAGATGGTTTGATTTTTTACCAGGCGCAGGGGTGCTTGCAGCGATCGCAAGCCTTCTCTCCGGGGATACGACGCTGCTGGCGCTGATCATCGATTCGCTGACGCTTGCCGTGTTTTTATGCACCATGAGGAGGCTGTTTAAGCCTAAGCCTTGGGCTGCTCCGAAGAGGAAGGTGTTCCAAGTCGTCAGGAGCGTCATCTGCGTATGCGGCGTTGTCCCCATCCTGTTCGCGTTGGCGTATGCGGGAGTCTTGCGGTACAACCCGGTTAGCGATTTTAGCGGAATGAGCTATTCCGAAGCTTTCGTGAAAATGAACGAGAGATTGTCGAGGGAGTATCCGTTCGGGGAATGGAAGGACATTGACTGGGAGGCGCGCCGAAGCAAGTATGAGCCGCTCTTCGAACAGGCGGAGAACAACAAAAACTTCGATTTGTACTATAAAACGTTAAGAGAGTACCTGTTCTCCCTGAACGACGGGCATGTCAAAATCGTTAACGATAACGTGTACGATGGGAATACGGTATTTAAAAAGGAAGTCGGCGGCGGCTTCGGGCTAAGCGCCGTACAGTTGGATAACGGCAAAGTTCTCGTGAGCCTGGTCCTGGAGAACAGTCCCGCTGCCAAGAGCGGAATCAAGCTAGGCGCGGAAATCGTCGCGTGGGACGGAATGACGGGGCAGGAAGCCTTCGACCGAGCGACTTGGAGCGAGAACGGTACGGCTACGGATGAGGCGAAAAGGTTCAATCAGGGCCGTTTTATGGTACGGGCGCCCATCGGCAAGGAAGTGCAAGTCGAGTTCCGCAATTGGGGAGCGTCCGAGCATACCCGAACGAAATTGACGGCTTATGACGATCAATTCGAGACGTTGAAGAAAACGAAGAACAAGCTAACCCCGGCCGACCTGGAGGCTCCTCCGATCGAAGGCGAGATGCTTGACAACGGCTACGGATATGTGAAGATTAAGCATTTTCTTCCCAAGTCGAATGTCGCTTCACCCGAAAAAAAACTGGCGGACCTATTGAGGATGTTTAAAGCGAAAAATGCGAAAGGCTTGATCATCGATCTGCGGAATAATCCGGGCGGGGAAGATCAGCTTGCCGCCAATCTGGCCGGTTTCTTCGTGAACAAGGAGAAAATCTATGAATACGTCAGCTATTACAACAGATACACGGGCAAGTTTGAACTGAACCGGAATGAGGTCGTCAAGGTCAAGCCTTCAAAGCCACATTATGACGGCAAGGTAGCGATCTTGATCAATAGCAGAACCGGCAGCTCGGGAGAAGGAATGCCGCTTGTTCTAAAAGGGATGCCCCATGTCAAAATCGTAGGGTTTACCTCCACAGCCGGGTCGTTCGGCCTCGTGAGCAGCCCGATTGAAATCAAGATGCCGGAAGGCTACGTCATCCATTTCCCCGACGGAAGGTCGCTCAACCAGGACAAAACGGTCCAGGGCGACGCCGACCAATCCGGCGTCGGGGGCGCGGTTCCCGACATCAAAATCCCCCTCAACGAAGAAACGTTTAAGGAGAGCGTGTTGGAAGGACAGGATGTCGAGTTGAAGTATGCGATCGACGCGCTGCGGAAAGAAGCACGATGAGATGCAGCTGGCAGGTCGGCAAGCGATTATGGATCCTCGACCTGACGAACGTTCTTAAACCCCGGGATCACGCAGGTGATCTCCTTGAAGTCCAGCAGCCAGCGGAGCGATGCGCGTGTTATGTTGTCGCGGCCTTCGGTGATTCAGCCAAGCTGCGATGGTCTTCGGCTTCGAACGAAGCAACCGCCTTAGACTTGCCGGTCAGGAGACCGCTGGCGAGCGGCAGTCGGACGATATTGAATATCATCTGGAGCGCCTGCACGCCCGACTTTCCAGACAGAACAAGCCTTCCTCCACGGTCTCGACGCTGACGCCGTAAGCGCGGATCTTGCCTTCCTGCTGCTGCAGCTTGTCCAGCACCTCGAACACGGCGCCCTGCTTTAGAATCTCGAGCAACCGCTGTCCCCCTTCGAAAATGGGAAGGGATAGCCTGGAACGCATTTTAAAGTCGCTGTGTCGTTTCTGGGTTATTTGCTTGGCGGAGCGTACAAAGCCGGATCAGCACTAATCTTTTGGTCCTATCGGAAACGATGACGATTCCGATTACGGCCGTCACTGGCCTTCTAACACGGACGAATTTTATGCTTATGAAGCATGGATCGTACAATGCGAGGAGGCTCAATGTCATGAAAGGAAGCAAAAAAATACTGGCCCTGGCAGCGGCGCTGTCGCTGACGCTCGGAGGCTGGTCTTCCGGTGCAACTCCGGCTGGCATTGGAGGGGAGGCGGGTTTATCAGCGGGAACGGGGATGGCCAAAGCGACTCCCCAAGTATCGACAAAGCCGAGAATCCCCGACGTGACCCCTCCCGGCGAAGCTTCGGGCTTGGAGGCCGCCTATGCGAATGGGGTCATCCGCCTAAGCTGGCGGCCGCCGGCGGATAAAGATTACGCCTATGCGAACCTGTACGTGAAGAAGCCGGGCGCTTCGGACTTTGAACTGCATGAAGCCGGTATCGCGCCTGTGCGGGCCGGCGGGGAGGGGCCGTCGAGCCTCTCGCTCCCGGCTCCTTTCGCCGGCAGTACCGGATTGGCCCAGACCTACGAACTGGCTGCAACGCTAATGGGTTTGTACGAGATGAAGCTGACAAGCATGGACCAGTCGGGCAACGAATCCGCCGGTACGCTGGCGTCGGCTCTGGCAGAACCCGCCGCCGCAGAGCATGCAGAAGTAATGGACGCCGACGCAATAGCGCAGGCATCCGACCTCATTGTGACATGGGCCGACCCGGTCGACGCGAGATTCCGGCATGTACAGGTGCGGATCGCAGCAACAGAGGATGGAGCCTACGATCGCAGCTTCCGGGTCGCGAAGGGGGAGCAGCGACTGATCGTGCCGGGCTTGACGGCCGGTGATTATACGATCGAAATAACGGCATATGATGCGTACGAACGGGCCTCCCCGGTCGTGCGGCTATCAACTTCGAGCGTGGACGTTACGCCGCCTGCGGAGTCGATGGCGCTGCGGGCCGAGGATCTGGCGGGGTCGGCGAAGCTGACCTGGACGCCGCCTTCGGCGGATGGAGACTACGCGGGCAGCCGGCTGTACGTCCAATATCCCGGACAGACCGAGTACAGGCGCGTGGCAGCCGATCTTGTGGACGGAAGTTACGCGATACCTGGCCTGAGAGGCGGCACGCACCAGTTCAAGCTGACATCGGTCGACCCGGCGGGCAATGAATCCGCAGGCGCGATCGTCGCGCTGGAGATCGGCGATTATGAAGCGCCGCCGCCGGTATCCGCCGCCACCGTCGCCCAGCAGGGGCCCCGGATTGAGCTCGCCTGGACGGACCCGTCCGATCCGGATCTGGCGCAGGTCAGGATTCGCATCCGCTCCTCGGACGGCGCTGCGTACGATCGTTCCTTTGACGTGCAAAAGGGCGTCCAGAAGCTGCGGTCCGAGCCGCTGCCCGAAGGCGATTACGAGATCTCGCTAACCGCTCTCGATGCGGCGTCCAACGCTTCGTCCCCCGTGCGCTTGTCGGCGCATGCGCTGGCCGACGCCAGCGAGCCTAACGGATCCGTCTCGCAGGCGAAGCTGCTAGCACTTCCCGATTTTTCCGTTCAGGCTTCGCTGAGCGACTCGCAGGACGTCGACTATTACATGCTGCCGTTGAAGACGCCGTCCAAGATTAGCCTGACCCTGCGTAACGAAGTGTCGTCCGAGATGGAGCTGCGGCTGTCGGACGCGAGCGGCATGCGCGTCTACCGTAAGGCTGTCGTGGCCGCGGGGACAACGGCGCAGGAGGAAATCACGCTTGGCGCCGGCAACTATTACGTCAAGATCAGTGGAGTCGCGGTCGCGGGTACGCCGGCTTATTACGAGCTGGAGGGCGGCACGGGGGACTTCTACGAACCCAATAATGTCAGAGAGCAGGCGACCGTGCTGCCCGCCAACGCCATCCGTACCATCAGCACGATCGATCGTCCGGAAGACGTGGACTGGTATCGAATCGATGCAGACCGGACCGGTCCTATGTCCGTGCAGCTGCGCAACCTCCCGTTGGGTACGAACTACGACCTGTACCTGACGGACGAGGCGGGCACGGCACTTGGCGAATCGCGCTCGCTGATCGGTTCGCAGGAGACCATTACGTTTAACGCAACCGCCTCGCGGCATTATTATGTCTACGTGCAAGCCGCCTCGGGCTATTCTCTGTTCCCCTATACGCTGGAGACGACCAATCGCGAGCCCGATGCGCTGGAACCGAACGACACGCCCGCGAGCGCGACCGCCGTGTACGAACCTTATGCGATTGAGCTGCAGAAGCACGGCAGCATTCACTACGGCGGCGATTCGGATTATTACCGGTTCGAGGTCGCCAAGGCGGCCGAACCGTTCTCGTTCACGGTTCCTGCGAATGTGAGCCTGCAATTGCTGGATGCCGAGGCCAGTCCGTACGGCGTTCAGCCTGTCATTTACGGACAGAACCAGGTGATCTCCACGAAATTGAACCCGGGAACCTATTATGTCAGAGTGTACGCTTCGAGCCTCGTTTCGGAAACGGTCCCATATGACCTGACTTTCCGGTTTCCCGCAGGCTCGCTGCCCCGTCCGGTCTATACGGTCGGCGAGCGGGAGCAGAAGCTTGCCGCCTACTGGGCACCCGATTTCATGCAGGACATCGTATCGGTACGGCAGGGCGGGTACAGCGACATGTTCACCGACTACTTCTTCGACGGTCAGACCGACCCGAGCTACAAATGGTTTAATTTTAAAAGCGGCTGGTACGCCAGGCCTTCCTTCGTCTACAACTCGTTCCAGGAGACGGACACGCATTGTTTCATCGGCTACTATCTGTATTACCCGTCGATGGGCTTCACAGGCGTCTTACTGGTTATTTTCAAGGACGGCAGCGAGTACGGCAAGCTTCAGCTTGTACGGACCAAGGACAAAGCGTATTCGGATAGCAGTCAAATCTCGGATCTGGACGGCGGCATCTTCAGGGCGGGCCATCGTCCCGTGCTGAGCATCACCGGTATGCAGCAAAGCGACGGCTTTGGCGGAAGTGGGGCCGATACGCCCACGATCACGATGTTCAAAGGGGATCTTCGGGACCAGCCACCAGGCGGCACCGGCATCAAGTATTTTCACGGCAATACTGCGATGGAAGTCACGGACCTCAACAATTGGGCGGCGTATTCCTATCGGCTGCTGCCGATGAAGGAACTGTTCGACAATGACGCGGTGCTGGACTACAAATACAAAGGGGAATGGTGGGGCCTCTATCCGAGTTCGTTCGGATACCTCGTTGGCGCCTTCCCATGGCAATTCGAGCATGACATGCTGAGCGATCCGGCGTTTTATGTAGACAGAAAGCATGACTATATGGGCGGATTCTCGCACAAATACCTGGTTAACGCCTATTACCACGTCGGCGTTCAATATATATCCGTCGCCGGTCTGGAGGATATGGATTCTTTCCCGGATAACCCGAAGAGCGATCTTATCGTCATAGGGGACGGCATCGATAAAAATTACTGGAAAAAGAACAACGTGACGAAGGATCAGTTCTATCCCATTCTCTTCGGCGAAGACGACGCCCAGGAGGATATGGATTTCGTGTCTCCGCTGTCCACCCGTTATCTGGCGAAGCCAAGCTATGCGCGGGGCGTGCATGTCGAGGTTGCCGATCTTGAAGACGCGCACGCGAACAACGCATGGGAGACGATGGGGACGTTCGATTACCCGCTTCAGCCGGGCGAACAGGCGACCTGGATCGGCAAGCCTCTGTCGCCGGTGGACGGTAAAGTGCTGGCCCGGATCACCTTCCGCGCATGGCGGGTCAAGTGAGAAGGAGGGCCATCCGCCGGTCCAATCGCATTTTTATCTGCTAGCGCCCAGTCAAAACCATCATGCAAAAAACCGCAGCATTTCTGCGGTTTTTGCATGAATACGAAGGATCATCCAATTTCAAAAAACGGGGGACTCAATCACCGGACGTGTCGTCGCGATGTTGGGATGATGCGCTAGCCCAGCGTCAACCGTTCAACCGCTTGTTATTGGCAAGGGCGATGGACATCAAGGTCGTGTAGATCGGCTTTGCATTGAATTTTTTGCCGAATTCAAACTTGTACGACGAGACTGAAATATTGTTGCTCTTGTGGTAAGGGGAAGTAATATAGTGGATCGTCACTTCGCAGTCGTCGAATCCGGTGCCGGCCGTCTCCATCGTCACCTCGTAGATCGCGTCCAGATGGATCGACACGACCCTCGTTTTGCTGCCGGTTACGCCTTGATGATCGATCAGAATCAGCCGTTCCTCCGTGAACACAAAGGCGTCCCGAATCAGCTTGAAGCCGGTCTGAATCGTCTCGTTCGGCGTCAGATAAGCACCGTATTTCTCCTGAAGCTCCTGGACCGACACTTCCGAATAGTTGTTGAACAATCCGCTGAAAAGACCCATAAACGATGACCACCTTAGGGATGAGATGGATACCCCTTTCGGCACAAGCCCGCTAAAACCCTCCTTGACTGGTAAATCATTCATATCTTATTTAAAAAGAAAACGTCCATGTCGTTCGTGGGAGCGCTACGCCCTTGGCACAATCTCTCTTGCTGCTTCTATGAAACCCATCATGATGGGCGACAGCCATTTGTCTTTATGCCACAGCATCTGTGTAAACACGCGCAGGTCCGGGATTTGCCAGGGAAGCGCGACGAGCTCGCCTCGCGCGACTTCGGTTTTCGTGACAATCTCCGGCAGAAAGGCGATACCGATCCCCGAGATCGCGCATTGTTTGATCGCTTCGGCGCTTTGAAACTCCAAGTAGGTGATGCTATCGATGCCCTCTCTCTCGAAAGACCGGTCGAACAGGGTGCGATAGGGACAGCCCTTTTCATTCGTCAGGAAAACTTCTCCGTGAAAATCGTCCAGCTGCAACTCGGTTCGCGTCGAGAGCGGGTGGTCCGGCGCGGCGAACAGGCGGAAGGTCTCTTCGAGCAACGGTTCGACTGCAAGTCCGCTCGAGCGTACGGGTTCGTCCAATATAAAGACGACATCCGCGGTTCCATCGAAGAGTGCCTGCTTGAGCGCTAGATTCGGCACGGAGCGGAAGATCAGACGCACGCCCGGATATTGCGAACGAAACCGACGAAAGACGGCCGGAAGCCGGTAGGCGCAAACCACTTCATTGGCGCTGACCGTCAGGGTGCCGGTTAGTTGCTCGCGGTTATGAACGGCGCTGCGCGCTTCGTCCAATTTGTCGAGAACGTCATGAACATGCGTTAAAAAGCGTTTGCCCTCCATCGTAAGCACAAGCTGCTTGCCCAAGCGATCAAAGAGACGAACGCCAAGCTCGTCCTCCAAGGCTTTCATCTGCATCGTCACGTTGGAGGGGACGTAGTTCAGCGCTTCCGCGGCCCGGCTGAAATTCAAGGTGGATGCGACCGTTCGAAACGTGTTCAGCTGACGCAATTCCATCGTACGATCCCCTTTTAACTTTCAATAATAATGAAAATAACATTGAATTGTGTTCACTTTTATTGAGCGTATCACGGTTCTATACTAACGACAAGAAGGGAGCGATCTTACGATGGACTACGACATTTTTGATTTGGGTGACGTCACTTTGCAATCGGGCGCGACGCTGCCGAGCGCTTTTCTCGCTTATAAGACGTACGGCCGTTTGAACGAAAAGAAAGACAATGTCATCGTCTATCCGACTGCGTTCGGCGACCAGCATGCTCAGAATGAGTGGTTGATTGGAGAGGGCATGGCGCTGGATCCGCAGAAATATTTCATCATCGTGCCAAATCTGCTGGGCAATGGGCTGTCTTCCTCTCCCACTAACACGCCTCCGCCATTCGACAAGGCGAACTTTCCGCAGGTCACCGTCTATGACAACGTTCAATTCCAGCATCGGCTGGTGACGGAGAAGTTCGGCATTCAAAAGATCGCGCTCGTCGTCGGATGGTCCTTAGGAGGCATTCAAGCGTTCCAGTGGGGGGCGAGTTATCCGGATCGAGTGGAGCGAATCGCGCCGATCGCCGGGATGGCCAAGACTTGGCCCCAAACGTACCTGGTCCTGGAGGGGGTTAAAGCGCCGCTACTGGCTGCCGTCCGCTTCGATTCAAGCCAGCTCAACCGTTTAACTGCCGCCGACATGCGCGCCGTTGGCCGTGTGTACGCCGGATGGGGGTTGTCTCAGGCGTTTTACAGAGCGGGGCTTTATCGGGAGCTGGGATTCGACTCGGTGGCGGATTTTATGGCCGGCGTCTGGGAAGACAGCTTTATGAAAATGGATCCGCACAATGTCCTGGCTATGCTATGGACGGGCATACATGCAGATATTAGCGCAAACCCGGCCTACGATGGGGATTTCGAAAAGGCGCTGGGGAGCATTACGGCACTTGCCTGCGTCATGCCGGGGAGCACGGATCTCTTCTGCCCGGCGGAAGATAACAAGTACGAGGCTGAGCGTTTGCCGCATGCCGTTTTTAAACCGATCGAGTCAATCTGGGGCCACTTTGCCGGCCGCGGCATCAACAGGGTCGATAATCATTTTATTGATGACAACCTCAAACACCTGTTGGCTCTTCATCATTGACACGAAGGAACGAAAGACAGAGCTGAAACGTATATCGTCTCGGCTCTGTCTTTCGTTTAAGGCGACTGCACAGCCGATGAATCTGAAAGGGAGGTATCGACAGTGGCCGTCGTATTGTTTATTTTAATTCTTGTCTTCGGTGTCCCGGTTATCGGCAAGATGAATAAAAAAATCGCTCATTTAGAGGAGCGGGTCAAAGAGCTAGAGGGACTCAATAACATCAATAAATAATCTGGGGCGATATTTGTATAGTTCATCGTTTGGCCTAAAATGAATGCAGCGGATCCCCTAAATGGCGGAACCGCTGCTGATGGAGCGCCTATTCCATCTCGCTTAATAAGCGCCTCGAATATGTTCGCTGACTTGTTCTCGGTAGAGCCGTCGCAGCCGCTCGTGCTCTTCCTCGCTGAACGGCTTCGTATTTAATACCCCGAGGTTATCCTCGACCTGGCGCACGTTTTTGAAGCCCGGGATCACGCAGGTAATCTCCTTGAAATCCAGCAGCCAGCGGAGCGATGCGCGCGTCATGTTGTCGCGGCCTTCGGCGATCCAGCCCAGCTGCGACGCGAGCTCGACGCCTTTGGCGAAGGGAAGCCCCGCGAATGTCTCGCCGACGTTAAAGGCTTCGCCGTTCTGGTTGAAGCTGCGATGGTCTTCGGCCTCGAAGGAAGCATCCGCCTTGAACTTGCCGGTCAACAGACCGCTGGCGAGCGGCAGCCGTACGAGCAGGCCGACGCCGCGCTCGGCCGCGCGGGGGAGGAGCTCTGCGATCGGCTTCTGCCGGAAGATATTGAATATAATCTGCAACGCCTGCACGCCCGACTTTTCCAGACAGAACAAGCCTTCCTCCACAGTCTCGACGCTGACGCCGTAAGCGCGAATCTTGCCTTCCTGCTGCAGCTTGTCTAGCACCTCGAACACGGCGCCCTGCTGCAGAATCTCGAACGGCGCACAGTGGATCTGGTACAGATCGATCGTATCGCGCTCCAGACGCTCGAGGCTATCCTCGCACCACCGGCGCACCTGCTGCTCCGAATACGTCTGCGGGTCGTGGATATCGCCCTGCCGGCAGAACTTCGTGGCAACGTGAATCTTGTCCGTCTTGCCCTTGGTGGCGCGGGCGAGCAGACGCTCGCTCTTGCCGTCGCCGTACACGTCGGCCGTATCGAAGAAGTTAACGCCTTCGTCCATCGCCTTGTCCAAGGCGCGAAGCGACTCCGCGTCGTTCGTCTGCCCCCATGAGCCTCCGATCGCCCACGTACCGAAGCTGACTTCGCTCACTTGCAAACCCGTTTTGCCCAGCGGCCGTAAGTTCATATGCCCATCCTCCGTTGTCAGTACGTGAATTTTCGTCAAACGTATTGTAGCAGACGGATGTTGAATGCGCTATCACGCCTCCGTTACATCAATCCCGCCCCATCCGGAAGGAAGTGCCGTCCTGCAGATGCACACGTAGGAAGATGCCGTATTCGGGCTTATTGTCTTTGTAGATCGTATCGAAGCCGACCAGCTTCAGCTGCGGCAGATCCCTGGCGAAGACCGCCGACGCTTCCGGTGCGAAGTCGCCGATCGGACTGCCGTCTGTGCCGCTCTCCAGGCTTACCTTTGCAATCTTCCCGTCGATGTCCCACAAGTCGCCGATTGTTTTCGCATGCGGATTGCTATGGGCCTCTTACACTTTGCCCTGCGCTATGACGCGGTACGAAGGCTTATAGCCGTTCATCGCATAGATCGCCGTGCCGATCGGCAGGTAGGCGGCATCGCCGTTCTTCGACTTATGGTCCGTGCAGGCATGCTCATCCAACATATACGATACCTCGCCAATCTTCTCGCCTTGCTTTCCTTCGGAGACGCCCTTCGTTCCTTCGATGTTGGACGTGTACATCACATCGCCCAGCATAAGAAAGTCGACCCAATCGATCTCTCCAAGGCACTCTCCCCTAAGCGCTCCGGGCAGCCCATCCTTCAATCCGCAGCCGGATGCGGCCAGCATCGCTGCCAGCACGAGAATGGCGATGGCCAGCCGTGTTATAATCCGCATTGATGTTCACCTCATGAAATTTTTTTCAACCAGATTTTATTGTATTCATGAATTTATATCCATCTCTAGCAAGTAGATATATACTAAAAAGGTTCGTCATCCGTCATCTCCGCCATTTAAAGGAGCGGTATCTTTATTGAATAGTCGCGCCGTACTCAGGTTAATTTTATTCTTTGTATTGATCGGGGTTCTATTTTTTGAGTTTGTAGAATACCTCTCGCTTGTTGACCTGATGGGGCAGTATATTGTTCCGTATGACCCCGCAGTTTACTTGATCAAATTATTAGGTTTAGGTGTAGGCTCGCTCTTCCTTAATTACTTGTTCTACCGTATACAATCCAGAAATTCGTTATCTGAATGGATCTACTTGCTTTTGATGGGCTGCATCCATGCGATCTTCGTCGTTCTTGTATCTTTATTAGGCGTTTGGCTGTTCGGAGACTATAAATACGCGATTGTCGTCTACTGGGGAATCGACATCATCCACCTCGCGATCGCTACGCTTTTTTTCAGGAGGTTCGGGGAGAATCGGCGGCAAGAGCGCTCAATCAATAATCTTGCAAGCTGGGCTTGAAGGGAGGAAACGCGTGTACAAGGAAACAGAAAAGAGGGCTTTTAAAATCCTTTTTCTCATCTTGTTGCTATTAATGATTTTCGCAGATGCAGCTTTATTGCTCTTATATTTGAACGACTATGTTCTTTTTTTTCTCAAAGAAAGCATTATTCTGTCTTTTATACTTACTCATGTTGTTATTATGCTTTTGTTTTCTCTCTCCTTCAGCTGGGCAAGGGCGATCCTCATCATCTCCGTGCCAATTGTCATAGGCGTTGGGCTTGGCGTGTATCTGTATGCGCATTACGCGCTTCCACAGTGGAGCTATCAACGGTTTCAATCCCCTCAGCATAAGCATTCGTTGGTGCTTCGTTATCGGGCGGCAACGTTAGGGGAGAGTCACTATTTTTTCGAAACCTATCAGAAGTCCTCCAATCGACTGCTGCTGCGTCATACGCCATCTGACGATTTCAACGTTGTATTGCAACACGATGAGAAGTACACGGGAATCCAACAGGTTCGATGGTTAAATGAATCTACCATTCAGTTTGACGTGCAAGGAACGAAGAAGATTTTGTCGTTAAATTAGATAAAACAAGAAAGAGTCTAACTGAGGCGCTTCTTTTTAAGAAGGGAGTGTACCGCAGAAAATTGATGGATCTGGTCTTGAGAAGGCCCTCTAATTAAGGAAGATTACGTTTTATTCAAGATCATTCGTCCATTTTTTTGAAAATAGTTGAAGCAGCTTTTTACGAGCTCTTGCCAAGCGTTGTGTCAATATCGATTCTGTTATATTCAGTTCACGGCAAATTTCCTGGTAGGACTTTCCTTCCAGGTAAAAGTGGTACAAAACAATTCGGTAGTCTGTTTTTAATTCATCAAGCGTCTGATAAAGCAATTGGTTTCTTTCTTTAAATTCGATAGCACTAGTCACACTGTTTTAGTTGGATATGTCACTCTGAAGCCCTTCTTCTTATCATATAAGGCGGAAAGTAGAGACTATTGATTTCATGACAGATTCGTCCACATCGTCACTTGAAAAATAGAAGCCATAGGAACGTTCTTGTTCTTTAATTGTTACGTACCATCTCGTTTCCTTATAGGACCAATCGGGATCTTGCTGAGCGGCGGGCTTTGTATGCGTTAATTGAATTTTATAATTGTGTATATCCAAACCGGTAATAGGTGCTTTTTCTTCCACTTCCTGAAAGTCGTTTTGTTCAGAATGATTTGGTTTCATGTCTTTCCAAGTCGTGGAATCAAACCAACCTAATACTTCTGTTTGACCTATCTCTTTGTCTCCCTTCTTGAAGATGAAAAGGTCGGAAGAGGATCCTTTTTCGTAGGTCCATTCCTTGGGGATAGCCGCCTTAAATGAGGATGTTTGGATGACTTGATATCCCTCAGGCATTAAGAATGGTTCCTGCTTCACCTCTGCTGGCGTTGGAGACGCAGACGGTTCCGTTGGCTCCGCCAAAGTGGAGGAAGGAGAATCCGTGTTGTTTTGCTGCGGAGATGGAGAAAAAGAGGCGTTTTCTAAATTAATCGTTTTTTTGCTGGAACATGCGGTAACGAGAAAAAACGCAATTATGATTAAGAAGAGTATCTGTGTTTTTGTTTTCATTTCCATATGCCTCCAATATTCTTGGGTTCGCCGAGGTACCCATATATTCTAAATTGGAAAATACCAAGTTTTTAACTTGGTATTTTTCCTTACCATATTTACTTATCTTGTCATAGTAACTTGAGCGTAAACGGGACTTCCACTACTGAAATTTCGTACCCGAACTCGATAAGTTTGACCACTGGTTAAAAATACTTTAGCAATGAAAGAATAGCTATTCGTTCCATGATCATCGTTAGAAGCAATGAGGGCGTTAGAACTATTATACAGCTCTAAGTACGTATCGCTGTTTGTATTGTAGAAAATGGTTTCAAAGTTTGCCAGGCGTCCGTCGCCAGTAACATAGAAATCATATGTTGTTCCGCCTGTTGCATATCCAATTGTTGATGTCGTTAGTGTGCCGGTGGTTAAGTAAATTCCGGCGTATACAGCACTACCGCTGCTAAGGTTGCGCACCTTAACATAATAGGTACTTCCAGATGCAAGATAAGCGCTAATCCTTGAATAGTTGCCTCCACCAGAGTCATCGTCACTTGCCAACAACTGCAGATTAGAATTATAAAGTTCTAAATATGTGTCTGTTTTAGTTCCGTTCGGTACAGTTTCAATGGTCACTGTTAAATTGGCTCCGGTTATTTTAAACCACTTTTCAGCTTGGCCACTTACTGTACCGGAAGAAGTGAGTGTTTCACCGGCATTCCAGAACGAACCGCTGTAGAAGAAAGGGGCGATCGTACCAGTTGATACCGTAGACGAATCATAAAAATAGTGCAGTATTTGTAACCAATTATTACCTTGATCGTTGAGATAGTCAGCACCGTATTGTTTCATTTCTCCACCATGATAAGGCCCGGGTTGCCCCGATGTTCCCGCCACATAGGCTGGATAAAAGATATTGCCGCTAGAATTTTGAATTCCAATCCCGCCCACAGCATTAATCGCTTGTAGCGATTCCGTTGTCTCCTTGTTAGCCTCGGGATTATAGACTTGATCGACCACTGTATCTTTGACGTCATAAGCCTCGTTGGGGTATTTGGGACTTGCCCACACTCGATACCATCCGACAAATTTTGTTGCCATTGCACCAGCTTTTAACGATTCCATTTTAGGTACAGTGTACAGAATCCATTCATTCGGCAAAACAGCCCGAACATAATCATAAAGCGTGGGTGTGTCGATACGGTTATAGGAAGTTCTATATACCCGAATATAGCTAGGTGGAAGATGTTGATCAGACGGTATATAGGGGCTGACGTTATTAGGAGAAACTACGATCCCGTTTAAATTATTTGTTGTTGAATTCGTTACACGCTCCCGCTGCAGCTTTTGTAGCTTTTCTTGCTCGTACTTTTGTTCTTCAGCAGAAATTTTACTTCGTGCTGGTTCTGCAGGAAGCCTTTTTCGGCCTCAATCTGCTTGCTTGTGGCACGTAGGTCTTCTAAGACTTCACCTTTTTTATTTATTATGATTCCTTCGGAGCGACTTCTGGCAATTTTAATAGCATCTTGTTCAGCTGGACTCCCAAAACCAAGATTTGCATTGCTTATTGCGACGATTGGAGCAATGGAATTCTCAATAATTTTCCAAACCCCTTGTTCCTGCCCAAGAATCATCAAACGATAGTTGACTCCATTATAGAAATACTTGTCTTCTTTTTTCACTTTAAAGTCAAGGCCTACAAGGTACGAGCGAAGATTACTGTACTTGACTTCATAGTAAGAAAAACTAGTAAGACGAGAAACAAACTCGTTGGGGAGTGCTTTGATTTCTGATATTGAAACAGAATCAACGGTGTGAAGGCCCAACGCTTGCTGCTGATAATCAGCATTATCAATAAAAATTCTGTCGCAGATTGGTCTTCCGTTGCTTCCAGTTGAACATAAGTTGCCCAATCTTTCATGTTTAAAGCAGACACTTGTTGTTCAAGTGTTCGTTCAGGCTCGTTGTTGATCCATTCTGAAGTTGTTTCGGCTGCTTCTGCCGAAACATTGCTCACAACACTCACAATTAAAGAAAATACCAAACCGAGCGAGCAAAGAATCCGGAAACTTTGTTTACACACGCATTAAAACTCCTTTCAATAGTCAATTTTTGCAACTTAAACGATTAAGTTACAAGCGCAATATTGTATAGATCAGCCTCCTTTAGATCCTTGGAAATTACCAATTACAATGCATAGTGCGTAATTGTCGTTGGTATTACCAATTATATAAAATGGAACGGAATTCCAATGGGGCTTTTTTCTTAAATGATGTCGATAACTGAATATAAAGGTAAAATGATATTAAAGTCCTGCGCAATCAGCTGGACAATGATTGTTTCACTTTCCGCACTTCCTATCCATCTCCTGTAAATGAATATATACTAGTGTCAAATGCAATCAATCCGTTAAAGGTGTGACGAAAGATGGCCTATATGGTCCCGGAGGTTATTCGGACGAGTGCTGCAGCGGGGGAACGTTTACTTTTTCGCACATTGGAAGAATACCTGCCGAGCGATTATATGGTGTATTACGAACCGGAGATCGAGGGGCGGAGGCTCGACTTCGTCATCATCGGGCCGGATCTCGGACTGGTCGTGCTGGACGTGAAGGATTATACGCCGGCCGCGCTACTCCAGGTCGAGCATGATCAATGGCAGCTGTACGGTGCGGCCGGCCGCGTGGAGATCGTACGGAATCCGTACAACGAGGCGAGAGATAACGCCAGGTTTGTCGCGGAGCAGCTGAAGCAGGATGAGCAACTGATCCAGCCCGCGGGGAAGCAGCGAGGACAGCTCAAATTTCCGTGCGGCGGCGGGACCGTATTTACGAGATTGAAGCAGGCAGACTTCATCAAGTATGACCTTTACGAGGCGATCGCCCGGGAATTCGTGCTGTGCCGCGACGAGGTGGATCCGGAGGATGAGGCATTTTCGGCAGATGTCCTGATCGAGAAAATACATGCGATGTTCACGGTGTGGAGCAGCAGCCGCTATTATCTGACGGCGGAGGACGTTCGGTCGATTCGGCAGCATCTGTTCGCCGAGGCGCGGATCAGCGCGGAGTTCAGGCAGCCGGCGGATGACCAGGATCAGCTGCTTCTCTCGCTTCGTCATATCAAGACCATGGATCCGTATGGGGAAAATAGAGCCGGGCAGTCGGGCGATAATCAGAGGAAAAGGCGAGAGGCAGCGGGAAGCGGGAATGCGGCGAAACTGGCCGGCCGGGCACGAACGCTCGCCAAGCAGTATCCGGACTGGAAGCTTCTCGTGCTGTGCCGCGACACCGCGCGGTCGCTGACGCTGCAGCAGATGATCGAGCAGCTGATGAGCGAGCCGGAGGACCTGCTGGATCTCATCCGTCTCGAGGAACAGAAGGCCGGTGCGGCCGCGGCGTCGAACATCGCGGTGTTCGGCTTTCACGAGTGGCTGAGAGCGGTCCTGAATGCGCGGGTGACGGACATACCGGTCCTGATCGAGAAGCTCGATCAGAATGAGGCGATCCTGCCGACGTACGATGCGATCTTGATCGATAACGTGCAGGATTTCGAGCCGGAATGGCTCAAGCTGCTGGGGCTCGTCTTGAACCCGGAGCTGCAGGGGAACCCGCTGGCAGGGGATCGGGCGCAAACCAATTCACAACGCGGCAGGTCCCGTATTCTGTCGATGAATTACCGCAACACGGCGCAGATCGCGCAGTTCGCCTGGGATTTTTACCAGCGACATTCCGCCCTTCAGGATACGGTGAGAAGCGGTTCCGTGGACGGCGTAGACATCATCCCGCCTTACAGCACGCACCGCAAGGGGCCGGAGCCGGTCATTGCGCGGTGCGATCGCTTTACCGATGAGATCAAGCGGGTGTGCGAGCGGATCGCTTATTTGCGCGACGAGAAGAGCATTCCGTATGCCGACATGGCGATTCTGTACCGCGTGAAGGATAACTACCATTTCTCCTACGTCGATACGATTCGCAGAGCGCTGACTGAAGCGGGCATGCCTTATTACTGGGTGACGGAAAACGAGGATGCCAAAAGGCGGTTGGAACGCGCCCACGACTCTATTAAAATTTCCACAATCGAGGGCGCGAAGGAACTGGATTTCAGGGCGGTCTTTGTGGTCAATGTCGACAGCATGCCGTTTCCGCTTGAAGCGGCGGAGGAGAAGGAAGTGTCGTTGTTCTACATCGCGCTGACGCGGGCGCTCGACTGGCTGTATGTGTCCTACAGCGGCGAGTCGAAGTTTACGGCGTACCTGGACGAGGTGCTGGAGCAGCGGAGCAGGAAGGGGAAGGCTTCGAAGAAGATGGGTTGACGAGGCTGGTCGAATATAGAGCGGTGTAGGGGCCCTTCATTCGTGGAGGGCTTTTTTCGCATGCGATTTCCGTTAATTTTAATTTTTTACCGTCCATTTCCCTTTAAATCCGTATAGACCGCCTTGAATAGTTGGTGATACGCTTATCGAAGCATAGCGTCGATAAAGTCTCGATCATACAACGACAAGGAGGACGAATCGGAATGTCCGGAAAAAAGCTGCTTAAATTCGGAGCCATCCTTCAAGGCTTGGGGGCGCATACCGGCCTGTGGAGACACCCTGACATGCCGGTCGACGCGAGCGTCAACCTTGAATTTTACAAGCGGCAGGCGCGCACGGCCGAAGCCGGCAAGTTCGATCTCATCTTTATAGCCGACGGGCTCTTTATCACGGAGGATTCCCTGCCTCATTTTCTGAACCGATTCGAGCCGATTACCATCTTGTCCGCGCTTGCCGCCGTTACGAGCCGAATAGGCCTGGTAGGCACATTGTCGACCTCCTACAGCGAACCGTTTAACGCTGCCCGCCAGTTCGCTTCGCTGGATCACATCAGCGCAGGCAGGGCGGGATGGAATGTCGTCACCTCGCCGCTGGAAGGCTCCGCCCTTAATTACGGCAAGGACGGGCATCCATCCCATGCAGAGCGTTACCGCATGGCGGCGGAGTATCTCGAAGTCGTGCGAGGGTTGTGGGATTCCTGGGAGGACGACGCCTTTATCCGCAATAAAGACACCGGCGTTTTTTTCGACCGTTCCAAGCTTCATACGCTTGATCACAAGGGCGAATTTTTCTCCGTACGCGGGCCTCTCAATATCGGGCGTTCGAAGCAAGGGCAGCCGGTCGTATTTCAGGCGGGCTCGTCCGAAGCCGGCAAAAATCTCGCCGCGCGGTCGGCGGATGCCGTCTTGACGGAGCATGCCTATATCGAAGACGCCAAGCAATTCTATCGGGATGTCAAAGCGCGCGCCGCGGCCTATGGGCGGTCGCCCGACGACATCGCGATCCTGCACGGCATCGGCGTCATTATCGGCCGCACGGAGAAGGAGGCCAAGGCCAAATACGAGGAAATCGCCAATCTGGTGACGATTGAAAAAGCGATCGCCCACCTCGGCCGGTTCTACGAACATCACGATTTTTCGCAGTATCCGCTGGATGCGCCGTTCCCCGATCTGGGCGATCTCGGCAGCAACAGCTACAGAAGCACGACCGAACGAATCCGGCGAATCGCGCGCGAGGAAAATCTGACGCTGCGCCAGGTCGCGCTTCGCTTCGTATCGCCGCCAGGCGGCTTTATGGGCACGCCGACGCAGATCGCGGACTTGATCCAGCGTTACTACGAGGAAGAAGCGGCGGACGGCTTCTTCATTCAATCTGTTACGCCGAGCGCGCTGGAGGAATTCGTAGAGCTGGTCATCCCTATTTTGCAGGAAAGAGGCATCTATCGCACCGAATACGAAGCGGACACGCTGCGAGGCAACCTGGGCGTGCCGATACCGGCCAATCGCCATGCGCTGGCCGCGACGGCGGCGGATGCTTAAGGATAAGTGGGGCCGACCTCCGCGATATTTTTATCCTCGAACGCCGTGGAGAGCACGACCAGAATAGACGAAAAGCCAAAGGCATTGCATTCGTCCAGCAAGCTGGCTAACGATTCTGTCGTTTCCGTAACGATTTTCATCAGAAAATTGTACTCTCCGCTAATTCTGTATAGCTCCACGATATCGGGTGACGACTCGCAGAACGCAGTGAGGTCGGGGCATTTGTTCGTTTTAAACAACACGAAAGCAGTCGTATGCTTCCCCAGCTTGTGCGGAGACAGCTGCACGCGGTAACCCGTGATAATCCCCTGCTCCTCGAGCTTTCGAACCCGTTCCGTGACGGCAGGCTGCGACATGGCGATCGTTCTGCTCATTTCGGAGATCGATATTCTGGCGTTGTCGTGCAAGAGAGACAAGATTTTGGAATCGATATGGTCCATGAGAGCCTCCGCTTAATGAATTGAGGTTGTACAAAGAAAATGACTGAATAAATAATGAGTATTCGATATTAGGCCTTAATAATCGCATGTGAGTCTGCTCGAAACCATTATAAAATGTCAAAGCCGACTTGCGAAGGAGAATTTTCTATGATAGTGACCGTCAACGACACCGCGACCCTGGGCGGCTTGAAGCTGAAAAACCGGCTGGTCATGGCCCCGCTGCAGCAATACAAAGGCACCATCGACGCTTTTCCGACGGATCATCATATCGCCCATTACGGCCGGAGAGCGCGACATGTAGGGCTTATTATCGTGGAATCGACCGCCGTCTCTTCCAATGGTCGGCTATGGCCCAACGATATCGGTATTTATAAGGGAGAGCACGTGCAGCCTCTGAAAAAGATAACGGATGCGATCCACGCGCACGGAACGCCCGTGTTCGTTCAATTGTCGCATGGCGGCCGGAAATCCTCGCCCGAGGTGACTCGGTCACTGATTGCGCCGAGCGCCTTGCCTTTCGACGATCATTACGGCACGCCCGAAGCGTTGACGCAGGCCGGCATTCGCGGCGTCCTCGAAGATTATCGCCTCGCTGCGGCCAGAAGCGTCGAAGCCGGGTTTGACGGTATCGAGATCCATGCGGCGCACGGCTTTTTGATCCACCAATTTTTATCTCCGCTCACCAATGCAAGGTCGGACGAGTATGGCGGCGATTCCGAGGGCAGGTCAAGGTTTCTGAAGGAGGCGCTCCTCTCGATCAGGCGGGAAGTGGGGAGGGACTATCCCGTCATCATACGGATATCCGCAACGGACTATTACCAAGGAGGGCTTACGCCAGAGGAGTGGGTGCGGCTGTTGAAGCCGCTTGAAGCCGAGCTGGACGGCATTCACGTCTCTACCGGCGGACTGCTCCCGATCAAGCCGGCGGACGTGCATCCGGCGTATCAGCTGCCGCATGCCGCCGCGATCAAGCAGCATTTCCGGATTCCGGTGATCGCGGTCGGCAAGCTTCATACGCGAAGTCTCGCCAACCGCGCGCTGGAGGATCGACTGGCGGATCTGATCGCCATCGGCAGTCCGATGCTCGACGATCCGGATTTTGCCGGAAGGTTGTTGGCGTGAATGAGAAGACCCGCAAGATGCGTACGCCAAAAGCGTGCCGCTTGCGGGTTATTTGTCTTTTTAGATCAAGAAGTTGACGGAATGCTGTTTTTATTGATTTTGTTTTCTATCGCCGTTCTCCGGATTTCGTTATGCTTGGGTGGAAATTCGCCCGTTGTCGGCATTCATGCGGGGAAAAACTTCATGGGGAGAGGAAGCACGGCGATGTTGAAACGAAAATTTGTAAGCGCTGTACTCGCTGTGGCGATGGCGCTTGGCGCGGTTGGGGTACCGGCGCCGGGCGTGTCGTCCGCGGAGACGGCAGGGCTGCAGCTCACGTTCGACCTGGGCGCGCAGGGCCAGACGATATCGAACAAGTTTTACGATCTTACGGTGTGGGATTTGAACGAGCATTGGACGGAGGAGGCGGAGAGCCAGCCATCCGACTATTTCGCGGAGCGGTATCCGTTCATCGACCGCGTCCAGCTGATGACGGCGACAGGCGGCTGCTATGAAGGCTATGCCGGCTGCAGTACGAACCGCGATCTGTTCGTCGATCCTGCGGACCGGTCGAATCTGACGGACTACAAGTTCGACGCGCTGATCGAAGCGGCGGGCAATGTCGTCCGGCAGGGGCTGCGTCCGTATATCGTCACCGGTAACGTGCCGATGAAGTACAGCGCCCATCCCGCGATCGGCGGATTCGGGGTGAACGTCAGCCCCCCGGACGACTACAACGTGTATTATAACTACATCAAAGCGCTCGCGGATGCGCTCGTCGCGGAATTCGGCATCGACGAGGTGAAAACGTGGGATTGGGGCGTGCTGACGGAGTTCGAGAACCGCGACTGGTTCACCGACGGCGCGGTCGACCCTGCGGGGACGCGCAGTGCCTATTTTAAACTGTACGACTACACGGTGGCCGCGCTGCAGGCCGCGATCGGAGCGGACAATCTGACCGTGGGCGCGCATGCGATGGCCGTATCGCCGGGCATCTGGAGTCCGCTGGAGTTCATCGACCACGTCGCCAAAGGCATCAACGCCAAGACGGGCGCGATCGGGACGCAGATCGATTTTATCAGCGGTTCGTTCTACGACCAGCGGCCGGGCGTGCCGGCGCCGTCCTCCAAGACGCTGGCGGATACGATCAACATGCTCCGCCTTCGCGCGCAGGAGAACGGGCTGACGAACTTGAAGTTCGGCATCGACGAGGGGAGAATCCTGCAGGGGCCGGACGGCAAGGACTTGTATTCGCGCGTCGTCGGCCACAGCTTCCAGGCGTCCGCGGACGCCAGGCTGTTCAAGCAGATGCACGATTGGAACGCGGATTACTTTTCGATGTGGGGAATGAACACGGAAGGCATCTGGGGCGGGGTCGATTCCGTCAGCGCCCACGTCGCCAATCTGGCTTACCGGATGGTCGGCGATAAACGGGTTAGCGCGCAAGTGTCCGGGACGCCGGCAGGCGCGGGCAACGAGGTCGACGGCATCGGCGGGTATGACGGCGCGGACAACAAGGTGCGTCTTATGCTCTACAACTATAATGCCAATATGAATGCGACCTCGGGCGAAGCGCCGGCGGTGACGATTCGCAATATCGCGCCGTTGTCCGGCAGCACCGTCACGGTGAAGCAGTGGGTTGTTGACGATCAGCACGCCAACTTCTGGCCGACGTGGTGGGAAGACCAGGCGAGTCGGGGGCTAAACGACGCATCCTACAATGTCTGGTCCAAATATTCCGTCGAGGTGCCGCACGCGCTCGTCGGTCAGGCGGATCGGGATTACTGGTACGGCAGAGAGGATGTCTATAAAAATCTGGCCTCGCTCGCCCCGACAACGACGACGGCTACGGTCAGCGGCGGTTCGCTCACGCTGCATCCGACGCTGGGCCATCACGGCGTCGTGTACTACGAGATCGAGAATGCGGTCAGCACGGCCGCGCCGACTGTCGTCACCGACGATCTGAACGACTGGAGCAAGACTGACACGCATAGTGCAGGGCTGACGTTCGATACGGGCAACGCCTCGCTGCTCGGGGACGGCAGCCGGGTGATGCGCAGCAGCTCGACCTTCCGGCCGGAAGGCGGCGAGACGGTCACCTATCATTATCCCGGCATGATCGGCATGACCGTGACGGGGCTGTTCGCCACGAACGGCGAGCGCATCAGCGATTTTAAGCTGTACACATCGCCGGACGGTACGACATGGAGCCGGCAGCTCGGCTGGAGCAGCCGCGATTCTGCGATTAACGACGGGTTATGGACGAAACGCGAATATACGCTCGGCGCGGTACCGGCCGGGACGAATTACATGAAAATCGAGTACCCGCCGGAGCAAGCCTTTTTCTATAATCCGCAGCTGTCCAAGGTGGAGCTTGTCTACGCGGCATGCGCCTGCGATAACGGACTCTCGTATGTCGACGAGCTGAACGACTGGTCGATGGCGGACAGTCACAGCGAGGGGCTTCAGTTCGATACGGGCAACGGTTCGCTGCTGGGCGACAGCAGCAGAGTCATGCGGTCGACGGCCGACCCGGCCAACGCCGATTACGTCGTTTACCGGTTCGACGAGATGGCGAGCGCGCAAGTGACCGGCCTGTTCGCCTCGAACGACGAAGCGATCCGGGACTTTAAGTTTTATACGTCACAGGACGGCGCTTCCTGGACGGCGCATACGGCATTCGATCACGCGGATACGCCGATCACGAGCCTGCTATGGACGAGCCGCACGTATTCGTTGACGGGCATTCCCGCAGGCACCGCCTATCTAAAAGTCGAGTTCCCGCTGGGCGGGGACAACTTCTGGAATCCGCAGCTGGGCCGGGTGGCCGTGCAGACGGCACCGCCCGCACCGGTTAACGTGACCGCGAGCGCGGACGGCATGTCGGCCGTTCAACTGAGCTGGGCGACGTCGCCGGGCGCTAGCGGCTACCAGGTGTACAGGGCTACTGGCATCGATGGTCCGTATGCCAAGATCAACGAGACTCCCGTGACCGCGACCGTGTATCAGGATACCGGGCTTGACGCGGGCACGACTTATTATTACAAGATCGCAGCCGTCGGCAGCGCGGGAGAATCTGCGCCTTCGGCACCGGTAAGCGCGACGACCGCGAGCACGGCAACGGTGACGCACGTGGACGATCTGAACGATTGGAGCGTCGCGTTCGCGCACACCGACGGGCTGGAATTCGATACGGGCAACGGCGGGGTGCTCGGTGATCCGAGCCGCCTCATGCGGTCTCAGACCCGAGAGGAGCCGGAGCAGTTCGTCGTCTACCAATTCGCGGGCATGTCCAAAGCCGTGATTAACGGGTTTTTCGCCTCCAATCAGGAGCCGATATACGATTTCGCGTTTTCGACTTCGCCTGATGGAGAGACCTGGACGGCGTATGAAGACGCGGCCGTGCTCGATTCGCCGATCACGAGCGTGCTGTGGACCAATCGCAAGTATACGCTTGGGGATTTGCCGCAGGGCACCGTTTATTTGAAAATCGCGTATCCGGAAAACGGCGCCTTGTTCTGGAATCCGCAGCTCAGCCGGGTTGAAATTCAGGTAACCGAGTACGGGGCGCCGCCGGTGCCCGCGGGCGTAACGGTCGGCCAAAACGGAACATCGGCGCTGAACGTGAGCTGGACGGCATCCGCCGGGGCGACCGGGTACAACGTTTACCGGGCCGCGGATTCGGCCGGTCCGTTCGAGAAGATCAATGACGCCTCGGTTGTAGACGTCGTTTACGCCGATTCCGGCTTGTCAGCGGGCACGACCTACTACTACAAGGTGTCGGCGCTGGGCGCAGGCGGCGAATCCGGGCTGTCGGCTGCGGCGGCGGGCACGACGGCTTCGGCGGAGGAGCCGGGGGGCGGCGATCCGAGTCCGAGCCCAAGCCCAAGCCCAAGCCCAAGCCCAAGCCCAAGCCCAAGCCCGAGCCCGAGTCCGAGCCCAAGCCCGAGTCCGAGCCCAAGCCCGAGTCCGAGCCCGAGCCCAGATCCGACGCCGAGTCCGGGATCTGGCGGCCAGACGTCGAACGGGGGCGGTACCTCCGTGACCGTCGGCGACGGCAGATTAACGGCGGTGACGCGAGCGGACGAGAAGGGTGCGGCGGTGTTCAAGCTGTCCGAGGCGGACGTTAGTCAGGCGGCCGGGGCGGCCAAGGAAGAAGCCGGTACGTTGACGATCGACGCAAAGGTCGACGGGGTTGCCTCGCCGGCCGAGATTCGCCTCGAGATGCCGATCCGGGCCTTGCTCGGCGAATCCGGCTCCGGCGGCGTCAAGACGCTGAAGATTCAGGCGGGGGCAGGCGTCGTGACGATGGCCCTCGACAAGGCGCCAAGCTTGCTCGGCGAATCGTCGGCAGCCGGTCTGCTGACGCTAACCTTGAAGCGGGTGGATGTCTCGAAGCTGCCGGATGGAACAAGAGAAAAGCTTGGCGGCGGTCAGGTGTATGATTTTGAGCTGACTGCGAACGGCAGCGCCGTCACCTCCTGGCAGCCGTCGGGCGCCATCTCGGTATCGCTGGACTACAGCCTGCAGCAAGATGCGCGGCCCGAGCAAGTCGTTGTCTGGTACTTGCCGAAAAACGGAGAGCCGCAGGCCGTGTCCAACGCCAGATTCGATCCGGCAACCGGACAAGCGACGTTCCGGCCGGGGCACTTCAGCCGCTTCGCCGTAGCTTACGCGGATGTCGGCTTTACCGATCTGCAGACGGCGCCATGGGCGGAGACATACATCCGCGCGCTGGCAGCGAAGGAGATCGTGCAAGGAAGCGGAGACGGCAGCTTCCAGCCGAATCGAACGGCCACGCGCGCAGAGTTTTTACAGATGCTCATGCGAGGGCTGGGTCTGATCGACGGCAGCGCCGCGAACACGCTTAGCGACGTGAAGGAAGGCGCCTGGTATTACGCGGCGGCGGCCAGCGCCCAGACGCTGGGCATCGTGCAGGGCCGCATCGGCGGCACGTTCGACGCGGCCGCGCCGATCACGCGCGAGGAGATGGCTGTGCTCGCCTACCGGGCGGCGCTCAAGGCGGATGCGCTTGCGCCATCGGGTGAAGCCGCTGCGCAGACCGGTTCGTTCGCCGATCAGGCGTCGATCTCGTCCTTCGCCGTACAAGCGATTGCAGCCATGCGGCAAGCCGGCGTCATCGACGGGATGAGCGACGGCCGCTTCCAGCCGAAGGCGACCGCGACCCGCGCCGAATCCGCAGCGATCATTCAGAGACTGCTTTTTCTGCCTCAATAAGAAATCGACAGATGCCGTGCCCGCAAGCACGGCATCTTAATTTCCTTCATTAATAAATCAAACTTTTATGTAACGCCGCTGGATTGTTTGTCTAGTCATAGCGGAACTTTTTTCCGCTAAGCCGGATCGGCGAGTGGGTTTGCGAAGCGATAACGGAATTCATTTCCTTTAATGCGGTGCGGCGAGGGGGGGATGGGCGCGATAGCGGAATTTCTTTCCGCTAAGCCAGGTCGGCGAGTGGGTTTGCGAAGCGATAGCGGAACTCATTTCCTTTAATGCGGTGCGGCGAGGGGGGGATGGGCGCGATAGCGGAACTTCTTTCCGCTAAGCCGGGTCGGCGAGTGGGTTTGCGAAGCGATAGCGGAACTCATTTCCTTTAATGCGGTGCGGCGAGGGAAGATGGGCGCGATAGCGGAATTTCTTTCCGCTAAGCCGGGTCGGCGAGTGGGCTTGCGGAGCGATAGCGGAACTCATTTCCTTTAATGCGGTGCGGCGAGGGAAGATGGGCGTGATAGCGGAACTCTTTTCCGCTAAGCCGGGGTGGCGAGCGGGCTTGCGAAGCGATAGCGGAATTCATTTCCTTTAATGTAGCCGGCCACCGCCCAACCGTCGTTACCCTGCCCCGTTTATGGTTCTTCATCAACATCTTTTAAAAGGAGCGCTGACGCATGAGAATCCGGATAAAAGCCTTGTTTAGCTGCCTGATCGCTGCCTCCGTCGCAGTCGGCGCCGTCTCGCTACCCGCACCCGCCGATGCGGCTTACCAAGTCACGGTGGACGCGTCGGTTCAAAGCGATACGCTGCTCGACACCTTTAACACGCTCAACAGCTGGTTTTACAAAAGCGACTGGACTTCGGCCGCGTCCGGCCAGCCCAACGGCTATTTTGCCGACAATTATCCGTTCGTCCAGTACGTGCGTCTGTTCGCGGCGACGGGCGGCTGCTACGCGGGGTACGCGGGGTGCAACGACAGGGATTTGTTCGTCGATCCGGCCAATGCGTCGACGATGACCGACTACAAGTTCAACGACTTGAAGGCTGCGATCCAGAATGTGCTGAACAAGGGGCTGAAGCCTTACATCGTCACCGGCAACGTGCCGCTCAAGTATTCGACGGCGCCGAATATCGGCGGCTTTAACGTCAACACGAGGCCGCCGGCCGACTATACGGTCTATTACAACTACATCAAGGCGCTGGGGAATTCGCTGGTCTCGCAGTTCGGCGTTCAGGAGATGAAGTCGTGGCGGTGGGGCGTGCTGTCGGAGTTCGAGAACCCCGATTGGTTCTGGGACGGATCGGGAAGCACGCCGGATGCAACGGCCTCCCGCACGGCGTACTTCAAGCTGTACGACTACACGGTCGCGGCGCTTCAGGACGCCGTCGGGGCCGGCAATCTGATCGTCGGCGCGCACGCGATGGCCGTGACACCGGGGCTGTGGGATCCCCGGGATCTGATCGATCACTGCGCGAACGGGACGAATTACAAGACCGGGGGCGCCGGCACGCAGATTAATTTCATCACCGCATCGTATTACGATCAGTCGCCCGGCAATTATACCGCCAACTCGCTGCCGGCGGTCATCGCAAGCTTGCGCGATCGCGCGATAACGCAAGGCCTGACCAATCTTCAGGTCGGCGTGGACGAAGGCTGGTTTTTGACGGATAGCAGCGGCAAGGACTTGTATTCGCGGTCGACGGGGACGGGGTATCAAGGCGCTTATTTGGCGAAAAAAATCAAGGAAACCGTGGATAACGGTATTGATTGGTTTTCGGTATGGGCGCTCAATGCGAACGGCGTATGGGGTGGCGCGAGCGTTCCGACGATATCGACCAACGTAATCGCGCTTGCCCACAAGATGGCGGGCGATCGAAGAGTCGGCCTGTCGATCGGCGGCAGCGCGACGAATGCCGGCAATTACATCGACGGGTATGCCGGCTATAACGACGCGACCAAGACGCTGCGCATCTTTTTGCACAATTATAATCCGAATCCGGCGGCGACGAGCGGGGAGACGATCACGCTCGGCATCAACCAGATTGCGCCCGTCGCGGGCTCGACCGTCAACGTGCGAAGCTGGACCGTAGACGACACCCATGCGAACTATTGGCCGCAGTGGTGGAGCGACAAAGGCTCGACGCTGTCGTCGGCCGACTTCGGCGGATGGTCGCCGCAGACGGTCGAGGCGTCGGCGACGCTGACGAATGCGGCCGCGAGAACCTATTGGAACAGCAGGCTCGGCGCCTATCAGACGCTGGCCGCTTTGACGGCTTCGTCGACTTCGGCCGTCACGGTCGCAGGCAATGCCGTCTCGCTGTCGCCCGCGTTCAACCGGCATGGCGTCGTGCTGTACGAGATTACGAACGTCACGAGTCTCTCGAATACGGTGACGGCTGCCGACGAGGTTAACGATTATACGAAAATGGACAGTCATAGCGCCGGCCTGTTTTTCGACAGCTTAAACGTCTCTGCGCTTGGAGATACGAGACGGCTGGCGAGAACGGGAACGGGCTCGACGCCGGAGTATGTCACCTACCGGTACGACAACGCCAAAGGCTTGTCGCTGACCGGCCTGTTCGATACGTCGGCGGAGACGATCAGCAACTTCAAAGTATATTCGTCGCCGAGCGGGGCCGCGGGAACGTGGACGCTGCAGAGCGGCTATACGACGGCCGACACGCCAATCAACGGCAATCTATGGACGAAGCGGGTTTACAATTGGGCTTCGCTGCCTGCCGGCACTAATTATATCAAGATCGAATTTCCGACCGGCGGTACGTTGAACTGGAATCCGCAGCTCAGCCGCGTATCGGCGAGGTATACGCCGACGGCGGACACCGACCATCTGAACGATTGGAGCAAGGTCGCTACCCACAGCGCCGGACTTGCGTTCGATACGTCCAACGCCACCGCGCTTGGCGACGCCAGCCGTGCGATGCGCACCGGCACGAGCGCCAGTTTGGCAGAATACGTTACGTACCACCGCAGCCATGTGAACGAGGTGCAGGCTGTCGGCCTGTTCGCCACCGACCAGGAAGCGATTCGCGACTTTAACTTCTATGCTTCGCGGGACGGCCAGGTCTGGCTCCCGGTGCGTGCCGACTATGCCGACGTGCCGATCAATGCCGGCCTGTGGACGAAACGAACGTACCGGCTGCCTCCGGAGCGGATTCCGTCCGGCACGAACTACGTCAAGGTCGAATTCCCGGTCGGCGGATCGCTGAGCTGGAACCCGCAGTTGAGCCAGGTCACGATTACGCAGTAGCTTAAGACGCAAGCATTTGGCGCGATATGAAAGGCCCCCTGTCTCAGGCAGGCGTCGATGACGCGCGCCAGGAGGCAGGGGGCATGTTGCGGTTCGCGGGGCTAGACGCCAAAGTATGCACGTAGATCAACACTTGAGCGGTGGCGCGAGGCTAGAAACCCAAAGTGTGCACGTAGATCAACGAGCTTATCACCTACAAAAAAGCCGCGGGGATCACCGTTCCACGGCCTGCGATAAGCGCATTCGGGCACTAACGCGCCCTCACTGGCCCGAGCAACGCCCGGGATAAGCGCATTCAGGCACTAACGCGCCCTCACTGGCCCGTGCAACACCCGGGATAAGCGCAATCGGGCACTAACGCGCCCCGATTTGCCCGTACAGCGCCTGCGATAAGCGCAATAGGGCACTAACGCGCCCTCACTGGCCCGTGCAACGCCCGCGATAAGCGCAATTGGGCACTAACGCGCCCCGACTTGCCCGTGCAGCGCCTGCGATAAGCGCATTCGGGCACTAACGCGCCCCTACTTGCCCGTGCATCGCCCGCGATAAGCGCATTCGGGCACTAACGCGCCCTCACGCGCCCGCACAGCGCCTGCGATAAGCCCATTCGGGCACTAACGCGCCCCCACTTGCCCGTACAGCGCCTGCGATAAGCGCATTCGGGCACTAACGCGCCCCTACTTGCCCGTGCATCGCCTGCGATAAGCGCATTCGGGCACTAACGCGCCCCGATTTGCCGTACAGCGCCTGCGATAAGCGCATTCGGGCACTAACGCGCCCTCACTGGCCTGAGCAACGCCTGCGATAAGCGCATTAGGGCACTAACCCGCCCTCACTGGCCCGAGCAAAGCCTGCGATAAGCGCATTCGGGCACTAACGCGCCCTCACTGGCCCGAGCAACGCCCGGGATAAACGCAATAAGCGCACCCGGGCCCTCCGCGCCCTCCTCGCCCTCACGCGCCCCTCGCGCTCACTCCTTAACCGCCCCCAGCACCATCCCCTTCACGAAATACTTTTGCAGAAACGGGTAGACCAGCAGGATCGGAATCGCGCCGATGAAGATTTGCGAGGCTTTGACGGTTTCGTTGGAGATCAGCTTGACGTCCTCCGGGCGCATATTGATCTTGCTGAAGTCCTCGGTGACGACGATCGTCTGCAGCAGCGTGCTGAGCGGCCACTTTTGCGCGTCGCTGAGGTAGATCATGCCGTCGAACCAGGAGTTCCAGTGGGCCACCATCGTGAAGAGCGAGAGCGTCGCGAGCGAGGGCATCGAGACCGGCAAATAAATGTACCACAGCGTCTTGATATGGTTGGCGCCGTCGATGAGCGCCGCTTCCTCCAGCTCCCGAGGGACCGTTTTGAAGAAGTTGAGCAGCAGCACCATGTTCCACGCCGATACCGCGCCGGGCAGCACAAGCGCCCAGATGGAGTTCATCAGATGCATCTTCTGAATGACGATATAAGTCGGGATGAGACCGCCGTTGAATAACATCGTAAAGACGAAAAACCAGGTGTACATCGTCCGGCCGCGGAACCGCGCGTTCATCTTGGACAGCGGGTAGGCGGTCAGGACGGTGACGGCCATGCCGATGACGGTGCCCAGCAGCACCCGCTCGATCGAGACGACGATCGACTTCAGGAAGTTCGGATTCGAGAACGTCTGCTTGTACGCATCCGTGTTGAAGCCGATCGGCCACAGGCCGACCGCCTGCGCGTTGGCCGGCTCCTTGGCGCTGAACGAGACCGCGAGAATATGGATGAGCGGCAGCACGCAGGCGATGGCGGTGACGAGCAGGAAGGCGAAATTGCAAATATAGAAAAGGCGATAATTTCTGGTTTTATAATACATCGTCGCTCGGCCCCTCTTGGTTTAAAATATGCGGTAGTTGGCGAATTTGAAGGCCATCCGGTACGCGACCACGATGAGCACGAAGCTGATCAGCGCCTTGAACATGCCCACGGCCGCGCCGAAGCTGAACTGTGTCTGAAGCAGGCCGACCCGGTAGGCGAACGTATCGATGATGTCGCCTTTATCGTAGACCAGCGCGTTATACAGGTTAAAAATCTGATCGAAGCCGGCGTTCAAAATGCTGCCGAGCGAGAGGGTGCCCAGTACGATTACGATCGGGGTCACGGCGGGAATCGTCACGTTCAGCGTCTGCTGCCAGCGTCCCGCGCCGTCCATCTCGGCCGCTTCGTACAAGGACGGATTGACCGCCGTCAGCGCGGCCAGGAACAAGATCGTGCCGAAGCCGAATTCCTTCCAGATGTCGCTGACGACGACCGTAAACCGGAACCAGTCGCCGTCTGCCAGAAACGGCACGGGCTCGATCCCGAACAGCGAAGACAGCAGCTGGTTGACGGGGCCGCTGTTGCCGAGCAGGTTGATCAGAATGCCGCCCAGAATGACCCAAGACATGAAGTGGGGCAAATAGACGAGCGTCTGAACGAGCCGCTTGAAGAACATATGGCGCAGCTCGTTCAGCAGCAGCGCGAACACGAACGGCACGAGCAGGCCGAACACGATCTTGAGGCAGGCGATCGCGAAGGTGTTGCGGATGACCTGCACGCTGTCCTCTCTGGACAGCATCAGGCGGAAATGGTCGAGCCCGACCCAGGGCGAATGAACGAATCCGAGCCAGGGCTTGAAGTCCTGAAAGGCGATGACCAGGCCGAGCATCGGCAAATAAAGAAAGACGACGGCGAGCACGATTCCGGGCACGAGCATCGCGTGGAGCTGCCACGTCTGCCGGGAATCCAAAACGGATCTGATAAAATTCAATGGACTTTCCTCCTGCGCGGATAGATTGCAACAGCTGATTTTCGGGCGGAATTTTCGCTTCGGGCGAAGCGCGGGCGGCGGTCTGCAAGCGGCATGAATTTATTGTAAAAGAGTCGTTTTCCCCCAGATACGCCAATCTCTCAACAAAAAAAGCACTCTCTCAACTTTGTGCGGCGTTCGTCCGTTCATGTTGACGAATTGCTATTTTTCTTGATTTTGTTTTCTATTTTCGCCGAAGTTTTTCCGATATGCTGAGTTTGCAAAATCAAATACACGGGAGGTCCACACATGAACTTACGCAACAAACGGATCGCGGCGACGCTGGCGCCGGCGCTTCTGGTATCGATACTGGCCGCATGCTCCGGCAATGCGAACAACAACGCCGGCAGCGCCTCGTCTCCGGCCGCATCGGCCGCCGCGTCGACGGCGAGCGCCGCTACGGCAAGCGCAAGCGAATCCGCGCCAGCCGCCAAGGAGACTGCGCCTTTCCAGAACGGCAAATACGATCCGCCGATCTCGATCAACACGGTCATTCCGATCAGCGACGACATCCAGTACTTCAACGGCGAGACCGCGGAGAAAAATATTTTGTTCGACAAGGTGAAGGCGAATCTGGGGCTCGACATCAAGGTGCTGTGGACGGCGCCGACGAAAAACGAAGGCTTTAAGACGAAAATGCTGTTGTCGCTTTCGTCCGGCGAGAAGCTGCCCGACGTCATCAACACGATGGGCGACACCGATCTGACGAACCAGCTGATCGACTCGGGCAAATTCATGGACCTGACGGACGCGATCGCGCAGTACGCCACGGACGACGTCAAGCGGGTGTACGACGCCAATCCGGACCTGTTCTACTCCGTCACCCGCAACGGCCGCATCATGGCGCTGCCGATCCCGTCCTTCGGCCCGAACGGCTCGCCGGTCATGTACGTCCGCCAGGATTGGCTGGACAAGCTCGGGCTCAAGGCGCCGACGACGATCGACGAGCTAGAGAAGGTACTGGACGCCTTCACCAACCAGGACCCGGACGGCAACGGCAAGAAGGACACGGTGGGGCTGGCGCTGCAGCTCAAGAACCTGTCGGGCGATATTTTCGCCGATACGACCGCGCTGTTCGGCGCGTTCGGCGCCATTCCGAACAACTGGAGACCGGCGGCGGACGGCCAGTCGCTCGTCTACGATCCGGTGCAGCCCGAGATGAAAAACGCGATCACCGAGCTGCGCAACTGGATGGCCAAGGGGTATATCTCCAAGGACGCGCCTCAGCAGGACGGCACCACGGCGACGGGGCTGTTCACCTCCGGCAAAGCGGGCGTCGTGTTCGGACCGAACTGGTTCCCTTATTTCCCGCTGCCCGACCTGGAGAAGAACGTCAAGGGCGCGACGTACAAGGTCTATCCGGTGCCGACCGGTCCGGACGGCGAGGCCGGTAGGCGCGCGTTCCCGCTTGTCGGGGCGACGATACTGATCAACAAAAATTACGAGCATCCCGACGCCGTGTTCAAGTACGCCCAGGCGATGTACGAGTTTGCCCGGGACAGCGGCATCTGGGACATGACGCGCGACAGCCTGATCGAGCAAGGCTACGCGGCGCAGGGCAGCTTCTTCCACGTGGCGAAGTACGGCTTCATGCCTAACTATTTCGTCGATCCGTGGGAGCAAGTGGACGGCTATCTCGACTATATGGCGCAGGGCAAGCCGGGCCGGACGGCCAGCGAGCAGGAGAGCTTCGACGCCTGCAAGAACAATCCGCTCTGCATCGACGGCCAGATCGAGGCGATGAAGGCTTGGAAAACGCAGCAAAGCGCCGATACGATGAACGCGTTCGTCGGCCCGACGACCGATACGCAGAAGACGCAAGGCGATTTCCTCGGCAAGCTGGAATACGAGACGATCGTCAAGATCATTTTCGGCACGAGCCCGCTGGAGGAGTTCGATTCGTTCGTCGCCAAGTGGAAGTCCGGCGGCGGTGACAAGATCACGCAGGAAGTGAACGACTGGTACGCGAAGAACGTGCTTAAAAAATAACGGGGCGGGCAAGCGGAGGCGGGATCGTCCGTCTCTCTTGTCCGTTTTTCCGGCACCTCTCATAATAGAATGCAAAAGCGCGGATGAGGCGATCCTCCATGGTCAGAATGAACAACTTCGTGAAAGTGAACATCTTGATTCTCATTTTGCTGGTGCCGCTGCTGACCCTGTACATGATCTCCAACCGAACGAGCGTTACCGTACTGGAACGGCATATCCGCGAATCCCAGATGGACCGGCTGACCTACCTGTACAAGCAGTTGGACAACAACGTCAATCAGCTGTCGATGATGGCCAACATGCTGCTGCGCGACCCGACGGTCAAGGAATTCCGGGACTTGGAGCTGTACGAGAACGACATGACTTACAACGCGCTGAAAACGGTGCAGACGATCAGTCAGAAGCTGATGCTGCAAAGCGTTGCGAATGCGTTTACAAACTCAGTCGTCATCTACGCGCCCAAGATCGGCAAGGCTGTCGGTCAGTCGTCGCTCGTCTACTACGATGCGGGAGACATCGCGCAGCGGGCCGTGCCGGATTGGCGGTACGACGCGGCGCGGGACCGGTTCGTCATGTATGCCTTCGATCCGATCAGCGAGCGGGGGCTTGCGGAGAATGCCCGGCTGATCGTCGAGGTCGGCTTCACGGCCGACAATATCGTCAAGCTGCTCGACAACAACGACCGGGCCGAGAGCAGGGGCGGCACATTCATGCTCGATCCGTCAAGCGCGACGTCGATCGTGCCCGTCGGCTCGGCGGCGCTGGCCGAGCGATTGAAGGCCGAACTGGGCGGCAAGACGATCCAGAGCCGGGGCTACGATACGATCGAGATCGACGATGTGGGGTATTTCGTCAACTACATGCAGTCGGAGGAGCTCGGCTGGTACCTGGTCGATTATGTGCCGGTGCAAGATATTTTGACTCCCATTACCGAGTCGCGCCGTTATTTCATTTTATTCGCTGCCATCTTGCTCGTCGTCAGCCTGCTCATCTCCTACGTGCTGTACCAGAACATCCGCAGGCCGATCAAGGCGCTCATCCGCGGCGTTCAGCAGCTGAAGAAGGGCAATTATGCCGCGCGCATACCGGTTAAAAAGGACAATGAGTTTACCTTCCTGTTCCACAAATTCAACGACATGGCCGAGGAGATCGACCTGCTTGTCGGAAAAGTTTATGCCGAGCAGCTCCGCTCGCGCGAAGCGACGCTCAAGCAGCTGCAATCGCAGATCAATCCGCACTTTCTGTACAATTGCCTGGCCTTTATGAAGAGCATGGCCGTCCTGGAGGAGAAGGAAGCGATCATCGCCATGTCCGTGAGCCTCAGCAAATATTACCGGTATACGACGCGCAACGAGCAGCAGCTCGTCGCCGTGCGGGAAGAGATGGCGCTGGTCGAAAACTATCTGCGCATTCAAGGGTTGCAGATGAAGCGGCTCAGCGTATCGGTCGAGCTGCCGGATGCGCTGCTGGATAAGCAGATTCCGCGGCTGCTCATCCAGCCGGTCGTCGAGAACGCGATCGTGCACGGCATCGAGCCGTGTGAGACGGCGGGAAGGATCGTCATCCGGGGCAGCTCGGCGAACGGGGAGAACACGATTGTCGTCGAGGACGACGGACCTGGACTGACGGAAGAAGAACGCGGCGCGTTGTCCCGCAAGATCAACCTGCCGCTCACGGACGAGATCGGCTGCGGCTTGTGGAACGTGCATCAGCGGCTCGGCTACCAGTTCGGCGGCCGGTCGGGCTTGCGGTTCGAAGCCTCCGCGGCCGGCGGGCTGACAACCATTCTGCATTGGCATGACAGCGTAGAGGAGTGAAGCGGGCATGTTCCAGGTTCTGCTGGTCGACGATCACGCGCATTTGGTAGACAGTCTGGTCAAGTCCATCCCCTGGGAATCGCTCGGGATCAGTCAGGTTCATACGGCCTACTCGGGGCCGGCGGCGCTCGAGGTGCTGGATACGTATCCGGTCGACATTCTCGTGACGGACATCCGAATGCCGGGCCTGTCCGGGCTGGAGCTGATCCGTCGCGTCATGCAGGCGCGCAAGCGGATCAAGTGCATCGTGATGAGCGGCTACGCCGACTTCGAATACGCCCGGCAGGCGCTGCAGTTCGATACCGTCGATTATATTCTGAAGCCGGCGGAGGACGAGGAGATCGTCGCGAGCCTGCGCAGGGCGACGGAATTGATCCACCGGGAATGGGAGGAGATCAGCTCCCGTCAGCGGGCGTTGACCGCGCTGAGAGAGAACTTCCCCAAGCTGAGGGACGGACTGCTCGGCGAGCTGCTGACAGGCGGCGCGATGTCCCCTTCTGCGCTGGCGCAGCGGCTCGGGTCGCTTGAGCTTGCGTTCGCCGCCGAAGACGAGGTGCGGCTCGTGCTGCTGCGTCCGGACGAGGCGTTTTTTGCCTATAGCCGTCACGATCTGGGCTTGATGGAATATGCCATCGGCAACATTGCCGAGGAAATTTTCCGCGACGGCTATGAGGCCTGGTTTTGCAAGGATGCGCACGGCTATCTGGTTTTTCTTGTTAAGGAAAAGAAATCGCCGGGCGGCGAAGCGGACGCGCAGGCGTCCGAGCCGCCGCGGCGGCAGCGCGCGCTCGAGCGCGAAGCGAGCGAGATTCAGAGCGGCGTCAAAGCTTACCTGCACGGCACGGTATCCGTCCTGATCAGCGGCAGGGGAACCTTCCCGCGCGACGTGCCGGCGCTGTATCAGGCATCGCTCGCCATGATCCGCCAGCGGTTCGGGCAGGAAGGCGAGTTTCTGATCTCTGCGGAGGCGTTCGGCGAGGCGCCGCCGGTCGACGGCCTGACCGGGCTGCACGATACGCCGACGCTCGTCCAGCTGCTGGAGGCCGGGCGCTGGGAGATGCTCGCGGACAAGCTGGAGGCCGTCTTTTCATCGATCGGACGGCTGGACCGGTCTTTTTCCCAGGAGCACATCATGGAAGTCGTCTTTGCCTTGGGCAGCGCCTTGATCTCGATCTGCCACAAGAACGGCAAACGGCTTGAGGACGTCATCGGCGAGCCGTTCGGCGCGCTGCTGCAGCCGTCGCTGCTGCGCAATGTCGAGCAGCTGCGGGAGTGGTCGGCGCGCGCGATCGAGCTGGTGCGGACGGACGATATTCACGGCAAGCAGGGCGAGACGGCGGCCTACTTCGTGAGGCGGGCGCAGGAGTACGTCGAGCAGAACCTGGCGGGAGACACTTCGCTGCAGGCGGTGGCGGATCATGTCTGCCTGCATCCCGTCTACTTATCCAGGCTCTATAAGTCCGAGACCGGAGAGGGGCTGAGCGGCTACGTGCTGCGGCTGAAGATGGAAAAGGCGGAGAAGCTGCTGACCGAAGGCAATAAGAAGGTGCACGAGATCGCCGAGCTGCTCGGCTACGACAATCCGCCTTACTTTATCAAGGTGTTCAAAAAGCACGCCGGATGGACGCCCAAGGAGTATCGCGAACAGCTTCACCGCTAAAGAAGGTTCCGCATGCTCCCGGCGCGACTCCGAATACGAGCAAGGGAGCCGCACATGAACGAACGCATCGATTTGAACGGTAACTGGAAAGTAACGGGCATCATGCCGGATGGACAGCCGGTCGGTCCCTTTGAAGGGACGGTGCCCGGGCATGTTCATACGGATCTGCTGAGGCACGGGTTGATCAAGGACCCGATGTGGCGCGACCAGGCGCTCGAATGCCAATGGGTGGAAGCTTGCGAGTGGATTTACGAGACGGCGTTCGAATGGCCGTCCGGCCGGGACCGCGCCTCCGCGCAGCTTCGCTTCGAAGGATTGGATACGATCGCGGCCGTCTATTTGAACGACAGCCTGGTCGGCGAGGCGGACAATATGTTTATCCCGCACGCCTTTTCCGTCGCGCATGCGCTGCGGCCCGGGCTGAACCGATTGAAGGTGCGGTTTACGCCGATCCCGGTCTATCTGGCGGATAAGGACACGGGCAAATACGTATCGCTGTTTTCCCAGGATCGCGTGTACGTTCGCCGGATGCAGTGTACGTTCGGCTGGGACTGGGTTCACCGGCTGGTGAGCTACGGGATCTGGCGGCCCGTATACATCGAGGCGAAGCCGGCCGGCGAGATTGCCCATAGCTGGGTACGCACGCTGGCGATTCAGGAAGAGGCCGCCACGCTGGCCTGGGAAGTGGAAGCGGCGGGGCTGACGCAGGACGGCGTGCTTCGCTTGGAGCTGGCCGCGCCAGGTGGGGAACCCGTATGGTCTTTTGTGACCGGGATCCGTCCGTCGCAGCCCGTCGTCAAGGGAGAACTCAGGGTGGAGCGGCCGCAGCTGTGGTGGCCGGCCGGTTACGGCAAGCCCGCGCTGTATCGCTTCTCCGTCTCGCTGATGGCGAGCGGCGGCGAGGCGCTGGATACCCGGAGTGACGAGATTGGCATACGCACCGTGGAGGTCGAGCAGATTTCCGACGCGCGCGGCAGCTCCTTTACCATCGTCGTGAACGGCGAGCCTATTTTCGCCAAGGGAGGCAACTGGGTTCCGGCGGATCCGTTCCCGTCCGCGGTGACCGCGGAGCGTTATGCGCACCTGCTGCAACTGCTGGTCGACGGTCATATGAACATGCTGCGCGTGTGGGGAGGCGGCACGTACGAGCTGCCGGCCTTCTGGCAGACGTGCAATCGGCTGGGAATTCTGGTGTCGGTGGACTTCATGATGGCCTGCGCCGAATATCCGGACGATGAGCCGTGGTTCATCGCGGCCATGAAGACGGAAGTCGCGTCGACGATCAAGCGGCTGCGCAATCATCCGAGCCTCATTCTCTGGTACGGGGACAACGAGCTGGCGATGAACAACAACGAAGAAGACGACTACTGGGGCAAGCGGGTGTGCGCCGAAGTGACGACACCGCTGTGCGCCGAGCTGGACCCGTCCCGTCCGTTTTTCCCGACCTCGCCTATTTACGGCCGTCCGTTCAACAGCCAGGATGCGGGGGACTGTCATGTATCACCGTGGTACGAGGTGGACTTTCTGCTTGGCGACATGCGCGATTACCGGGAACGCATTCGCGCGGGACGCGGCCGGTTTCTGAGCGAATCGGCCATCCCGGGCTCACCGCCGCTGTCCTCGCTGCTTAAAATGATGACGATGGCGGACGTGGCGGACGAGCAGGCGGACATCTGGGAATTCAGGACGAAGGACAATCCGTACAACGGGCAGGACGAACTGACCCACTACCGGCTGCTGGAAAAGACGGCTGCGGCGCTGTTCGGGGAGAGCGCGGGTCCGCTTGAGAAGGTCAAGAAGATGGAGTACGTGCAGTACGAGTTCGAGCGCATGCAAATCGAGCATTACCGCCGGCGCAAATACGATTCGAGCGGCGTGCTCTTCTGGATGTACAACGACTGTTGGCCCGCCAGTGGCTGGTCGATGATCGATTATTACGGTTATCCGAAGGCCGGCTATTATGGGGCCAAGCGCGCGTCCAAGCCGGTCATGATCTCGCTGGAGGACCGCGGGGAAGAGCTTGGCGTATGGGTCGTGAACGATACGTTGATGGCGCGGCGGGGCGTTGTCCGGGTACGTTCGGCCACGACCGCGGGCGTGTACGGGGCGTCGTGGAAAATGGAAGCTGTCGTCCCGGGGAACGAGGCAGCGCTGATTCATACGATTGCCAAGCGGGACTTGGGGTTGACGGGCGGCGCGGCCGATGCGGTCGTCCAGGCGATATGGGAGCCTATCGCGACGGAAGGCGGTTCGCAGGGCGGGCGGGGAGGTCAGGGCGGTCAGGGCGGTCAGGATGGTCAAGTCGATCAGAACGATCAAGGCGACAGTGCGATCTTCTTCGACGTCCTGCCGAAGGCGTTGGTCTGTCCGCCCGCGACACTCGAGGTCGAATGCATCCGCCGCGATGAGTCATCCGGTCGCCTCGTAATCCAATCGGACGTATTTGCCCGCGTGGTCACCGTTGAGAATGAGCTGCTGCTCGAGGACAACTACTTCGATCTGATGCCGGGCGAGACAAGAGAAGTCGCTTATCGGACCATGACCGGCGTCGAATGGACCGGCGTGCCGATCGTTACCTGCTGGAATGAAGCGCAAAATGAAGGCGACGAGTAGCGGTATTTTCGTTTCTCGCGACGTGGAAGGGGCTCTATTGGATGCATTCGCAAGAAAAGTCGCAGACGGTGCTTCCCAGGTGGCGGGGCTTCAATCTCATCGATATGTTCTCCAGGCGCAAGGAATGGGGCGACATCTTCCCGATGGAGGACGACGGCAATCCCGTGGAGGAGGACTTTCGGCTGATCGCCGAGCTCGGGTTCAACTTCGTGCGCGTGCCGATGTCTTACCGGTTTTTGACCAAGGATGACGACGATCTGGCGTTGGACGAGGCGAAGATGGACCGGGTCGACCGGATCGTGCGGCTCGGCGAGAAATACGGACTGCACGTATCGTTAACTTTTCACCGGGTGCCAGGGTATTGCATCGTGGACGACGAAGAGGAGACGCGTTACCTTTGGCGGGACCGGGAGGCGCTGGACGCCTTCTGCGCCAATTGGAGTTATTTTGCGCGGCGGTACGGCGGTATTGGCTCGTAGCGGCTGAGCTTCGATCTGTTGAACGAGCCTCCCTCGGTATCGGACCGTCCGGAGCAGGGGATCACCCGCGAAGAACACGAACGCGTCATTCGCGCTGTCGTAGCGGAGATCAGGAAGCATGATCCGAATCGGTTGATCATCATAGACGGCTTGAACACCGGGACCGCTCCCTGTCCGGAGCTCGTGGACCTTCAGGTCGCGCAGAGCTGCAGGGCGTATCACCCGCATCCGGTCAGTCACTACCGGGCCTTCTGGGCGGGCGCCACTGATATTCGGTCACCCGTCTGGCCCTACCGGGACAAGCAGATGCTATGGAACCGCGAGTCGCTTGAGGAATATTACCGGCCGTGGATCGACCTGGCCGAGCAAGGCGTAGGCGTGCACTGTGGGGAGAGCGGCGCATACATTTACACACCACATGACGTCTTTCTAAGTTGGTACGAAGATGTGCTGGACGTGCTCACCGCCCACAATATCGGCTATGCGCTGTGGAACTTTCGCGGGCCGTTCGGACTGCTGGACTCCAATCGCCCCGACGCGGAGTACGTGATGTGGCGGGGCAGGAAGCTGGACGTGAAACTGCTGGAGTTGTTGAATCGGTACTAAGCGTAACTCTATATGGAGCTACATGGCGAGCCCGCGCCACCATCCGAGGCCGAAGCAAAAAGGGACGAAGCAGGAAATACGCTGCTTCGTCCCTTTTCGTTTTCGTCCGCTGTACGCCTCGATACCTTGACGGAATGTGTTATGATTAAATTTGTTTTCTGTAAGCGCTACACTTCCAAGGCTATTCTGCGATTCAAAATGATAGCGCTGCCTTTTATTCGGCTTGTTCATTTGATGTTAAGAATCCGAAGGTTGATGTTATAATAGTTAACAAAACACCTGAGACGAACGGAGGAACGTAAGTCATGCGCTTGAGGAATCGACTGGGCCAGCAGCCTTTATTTCTCCGAATGATGCTTCCTTATTTCCTGTTTATGCTCTTGGCGCTTACGCTGGGGTGGCTATTCTATAACAAGACGTATCATGTGGTGAAGGAAGAAGTCGTCCGCAACAACCTGCAGATTCTCGACCAGGTCAAGAATACGCTCGACAGCCGCTTTTCCGAGATCAACACGATCTCCCTGCAGCTGCTCAACGACCCGGGCGTCAACAGCTTCCAGCGGGTCTCCGATCCGTTCAGCAGCACCAACGCGTACAAGGTCTTGCGGACGCAAAAGAGCCTGTACAGCTACAATGCCTCCAACAATTTTGTGCTGGACTATTTTCTTATTTTCAAGAATAGCAACCTGGCCCTATCGTCCAATTCCTCGTATGAGCTGCCATACTTCTACGATCATGTACTTACTTACAATGAAATCGATTACAAAGCCTGGCGCGACGATCTGCTCTCGACGTACCGCAACCGGGAGATCATGCCGACGGGAGCGGCCCGGTACGAGGATAAGACATACGATATGATCACCTACGTGCAGTCGCTCGGCTATCCGGGACGCATCCAGGGCGCTTTAATCGTGCTCGTGGACGGAAACGAGCTGAAGTCGCTGCTGAGCGGCATCGATATCTCGGACGGCGGCTCGGCATCGATCATTGACGACAGGGGGAGAGTAGTCGCTTCGCTCTCCGGCGACGGCTCGACGTCCGCGCTTGGCGGGAATGTCGTCCTGCCCGGCCTTTCCGGAACGATCGAAGCTTCGGACAAGACGGACGGACGCATGGTTACCTATACGACTTCCTCTTATAACAAATGGTCCTACGTCGTGGCGCAGCCTCCTCATATCGTGCTAGGGAAGGTCATCTCCATTAAAAAGCTGACCTTCTCGATCGTGGCGGTGTTCCTCGGGCTCGGCATCGTGCTGGCGTATTTGTTCGCGACACGGAGCGGCCGTCCGCTCGTGCGCATCATGTCCACGCTTCGGGACCGCCACCAGGCGGCCGGCGCGCCGCGGAAGCCGAAGGACATGTACGGCTATATCCAGCAGTCGTTGTCTTCGCTGCTCGATAACAACGCGGAGCTGCGAGAGGAGATCGACAAGCAGGTGCCGCTCGTCTGGGACACGTTTTTCCAGCGGCTGCTCAAGGGCGACTTCCTGTCGATGAACGAGATCAATTCGCTGCTCGCTCACCAACGGATCGGTCTTCACGGCCAAGGCTACGCGATCGGGATCCTGAACTTCAGCCGTTCGGGGCAGAGCAACACGGAAGCGGAGCTGGACAAGCTCGACGTCAATCGCGTATGGGTAACCGAAGCGATCCGCAGAGGTCTCGGGGACGATCGGTACGCCCATCATATCGCTGAGGACAAGATCGCCTTGCTGTTCGTGGACGAGCTGGGCGACGAGGCCTCGTTCCGGCATATGATCGACCGGAGCGTGGCCGCGATCGAGGCGGAGACGAGCGGGCGCGAGGGGCTGCAGCTTTACTTTGCCATCGGGGGCTTCCGGCCGACCTTGCTCGAGGTGTCCGGCTCCTACGAGGAGGCGAGACAGTGCTTGTCCTCGATCAGCTATGAAGGCAAGAACGAGACGGTCTGGTTTGCCGATCTTCCGCATACGAACGCCCGCTTCTTTTTTCCGCAGGAGCTGGAGAACCGCTTGATCAATTATGCCAAAGCGGGAGAGCCCGAGGAAGTCGAGGCCGTACTCCGCCAGCTATACAAGGAGAATTTCAGCGACAGGCATCTGCCTCTCGCGCTGCAGCAGCTGTTCTATTATGAGATCGTGAGCTGCCTGGCCAAGCTCCAGGAGCAGCTGGCGCTGGACCGTGCGATCGATATTCCGCAGCTTCTGCAGCATCCGAGCGCCGTCGACAATCCCAAGCTGTCGTACCGAAGCGCCTCGGAGATGTTCCTGGCGACCGCCCGCGATCTCGATCGGCGCAAGAAGAGCCGCAATCACAGGCTGCTCGACGACATGCTGGCTTTCCTGCAGCAGCATTACGGCGACGCGAACCTGACACTCGATGCCGTTGCCGATAACATGAACGTATCCAAGGGGTACATGTCCCAGTTTTTCAAGGAACAGACGGGCATCAACTTCTCCGAGTATCTGGAAAACATGCGGATGGACGAGGCAAAGAGCAAGCTGGCCTCGACGTCGCTGACGATCCGCGAGATTGCGGAGCAGGTGGGCTACCATTCGTCCAGCACGTTCTGCCGGGCGTTCAAGCGGGGAACGGGACTGAGCGCGACCGTATTCCGCGAGCTGGCCCGCAACGAAACGTCTTATGCATCCTCCGCCGGACCTGCCGGCGCGATGGGGGAGGCCTGACAACAGCATAGACGGGGGTTCCCCGAGCCGCCAGGCTTGCGCCGGCGGCTCTTTTGTTTCGTTCCGGCGGGCGCAAGTACATCGTTTTCGCGCGCAACCGAAGCTGGTGAGACGGATAACGCGCTTCGCTGATGAGGCCGCTTCTTCCAAGTAATCGCTTTATACCGCTCATTTCCAACTAAAAATGGGAAAATAAAGTTGAATTCTGATCAAATGTATACTGAAAACGCAAACATCAATCCCCGAATCTGAACGAATGGCGATCATCGGACCACAACGCAATTTACTTCCCCGGCCCCCAGCGCCTAAGCCTGCCCTAAGCCGCAGAGCAGCCCGGACGATCCGAGACGATCGTGCCCGGCAGACCCCGATCGGGGGCTACGGACTCTAAACGTTTAGGCAAGGGAGGTGAGAGGAAGTGAGCGTACCCGATATCAAGCGTCTAGCAAGCAGAGAGAGCGTCGCGCCCCGCAAGTCAGCCGTCTCCAAGAAGATGATCCGAGGGTGGCAATTGTACGTGCTGATGGCCTTGCCTTTCGCGTACCTGATCATCTTCAAGTACGTGCCGATGTACGGCGCCCAGATCGCGTTCAAAAATTTTATCGTCACCAAGGGAATCTGGGGGAGCGCCTGGGTCGGACTCGATCACTTCTCGCGGTTCATTCATTCGTACGATTTCACCCGGATTCTGGGCAACACGCTGCTGCTCAGCTTCTACAACCTGCTCGCGGGATTCCCATTTCCGATCCTGCTGGCGTTGGGCCTCAACTATCTAAGAAGCAGGTCGTACCGCAAGGTCGTCCAGATGGTGACGTACGCGCCGCATTTTATCTCGATCGTCGTCATCGTCGGCATCGTCAAGGAGCTGCTCGACCCGCGAATCGGGATCGTGAACAAGCTGCTCGACGTCTTCGGCATCGCGCCGATCAACTTCATGGGCGAGATCTCGATGTTCTCTTCTATCTATGTCTGGTCGGACGTGTGGCAGCATGCCGGGTTCAACTGCATCATCTTTATCGCGGCGCTGGCCGCCATCGATCCGGCGCTGCACGAAGCGGCGGTCGTAGACGGGGCGAGCAAGTTCAGGCGCATGTGGCACATCGATCTGCCCGGCATCATGCCGATGGCGATTATTCTGCTCATCCTCAATACCGGACACATTCTGGACGTCGGTTTCGAAAAGGTGCTGCTGCTGCAAAATCCGATCAACCTGAAGGCATCCGAAATCATCGACACGTATGTGTACAAGGTCGGCCTGACCGCGCAGGTCGCGAATTACTCCTACTCCACCGCCATCGGATTGTTTAAATCCGTCATCAACCTGGCGCTGCTGCTGGCAGTAAACAAGCTTGCGCAGAAAACGAAGCAGGCGAGCTTATGGTAAAGGAGGGTGCGCATGGATATCCGGTTTCGCAACGAGTCGTTCACGGACAAACTCTTCACGATTATTAACGCGTTGTTCATCACCGTGCTTTTCATAAGCGTGCTCTATCCGATCATCTACATCGTCAGCGCTTCCTTCAGCGATTCGCAGGCGGTCGTATCGGGCGAAGTGTGGCTGTGGCCGGTGCGTCCGAGCCTCGAAGGCTATACGGCGGTGCTCGATTACAAGATGGTATGGACCGGGTTTAAAAACTCGGTCATCTACACGGTGGCGGGGACGGCGGTCAATGTCGCAATGACGGTGCTGGCAGCTTATCCGTTATCGCGCAAGGACTTCTATGGGAAAAACGTGTTCATGTTCCTGTTTATGTTCACCACGATGTTCACCGGCGGACTGATCCCGAACTACCTGCTCGTTCGCGAGCTGCACATGCTGGACACCGTCTGGTCGATGATCATCCCGACCGCGCTGACCGTCTGGAACGTCATCATCGCGCGCACCTACTTCCAGATGTCGATTCCCGACGAGCTGCTGGAAGCGGCGCAGTTGGACGGCTGCAACGACTTTCAGTTCGTGTGGAAAATCGTCATCCGGCTGTCCGGTCCGATCCTGGCCGTCATCACGCTCTATTACGCGGCTGCGAACTGGAACCAGTATTTTAACGCGATGATCTACCTGAAGTCCCAGCACATGTATCCCCTGCAGCTCGTTTTAAAAGATATTCTGGTCAAAAACGACGTCGACGTCGCGATGCTGTCCGGAGACCCGATGGACGCCGCGAGGCGCGAAGCGCTGAAGACGCTGCTCAAGTATTCGCTGATCGTCATCTCTACCGTACCGCTGCTCGTGGTTTACCCTTTTGTGCAAAAGTATCTGGTCAAGGGCGTCATGATCGGTTCATTAAAAGGATAAAGAAGGGGACAGATACGATGAAAATCAAACAGATGGTCTCGATGGCGCTCGCCATGGTATTGCTGGTTACGATATTGGCGGCCTGCAGCGGCAACAACGCCGATTCGAACGCCTCCGGCGGCGCTTCCCCGGGCTCGGAAGCGGCTGTCGCGCCGGCCGGGGAATTCCCGATCGTGAAGGATAAGATCACCTTGAAGGTGATGACGGGGGCCAACCCTGCCGTAGAGGATTTCAACACGAACGAATTCACGAAGTACTTCGAGGATCTCACCAACATCCACGTGGAATGGGAGATCGTGCCGAGCAGCATGGTCGCGGAAAAGCTTAACCTCGCCCTGGCCAGCGGCGACCTGCCCGACGTCGTCATGATGATGGACGTCACGCCGGAGCAGCAAGCGCTGTACGGACAGCAAGGCGTGCTGCTTCCGCTGAACGATTACATCGAGAAATACGGCGTCAACACGAAGAAGATGTTCGAGGAAAGCCCGCTCGTCAAGCCGACGATCACATCCGCCGACGGCAACATCTACGCGCTGCCTGCGCCTAACGAATGCTATCACTGTTCGATGCGCCAGAAGCTGTGGATTTATCAGCCGTGGCTCGACAAGCTCGGTCTGAAGATGCCGACGACGACGGATGAGTTCTATAACGTCCTCAAGGCGTTCAAGGAGCAGGATCCGAACGGTAACGGCAAAGCTGACGAAATTCCGTTCTCCGGCGCGCCTGCCCAATCCCAGGGCGCTACGCTCACGACGAGCGTCGAGAATTTCCTCATGAATTCCTTTACCTACGCGCCATACACCCGTCTCTACGTGAACGATCAGGACAAGGTCGACGTTCCGTTCACCAAGGACGGCTGGAAGGACGGCATGAAGTACCTGCACAAGCTGTACGCGGAAGGCCTGATGGACCCGCAGGCGCTGACGCGCGATCCGGCGCAGCTCGTTCAGCTCGGGGAAAATCCGAACACGGTTATTCTCGGCGCCGCCTCCGGCCCGAACATGAGCGTCATTACGCAGCTTAACGGCGCAAGCGGACGCTGGAAGGATTATGTCGCCGTACCGCCGCTGAAGGGACCGGGCGGCGTGCAGCTCACCCAGTACGATCCGTACCAAGTCGCTCCAGGCAAGTTCGTCATCACGAAGGAAGCGAAAAATCCGGAAGCGGCGTTCCGCTTCGCCGATGCGCTGTACGACCGCGAAATCACGCTGCGCTCCACGATCGGGGAGCCGGACGTCGACTGGCGCTGGGCCAAGGACGGCGAGATCGGCCTGAACGGTCAACCGGCCGTCTACAAGGATATGTCCTCCTTTGGCGTGACGCAAAACAAGCACTGGTCGCAGAGCGGCATCGCCTACCGTCCGAACTCGCTTCGCCTCGGTGCGGTAGCCAGCGAAGACAACCCGCTTGAATCGATCCTTTACAAGGAAACGAAGGACAAGTACGAGCCGTACCGCGTCGACGTCAAGTCGGTGCTGCCTCCGCTCAACCTGACGGTGGACCAATCGCAGGAGATCGCCGATCTGTCCAAGACGATCTACGACTACACGAGCGAGATGATGGCGCGCTTCATTATCGGCGACGCTGACGTCGACGCCGAGTGGGACAAGTATCTCAAGACGCTGGACGGCATGAATCTGAAGCGTTACCTCGAGATTTATCAAACGGCTTACGAGGCGCGCAAGGCTGCAGCTGCGCAGTAAGGTTTAAAAATAGAATTGAAATAGCGGCGAAAGGGAGGCGCCGGCACGGCGGAAACGGCAGAGCCGCAGGCCGCCGTGCCGGCGTCTTGCTTCCGCGCGCTCGGAAGGGAAGCGGATTCGATGACGACGCAAGCGCCGACACAAACCTTCTCGGTGCCCGACAAGTGGCAATGGTTCACCGAGAGCCGATACGGCTTGTTCATTCACTGGGGACCTTACGCCCAATTCGGGAGAGGGGAGCAGGTGCTGTTCCGCGAGCATATGAACCATGCGGCGTACGCGGACGCGGCCAGCGCCTGGAACCCGGAGCGCTTCGATCCGGAGCTGTGGGCGGACACCGCGCGCAAGGCAGGCTTCAAGTACGCCTGCTTCACGACCCGGCATCACGACGGCTACTGCATGTGGGACAGCGCGTACACCGACTACTCGAGCGCGAAGCAGGCGCCGAAGCGCGATTTCGTCCGCGAGTATATCGAGGCTTTCCGCAAGGCGGGGCTTCGCATCGGCCTGTATTATTCGTGGATCGACTGGCGCTTGCCGGCTTACTTCGACGGGCCGGAGAAGGACCCCGAAGGCTGGGCCAAGACGAAAGAATACCTGCACAACCAGGTCAAGGAGCTGCTCACCAACTACGGGCAGATCGACCACTTCTTCTTCGACGGCGTATGGCCGCGCAACGCGGACGATCTTGGCAGCGTGGAGCTTGTAGAGGAGATGCGGAAGCTTCAGCCAAACATCCTCATCAACAACCGGCTGGGCTACTCCGAGCAGCATGACGGATATCGCGCCGACGGCGGCATCGGAGCGGGGGATTCGGATACGCTCGGCGATTTCGGCACGCCGGAGCATCTGATCGTCGTCGACCGCAAGCGGCTGTGGGAGTCGTGCCAGGTCACGACGTGGCGCCTGTGGAGCCACGTGTTCGGCGAGCGCTGGCGCCCGGCCGACTACTTGCTCGACATGCTGATCGAATGCGCGGAGAAGGGCGGCGCCCACGGGGGCAACCTGCTCCTCAACGTGGGACCGACGGCCGACGGACAGTTCCCACCCGAGTTCCTCGAGCGCGCCGAAGCGATCGGCCGCTGGCTCGACGTTCACGGCGAGGCGATTTACGGCTCGGACGGCGGCGCGATTACGGAATTCATCACGCGCGGACGCCAGACGACGCGCGGCGACAACCTGTATCTGATCATCCGCTTCTGGGACGGTCGCCCGACCCTGCGGCTCGCGGACCTCGCGACTCGCGTCAAGGGAGTCACGCTGCTGACGACGGGCCAGACGCTCGGCTTCACCCAGCAAGACGACGAGCTGATCATCGACGGCCTGCCGCAAGAGGCGCCGTCCCGCCTGTTCCCGGTCATCCGCGTCGAGTGCGAAGGACCGCCGGAAGCCAACTCCTGGGGACGGCAGCGCCTGTGGGAAGGCGATCCCCATCGCGTCGCCGACTGGGCGCGTGCGCAGCGCGGTACTTCGGTGTATCGGGACGGGAAGGAGCGGTAAGGTGGTGTTGGAGTAACAAAACGATTTTAAAGATGATGGACCTGAACTTCGTGGAAATCCCCCTTCCCCCAAGGCGAGGCAAAGGTGGCCTGGCTGCGAGGAAAGCGGAAGTTCTTCCGCTAAGAGGGGGGAAAAGTGGTCCGGCTGCGAGGAAAGCGGAAGTTATTTCCGCTAAGGCGGAGCAAGGGTGGTCTGACTGCGAGGATAGCGGAAGTTCTTTCCGCTAAGACGGGGCAAAGGTAGCCCGGCTGCGAGGAAAGCGGAAGTTTCTTCCGCTAAGGCGGAGCAAGGGTGGTCTGACTGCGAGGATAGCGGAAGTTTCTTCCGCTAAGCCGGGGCAAAGGTGGCCTGGCTGCGAGGATAGCGGAAGTTTTTTCCGCTAAGGCGGAGCAAGGGTGGTTCGGCTGAGAGGATAGCGGAAGTTTCTTCCGCTAAGACGAGGCAAAGGTGGCCTGGCTGCGAGGATAGCGGAAGTTTCTTCCGCTAAGAGGGGGCAAAAGTGGTCCGGCTGCGAGGTTAGCGGAAGTTTTTTTCCGCTAAGGCGGAGCAAGGGTGGTTCGGCTGCGAGGATAGTGGAAGTTATTTCCGCTAAGGCGGAGCAAGGGTGGTTCGGCTGCGAGGATAGCGGAAGTTATTTCCGCTAAGGCGAGGCAAAGGTGGTTCGCTTGCGAGGAAAGCGGAAGTTTCTTCCGCTAAGACGAGGCAAAGGTGGTCCGGCTGCGAGGAAAGCGGAAGTTTTTTCCGCTAAGGCACTATGGAGCGGAATAACGATGTGCCAGCGACTTATCGTGTAGGAGTCGTAGGTACGCGGCGGAATACCAATCTAGCTACTACAACCAAACAGGAGGAATTCGCGATGGGACAAGCCGAACAAGCGCTGGAGCGGCTGGGGATCACGCTCGGCGAGGTGCCGCCCCCGGTGGCGTCTTACGTGCCGGCCAAGCAGGTCGGCAATGTCGTTTACACGTCGGGTAACGATTGCCGCATCGACGGGGTGCTGATGGCGACGGGCAAGGTCGGCTCGGATCTGACGGTGGAGGAAGGCTACGCCGCAGCGCGCCAGGTGGCGATCAACCTGCTCGCCGTGCTCAAGGCGCATCTGGGGGAGCTGGATCGGATTAAGCAGGTCGTTAAAATGCTGGCGTTCGTCAACTCGGCCGACGGATTCACGCATCAGCCGTTCGTCATTAACGGCGCCTCGGATCTGCTCGTAGAGGTGCTGGGCGAAAAGGGAAGGCACGCCCGCTCGGCCATCTCGGCCAACGAGCTTCCGTTCGATACGCCGGTCGAGATCGAGCTGATTGTAGAGGTCGAGGAGGCTTGAGCCTCTACACGGAATTGACGACGCCCGCCGTCATTATCGATCTGGACATCGCCGAACGCAACATCTCGGCGATGGCGGGCCGCTTGCGGCGAAGCGGCGTCGCCCACCGGCCGCATATGAAGTCGCACAAGTCGGCCGCCATCGCACGCCGACAGCTCGCGGCAGGGGCCGTCGGCATCACGGTGGCCAAGCTGTCGGAGGCGGAGGCGTTCGCGGACGCCGGCATCAAGGATATTTTGATCGCCTATTCGATCATCGGCGAAGACAAGCTGCGGCGTCTCGAAGCGCTGCACCGCCGCGCGAGCCTGATCGTGACGGCGGACAGCATCGCGGGTGCGAAGGGGCTGTCCGCCGTCGGCATGCGGACGGGCAAGCCGGTCCGGGTGCTGATCGAGATCGACGGCGGCCTTCATCGCGGCGGACGCCAGCCGGGCGAGGATACGCTGGCATTCGCGAGAGCGCTGCGCGAGTTGCCGCGGATCGAGATCGCCGGTCTCATGGGCTATTACGGCAAAATCTATGCGCAGCGGGACGAAGAAGGCTTCACGGCGGCGATCCGCGCCGAGGCGGCAGAAATGGCCGAGACGGCGGAGCTGCTCCGCGGCGCCGGCATCCCGGTCGGCATCGTCAGCACGGGCTCCTCGCCTGCGGCGATGTACAGCCATGAGCTCCCGGGCGTGACCGAAGTAAGGGCGGGCAATTACGTTTTCTTCGACGCGTCCGGCGTCGGCCTCGGCATCGCCCGCGAGGAAGATTGCGCGCTGCGCGTCGTCGCGACCGTCGTCAGCGTGCCGCTGCCGGGCCGCGCGACGATCGACGCCGGCACGAAGACGCTGACCGGGGACCGGGCGCACGGCCGCGAAGGCTATGGCATCGTCGTGGGCAGGCCGGGCATCAGTGTAACGGGCTTGAACGAGGAGCACGGCTTCCTGGCGTTCGATCCGGCGTCGGAGCAGATTCAGGTCGGCGACCGGCTGGAGCTGGTGCCGAATCACTCCTGCGTGCTCCCGAACCTGTGCGACCGGGTGGCCGGCGTGCGCGGCGGACAACTGGACGAGTGGATCCGGATCGACGCCCGCGGTTGTTGCTACTAAAGAAGAGGGGGAAGAAGATGACCGTTCCGATCGTCGATCGCGAAGAGATCTGGCGGGTGCTCCGGGACTTGGTGGCGATTCCCAGTGTGAATCCGGCTTTCCCGGGCGGAACCGGCGAGGCTGACGTTGCGAAATATGTCCGAAACTACCTGGAAAGCAACGGCATCAGATGCATCGATCAGCCTGTCTCCGAAGGCAGAAGCAACGTCATCGGCATGCTGCCCGGCACTCGCGCCGGCAAGACGCTGCTGCTGGAGGCGCATATGGACACGGTGCAGACGACCGGCATGTCGATCGAGCCCTTCGGGGCGAAGACGGAGTCGGGCCGCCTATATGGCAGGGGCGCTTGCGATACTAAAGCTTCGCTGGCCGCCATGCTGGTCGTGCTGGGCACGTTCGCCCGCAGCGGACGCAAGCCACCGATCGGCGTGCACCTCGCGGCGGTCGTCGACGAGGAATACCGCTATGCCGGCGTGGCGAAGCTGGCCCAGGCAATCGAGGCGGGCGAGCTCTGCTACGAGGCCGCGATCGTCGGCGAGCCGACGGGGCTCAGCCGGGTCGTAGCGCACAAAGGCTGCGTGCGCTTCCACATCGAGGCGCGCGGCGTAGCCGGCCATAGCTCCGATCCGAGCAAGGGCGTCAACGCGATCGAGCAAGCGATGGAGATCGTCCGCTACCTGCGCGAGGCCGTCGAGCCCGGCTACGAGGCGCTGCGGCACCCGCTCGTCGGACCGCCGACGCATTGCATCGCGCAGATCGAGGGCGGAGACGCGCCCAACACCATTCCCTGCGCCTGCACGCTGACCGTCGACCGTCGCACCGTTCCGGGCGAGGAACCGCTCGACGTCTGGGCGCGGATGAAGGCGGATCTTGAGCGGTTCGCGAGGGAGACGTCGGGCCTCGAGCTCGTCGTTCACGCGCCTTTTATCATCGATTACGCCATGGAAATCAACGCCGGTGAGCCTGTCGTCGGCAAACTCGCGCACGCTGTGAACCGTGTGAAGAGCGGAACCGTCCAGCACGGCGCTGCCTACGGGACGGATGCGAGCAAACTCGCCAGGGTCGGCGTCCCGTCCATCGTCTTCGGACCGGGCGACATCCGCCAGGCGCATACGGACGACGAATGGGTGGAGCTGAGCGAGGTGTGCGCGGCCGCGGACGCGCTTGCGGCGCTCATCGCGAATTACGGAAACGAAGAGGGAGAGGAAGAAACGGCATGAGCACCACGGACATCGTGAAAATCGGCGTCGTCGGCGTCGGAACCATTTCGGAGCTGCACCTGAACGCCTACAAGAACAACCCGAATGTCCGCATCGAGGCGATCTGCGATCTGAACGAGGAGCGGGCGAAGGCGACTGCTGCCAAATACGGCGCGGCGCAGGCATTTTCCGATTATAACCGCATGTTCGCCGAAGCCGGGTTGGACGGGGTGAGCATCTGCACCTGGAACAACACGCATGAGCCGATCGCGATCGCGGCGCTACAAGCGGGTCTTCACGTTCTGCTGGAAAAGCCGCTCAGCACGACGGTCGAGGCGGCGCTGCGGATCGAGGAGGCCGTCCGTTCGACGGGCCGCAAGCTGCAGGTCGGCTACGTTCGCCGCTACGACAACAATGCGCAGCTCGTGAAGCAGTTCGCGGACGCGGGGGAATTCGGCGAGTTTTATTACGCAAAGGCTTCGAGCATCCGCCGGGTGGGCAACCCGGGCGGCTGGTTCGCGGACAAGGAGCGCTCGGGCGGCGGTCCGGTCATCGATATCGGCGTGCACGTCGTCGATCTCTGCTGGTACCTGATGGGCCGGCCCAAGCCGGTGTCCGTTTCCGCGAATACGTACCGCAAGCTGGGCAACCGCGCCAACGTCAAGCATATGACCTCCTATAAAGCGGCCGATTACGACGCCTCGCGCAACACGGTCGAGGACATGGCGAACGCGATCATCCGCTTCGAGGGCGGCGCGTCCCTTCTATTGGAAGCGAGCTTCACGCTCCACGCCAAGGAGAACAAGACGACGATCTCCCTGTTCGGCGACAAAGGCGGCGTCGAGATCGATCCAGCGCTCGCCATCGTGACGGAGAAGCACGACACGATTCTAAACGTGACGCCGCAGACGGACCATGCGGGCTTCCACCTGGAGAGCGCGTTTCAAAACGAGATCGACCACTTTGTCGACTGCGTCCGGACGGGCGCCGAGCCGATCAGTCCGGTGTCCGACGGCGTCGCGGTCATGAAGATGCTGTGCGGCATTTACGAGTCGGCGGAAAAAGGCGAGGAGATCCGGCTGTCGTAATCGCGGGCGGCTCGAAAATGGAGAGGAGCGAATCTGTGTGAAGCTGGGCGTCAGCACATACAGTCTGTATCAAGCGATCTTGCGAAAAGAGATGAACGTCCTGGACGTCGTCGATTGGACGGCGGACCAGGGCGGAGAACATATCGAGATCGTTCCCGTCGGCTACAACCTCTACGAGGAAGAGGGGCTCGCGGAAAAAATCGCAGCGCGGGCGGCGGCATGCGGCATCGAGGTGTCCAACTATGCCGTGCGGGGCAATCTCGTCGCGGAGAGCGAGGAAGCCTTCCGCGCGGAGCTCGAGCGGCTCAAGGGCGAGGTCGACATGGCGGCGAGGCTCGGCGTCAAGCGCATGCGGCACGATGCCGCGACGCACCCGGACACATCGGCGGCGCATTACGCACGGCTGCTGCCGCGCCTGTCCGAGGGCTGTGCGGAGATTGCCGACTACGCCGCCGGCTACGGCATTGTGACGAGCATCGAGAATCACGGCTATTTGCTGCAAGCCTTCGATCGGGTGCTCGGCCTTGTGCACGCGGTCGGCCGGGAAAACTTCCGCACCACGCTCGACGTGGGCAACTTCGTCTGCACGGACGGCGATCCGCTGGCGTCCGTGCTCGCAAGCGTCCCCTATGCGTCCATGGTGCATTTCAAGGACTTCTACGTGCGGCCGCCCGGGCGCGATCCGGGGGAAGGCTGGTTCCGCAGCACGGCGGGCAGATACCTGCGCGGCGCGATCGTCGGTCAGGGCGATCTCGACCTGCCGGGCATCGTGTCCCTCCTGAAGCGGTCGGGTTACGACGGCTATATCTCCATCGAGTTCGAGGGCATGGAGGATTGCCGCGACGGGACGCGCATCGCCTTGGCCAACGCGCGGCGTCTGTGGGACGAAGCGTAATTCGCGGACAATTAAGCGTCATTCGGCACGCTGGCCGGGTGGCGCGTTTTTTTTCGAAAGAGGAGAACCGAAAGAGAGAGGAAGGGATGAACATGTCCGGCAATAAAATCGGCGTGATCGTGGACAGCTTCCGGGTCGGCGTCCGGGAAGGCCTTCGCCGCGCGCGGGCGATCGGCGCGGACTGCGTGCAGATCTACGCGGTGGACGGGGAGATGGACCCGGCCGGCCTGACGGCTGCGGCACGCGCGGAGCTGCGCGCATACATCGCCTCGCTGGAGCTGGAGATCTCGGCCTTGTGCGGTGATCTGGGCGGGCATGGCTTCCAGGACCGGGCGACGAACGCCGCCAAGATCGATGAGCGAGGCGTTCCGGCAGGACGTTCGCGAAGGCAGGATCGGCGCCTTGTACGGCAAGATCAAGCTCGCACCGGGACTGACGGAGACGGTGACGTTCGCACTTGGCTTCGAACAGCTTGCGCTGACGATCCGGACAGCCGACGCTTGGTCCGGATCGGACCCGATTCGTCCCGGGAGCTGACTGCTGAGCTGCAGGTGAAAAAGGGCGGATAAGCGGGACTGAACCCTGTCATTAAGTTGGACGACAACGAAGACATCGAAGAAAATCGACGCAATCGAAGGCAACGGAGGAAACGATCCGATGAGCAAAATCGCGATTTTATATGACGAGAACCTGCCCTTCCCCGGCGAACGTCCCGACGCCCGCGCGCTGCAAGCGCTGGCGAAGCTGGGCACGCTGGCGGCGGCCGGGGAGTGGGAGGCGGCACTGGAGCATGCGACGGCAGCGATCCATCTTCAGGGTCCTTATTTTCCAAAAGAGGATTGGCCTGCGCTCACTGCCTTTCTGAAGCGGGGCGGCGGCCTGCTGCACATGGGCGGCGCGCCGTTCCGGCGTCCCGCATACCGGAGCGAAAACGGCATGTGGAGGTTGGAGACGGAGCAGACGGCTTACCACCAGCAGCTCGGCATTCACGAGCTTCTGCCCGTAGACCCCGGTCCGATCAAGAGTTATCGGGCTTCCGAGGAATTTCCGCTTTTCGAAGGCAGGGAAGCGCTGTTCGGGGTGCAGCCGACGTACGGCATCGTCGCGCACTTCACGACGCTTGACGACCATCCGGGCGACGGCGGGACCTCCGGCCCGATGGACGCGCATCTGTATCTGCTGCTGAAGGGCGTATCGCGAGACGGGCGCGAGGTGGCTGCGCCGGCCGTGCTGCTGGACAACACGAAGGGCGCCTTCGCCGGCGGCAGATGGCTGTTCGTTCATCTGCAGGCGGAAGCGAAGCTGTGGCAGGACGAGGGGCTGCAAGCGCTCGCGGACTGGGCCGCCTATTGCGCGAGAGGCGTGACCGAAATCTGGTTTAAGCCGAACTACGCCAGCTATGAGATGGGGGAACGGCCGGTCCTGACCGTGCAGCTCCAGCAGCTTGGCCGATTGTCGACAGGCTCGCGCCCGCGCCAGTGGTCTTTCGTGCTTGAGATCTTCCGTCCGGGCACGGACGGACGCCGCGAGTTTCTATGGAAGGAGCGCGCAACGCTGGATGCCTCCCGCGAGCTGCGGTTCGTGCGGCTTCCCGCCGGGTTGAACGCGGAGCCGGGCTATTACGAAGCGGAATGCCGGGCGACGTCCGACGACGGGGAGACCCGTCTGCTCCGCCAAGGCTTCTGGGGCTTCGACCGCGAGCTGCTGGCCGAGGGAGAATTCCTGGCGTGCGGCCGCGATTATTTCGAGCGCGGGGGCAAGCCGGTCCCGATCGTCGGGATGACCTACATGACGTCGGACGTGGCGCGCAAGTTTCTGCTGCTGCCGAACGCGGCCGCCTGGGAACGCGACATGACGGAGATGAGCCGGGCCGGCATCAACCTGATCCGCACCGGCATCTGGTCGATGTGGCGGCAGACGATGTTCGTCGACGGCCACGCGTCGGAGGAGACGATGCGGGCGATCGACGCCTTCCTGCTGACGGCCAAGCGTCACGGACTCGAGGTAACCTTCACCTTCTTCACGTTCACGCCGGAGCTGTGGGAAGGGTCGAATCCGTACCTGGACCCGCGGAGCGTGGAGGCGCAGAAGCGTTTTATCTCCTCGATCGTATCGCGGCACGCCTCCTCGACGCATGTGCACTGGGACTTGATCAACGAACCTTCCTTGTTCGATTCGAAAAACATTTTTAACGGCGCGCAGACGGCGGGAGATCCTTTTGAGCGGAAGTGGTACGCGGATTGGCTGAAGGCCCGCCATGGCAACAGCATCCGGGTCCTTCAGGAGCGCTGGAACATGACGCCGGAGGAGCTGCCGTACTTCGAGTCGGTCCGCGCGCCTACGGCGGCGGATCTCCAGTTCAAGATCACCGGCGTACAGCCCCGGCGCAATGCCCGGCTGCTGGATTACACGCTTTTCTCCATGGACATGCACAACCGTTGGATACGCGAGCTCAGCGCGACCATCCGTGACGCGCAGCCTGCGCAGCTCGTGACGGTCGGCCAGGACGAGGGCATCTGCAGCCAGCGGCCGTCCCCGTTTTTCTACGGACCGGCAGTCGATTACACAACCGTGCATACGTGGTGGCAGAACGACGACCTGATGTGGGACGGCATCTTTACGAAGACGCCGGACAAGCCGAACCTCGTCCAGGAAACCGGACTCATGTACGTAGAGACGCCGGAAGGCAAGGCGAAGCGCTCCGAAACCGAACTGAAGGCGATCCTCGAGCGCAAGTACGCGTACGCCTTCGCTTCGGGCGGGGCGGGCGCCGTGCAGTGGATCTGGAACATCAATCCCTACATGGACAACGTCAACGAGTCGAACATCGGGGCGCTGCGCGCGGACGGCACGCAGAAGCCGGAGGCGGACGTGTCGTACGATTTCGGCCGGTTCATGGCTTCGATCTCGGGCTTGTTCAAGGAACGCCGGCTGGAGGAGACGGCGGTCGTCTATCCGTTCTCCAACGACTTCTCGACGCGCAAGCTGGCGATGGACGCGACGACGCGGCTGACCCGCACGATGCTATACGAGCTGAAGCAGCCGATACGAGGGCTGTCGGAGTACGCGCTGGATTCGCTGGACGACCATCCGCCCAAGCTGCTGATCGTCCCGAGTCCGCACAACTTCAGCGGTGAGGCGCTGGAGCGACTGCTGGCGCATGTCGAAGCGAACGGCGGCATGATGCTGTTCACCGGCCCGATGGGGCTGGACGAGTATTGGCGTCCCACGTCCCGCATGGCATCCCGGATCGGGGAGACGCGCTGGGCCAACGTGCGGCGGGAAGAGCTGCTGCTGCTCGAGGGGCGGGCGCTCCCGCTCTCGTTCCCCAAGCTGCGGTTTGCCGAGACGGCCAAGGAGCTTCCGGCCGATGCGGAGGATGCGAATGGCGCCGTGCCGGTAACGGTTCATCCGCTCGGCCGGGGCAAGCTGATTCGTTGCCCGCTGCCCGTCGAGCTGAACGAGCGAAACGCGACGCTGGTAGAGCTGTACCGGTATGCGCTGGACGTGGCAGGCGTCGGACCCGAGCTGGAGTGGAGACGCGGCGGCGAGCTGCCGGGCGTTTTCGGACGCAAGCTGGACTTTGCCGAAGGATCGCTGTTCATCTTCGTATCCGAGTACGCGGTGTCGGCGGACATCGAGGTGCGCGATCCCGTCGGCGGAGGCATTTACCGCTTCGAGCTCGAAGCCGAACGCTCGGTGCTGTTCGCGATCGACCGCTCGGGCGCCGTAACCGCCGTTTATCGGCCGGACGAGACGCGGATCGAACGCTTGAACGAACAAGTATAATAGTCTTTTCCGACAAGCCGCCAGGGTGGATTCCTGGCGGTTTTGTTTTAAAGCGAGCCGAGCCGTCTCTCTCCGCCCCAAGTATGGACGTAGATCAACAAACGAGGGCGCCGCCCCCGATCCCCGCCCCGCTTTTTGTCGAAAGTTCACCAAATGATTACATAAAATTGGATTGGAATTGACATGGGCCATTTATAATCTCCTTTATTGGCAGCACGCATTAAAGAGAGGATGTGCCTGAAATTGAGAATGAGTCAGCCTGGCCTTGCCCGTATCGTCATCGGATCGATGGCGGTCCTATTATCCGTTCCCTTCGCCGTACCAGCGCCCGTGAAGCATGTCGCGCACGCAGAGCCGACTTATGGCGACGAAAACGGCGTGTTGATATTGGAAAACTTCGAGTCCGGCAATGCCGGCGTCGTTAAATTAAATCCGAAGCGGGTCGTATCGGCCAGCGCGTCGATCGAGAGCAGACCTCAGTACGTAAGAAACGGTGCTCACTCTCTTAAAATCGATTACGACATGATCGACGTCGTCGATAATCCGTCGCAGCTGGAGCTGGCTCCCGGTACCGGCAGCATCGCGATTCAAGGCAAGCCGATCAAGGTCGGCTTATGGGTATACGGCAACAATGACGGTCACCTGTTAACGTCGAAGTTCCGCGACAGCAAGGGTTCTTCTTTTACGCCCGAATATTATTCGGACGATGCCGTCGGCGTGAACTGGACAGGCTGGAAGTACATAGAGGTCGACGTTCCTCAGGATAAGATCGCAGGCAGCTCTATGGAGCTCTACTTTCAGGTGAAGCAGTCCGATATGTCCAAGAAAAACAAGGGGTCCCTCTGGATCGACGACGTACAGCTGATCTACGAGGACAAGGGGCTCGATCATGAAGTTCCTGTGATTCAAGCTGTCTCTCCGGCACCGAATGCCCTGCTGACGAGCGACCTGGATAAGTTCGAGGTGAGCATTCAGGACGTGCAAGCGGGCACGGACACGATGTCCGGCATCGACCCGACATCGATCACGCTGCTCGTGGACGGTCAGGATCTGACGGCTCAGGCGACCTACTCGGAGGAAACGAAACTGCTGACGCTGCCTGCAGCGCTCATCACGAGCGGCTACCACGAGGTCGTCGTGACGGCCAAGGATAAGGCGGGCAATCCGGCCCGGCTGAGCTATTCCTTCACGGAAGACGCCGGCGAGCGTCTCGTCATGTCGGCGCCGGCCGAGGCGATCAGCAATGAGCTGTACGAAGTGACCGTCTCCCTCGCCGGAGATCGGACGAGCAAGTCCTCGAAGGTCTCGCTCCAATACGACCCGAGCACGCTCTCCGTCGAGCAGATCGTCTCCAAAAACGGAACGACGGCAACCAAGACGTCCGATGCAGAGGGCGTGTTCCAGTTTGATGTGAACGATATTCAGTCTTCGGGCGATCTCGCCACGGTGCAATTCCGCGTCAGCTCCAATGCCGTACTGACTCGCGGTGAAAGCTTCAAGCTCGTGAAGATGAGCGGGGGCACGCTCGTTTCGGATGCCGCCAGCGTCTCTTCATTGGCCCAGCCCGTCCGTTACACCATCGCATTTCCTTACTTGATTACCGTTGATGGCGTAGGCTTGAATACGGCGACGACCTTCAAGGTGACCAAGCATGACGGCACGCCGTTTGCAGGCGCGGACGTTTTCCTGCGCGGATTGCTGGGACAGATGGCCGTCGTTACGGTAAATGCAAAGACGACGGTGTACTCGGACGACAATACGTCGAAGCCCGTTCTGACTACTCTTCAAGACGATACGCGTCTCTATGGATCGCCGGAAGCGGACGACGGCTGGTTCGAGGTAATGCTGCCCGACGGCGTGACGACAGGCTACGTTCAAGAAGCAAACGTCAATGTCGCATCGATCGTTCCTTTAAACGGTTCCTTGGGCAAGACGGACGAACACGGCGAGCTGAAAACCGACGTGGCGACATTGGCGAAGGGCACCTACAAAGTGCAAGCGGTCGTCGGCAGCCAAAATAGCGCGGCTATGAGCTTCGAGGTTGTCGAGCCGTACGGCACGCTGGAGCCGGAATACGTACAGACATACGTAACGGAGGACTTGTCTTCTCAGCTGAGCGTGGGCTGGACGACAAGCCCGCTGGCCAAGATAAACTACATTCAATACGTGAAGGCGGCAGATTGGAAAGAGGAAAAGCTGGCCCCGGACAATTCCAAGATCACGACGGTCAAAGCGGAGAGCGCGAATCAAGTGCTCAGTGAGCTGGAAAACGGGCCGAAGGGCGAGGTGCGTTTCCATACGGCGCTGATCGACGGGCTTAGCGAGTCGACCGCCTATAAGTATCGGGTAGGCAGCGACGATTACGAGTGGAGCGAGTGGTACGATTATTCGACGACGGATGCGAAGACGTCCACGCCGGTATCGTTCGTCTTCGTCACGGATTCCCACATCAAGGCCGACAACGGCAAGGAAACGTATCAATCGCTCATTCAAAACGCGCTCGACACGTACCCGGATACCCAATTCCTGATGCATGGCGGCGACGCTGTGGATGCGGGCGGCGCGTTCGCGGAATGGAAGCGATTCTGGGAGGCATCGGGCAGCTACGCGACATTCCTTCCTTCGGCGACGACGCTCGGCAACCATGACGTCAAGGCGGAAGGCAAGGAAGTCTACGCCAAGGGCGCGATTCTGCCGGACAACGGACCGGATACGTACAAGGAATACGCGTATTCCTACGATCTGGACGAGGCCCACTTCGTTGTCCTGAACTCCGAGGGAACGAAGGAACAGATGGCGCTCCAGGCAGACTGGCTGCGCAAGGACCTGGACAGCAACAAGAAAAAATGGACCATCGCGATGTTCCACCGTCCCGTGTATCATACGGAAGCCGGTCGCGGGGATCTCGTGGAAGACGTTAAGGTTTATTTTGCCGATATTCTCGAGAGCCATAAGGTCGATCTGGTCCTGGTCGGTCACGACCACGTGTATGCGAGAACGCATCCGATGGCGGGCGGCAAGGTCGCCGCGAACGGCGCAGGCACCGTGTACCTGGACGGCGGCGCTTCCGGCTGGAAGTTCTACGATGGCGAGAAATACGATTACCTGAACTTCTCGTTCGATGACGATGTGCCCGTTTATTCTCACGTTCAAGTCGCGAACGACGCCATTAAGGTTGAAGCGAGAACGCTGACAGGCGAGCTCGTAGATTCGTTTGCGATTGCCAAGACGAACGGCAGCACGGATCCGGGCACTCCCAACCCAAGCACGCCGAACAACCAGACGGGTATTGGAGAAACGGATAAGACGGTGCATGAGCTGACGGAGAAGGATCTGCAAGCGGTCCAGGCGAACGGCGATCTGACGGTGAAGGTATCGGGCACGATTCAACAGTTGAAAATCGACCCGAGCCTGCTGGCCAAGCTGGCCGCGAATAAAGTCGATTCCCTGGTCATCGCAGGCGACAATCAGCCGCAAATCCGAATCTCGGCAGCAGGGCTTAGTGCGCCGGCCGACGGATCGGATCTCGTCCTGACGTGGAAGAAGGAAGAATTCGCGAATGCCGGCGCTTTGAATCAGATCGCGACGGCTCCAAACGCGGAAGCGTCCAGCCGCTTGGCCTTCACCGTATCCTCCAACGGCAAAGCATTCGCTTACACGTTGGATTGGAACAGCTTGTCGCTTACGCCTTATACGAATTTGTACCGGGTGACCGAAGGCGGGAAGCTGGAGCTCGCGACCTTCAGCCTCGTCAACCAAAAGCAGACGCCTGCTCTGTCCTCGGGCGTGACGTATGCGGCGGTTGAAGTGAAGCATGGCTATTCGGATCTTGCGGCTTCCCATTGGTCGTATCCATACGTCCAGATGCTGTCCGGCATCGGCGTCATCCAAGGCACCGGCGACGGCTCGGTAAGCCCGGACAAGAAAGTAACGAGGGCCGAATTCACGACGATGATCGCAAGAGCGCTTGGGCTTCAGGCATCGGGCTCGGCTGCCTTTGCGGACGTGAAGGCAGGTGCCTGGTACGGCTCGGCTGTTGCCGCAGCGGTGGAGAACGGTATCGTAATGGGCAACGCCGACGGCCGATTCAACCCGAACGCGGACATCTCGAGGCAAGAAATGGCGGTCATGATCCAGCGCGCGCTGGACTACCGCAAGGTTGCGGTTCCGCAGGACGGCGGCGGAGCGAGCTTCGGCGATCAGGCCGACCTCGCGGCTTGGGCGCGCGAAGCGGCTCAAGCGCTGAGCAAGCTCGGCTTGATGCAAGGCGATGCGAACGGCAGCTTCAAGCCGCTGAACCCGGCGAGCCGCGCGGAGACCGCCAAGGTGATCTCAATGCTCTTGTTTCAATAATCGTTTCCAATAGCAGTAGGTCAGGAGAGACAAAAAGCAGACATCGCCGTCTGCTTTTTGTTTTGTTCGCATTTTCTCGCCGTTCTCTAATGACAGTTCTCCTTCACGTCGACCCGATCGTTCCGGATCGTGACGGTGGAATAGCCGGAGGCGCTTTCCGTGTAAGAACATACCGTTTTTTGAACCGTTTGTCCGCGCGCGTCGGTGTACTTGAGATAAATGCCGCCTTCGCCGTTGAGGCTTAGCTTGGGACTAATTGCTTTCTTTTGTCCGGTCTTGATCGTTTTCGCATAGGTGTGTTTGGCGCCGCTCTCGACCGCATTGCCGGCGGCGTCGCTGCGCAGGATGCCCGTCTCGACGGATACGAGGTCATAATCGGACTGATTGACGACGGTCACGGAGAAGCTTCGGAATTGCCTGAAAAATTCGTCGTTGGTCTTCCATACCGCGAAGAGAGACAGCAGGAGTACGGCAACGACGGCAGGTACGGCTATCGAGATTTTGGCGGCGCGTGTCATCGTTTTATCATCCCCTTACAAGGTAGACTCGTTAGGTCGAAGGAAGGTTGCATTTCAGAAATAGATTGACATGGCACTTAATAGCGTCCTAGATTTTGAATACGAGACGTCAATCGAGAAGCAGTGGTCCGCTTTAACCGATTCCGCCAAGCTGGCCAAGTGGATCGCCAACATCGATACAGGCAAACCGATGGAAAATAGCCAATCTTAAGGAAAATTTAAAAGTTAATATGGAAAAAAATTTAACAATACGCGCTAAAATGCACTAAAGAGCTGCAGAGGAGCGTGGAACGATTGAATGCGAAGTACTTTTCTCCTGTACTATGGATCAAGCTGGGCGCCGCCGCCTTGTTTGCGGGCTACCTTTACGTATTGATCAAGATCATTCTGTTCAAATTCAGCGACGTGAACGTCACCTTGCTCGGACGCCTCTTGCTGGAGGCCGCCGATCAGCCGCATAATATCGCCTACAGATTGCAGTTCGCCAACCTGACGCCCTTCGTATCGATCCGGGAAAATGTAGCGGGGCTGCCGCATATGCACGATACGATCAACCTGTTCGGCAACATCGCGCTGTTCGTGCCGCTCGGGCTGTTCCTCGGCTTGTTCGTCGGATGCCGTCTGCCCGCCGTGCTCTTCTATGCGCTCGGCGTCAGCCTTGCGCTTGAGAGCGCGCAGCTGGTCTTTGCCATGGGCAGCTTCGACGTGGATGATATGATCCTGAACACGCTCGGCGGCGCGATCGGCTACAGCCTGTTCGCGGGCTCGGGACTTGCGCGGGGAAGGCGGACTCAGGCGGGGGCGGGAGGCAGGGAGCGCTCTTAAATTTGTGTAAAGTGCTTGCGTTTCCGTAAGCGCTCGCTCGCCGCTCACTCGATACTTAGCATAGCGCAAAATTGCGCTATTCTCGCATGCAGTGACTCCACGCGCTTGCCCGCCGCTCAGGTGATACTTGGCATAGAGCAAAATTGCGCTATTCTCGCATGCAAAGACTCCACGCGCTCGCCCGCCGCTCAGATGATACTCAGCATAGCGCAAAATTGCGCTATTCTCGCATTTAAGGACTTGCCCCGCTCGCCCGCCGCTCACTCGATACTCGGCATAGCGCAAAATTGCGCTATTTTCGCATGCAGGGAATCCACGCGCTCGCCCGCCGCCTATTTTTACTAACTGCCATGATTCAGCTCCCAAGCATCACTATAGCTTTAACCAATCCATAATATCTTCTTCATTGTGCAGATAGTCTTGCGTATTTACCTTTATATCCATACCCGAAGCCAGGAACCTCTTGATATGAAGGCCATTTTATATTGCTCATGTTTCCTCCTGTCGATTAAAAGGGATAGCGATATCCTACTTCATAAAAAAGCTGCCGAGTTCCCGCGGCAGCCAGAATACCTATCCCATATACGCATCCATAATCAGCTCGATATCGTAAGGCGACACCCCTCGGTTCACGGCGAAGACGGATTCCGCTTGCTCGATCGATTCGATGAGCTCGCCTCTTGCCTGCGCATGGAGCAGGAACAAATCGTACAGGTCAGGCTTTCTCAGTTCAGTCATAGCCTGGCCCATCAGCGTCATCCCTTGCCGGTTCCCTTCCACGTTATTGTAGTAGTCTGGGTGCCTTGTCAGCGAGAGGTCGGTCCAGATTACGGTGCGCTTTGCTATATCAAGAATTACCGGAATCGCAACCTGCGTATTTGCCGCCAAGTCGATCTTATCGACAACGGTAGTAGGCTCGAATATTTCGCCGGAACCCGGATTTCTGCGTATCATCCATCCCACGAAGCATTTCGGCAAGTCGCAATATGGCTGCAGGGTGAAGGATTGCAGCGCGGCGACTACATACCGTACGCCCTTTCCGACCAGCGTGGGGATATGCAGGTCGATGAATTCGCAAGCGCCATGAGGCGCGGATACGATATCGCCGCTATGCACGACCAGATACTTGGAGGAACGCAAATTCGTATAGGAGATGTGATCGGCGTATCGCCATTTATGATCGTACAAGACGGCAGACAGGTCGATGTCGACTCTCCCGGTTGGCTGGCCGTCGACCAAGCCTTCTTTCCACCAAGTAAAAAAGCGGATCGTATCTCCATCGGGTATCGGTACGCGGCTGCCGCGAACGATGGTGCGCAGCGACTTGCTTGCTGACCGTTGTGAGAACGGAACGAGGCAGGTTTTAAGGCGTTGATCGATGTACGTCTTCCCAAGCGGAGGCAGCAAGGAGAAGCGGCGAACAAGCTCCTGCCGGCATGCGTCCACGATAGCGGAACATACGGCATCCGGAATGTCGGAGAGCGAATAAGGAATCGAAAATGCTTTGGCTACATTGCCTTTTGGGAAAAAGGTGCGCAGCTTCTGCGGGTTCGGGCGATTGGCGAAATGCGATTTGACCTGGAGCAATACAGGCGTCGCAATCTCGTTTATCACTTCTTCAAAGGCCAGCACAACGTACTCGCCGTGTTCTGTCGAACGCGCCAATTGATCCAGTCTTCTGGCAAACTCGCCCGGACGCTGCATCAGCAGATCGATAAGCCTCCAGACCTGATTCGACTGAAAAGCGAGTTCAACACTATTGTTGAACGTAACGAACGGCTTATCGTTCCGAAGGATATCGAAGGCTTCCTGACATTGAGGGAATCGGCGCTTATATTCTGACGGATGAAGAATCTCGCCCAAGCGAATCCAGCGCTGTTTGTGCCGGAGCATATCCTCTGTCATGGAGTTGCTCTGTTCTAGCAGGGAGAGCAGCAACTTTCTCTCAGGTCGCGTAAACTTGCGGAACCGCGTTGCCTCGGCGAGGCTCGTATCGCCGCCCGACCAGGCGACGGCAAGCCGCAGAACGTCGGTAGCCGTTTTGACGTATCGTCCGATTAAAGCCGGTTCAGCTTTGCCGTGTTTGAGAAGGGAGCCAACAACAAAAGCTGCATTTTCCTTAAAAGGAATCGTAGAAGGAAGTGTCTCTTTTAACGCTTCATTTTCCAAACAGCTGATCGCGGTATCTAGATCTTGTTTGTCGGTCTCCGAGATCGATCCTTTGGCACTCATGATGCGGCCGATGAGCAAGTGGAATTCAGCCCTTGATCCCAGGTCGATGACCTTCAGTTCGCGGCGCCCATCCTTCAACGGCATTCTGTCGCTGGCTTCGTTATGGGGCAGCTCCAAGGTGTAGTAATGATAGAAGGCGTTCAAATAAAGATCCGCATCGTGCTCCTGCATGAGTTGTCCGGGAAATCCGGAATACATCGGCCGATATTGGACATGAGCCCCGACCATCACCTTCAGATCGGCAACGATTCCGTCGAAGAGTACATGAAAGTCTTCAGCAGAAAGCAAGCTGGCCTCACGTGCCAAACGGGGCGAAAATCGGTATCCTAACGCCTCGATATTTTTCATGGCGGTAGCCAGTAAAGCCGTCGAGACCGGGTCTGAGCCCGGCATGCTGTCGATGATTACCTTGTTCTCGCGGCGCAAATAAATCGTATTAATCATCGTTATGTGCCCCCAAAATAAAAGAATCTCCAGGAAAGCTGCGACCCTAATTTCCGAATTGGGTTAGAAGGAAGGATCGCAATAGCCTGGAGATCAGAACCGGCAGCCGATGACCGCCAGCCCTGATGTCATTTATCATCCTCTATTTTCCGGGGCGCGAACAGGGCGGAAGTATTACTGTCTGCATGAATCGGCTCATATTCAGGATTCGAGGACCGTTGACCAGGTTGTGACCGATGGCGTCAATGAAGGTACCGGACCGCCATACCGAGCCGTCTTGGAGCAGTGCGTAGGAAGCGCTCTTCGAAGACGCCGTCTGCTTCACGTTGGCTAGAGATAGCCACAACGCTTGTCCCATAACGAAAAAGCCCGCCGGACAAACCGGCAGGCTCCGCCTCTCAAATTTCCTTTTAGTTACATGCTCGGGCTCAAAGCGGGAATAAAGCTCAATTCGCTCGGTGCGAAGCGCTGGTCCGTGACCAGATTGCCGAATTCGTCGATGCCGTAAACGGAAGTCAGCGTATTGGGCAGCGAGGTGGAGAACATGTCGATCTGTACTTCATAAGCGACGTTGCCTCCGATGAAAAAGGTTCTGACGTCATAGGAATTCGCGGGGACGTCATACGAGAGCATATACGCCGTATAGAAGGTGTCCGAATCGACAGAAGCGAAAACAGAAACGATGATACTTACAGGAGTCGTAAGATCCAGATTTCTGACGTTCAGGACGATGTTGGAGGCGGCCGTGTTGAAGTCTCTCGTGTTCGTCACCGTACCGGTTGAAAAAGCCATGACTATCACCTCCTCTTGGTATGGCATGATGTATCGTATGCGAGGTTTTATCAATCGCATGGACAAGTGTTGTCGACGATACGCCCCATTTTTAACGTGCATGCCCAAAAAACCAACGCGGCCAAGCTAACCGAGGCCCCCAGTATGCACACGCCAAGCCACCCCGCCCACGAATAAATCCAGGTCGAGGCGACTGCGCCTGCTGCGCTTCCACAGGAATAAAAGATCATGTAAGCTGCGGTCAGTCTGCTCCTCGCCTCCGGACGAACGCTTAAGAGCATGCTTTGATTCGTAACGTGAACCGCCTGCACCGCGAAGTCCAACATCACGACACCCGCGACAAACAGCCACATGGAATGCCGAAGCGCTCCTATGGGCAGCCAGGAAAACGATAATAGAAATAAAGCGATGCCTGTCGTCCATTGTCCGAATCCACGATCCGCCAGTCGTCCCGCACTGCGGGCCGCCAGCGCACCCGCTGCGCCGGCGAGTCCGAAGAGTCCAACGAGGCTGTGGCTGAACGACAAGGGCGGGGCGCTCATCGGCAGCACCATGGAGGACCATAAGATGCTAAAGTCCGAAAAAAGGAAGAACGCAAGCAGTCCGCGAACGGTCAGCAGCGGAATTTGAACGAATAAATCCTTGATGGACCGGAGCATGCCCGGATACGTGACAGTTCTTGGCGGGCGCTTGGAAGCGGGGGTGACGGTTATGAATAAATATGCAATGCAGATCGTAATCATTGCCGCAACTATATAGACGGATCGCCATCCGGCCATATCCGCCAGGATCCCCGAGAAGGTGCGGGCCAGTAAGATCCCAAGGACGATACCGCTCGTAACGACGCCGATCGTCTGGCCGCGACTTTGCTGCGATGCCCGATTGGCGGCAAGGGCCACGAGAACTTGTGCAACGACAGCCTGAAAACCGACCATGCCCATGCCGAGAAATAGAAACCATTTGTTCGGCGCAAACGCAACGATGCTTAATCCGATCGCGATGCATACGAGCATTCCGGTGACGAGCCGACGCGGATCGAGCATATCTCCCAGCGGGACCAGGAAAAATAATCCCAACGCATAACAACATTGCGTCGCCGTTACTACGATGCCGATGACAGCCTTGCTGATGCCGAATTCCAGCGTAATCGCATCAAGCAAAGGCTGAGAAAAATAAATCGTGGCGACTGCCAGGCCGCAGATGATTGCATACAGCAAAACCGCTGCACGCGTGAGATGCGTGTGTGACGCTTTGTCATTTGGACGAAACGCCGGAGAAGTAGACATGCAAATAACCTCCATAAATGTACCGTTTGGTACATTATTTATTCTCCGATTAACGCACTTATTTTGCGAATTGTCAACGAATAATTGACCTGAACAAAGAAAAAAGATATTATTTATGTACCAAGTGGTACTTTATCAGGAGGCTTTATGGCCAGAACTCGAGCATTCGATCAGCAGAAGGCGTTAACGGAGGCTATGCATGTTTTTTGGGAAAAGGGGTACGAGGCGACATCGCTTAGCGACTTAACCTCGCGCATGGGGATTCAGAAACCCAGTCTGTATGCAGCCTATGGAGACAAATCGTCCTTGTTCGAATCGGCGCTTCGAAACTATAACCAGCTGCATGCGAAGTCCGTGCGTTCGAAGCTGGTCAACAAGACGAGCGTCAAGGCGGCGTTCAGGCAGCTATTTCTCGATGGGGCGTTCCCGGGCGGTACGCAGGAGCAAAATGGTTGCTTCTGCTTGAATACGATGGTGGAGCTCGCTCCGCACGATGCGAAGCTTGAAATTTTGACGCGGGAGCATCAACAATATTTGGCGGCGATATTTCAAGAAACGCTGGAGCGGGGGGTAAATGCCGGGGAGATCGACCGCTCGCTCGACTGTCGGGCAATCGCGCAGTCTCTTTTGGCTTCTTTCGTCGGAATCACCGTATTGAAAAAATCGAACCTGAGTCGGGAATGGATCGATAATTGCATCGAGTCCGCGCTGTCGTTACTCATAGCGCCACCAAGCAGGGGACCTGAATCGGCGCATGAACCGAGGAAATGAAAAGGAGAGGCTGTCCCAAAGTCAATTGGAACAGCCTCGTTTCTTCTGATCGCCCGCGCGGCTTGAGCGGCCCTGCGCGGAAAGCGTCCGCGCGAGGCGCGGTAGCGCATGTGGACTGTCAACCTCAGCAGTTGGTGGCCGGGCGGGTGGCTCAGCGGGCTGCCGGGCAGGTGGCTGAACGGGTTACTGTGCCGGTGGCTGAACGGGTTACTGTGCCGGTGGCCGAGTGGTCTGCTCTGCCGGTTTCCGATTTGGTTGCTCTGTCGGTTGCTGAACGGGTTGCTCTGCCGGTTTCCGATTGGGTTGCTCTGTCGGTTGCTCAGCCTCGAAAGCCTGCAAATATACATCCTTTTCCACACTTGAATCGGTTTTTGGAGCAAATGCCTGCGTACGTGCATCTTTTGCTGCCCGAACCGCGCTTTGGGGGGCGCTGCCGTTACAAAAGCCTGCAGATTCGCATCTTTACCCATACGGCAATCGGGATATGGAGCAAAGCCTGCAGATTCGCAGGCATTTGCCCCCGCGCCGTTTTCCTGGTCCAGATCGGACTTAATCGCCCTGTCGATTCGTTCGTGGCCCGGCGATGGCTCAGCTGGTGGCCGAGCGGGTTGCTCTGCGTGTAGTCGCGCGGGTTGCTCAGCCTCGAAAGCCTGCAAATATACATCCTTTTCCACACTTGAATCGGTTTTTGGAGCAAATGCCTGCGTACGTGCATCTTTTGCTGCCCGAACCGCGCTTTGGGGGGCGCTGCCGTTACAAAAGCCTGCAGATTCGCATCTTTACCCTTACGGCAACCGGGATACGAAGCAAAGCCTGCAGATTCGCAGGCATTTTCCTCTCCTCCCTTTTCCTTGTCCAGACCATCAGCAGCCGGGAGACGAAGGGATCGTGCGTTGGAAGTCCGGTCAAAAATCGGGAGTCAAGCCTCCATCGTGCCGATATCGATGACGAAACGGTACCGCACGTCTGAAGCCAGCACGCGTTCCCACGCTTCGTCGATCCGGTCCGCGGAGATGACCTCGATCTCCGGCGCGATGCCGTGCTCGGCGCAGAAGTCGAGCATTTCCTGCGTCTCGCGGATGCCGCCGATCATCGAGCCGGCGAACGAGCGGCGGTGGCCGATCAGCGAGAATACGTTCACCGACAACGGTTCCGCCGGCGCGCCGACGTTGACCAGCGTGCCGTCCAGCGCCAGCAGCGACAGGTAAGCGCTCATATCGAGCTTCGCGCTCACAGTGTTCACAATAAGGTCGAACGAGCCCGCCAGCGTCTTGAACGTCTCCGGATCGCTTGTTGCATAGTAGTGGTCCGCGCCCAGCTTCAGGCCGTCTTCTTTTTTCTTGAGCGATTGAGACAGCACCGTGACCTCCGCGCCCATGGCATGCGCGAGCTTCACCGCCATATGTCCCAGCCCGCCGAGTCCGACGACGGCGACGCGCTTGCCGGGGGCGGCGCCCCAGTGGCGCAGCGGCGAATAGGTGGTGATGCCGGCACATAGCAGCGGCGCGGCCGCGTCAAGCGCGATCCCGTCCGGAATGCGCACGACGAAGTCCTCGGTCACCACGATGTGGGTGGAGTAACCGCCTTGCGTATATTGGCCGTACTTGTCGATCGCGCCGTAGGTGCCCGTCATGCCGTTCAGGCAGTATTGCTCCTCGCCCTTATGGCAATTCGGACACTCGCCGCAGGAATCCACCATGCAGCCTACGCCGACGCGGTCCCCGACAACATACTTCGTGACGGCCGGCCCGACCTGAGCGACGATGCCTGCGATCTCGTGCCCCGGCACGAGCGGATATTGAACCGGCCCCCACTCGCCGCGGGCGGTGTGGATATCGGAATGGCAGATGCCGGCGTATTTAATTTCAATAAGAACGTCGTGCGGCTTAAGCGCTCTGCGTTCGATCTCGGTCAGTTTGAACGGGCCTTCGGGGCCAAAGGTCGCACGTGCGTTAACGGTGATCATCGTAAAACCTCCTGGATGTTCATGATTTGTAGCGGAGCTGCGGGCAGCGCGCGATTTGACAATACGCCTTCGAGTAAGACAACGACGCACCCCATTCGGCAATCAATAAACCGCCGGCAGAAGCGCGGCGGTGACGTCAAGGTAAGACGACGTTAAAACAAACCGTTCGCGAAGTCCGGGGCATCCCGCGCGGAGGAGGCCATGACATAAGGATTCAGGTTGGAGCCAAAGCCGACCGGCATGCTCCGGGCCAGCGCGCCGCGCAAGCTCGATACGTTTTGTTTAATCGACTCGTGTCTATTATAATTGTCGCAAGCTTGCGTTCAATGGTTAAAAAAGCGCGATCTGTTCAGATGTGAACAAATCCGTGAAAAGTGTTGATTAATCGCGAGGGTCGATCCCGTAAGAAGCTTAAATTCTGTAAATTTATTGGAGGCCAATCTTTAATTTCTTAGGTATTTATGGATACGCTTACAATTTATAATGAACTCGGAGGTGAGGCAGTCGTACTCGGCACGATATCAGACGCGGCAAACGGGCGAGCTGCGCGAGGAAGGCCCAAGCGTGCCTGGAGAGGCATGATTAAATCCGAAACGAATACAAGGAGGAATATGATGTTTAAACTTTCAAAGAAAATGACTTCGGCATTGCTGGCGGCTACGATGAGCTTCGGCCTGTTCGCGACGGCCTCGAGCGCGGCCACGGACTATTGGCAGAATTGGACGGATGGCGGCGGGACGGTGAACGCGGTTAACGGTTCCGGCGGCAACTACAGCGTCAACTGGTCGAATACCGGGAACTTCGTGGTCGGCAAAGGCTGGAACACCGGCTCGCCGAACCGGGTCATCAATTACAATGCCGGCGTATGGGCGCCTTCGGGCAACGGTTACCTGACGCTGTACGGCTGGACGCGCAACTCGCTCATCGAATATTACGTCGTGGACAGCTGGGGCACTTACAGGCCGACCGGGACTTATAAAGGTACCGTGAACAGCGACGGCGGCACGTATGACATTTACACGACGACGCGCTACAACGCGCCTTCGATCGACGGCACGCAGACGTTCACCCAGTACTGGAGCGTCAGGCAGTCGAAGCGTCCGACCGGGAGCAACGTGGCGATCACCTTCGCCAACCACGTCAACGCCTGGAAGAGCAAGGGCATGAACCTGGGCAGCAGCTGGTCCTATCAAGTGCTGGCGACCGAAGGCTACCAGAGCAGCGGCAGCTCCAACGTCACCGTCTGGTAATGTCCCCCTATTAAGAGACACAAGACCGCCGGTCTAACCGCCGGCGGTCTTCTCTTTTTCAACGCCGGGGACCAATTGGCTTCGACCCGTCCGAAAGGAGGCAGATGCATGAGAAAGCTTACCTTGATTCCGCTTGTCGCCGCCGTCCTTCTCGCGGCCTGCGCTCGCTCGTCCGACGGCAAGCCGGCAGCGAGCACAACGCCCGCCCGCACTGCTGCAAGCGGGACGCCTGCCGCAAGCGATAACTTCGCGTTGATCGAAGGAGGGCATTTCACGAATACGAAGTCCGGATTTTATGGAAAAGAGACGGCGGTGTCGAACTTTTATATCGGCCGCTACGAGGTCACGCAAAAAGAGTGGACCGAAGTCATGGACGGCAACCCCTCGGCGTTTAGGGGCGACCGTCTGCCGGTGCAGATGGTAAGCTGGTACGACGCGGTCGCGTATTGCAATGAGCGAAGTCTGAAGGAAGGCTTGGAGCCCTACTACGTCATCGACAAAACGAACAAGGATCCGCGCAATCGGAGCGAAAACGATCCCCTGAAGTGGACCGTCACGATCCGCGAGGGAGCGGACGGTTACCGGCTGCCTACCGAGGCGGAGTGGGAGTATGCGGCCGGCGGCGGCGCGGCGAGCAAGAGCTATACGTACAGCGGGAGCAACGAAGCGGACGAGGCGGCCTGGTACTGGAGAAATGCCGGCGAGCAGCGTCTGTCCGGCGCCTGGAACTGGCCCGCCATCGAGAACAACCATACGCAGCCTCGGGCGGTCGGCGGCAAGAAGCCGAACGAGCTGGGGCTCTACGACATGACCGGCAACGTTCGGGAATGGTGCTGGGACTGGTATGAGGATCCGGAGCTCGGGAGCGGCCTGTACCGTATCGTCAAAGGCGGCGGGTGGATCGGCGACATCGGCAGCGGGGAGACGGCCTACCGCGGCAAGTTCGAGGCGAGCGGCGTCGGGCCGGACCAGGGATTTCGCGTCGTTCGCGCGGCCGGACCGAAGGCATAACGCCGCGCCAGGAAGTGCGGGCCATCCGTGAATCGTGCCGCTGCATCGGAGCCCGGTTCCGGCGCTTGCGGTGAGCCGCTACAGGTACCGCAGCGCCGGATCACCGTCCAGCCAATGGACCGGCAGCCCGGGAAATGCCATGCGCAGCCGTTCCGCCACGAGCCGCATGCCGGGCGCCTCGCTCTCGGCGTGCCCGATAAAGAGCATCGCCTTCGCGAATCCTAGATGCGCCGCGTCCCGTACGTACTCCGGCGTTTCCCATTCGGGTCCCTCTCCGGCGACGATCAGGTCCAGCCGCTGCTCCCGCAGCAGCGGGATCGCGAGCTCGCCGCCGCCGCGATAGCCTGCGAGCACGCCGATGCGGCGGCAGATCGCGCCGGGATCGCCCGCGAACCGGACGCCAGGCAGGCCGAGCCGCGCCTTGACGCGCGCGGCGACCTTGTCCGACCGCATCGGCGGGACGTCGAGCACCGCTGCGGCCGGCAGCATGCGCCGGAGCGCCGTCTCCCAGCCGAGCGCCCTGACCAGGCCTAGCGTGATCGGGTCGGGCGCCGCGCGATGGCAATGGTCGTGATGGCGATAGACACTTACGCCGGTTCGGTGCAGCAATTCCTGCTTGAACGCGTAGACGGGATCGCTTTCCTGGAACCGCGTAGGCATGCGGTGGCTGTAATAGAAGCCTTCATGAGCGATCAGCAAATCGGCGCCCAGCGCGGCCGCGCGTTCCACCGCGTCGATCGAGGGCATGAAGGCGACGGCCACGCCGCTGACAGGCTTATCCGGATCGCCGGGGCCGAGCAGAACGTCGACCGTGTCTTGAACGGGCGGCAAGCCGCCGCGCAGCCGTTCGATGATGTCGCGAATGGCGAAGGGCATGTCCAGCACCCGCTTTCTCTGGAATTACGGCGTTTTTTGCAGCGCCGCGCGCAAGATGCGTACCGTGCGCCGAGCGGCGCCGCGGACCGGAGCGTCCTCATTGTAGCAGAGCGCCTGTGCGCGGACACCCCCGCAAACCATGGCGCGGCACCCGCTAAAGTTTAGTTTCGCCAAGCCCAGGCCGCATTTGTTAAATTTACAAAGAAATATGCTAAGTTTTGAAAGTGCGGGCAAGACCGGGATGCGCTACAATAGAAGCAGCGAAGAAGGTTGACGCAGAATCAGATTTTAGCGCCATATTTGAAAGCGATTACAAAAAATCATGCCAAGGCGATTGAGCCGGACGGGAGGCTGCCGTGAGAAAGGTCATTCTGGTGGACGACGAGATGTTCGCCCGCAAAGGGCTGGCGGGCTTGATCCCGTGGGCGCAGTATGGCTTCGAGGTGGTCGGCGAGGCGGAGGACGGGGAGGAAGCGCTGGCGCTGATCGGGCGCCTGTCGCCGGACGTCGTTGTCACCGACATACGCATGCCGGTGCTGGACGGCCTCGAGATGATCCGGGAAGCGCAAGAGCGCGGCTATCGCGGCACGCACTTTATTATCATCAGCGGGTTCGGCGATTTCAAATACGCGCAGCAGGCCGTACGCTTCGGCGTGCAGGACTACCTGCTGAAGCCGATCGACGAGTACGAGCTGATCGGCTGCCTCGTCCGGATCGGCGAGCAGTTGAAGCGGGAGCAGGAGCGCACCGAGGCGGAGGACGCGCTGCGGCGTCCGTCGTTGTTCGAAGCGCTCGTGTCCGGCCGCGCGGAGGCGCGCGAGCTGGACGGGGGCCGCCATACGCTGGGATGGGCGGCGGATTTGCCTTACCGCTACTATGCCGTCGAGCTGAACGACGCGCCGCCTGAGGAGGATGCCGAAGCGGCGCTGCGCCGCGCAGGCGACGTCGCCCGCGCGCTTGCCCGCGCGGTATGCGCCGCGTCCGATGCGGGCGCCGTACCGCCTTGCGCCGGCGAGCCTTACGTTCACTTCCGGGATCGGTACGAGCTGGGCATGCTCCTCCCGGGGACGACCGGTGCGCGCGAGGCGAAGGCCTTGGGCGAGCGCCTGGCGAGAGCGGCCGGCTGCGGCGACGGCACCGTGCCCCGCGTCTACATCGGCGAGGCCGCGATCGGACTCCGGCGAGCCCGACAGTCTTTCTTGACTGCGCAGGAGACGCGCAGGTTAAAGTTCGCGATGGCCGGGGAGACGGTCCTGCTGTTCGACGAGATCCGGGACGCCGAGCCGGAAGCCTGCCGCGAGATTGAGTCCGCGGTGTATGCCGCGCTGCTGGAGGGGCTGGAGGAGCATGACACGGTCGCGATGACGGGATCGCTGGACCGGATGCTAGCCGCGTTCCGCGAGCAGCGCTTCGCGCCGGACGCCGTCGCCGCAGCCGTATCCCGCGTCGTATACGGGGCGACGGGCATCGTCCGTACGATGCAGGGCGACGACCGACGGCTCGCGACGATGAACGCGACGCTCGGCTGGCAGGAAGCCCCGCGCTCGCTAGCGGGCCTGCGGGATCTGCTGCTGGCCTTCCTGAAGGAATGCGCCGGCTACATCTCGTCGCTGCGCGAATCGATCGGCAAGGGCGACATCGCCAAGATCAAGGCGTACATCGACCAGCATTTTCACGAGAATATCAGCCTGAAGAGCATCGCGCAACGCTACTATATGAACGCGGTTTACCTTGGGCAGCTGTTCAAGAAGACGTACCGCGTCTACTTCAACGAATACGTGCTGCAGCTGCGCATCCAGGAAGCCAAGCGCCAGCTCCGCCAGACAGACAAAAAGGTGTACGAGATCGCGGCCAGCGTAGGCTTCTGCAATGCCGACTACTTCGTCACCCAGTTCGAGAAGGTTGAACGGAAGACGCCGACCGCATACAAAAATGCTATTGGCGAAAAGCTCTGATTATCGGCGGTGCAGGAATGCGAAAGAGATGGGGACGAATTCGGAAGCGGGCCTTCAGCTTGAACAATGTCAGGCTGCGCAACAAGATGCTGATCGTTTACTTTTTGGCCGTGTTCGTGCCGGTCGTACTGACGAACGTCATTTTCTACAACATCACGACCAACAACGTCAAGAAGCAGAAAATGAGAGACATCTCGCTCGCCATCGAGCAGATCCGCAACGACTTCATGACGCAGGTCAACGTGGCCGTCGGCATCTCCGCGGTCATCTACAACGATGCGCTGCTCATCGAATACATGGACAAAAATTACGACTTGCCGTCGGATTACGTATACAACTATCAGTCCTACATCATCAGCATGCTCAATAAATACAGCCCCGTCTACGAGGCGATTCAGCGCATTACGTTATATTCGGACAACGATACGCTGATCTACGGCGGACAGGTCGAACGCGTCACGGCAAGCACGAGAGAGCAGCCGTGGTACCGGCTCGTCCGCGATTCGGCGCTGTCCGCCCCGATCGTGCTGCGGACGGCGTACGATTATCCGGGCGCGACCGGCGACATGCTGAGCGTCGTCCGCAAGATCGGCAATGCCGAAGCCGCGGAGCCCTGGGAAAAGTACATGAAAATCGATCTCCATCCCGAAGCGATCAAGGAGATCTTCCATAACGTGACGCTCGAGGGCGATCTGTACCTGCTGCAGGGCAATGCGATCCAATATACGACCAATCCTGGCGTCGACCTTGCGCAGACGGCCGATTTTGCCGCGACGCCGGTGTCCAAGGACACGATTGTCATCGACGAGGACTTGAAGGACGTCCCCTATTTGTCCGACTGGCGGATCGTAGGCCGCTTTAAGGAAGCGGCGGTGCTGGAGGAGGTGCGCAAGTCCAAAAACTTCGTGCTGTACCTGGCCATTCCGAACGTGCTGCTGCCGACGCTGATCATCATCTGGTTTTCCCGGTCGCTCAACGCCCGGCTGGTGCGCATCCTCAAGCATATGAAAAAGGTGAAAAACCATTCGTTCGAGCCGATCGCCCGGCAGGACGCCGAGGACGAGATCGGGCAGCTGACGGCGGAGTTCAACCGGATGACGCTGCAGATCAAGAGTCTCATCCACGACGTCTATATCGCGGACATCCAGAAGAAGGAGCTGCTCATCAAGCGCAACCAGTCGCAGCTTCACGCGCTGCAGAGCCAGATCAATCCGCATTTTCTGTTCAACTCGCTCGAGACGATCCGCATGCGCAGCCTGATGAAAAAGGAAGAGGAGACGGCGCGCATCATTCACAGCATGGCCAAGATTTTCCGCAAATCGCTCACCTGGGGCAAGGACTGGGTGACGATCCGGGATGAGCTCGATCTCGTCGCTTGCTTCCTCGATATCCAGAAGTACAGATTCGGGGACAAGCTCGACTACCGGATCGAAGCCGACGATTCGGTGCTGGGTCTCATGATCCCCAAGATGACGCTGCAGCCGCTCGTCGAGAACGCCAGCATCCACGGCATCGAAAAGCTGAAGGAAGGCGGACTTATCCGTGTGACGGTCGGCAAGAACGAGGAGGGCCTCGTCTGCACCGTGCACGATAACGGAGCGGGCATCCCGCCCGACAGGCTGGCATCGATCCTTAGCGAGCTGGAGCAAAGCGAGGATATCGGGGAGAGCGTCGGCATCAAAAACGTCTATTACCGGCTGAAGCTGTATTATAAGGACAAGTTCGGCTTCGAAGTATCGAGCAAAGTGGGAGAGGGGACGACGTTTCGCCTCGTCGTGAGAGAGGATATTGACGCCTAAGACGCAGGAGAAAGCCGCCGGCGTTGGCGTAGAAGCAAGCAAGCTTTCTGTAATCGCCCGCAAGGCGACTACAGAAAGCTTTTTTTACGCCGCGCAACTTTTTTGCGAACAGACACGATTGTTGTGAACCGACACGTTTGTAGGCCCGGCGAAAAAACGTTTCTCTAGACCCACTCCATTTTCGCTTGCTAGTATGGATGGTATTGGAGAGGGAGCGAGGGACTACGGGAAATGGATCAGCAGCAAAGGTACGATAATCTGAAGCTGGGGGAACGCGGCGCGGTCATCAGCATCGTCGCTTATATCGTCCTCTCGGCTCTAAAATTAATCATCGGCTACGCCTCGGGGTCCGAGGCCCTAAGGGCGGACGGCATGAACAACGCGACCGATATCATCGCGTCCATCGCCGTCCTGATCGGACTGCGGCTCGCGCAGAAGCCGGCGGACAAAGACCACCAATACGGACATTGGAAGTCGGAGACGATCGCTTCCCTCATTTCTTCTTTTATTATGGCGGCTGTCGGATTGCAGGTCTTGTTCGCCGCCGTGTCGTCGGTTTTTAACGGGAGCGAGAAGGCGCCGGACCTCATCTCGGTGTGGACGGGCTTGTTCTGTGCGGTCGTCATGTACTTCGTCTACCGGTATAACAAACGTCTCGCGCTGCAGATTAACAGCCAGGCGGTCATGGCGGCGGCCAAAGACAACATCTCGGATGCGTTCGTGAGCATAGGCACGGTCATCGGCATCGTCGGTTCGCAGTTCGGTCTGCCATGGCTCGACCCGGTCACCGCCATCGTCGTCGGCCTCATCATCTGCAAGACGGCTTGGGATATTTTCCGCGACGCCTCCCATCACCTGTCCGACGGGTTCGACGAATCGACCATCGCGTCCTTCAAGGAAGCGATCCTGGAAGTGGAGGGCGTCGAGGCCGTCAAAGACATCAAAGCGAGAAATTACGGCAGCAGCGCGGTCGTCGACGTCGTCGTGCTCGTGAACATGGAGCTGGACTTCGCGGAAGCGCACGAGATCGCGACGAGCGTGGAAAATAAATTGAAGAAGACCTCGGAGGTTTACGAGGTCCACGTTCACTACGAGCCGGTCGACGTATCGGAAATGCTGTCCTAAACGGTTGCAATCACTGGTTGTGTGCCATGGCGAGGACGCGCGGCCCTAAGCTTGGTTCCAATCCTCCCAATGATCGGCGGACAGATATCGCACGTTCGCCTTCACGGCGCGCCGTACCGCCGGGTTATCGAATGCGGCCCCGCCCAGTAAAAACCGCAATTCCGGGCGATTCCGCGCGGCTTCTTCGATCCATGCCATCAGCTTGTCGGTGTGGCAGGGGTTCGTCACGGAAGCCGCGATGAACGATATCTTCTGACTTTCAATAATGCCTTCCAGCTCCTTCAACGGCGTATCAGGACCGGCGTACAGGACATTTACGCCTTGTTTGCGTAAAAAAAGGCTGAACGAGAGCAGTCCGAGATGGTGGCGTTCTCCTTCCGGGCAAAAAGCCAGCACGACCGGCAGGTTCGGATGAATGGGAAACACGCGAAACAAAGCCGACAATCTCCGCATGATCGTTTCCGAAGCGAAATGCTCCTGAACGACTTTAATTTTCCCCGCTTCCCACTCCGAGCCGATCCGATACAGAACGGGAACGATAATGCGCCGCAGCGTTTCCTCGACATCGTACAGGGCAAATGCCAGATCTATGGTCAGATCCGCTTGCGCGGAATTGAATTGCATTAATTCGGCGTACAGTTTGTCCACCAAGCCGTCGTACATCTGGCCGATTGCGGATGGCTCTGCAGCCTGTTCCCGAAGAGCAGGCTCGCTCTGCTGCAGAAGCTCCACCGCTTCGCTGATTTTTAAGCCGTTTTTATCGATTTGTTCTTTAAGAAAGCTGAGCCTGGCAAGATCCCCGTCGCTTAGCTGACGGTGTCCGCCGCTGCTTCGGCTGGGCGAGATGATCCCGTAACGGTTCTCCCAGGCGCGAATCGTGACGACCGGGATGCCAAGAAGCTCGGATGCCCGCTTCATGCTATACATTAATCGTTCCTCCTCCTTGTAAATTATACAAAATCGATACAAGATGAGGAAGGCCAGGCGCGGTTCAAACTTCTATTTTTCGTCCCTTCCATTTTACGGATCGCAGCACATGCGCCCTGAATAGGGAATAAAGGTGCAGAGCGGCGAAAAACATAAACAATAAAGGGTAAATGAAAAACAATCCCTTGTTGAAATTGCCGCATCTGCGGGCGAGCAACAAGGTTTGGCCGGCGTACGCCGCATACAAAAAGCCGCTTAGGGTCAAGGCAACGGGATTCCACGCCGCGATCGACGATATCAATGCGGCCGCGCTCATAAACCCGCCGGTAATCCAAACAACGATCATCGACATGACGATCGGATGGGTGGATTTCGAGCCGACGGCAAAGCTTTTGCACCAGCCCTCCACAAGGGTTTTAAGTCCTTCCGGATACATGCGAAAAGCGATGACGCCGCTTCCGCCTAAACAATGGACCGGGAGATTTCGGTCCAGGAACGCCTGTCCCAGCGCCAGGTCGTCGAGTACGGCTCCCTGGATCTTGCGATGGCCTCCGACCGCAAAATAATCGTCCTTATCGCATAAAATGCACGGTCCGAAAGAGCCTGCGGTTTTAAACCGCGTTTTCCATATGGTGAAAACGTTCATGCCGACGATGACGATCACGTTAAAAATAGCCGACAGGTTTTCGTACAAGCGATTGACGGTATGGTAGGGCTGCAGGGACAGAATCCCTTTGGCGCCTTTTTGCCCATAGCAGCCGACCAGCTTCGTCAGGCTGTCGGTATCCGCGAGCGCGGTATCCGCATCGAGGAACAGGAGCCATTGTCCCTTCGCGTGCCGCGCGCCGTGCCAGCAGGCCGCGGATTTGCCCGAGCCTGCTTCCACCGTATCGTTGCGCAGCACCGTGGCGCCGAGCTTGCGGGCGATCGACGCCGTCTCGTCGGTCGAATCGTCGTCCACGACCAGCACCTCGAACGAAGGATAGCGCTGCTCCCGCAGCGAACGCAGTAACGGCGTTATCCGGCCGGCTTCGTTCCTGGCGGGAACGATGACGGTCACCAACGGCATGCGCTTAGGCTTGCCTGCCGTCTTAAGCGTCGGCAATGCGCCGAACATGACGAAGCCGGCCAGCAGCGCCAGCAAACCGATTCCAAGACGGATGCCCTCTAAGACGGTCAATGCATTCACTCCTCGTTCAATGGCCGGAATAGTCGAATCGAATTCCTTGATCGTCCTGGATCAGTTCCTGGGCGGCGATGCGGGCGGATAGCAGCACGATAGGGACGCCTGCGCCGGGATGCGTGCTGCTGCCCGTGAAGTACATGTTGTCGCAGTGCTTGGCCTTGCTTTGCGGACGCATATGGTTGCTTTGAGACAGGACGGGCATCAGACCGAAGGTGGAGCCGTTGTACGCATTGAACTTCGATTCGAAGTCGCGCGGCGTGATGCAGGTTTCCGTCACGATCTCTTGCTCGATGTTTTCAAGTCCGCGTATTTTTTTTAAAGTGTCTAGAATATAAGCGCGGTAACCCCGGATCGTATTCTCGTCCCATTCATAATTGGCCGCCGCCAGATTAGACACCGGCATCAGAATGTACAGGCCGTCTTTTCCTTCCGGCGCGAGGGATTCGTCCGCTTTGGAGGCGACGTATACGTAGAACGACCCGTTCGTCAGTTTGTTTCCGGCAAAGATGTCGTTCAGGTTTTTTTTCAGGTCTTCGTTAAAAATAAAATTATGGACGTGCTCGATGTCCTCGTATTTGCGGTCCATGCCCAAGTAAAGAAGAAAACAGGAGCAGGAGTATTTCAATTTGTCGATCTTTTTATCGCTGTATTTTCCTTTTGCCGACCGGTCCTTCACGAGATTTTTCATGGCGTACGGGAAGTCCGCATTGCACACCACAAAATCCGCCGGAACCTGCTGTCCGTCTGCGACGATGCCGGTCGCCCTGCGGTCATGGATGCAAATTTCCTCTACGCTCCGGTTATAGTGAACGGTCCCGCCCAATTCTTTAAAGAGCTTCTCCATCGCCCGAGCCATCGTATACATGCCGCCTTTGATAAACCATACGCCGTACAAGAATTGGATCATCGGTATCATGGTATAAAAGGAAGGGCTTCGAAACGGCGAAATGCCAATATACAGCGTCTGGAAGCTAATCAATTGCTTGAGCCGTTCATTGCGGATATACTTGCTCATAAAACGGTCGGCCGTATCCAGCGTCTTTAGCTTCATCGCTTTCCTCAGCATGGGGAAGTTATAGAAATCACGGGCTCTACGGAAGGGCCTTTGAATAATATGGTGTTTGGCCACGATAAAGCGTTTGTAAATTTCGTGCAGATAGAGGAAAAATCCCTCCATGTCCGCTTCGCTGACGCCTTCGATCGTCTTCGTCAATTGCGTAAGATCGGAGGAGATGTCGATGGGCTCGTCCGGCTTGTCGTTGTAGTACACCCGGTACATCGGATCCAATCGCTCCATGGGGATGTAGTCGTCGGGGTTGCGGCCGCAGAGCTCGAAGATCTCTCTGTACAGCTCCGGCATCATGACGATCGTCGGTCCCAAATCAAACGAATAGCCGTCCTTTTCGATCCGATGCATTTTACCGCCCGGCAACGCTTCTTTCTCGTAAATTTCAACCTGGTATCCGGCATGCTGCAGCCGGATCGCGCTCGCAAGCCCGGCGACGCCGGCGCCAACGACCAGCACCTTTTTTTTCATGTGAATGACCCCGCTCCCTTTTTATTCGTCGCTAATGTAATGGCATCGATGCGCCCGCGATTGTATCGCTGCACCATAATAATGGGCAAGTTGAACGCCCCCGCATACAGAATCATGATCCACCCTGCCCATGCGGGGTTCCACAGGAAGAATAAAGGGGCAGGCGCCATGGACAGCCAGTGGGTCAGCTCCGCGCGTTTGGTTTCCGCGGCGAATACGTTCAGATCGCTTATGCGGGTGCCGTGCAAGCTTTTCTTGGCATAGCCTTTTCTCAGTATTGCAGTTCCGTCTATGAGAAGGCCCTTCCACCGTTTGACGAAAAATAACTGCTGCCACCGCTTGCCGGATTTCTCCCATGACCAAAGCCGAAACCAGGCCTTGTCCTTCAGGAAATAAGACTGAGGGAGCTTCAGGCAAATGACAGAAATGCCGAGATGAAAAAAGGCCCAGGCGAAGACGTCGATCAGAACGACCCATAGGTGAGGCAAGTTTACGAGCGGCACGGCAGTCCTCCTCAACCTCGTATTTTCCGCTACAGCAGCCACTTTCTAAACCTTCGGACGATAGACAGGTCCTGTTCCGAATAAGGCGGGAACTTGTCCGATATATGCAGGTAACGATGGGCTTGGTAATCGGTTTTGGCATAGCTGAAAGCTAAAAAGCCGGCTTTGCCATGATAGCTGCCATGGCCACTGCGTCCGATGCCGCCAAAGGCGACGCGGGGATTGGCGCCGTGATGGATGACCTGATTGACGCTGACGGTCGTCGACCGCATGTATGCTTGGACCCGCTTGATCTGCTGCTTATTTTGACTAAAAAGATAGGCGACCAAGGCATCGCGCTGAATCGCCTGCTGCGCAAGCAAGGCTTCCAGATCGCGATAGGGGATGACAGGGAGAATGGGTCCGAAAATCTCCTCCTGCAAAATGGAGCTGCCGGGCGGAATGTCCGTTAATACAGTCGGGGCGATGAATAGATCTTCCGCATGGCCGGCGCCTCCATACCGGCTGCTGCCTTGCTTGATCAGCCGCTGCAGCTTCTGAAAATGTCCGGCATGACAAATGCGGGCATAGTCTTTGCTCGCATGAGGCTGATCCCCGTAAAATTCGATTAACGCCGAACCTATCTCCGCAAGCGTTTTTTCATAGACCGATTCATGCACGAAAAGCGTGTCCGGGGCGATGCAGGTCTGGCCTGCATTAAGGAATTTGCCCCAGACGATCTCGCGAACGGCCTTGGGAGAATAACCCGACGCGTCCATGATGCAGGCATTTTTCCCTCCGAGCTCCATCACGACGGGGGTCAGCTGAGCCGCGGCCTGCTGCGATACGGCCTTTCCCGTCGCTTGGCTCCCCGTGAAAAAGATGAGATCGAAGGGGAGGGAGGTCAGCAGCCTGGATGTCTGCGCATCTCCCGTCGCCACGGTCAGCACTTCGGGCGGAAACGTTTGGCCGATCGTCTGTTGCAGCAGTTCGCTCGTAGCCGGCGCGTATTCCGACGGTTTAATCACGCAGCGGTTACCCGCCGCAATCGCGCCGATGGCCGGCATCAAGGCGAGCTGGAGCGGATAATTCCAGGGACTGATAATCAGAACGCTGCCGTACGGACTTCTGTGGGTGCGAATCGTTTCCATATAGCCGAATTTGAACGGGCGGGCACGCGCGGGTTTCGTCCATTTATTCAACGACCCGCATACATGCTCGATCTCGTTCAGCAGCAGAGCGATCTCAAAGGAATAGGCTTCGAAGGCGGGTCTTGACATATCGGATACAAGCGCCGCTAAAAATGCGGCTTCATGTTCAATCAGCATCCGCTTGAGCCGCAGCAGCGTGTCTTTGCGTTCTTGGGCCGTAGGAACGGGGCGCATGCGGGCAGCTTCCTGCTGCTTTTCCAATAGCGCCTGCAGCGCGTCTCGCTTTTGACTATCCATCGCTGGCATCCCTTTGCACGATTTTGTCCCGTACCTGCTGACCGCTTAACGTAACCATAGGCATGCCGGCTCCCGGATTGACCGTGCCGCCGACGAAGTAGAGGTTGTCGTACCGCGTGCTCTGCTTCGGATGCTTGAACCCTTTGTTTTTTTTGCGGTCGGACAAGGTGCCGTATATGGCCCCGCGGTCGGAGCCGTAGACCCGCTTGATATCTTCCGGCGTCCATACGTCTTTGGTCACGATATGGCTGCGCAGATCCGTCAGCCCCATTTTTTCTAATTTGACGAGTACCGTCTCGGCAAACCGTTCGTAGTCCTGCTGCGTCAGAGGCTTGTCCTGGATATGGGGGATATGGGGCAGTACTTTTAAATTTTCGTAGCCTTCGCGCGTCTGCGCAGGGTCGGTTTTATTGACGTTTACGAGATAAATGACCGGATCGTCGGGCAGCTCGTGGCTGTGGAATATTTTATCCATCTGCCGCTTCATATTTTCCGCAAAGAAAAAGTTGTGATGGGCAAGCTGCGGGTACGACTTCTTCACGCCCAGGTGCAAGACAAGCCCCGAGCTTGCCGGTTCATATTTCTTTTTTAGCTGATGAATAAAGGGCTCCTCTTCTTGCAGCAGCTTCTCGTAGAACGGGATGACCTCCATGTTGGAAATATAATAGTCGGCCGAAAGTTCGGTTCCGTCCTCCAGCGAAGCCCCTGCGATTCGGCCATCCTTCTTATGAAGCCGGACGATGCGTTTGCCCGTATGGATGGAGACGCCAGCTTCCTCCGCCAGTCGCACCAATCCGCCTGCGAGCAGGTGCATGCCGCCGGGAACGTACCATAGGCCCTGCTCATGCTGCATATAGACCATCATGTTCAATACGGCCGGCGCATCGTAAGGCGAGGAGCCGACATACTTGATAAAATAAGAGAGCATGTCACGCAGATCCCGGTTGCTTATCCGTTTGGCAATGGACTTATGTACCGTGGAAAACAGATCGAAGTTCATCAACGCGTTGAAAACGCCGTTGTATCGCGCGATGTCTTTCGTGTTGTCGGCACCGTGCTTAAAATATCCCAGCTCCGTCATCTCGTACAGCTTTTTGGCGTATTGAAGCACATCCTTGTATTCGAGCATATCCCGCTCGCTTAGCGAGGGATTTTTCGTTGTCATATCCGCGAGATTCTCGAAGAGATCGATCCGATTGCCGTTCGGGAAGAAGGAGCGCCACTGGTGATTGAGCTTGACGGTGGGGACGTAATCTTCCATCCGCTTGCCGCTCGCGGCAAACATTTTTTCGAAAATGTGCGGCATCGTCAAAATGGAGGGACCCAGATCGAAGCCGAAGCCATCCTGCTCGAGCCGATTCAGCTTGCCGCCGATGTGACGGTTCTGTTCGTATAAAGCAACTTCATAGCCGCTCTGCCTTAAGGAGATCGCCGCGGAGAGGCCGCCAAGTCCGCCGCCGATTACGAGTACGCTTTTCTTTTTCAATCGTCACACACACCTTTCCGCCATGGAGGAGCCGTTGGCAATCGACGCACTAATCTTGGCCATTGCTTCCTTGGTCACATAGTTGCGCTTGGAGAAGCAGTCATATTCGTTGTTTCTTACGGCATCCAATATCGCTCTGTACAGGTTGACGGACAAAGCGAGCGGCATTTTGCTGTCGGCGTCATACAAGTCCAAGCTGCCGTGGATTTGGTCGTATAACAATTCGGCGTGTTGGGCCAGCCTCTCCCATAGCTGAACGAAGTTCTCGTTAATCAGGCCCTGCCGCAAATCCGCCGGGGTATAACAGAAGCGCTTCAGTTCTTCTTCGGGCAAATAAATGCGCTGCTTCTGGTGGAGGTCTTCGCCGACGTCGCGCAGAATATTCGTTATTTGCATGGCAATGCCCAGCTTGACTGCAGACGGGCGGAGATCGGCGGCAGCTTTAGAGGCGAGCACGGGCAGCAGCATCAAACCGACCGAGCCCGCAACATAGTAGCTGTAATGCTCAAGCGCATGCATGTCCTTCGGGCTGGAAAACGCCAAATCCATCATCTGTCCGGTCAGTTGGTCGTAAAAGGGCCCGATGTCCATCTCGTATTCGGAGAAGACGTGCCTGAGCGCGCGCCACAAGGGACGATCCGCTTCCGAACGGTCTCTGAACAAATCGAGCTCTTTTTTTAGCTGCCGCAACGAAGCGAGCTTCTGCTCCGGCCGCCGGTTGGAATCGGCGCATTCGTCCGCCGTTCTGCAGAACGCGTAAATGGCGTAGACCGCATTCGCCTTTTGGGGCGGAAGCTGCGAAAAGGCGTAATAAAAGCTTTTGGAATGCCTCTTGATAATGGCTTCACAATAATCGAAATCCGCTTGCAATTGCTCCGTGTCCATAAAGGCCTCCTTCTGACTCTACGATTACCCCTGCAATCTCACGGTCTGCGAATTCGGCGGAACATAGCAGCTTCATTCGATCTTCACAAGGCGTTTGGTTTCCCCAAGCTCCCGGATATTGGCGGCGCCGATCCCGAACATGGCGAGCCTCAGCTCCTGCTCGGCTTGCTCGAACACGCGGCCAAGCTCATCCTCGGAGTCATGGGCCGCCTCCAGCAAGCCGCGTCCGAACCCGGCAAGATTCGCGCCCAGGGCCAATGCTTTGGCTGCCTGAAGTCCGTTGGCGACGCCCCCGCTGCCGATTAACAACATGCCGGGCAGAGCGGAGCGCACCTCCTGAATGCACTCGGACGTCGGAAGCCCCCATTGCGAGAATACTTCCGCGGCGGCTTTTTTGACCGGATCCGGGGAACGCAGCTTTTCTACCTGACTCCAGGAGGTGCCGCCGGCGCCTGCGACGTCGACAAACCGAACGCCAGCGTCAGACAGTCTCCGGGCCGTCTCCCCGTCGATGCCCCAGCCCACTTCCTTCACGCCTACGGGTACTTTCAGCGAACGACATACCTTCTCGATTTGCCGCAGCAGCCCGCTAAAGTCCGTGTTGCCGTCTGACTGAATCGCTTCCTGCAGCGAATTAAGATGAAGGACAAGGCCGTCGGCCTCCGCGATCTCGATCGCTTGGCTGCATTTCTCGGCATCGAAGCCATAGTTAAGCTGCACGGCCCCGATGTTGGCGATGAGGGGAATATCCGGCGCCAGCCGCCGAACGCGGAAGGACATCGCCGCTTCGGGATTTTCAATTGCCGCCCGCAGCGATCCTAGTCCCATCGCCCATCCCCTCGCCTGTGCAACCGTCGCCAGCCGACGGTTGATCTCGCCCGCTCTTGGCGTTCCGCCGGTCATGGAGCTGACAAGAAAGGGCGTTTTGAGCGCCCGGCCCAAAAAGTGCGCAGACGTATCGATCGAAGCATAGTTCAGCTCGGGCAGGGCATTGTGTCGGAAGCGGTATCGGTCCAAGCCGGTACCGGCGTCTAATCCTTGAACATCCGCATGCAGGCACAGATCCAGATGCTCGTCTTTTCGTCGGCTTGTAGCCGTGCTTAACTCGTTGTTTACGGGAACGCTCGTCATTTCGGAAGGCTCCTTCTCCGTTCATCGCTCAATTATTGTATAGATATTGTATAGATTATGATTAGATAATAGCCGATTTTGTATAGGTTGTCCAACGCTTAGACGAATGCACATGGTTGATTTCATTTATGTCCCAGTTGATTTCATTTATGTCCTAAAATTCCGCATCCTAAAATTCCTAAGTAGCATCTATAGTTTATTCGGTAAACAAACTGGCCCGGACGTTTTATACTGAAAGTGCTTACAAAACAAAGAATCGTCAGGGAAGGGGTTCGAACGCAGTGGCAAAAAAACTGTGGACAGCCGGCATGGCTGCCGCCTTGGCCGTATCGATGGCCGCATGCTCGAACGGCAACAACGGCGGCAATGCATCTCCTGCCTCAACCGGAGACAGCGCGTCGGCGCCGGCGAGCGGTTCGGCATCGGCAACGGCATCTGCGTCAGAGAAGCCGCTAGACAAAGTCACGTTCAGTTTCTTTAACGGCGTGGCGGGCGAGAAGGATCTGAACACCAACGAGACGACGATCGGCAAGGCTCTTGAGGATCAGACCGGCGTCAACTTCAAGATCGAGCATCTGGTCGGAGACCTGAATACGAAGATCGGCACGATGATTGCTTCCAATCAATATCCGGACGTCATAATTCCGGACGCCGCAATCGAGGAAGTGCTGAAGGCCGGCGCCTTCATCCCGCTCGACGATCTGATCGAGCAGTACGGCCCGAACATCAAGCGCGTCTACGGCCCGTACTTCGAGCGCATGCGGGCGGACTATGGCGGCAAGATCTACTTCCTACCGTTCGGACCGCAGGTCGGCGAGTACGTGGCGGATCCTAACATCAACCAGGGTGCGTTCTGGGTTCAACGCCGGGTGCTCAAGGAAGCGGGCTATCCGAAGATCAAGACGCTGGACGAATACGTCAAGCTGGTTGAGGACTACGTCGCCAAACACAAGGACGAGAATCTGACGGGCATGATCACGCTGACGCACGACTGGCGGTTTTTTGCGACCTCCAACCCGCCGATGCACCTCGCCGGCTTCCCGAACGACGGCAACGTCATGGTCGACATCCATACGAACGAAGCCAAGACGTATGCCGGCTCCGAGAACGAGAAGCGCTGGCTGAAGACGCTGAACGACCTGAACGGGAAAAATCTGTTCGACAAAGCCTCCTTCGTCGACAACTACGACCAATACATCGCCAAGCTGACATCGCACAAGGTCGTAGGCTTCTTCGACTACGGCTGGCAGATCGGCAACGCGATGAACGTGCTGAAGGACGCGGCAAGAAAGGATCAGGCACAGGACGACTACGTGTACTTCCCGCTGCCGGTAACGTTCGACGGCACGCACGATCAGTACCTGGATCCACCGGGATGGACCAGCAACCGCGGCGCCGGCATTACCAAGAGCGCCAAAGATCCTGCCCGCATTATCCAATACTGGGACAACCTGCTGACGGACGACAACCAGGTGCTCAAGAGCTGGGGCATTAAAGGCGAGACTTACGAGGTGGACGACAAAGGCCGCTTCTACCGGACGGCGGAGCAGATTGCGAAGCTCGACGACGCGTTTAACGAGAAGTTCGGCTTCAAGACGTACGACTGGGACTGGCCGCAGTACGGCACTTCGTCCACACTCGCGGACGGCAACGCGGTGGCGCCGGGCTTCCAGCCGGAAGTGTTCCAGCTGAGCCTGACCGAGGGCGACAAGACGATTCTGGACAAGTACGGCGTACAGACCTATGCGCAGATGTTCGACAAGCCCGAAGACCGTCCGTGGTTCCCGGCTTGGAGCATTCCGAAGGAACAAGGCTCGCCGCAGCAGATTTGGGAGACCAAGAAGGACGATCTGCTGAAAAAGTATTACGCCAAGCTCGTCCTCGCTAAGCCGGCGGACTTTGAAGGCGCATGGGCCGATTACATGAAGGAATTCGGCAAGCTCGATACGGCCGGCTACGAAAAATGGTATACGGAGCAAATCAAGAAGATCGTGGAAGTCGCCAAGTAACGGACGGTTTTCGATAGGAGGCCAAAGCCGGCTTAACGCGCAGCTTCGTGCTGCGGCCGGCTTTCCTTCGATCCTTTAGCCCGACGGAAGGAGCAAGTAGGATGGATAACAACACCGCGCTGTCAACGTCGCCGTCGACGTCGAAGCCAGAGCCGGGCGGGCTGAAGCTGTTCGTCAAAAAACTCGTATCCCAGCGCATGCTGGTCCTGATGTCCGTTCCCTTCGTCATCTGGCTGTTCGTTTTCAAATACGTGCCCGTATGGGGATGGACGATCGCATTTCAGGATTATCAGCCTTCGCTTGCCTTCAAGGATCAGCAGTGGGTCGGCTTTTCGCATTTCCGGTCGCTCTTCTCGGAGGACCGCTTCCTGATCGCCCTGCGCAATACGCTCGCGATGAGCGGCATCAATCTCGTGCTCGGGTTCGTGACAGCCGTATCGCTCGCCTTGCTTCTGAACGAGGTCCGCAAGGTCGCGTTCAAGCGCGTCGTGCAGACCGTCAGCTATTTGCCGCACTTCATCTCCTGGGTCGTCGCCGCGGGCATCATTCAGACGATGCTGGCGCCGGACGGCGTGGTCAATGAACTGCTCAAGGCATTCGGCATTATCGAAAAGGGACAGGAATACCTGTTCCTCGGCAAGGCGGAATGGTTCTGGGGAATCTTTGGCGCAAGCTCCGTGTGGAAGGACGTAGGCTGGAACACGATTGTTTATCTGGCCGCCATCAGCTCGATCGACCCGGCGCAGTACGAGGCGGCGGAGATGGACGGCGCGGGCCGCCTGAGACGGATGTGGTATATCACGCTGCCGGGCATCAAGCCGGTCATTATCGTGCTGCTCATCATGAACATCGGCTATTTGCTGGAATCGGGATTCGAACCGCAGTACCTGCTCGGCAACGGTATGAACGTCGATTATTCCGAGAACATTGACATATTCGTGCTCAAATACGGCCTCCAGCAGTTCAACTTTCCGCTCGCGACCGCGGCAGGCATGTTCAAGACGGTCGTCAGCTTCATCCTGCTGTTCTCGGCCAACCATATCGCGAAGCGGCTCGGACAAGACAGACTGTTCTAAAAGGAGGGGTCCGCATGGCGAACGCGGCAGGCGCGCCTCGGCAAGCGCGCGGCTCGCGCCGGCATTCTTCGGTCGGCGACCGGGTTTTCGATATATTGAATTACGTCTTCCTTACGCTGCTTATGGTCGTGACGCTGTATCCGTTCCTCAACACGCTCGCCGTGTCTCTGAACGCCGCCAGCGATTCGATCAAGGGCGGCATCCATCTGTGGCCCCGCCAGTTTTCCGGTGAGAACTACAGATTCGTCTTCAATGAAGCGACGATCTACAACGCGACGCTCATCTCGGTGCTGCGCACCGTTATCGGCACGATCGTCACGGTGTTCGCGTCCGCGATGGTCGCCTACACGATCAGCCGTCAGGAGTATGTGCTGCGCAAGTTCGTGACGATCGCCTTCATCATCACGATGTACATTAACGGCGGCCTGATCCCGAACTATCTGCTCATCCGGGACCTGGGCTTGATCAACAACTTCTGGGTTTATATTTTGCCCGGCATTATCGGCGTGTTCAACTTGATCATCATCCGTTCCTTTATCGAGCAGCTGCCGGAGAGCATCATGGAGTCGGCGCGGATCGACGGCGCGGGGGACTTCCGGACGTTCATCAACATCGTGCTGCCGCTGTGCCTGCCCGTACTGGCGACGGTGGCGCTGTTCACGGCGGTGTACCAGTGGAATTCGTGGTTCGACGTGTTTCTGTACAACTCCTCCAACGTCAAGCTGAGCACGCTGCAGTACGAGCTGCAGAAGATTTTGCAAAATTCGAACACGACCTCCAGCGCCGAGACGGCGTTCGCGAATTCGAATGCGGGCGCTTCGATCAAAGTGTCTCCGCTCTCGATCCGGGCGACGATGACGATCGTGGCGGCCGTTCCGATGATTGTCGTGTATCCGTTCTTGCAGAAGTATTTTGTGAAAGGCATGACCGTGGGCGGCGTGAAGGGTTAAGGTTGGCGGAAGGATAGGAAGGGAGTCGGGCGAGATGGGAAAAGGCGAGGCGCCTTCGGCATCGGGAGGGGAGGCGAGCGCGATGAGCGGCGGAACGGGGGCTTTAGGCACCGGGCAGTATCCGAACCTGCTCGAGCGGTACGGCTATGCGCCGGAAGCGATAGAGGCCAGGCTTGCGGACGCTTGGCTGCGTCTGTTCGAGGGCGATGAGCGTACCCGGATCTATTATCCGTCCGGCGACGACATGGGTTATATGCTGGACACCGGCAATCTCGACGTGCGGACGGAGGGCATGTCCTACGGCATGATGATGGCCGTGCAGATGGACGATCGGGCGTTGTTCGACCGGCTGTGGCGCTGGACGTGGACGTACATGCATATGAAGGACGGCGTGCATGCCGGGTATTTCGCCTGGTCCTGCGCGCCTGACGGGACGCGGAATTCATCAGGGCCGGCGCCGGACGGCGAGGAGTACTTCGCGCTGGCGCTGTTTTTCGCCGCGCACCGTTGGGGCGAGGGCGAGCCGCCGCTGGACTACGCGGCCAAGGCACGGGGCATCTTGCGCGCCTGCCTGCATAACGGGGAGCAAGGGCCGGGGTACCCGATGTGGAACCGGGACAATCGGCTCATCAAGTTTGTGCCTGAGTGCGAATATAGCGATCCGTCGTACCATTTGCCGCATTTCTACGAGCTGTTCGCGCTGTGGGAGGACGAGGCGGACCGGCCGTTCTGGCGGGAGGCAGCCGCGGCGAGCCGAGCGTACTTGCCGCTCGCCTGCCATCCGGAGACGGGGCTGGCGCCCGAATACGCCTATTATGACGGCACGCCGAACGACGAGCGCGGCTACGGGCATTTTTACAGCGACTCGTACCGGGTCGCCGCGAACGTGGGCCTCGAAGCCGCCTGGTTCGGCGCGACGCCGTGGATGAATAGCCAGGCGGCGGCGATCCTGCGCTTCTTCGCGGACAAGGACCCGGCCGACTATCGGCGCTACCGGATCGACGGGACGCCGTTCGAGGAGCCGGCGCTGCACCCGGTCGGCCTCGTCGCGGCGAACGCATGCGCGGCGCTCGCGGTACCGGACGGCCCGCACGCGCGCGAGGCGGTCGGGCGGTTCTGGGACACGCCGGTGCGCGAGGGCGAACGGCGGTATTATGACAATTGCCTTTACATGTTCGCGCTGCTGGCGCTGAGCGGGCGGTACCGGATATGGATGCCCGGAGCTTGAGCGGCCGGGGCCGATAACGATGGCTGACAAAAAGCGGGGAGTCTCTCTTGCAGGAGACTCTTTTTATTTGCAAGGAGAGGGCGGTAAGGGATGGATACAGGGAGAGCGGAGAACGCGGTATACGAGCAAGCGTGGCTGGATTACAGGCTGATCGAGGACGAGGCGTTACGCGCAAGGTATGCGGCGGTATGCGGGAGGCTCGTCGTAGCGGGAGCCGGTGCGGAGCTGACTTCGGCGCGCCTTGAACTAAGGCGCGCAATTGCGGGCTTGCTCGGCATCGAGCCGGTTGACGTTGAGGCGGAAGCCGGTTCCGGCGATTGGGGGTCCGAGCCTGCAATTGTCGTCACCCTGGCGGACAGGGTGCAGGAGAGACGGTATGAGCTGGCCGCAGATGCGATTGGTGGGGATGCGGGCTCGAACGGAGGAGCGGGAGCGGGAGCAGGAGCAGGAGCGACAGATATTAACGGCACCTGCACGCTCGGCGAAGAGGGCTATGCGATCCGAACGGGCGCGAACGGAAGTGTCTACTTGCTCGGGGGCGGTGCGAAGGGCGCGCTGTATGCGGCGTTCGGGTTCATCCGCCTGCTGCAGATGGGCGGCGACATTCGCGGGCTCCGAATGGTGGAGCGGCCCGCCTATCCGCTGCGGATGATCGACCATTGGGACAATGCGGACGGATCCGTCGAGCGAGGGTACGCGGGCGGTAGCCTGTTTTTCGAAGCCGGACGCCTGGGGGGCCGGATCGGCCGGATCCGCGATTATGCGCGCCTGCAGGCGTCGATCGGCATCAATGCGGTCGCGATCAACAATGTCAACGTTCATGCCAAAGAGACGCGGCTGCTGGCGCCCGAACGGCTCGACGAAGTGGCGGGGGTAGCCGAAATTTTCCGCGAATATGGGATCGCTTTATATTTGAGCGTCAACTTCGCCGTGCCGATCGAGCTCGGCGGGCTCGCCACGGCCGACCCGTTGGACCCGGCTGTGGCCGCATGGTGGCGCGAGACGACGGCAGAGGCGTACCGGCGGATTCCGGGCTTCGGCGGTTACGTCGTCAAGGCGGACTCGGAGCACCGGCCGGGTCCGTTCACGTATGGGCGGGACCATGCAGACGGCGCGAATATGCTGGCCGATGCGCTCGCTCCGCAAGGCGGCACGGTCGTCTGGCGGTGCTTCGTATACGATTGCAAGCAGGATTGGCGGGACCGGCGGACCGATCGCGCGCGCGCCGCCTATGATCACTTCATGCCGCTCGACGGCGCGTTCCGGGATAATGTCGTGCTGCAGATCAAGCACGGTCCGATGGACTTCCAGGTGCGCGAGCCCGTATCCCCGCTGCTGCTCGGCCTCCGGCGCACGCAGATCGCGCTGGAGCTGCAGATTACGCAGGAGTACACGGGGCAGCAGCGTCATCTCTGCTATCTCCTTCCGATGTGGAAGGAGGCGCTGGACTTCGACGCCGGCGACGGACGCACGGTGGCGGACGCGGCGGGCGGTCTCAAGGGCGGCCAAGATACGGGAGAGCGAGGCGGTCCCGCAGTTGGCCATCGCGGCTGGCGCGGCGGCCTTGCCGCCGTGTCTAATGTCGGCACCGACGCCAATTGGACCGGACACTTGCTCGCGCAGGCGAACTGGTACGGCTACGGCCGGCTCGCCTGGCAGCCGTCGGCTTCCGCCGAAGCGATCGGGCGCGAGTGGATCCGGATGACGCTGGGACCGGACCCGGTCGTCGAGGAGACCGTCATCCGGATGCTGATGGAATCGCACGCGATCTACGAATCGTACACTGCGCCGCTGGGCGTCGGCTGGATGGTCAATCCGAACCACCATTACGGGCCGAACGTCGACGGGTACGAATACAGCCCATGGGGCACCTATCACTATGCGGATCGCGACGGCATCGGCGTCGATCGCACCGTTGCGACCGGCACCGGCTACGCGGGTCAGTACCCGGCAGCGGCAGCGGCCTTATACGAGTCTCCGCACGCCTGCCCGGACGAGCTGCTGCTCTTTTTCCACCACGTCCCTTACGGCATGCGCCTCAAAAGCGGCAAAAGCGTCATTCAACACATTTACGATACGCGCTTCGAGGGCGCAGACCGGGCTGCCGGACTGCTCGTTGCCTGGGACGGCATAGCGGACCGGCTTCCCGTACGCGTCCACGCGTCGGTTCGAGAGAGGCTCGCGCATCAGGCCGAGCATGCGAGAGAGTGGCGGGATCAGCTCAACGCCTACTTCTATCGCAAATCGGGCATCCCGGACGCCCACGGTCGAACGATTTATTGACGATTGTTCGCGTTACCCGGCGATTAGGCGGATCATCGGGCAACGGCGAGACGAGAATCGGCGTTCGAATGCCGGCCGGCACGAAAAGCGTTGCCGTCAATTTGCCGCTTCCGCACCCGGCGACCAGCCGGTCTACGACTTGACGCTGAGCGCGGGGGGCGCGTATCAACGCGTTCGGCGTTGGCCAGCGGGCGAGAAAAGAGCCGCCTTCGCGGACGAAGGCGCGATTGCCGACTAAGCCTGGGATGCCGTAGCTGCGCTACGCCGAACCGGGTCGCCAATGGCATGCCGGACGGCAGCTTCGCGCCTGGCGGCATGTCCACTCGCGCGCAAGCCGCAGTCATGCTGGACCGCGTGCTTCAACTCCAAATGTGGGGACCGAAGCGGCGATGCCACTCCTAATCTCGCAAATTTGTGCTATTTTTGCCCGCATTGTCTCATCCTGCCGCCCACCGCTTTTCTCGTCCACACAAATAGCGCAAATTTGCGCTATTTCTTGTATTCGTCCCCCGACATGCGCCGCCGCCAATAACATGAGGCTCCGAAATAGCGCAAATTTGCGCTATTCTCTTTTGCATCAAAGGAAGGGAAAGAGAATCCGGTCGCGGTTCAGCGAATATTTTCGGATTTTTCGGTGCTCGGGGTTTGCTGGCGAGATGATTTGTTTGTCGACGAGTAGCACTAGATATTTAAGAGCGGTATTTTTACTCATACCGGTGGCGGCTGCAACCTGCGAGGGTCCAAACGAGCCGGTCATTCTGGATATGCATGCGAGTATTCTTTGTTCTGTCGGACAGAGTTGGTTAAGAGATTCGATCGGGTGGCCGCCCGTGCTGCCCAGCAATTGCTGCAACAGCTGTTGGCACTGCCGCGGTTTGTCTCGGAGCATGAGGAAAGGGAAGCGAAGAACAAGCCAGCGGTCGAGGACCAGGTAGTTCTGGCGCATAAGTTCGTCCTCAAATTCGGCGGCGGATAAGTGCAGGCGATGAGGTCCGCGCCCGTCCAGCTCGATGGCGATGCGGAGACCGTTCGTTAAATAGACGAAGTCGATATAGCGATATCCATCTTTGTAGTCGACGAGTTCGTACTCGGGAATGAGTCCCGTCAGCGAGCGGAAAGCAGGCCACCATACGAAACGAAGAAAGAAAAGCGAAGCGTGCGATAAGCCGCCGGCGAGCCTGGCCCGGCCGCGGTCCGAAGCCTCCGGAGAACTTGTCTCCACCACGCCGCAAAAGCTTGCTCAAAAGCAAGTTGACTTTGCGCATCTGTCAGTTCGCCGCTTTTTGCAGCACCGGAATGGAGCTGCTGCAGCATAGCGCTTACTGCGCCAAGACGGCGAGCGGATGTTTTTCCCATGTTCATCTCCTCCTAGATATACAAAAAGCCGTCCGAGCAGCGAATCTCCTGGATTCGCTGCACGAACGGCGTGTGCTTCACACCTGTATGAAATCAATCTAGCGGATGGAAGAGGCGTTTGCAAGCCGTGAATGAGAATAATTTGGCTGAAGAGGTAAACAGATGAGAGTTTTCTCAACATATTTTAATAAATAACGAAATTTTATGATCCAACGGCGTTTTTTTCCTTCGTGGTAAACTTTAGGTTGTTTCAATTATGATATCGTGAGTTCTGAGGTACTTACATACATCTCAGGAGGGAACTCACATGTCTAAAACCAAACCTGCTTTTCTGCGTCGCGCGCTGGCTGTCGGCCTATGCGCCGCAATCGGTCTTGGGGCCGTCACGGCCGGACAAGCCGTTTCCGCGCCAAAGGCGTCTGCCGCCGCTTATTACGATACGAAAATTAAACATGGCGTGAACCTGCGGGTCAGCGCTTCGTCAAGCTCGGGCGTCATCCGGATGATCGGCGCAGGCGAGTCGGTCCATGTCGTCGGTCAAGCGAACAGCTACTGGCTGCATGTATTCGATCAAAAGGGCAACTCGGGTTATATCTCGTCGAGCGGCGAATATACGAATTATGTCGGCGGAGGAAGCGGAGGAGGAAGCGCGGCACCTTCCGCTGGCGGAGGCGGTGCGAAGGCCGACCAAGTCATCGCGATCGCCCAGAGCTACATGGGCCGCGTCAGCTACGACTACGGCACGCGCAATCCGTCCAAGCTGATTTTCGACTGCTCGGCCTTCACCCAATTCGTCTTCGCCAAAATCGGCGTCGACCTGAAGTGGGGCACCAAGTCTCAAAAGACCGCCGGTTCGTTCGTGAGCAGGAGCAACTTGGCCAAAGGCGATCTCGTATTCTTCGATACGATCGGCAGCAACAACGGCGTCATCAACCACGTCGGCATCTACATGGGCAACGGACAGGTCATCCACGATACGCCGTCCGTCGACGGGCTCCTGATCAGCTCGATTAATTCTGGCTTCTGGTCGACGCACTATGTGACTGCGCGCCGCGTGCTTTAATCGCGGCATTCCTGAATAAAAGCCTGCATACGTGCAGGCTTTTAGCCAGTTTGACGAGCTTAAGCGGAAATGCCTGCAAATCAGCAGGCATTTAATTGTGAAGTCCGAAATTCCAAAGGAAAAGAGAGAAAAGCCTGCAGATTCGCATCTTTTCTCGATCAGGGTTTGTCATACACGAAAAAGGATGTAAATCTGCAGGTTTTCGTTTGTTATGCCTCAAGTTGGCGGATCTCGCACTGGGGAGGCGTCGTCCGATTGCCCATCGCTCCTGCAGGGCTCCCGAGGAATAAAAGCCTGCATACGTGCAGGCTTTTTGCCGGTTTGACGAGCTTAAGCGGAAATGCCTGCAAATCAGCAGGCATTTAACAGTGAAGCCCGAAATTCCAAAGGAAAAGAGAGAAAAGCCTGCAGATTCGCATCTTTTCTCGATCAAGGTTTGTCATACACGAAAATGGATGTAAATCTGCAGGTTTTCGTTTGTTATGCCTCAAGCAGGTGGATCTCGCACGGGGGAGGCGTCGTCCGATTGCCCATCGCTCCTGCGGGGCTCCCGAGGGGCGCGGTCCGTTGTGCGTTCAGGCGGCATCCTTGGAGCCTTCTCCGGCTGCGGTCCGGCGAAACGGCTTGGTATCGTCGTCGTGGCGCATCATTTCGATGCAAAGTGAAGGGAACGCTACGGCCGCATCGTATCAACATAATCTTTGGCACCCTTCAGCGAGAGACCTGTAGCTTCCCGCAATACCTTGATTGCCTCGATCCGCTTGCCGCTTGTCACCAAATGCTGCAGCCGCTCCTCCAACTCGGAGGTTAGCTCCATCGGACTTAAGGGGGGCGAGGCGGGGGAATCGGCTGCTGACTGCTTGGCAGCGGGATATGCCTCCGGCCTGCCTTCCAGACGGGCAATATCGTATTTGAGCTCATTTAAGCGGGCGTGCAGGCCGATAAGTCTGATCATCAGAATAATGGATATTAATAATGAAATGAGAGCCCAGACTTCTGCGCGGTCCATTACGTATCCCCTTTCTCAATAATGACTCTCCCAAGCTTGGGATCACACCTATTATAGCAATTAAAACGGGCATGACATATTTAAAGGGTTACCCCCGCCAGCCAACCGCGCTGGTTAAGGGTAACCCTTATTTTAATCTGCACGCAATTAAACGCCCGCCATGCCGCCCCGAATCTCCGCCTGAATCAGCGTCATCGGCGCCGGAAAGTATCCGATCGCAACGGCATAATCGATCATTCTCCGAAGATAGCCCTCGTCCGCCGGCGCGCAGCGGATGTTCGTCCCGTTCAGGAACGAGGAGGTCGCGGGACAACCGTAGCGGTAATCGGAATCCTTGGCTCCGTCGCCTTCCAGCTGGGCCATCGCCAGCTTCACCGCTTCGGGATCCTTGGGCACGGCCTTATCGAACAGCCAGTCCGAATAATCAGCGAAGTCGAGCGTCTCCACCGGGTAACCGAATTCCGCCAGCATCCCGATCATCCGATCGTAGCGAATCGGCTCGGGATTGCAGATGTGGAACAGCCGTCCTGCGGTGTCCGGACGCAGCGCCAGGTGCACGATGGACTTGCCCGCATAATCGATCGGCGTGAAGTCCACGTTCCAGTTCGCCTTCGGCGCCTTGCCTAGCTGCAGCATCGCTTTGATCATCCGGTAGAACGCGTTGTTGTCGATGTTCCGCTGGAACTGCCCGCTCTCCGCATGGCAGGACAAGTTGCCCGCCCGGTAGATGTTGACGGCCAGCCCCCCCTTCGCCGCGGCCATGAGCCGCCGCTCCGCTTCGAGCTTGCTCTGCGTGTACAGATTGTCGACCTTGAGGTCCGGATCGAACTCGGCGCGCGCGAGCTGTTCTTCCCACTGCCCGCTCAGCGCGAGATCCTCCGGAATGCCGAGCGTCGAGATGTGGTGGAATCTCACGCCGCGATCCGATTGTTCTGCGAGCTCGATCAGATGAAGGGTCGCGAGAACGTTCGACCTGTCGAACTGCTCGGCGTCGCCGAAATGCCGCACGTCCGCGGCGCTGTGCAGGATCGCATCCACGTTCTCCCTTACGAACCGTTCGTCCGCCGGCGACAGGCCGAGCCCGGGCTGCGACAGGTCGCCCTCCACGACATGGACGCGGCCGCCGTCCAGCAGATCGAGCGACGAAGCGCCGAAATAATGCACCAGCGTCTTCTGAATGCGGAACTGCGCCGAGTCCGCGCCGCTTGGGCGCGCCAGGCAGATGACCTTGGCATCGCTCTGGACGAGCAGCTCGTACAGCAGATAGGCGCCGAGATAACCGGTCGCGCCGGTTAGCAATACGGCGGACGGCCGCTCACCCAGCCGCTCACCCAGCCGCTCACCCAGCCGCTCACCCAGCCGCTCACCCAGCCGCTCACCCAGCCGCTCACCCAGCCGCTCATCCCGCCGCTCATGCGGCAGTTCAGCAGACGGTTGCCCCAGAACGGCCGGATGCTCGTCAAGCGGGATGACCTCGCCTCCGGCGTAGGCTTTGCGGGAACCGGCAGCGCCGGCGCTCAGCCGCTTCGCGCGCTCGGCCAGCTTTTCAATCGTCCTGCATTCGAAAAAGTCGTTGATGCCGATATCCGGGAAGCGCGGCTTGAGCAGGACGAGCACATGGATGATCGCCAGGGAGTCGCCGCCGATCTCGAAGAAATCGTCGCGGATGCCGACCCTGCCCAGATCGAGCGATTCCTGCCATGCCGCCGCGATGGCGGCTTGGGTCTCATCGATCGGCGGCACATAGTTTTCGTTGTCCTGCTCCAGATCCAGATCTTCCTGCTGCAGCTCATAGCCTGCCAGCTTCTTGCGGTCGATCTTGCCCGTAGGGGAGATCGGCATCTCTGCCAGCTGGATGATGAGCTTCGGCACGAAGTAGGCGGGGAGCTTATCGCCCAGCAGCGACTTGATGTCGACGGCCGGTACCCGATCTCCGTCCTTGGACGTGAAGAAGCCGACGAGCATGTTCTGGCCGTCCTTCTCTTTTTTCGGCACGACGGCGATGTTTTGCACGTTCGGAATCTTGGCGAACGCGTCCTCGATCTCTCCGATTTCGATCCGGTGCCCGCGAATCTTGATCTGCGAATCTCTGCGGCCGACATACTCGATCGTGCCGTCCTGCAGCAGCTTCGCATAGTCCCCGGATTTGTAGATCAGCTTGCCCGGCTCGAACGGGTTCGGGACGAACGCGTCCTTCGTCTTGTCGGGCTGGTTCAAGTAGCCCTTCGCCAGTCCGACCGTGGAGATGAGCACCTCGCCGTGGACGTTGACCGGGCACAGCCGGTTTTCCTCGTTGACGATGTAAACTTTGTAGTTGCCGATGGGCCGCCCGATCGGCACGTTCGCCAGATCGTCCGGAATATAGCCCCTGATCGTATGGGTCGTCGTGCAGACGGTGCACTCGGTCGGGCCGTACACGTTCACGATCGCGATGTTGTCCTTGAATTTGCGCTGGAAGGCGCGCACCTGCTCCCCGTACAGCGCTTCGCCGGCCACCGTGATCAAGTGGACGCGGGATAGCTTCCGATAGCCTTCTTCGGACAAATACGCGGACAGCTGGTTAAAGAACACGGTCGGCAAAATCGCGATGATCGTCGTTCCCGTCCGTTCGACCGCCGCGGCGAATTCTTCGACCGACATCCGCTCGGCAGGGGACAGCAGGTACAGCTCCGCCCCATAGAACAGTGCGCCGATCGTATCCCATACGGAGGCGTCGAAGCTATACGTGGCGAATTGGGTCAGCACGTCATCCGGACCGATCCGGCAATCCTTGCGGACGGATTCGCCCAGGTTGACGACGCCTTCGTGCGCGATGAGCGCGCCCTTCGGCCGACCCGTCGAGCCGGACGTATAAATGACGTACGCGAGATCGTCCGGCCCGGCGCCGACGTCGGGATTGTCCGTACCGACGTATGCGGGAAATCCCGCCTCGACGTCCACGATCGCCTTGACCGTCCCGATCCCCCCGCACAACCGTTCCGCGACGGACATGTACTTGCCTTTTGTCAGCACGAACGTCGAGCCCGTATCCTCCACGATATAGCGGTTCCGCTCCTCCGGATGCTCCGGATCCACGGGGACGTAAACCCCGCCGGCCTTCATAATGCCGAGCAGGCTCACGATCAGCTCCGCGCTCCGCTCCAGCAGAATCGTGACGAATTCGCCCTTGCGAAGGCCGCGGTCCAGCAGCATGCGGGCCGTTTGGTTCGCCTGCTCGTTTAACTGCCGATACGTCCATTTGCCGTCTGCGGAGGATACCGCCGTCTTGTCCGGATAACGTGCCGCCGCCCGTTCGATCATGCCGTGAACGGTCGCGTCCCGATCGTAATCCGCTTTCGTCGCGTTCAGCGCGGCATAGACGGCGGCATCTTCTTCCGTCAGCAGATCGACCCCGGCAAAGCTTGCGGACGGATCGGCCAGGGCAGCTTCCAGCAGCGCGACAAAATATCGGACATAGCGTGCGATCGTCGCTTCGCGGAAGAGCGAGGCATCGTATTCGACGAAAATGCGCCAGCCGTCTTCGCGCTCGCGAAGCTGCCAATTAAGCAGCTCGCGCTCCGCGCGAAGCGGGAAGCCGACGGAGAAGCGGGTTTCGCATTCGCCTTCGAACGGCGGCTCCGGCGCGATCAGGCCGCGATGAACGGCATCGCGCAGATCGCCGAACGTCCTGGCCGCAGCCGCGTCGACGAGCACGGGCGCGTCGCTCGCAGCTGTCGCGACGTCTGCCGCCATCTCCCGCTCGCCCGACATCCGGCAGATCCAGGCGAAGTAGACGGCCGCGAGCAAAGCGATATCGTGATTTCCCTCCCTTCTGGATTCCCGGAGCGTCCGGGTCAATGGCTCGCTTAATGCATGTTCGGTCGTAACGTAAGCATAAGTGCGGGTATGACGGGAGAAGTCCATCGGCAGCAAGAGAACCGGCGGTTGCAAAGCCATTTTTTTATTGCCTCCATTGCTAGAATGGAGACGCACCCCATCCCAGAGAATAGTGTGCGTCTCGGTTGGATCCGGGAGAGTGCGTATATGAAGCTGCCAAAATCAATCCGTTGACGATTCGTTGAACGATTCGTTGAATGACTGGTTGAACGATCCGTTAGATTAACGTTGAACCTTAAACCGTTCGACCAGCTGCTGCAGCTCCACGGACATCGCGGTCAGCCCTGTCGAAGATTCGACGATGGCGCGCATCGATTCCTTCTGGTCCGCGATCGATTCGTTGATCTTGGCGCTGTTCGATGCGGTCTTGCCCGCCGATGCCGACAGCTCCGCGGAGGTGGCGGTCAATTCCTCGGTGCCTGCCGACATCTGCTCGGTCGAGCTGGATACCTCCTGGATTTGCAGCGAGACGTTGTTCGTGGCGTTCAGAATGCCGGCGAACATCCGCTCCGCTTCCGAGGCGACCTCCTTGCCGATCCTGACCTCGTTCGTGCCTTGCTCCATGGCGGCGGCGGCGACGCCGATCTCGGTCTGGATCTCCTTGATCAGCTCGGCGATCTGGTTGGCCGATTGCGCCGACATCTCCGCGAGCTTGCGGACTTCGTGCGCGACGACGGCGAAGCCTGCGCCGTACTCGCCGACGCGTGCCGCTTCGATAGCCGCATTCAGCGCGAGCAGGTTCGTCTGGCTCGAGATGCCCGTGATGATCGCCACGATATTCTCGATCTCCTGGGATCGGCCCTCCAGCAATTGAACCGCGTTTGTCGTGCGGGAGACGAATTCTTCGATCTGTCCCATTTGGTCCGACACCTGCCGGACGACCTTGTTGCCCTCCAGGGACAGCTTTTCCATCTCCGTCGCTTCGTCCGCGACTTTGGAGGAGTTGGAGGCGATATTTTGAATGACGTTGGCCATTTCGGCCATCGCCGTCGCGCCGTCGCCCGTCGCCTGCTCCTGCGTCGCCATGCTCACGGTGATTTCTTGCATGCTGGCTGTCATCGCGTCCATGCTGGCGTCGTTCTTTTCCGAGACGGCATGCAGCGCCCTGGCGGAGGAGGTGAGCGCGTGCGAGGTTTGTTGAACCTTCGCGATCGTATCGTTGATCCGGCCGACCATGGTGTTAAACTTCTCGTTCAGCATGCCGAGATCGCTGTCGCCCGCCTGCAGCTTCACGTTCAGATTGCCCTGGCTCACTTGCTCGATGCCCCGGATCAATTCCTTGATCGGCTTCATCATGAGGCGGGCAAGGATGAACTGGATCAGCAAAATGACGGCCAGCAGGATGAGCAGGATTGTAATGCCGTAGGTCAGCAATTTGCCAAGACCCTTGGAGACCGCGCTGGCATCGACGTCGACGGCGAAATAAGCGAAGGTGCTGCCGTCGGCATTTTTGATCGGGTAAGCGATCGTCGTCCAGGTACCAAAACCGTCCGAGTAGATGGTGGTAAAGGTGGGCTTGCCGGTATGCAGCATATCCGCGAGCGCGTCGGCGACGATCTTCGGCTGCTCGTACATGTCGCCGACGTTCAGCTTCGCTTCTTCGAATGCGGTCACGAGGCTGGTCGGCATCGCGGCGATCGACGTTTGGTTGCCGTTCGTCAGCTCCGTGCCGAAGACATACGCTTGGGCGATGTTCGGATTGTTTTTGTTGACCTCGTCCAGATAAGCGGTGAGTTCCGTTTGAACGGGGTCTTTGTAGCTTTTTTCGGCCATCGCTTGCCGGATCTTGTCCGCATCGATGCCCTTGGCCCAGTTTTCCGTGACGACCTTGATCTGGCCGCGCAGCTGGTCGATCAGAATGTTCTTTTCAACGATGTATGCGGAGGTGATCAGCGCAGCACCGATAAGGATAATGTTGATAAAGGATAATATTAGATTTTTGGAAAAGAAGGACATTCTAAGCAATTTCTTCACTAAACTCCGCTCCTGTTGTATAATTTGCATCTGGCTCCGTACCGGTTCGGTTGCAGTTCTCTTTTTTATATCTGTGTCTATAGTCGCAACCGCCGTTCAATCATTACCTTACGCGTATAAAATTCCCTCCCCATCCAAATTTCCGACATTCTTTTATCGAAAATATAAAAGCCAAAAGTAATAGATTCGCTTAATTTTTACTTAATTTTTCAATATAATAATTCGTTGTACCTATGTAAATTGTTGCATAAGACCCAGGGGGCGCAATTCAAGCCTAGTGGAGCCCAGGGGCGCGGCCGCAAGCGACAAGGAATTCGCCACGGCTTGTCGAATCTCAGTGATACACGAGAGAAGACGGGAGGCGAGCGCGGTGGATACGAGGCAATGGATGTCGGTGCTGCTGTGTCTTGCGACGGCGCTCATGCTGTTCGTCGCCTGTCTCTCTTATCTGAAGCGCCAGCAGCCGATGGCGCGCACGATGATCTGGATGATGACGACGGCATCCTGCTATGCGATGGGCTACACGTTCGAGATCGTGAGCGAGAGCCTGCGCGAGGTCAAGCTGTCGTACCAGCTGGAGTACGTCGGCATTCCGTTCGTATCGGCCTTCTGGCTGCTGCTGGTGTTTCAATTTACGGGTTTTGCCGCCCGGCACCGGAGGCCGGCCGCGATCGGGATTTTCCTGATTCCGACCGTTACCTTCCTGCTGCACCTCACCAACGGCTGGCACCATCTTCTCTATCAAGCCTACGTTCCGAACGCGGAGGGCCTCGTTCCCGTTTACAATACGATCAAGGGTCCCTGGTATCCGATCCACGCGGTCTACAACTATACGATTCTGCTGTTCGGCATTTTGCTGTTTCTCCCGATGTACCTGAGAGCCGTCCCGATCGTCCGCAAGCAGATCGTCGTGCTGATCGTGGGCGCAGCGGGTCCGATCCTGTTCAACATCGCCTATATGTTCAACAAGGAGATCGATTTCACGCCGCTTGGTTTCGCCTTGTCGGGTTTGGTATATGCCTGGGGTATTTTCCGCTTCCGGCTGCTGCGGCTGACGCCGCTCGCTTACGCCAAGATGTTCGATACGATCCGGGACGGCGTCATCCTGCTGGATTACGACAATCAGGTCGTAAGCCACAACGACGCGGCGACGGAGGCGTATCCCGGGCTGCTGCATGCGGCAAAAGAAGGGCCGGTGCCGGCCCGCGCGCTGCTCGCGGAGAGCCCCGGGCTGCTGGACAGATTGACGTCGGCGACGCATCTGGACGAGCGGTTCCCGCTGGCGCGCGCGCTCGGGGACCGGATGCGGCACTACATATGCAGCATCACCCACATTTACGACACCGGTACGGCCCCGATCGGGAAAATGATCATGCTGAGCGATGTTACGGCGCTGCGCGAAAACGAGGAGCGGCTGCAGGAGAAGTCGGAGCGGCTGACACAGCTGAACGCCTTCAAGGACAAGCTGTTCACGGTGATGGCCCACGATATCCGCGATCCGATCGCGCTGCTCGTCAGCTTGACCGAGATTCTGGAGGCGGAGCCGGAAGAGCCCGACCGGGCGAAGGCCGAGGTGCTGCCCGAGATCAAACGACAGGTGCGCAGCACCTATCAGCTTGTGGACAATCTGCTCGACTGGTACCGCAGCCAGAACGGCACGATTGCGTTTCGCCCGCAAGCCTGGAACCTGCAGCAGGTCGTCCGCCAGGCGCTGTCGCTGGCCGGCGCGAGAGCCGCCGCCAAGCATATCCGGATCGCGGAGCGGATCGACGACAGGCTGACCGTGAACGCGGACAAGGAGATGCTCGACCTCATCTTCCGCAACCTGCTGGCCAACGCGATCAAGTACACCGACGTCGGCGGCCAGATCGCGGTGAGCGCGACCGCCCGCGGCGGCGAGGTAAGCGTGTCCGTGAGCGACGACGGGCGAGGGATCGACGAGGAGACGGCCAAGCTGCTCCGGCGCGACGAAATGTACTTCAAGGAGCCCGGCTTCGCGAGCTCGGACGGCGGCGGAGAGATGCGGTTCGGCCTCGTGCTTACGCGCGAGTTTCTGCGCATGCACGGAGGCACGCTCCGATTTGCGAGCGCGGCGGGACGGGGCACGACGTTCTGGTTCACGCTGCCGGGCCATGCCGGCGGGGATGCGATGACGGATAAAGACGGATGGGCGGTGAGCGACGATGAAAGTGATGCTGGTTGACGACGAGCCCGTTATGCACCTCATTATGAGGAAAATGCTGGAGAAATATCCCGGACTCGAGGTCGTCGGCACCTTCGCGGATGCGTCGTCGGCAGCGGCGTTCCTGAACGAACGGGAAGACGTGGACCTGGCCTTCGTCGACATCTCCATGCCCGGCGGCAGCGGCCTGTCCTTTGCAGCCAAGCTGGATCAGGCAGGCGGCAAGCCGCAGATCGTGTTCGTCACGTCGCACAAGGACTTTGCCGTGGAAGCGTTCGAGCTGTCCGCGCTCGACTACCTCGTGAAGCCGGTGACGCAGGAGCGGCTGGAGCGGACGGTCCATCGCGCGCTGGAGAGCCGCAAGGCGCTGGGAAACGCGGAGGCCGCGGGTGCCCCTGTCCAAATCCGGGAACGGGTGACCGTGTCGGTGCTGGGGGACTTCGCCGTGCAGAGCGAGCGGGGGCGGGTGAAGTGGATGTCGGGCAAGAGCGCCGAGCTGTTCGCGTACTTGCTGCTGAGCCGGGGCAAGCGGATCTCGCGCCATCGCCTGATCGCCGAGATTTTCGCGGGCATGACGGTCTCGAACGCGGAGAAGTATCTCAACACTGCGGTCTACCAGCTGCGCAAGTCGCTGGAGCCGATCGGCCTGCGCGAGTCGGTCCGTTCGGAAAACGACGGGTACGTGCTGGAGCTGGACGACGCAGCCATCGACTACGAGACGTTCGAGCGGGAGACCGCAAGGCTCGGCAAGCTTCACGCCGGCAATGCGGCCGAAGCCCTGAATGTCGACCGGCTGTATACGGGCGATTTGTTCGGCGCCAAAGCCTATGTCTGGGCGGTCCAGCATACGGAGAGGCTGGCGAATCGCTATGCGGCCTTCGTGCGGGCGGCTGCCGCCGCGCTGCTTGACGTGCCGGACACGGCCGCCGCCGCCAAGCTGCTGCAGAAGCTGCATGCCCGCAACCCCTGGGATGAAGCCGTCGTCGGTCTGCTGATGCGGGGGCATGCGATAGAGCGCGATAAAAAGAGGCTTACCGCGCAGTATACCGATTACGTGAAGCTGCTGAGCCGCGAGCTCGGTATCAAGCCGTCCAAGGAGCTGCTGCTGCTCTACGATTCGCTCGTCAGCGGGCTGTCGGATAGCGCGAACCAGAACGCCAGCCAGCGTGCCGATTAATATTTTTATAGACGCGACAAAACGCCGCCAAGCCTTGATGCGAAGCGGTTTTTGTCTTTTCTTGGCGAATTCTTTCATTATTCTTTTATCAGGATTCCGTAGACTTATCCCTAGAATGCTCGCCGTCCGTCCGCATCGGGTCGAACCTGTCCCGGCGCCGCGGCAAGCGAGGGAGGGGTAGGCGTACTGTGGGGAAAAAAGGAATGAATTGGCGCGGGGGCGCGCTCGTATGGCTGCTTGTCGCAAGCATGCTGGGCAGCGCGATTCTGCCGAATTTTGGAGGCGGATCGGCTGCGGCGGCAACCGCGCAAGCCGCGGAGGTCATCGCGTCAGACCTGGGGGCCTTGGCCGCTGCGGGAACATCCGCCGACACGGCGGGGCACTGGGCCGGCGGTACGATGGCGGAGTGGCAGCGTCTCGGGCTGATCAACGGCTTCCAGGACGGCACGCTGCGTCCGGATCAGGTCATCAGCCGGATCGAATTCGTCGCGCTGGCAAACCGGCTGTTCGCATACAAGGGTACGGCGAGCCTGAAGTTCGCCGACGTGCCGGGGAGCGCCTGGTTCGCTGCCCAGGTGCAAGCCGCGGTGGCGGCAGGCTATATAGACGGCTTCCCTGACGGGACGTTTAAGCCCAATCGGCAGTTGACCCGCGCGGAGGCGGCCGTCATGCTCGCGAAGCTCGTCCCGGTCGCCGAGCGCGACGGGGCGGATGCGCTGGGCGCGTTCGGCGACCGGAGCGACGTGCCGGCCTATGCAAAGGCTGCGCTGGGCGCGCTGGTCGAAGGCGGCTACGTTCAAGGCTTCGCGGACGGCACGGTGCGTCCCGGCGGCAAGCTGACACGCGCGGAGGCCGTCGTGCTGCTGGACCGGATCCGCACACAGTCCGCGATTGGCTCGGGCGGCGGCATCGTGCCAGCCGCGCTTCGCTTGGCTACGGCAGGCGCCTACGGTCCTGCATCCGGCACCGCCGAGATCGCCGGCGACGTCGTTATCGACGCGCCCGGCATCACGCTGCGCAACGTCAGGGTGCGCGGCAATCTGACGGTGGGCGCAGCCGTCGGCGAAGGGGATGTCTATCTGAAGGGCGTCGCCGTGGGCGGGAGCACGAACCTGCAGGGCGGCGGCGCGCACAGCGTACATATCGACGACTCGCAGCTCGGGACGGTCGTCGTCGAGAAAAAGGACGGCCGTATTCGGATCGTCGTCGGCGGATCGACGGTCATCGCGCAGATGGACGTGCATACGGACGCGAATATCGAGTCGGACGGAACGGTGCAAGGCGGCGGGATCGCCGGCATCTCGATCACGGCGACCGGCGAGGTCGTGCTGTCGGGCAGCTTCGGCAAGGTCGAAGTCGCCAGCGACGTGACGCTGACCGTCAGCGCGGGTACGATCGAGACGCTGCAGGTCGGGGAAGGCGTGAAGTCCGCCGCGATCAAGCTGGGCGACGGCGTCGCGGTAAAGAGCGCCGAGCTGCATGGCGGCACGCAGGTCACGGGAACCGGGACGATCGGGCATGCCCTGGTGGACGCGGCGAACGTACGCTTCGAGACGAAGCCCGCGAACGTGGAAGTGACGGAGCGCGGCGGGGCAGCCGGCAATACAGGCGGCAGCGGCGGCAATGGCGGCAATGGAGGCGTGCAGCCTACGCCTACGCCAACGACCGCGCCAACGACTGCGCCAACGTCCACACCGCCGGTCGATACGACGATAACGGTCGTCCCGACGCTTGTTCAAGCGCGCGCCTCCAGCCTCAAGGTGGCGCTCAATCCGGTCGTGCCGGGCCTGACTGCGGCCAGCTTCGCCTTGAAGGACGCCGCGGGCGGCGACGTCCCCGTGACGTACGCAGCAACGCTTGACGGCGGCGCAACATACGCTTTGGCTGCTGCGTTGTCAGAAGGCGCGACGTATACGCTGACGATCGCCAAGACGGGTTACAGCTTCGGCGCGGGTCTCTCCGTCGCGGTCCCGGTCACGCAGCCGGAGGACATCGACGTCGCTGCCTCGCTCGTCGGCGCGGCCGCGCCGACCGGCTTCACACTGGCGCTGAACGGGCCGGTCGCCGGCTTGACGGCAGCCGATCTCTCGCTGACGCACGGCGGCGAGTCTGTGGACATCGTGTCAGCCGACAGCGCCGACGGCGGCGCCACCTATGCGGTCGCAGCAGCCCTGACGGCGGGGGAGCGCTACGTGCTGACGATCGCCAAGCCGGGCTACCGATTCGGCAGCGGTCTGACGATTGACGTGCCGGCGGAGGGGACCGAGGAGATCGCCGTCACGCTGTCGCAGAGCGGTACGGCCGGCGCGGCGGGATTCTCCGTCGCCCTGAGCGTGCCGATTCCGGATCTGTCGGCCGGGCAGTTCCAGTTAACGCACGGCGCAGACAGCGTGACTGTGACGAGCGCCGTCAGCGAAGACGGCGGCGCTGCGTATGCGATCGCGGCTTCGCTGACCGAAGGCGCGACGTACCGGCTGACGATCGTCAAGGCGGGCTACGGCTTCGGCAGCGGCTTGACCTTCACGGTGCCCGCAGGTCTTGTCGTCGTCAAGCCGAGCGTCAGCCGACTTACTTCCTCCGGCTTTGTTTTGTCGCTCGACAAGCCGGTGCCGGAGCTGGAGATGGACAGCTTTACGATTACGGGCAGCGACGATACGGCCGTCGGCATCAACATGCTGGAGACCGAAGCCACGCATCAGATCGTCGAGGTATACGCGCCGCTCGAGCTGGGCGACACGTATACGGTATCGCTGAACAAGCCGGGCTATGCCTTTGACCAACCGCTGGCGCTGTCCGTGCAGGCGACCGAGTCGCCTTCTACGATCGAATGGGTGTCGTATCAGGGCTTTTCCGTCCGCTTCGGCTCGCCGGTGGCGGCGTTGACCGCCGACCGGATCTCGCTGACCGGGGCGTCGGGCGCGGCAGTCGCCGTGCAGCGCGTACAGCTTGCGGCGGACGGCAGATCAGCCGTCGTGACGGCCGATCTGTCTGCAGCCGGCGCCTACGGGTATCGCATCGCCGTCGCGGATCTCGTCTTCTCGGGAGAGATAGATGTACCTGAGACGATCGCCGTCAGCCGCTACACGACCTTCGAGTCGGTGAATTACGTGGATCAGGGCTTACGGGTGCATTTCAGCGTTCCGGTCCAGGGGCTGCCCCCCGAAGCGTTCGAGCTGACGCACCGGGACGGCACACCTTATGCGCTCACGTCGGCGACGACGGACGACGGAGGCTGGAGCTACCTGCTCGTGCCGGAGCAAATGACGTACAGCGACTATGCGCTCGACGTGCGCCATGCGGGCTACGACTTCGGCGGCGCGCTGCAAATCATCCGTCCGACGATTAACAACTGGGGCGGTCTGGCCGACCTGGCCGCGTTTATCGGACTCAATCCGTCCGTGCCGACGACGATGGACAACTATCGGATTACGGACGCATCGGGCGCCGCGGTAACGATAAAGGCGCTCATCCCGATGCAGAATGCGTTTATCGCCACATTTGAAGGCGCACGAGGCCGCAGCTACGACGTGACCGTCGTCAAGGAAGGCTATGACTTCGGCGGTCCGCACCGGATCAACGTTTACGCCCGCAATACGATCGTCGATCCTTCCAGAACCGGGTTTACGCTGGCGCTCAATCCACCTGCGGCGATCGATACCGCGCACGCCTTTTCGCTGCACAAGGCGAAGGACGGCGCGGCAGTCGGCAGCGCGCTGCGGATCGATTCCGTCCAGACGACCGACAACGGGGCCAGCTACAAATTCGCGGCCGCGCTGACGCCCGGGGACTACAAGCTGTCGGTGGATGCCGGCATTGAAGAGGATTCGTTCTACTTCACGGTGCCGGTCGTCGCTACCTTGACGGTCGATCGTATTACAGGCAGCGGACTGACCGCTGTCTTAAGCGAAGCGCTGCCCGATCTGACCGTCGGCAGCTTCGGACTTGTCCAGGCGGATACGGGCGCGCCGGTTACGATCGATTCGGCGACGACGACCGATCAGGGCCGCACGTATCGACTGTCGGCCGAGCTGTCCGGGGGCAGCTACATGCTGCGGCTGTACGGCCATCTGCCGAATGAGGGCGTCCCGTTCCAGGTTGCTCCTACAGTGGATGCGGGGATTCCGACCGTCGACCGCATCGGCGCGGACGGCTTCGACTTGACGTTCGACAGCGCCGTGCCCGGCTTGCTGCCGGCCGATCTCGATCTGCGCGACGCGAGCGGCAGCCGTCTGGGCGGCGTGACGCTGTCCACCGCGAACGGCGGGGCCAGCTACCGCGTCCATGCCGGCCTGACCGGCGGAAGGGACTACAAGCTGACGCTGAGCAAAGACTTCTTCCGCTTCGCCTCGCCGGTCACGTTCCACGTCGGCTACTTCCTGTCGGCAACAATCGTGCAGACGACGCTGGACGGACGCATCGAGGTCCGCTTCTCGTCCGCGCTGCCGCAGGCGCAGTATGGCGGCGTGTTCGCCCGCGACGAAGCGGGGAACGATTATTACCCGTACGAATACGTTATGGCCGGCGGCGGCACCGTCTATCGGCTGCGGCTCCCGACTTTCTCGTCCGCCCATACGTACAGCATCGCGCTGAATCCGGCGGCCGCGCCGGAGCTCGCGGACTACGCGTTGACCTCGCCGACGTTCGGGTTCCCTTCGGGGATCTCGGCAGCGGACGGCACGGCGGCGGGACTCACGGTTCGGTTCGCCACGCCCGTCGACGGACTGAACGGCGCCAGCTTCACGATCCGCGACGCCGCGGGCGCAGCGGTCCCCGTGACCGGCGCGTCTACCGGGGACGGAGGCGGCAGCTATGCGCTGAAGGCCGCGCTGACGCCCGGGAAGTTTTACACGGTACAATACAAATCGTCAGCTGCATATCAGCAGACGGAGCCGGTCTCGTTCGCCGTGCGCAAGTCGCTGGCGCCAACGATCAAGAACGTGACGTCTACGGGCTTCACGCTCCAGTTCGGCGAGAAGGTCGCGGGCCTGACAGGCTCGGAGGTCGTTCTGCGCGATCCGAGCGGCGGCGTCCTCGGCACGCACCTGTACAGCTTCGCGACGACGGACCAAGGCTTAAGCTATCAGTTCCGCTACACGGTCGGCGCCGGCGCCGTCGAGCCCGGCGCAGGCTACACGCTCGACGTGCAGCGCGACGAATTCGCGCTCGACGCGCCGCTCGCGTTCGATATTCCGATTCCGGCGAATGTCCTCGTCTCGCTCACGACAAGCACGGATCTGCTGCTTGCGATCGGCAGCTACGGAGGCGAAGAGCTCGGCCTCGTCAAGGGCAGCTTCGACCTGCGGGACAGCAAGGGACGTCCGGTATCGTTCGCGATGGCCGATCTCGGCGGCGGCTCGTACAAGCTGACCGGCACGTTCGACGCGCAAGAGACGTATACGCTGACCGTATCCAAGCCGGGCTACGACTTCGGCAAGCCGCTGACGTTCGGCCTCAGCATCGCGGTCGGCATCACGACGATGCTCCAGAACCAGCAAGGCTTCAGGCTGTTCCTTAGCCCTCCCGTGGCCGACCTGGGCATCTCCGAGATCGTGATCAAGGACGGCAGCGGCCAGACGACGGCCGTGACGGCGGCAACCACCGCGGACGGCGGCGCCACCTATCAGGTGTCCGCGAAGCTGACGGCGGGCAAGACTTACACCGTCACGATCGTCAAAACGAATTATACGGTGAAGTTCTCGATTCCGTTCAGCCTGAATAGACGGGCAGCTTCGGTTGATATGGCGTCGGTACGCGGCTTCCGGCTGAACTTCGACCGGGCGGTGAACTGGAGCAGCGAGTTCAAGCTCGTCGTCATGGACGAGCAAGGCAATGCCGTCAAGACAAGCGGCATCGTATCCAAGGATAACGGGCTGAGCTACGAGATCGATGCGGCGCTCGTGCCGGACATGAACTACACGGTCACGCTCACCAAACCGGGCGACGACTACGGACCCGGAATTCCGCTGATCGTCCGCAAGGCGCAGGCGACCTTCGACGGCCTGGTGCCGGGCGGCAGCCGGATCTTCCGGCTGTCGCTGGACCGGCCGATTGCGGACATGCGGCCCGCGGAATTCGTCCTGCGGCGCGCTTCCGACGGACGGCGTCTCCCGGTGCTGTCGGCCGAATCGGCGGACGGCGGCTCGACGTACGCGCTGACCGCCGACTTCCTGCAATCGGAGAGCTACACGATCGTTCCGGAAAAGGACGGCTACGCCTTCGGCGATCCGATTCCGTTCAGCGTGCCGATCTTCGAGCGGACGGCCGTGACCGGCGCAAGTCCGCGCGAGATCAGGATCGGCTTCAACCCGGCCGTGCCGGGTCTCGACGAGAGCAGCTTTGCGCTGCGCAGCGGCGCAGGTGCCGTGCTGCCGGTAGGTTCGGTCTCGACTGACGACGGCGGAGCGACCTATCGGATCGTCGCCGATTATACGGGCGGGCAGACGTATACGGTGTCGGTCGCCAAGGCCGGCTACGAATTCGGCGACCCGCTGACGGCGGATATTCCCGATGCCGTGACGGCCGCGATCGCGGCGGTCTCCGAGACGGGTCTCACCGTGTCGCTCGCGCCTGCCGTAGGCGGACTGTCCGCTTCCAGCTTCGCGCTGCGGGATGCGTCCGGACATGCGGTCGCGCTGACCGGCGCGAAGACGACGAACGGCGGCGCTGCCTATGTTCTGAGTGCGGCACTGACGGGCGGCAACGGCTATACGCTGACGATCGCGCTGGCCGGGTACGACTTCGGTTCGCCGATGACGCTGAATGTACCGATTTCGGTCAACGCCGCGTATTCGGACGTTCGGACGGGCGGCTTGACGATCCGCCTGGCCGCTCCGGTCCCGGGTCTTGGCGCCGCGAATGTCACGCTGCTCGATCAGGACGGCGCTCCGATCCCGGTCGCAGCCTTAACGACGACTGACGGAGGTTCTACCTATTTGGTGCAGGCTGCGCTCCAGGCGCAGCGGCGCTACAGTCTGCGTCTCGCAAAAGCGGGCTACGATTTCGGCGCCGATGCAGGCTTTGTCGTGCCGCTTGACGTACAGACGGAAGTGCCGGCGCTGCTGACGACCGGCTTCACGATCAAGCTGAACAGGGCGGTACCCGGACTGACCGCAGGCAATCTGACGCTGAAGGACAGCACCGGAAAATCAGTCGCCATCACCGCTTGGACGGCGTCCGAGGACGGGCTGTCCTATCAAGCGGCTGCCGAGCTCGCTGCGCATGAGACGTACGCGCTTCAGCTCCTCGCAAACGGCTATGATTTCGGTCCGGCCCTGCAGCGCGAGGCGCAGCCGGCGATCGTCCTGTCGGCGAGCGGCGTCTCGGAGGTCGGCTTCGTGCTCAATCTCAACGATGCCGTGCCGAATCTGAAGCCGGGCGACGTCTATTTGACGAATGCGTCCGGTACGCGGATCCAACTGAATGCGACCTCGTTCTTCGATTTATCCGGCGCTGCCCAGACCGGGCGACTCTACCAGGTCGTCGTATCGCTGACGAGAGGCGAAGCCTATGCGATCGACGTCCGCGACCCGGCGCATCCCGCGGCTGCACCGCTGCAGGTTATTTTGCCGATCCAGGTTCAGGCCCAGGTGTCCGGCGTCTCGAAGAACGGCTTCACGCTCACCTTTAACAAAGCGGTTCCGGGTCTCGGCGCGAACGGGATCGAGCTGTTAAACGAAAACGGAGAGCCGATCGCCATCGGCCGTGCGGTCGCGGGGGAGACGGAAGCGAAGTATACGATCGACGCCAAGCTGACTGAGGGACGCACTTATACGCTCAAGCTGAACAAGACGGGCTATAGCTTCGGAACGGGCGCGGGCATGCAGGTGCAGGTACCGATCGTCGTGACGGCCACCGTCTTGAATCCGAACGAGTCGGGCTTCACGATCGTGCTGTCCGAGCCGGTGCCGGATCTGGATATCAAGCTGTTCAAAGCCGGCTTTTTCAACGCCTATTACGATCTGACGATTACGACGCCGGACGGGGGACGGACCTACCAGGTTGGGGTATCGTGGCCAAGCGACTATCCGCTGACGCTCACGCTGTCCAAGCCGGGGTACCTTCTGGGCGCCGACCAAACCGTGCAATACGCCAAGAAGCCGCCCGTTATGCTTCTGGCCGTATCGGGCGCGGACAGCGCGAGCGTGCTGCTGACCTTTGACGCGCCCCTCATATCGATGGAGACGAGTGCGGGATTTGCGCTGAAAATCAATGGCCAATGGCAGAGCGGCGTCAAGTCGTACTTTGTCAACGCGACAACGGTCAAGCTGACCTGGAGCGGGGCGCTCCTCCGTTCGACCGACGAGCTGGCCGTAGCCTATACCGGCGTGAATCGTGTGAAAGGCGTGAACGGCGCATTCCTGACGCAATTCGCCGCCGTGCCGGCGCTGAATACGTCGAGCGAGCTCGGCCTCGTGCAGAGCTACGTCGACAGCCGGAATGCCGATACGCCGGCGGCGATGCTGCATGCGCAGTTCGGACGCTCGGCGCTCGAGACCGCGAAGCTGCTGCGGGAAGGCGGATTCTCCGCCTCGCTCTACGCGGCCGCCGTCGGCAAGGAGTATCAACTGGACTTTGCGGCCGTACTCGGACTGCTGTACAAGATGGACACGGATGCGTCCACGGCATTCGGCGCCGTACGGGCGACGCGATATTTGCCGAATACGCCGGACACGTGGATCGCGGGCTTCCTTGCCGCCGGATACGCGCCGGAGGAATTCGCCGGCAGCTTCCGCGACGTCGGCTACCAGACGCGAGATATCGTGCGCGGACTTAAGCTGGGGGGCGTGTCCGCGAATACGGCGGCGCTGGCGATGAACCGCGCGCTCCATGAAACGGGCGACAGCGCCGTGACGCAGCTGCGCATTCTGTACGGGCCGGCGGACACCGCTGGCGCCGTGCGGAGCGCATACGGTCTGACGGATGCGGGTACCGTGCAGGCGCTGGCGGCCGGCGGCATGTCCGCGGCCGATGCCGCCGCGGCGATCAAGACGCTGTTCGCCGCCGATGCGGCGACGGCGGCCGGACTGCTGAGCGGCGCCGGTTACCCGGCGAAGGCCATTGGCGCAGCCGTAAGGCAGCTCTATACGTTCGCCGACGCGGCAGAAGCCGTCCGGGCGCTCTCGCAAGCGGGGCTGTCCGGCGCTGATTTGTACGCCGCGGCCAGCGGTATCTTCTCGCCGGCGGAAGCGGCGGCGGCCATGCTCGGCCAAGGGCTGTCCGCGTTCGACGTGGCGGATGCGATTCGGGCGGCCGGCGGCGGCGCGGCGACGGCTGTCGCGGCCCTGCTGAGCCGGGGCGGAGATCCTGAGGCGATCGCCCGCCAGGTGATGAGCGCATGGGGCACCTCGCTGACGCTGCGGGAGACGGCAAGCCAATTCGTACAAGGCGGCTTCAGCAAGATTCAGGCTGCCACGCTGCTGCGCATCGTCTACGGAGCCGATACGGCCTCCGCATACGAAGCGCTCGAGCCGATGTTCCATCCGTGGGGCTTCGATGCCAAGGGGCTGTTCACGACGCTGCTCCAAGGCGGCTACGATCCGGCCTTGGTTGCGGATTACTTCCTGAAGCACGTGTATGCCGGCCGCGCGCCGGTGCTGGAAAACTTCCTGGAGGACGCACATTACCCGCTTGCGGCTTCGCTGACCTACGTGCATGAAGCCGTGACGGCGGACGGCACGGCCTATGCGATGAAGGACGCCGTCCGGGACATGTTCGCCACCGGTGCGCGATACTCGGCGGAGGAGGCGCTCGCCGCGCTGCGCACCGCGTATGCCAACGACGCGGCCGAACCGTCGACTGCAGGGAATCTCGCGGCGGGCATGAGCGAAATGTATTCATTCTATGACTATCAAAGGGCGCTGATCTCGCAGTTCGGCCAGACGATGCCGATGTGGATCGATCAGCAGACGACGAATTGCGCCTGCGACGCGGCGAAGCTGGCCAAGGATGCGAAGTTCCTGTTCGGCGCCTCGTCCATCGGAGACATTACGACGAAGATGAGCGCCACCGGCAAGTTCACGCTGCAGCAGATCATCGAAGGTACGATCTCGCTGTACCCCGGCAATTCGCGGGAGTCTCAGATGTCCGCGCTCACCGCCGTGCTGAGCGGCACCGGGTATCCGATCGGCGAGCTCGCGGCCGTTTACGACAGCGAGGGCTGGGACTGGATCAAGGTGTTCAGCCGGTACGGCATCGCGGCCAAGGAAGCCGCATTGTACCTGCAGTCCAAAGGGCTGACCGAAGACCAGATCATCGTCCGTCTGCGTCCGTACCCGCTCAAGGATATCGCGCTCGTGCTTCGCGAGCAGTACGGACTGGACGAGTCGGGCGCGATTGCGGCGCTGCTGTCCATACAGTTCTACGATCAGGACGAGATCGGATCTGCGGTCGCCTGGGCGTTCGGCGGCAATCCCGTCGCGCTGTGGGTGAAGACGCTGAAGGCGCAAGGCGCGTCGGCGGGCTCGGTCATCAACCTGCTCGCATCCCGCTATACGGAATACCGTGATCCGAGCGTATCGGGTCCGGCGCTCATCCGCGGCGGCTACGGCATGGAAGAGGTCATACAGGCGCTGATCGCCCGTTCGAGCAATCCGAATCTGCAAAATACGATCGCCGTGCTCAAATCGCTGTACGCGCAAGACCAGGTGACGGTCGCGCAGCTGCTGGCCGCATCCGGCAGCGCTGCGCCGGCCGACGGCATCAGCTTCCTTAAAAACGCGAAGTATTCGCAAGCGGAGATCGCCCGCAGCCTCAAATCCTATTACGGGCTGGAATCGGGCGAAGCGGCCAGGCTGCTCGCCGACGCTTACCCGTCCGAGCTGACGAAGGTCATTCAGACGGTGGCGGGCATTTACGGCGACAGCAAGGCGGCTGTCGCGGCCGCCGCGCTTGCGGCCGAGGGCATTACCACGCTGGAGGCGGCGATTCCGTACTTGCGGGATGCCGGCTTCGGGCTGCAGGATATCGCCGCCATCGCCCGCGATCGCTTCGGCGCGCCGCTCGGTCGGACGGCACAGGCCCTGCTGGCGCACAGCGGCGAACGCGACAGCGTCGTGCTCTATGCGGCGGCGGGCGTCTACGGCCAGACGGTCGAGCATGCGATTCGCGAGCTGCTGACGGCGAACGGACAAGCGTCCTTCGCCGATGCGATCGCCTATATTTACGCGCAGCAGCGGTTCGATCTGCGGACGGGCGCGATGCTGGCGAAGGAAGAATACGGTCTTTCGTCGGGACAAGCGCTGCAGGCATTCCGCACGTTCGGCATGTATAAGGACAAGGACGTCGTCGCCACGGTGGCGGGCGTGTACGGCATGTCCGGCGACGCGAGCGTCGTCGATTCGCTCGAAGCGAGCGGCATGCATACGTTGACCGATGCGGTATCGTACCTGCTGCGGATGAACTTCGATCTGCGCAGCGTCGTCCGCGTCGGCCGCGAGCACTACGGACTGACGCAAGGTCAGACGGCGTCGGCGCTTGACGCGTCGGGCTTCTTCGATGGCAGCGGCAGCGATGTCGTCGCCGCGATCGCCTCCGTATACGGACAGACGATGAGCCAGGCGCTGGTCGCCGTGCTGGACGGGCTGGGGGCAACGACGTTCGAAGCCGCCATTCCGGATCTGCGTGCGGCGAACCTGACGCTGGACGACCTCGTGCTGGCCGCGCGCGATCACTACCGGTTGACCGCCGGTCAGACGCTGGGCGCGCTGCTTCCGATCGCCGCTTACCAAGCCGGCGCAGTTACGGCCGCGGTGCTCGAGTATTACGGCAAGCCGTTCGCGGAGAGCGCAGGAGACCTGCTTCGCAGCGCCGGAGCCGCCAAACTGCAGGACGGCGCGCCGATCCTGCGGCAGATGGGCTATTCGCTAAAAGAGATCGTGGCGGCTTCGCGGTCTTACTATGGCTTGACCGCCGAGCAGACCGCCGAAGGGCTCGCGGCGCTGGACTTCGACAGCGCATCCCTGATCGCGGCCGCCGTAGCGGACGTCTATGCGCCGGCTTCGGCCGCCGATGCGGACGCGGTGCTTGCCGGCGGCGAAGAGATCGCGGATCCCGCTGCCGCCGCAAGGCTCCTTTGGCAAGCAGGCATTCCGCTGGGCAACATCGCCGGCGCGCTCAGCCGTCATTACAGTCTGACTGCCGGCGAGATTGCCGCCGTCTTGGCAGGCACGGCGCTGTTCGATCCGGCCACGATTGTGTATGTGCTGGCATCAAGTGCGGGAGGCTTAACCGGGGCCGCTCTGGCTGCGGTGCTGAGCGCCGTAGGCGTAAGTTCCGCTGCGGACGCCGCGGGCATGCTGAGGCAGGCCGGATATGGCGCGAATGACATCGCAAGTGCGCTTATGAATGGCTATGCCCAATCGGAGGCGGCTACGAAGACCATCCTGTCGGGACTTGGCGTCTATACGGCGCAAACGATCGAAGCCGCCGTGAATCAGGCACGCGGACAAGGCCCGACGTCGGCCGACCTGCTGTCGGACGTCCTCGAGCTGTACGGGGTGACGACGCCGGAAGGCGCGGTGGCTTTCCTGAAGCAAACCAACAATTCGCTGACCGACATCGCGACGCAGCTCAAAAACCGCTACAAGGCAGACGCCGCGCGCGCGACCGAGCTGCTCAAGCCTTACGCCCAGGCCGGAGACATAGCGCTGGCGATCGCAGCCGTCTACTATGCCGATACGAATCTGGCATATCTCAAGCAGATGGTGCCGGCTGCCTACGCCGGCAATCCGACCCATATGGCCGGCTATATGTCCGGTAAGTTCCCGCTGTCGGACATCGTGCTCGCGCTCAAGTTGCTGTTCGGTCTCGACGCGCTCGGCGCCAAGGACGCGATGATCAACGTAGACGCTTCACCGGATCAGATCAACGGCAAGATCGCGGAAGTGTACGGCGTCGATCCGGTGCTTGCGCTTCTGACCCGGATGAAGGCTGAGGGAGCCAGCGCGAGCGATATCGCGGTCGAGATGCAGCGCAACGGCAAGCTCGAGGTGAGCGACAGTTATCTGGTCGATACGCTCGCCGCGCTCGGCTACGACGGGGCGACGATCTTGAATTTGCGGTACAGATCCTTTAACCGCGGTTTTAAAAATGAAGGCACTGTCCAGGAACAGGCTGCGCTGCTCATCCGGTTCGGCGTCAATACCCCGGCTGCGATGGCGGACTTCCTGATGTACAAGAGCTATGGCGGCAGCTCCGCGGGCGTAGTCGCGATGATGACGATTATGCGCGCGGGTCTGCCGAACGCTTCCATCAGCGACATCGCGCTGGCGGTCTCGGGCTACGGCTTCGGCCGGCTGCCGATCGAGAATGCGATGCAGGCGATGGGCGAGCTGAGCGGCAGCATCGCGGAGGAAGCTATTCTGAAGCGGCTGGGCTACAGCGCCTACGACGCGGCAGGCTTCGTAAGCCGCATGTTCGCCAGCCGGAACGATCGTTTGCGGCTGCTCGCCCTCAACGGCTACAAGCTGACGGACTATTTGAAGTATGTCTATTACGGCGCGGAGTCCGTCGCTTACCTGAAGCAGACCGGCCTTGGGGCCACGGAGATCGCGGTCGCGATCGTCCAGTCGGGCGCGTCGAATAACTATGCGATCATCGCGCAGGACCTGAAGCAAGGCGGCTTCACGGATCTGAACGAGGTCGTGAAGGCGGTGTACAAGGCGGGACTTCGTCCCGAATGGATCCCCGACTATCTGTACGGCATGGCGCCGCTGCAGGATATCGCTCAAGCGATGGTTAACACCGGCGAGATCTCCCTCACGGTCATCGTCAAGGCGCTGCAGATCGCGGAGGCGAACAACAAGCAGATCTATAACATCGTCAAGGCCATCAGCAAAAACGAGCAGGCCGCATTCCTTGGCGAGCTGTCCGCGGTCGAACGCCGTGCGCTCGGCGACGACGAGGCCGCGATTATCGTGACGCTCGGCACGCTGCGCGGCGCCGGGTTCAGCGCGCACGAGTCGGCCGACCTGCTCACGAACGACATGGGCGATTGGATGAAGGCCACCGCGATGCTTATCCTGAGCGGCTACGAGTGGGACGATGCGCTCGGGGCGGTGTGGGACGAGTACCGCGCGGCGATCGGCGTGTTCATCCTGCAGTCGATGATGGGCAGCGCGATCTCGAACTTCATGAAGGACTTCCAGAACTACTGGAAGATCGGCAAGATCGTTCTTAAAATCGTAAAACGCGAATTGTCCTGACGTTAAAACGAGAAACGGAAGTCTCCTTCCCTTCAAGCATGGGGGAGGAGGCTTCTTTTTTTATTCGTTCAGAAAGTATAAATTTGGGCGGCAATTTTACGAAAAGGTAGGCGGGCTTTCGGCGTACCGGAGCTTTATGGCAGTTTGGCGGGCAGAAACCTGCATTTATACAGGTATTATCTGCCGATATGCGGTACTTGATGAAATGCCTGCAAATGTGCAGGTAAATTCGTAGCACAAGCCGGAAACCCGACTGACGGAGGAAAATACCTGCGTTTTCGCATCTTTTTTTGTCCAATGGGGCGATATCGGCAAAAAAAGATGTACATTTGCAGGCATTGCGGCGAAAGAGCGTCACGGGCGACGATACGCGGTACCATGGGAAAGGCCGACAGATATGCCGTTGACAAGCGTTGCCCGCAAGGCCGGTTTCGGATATCCGCCAAATTTAAAAGGACTGTCAGGGGCCTGTTTCACTGGCGGGTTCTTCTAAACGTACTGTAAGCAAAAAAAGCGACGTTACAGGAACGACGAGGGCGCTGGAGCGTGCTGCAAACGATAATAGTGCGGTTACAGGAGCAAGCCTATACGTGAGCATCGAATGTGCAGGTAACACATCCTTATTATTCCGAAGGGGCTGTCGATGCGATGTTCTTGCGGATTTCTTGTCATTCAGACAGGTGGCGGCACCTTTTATAGCTCGATTTTTACATTTAGCATTGCCAAACGCAACCTAAACAAATTATAATGCAAATTAAAGAAATAAAAACGAAACAAAATAGAAAGTTAAAAACAAGTTAAAGCTTGCTTCGGCAAGCGGAGCAGAACATGCAAAAGGTGCAGAACATGCAGAGGGTGCAGAACATGCGGGAGGTGCAGAAGATGCAGGAGGTGCAGAAGATGGGAAGTATGCAGAACATGCAGCACATGAAGCCGGTGAAAAGCTCGCTGCAGGATTTGCTGGGCACGGAATACGTGGATGCCGTCGCAGCCGCAGCCGCGTTTATTACCGACCTCAGTCTGGAGGAGGCGCAGGAGATCGCCTGCGAACCTATCGAGTTTATGCCCGAAGCCTACATTCGGAGAATGGATGGCTTATTATCCCAGGTAGGGAGTCAGGTCGTGCCAGAGATGAAGGGCGCGCATGACGGGGCTCCGACGGATGCATTCCGGAAAGCCGCCAACCCCAAAGCCAGTCCGCTCGGGGGGCTCGGATATTACCGGTTGGGAGAGGATGGGAGGCTGTATCTCATCACCAAGAGCGAGCATTACCATACGCCGCTCGGCCACAATTTTCCCGGCTACAAGCTGATTGGCCGGGCGGAGCGGCTGGGCATTACCAATGCGACGCACAACAACACGCGCGGCTCCATCACCCGCCTGCTGGAAAGGGAGCTCGTCCGCACGGCCAACGGCCTTGCCAGGGAGGACGCAGGCGCGCTGGCGCAAATATTAGATTCACGCGAGCCTCACGTCCTTAATCGGGTCATCAATCTGGAGACGGGAACGTTGGCCTGCGAGGCCGCCATCAAGATGATGCTGGCGCGGTTCTACAAGCTGGACGACACGTTTCCGGATCCCAAGTATAAGGACAGGATGCCGGTATTCCTCGTCATGGCCGACCACGACGGGGGCAGCCAGGCGAATTACCACGGCACGACCATCGTCGCGCAGACGATGCGGGGGCTGTGGCCGGGAATCCGGGAAAAGCTGCAGGGAGAGATCATGCAGACCTGCCCCGTGCGCATCAACGACTTCGCGGATTTTAAAGCCAAGTTCGAACAATACAACAAACCGCCGTACAAGGTCGCCGGATTTCTGCACGAGATCGTCCTGATGAATTACGGGGGCATTTTGCTGGAACCGTCCTATTTGCAAAAAGCGTATGCGCTTTGCCACGAACACGACACGCCGGTCATGTGCGACGAGATCCAGTCCTGCATGTGGTACCCCGGCATGTACCTGTTCAAGGAATACGGTCTGAACCCGGACTTCGTCGTTATCGGCAAAGGCTTCCCGGGCGGCCAATACCCGGCATCCCGCGTCATCACCACCGCCGCGATGGACACGCTCAATCAATTCGGCGCGCTGGTGACCAACGGGCAGGAAGAGCTGGCGGCGCTGGCCTATCTGATCACGATGAAATTTTCCGAGGAAAATGCGGATTACATTCGGGAAATGGGCACTTATTATGAAGAGAAGCTCCAGGGACTCGCGGAGCGTCACGGCGGGCTGATCGAGAAGGCGGAAGGCAAAGGCCATCTGTCCACGCTGTTCTTCCGGCAGCCCGAAAAGGTTACGGAATTTACCGCGATTCTTAACAAGAACTGCATCGATATCAGCGCGCAAACCTATAAGGCGAAATGCCCGCCGGCAGCATTAACGAAGCCGCCCGTCATCGCGACGCAAGCCATGATCGATTACTTCGTTCATCGGATGGAAGAGGTCCTGCATCGCTTGAACGATCCCAATTGACGAGAGAGAGTGTGCGCATCGTATGGAAGAACTCGATATCGACGAGAGAAGAAAACGAATCCTGGATTTGCTCCATCGGGAAGGAAAAATCAAAGTCGCCGAGCTGAGCAAGCTGTTCGGGACTTCGGAGGTCACGATCCGGAGCGATCTGGACGAGCTGGCGGCGCAAGAGCTGCTGCAGCGCACGCACGGCGGCGCGATCAGCACCTACAAATCCTATTACAACATGAATTTTCAGGATCGCATGGAGACGCATAAGGCAGAGAAAAAAAGGATTGCGGTCGAAGCGGCCGCGCAGATCTCCGACGGCGACACCCTGATTCTCGGATCGGGAACGACGCCTCTATACGTGATGCGCGAGCTCAAAAACCATAAAAACCTCATCATCATTACGAACTCCCTGTCGATCGCGCAGGAAGCCGGCTTCGGCCGGAACGTCCATGTCGTGGTCCTGCTGGGCGGCAACCTGAACGTTCCCTATCAATTCGTCTCGGGCGACGATACCATCGGCCAATTGAACAAATACAAAGCCGACAAGCTCATTCTCTCGTCCGACGGCGTCAGCGCGGATTACGGGATCAGCACGTATCATCACCTGGAAGCGGAATTGTACCGGCATATGATCGCCAGGGTGGACAAGACGATCCTGGTCGCCGACTACACCAAGATCGGCAGATCGAATTTCTCGCTGATCGAGCGCGTCGAGAAGGCGGATTGCCTCATCACGAATCAGAACGCCAACAAGGAAGAACTCGAAGCCTTCAAGGAACGGGGCATCGAGGTTCGGCTGGTTTGACTATAATTTGCTGGAGACGGTGATGAACATGAAGATCGGCGTAGTCAAAGAAATCAAGAACAACGAAAACCGGGTGGCGCTCACGCCGGGCGGCGTCAAGGAAATGGCCGGACACGGGCATCAGGTGTTCGTGGAGTCGGGCGCGGGCGAAGGCAGCGGCTTTGACGATTCGCAGTATACGCAGGCCGGCGGCATCGTGATGGCAGACAAGGCCGGGCTGTTCGGGCAAGCGGATCTCATCGTAAAAGTGAAGGAGCCGGTGGCGTCGGAATACGAGCTGTTCAAGCCGGGACAGGCGCTGTTCGCGTATTTGCATCTGTCCGCGGATCTGCCGCTGACACGGATGATGCTCGAGAAAAAGCTTGCGGGCATCGCGTTCGAAACCGTGCGGCTGCCAAACGGCCAGCTTCCCTTGCTGGCGCCCATGAGCGAAGTGGCCGGCCGGATGTCCGTTCAGATCGGGGCGTCCTTGCTCCAGAAGAACAACGGCGGCATGGGGATCCTGCTGGGCGGCGTGCCCGGCGTAAACCGCGCCGAGGTCGTCATCATCGGCGGGGGCGTCGTGGGAACCAACGCAGCCAAGATGGCGATCGGCGCCGGCGCGAACGTGACGATTCTGGATGTCGACAAGAGCCGGCTCGTGTATCTCGACGACATTTTCGGCGGCAAGGTCACGACCCTGATCTGCAACGACTACAACGTCGCGGAGGCCGTCAAGCGGGCCGACCTGCTCATCGGGGCGGTACTGATTCCAGGCGCCAAGGCGCCGAAGATCGTGAAGGAATCCGTCGTCATGACGATGAAGCGCGGATCGGTCATCGTGGACGTGGCGGTCGACCAGGGCGGCTCGATCGAGACGGTCGACCGGGTGACGACGCACGACAACCCCTACTACGAAAAGCACGGCGTCGTGCACTATTCCGTCGCCAACATGCCCGGCGCGGTACCTCGCACCTCCACCTTCGCGCTTGAAGCGGCGATGCTCCCGTACTTGGTCAAGCTGGCGAACAAAGGGATCAAGCCGGCGCTGGCGGCGCATCCGGATCTGCGTCTCGGGTTGAACACCTACGAAGGAGCGGTGACTTGCCGTCCCGTGGCGGACAGTCTCGGATTCGCTTATGCCGACCCGTTCTGATGCTGACCGCTCCGAATACCGGCACCGCTATACGATCGGACTGGATCTTGGCACTTCCGCGGTCAAAGGCGTGCTCCTGTCCGCGGCGGGCGAGGTCGTAGCCAGGGCGAGGACGGAAACCTGGCTGGACGCATACCCGGACGGGCGAGTCGAGTTCGATGCGGACGAACTGTTCGCGCTGACCGCGGACACGATCCGCCAATTGACTGCTGCGCTGCCTGCGGGGGGCGGCGTAGCGGGCTTGTGCATGGCTTCGGCGAGCGGGAATACCGTGCTATTGAACGAGCGGGGCGAACCGATGCGTCCGGCGATCAGCTGGATGGACGACCGCGTCACGGACGAAATGGAAACCGCGCTCGGCAGGCTTGAGCCGGCGGAGGTTCACGAACGGACCGGTTGGCCGCTCCTGAAAGCGTTCCCGCTTGCCCACCTTTCCTGGCTGTCGGTTCATGAGCCTGACTTGCTGAAGCGGTCGGCCAAGGTCGGCATGAGTACGGAATACCTCCTTTACAGGCTGACGGGCAAGTGGGCGATCGACCCGTCGCAGGCAACGACCTTCTACTTGCAAGACCAGCAGGCGAAGGGCTGGCATGCGCCATACCTGCGCGCGCTCGGCATCCCCGAGAAAAAGCTGCCTCGAATCGTCGCGACAGGATCCCTCCTGGGCTGCATCACCGAGGTGGCTTCCGCGCTTACGGGGCTGCGGGCCGGCACGCCCGTGGCCGCCGGCTCCTTCGATCATCCCGCCGCCGCGAGAGGAGCGGGCGTGCTGGACGAGGGCCGGCTGCTGCTCTCCTGCGGTACTTCGTGGGTGGGCTTCACGCCGCTGTCCGAACGGAGCCAAGCGGTCGGCAACGGCATGCTGACGGATCCGTTTCTCCAACCAAACGGTCCTTGGGGCGCGATGTTTTCGCTGCCCGCGATCGCCGTATCGGTGGACCGGATCGTTCGCGAATACATTTCCGATGCCCCGGACAGGTACGAATTGTTCAGCGCGCTCGCCGCGTCCGCCGCGCCCGGCGCCGGCGGTCTTCTCCTCAACCCCTTGCTGGAAGCCGAAAGCGGCCGGTGGGCTGGCGTCGCCAAAGCCGATCTCGCGAGCGCGGTCATGGCAGGCACGGTCTATCTCCTTCGATCGCACATCGATCGGCTTGCGCGAGCGGGCATCCGCTTTACGTCCGTCATGATGGTCGGCGGACCTTCGGACACGCATCCCTGGCCGCAGATCGTCGCCGACGTGCTCGGCGTGGAAGTCCACACGGTCAATGGCTCCTGCGCCGGCGCCGCGGGGGCTGCGCTGCTGGCAGGCGTGGCGGCCGGCCTTTACCCGGACGAGAGAGAGGCATTCAAGCAAGCGGCGTTTCCGAAGCTGACGAGACAGCCGGATCTCGAGGCGCATGAAGTATATCGGCGGCAATACGAGGCGTTTGCCAAGCGATTCCCTACTGAATAATGGAGCGTGACAATATGAGCCTATTTCAGATCAAAGAAGTCGACAAGGCCTTTTACGAGAGCAAGCTGCAATCCTTCCTGCCCGAGCGAATTTTCGACATTCATACGCATGTATGGCTGGATAGCATCCGGATTCGCGAGGCGAACGCGCCCGTGAGAGCGGTCACCTGGCCCTCGCTCGTCGCCCGCGACAATTCGGTGGAGGATCTGTTCGAGACCTACCGCCTGATGTTTCCGGGAAAAGAGGTGACGCCGCTGCTGTTCTCCCAGGTCAGCCTGGCATACGATATCGACGCAGGCAACGAATACGTCCGCGCGAGCGCGCAGAAGCATGGGCTGCCTTCCTTTATGGTCACGAAGCCCGGACTCAGCGCCTCCGCGTTCGAAGAAGGCATCGAGAAGGGCGGATTTCTCGGCTGCAAAGTCTATCTGAACTTTGCCGACGCCTGCATTCCGGAGAAGGAAATCCGCATTTACGATTTCCTGCCGCCCCATCATCTGGAGGTGCTGAGCAGGCGCGGCTGGGCCGCCATGCTGCATATTCCGAGAGACGGCCGCCTGAAGGATCCCGTTAACCTGATGCAGATGCTGGAGATCGAGCGGAAATATCCCGGGCTGCGGCTGATCATCGCGCATGTAGGCAGAGCGTATTGCCTGGAGGACCTCGGGAACGCGTTCGAGGTGCTGGCGGAAACGAAAAACATGGTGTTCGATATTAGCGCCAATACGAACGAGACCGTTTTCAGGGAGTTGATCAAGGCGGTAGGGCCGAAGCGCATTCTGTTCGGCAGCGACTTCCCGATCCTGCGGATGCGGATGCGACGGATTTACGAGAACGGCCAATATATCAATCTGGTGCCGAAAGGCCTTTACGGCGACGTATCGGGCGATAAAAATTTGCGCGAGGTCGATGGCGAAGAAGCGGAAGCGTTGACGTTCTTCATGTACGAGGAGATCGAAGCGTTCCGGCGGGCAAGCCTCGCCGAGGGCTTGGGGCAGAAGGACATCGAGGACGTCTTTTATAACAACGCATTCGACCTGGTCGACGGAATCGGGAAGGAGAGGCGCAAATGAAGCCGATGAAGCCGATGAAGCCGCTGAAAATCGGGCTGCTGCCGCTGTATGTTCTGCTGTATGACGATCATTGGCCCGAGCTTCGGGAAAGGGTGGACGCGTTCCACGGCACGATCGAAGGCGAGCTCCGCGGCAAAGGCCTCGACGTCGTCACCGTCCCGCCGTGCAGGGTCAAGCCGGAGTTCGAGGCAGCGATCGCCGGCTTCGAACGCGAGTCCGTCGATGCCGTCGTGACGCTGCATCTGGCCTATTCGCCTTCCCTGGAATCCATCGGCGCGCTGGCGGCCACGAAGCTTCCGCTTGTCGTGCTGGACACGACGCCCACGTACGAATTCGGCCCGTCGCAGCTGCCGGACGAGATCATGTACAATCACGGCATACACGGCGTGCAGGACATGTGCAATCTGCTGCTGCGGCGGGGCAAGACGTTCCAGATCGAAGCGGGGCACTGGTCGAGGTCGGATGTGCTGGATCGAGTCGTCAAAGGCGTAAGAGCCGCACGCATCGCCGACGGGATGCGGACGGCCAAGGTGGGGAGGCTGGGGCGCCCGTTTGCCGGCATGGGCGACTTCGAGGTGCCGACCGACACAATGCGCAAGGCGATCGGTATCGAGACCGTCGAGTTCGACTTGACGGAAGGCCGGACGCCGTTCGCGGAAATGCAAATAACGGACGAACAGATCGAGGAAGAACGCGTGTCGGACCGGGACCGCTTCGAGATCGGAGAGCTGAACGAGCGGCTGTACAGACAATCGACGGCAGCTTGCCTGAAGGTGCGGCAATTGACGGAACAGCACGGACTGACTGCCTTTACCGTGAACTTCATGGACATTACGAAGTCGTCGGGGTTGTCCTGCATGCCTTTCCTGGAGGCCGGCAAGGCGATGGCGCGCGGCGTCGGGTATGCGGGCGAAGGCGATGTCCTTACCGCTGCGCTGGTGGGCGCGCTGCTGTCCGTCTATCCGGACACCTCGTTCGCGGAGATGTTCTGTCCGGATTGGGAGAACAACCGCGTCTTCGTCAGCCATATGGGCGAAATGAATCTTCGCGTCGCTGCCGGGAAGCCCGCGCTCCTGGAGAAGGCCTTTCCTTTTACGGACGCGGACGCGCCCGTCGCCGCCTATGCGGCATTCCGCGGCGGCCAAGCGGTGTATGCCTGCCTGGCGCCGGCCAAGGACGACAGCTTTACGCTGATCCTATCCGACGTGGAGATGCTCGATACGCAGGGCCTGGATCGGATGCCGGAGACGATCCGCGGATGGTTTGCGCCCCGGCTGCCCGTATCCGATTATTTGGCGGCCTTCAGCCGGAACGGCGGCATTCACCACGGCGTCATCGTGTACGGCGACGTGTTGCCCGTGCTGGAGCGGTTCGGCGAGCTTATGGGCTGGAAGGTCGTGAGCATCGGGTGAGAATGGGCGAGAACCCGGAAAGTGACTGACTGAACGTAAAAAATAAAGTCGGCAAAAAGAACCGCGAAGCATCATCGTGCCTCGCGGTTCTTTTTGTATGCCTCCGCAGCAGGGGGCTTCCCAACCTCTCAGCCCCGGTACGCTTCCTCCAGCTTGGCGATATCGAGCTTTTTCATCGGCATAAACGCCGCGGTCACGCGCGCGATCTGCTCGGGCGTACCGTTCGCCATCATGTCTTCCATAGCAGTCGGCGCGATCTGCCAAGACAGGCCGAACTTGTCCTTGAGCCAGCCGCACTGCTCGGCCTGCGGATCGGCGGACAAGGCGCTCCAGTAGGCGTCGATCTGCGCCTGCGTGTCGCAACGGACGAGCAGGGAGATCGCCTCGTTGAAATTAAAGCCGTGGTTGTGCGCGCTGTCCATGGCGGTCATCCAGGTGTTTTCCACCATAAAGTCGCTGAACATGACCGTGCCTTCCCGATCCGGCGCTCTGCCGGGACCGTAGCGATGGAGCTGGCCCGGGCGGGAACGCTCGAACACGGACAGATAAAGCTCGCGCGCTTCCTCGGCTTTGCCCGCGTTGTCCCCGGTGAACATGAGCGAAGGAATGATCGTCGGACGGGGCTCTCCTTCAGGATTGGTCAGGATGAGCTGCCAATTGACGCCATACTTGTCCTGAATCCAGCCGTATCGCTTGCTGAACGGATACTCGCCCAGCGGCATGAGCGGGGCGCCGCCTTCCGAGAGCTTGTTCCAGATCTCGTCCAGCAGCTCGCTCGCGCGGTCGTCCAGCGACGGATCGAAGTTCACCATAAACGACACGGACGGATTCATCTTGAACAGCGGACCTGCGGAGATGGCCATGAACGGCCTGCCCCAGATCGTGAACGAGACGACGTCGGAATCGCCCGAAGGCGTTTCGCGCAGCGTCGTCGCGCTCGTAATGGCGGAGTCGGGGAATACGGAGCTGTAGAAAGCAGCGGCTTCCTTGGCTTCCCGGTCGAACCACAGATGCGGGACGATGCGGGGAGCGGTCGTGCCGGCGTTAGCGTCACTCATTTCTGATAGCCTCCTTTTTGCTTCCATTTTATCATGGACCGATGGGGAGGCGTTTCTTATGGATTGCTCAGTTGCGATTCGGCTCGGCGGGCGCCGAGCGCGATCCGCAGCGGCATTCCGGCCTTGACTACGCAGGGAACCGCGACCCGGAGCGCGCCGTCGTCCAAGCTGTACGCGGTCTCCGCAGCTCCGATGCGTACGCCGACAACGCGCCGCAGCGTCTCCTGCGGCAGCTTCAGCGCGCGCAGCGCAAGCTGTCCCCCCAGAATCGACAGCTCCGCCTGATTCTCAAGCAGCCCGAACGTTCCCCAGCCGCTGCCGAGCGACCAGAACGTGCGGAACGCGCCGTCCTCGCGCCGGACAGGATGGAAGCCGATCATCCCCTGGACGAGGTCGTATTCGAAGCCGGCGAAGGCGTTCAGCAGCGAGTAGCTGGCCATCGAGCGGGCGTAGTTGCTGCCGCACTCGATCTCGCTCCACGGATTGCGCTTCTCGCCGTCGTATCGGTTCCGAATCGCCCGCACGATCTCGAGGCCCTCGTCGACCATGCCCGCCTGGATCATGTGAGAGGCGACCTGGTACTCCATGCCTGTCATTGTCTCACTGGCATAGGGCACAGGAATGTACGGCTTGCGGGACCCCTCCGGCCAGGCGCAGATCAGGAGGCCGCCTTCGTCGTTCAGGGCGAACAGCCGCCACGTATTCGCCTCGTCCCTGAGCGAAGGCTTGAAGTTATAGCGATAAAGCGAGCGAAGGGCGCTCGACGTTTGCCCGGGATCGAAGATCTCGCCCAACCCGCACAGATTGGCGTGCCACTGCGCGACGACCTGATCGATCGCGCAGCCTTCGCCGAGCTGGTACTTGATCTCGCCGCGCTCCGCGTTCCAGTACCGGTCGACCGCAGCGGCGCCGTAAGGCTCGAGCGTTCCGCAATCGTCCAGATCGACCCGCTGCACATAATACTCGCCGTTGAACAGATGCGCGTCCGTCCAGGCTTTGCCCTTTTGAAAAATCTGCTCGTAGCGCGCCGCCGTATCCGGCTCGCCCAGATAACGCGCCATCTCAGCGCCGGCCTTGAGCGCGGCCAGATAGAAGCCGTTCAGCCAGGCGTTCGGCCCGTACAACTCCATATCGAGCGTATGATGCTGCCTTCCTGTGAGGACGCCGGCGCGCGCCGGATCCCAGCGGTCCTGGTTCGCCTCGTCCCAGGCGTAGGCGATCGACTTTTTAATCGCGTCCCAGTTGGCGCGCAGCCAGTCCGTGTCGCCGGAGATTTTCCAATCCCGGTACGCCTTGACCACGCCGCCGAACTGGCCGTCGGCGCAGGCATGGAAGGCGGAGGCCTCCCGGCCGAGCGGCAGCATGAGCCGGAAATTCATGTGGCCGCTGTCCCGCTGGTTGTACCTGAAGTCGAGATCGCGCATGCTTCGTTCGAGCTGCGGGAACAGGAAAGGGAGCGCATAGGCGTAGTTCCACACGTGCGTACAGGAGCCCTCGCAGCTGCCTTCGTCCTCGATGCAGCCCTCGAAGCCGTAGAATTCGCCGTTCGTAAGTCGCAGCGTCGTCGCGGATTTGAGAACCGAGAGATTGGCGGATACCGCCTCCTTGACGACTTCCGGTACCGTGGAGCCGAACAGGGCGTCCTTGAACGCCAGTGTATCCGCGAGCAGCCGGTCCCAATGGTTCAGCGCATACGCAGCGCTCGCCGCGGCGTCCGCGAATAGCGAGGCATAGTAGTTTTTCCAAATGGTCGTGCCCGCCGGCTCCTTGTTCCAGAAGTTGCGCACGTTCGGGAAGCTCCAGCCGATGACGAAACGGACGCGCGTCTTGCTCCCGGGCTGCACGGCGATGCGCGCGGCCAGCGAAGCCATGTCCGGACGCGTCGTGCCCGCCGGCGGATCCTCCGCATACACGCGGTTGACGAATTCGCCGGGCGTCGTGAAGTCGCGCCAGAACGTCTCCAGGTGGTCGAGCCATTCGCCGCGGTACCAGTATTGCTGGCAGCTCGTGTAGGGAGCGTCCGTCGCGATCGCGATGTCGCCGTATGCAGGATCGCTGTCCCCCCGCCGGCGGGAGGACAGCTTCAGCAGCCGGAGCGGCCGCCCGTCGTCCAGCGCGCCGTCTTCGCCAGCATTGGCGGCTTGCCCGGCCGCCTGCGGATTGGCGGTGCTCAGGCAGACCGTATACGAGATCGGCCGGGCATTCGTATTTTCAATCTCCACCTCGAAAAAGGCGGCTGGAAGGCTCGAATCCCTGTCGTTCAGCGGAATGAGGGGGTTAAAGGCGAGCAGCTTTACGGCGCCGGGAAAGGACGGCTCGCGAAAGGAGAGAGAAGCAACGGGAAACTGTCCCTCGAATTCGGTATCTCGAAAATGGGGGAGTCCGGCCATTGTTTCCGTATCGGGGCCGAAGCCGTATCCGCTGTGAAGAGCGGCGCCCCGCCGAGGCTGGCCGACGTACGGCGCCTGCAAATCGCCGTTCAGCACGCGGGCGTCCAGGACGCGGCCGTCCTGTTCCGCCTTGATGGAAAAATGACTGTACCCGTTCACGCTCCGCTTGTTGGGCCGGTTAAAAATTTCCCAGTCGACCAGCCTTCCATTGCCGGAAAGCCCGATAGAGCCCGTGCCGATGCCGCCCAGCGGAAAAGAGATTTCACGCGTCTTCAGACCTTTGTACATTTGGCTCATCGCAGACCCTCGCTTAAGTTTGAGATACTTGCCATGAAGCGCTGCTAGCCTTAATCATATAGGGAAATCGAGAGCCGATCATTGTAAAATGGACATGAGAATAGGGTAAAAAACAACTGAAATGCGAGGAGTGGGCTGGTGAAAATCGAACAATTCGATGTCGCGCCTTACATCCGGAACGCGGACTATGCGATAAGGCGGCCGTTCTTCTTGGGCAAGCGCAATCTGCTGGACTACGTGATCTTCTACGTCCAGGAGGGTACGTTCGAGATCGAGCTGGAAGGGCGCGTGCACGCGCTGAGGCCCGGCGACCATTGCCTGCTGCAGCCGGGCGACGTGCATACGATTCGCGGCCTCGACGATACAATCAATCCCTACGTTCATCTCGATTTCTTCTACTCTTCGAGGCGGTCGCAGAGCTTCATCACGCTGCCCGGCCAGATCGATATGGCGCCATTCGCCGAACTGATGCAGCCGAGACTAAACGCCTGCGATGCGTTCGACCTGCCGATGAAACTGGCATTTAAGCACCCTCGGCGCATGCGTGACCTGGTGATGAAAATGATCGACGCCTGGCGGCTTCGGACGTACGCAGGCACGGTCCAAGCGCAGCAGCTCGCTTATGAATGGTATGCGGCGCTCGTCGGCGAGTTTATGAGCTCGCCGCAATCGGCCTCGACCGACGCCAAGCCGCTGCTCAATTGGATGACCTCGTATTTCGCGCTTCATATTTCCGATCCGATCACGGTCAAGGACATGGCAAAACGGGCGGGCTTGTCGCCCTCCCGTTTCAATGTGGTGTTCGCGGAGACGTTCGGCGCGACCCCTTATCAATACTTGCTTCGGATGCGCATCGACCATGCCAAGGAGCTGCTCGGCAACGGCTATCCGATCAAGGTGGCGAGCGAGTACTGCGGCTTCTCCGACGTGCATTATTTCACCAAGGCGTTCAAGAGCGCCGTCGGCGTCACGCCAGGGCAGTATCGCGAGGCAGGACGGTGACGCGCTTGACGGCGAGCTTGGCCGCGAACGTTCGTCCGGCCCTTACTCGGACTCCGCCAGCGAGCATTCCCGCCATCCGCCGCCGGCCTTGCCTGTCCTGTACGACTTGATCTCGAACGCGCCGAGCTCGACTTGTTCGTCGATGCCGAGCGAAGGGATGCGAACGCGGGCCGATCCAGGCGCGCCGGTGGGCTCATACAGACGGACGATATAACCGTCCCCGTCCTCCGCCTGCTTGAAGGCGGTCAGCACCGCGCGGTCGCCTTCAAGCTCGACGCCGCGATGAGGCAGCTCGCCGGCGCCGCTCGGGAAGAACGACAGCGCATACGGCCGCTCGTGCAAGGCGAGCGCTTCGCGCTCGATCGCCGCAAGACGCGACTCCCGATTGCCGGCGTTGAGCCAGAACGTATACGTGCGCTCGCCCTGGTCGATCCGGGGCAGGAACCGGTCCTGCGGCAGGATCGGACGCTCGCCGATCGGGTGCGCGCAATAAGCGGCGCCGCGGACCAGCGTCGGCCGCAGCGTGCCGCCGGCGCCGTCCGAGCCGTAGACGCCGTCGTTGATCAGTGTCACGGCCCGTCCGTCGGCCGCACGCTCCGCGATCGCCGTCCATTTTTGCGCGACCGCCTCGTCGCCGTTTTGCGGCAGCCGCTGTACGCCGTACGCCGTTTGCCCCAAGTATTCATGATCATCTCCGAGCGCCGTCGGAATCGACAGCTTGAGGAGCTTGTCCTTTTCCTGCCAATACAGGCGGACCTGCACTTCGATCTCGGTGCCCGTTTTGGGCAGCAGGTAGGTGAGCACGGCCGCAGAGTCGCCATAGGTGAGCAGCGCTTCGACGACGGTCCGCACGTCTCCGTCCTCGATCACCCGCACGGCCGGCAGCACCTCGTCTTTGACGCCGGAAAATGCCGTGCCGCGTGCGGGACTCATCAGCTCGAACCGGCCGACGGCCGGCTCGAACCGGTCCGTATCCATGCGCCACGGGTCCTCGTTGTCGGCGACTACGACGGGGAGAAAGGCGCCCGGCCGCAGGTAGGATACGCCCTCCGCGACATACTTGTCGATCAGCCCGGTGCGTGTATTGATCTCGACCTGCAGCGACGGCGATTCGAACCGGATCGCGCCGTCGCGCTCGGTCAGATACGCCTTGGGCTTCTGCGGCAGCTTGACGATCCGGCAGTCGAACCTGTTCATGGACGAGGGCGCGAGCTCGGCTTCGAAAACGACGCGTTTGCGCCAATCCAGGTTCAGGGCGCTATGCTCTTTTTCGGGCTGGCTCGGCACCTGCGCGCCGTTGCGATAGACCAGCGGCATGGAGAATTCCTCCGTCCAGTTCTGATCCTCCAGCATGAACTCGCAGGCGAAGATGCCGCGTACGGGATACGGATGCGGATTGTAGACGAGAATCGGATACTCGCCCGTCGCCGCTTGGGGCTGCCCGGCAGCCAGGGCGAAGAACGCGCGGGCGCGCAGGCGCGAAGCGATCTCCAGGCCGTGGTCCATCAGCCTGAGCGAAGCTTCCTCCGCAGGCTGGATCGAACTGCCCGGCAAAATGTCGTGGAACTCGGCGACCATCAGGTCGTGGAACGCTTCGCCGAGCTCGCGGGCCGGATATGCCAGCAGTCCTTGAACCGCCGCCGTCGCCAGCATTTTCTCGGTCATGAAGAGCTGGCTTTCCAACTGCCTGTGCTTCTGCTTGATCCGGATCATCGACGTGTAGCAGCCGACGAAGCGCGGATTAAGATCGTCGGCATGACGGGGAAGATCGGTTGCTTCGCGCAGCTCCGCGAAGTACGCCTCCGGCGTCGAATGCACGATCTCTACCGGACCCGAAGCCATCATCTCGCCGATGCGGTCGAGGTCGAGACGGGAGGGACCGCCGCCATGATTGCCGACGCCCCACAGCAGCAGGCGAGGACGGTCCTCGCCGTCGTCCGCGTATTTCTCCAGCCATTTCGCGATCTTTTTGTGCGCTTGCCCGAGCAGCGTATTGTACCCGTCCGCGATTTGATGCGCGTGCACCTCGGAGCCGTCGAAGCCGACCCAGACGAAGTCTTCGGCCGGACCCGCCGTCTTTTGCTCGGGCCGCATGAACAGATAAGAATCGAAGCCGGACTTGCGCATGATCTGCACCAGCCCCCTGGAATGTCCGAAGGAGTCGAAATTGATGGCGGTCGTCGGCGCCTGTCCGAATTTCTCCATGAAGTACTGCCTGCCGAGCAGAATCTGCCTGACGAGCGATTCGCCCGAAGGCATATTGCAATCGGGCTGCAGGTACCATCCGCCCATGATATGCCACTTGCCGAGACGCACGAGGCGCTGGATCTCGGCGAACAAGCTCGGCTCGTACTCTTCGATCCATTTGTACAGCAGCGCTTCGTTGTGATTAAACACATAGCCGTCGTATTCCCGGCAGAACGACGCGGCCGCCCTGAACGTGGACACCGCCGCCGCCGCGCCCTCCTCCCATTCCCATTGCCATACGGGGTCGAGGTGCGCATTGCTGATGAGGTGCAACTTTTTCAAGCTCATGCATCCTTTCTGGTTCGTCGCTCTCTTCCCTTCTATTTTCATTTTGAAGCGCACCTATGTAAATTCATTGAAGTATCCCGTTTTTACACTAAAATGACCGGTTCGCTTGTGCTACTATGGTAGAGATAAGCAGCGGGAAGGGGACGAGCCTATGACGCGCGGGGTCATGTCGGATCAATTGTACGGAACCGTCAGGGTGAACGACGCCGTCATCGAGATCATCGAGGTGCTGGAGGAGCAGCCCTGGGGAGCCCGCTCGTGTCCGCCTCATACGCATGCGTGGTTCGAGTGCAATTATATTTACGAAGGCAGCATGAAGACGGGCTTCGGGGGACCGCTTTTACACGTCGGACCGGGCGAGTTTTTTCTCGTCCCGGCGGGCGCCGAGCACCGCCACGAGTACATGCCGCAGTCTCCGCACCGGGGCGTCTGCATGCGATGGACGGTCGCGCCGGCCGATCCTGCCGCCGGAGGCGGAGCCGGCTCGGTCTATGCCGCGCTCGAGGGCTTGCGGCAGTGGCAGCTCGGCTGCTACGAGGATCGCTACGGTCTGGGCGAGCGGATTATGCGTTTGTTCGAGGAAGCGCGGGAGGCGGGCTCGCTGGCTTCCGTTCAGTTGACGTTCGTGCAGATCCTGCTGGCGATCGCCGCGGTTCGCCATCCCGAAGGACGGGTCACGCCGGCGGCCGTCGATCAGTCCGATGCTGCGTTTCTCCGCAAGATCGAGGTCTACCTGAACGACGAGCGCGCGGAGAAAATGAATGTCCGCAGACTCGCCGACGGCCTGCATGTCAGCTACAACCATCTGGCCCGCAAGTACAAGCGGCTCACCGGTAAGACGATTGTCGGCCGGCTGACCGAGATTCGTCTTGCGCGGGCGCTCGACCTGCTCAAGCGGACCGACGCCTCGATCGGGGCCATCGCCGAGGTGTCAGGCTTCGGCGCAGCCCACTACTTCAGCCGGGTGTTCAAGGATGTGTACGGCGTGAGCCCGAAGACGTACCGCAAAGGGTTGGGCGAAGAGGCGCAAAAGGAACCGGCGGCGAGTGCAAGCGCTGCGGCGTCTTTGCGATAGAAGTCGGAACAATGGCGGATATGCGCTGATCGTCTCGACGCCGGTTGGCCAGGTCGTGTTGAAGGATGTTAATCGCGGCGCATGAGTGCTATGATCATTAGATATGGAAGACAGGAACCTAAGCGCACAGGAAAGGAGAACCGCATGCTGATCGTGATTATTGCAGCCGTTGTCGTCCTGGCGGGAGCAGGGCTGGCGCTTTGGGTCGGACGGCGCCGCCGGAAGCGGGTCGCCTCGCGCAGCGCGAAGGTCGTGCCGTTTCGAGCCGCCCGCAAGCGCCTCGATAAGCGACCCGATAAGCGGCGGGAGCCTGGGGCAGGGGAGCAGGCGCGCCCTTGCTCTTTGTGCCGCGTGCGTTCCTCGCGGCTGTCCTTTTATATCGACGAGAGCGGCCGCACGATCGGCGTATGCAAGGATTGCCGGCCCAAAGCCGAAGCGCGGGAGCTGGATCGCCTGTAGTTTGTAGTTTGCCCGGCGTATCTGCCGCAATATGCGGCAGCGCAAAAAGCCGAATCGGGCCCCGGACGAGGCCGATTCGGCTTTTTGCGCCGGCGTTAATTTCGAGTGCGCAGTTGTTTAGACGCGCACGTCGATATTGCCGCCCAGATGAGGCTGCGCGATGCTCTGCGTCAACTGCACGATTGCCTCGCTATTCTGGCGTGCGGTATCCATGACCTTGCCTAGGACGGCGATGCTTGCTTGCTGACGCAGGTCGCTCATCGCCAGCCCTGTCGAGATTGCCGCTATATCCATAATCTCGCCTCCCCATACCTATATCGGAATAGGTTCGCCAATCGATGAATGCGTCGCACCGCTTGACGGTTAGCGCGGTATCTTGACGGCCGCGATGCGCAAGCGGCTCTTATCGATGATCCACTGGCCGTCCCGGTAAAGGCGCGGCTTGGCCGCGGCTTCGACTTCGTCATAGACGGAGGCGAGCTCCGCCGGCGGGACATCCGGGAAAAAATAGCTCGCGAAGCTGTCCAGCAAGGTCCTGACCCCCGACGGGGCTTTGGACGGCGAAGGCTGATCGAAGTGCAGGGCGAACGTCACGCGAAATCCGGTCCGCTCCAGCAGGCCGGCATATTCGCCGATCGTCGGCAGGTACCAGGGATTTCGCTCCTTCGGGTCGTAGCCGCGTGCGGAGAGCACCTTCGCGATCGCATCGGTCAGCGAAGCGAGGTTGCCGCTGCCTGCGAACTCGGCCACGAATCGTCCGCCGTCCCGAAGGGCGAGCCATACGGTACGCGCCGTAGCCTCCGCATTCCCGATCCAATGGAGCGCGGCATGGGAAAAGACCGCGTCATAACGGGTATCCGTCCGATACAGGGAGGCGTCAGCCGCCTGCAGATCAAGGCCCGGATGCCGCCCCCTCGCAAGCGCCACCGATTCCGCGGACAGATCGATGCCCGTCGGAATCGCCCCGGCGGCGGCGATGCGGGCTGTCAGGTCCCCATTGCCGCAGCCCAGGTCGAGAATTCGCTCCCCGGGGGAGGGTTGGAGCATGGACAAGACTTCCGCTCCCAGGCGAGACATGGCTTCCGGAGGCTTCGCCTCGGTTTCCAGACTTGTTTGAGCGGGATCAGATTTACTGTGCATCGTCGACGCCTCCTTTTAGAGTTTTTCAACGTTAATTTATAGATATTGAATGTCCATGATAACTCTGAAGGGGTCGGACCGTCAAGAATCGGAAAGTTTAATAATGGGGATGCAGGTGCAGATGGAGATGAAGATGGAGACCATGACCCGCTACAATAAAAAGAGAACGACATACAAGCTGAGGAGTGTAGCAGACATGACCGAAATTTCCGAGCTGGATACGATATTAGACAGGCTCTCCAAAGAAGAGCTCGTTCGAATCGTTGCGGAGGTCTGCGAGCAGGATCCCATGCTGAAAAACAGCCTGCTGCTGAAATACGGAGAAGGAAAGTCGGACAAGCGGCAAATACAAGCTTTTAAAAAAATGATCGCGTCGGTCGTAAAAAAGTACGTCGGCAGACAAAAGTTTATTCCCTATCGGGACGTTTCCGGGTTTGCTGCGGAGCTGACGAATCTACTCGAAAGCATCGGAGACCGGCACAGCCGCTCGCTATCGCTGGAAATGACGTTTCTGATGCTGGAAGAAGGCATGGAGGCGCTGCAATACGCGGACGATTCGGGCGGCGACATCGGCCAGCTGATCCAGGAATCTCTGGGGAAAATCGCGCAGCTCGCAAACGAAAGTCGTGAAGAGAGCGAAACGGTCCGTATGTCACTCTTTGATCGGCTGGTGACGTTGAGCGAGAGCGATATATTCGACGGTTGGGAATCTAACCGTATCGAGGTGCTTGAAATTTGCGTCGCCTTCGCCGATTTGCCGCAGCCGAGAGAGAAGTTGCGAGGTTTGCTTGAGGAGCAGCTGCAAGAGAGCGCCGACGACGGATACAAACCATTTTATCAGGAAAAATTGCTCGGGATCGTGCACCGGCTGCTCCTTCTCGACTCGGAGGAAGAAGCGGAGCGGTTCGCCTTTGCGCATATTCAGTATCCCTCGTTCCGCGAGCTGATTATCGATCGGCTCATGGAATCGGGGGATTATCGCCGCGTACTAGAAGTGGCCGAAGAGGGAGAACGAAGCGATCTGTCCTTGCCCGGACGAGCAGCCAAGTGGAAGCGCAAGCGGTATGAAGCGTATAAGAAGCTGTCGCTTAAGCAGGAACAGGCGGCGATCGGCAAGGAGCTTCTGCTGAACGGCGAATATGCCTATTATGAAGAGCTTGCGGTTTTGGCCGGAGAAAAAGAAGAAGCATTCTATCGAGGCATCGTCGAGGAACTGAGGGAGGCTGGCGATTGGCGTTCCAAAGGCGTGTACCTGCGGCTGATTCTGGAGAAGAACGATCTGCCGGAATTAATGCAATACGTCCGTGCCTATCCTTCGGAGATCGAAGCGCAAGCCGAACGGCTGGCTCCCGATTACCTGAGGGAGGTTATGGGCATTTATGAAAAGCAAATCGAGCGTCAAGCGGAAAATGCAAACGAAAGAAAGGGATATAAAGCCGTCTGCGGCGTCATCAAGCGCTACAAAAAAATCGCCGGCGCGTCCAGGCAAGCGGAGATCGTCTCCCGGCTAAAGGCGGCATACGGAAGACGGCCCGCTTTTATGGAAGAGCTGGCCAAGCTTAGTTAAGGGCGGGTTTGGCTTCGATTTCTCTGCGCCCTTTCTCGGTAAACGCATAGAGGATCGCGAGCAGCGGCAACGCTGCGCCGATGAGCGAAGCGAGCTGCCAGCCGCCATGCGCGTACGCCCAGCCGCCGAGCGCCGAGCCGACGGCTCCGCCGATGAAGAAGATCGACATGAACAGGCCGTTCAAACGGCCGCGCGCTTCGCTGCCGAGCGCGTAGACGACGCGCTGCCCGAGCACCAGATTGCCTGAGACGGCCATATCGAGCGCGATCGCGGAGACGAAGAGCAGGACAAGCGAGACGGTCGAGTGGCCGTGGAAAAAGTGCGGGAGCAGCCAGGACGCCAGGGCGATACTCAAGGCCAGCCAGGTAAGCGGTCGGCTCCAGCCCTTATCCGCCAGCCGTCCGGCGATCGGCGCGGCAATCGCGCCGCCGACCCCGACCAGTGCGAACCAGGCGATACCCTGCTGGGACATGTCGTAGGTGTCTGCCAAGTGGAGCGGCGCGACCGTCCAGAAGAGGCTGAACGCGCCGAACAAAAACGCTTGGTACAGCGCGCGTCGGCGGAGGGCCGGCGTGCGGACGAGCAGCGGTACGAGGGAGCGGATCAGCTTACCGTAGGATACGCTTGGCGCGGGCCGGCGCTCGGGCAACTTGCGCGACAGCAGTAACGCCAGCAGTGCGATGGCGACTGCCGAAGCGGCGAATACGTAAGGCCAGCTCCAGATGCCGGCGATGAAGCTGGCGACCGGACGCGCGAGCATGATGCCGAGGAGAAGCCCGCTCATCACGTTGCCGACGGCGCGGCCCCGCTGGGCCTCGGAGGCGAGCGAAGCGGCGAAGGGCACGAGCACCTGCGCGACGACCGAAGCCGTCCCGATAAGCAGCGACGCGGCCAGGAACAGCGGCGCGTTCGGCGCGATAGCGGCAGCGATCAGCGCGACGACCGCCACGGCGAGCGAGAAGACCGTCAGCCGGCGGTTTTCGACGATATCGCCAAGCGGCACGATGAAGATCAGCCCCGCCACATAGCCGATCTGCGTCAACGTGACGATCAGGCCCGCCGCGCCGGCGGACAGTCCCGTCGAGGCGCCGATCGGTCCCACCAACGTCTGCGCATAATAGAGGTTCGCTGCAATCAGGCCGCAAGCCGCTGCAAGCAGGATCATCAATCCGCGGGAAATGCCGCCATCCTTCATTTTTTGTTCCGTTCGCATGTTGCATCCTCCGTCCGGTACGTTCTCAGCAGCTAAATAAATACTGAACGTACAGTTTATTAATTGGTGACCTCATGATATACTGAACGCAGCGTTTTGTAAATAGGCGTTTTATTTTCTTTCGCATCTTTTTTCGTATACTGAACGTATTGTATTTTAATGTTCAGAAATACCCGCTCGAGTGTGAGAGAGGAGGTCATGAGGATGCAAGAGCAGAGCAAGCGGGGAAGGCCCCGGGATCCGAAGACGCAGCAGGCGATTCTGTCCGCTTCCTACGATTTGCTGCTGGAGGTCGGCTTCGGCGCGGTGACGGTGGAGAAGATCGCGGAACGCGCGGGCGTAAGCAAAGCGACCATTTACAAATGGTGGCCGAACAAAGCTGCAGTGGTGATGGACGGCTTTTTGTCCGCTGCCTCGGCCCGGCTGCCGGTGCCCGACACGGGCGACGCGTTCGAGGATGTGCAGATTCACGCCGTGAACTTGACCCGCTTCTTGATGAGCAGGGAAGGAAAGATCATTACCGCGCTGGTCGGCGAGGGGCAATTCGACGAGGGCCTGGCCGAAGCGTACCGGACGCGTTACTTTCAGCCGAGAAGGCTTGAGGCAAAGGGAATCCTGGAAAAAGGGATCCGGCGCGGACAACTAAAAGAAACGCTGGACGTCGGGCTCGGCGTAGACCTGCTGTACGGACCGATCCTCTACCGGCTGCTGGTGACAGGCGAGCCGCTTGACGACGATTATGTGCGCCGGCTGGTGACGAGCGGGTTCGAAGGGATCCGGGCGTAGTAGGGGAGAAGGGGATGGCGTAGGCAGTGGATGGGCAGTGCCGGACGCCGAATGCGAAAACTACTGTCGTAGAGCAGTAGATGGGCGATGCCGGACGCCGGAATGCGCAAACTACTGTCGTAGAGCAGTAGATGGGCAGTGCCGGACGCCGGAATACGCAAACTACTGTCGTAGAGCAGTAGATGGGCGATGCCGGACGCCGGAATGCGCAAACTACTGTCGTAGAGCAGTAGATGGGCGATGCCGGACGCCGGAATACGCAAACTACTGTCGTAGAGCAGTAGATGGGCGATGCCAGACGCCGGAATACGTAAACCGCTGTCGTAGGGTAGTTGATGCCCGGCGGTCGACCCAAACAAAACGGGATGAGGCAGGAAATAACCTGCTTCATCCCGTTTTCGTTTAATAGCCGTTCTTACGGTTGGTTAGAAAGCTTGGATAACCGGACGAGCAATGCAGCTGCTTCGGCACGGGTGGTCGGTGCGAAGGGGGCGAAGCGGTTGCCGTCTTTGCCGCTCAGGATGCCATGCGTCGCCGCGGCCGCAGCGTAGGGCTTCGCCCAGGCCGGGATGCTTGCGTCGTCCGCGAAGGAGGTGACGGCCGCGGGATCGAGGGTCCACTTTGCGACGCGTACGAGAGCGGCAGCCGTTTCAGCACGATTGATCGTGACGGACGGGCGGAACATGCCGTCCGGATAGCCGCTCAGAATGCCGATTTTCGCGGCGGATGCGATCGCGCCTCGCGCCCAGGGCGGTATCCCGGCCGCATCTTCGAAGCTTAAGTCGCCTGACGCGTCCTTGATGTCATCGTTCAGCCATCTTGCAAGCATCACGGCCCATTCGGCGCGCGTGACCGGACCGTCAGGCCTGAACAGTCCGTCCGGACCGCCCTGGACGAGGCCCATCGCGCAAGCCTCGTTGATCTCCGGTTCCGCCCAATGGCCGCGGATGTCGGCGAAGCAGGAAACGGCAGGGGGCTTGTTTTGGCGATGGATCGTCACTGTATATTCGCGGACGATGCCGTTTGCTGCCCGTACGCTGATCTGTAAGACGTTGCTGCCTGGTTCGAGATCGAGAGCGAACGGGAGCTTGCCGACGGCGCTGTTCCCGTTAATCGACACGATCGCGGCTGGAAAGAAGGGCTCGGCATTTAGCGTAATGCGCGATTCGAAGGTCTCCGCTTCGTAGGCAAGCAAGTTCATGTCGAAGGCAGGCGTCAAATGGATAAGTTGCGCACCGCCGCTGAGCGTCAGAAGCTTAAGACGAGACTCACCCGAGGCCTCGGGGGGCTGAACGGTCACCAGCTTTGGTTCCGTGGTGGCCGTCGTGGTTAATGCAGCGCTCCGGTTACCGGCAGTATCGACGGCAATGACGGAAAACGTATAGTTAGTGGAAGTGATGAGGTCCCCGATAATATGAGAAAGCGTGGCGGCATCGAGAACGACAGGCGACCCGTCGTCCAGCGTCAGCTCGTAATGGTCGACGCCGCGGTCGTCCGCGGCCGCGGGCCAATCAAGCTTGACGCTATCGTATGTTACCGCCGAGATCGAGAGCGCCGCGCCGGACGGCCAGGTCGGCGCCGCGACGTCGGGCGCGATGCCCTTGGTCAGCGTGACGGTGACCGCTGCGGCCGCGCTGCGCGGCGATTCTACGCCGGCGCCGTCGGTCGCGGTCACGACGAACTTGTAAGTCCCGGCCGCCAGATTGCCGAGATCCGCTACCGCGACCGAGCCGTCGGCGGCGCTCGTGCCGAGCGCGATGACCGCGCCGAGCTCGCCCGCGTCCACGATGCCGTCACTGTCGGCGTCGGTCCAGCGGTAGGCGCGCACGGTCGCGCCCGAGCGTCCGACTGCACCGGCCGCGCCGATCAGCCGATCCGGCGTGCCGTCGTAGTTGTCGACGGCGCTTAACTTCTCCGGATCGACCAACGGCGCGGTCGCCACCGTCGCGGCGAGCGGCGCGCTGCGGTTGCCCGCAGCGTCCACGGCGACGATCTCGAACGCATACGAGGTGCCCGCCGTCAGCCCGGCAACGTCGTAAGACAATGTCGCCGCGGCAGGCGAGGCGATCAAGCCGCCGTCTTGCGTCAGCTCGTAATGATCGACGCCACGGTCGTCGTTGGCTGCGGGCCACGACAGCTTGATGCCGGTGCGCGTGACGTTCGCGTCCGCGAGCTCAGCACCGGACGGCCAAGTCGGATCCGCAACGTCGGGCGTCAGGCCCTTTGTCAGCGTGACGATCACGGCCGCTGCTGCCGTTCGCGGCGATTCGTTGCCCGCAGCGTCCTCGGCGGATACGACGTACTTGTAAGTTCCCGGCCCGAGGTCGCCGATGTCGGCGCCCGGGACCGAGCCATCAGCAGCGCTCGTCCCTAGTGCGATGGACGATCCGAGCTCGCCTGCGTCCACGATGCCGTTGCTATTGCTGTCATTCCAGCGGAAGGCGCGCACGTCCGCTCCCGGCTCGCTTACTGCGCCGGCTGCCCCGGCCAGCCGATCCTGCGTGCCACTGTAGTTGTCGACGGCCGCGAACTTCGAAACATCGATTGTAGGCGCGGTCGTATCCGGCGCCGGGTCGTCCTCTTGTATGGTGACGATCGCGCTCGTCTGCGCGCCGAGCGTCGCTCCGTTGGTCGGGCCGGAGATCTTCACCCCGAACGTCCGGTCCGTCCCGTGGACCGAATCGTCTGCGACTGGCACCGTCACGCTTTTCGTCGTTTCGCCGGGGCCGAAAACGATCGTCGCGTCGACGGCGGTATAGTCGGTGCCAGCGACTGCCGAGCCGTCCGACGTTTGGATCCTTACTTTCGTCCGGCCGTAGTCGCTGCCCGTACGGTTGACGGTCACGGTCGCATTCCCGCCGTCCTCAGCAACCATAAAAGTCGGCGCGGAAAACGCCAGCTCGCCTTCGGCCCGGCTGTTCAACAAGCTAAGGCTCGCACCGGACGCATAGGCCAAATCCGCCAGTCCGTCCTCATTAAAATCGTTCGAGGCAACATGACCCTTTAACGGAAGATCGACCTTTGGCTGGAAGGTTCCGTCGGCGTTGCCGTTAAAAATAGAAATGGTGATTGTTGTTTGATTCGTAACGGCCAGATCGAGATGACCGTCGCCGTCGAAGTCGCCCATCGCGATGTCGATCGGCCTGGTACCGGCACCGGACGAATAATAGGAGGCGGGCCCGAAGGAACCGTTGCCCAGGCCAAGCAGGACAGCCGCCCCGTCGTTGCCGTTTTCCGCGGTTGCCAGATCGAGGTTGCCGTCTCCGTTGAAATCTCCCGACACCAGTCGGGTCGGGGTGTGAAGCCCGCCGAAGTTGGTCTTCGTAAACGTACGGTCGCCATTATTGAGCATGACGCTAATATTCCCTGAACCGTCGTTGGCGACGGCGAGATCCACACGTCCGTCCATGTTGAAGTCGCGTGCGATGACGTGTCGAGGATACGAACCGACGGGGGACAGGATTGGCGGGGAGAATGTGCCGGTTCCATTCCCGTACAGAACGGCCAACTGATTGTTGTCGTTGGAAGCAATCGCCAGATCGATAAGGCCGTCTCCGTCCAGATCGGCAGCAGCGATGCCGTTGGGACCGTCTCCAGCGGGATAGGCGGCGCGCGGTCCGAACGTCCCGTGGCCGTCCTGGCCTAAATAGATCGATACGGCATCGTCGGTATAGCTGGTGACCGCAATGTCGATACGGCCGTCGGCGTTGAAATCGGCGACGGCGATCTCCCTGGGGCCTTGTCCTACCGCCAAGTATTCGGCCACCGTCTGAAGCGTCCCGTTGCCGTTTCCTTTAAATATCGCGATTCGGTCATTTACCACATCGCTCACGACCGCGTCCAGATGTCCATCTCCGTCCAGGTCGGCGAATGCGATATCGTTGATCGAGCTGCCGGCGGGCAGCGAGTAGGCCGCAGCTGCGCTCTGAAACTTCGGTCCGGCAGCGAACGCGCCGATCGGAGCTGCCGCCAGGGCGAGCGCAAGCGCGGCAGGCACGAGACCCATTAGCTTTCTTTTCATAATCCTAGCACTCCTTCTGACAAAATATGGCCTTTTTCAACATTATACAAGATTCATTTCTCTGATAAATCCCCCAAACGATTTAACAAACAAGCCCGGTTCGGATAATCCAGCGTAAATAGTCCCCAACTACACTCTAGTAGGAGAGAAAACAACAAGAATATAGACATAGTCCACAATAATCCACGCGGGAGTGAAGGGGAAACCATGAAAAACGCATTGAAGAGGAAATTGGCTGCGGGTCTTGTCTTGACTACGCTCGCGCTGCCGCTGGCGGCATGCGGAGAGAAAAACGCGGACGGCGCGGAAGCGAGCGGCGCCCCGCAGGAAATTTCGCTGGCGGATCTGGAGAAGAGCGCAAAGGAAGAAGGCTCCGTCGTCAGCGTCGGCATGCCGGACACATGGGCGAACTGGAAAGACACGTGGACGGATCTGCAAACGAAATACGGCCTTTCTCATACGGATACCGATATGTCGAGCGCCGAGGAGATCGCCAAGTTCGACGCGGAAAAGGACAAGCCGACCGCGGACATCGGCGACGTCGGCATCGCCTTCGGTTCGGTTGCGATCGATAAAGGCGTTACGCAAGCCTATAAGACTTCTTACTGGGACGAAATTCCCGCTTGGGCCAAGGATCAGGACGGCCACTGGCTCGTAGGCTATCAGGGCACGATCGGATTCCTGACCAACAAGAAGCTGGTCGCGAACCCGCCCAAGAGCTGGGAAGACCTGAAGAAGGGCGATTACAAAATTATCGTCGGCGACGTCACCAAAGCCGCGCAAGCCCAAATGGCCGTGCTGGCCGCAGCAATCGCCTTCGGCGGCAGCGAGACGAACATCGAGCCGGGCATCGCGTACTTCGAAAGCCTGGCCAAGGAAGGCCGCCTCTCCAACGCCGAAGCGAGCCTCGCCAACATCGAGAAGGGCGAAGTGCAAGTGACGCTGCTATGGGACTTCAATGCGCTCAACTACAGCGATCAGCTCGGCAAAGATCAATACGACGTGGCGATTCCTACCGAAGGCAGCGTCGTGAGCGGCTACGCCACGATCATCAACAAGTACGCGCCGCATCCGAACGCGGCCAAGCTCGCTCGCGAATCTATCCTGAGCGACGAAGGCCAGATCAACCTGGCCAAGGGCTACGCGAGGCCGATCCGCGACAGCGTGAAGCTGCCGGACGACGTGGCGGCCAAGCTGCTGCCGAAGGAAGCGTACACGAACGTCAAGCCGGTTAACGACTACAAGGCATGGGAAGAGACGGCCAAACAGATTCCCCAGCTGTGGCAGGAGCGCGTCCTTGTCCACATGAACTAATCCTTTTACGAGGCGTCTTCGATTGCTTGCCGAAGGCGCCTCTCTCTTATCCGACAGGAGCGTGGCACGTTTGAAACGGAGCAACCGGTGGATCTGGCTGGGGCTTGTCCCTTTTTTGGCGATGATACTTTTGTTTCAACTCATTCCGGTCGTGTCCATGGTGGCCGGCAGCCTGAAGTCCGCGTCGGGCTCGGGCATTTCCTTCGGCTTCTACGCGCGAATTCTGCAGAGCGCTTACTACATGCAGGCGATCAAAAACAGCCTGCTTATCTCCGCCGCGTCCAGCGCAATCGGCATCGTCGTCGGCCTGGCCTGCGCATATGCGATCACAAGATTTCCGGCGCGTACGCGGGACCGCCTGCTGATGCTCTCCAATATGACGTCGAACTTCCAGGGCGTCCCGCTCGCCTTCGCTTATATCGTGCTGCTGGGCAGCAACGGGGTGTTCACGCTTCTGTTCAAACAGTGGGGCTGGAGCGTATTCGCCGACTTCGACCTGTACAGCTGGTCGGGACTCGTCCTGGTCTATGTGTACTTCCAGGTGCCGCTTGCGCTGCTGCTCCTGTACCCGTCCTTCTACGGCATTCGGGATCAGTGGCGCGAAGCCGCGTCCATGCTTGGCGCGAGCAGGTGGCAGTTCTGGACGAGCGTCGGTCTGCCTGTACTGTCGCCGGCCGTATTCGGCACCTTGGGCATTTTGTTCGCAAACGCCATGGGCGCTTACGCGACGGCCTACGCACTGGTCGGCGGCAACTACAACCTGCTGGCCGTGCGGATCGGCTCGCTCGTGGCGGGCGACGTCGTCAACCAGCCGCAGCTTGGCAATGCGCTTGCCGTCATCCTGGCGCTGACGACGCTGCTCGCCGTTTTTCTGAACCATAAGATGACCCAGCGGACCCGTCGTCTCGACGCCGTGCTGGGCGCCGGTCAGCACGCTTCGCCTAATCGCCGCCGTCAGCCGCGTTCTTGGAGCCCCGCCGCGCCGGCCGCTGCCAAGGAGGAGCTGTGATGGACGCTTCGACCAAGCGGGCGGGTCCCGCGCATCGCTCGTTGATGCTGCTGCTGATGGTCTATTTGCTGCTGCCTCTGCTCGCCACCTGCATCTACGCGTTCGCCAAAGAATGGCAGACGACGGTGCTTCCCGCGCGTTGGACGCTTGAATGGTTTAGCGGCATGTTCCAAGATCTGCGCTTCCTGGAGTCGCTCTGGACCTCGCTTTATCTCTGCCTGCTCGGCGTCGCGATCAGCCTGCTTGTCATGCTTCCCGCGGTGTTCGTCATTACGATCTACATGCCGAGGCTGGAATCGCTCATGAAAGGGATCGTGGTGCTCCCGTACGCGGTGCCCGGCGTGGTGGCGGCAGTCGGACTCATCCGCGCCTATTCCTCCGGTCCGCTCAACATTTCGGGCACGGCCTACATTTTGCTTGGCGCCTACTTCGTCGTCGTGCTGCCTTATATGTACCAGGGCATCCGCAACAGTCTGCTTACCGTATCGGCGGGCCCGCTGCTCTCCGCCGCGGAGCTGCTCGGCGCGAGCCGGATGCGAGCATTCGCGACGGTCATTTTGCCGAATATATGGCCCGGCGTGCTTGTCTCCGCGCTGCTCTCGTTTTCGGTGCTGTTCGGCGAGTTTGTGCTGACCAACATGCTGGTCGGCGGCCGCATTCAAACGATCCAGGTATATCTGTACCAACGGATGGGCGAGAGCGGCCATATGGCCAGCGCCATCGCGATCACTTACTTTGTTTTTATATTGATCTTGTCGGCTTTGCTCATGAAGCTGGGCCAAAAAGTGAACGGAGGCATGAAAGGATGAGCGACTATCTGGAGCTGCAAAGCATCCGCAAGCGATACGGCAACGCGAACGTGCTGGACGACGTGAACCTGCAAATTCGCGAAGGCGAGCTCGTAACGCTGCTCGGGCCGTCGGGCTGCGGGAAAAGCACGCTGCTGCGCTGCATCGCGGGGCTCGCGGACACGGATGGCGGCCGGATTCTGCTGGACGGCAAGGATATCGCCAAGCTGCCGCCGCGGAGCCGGGAGATCGGCATGGTATTTCAGGCTTATGCGCTGTTCCCGAACTTGACTGTGAGCCAAAACGTCGAATACGGCCTGAAAATGCAGGGCGTCGACAAGGCGGCCAGAAAGCGCAGAGCGGAAGAACTGCTCGCCATCGTCGAACTGACGGACAAGCGCGACGCTTATCCACAGCAGCTGTCCGGCGGGCAGCAGCAGCGGGTAGCGCTTGCGCGCTCCCTGGCCGTCCGTCCCAAGGTGCTCCTGCTGGACGAACCGCTTAGCGCGCTCGATGCGCAGATTCGCAAAAACCTCCGGGCGGAAATTCGCGCGATCCAGCGACAGTTCAACATGACGACGATTTTCGTCACGCACGATCAGGAGGAGGCGCTGACCTTGTCCGACCGCGTGTGCCTGATGAACAAAGGCCGCATCGTCCAGGAAGGGGCGCCGGAAACGATCTACACGAAGCCGCGGACCGAATTCGTCGCCCGGTTCATGGGCAGCTACAACGTGCTCAGTCGGTCGGACGCGTCTCTGCTGTTCGGCCATCTAGACAGCGGGGCGCACAGCTTCGCCATTCGTCCCGAATCGGTCGTGCTGCTGAACGGACGGACCGAGCCGCTCGAGCCGGGGCGGCGCATCGCCGAGGGGATGATCCGGTCGGTATCCATCCTCGGCAATGTCATCCGTTATGCCGTTGAAGCCGCGGGCGTTAGGCTCACGATCGACGCGTTGAACGACGGCCGCTCGCTGCCGCTCGCGGAGCAGAGTCCCGTGCTCCTGGCGCTCGACGAATCGCAGCTACTGCATCTGGAGAAAGAAGGAGCTTAAGGAGCATGTCGATCTCGTCGGAAGAACGCAAGCGCGTCATCGTGGACCAGCTCAAGCTGGACGGGCGGGTCAAGGTGCCCGAGCTGTCGCTGCGGTTCGCCGTGTCGGAGGAGACGGTGCGCCGCGACCTGCTGTTCCTGGAGCGCGAAGGGCTGGCCAAGCGTGTGTACGGCGGCGCGGTGCCAAGCAAGCCGACCAACTACGAGCCTCCCTATTTGCAGCGGCAGAAGGAGAAAGCGCAGGAAAAGGAACGGATCGGCCGCGCTGCCGCAGCGCTCATCTCGTCCGGCGACACGATCGCCATCGACGTCGGCACGACGACGCTGGAGCTGGCCAAAGCGATCTCGGGCTGCGAACGGCTCACCGTGCTGACCAATTCCCTCGCAGTAGCCTATCATCTGATGGAGTCGCTCAACGGCGGGCGTTTCACAGGCAAAATTATCGTCATCGGCGGCGAGCTGAATCCGGAGCAGCAGTCGATGTCAGGCACGATGGCCGAGCGGATGATCGCGCAGTTCCGGGTCGACAAGGCCTTCATCTCGGTCGGCGGCGTGTCGCCAAACCGGGGCATCAGCGATTACGATCTCGGCGAGACGGGCATGTCCAGGCGAATGGCGGAGGCGGCCGGGCAGACGATCGTGCTCGCGGACGATTCCAAGCTGAACAAGGAAGCGTTCGTGGAGATCGTTCCGCTGCGGAGCGTCCATACGATCGTCAGCAACGTCGCCGCGCCGCGGGAGTGGACGCAGCTGCTGCGCGCGCACCGCTTGCAATGGACGGTAGCCAATTAAAGGAGAGTACTGGAGATTAAAGGAGGAGTGCCTGCATGGACCCATCGTCCCCGAAGCTTGTCGTCGTCGTGCTGGACGGACTAAGATACGACGCCGCGCGTCGTTATCTTGGCTACATGGAGCATCTGACCGAGCAGGGCGAAGCGGTCTGCCATAAGGTTCGGTCCGAGCTGCCGAGCTTGTCGCGACCGCTCTACGAGGTGCTGCTGACCGGCACGCCCGCCGCGCAGAACGGTATTACGGCCAATCATATCGCGCGCCTGAGCCGCGAGCGGAGCGTGTTCCATCTGGCGACCGACGAAGGATTGAGGACGGCGGCCGCAGCCTATCATTGGGTCAGCGAGTTATACAACGCAGCGCCGTTCCAGCCGCTGACGGACCGCCATCAACATGACGCGGACAAGCCGATTCAACATGGCGTCTTTTACTTCGAGGACCACTATCCCGACAGTCACCTGTTCGCGGATGCCGAGCATCTTCGCAAGGCGTACGATCCTCATTTTTTGTACGTCCATACGATGAACATCGACGACGCGGGTCATAAATTCGGCGGCGAGAGCCCGCAGTACGAGGCGGCCGTGCGGGCGGCGGACGGCATGCTGGCGTCGCTCGTCCCGGATTGGCTGCTGCGCGGCTACCGCATCCTCGTCACCTCCGACCACGGGATGAGCGCCTCCGGGCAGCACGGCGGCACGGCTTCCGAGGAGCGAAGCGTCCCGCTTTATTTGCTGGGCGACGCGCGCTTTATGCTGGAGCGGGGCCGCGGCGAGTCCGCATTACCGCAGCTGCTGCTGGCTCCGCTCATGTGCCGCTGCCTCGGCATCGCGCCTTCGCCTGCGATGGTCGAGTTGCCGGAAGCGGCTACCGCGGCGGTTCCCGCAACGCGCGTGTAATTATTGCGCGGCCGAGCCGTATTGGACGATTCTGGAAGCCTGTATGAACCGGACGGGCTTTGGATAATCCTGGAGCAGATGATACAATGAATTGAATCCAACTCAAGGCTAAGGGAGGAATTCTAATGTTGAAGATCGGCATTATCCTGGGCAGCACGCGCGAAGGCCGCCTCAGTCCGCAGGTAGGCGAATGGGTGAAGGAACAGGCCGACAAGCGCGGCGACGCGGAATACGAGATCATCGACATCGCCGATTTCAAGCTGCCGCTGCTCGGCGAACCGGGACAGGACGCTTCCGGCGCGGCTGCGTGGACGCAGAAGGTCGACAGCTGCGACGGGTTCGTCTTCATCGTGCAGGAGTACAACCACTCCATCACGGGCGCGCTTAAGAATGCGCTCGACTACGTGCGTAAGGAATGGAACGACAAGGCGGCCGGCATCGTCTCGTACGGTTCGGTCGGCGGCGCCCGTGCGGCGGAGCATCTCCGCGGCATCCTCGGCGAGTTGTCCGTCGCGGACGTGCGCGTGCACCCGGCGCTCTCGCTGTTCACCGACTTCGAGAACGGCTCCGTTTTCAAGCCGAAGGACGTGCAGGCAACCTCCCTTGGGCAGATGCTGGATCAAGTGATTTCCTGGTCGACGGGTCTGAAGACGATTCGCAAGTAATTCGGTTCGAATTGCAGCATGTACAAGTCTCCCCCTTGCCGGTCGATCGGCAGGGGGTTTTTGATTTGCGCGAATGAAAGGTCAGGCAGGCGGTTGGGCGGTTGGTCGGGACAGAGCGAGGAGCGGATAGAGTGGGGAGCGTGGCAAAGCAGGCAAGGCGGACGAATCGGGCAAAGTGGGCAACGCGGGCAAAGTGGGCGGAACAGGCGATCCGGGCAAAGCAGAACAGGCGATCCGACTGAAGCAGAACAAGCGATCCGGGCGATAAGTGTCAAAAGGCAGCTATTTCGAGCGGCATCGAGTGCAAACGGCGGATAGTTGTTAAAAGGCATTTATTTTTGCACGATATGCGGAATTACGGCGCTTGGGAGAGAATTAGCTGCCTTCTAACAACTATTTGAGCGTTTACGAGAATTTATGAGGGATTAGATGCCTTTTAACAACTATTTGTATTGCGTACCCCACCAGCACGCCAGACAGCAGCTCCCACAGCTACTCATCGCCACTCCCCGCCGCAGCAGCTCTCCGCACCACGCACCAGCGCCGCACCCTCCGCACTACCCCGGCGCCGCAGCAGCTCTCCGCACCACGCACCGCGCCGGACCCTCCGCGCCACCCCTCCGCGCAGTTTCTCTCCCCGCCACACACCTGCCGCTGCTCTTCCGCGCACTCCTCACCGCCGCAGCTCTCCCCGCCGCAGCTCTCCCCGCCGCAGCTCTCCCCGCCACGCATCTACCGCCGCTGCTCCCCGCCTCCCCCCGCCGCTGCAAGCCCCACCCCCGCAGCCGCTACTCGCCGCCCCACGCACCCGCCACCGTTTGAGACACGATCCCGCCTTTGCTACAATATGTACAAAACAAACACGGGAAGGATGTTCGCCATGATCGTCGCTATCAATACGATTAAGATCAAGTCAGGACATATCGCCGAAGTCGCCGAGCGCTTCAAAAATCCGAAGGGCGTTCAGCACGCGCCGGGTTTCGTCCGGATGGAGCTGCTGACCGAAGTGCTGGAGGCGCATGACGAGCTGAAGGTGTGCACGACCTGGGAGGACCGCGCGGCCTTCGACGGCTGGGTGAACAGCGACGCGTTCAAGCAGGCGCACGCGCATGCCCGTCCGAAGCCGGAAGCGGGCGCCGAGCCCGAGCGACAGCCGGGTGGCCACGGCGAACAGGCGCGTCCAGGGGGCGGCATCATGCTGGGGGCCAAGCTGAGCGTCCACGAAGTCGTTTTCGCCTATCCGTCGGCTTGATTTTGGCACAATAGTACCAGATGAACCGTTTCTCTCGCCTTAGGCGGGTCGATGCCGCCGGTCGGAGAAACGGTTTTTGGCGTTTACAAATCGGAGCCTTGCCATCGATTCGTTTCCGAATCGTGATGATTCCCTGATCGCTTCGCGACGGATGTGCATCCTTGATCGAGAGATTTGTCCGGTATGATGTCTCCTATGCGGTGCTGCAATGCGGCTGCGTCGAAAAGTGGAATACCGACGAGGAGGCGTTATCGATGCTGGACGTACAGGTTGTACTGTTTGACGGCTTTGATCTGATGGATGCCATTGCGCCATACGAGGTTTTTTTGTCTGCGGAGATGTATGCTCCCGGCTCGCTCAATGTGAAGCTGGTGTCCGCCGAAGGGGCCAGAGCCGTACCGAGCGGCATCAACGGACTAAAAATCGAGGCGAGCGACAAGCTCGACGCTGATCGGCCCGGCATTATTCTCGTGCCCGGCGCGTCCGGCGATGTCGTTGGAGACGGTCCCGACTCCGTCCCGGCTATTCTGAACCGCGCCTTGAACTCGGCGTTAACGGGCATGATCAAGGAGGCGCGCGGGAAAAAGGACGTCATCGTAGCGACAGTATGCGGAGGTTCGTTGATTCCGGCTATGGGAGGCTTGCTCGAAGGAAGACATGCCGTCACCAATCATATGGGCATGGGCCTGCTCGGGGCGACCGGAGCGATCGCCGTACCGGCACGCGTCGTAGACGATGGAGATTTGGTGACCGGCGGTGGCGTTACTTCGGGGCTTGACGTCGCCCTGCATCTGGTCGATCGCGAGCTCGGGCCGCAGATTGCGCATGCGGTGGAGAGGCTGTTCGAGTACGAGAAGCGGGGGACGGTCTGGAGACCGCATGGCAACGCGCCGAGAGCTCATGATATCCTCCCGCCTGATAAGGAGAACCCTACCGCCTTGAACGACGGGCGGAGGGACGCCGCTCTGGCGAGCCCGACCGCGGGCCCGTCCGTTTTCGAAGGGGAATGGGATACGACGATCGCGACGCCGATCGGCAAAATGGCCGCCAAATTGCTGATTTCGTCCGCAAATGGAAAGCTGGAAGGTACGGCAACGCAAGGAGAAGAGAAAAGCGAGCTGCTAAACCTTGCGCTTGAGGGAAATATCCTTCGGTGGTCGCAGCGGATCACAAAGCCGATGCGTTTGAATCTTGCGTTCGAGGTAAGCGTCTCCGGCGACCGGATGACCGGCATCGCAAGAGCGGGAATTTTGCCGGCTTCCAAACTGTCGGGCACGCGGATCGCACGATCCTAGCAAGCGGGATGCCGCCCTACTCCCATAAATAAAAGAAATCAGCCGATCGCGGGGATCGGCTGATTTTCGTCATTCTTAAACGGTCCTTCTATATCAGTGTCCGGCCAGCATGCTTTCCTCCGCGCGCGTCTCGCCAGCGCCGCTCTTTTGCGCGGCCGGCTTGATGCGGCGGATGAACAGGCTCAGCAGGAAGCCGACGATTGCGAAGCTCGAGGTCAGCAGGAAGGTGTCGCCGAACGCGCCGACGACCGCTTCGAGCGGGTTGGGACCTTTGTAGGCTGCCAAAACCTTGTCGCTGTGGGTGGACAAGTAACCCGTCAGACCGGCAACCGCGAAGGAAACGATGACCTGCTGGGCCGAGTTGGTCAGCGGCGTCACGCGGTTGACCAGTTCCTTGGGCGCCGTATTGAGGATATAAGTGTTCATCGTCATCATCGACAGCCCCATGCCGCAGCCGAGCAGGAACAGGTTGAGCATGATGACGTACAGCGGACGATCGAGCGTGATCTGCGACATGATGAGCAGCGCCGCGGAGATGAACACTGTACCCGTGATGACGATCGGACGCGCGCCGAATCGGTCGAACAGGCGGCCGCCGATCGGCATGCCGAGCATGGAGCCAAGCGCCTGCGGGAGCAGGATGAGGCCGGTCTCCAGCGGCGTATAGCCCTTGGCCTGCTGCAGCATGAGCGGGAACAGGATGATGGAACCGAACAGCGCTGCATAGAGGATCCAAGACAAGATAATGCCTTGCGTGAAGGCGAAGCTCTTGAATACGCGCAGCTCCAGCAGCGGCTGACGGTGCCTCAACTCGACGAAGATGAAGAGCAGGAGCGCTACGCCGCCGACGATAAGGCCCGTTAACGTGCGCTCGGAGCCCCAGTCCGTGCCGCCCTCGCTGACGCCGAACGCCAGCATGGCGAATGCGATCGGACCGAGGATCATGCCGAGGATGTCGAGCGCCGGCGGCTTGCCGCGTTCGAACGCGGGCAGGTAGCGCCACGCCACGATCACGGCGGCGACGCCGATCGGCAGGTTGATCAGGAAGATCCAGTGCCACGAGACGTACTCGACGAAATAGCCTGACAGCACCGGCCCAAGCGCGGGCGCGAGCAGAATTGGGATGCCGAGCATGCCCATGACCGCGCCTCGCCTCTCCGGCGGCGAGATGCGAAAGACGAGCGCCATGCCGATTGGCGCGACCATGCCGCCGCCGATGCCCTGGATGACGCGGAAGACGACGAGCTGCTCCGTGTTCGTCGCCAGTGCGCAGAGCGCGGAGCCGAGCGTGAACATCACGATCGTCGCGATGAAGACGCGCTTGGAACCGAATTTGTCGGTCAACCAGCCGGCGAGGGGGATGACGGCCGACAGGGCGAGCGTATAGCCGGTGACGGCCCACTGCAGATGATGCAGCGTCGTGCCGAAGTCGTCGACCAGCGTCGGAATCGCGTTGTTGACGACGGTCGTGTCAAGGATAACCATAAACATGCCGATAATAACGGCGAGGAGCGGCGGCAGCAGTTTGAGAAGCGAGAAGGGCGCTGCCGCGTCAGGCGAGGCCGAACGCGAATTTGCCATATTCATTCCATCCTTTCCAAAATGACGGACCTGAACCTTGACGGAAGCGTGATTTTCCGTTAATGTTCTGACTATACAGTTTTAACAAAAACCGAACAGTCACTAAAAGGCTACAGGCCTATTTGTATCGCGTTGAGCAATCTTTGTCAATCCTTATTTTTCGGGAGGACCTATGAGTATTCTTAAAAACAAAATCGTGGAGTCGGCCGAGCGGATGTTCGCGGAGAAGGGCTACGAGTCGACATCCATCCAGGATATCGCGGACGACTGCAGCATCGCCAAGGGCTCGCTGTACAAGTTTTTTCCGTCCAAGGAGGACTTGTACATCGAGATCATGGAGGCGCATTTCACGCGAATCATGGAGGAATCCGAGCGGATCCGAGAGCGTACGGAGCTGTCGCAGCGCGAGCTGTTCGTCGAGGAGATCCGCCATCAGCTCGACTATTTCTATAATCACGGCTTGTTCGTGGCCAATTCGCTCAAGGAGAAACCGCCGATCTCCAGCGACAAGCTCGGTCCAATGCTCTTCCGCAAGCGCGCCAGGCTGATCAACTTTAATCGTGGCGTGCTGCAGCGCCGCTATGGGGAGGCGCTCGAACCGCATATCTGGGATGCGGTGATGATGCTGAACGCGATGGGCAAGGAGTACCTCCACCTGATGAAGACGTCCGCCAAGCCGCTCTCGATACGTGCACTGGCGGCCTATTTCGCCGATCGGATGGACGATCTGGTCGCGGGCTTGCTTGCGCGGAAGGCGGAGCCGATGCTTACGGCCGACCTGATGAAGGAATTCGAGTCCGAGCAGCCGGAGACGCTGCGGGAAGCGATCGAGCGCTGCGGCGCCCTGGTCATTGAGCAAGCGACCTCTACCATCCGCGAGCTGAGCGTGCCCAACGCGCGCAAGCGGGAGCTGGAGCAGATTGTGAAGATGCTTCGGGAAGAAGGGGAGAAGGATGAGCCGCGACGCTTCCTTGTCACCGCACTGCTGAACGAGCTGGCTACGGTGCACGAGCTCGCGCCGTACGCGGCCAGGATGCGCAGGTGGGCGGAGCAACTGCTCGCCGAATAGGCGAGGCTTACGCGTTATTCCTTTTTCAGCCTGTATTCGTTGGGCGTCATGCCCATTTGCTTTTGGAATACCTTGGCGAAGTACTTCGAATCGATATAGCCGACATTTTCCCCGATTTCATAGACTTTAAGCCTGGAACGCTTCAGCAGCTCGCAGGCTTTTTCGATTCGGACCTGCGTCAGATAGGCGTTGAAGAGCTGACCGTTCTGGCTCTTGAATACCTGGCCGAAGTAGTGCGGGGTCAGATGAACGAAATCGGCCACGTCGGCGAGCGAGAGCGGGGCGTGCAGACGCTCGCGAATATAAGCCTTCGCCTTATTTACGATCTCGGCATGATAGGACGGCGGCAGCTCGGATTGCGCACCGGAAGGCTCGCCGTCCGCTTGGACGCGGGCTGCAAGAAGGCGATCCACGATTTCCAGGAGCTCGTCGGTATCGATCGGCTTCAGGACATAGCCTCTGGCGCCGAAGCGAAGCGCAGTGCGCGCATAGTCGAAGTCGCCGTAGCCGCTGATCAGAACGACCTGCGTAGCGGGCATTTCCTCGTAAATGTATTGCAGCAGCTGCAAGCCGTCCATATCGGGCATTCGGATATCCGACAGGACGATATCGACGTGCTGCGCCTCCAGGAACTGGATTGCGTCGTAGCCGTTGTGCGCGATGCCGACGACCTCGATGTCCCGCATTCCCCACTCCTCCATAGCGGCTAGACTGTCCGCAATGATCCATTCGTCGTCAGCGATCAGCATTTTCGTTTTCAATTGGACGACTCCCTTCTTGGCAGCCTGAACGTTACGGTCATGCCCTCTCCCCACACGCTGTCTGCCTGTATGCTGTACGGGGTTCCATAGTGCAACCGGATCCGCGACTGTACGTTGAACAGCCCCACCTTGCCTTGGTGCTTAGTCATATCGAGCGCCCGATGTTCCAGATCGAAGTTCAGCCGGCTCACGTCCTCAGGCCGCATGCCAACGCCCTGATCGCTAACGCTGATCCGTATCTCATCGTCCTCGATCCACCCGTTCACCCGGATGCTGCCCCCGCGTCGGCGCGGGTCGAGACCATGAATGACGGCGTTTTCGACGACCGGCTGCAGGATCCACTTGATCGTGTACAGTTCCAGCATGCCCTGTTCGAATTCGAGCGCGTAATCGAAGCCCTCTTTCATCCGCAACTTGTGAATCTCGAGATAATGCGCCGCATAGTCGACCTCACTCCCGAGCAGAATCATATCTTCGAAGGTGCCGATACTCATCCGCAGCAGCTTGCCGAGAAGGACGATCATTCGGCTGATCTCGCGCTGCCCGGTGCGCCGGGCGATCGAATTGATCGATTCGAGCGTATTGTACAGAAAATGCGGATTGATCTGCGACTGCATGGCGGCAATCTCGGCGCGGCGCTTGTGCCCCTGCTCCTCGTAGACCTGCCCGACGAGATCCTGGATGCGTCCGACCATCGTATTGAAGCCGTTGCCCAAGGCGCCGATCTCGTCCCTGGAGCGGCCTTTGTAATGAACGTCGAAATCTCCGCGCCCTACCTTCCGCATCAACTGCCGGAGCTGCGAGATGGGCTTGGATATGAAATTGGAGATGAGCAGCGACGCTGCGAGACAAAAAGCGATGCTGACCAGCGTGATCGTCAATGCAGCCTTCCGCACGCCATGGATGGGCTTGTACAGCTCGCTTTTGAGGAAATAGGCCGTAAAATTCCAATCGGTGGTCTTGTCGTAACGCTGAATGAGGGCATAGTGCGCCTTCAGCCGCTCGTAGTCGCTCGCTCCGAACGGTCCCGCCGCATAGGGATAAAGAATCTGGCCGTTGCGATCTGTAATGATGACGCCGGACGCATAATCGTTGTAGATATCGCCCAGCAAAAAAATATTTTTGAGCAGGTCCTGCAGCACGTCGATCTTGAAGTCGATGATCAGCGTGCCCCCGGCGGCGGCGGTCGTGCCGCCGATGCGGCGAACGAACGAAAAGACAGGCTGACCCGGCTCGTCGGCGCTGTAAGAACGGACGTGCATGGGCGATATCGTGTACGGGGCGCTGGAATTCGCTTCTGCGGAGAGTGCGGCAAACTCGGCCGGCAGAGTCGCGTTCTGTCGCGGCGCATAGCCATAGGCATGCACGGAACCCCGATTCCCGACGATGGTCATGCCGACGTTTTCCGGACGGATGGCCCCGTTGGCCGACAGCAAGCGGTCCAGCGCCGGGAGCTGGCGCTGCCCTGTCGAATCCGACGCGGTTAAGTAAGAGGCAACCGCCGGAGAGGACGAGATTGCGTCTCCCATCCGGCGCATATCCGCGATGAAGAGTGATAGCGTTTTCAGTTTTTGGTCCAGCATGTTGACCGTTTCCCGGCTCAGCCGCTCGTTCAGCGTCTGCTCCGAGCGATGAAAAACGTACCAGCCCGACAGCATGAGCGGGATCGTCGACAGCAGCAGGAAGGACAGGAGCAGCTTGGAAAAAATCGTGTTGCGAAGCATCGGTGAATTCCCCCTGCAGACAGAGCGAAGACTTCTTCGCCGGACCTTGACTATCGTGCACGGATTACATTACCAAAAGCGATCCGGTTCCGGCAAGTGGTCATGGCTTGTAAAAGTATGCCTAAATCGTGCGATTGTATGCCGGCAAGGCGGGATATGACGCCGTTAATTGCGGAAAATATCGTTAACCGGGTCCGGACGACCGGAGAAAGGCCGATGATTTTTACACCCTAGACCCACCGTCTGTCTCCTGACGCCGGGCGTGAAAACGTTGTAGATTGGTGATGAGATCGTTTTCAAAAAAAGCTGGACAAGCATAACGACGATCCGGGAGGAGGGGGGCGCTTGGGATGAACGATAAACGTATCGCGGGAATATTGGCAGCTGCGTTGCTGCTTGGCACGGCTGCCGGATGCAAAAATGCGGTTTCTCCGAAGCCGGAAAGATCGAATCAAGCGGCTACAGGTTCGCATGCCGATGCGAGCGACGGCGCGAGGACGATTAAAGCGCTTCATTTTGTAAGCGGCAAATTGGGTGACAAGGGATTTTTCGATTCGGCCGAGCGCGGCCTGCAAAAGGCCTCGTTTGTATACGGCTTCGACACGGAGACGGTCGAGGGCGGCCTGGACGGCGACAAGTGGGAGCCGCAGCTTGACAAGCTGGTCGCTGCAGGCACATACGACGTCATCGTCGTCGGCACGTCAACGAGCCACGAACTCGTCTTGAAGCTGGCGAAGCAGTATCCCCGGCAGAAATTCGTCTTCTACGACGACAGCATTCAGGGCGTGCCCAACGTGTACGCGATGCTCTATTCGCAGAGCGAGGGATCCTTCCTCGCTGGCGCATTCGCCGCCATGGCGACGACAGACGCGGGCCTTAAGGGCGCCAATCCTGAAAAAGTAGTCGGCTTTATCGGCGGGCTCGACATGGACGTGATCCGCGACTTTGAATCCGGCTACAAACAGGGCGCTCGTTATATCGATCCTGAGATCCGGGTCGTCTCGGCTTATGTCGGCGACTTCGTCAATCAGGCCAAGGCCAGAGCGCTTGCGAAGCGGCAATATGAATCGCAGAAGGTCGACATTATCTACAACGCGGCCGGCGGCGCCGGTCTGGGACTGCTTAAGGAAGGCAACGGGCTAGGCAAATATTCCATCGGTGTCGACAGCGACCAGAATCCGCTGTTCCCCGGCAGCGTGCTCGTCTCTGTACTCAAGAACGTAGACGAATCCGTATTCCGCGCGCTTAGCGAGTTCCGCGGAGGTACGCTTCCATTCGGCACGACGGAGGTGCTGGGCGTGAAGGACGGCGGCGTCGGCCTCGCGCGGGACGAACTGTACGAGCAGTACGTGCCGAGCGAGATCAAAGAGAAAATGAAGGACATCGAGAGCAAGATCGCCAGCGGAGAAATCAAGGTGGAGTCGAGCCTGGCGGCAGCTTCTTCGAAGTAAGGGGAGGACAAGCGCATGGGCGCGGATATCGTCGTGGTCGGAAGCTTGAACATGGACCTGTCGGTCAAGGTGACGCGAAGGCCGCAAAAGGGAGAGACAGTACTGGGTTCGGCGTTCCTCGCGAGCCCGGGCGGCAAGGGGGCAAATCAGGCTTTTGCAGCCGGCAGGCTCGGGGCGTCGGTCGCCATGATCGGCAAGGTGGGCGACGATGCGTTCGGCGGACAGCTGCTGTCCCGCTTGGACGAGGCCGGCGTAGACGTGTCCGGAATCGCCGCCGTCGCCGGGGTGCCGACCGGCATCGCCTCGATCCAGGTGGATGCCGAGGGAGACAACAGCATCGTCGTCGCGCCGGGCGCGAACGAGAAGCTCGTACCGGCCGACATCCGGGTGCACGAGCGCCTGATCGCGGAGGCGAAGCTGCTCATGCTTCAGCTGGAAATTCCGCTGGATACGGTATGCGAAGCCGCAATGATTGCGAGCAGGCATCGCGTGCCGGTGCTGCTGGACCCGGCGCCCGCCCGCGAGTTGCCGGACGAGCTGCTCGCGCTCGTGGATTATATCGTGCCGAACGAGAGCGAGATTGCGGAGCTCGCCGGCATCGCCGTATCCGATATGGAGACTGCGATTCAGGCGGCAAACGATTTAAAGTCGCGCGGTGTTGCAACCGTTTTCTCGAAGCTTGGCAAAAACGGAGTCGTCGTCATCGGAAAGGACGAGACGTTTGCGATGGCGGGCTATCCGGTCTTGCCGGTCGATACGACGGCCGCAGGAGACGCCTTCGCGGGAGCGTTGGCCGCTGCACTCGTATCCGGCCGGAGCTTGAAGGAGGCCGCTCGATTCGCCAATGCGGTCGGAGCGCTAGCCGTCACGAAGCCGGGCGCCCAGTCCGCGATGCCGGACTTGACCGAGGCCGAACGATTCATGAAGGAAGCCGCGCAAGCCGCGGAATCATCCAACCCATTTCAAGGAGGAGTTATTCATGGCTAAAAGAACGAAGACGGCAAAAAGCTGGACGGTCGGGGCGGTATTGCTCTCTTCCGCATTGGCGCTTGCCGCATGCGGCAACAATTCGGACGCGGCGAACGCCGGCGCATCCGCATCTGTCCGCGCAAGCGATGCGGGCAAGACGATCAAGGCGGTCTTTTATGCGGATGGAACGCTCGGCGACAAGAGCTTCTTCGATTCGGCGGAGAGAGGCATGCAGAAGGCGCGCAGCGAGCTCGGCATCGACGTAAAAACCGTCGAAGGCGGCACTAACCAGGCGGACTGGGCGGCGGGGCTTGAATCTCTCGTGTCCAGCAAAAAGTACGATGTCGTCGTCGTCGGTACGAGCAACATGAGCGATATTGTCAAGGAGCTGGCTCCGAGATATCCGAACGAGAAATTTATTTTTTTCGACGACGCCATCAGCGGCGTCCCCAACGTCTACTCGATGCTCTACTCGCAGAGCGAAGGCTCGTTTCTTGCGGGCGCGTTCGCAGCGCTGGCAACCGAGAGCACGGAGCTCAAGGGCGCTAATCCGGACAAAGTGATCGGCTTCATCGGCGGCATGGATATTCCGATCATCAACGACTTTAAATCCGGCTACGAACAAGGAGCCAAGTATGTGGATCCCGACGTCCGCGTCGTTTCTTCTTACATCGGCGATTTTGCGAACGCTCCCAAAGGCAAGGAGCTGGCGCTGGCGCAGTTCAACGGTCAAAAAGCGGATATCGTGTTCCAGGTCGCTGGAGGCGGCGGCCTGGGCACGCTGGAGGCGGGCAGCTCGCTCGGCAAGTATACGATCGGCGTCGACTCGAACCAGAATTCCCTGTATCCGGGCAGCGTCCTTACTTCAATGATGAAAAATATCGACAGTTCCGTCTACCGGGCGCTCGACCTGTTCAAGCAGGGCAAGCTGACGTTCGGACAGAACGAGGTGCTCGGCATTAAGGAAGGCGGGGTCGGCCTCGCCAAAGACAGCCTGTACGAAAGCAACGTGCCGAAGTCGATTCAGGACAAGCTGACGGACATTGAGGCGAAGCTGACGAACGGGGAGATTAAAGTTCAATCGACTCTGAAATAACGGGGTGACTCCAAATGGCGATCCTGCTCGAAATGAAGGGCATTCATAAAGTTTATCCGAACGGGACGGCAGCCAATCGGGGCGTCGATCTGCAAATCCGCGAAGGCGAAATTCATGCTCTGGTCGGCGAGAACGGAGCGGGCAAGTCGACGCTGATGAAAATCATGTTCGGCCTTGAGACGCCGACCGCGGGAACGGTCGAATACAAGGGCGCGCCCGTCTCCTTCGGCGGTCCGCGGGATGCGATCAAGCACGGGCTCGGCATGGTGCACCAGCATTTCATGCTCGCCCCGTCGCTGACCGTGTCGGAGAACATCGTACTCGGCGAAGAGCCGAAAAAGGGGGCGCTGTCCCTGTTCCGGGATCGCGCCAAGGAACGCGGCGAGATCGCCGAGCTCATCCGGACCTACGGCCTTAAGGTCGATCCGGACGCCCGGGTCGACACGATCCCGGTCGGGCAGAAGCAGCGGGTCGAGATTCTCAAGGTGCTCTATCGCGGCGCGCGCCTTATCATCCTCGACGAGCCGACGGCCGTGCTGACGCCCCAGGAGACCGACGAGCTGTTCGTGTCGATCAAGGCGCTCGTCGCGCAAGGCTATACGATCATCTTCATCACGCACAAGCTGCGGGAGGTGATGGAAATCTCGAACCGGGTGACGGTGCTTAAGGCAGGGAAGACGATCGCGACCTTGCTGACCGCGGATACGAATCCGGAAGAGATCTCGCGGCTGATGGTCGGCAGGGAGGTGCTGTTCCGCGTCGACAAGCGGCCTGCCGAGCCGGCGGACATTGTCCTGTCCGTACGGGACCTCCATGCTGCGGACGACAAAGGCGCTCCGGCCCTGCGCGGCGTCTCGCTCGACATCCGCGCCGGCGAGGTGCTCGGCATCGCAGGCGTCGAAGGCAACGGCCAGACGGAGCTGGTCGAGGCGATCACCGGCTTGCGCCGGGCATCGTCCGGCAGCATCCGCTATCAGGGCGAGGAGCTGATCGGCAAGAGCGTCGCGCGAATCCGGGCGATGAAGATCGGGCATGTGCCCGAGGACCGGCAGACGTCGGGGGCGAGTCTCGACTCGACCATCGCCGAGAATCTGATCCTGGATCATTACCGCAATCGCGAATTCCGTCGCGGCCCGTTCCTGAACGCCAAGAGGATCAAGGAATTCGCGAACGTCATGATGCGGATCTACGACGTCCGCGCCCGGGACGAGAACGTGATGGCGGGCTCGTTGTCCGGCGGCAATCTGCAGAAGGTCGTCATCGCCCGGGAGCTGTCCAAAAATCCGAAGCTGCTCGTCGTGTCCCAGCCGACGCGCGGCGTCGACATCGGCGCGATCGAATTCATCCACGCCGAGATCGTCAAGCGCAGGGACGGCGGCGCGGCCGTCATGGTCGTCTCGGCGGAGCTGTCGGAGGTGATGGCCTTAAGCGACCGCATCGCGGTCGTCTACGAAGGCGAGATCGTCGCCGTCCTCGACAACACGCCGTCGCTGACGGAGGAAGAGATCGGCCGCCACATGCTGGGGCTCGGCGACAAGACATCGAACAGAGAGCGGGGGGCCGTATGAGATCCTTCAAAAAAGTCTATCAAGAAGCGCTCGGCATAGCGGTCGCGGTCGTCCTCGCGCTGTTGTGCGGGTTCATCGTCATCCTGGCTACGAGCAGCCAGCCTTTGGACGCCTTGTCCTCGCTGCTGCTGGACCCGGTGTCAAGCCTGTTCAATATCGGCACGATCGTGAACAAGGCGGTGCCGCTCATCTTCACGGGACTGGCGCTCGCCGTCGTCTTTCAGTCCGGCGTGTTCAGCATGGGGGCGGAAGGTCAGCTCTATATGGGCGGGTTCGCGGGCGCGTTGGCAGGCGTGTATATGAACGGGCTTCCGTCTTGGCTGCATCTGATCGCAATCTTCGTCTGCGCGATGGCGGGCGGCGCGCTGTTCGCCGCGATCGCGGGGCTGCTCAAGACGTACGCCAACGCCAACGAGATCGTGACGACGCTCATGCTTAACTTTGTCGCGATACTGACGACATCCTATCTCGTCAACAACGTGTTCAAGGATCCGACCAGCGGCGGGGCGGCGCGCATGAAATACTTGTCGCCCCATCTGCTGCTCGGCAGGCCGTTCGGCGGCTTCCCGGCGCATGCAGGAATTTTCATCGCCTTGGGCGCGGCGGCAATCGTCTATATGCTGCTCTACAAGACCAAGCTGGGCTACGAGCTCAGGCTCGTCGGCAAGAACGGGAAGTTCGCCAAGTACGGGGGCATCTCCACGAAGCGGGTCATTCTGTCCAGCATCATGATCAGCGGCGCGCTCGCCGGACTCGCCGGCATCGTCGAGATTCTCGGCATCCATGGCACGTTCAAGGACAACTTCTCCTCGGGCCTCGGCTTCGACGGCATTATCATCGCGCTGCTGGCGCGCAATCATCCGATCGGCATCGTCGTCGCTTCGCTGTTCTACGCGTACATTCAAGTCGGTGCGCAGACGATGCAGGTCGGCAGCGATATGCCGCGGGAGGTCGCCGTCATCATCCAAGTTATGCTGGTGCTGCTCGTGTCTTCCCAAGCGATCTTCCATTATATGAAGCAGAAATTTCGCGCGAAAGGCGGCGAACGCCATGTGGCATAGTCTCTGGTCGCAGACGCTGGACCTGACGCTGATCGTCGTGCTCCTGCGTTACATGACGCCAATTCTACTGGCAGCGCTTGGCGGTCTGATCTCCGACATCGCAGGCGTTATCAATATCGGTCTGGAAGGCTTGATGCTCGTCGCCGCCTTCGCCTCCATCGCGGTCGGCTCCGCGACGGGCAGTTGGGAGCTAGGCGTGCTGGCAGGCGTCGCCTCTTCGGTCCTGATCGCGTACGGCATGGGGTTTTTCTCGATCAAGATGAAGGTGGATATTATCATCGCCGGTTTCGCCGTCAACATTTTCGGCTCCGGGTTCACCATTTTCCTGATGAGCAAGATCTATCATACGACAGGCAACTACTCGCCGAATCATCCGGTGAATATTCCGACGATCAACCTTCCTTTTCTTTCGGACGCGCCTGTCGTCGGCAAGCTGCTCAGCGGCCATAGCCTGATGGTTTGGATCGCCTTGTTCGCCGTCTTCTTCTGCGTCCTCATGATCTATCGCACGCCGTACGGCGTCCATCTGCGCGCGGTCGGAGAGGCGCCGGCCGCGGCCAAATCGCTCGGCATTCCGGTCACCCGGATCCGGTATTCGGCGCTCCTCTGGAGCGGCGCGTTCGCAGGGCTTGCCGGCTCGTACCTGTCGATGGGCATGACGAGCATGTTCGTCAAGGATATGACCGCGGGCACGGGCTTCCTCGCCCTCGCCGTCGTGCTGCTCGGCAACCGCAACCCGGTCGGGATCCTGCTCGGCTCCATGCTGTTCGGACTGGCCAGCGCGGTCGCGACGATTGTGCAGACGACCCAGGGCAGCGCAGTCCCAAGTCAATTCGTTCAGATGATTCCTTACCTCGTCACGCTCTGCGCGCTTGTCTTCTTCGAGGTCCGCAAGAGGAGAAGAAGCGCCGGAGTCGCGACGGCTTGACCCATTCGATGAAAGAAGAGGTGGCTGCAATGGCGAAAACCCGAATGATTCTGGACGTGGATACGGGAATCGACGATTCCCTCGCGCTCCTGTACGCCGTAAAGTCGGACGATATCGAGCTGGTGGGCGTGACGACGGCCTGCGGCAATGTCAACGCGGAGCAGGCAACCGAGAATACGCTGCGCGTACTCGACCTGGCCAAGGCGTCCCCGGAGATTCCCGTCGTCAAAGGAGCGGCGCGGCCGCTGGCCCGCGAATATACGCATGAAGCCAAGCATATTCACGGGGAAAACGGCATAGCAGGCTATGAACTGCCGCCTGCCGTTCGCCGGGCTTCCGAGGAAGACGCGGCCGACTTTATCGTGCGTCAAGCCCGCGAACTCGGCAAAGAGCTGACTCTCGTGTTCGTCGGACGGCTGACGAATCTGGCGGTGGCCCTCGCCAAGGAGCCTGCCATTGCGGGACTGGTGAAGGAGCTTGTCCTGATGGGCGGCGCCCTGAAGGTGCCGGGCAACGCGACGCCGGTGTCGGAGGCCAACATCTGGGGCGACCCGGAGGCGGCGCATCGCGTGTTCGAATCGGGGATTCCAATCACGATGGTCGGCCTCGACGTGACGATGAAGACGCTCCTGACGGAGGCGCATCTCGAGCGGCTCAAGCGGCTGGCGCCGCCGGATACCGATCCGACGATCGCGTTCGCAGATCATATTTTGCGGTTTTATTTTGAAGCGTATGAGCGGTTCAATGGATATTACGGCTCGGCGCTGCACGATCCGCTCGCTGTGGCCGTCGCAGCCGATCCTTCCTTCGTCGGCACCGAAGCGCATTACGTCACGATCGAGACGCGGGGCGCGCTGAGCGCGGGAGCGACGCTGGCCGATCAGCGGAAAGCGCCGGACAAAACGAATGCTTCGGTCTGCGTGCAGGTCGATGCGACGCGTTTTCTCGACCATTTCATTGAAGTTCTTGCCAGGCCGCGTGTTTAAAGCCGCCATACGGAAGGACAGTTAGGAGCAAGACCATGCGTTCGATTTTGTATATATTGCTCGGGGCGGTCAGCTACGGTCTGCTGTCCACGTTCGTCAAATCCGCTTACGCGGCGGGATTCCGCACCGACCAGGTCGTAGGCAGCCAGGTGCTGCTCGGCGCCCTCATGATACTGCTTCTATGGCTGGCATCCGCCAAATTCAGCTTGCGTACGGCATTAAACGGTCTGTCGCCTCGGGTGCTCTTCATGCTGCTGCCGATCGGCCTGTGCGTCGGCGGCACGAGCATGCTTTATTACGCCGCGCTTCGCTACATTCCCGCTTCCATCGCAATCGTCCTGCTTTTCCAGTTCACCTGGATGGGCGTTCTGATTGAGGCCGTGCTGGAGCGCAAGCGTCCGGGAGCCGAAAAGCTGCTGGCCCTGGCCGTCGTACTGGCCGGCACCTTGATGTCCGGGGGGATTCTGGACGGCGGTTGGCGCCAGTTCACCGTATTGGGCATCGTGTTCGGCCTGCTGTCGGCCTTGACCTACGCGTTGTTCATTACGCTGAGCGGCAGAACGGCGCCTGGCGTCGCGCCGCTCACCCGGAGCACCTTCACGGTGGTGATGGCAGCCGTCTTCATCTTGAGTGTCTATCCGCCGGCATGCGTCTCGGACGGTTCGCTGGGCGGGGGTCTGGCCTTGTGGGGATGCTTGCTGGCGTTCTTCGGCGTCGTCATCCCGCCGCTGTGCTTCGCCATCGGGACGCCGAAGGTCGGCGGCGGTCTGGCCTCCATCCTGAGCGCCGCGGAGCTGCCGGTTGCGATCGTCATGTCCGCCGTCGTGCTGCAGGAGCGGGTGACCGGATTGCAATGGGCGGGCGTACCTGTCATCCTTGTCGGCGTGGCGCTTCCTGAGTGGCTCGCCTGGCGCAAGCATACGGCTGTTAACGGCCGACAAAAGCGTACCATCGCTGAGATCGATAGCTAATATTAGGAGGAAACCGAAATGAAAAAAATCATATTGGACGTCGATACGGGGATTGACGACTCAATGGCGATCGCCTATGCCGTCCGCTCTCCGGAGCTTGACGTGCTCGGCGTGACGACCTGCTTCGGCAACACCACAGTAGAAGAAGCGACGCGCAACACGCTGGTCGTGCTGGAGCGTCTGGGCAGCGAGGCGCCTGTCGTAGCGGGGGCGGGCAAGCCGCTGTTCCGCGGACCGACGAAAGGGAGCACGGTCGAGATTCACGGCGAAGACGGCATCGGCAATACGTATGAGACCGCGCCAAGCAGGCAGGCTCTCGGCGGCTTCGCTGCCGGCTTCATCGCGGAGCAGATCATGCGCTATCCGGGCGAGGTAACTATCGTCACGGTAGGAACGCTCACGAACTTGGCACTGGCGATCATGCAGGAGCCCCGGATCGTCGAGCTTGTCGACCGGGTGATCGTCATGGGCGGTGCCGTCACGGTGCCGGGTAACGTCACGCCTCACGCCGAGGCCAACATTTACGCGGACCCGGAAGCTGCCGAGTACGTGTTCAAGTCGGGCATTCCGTTGACGCTGGTCGGGCTCGACGTGACGATGCAAACGCTGCTGCCGCTGGCGCGGGTTCAGGAATGGAGAAGCAAATCTTCGGCGCATGCCGGAATGCTGGCTGACATGACCGAGTTTTATATCGGGGCTTACGAGCGGATGTATCCCGGTATCGGCGGCTGTGCGCTGCACGATCCGCTCGCGGTCGGCGTCGCGATCGACCCGAGCTTCGTCCGTCATCGGCGGATGCACGTCCAGGTGGACCTGGAAGGCATTCTATCTTACGGGCGGACGGTCGGCGATCTGCGGGCGAAGCCCGCTAGCGCGTCCAACGCAGACGTCTGCCTGGAGGTGGAGGCGGACCGGTTTTTGGCGCATTTCCTCAGCATGGTGGTTTAAGGCGCAATCGGCCAAAAGGCGGTTTCCTTCGACCGGTACGCAAACGCGAACAGGAGCTGTCCCCAGTCGTGCGAACGAGTTGGGGCAGCTCCTTTTTGAGTTGAAGATGAAGCTGCAGAGTACGGTTTGCGACGGGAGAGCGGAAACGATAAAATATGCATACTTTTCGTTATGTTAAGACGAGTACGCCAATAAGGGCGCGATCTATAATCGGTACTGCAACGACCAGAACCGAGGAGGAATTCGCACATGACGCAGTCCGTATTGACCGATAACGAGGTAGCGTTTTATCGCAACGAAGGTTATTATTTGCATAAGAAGCCGTTGTTCTCCCCGGCACGCATGGCGGAGCTGACGGAGATCTTCGAGGATCAGCTCGCACAGAAGGGCTCGAAGCTGTCCGACGAGCTGGATACGCCGCACTTTCGCGACGAACGGCTGCTCTCGTTTTTGATGAGCGACGAGGTGCTGGATTTGGTGGAACCGATCATCGGTCCGAATATCGGGCTATGGTCGAGCCACTTTATTTGCAAAGATCCGCACGTAGGCCGCGCCACGCCATGGCATGAGGATTCCGCTTACTGGGAAGGACGGCTTAGCGCCTACGACAAGATCGTGACCGTATGGCTTGCGATCGACCGGAGCAACCGGGAGAACGGCTGCATGCGCGTCATTCCCGGCACCCACAGGGGCGGATTCTCCGAGTACGAGGACATCGATAGCGGACGCAATCTGTTCCCGACGCAAATCAAGGGCCAGGTTGATGAAAATAAGGCGGTCTACTTCGAGCTGGAGCCGGGCGAGTGCTCGCTCCACGATTCGCGCATCATCCACGGCGCCGAGCCCAATACGAGTCCGTACAGACGGTGCGGCTATACGATGCGCTACTTTTCCACCGAAGCCCGCGTCTATCCGGAGCGCAATCCGGGCTTCAAGATCTGGCTCGCCCGCGGCAAGGATGTCGCCGGCAGCCCGTTCGTCAACGTATAAAGCAGGCGGCGAGCCCCATTCAAGCGGCCCGGCGCAGCGTAAACGAAAGCGGAGGTGCCCGGCATGACCGTCCATCGAACCCGCGAGCCGGACCGGCTCACGAATCGCGATTATATGCACCGGGCGCTTCCGTTTAGGCTGTACGTGCACGAGCTGTCGGGCGACGTCGACGTGCATTGGCACGAGTTTTTTGAGCTCGGCTTCGTCATTTCCGGCGCGGGCGAGCATGTGCTGAACGGCCGGTCCGCCCCGCTGCGGCCCGGCACGCTGTTTTTGCTGACGCCGGCGGACTTTCACGCGCTATACAAACCGGCCGGTCCGCCTTGCGTCCACTACAATCTCATCTTTTCCGACGAGGCGCTGCGGGACGAGCTTCGCGCGCTGTTGTTCGTCCCCCGCACGGACAGCCTCGTCTTCCACTTCGAAAAAGCGGAAGCAGCCCGGATTTGTGCGGAGTTCGAACGCATCGAGACGGAGCTGCGCCAAGGGCAGCGTCCGGGCTCCAGCTTGATCGTCCAAGGGACGATCGAGCGGATCCTGGTCGAGCTGATCCGGCGGGTTCCCTCCGAGCCGGTCGGTCCGGCGCGGGAGCATGGCGGCGACCAGGCCGTCAGAAAGGCCGTCGCTTACATGCAGATTCACTTCCGCGAGCCGCTCACGCTCGAGGCGACAGCCGCGCACGCCCATCTGTCCCCCAACTACTTCAGCCGCCGCTTCAGGGAGCTGACCGGCATGACCTACCAGCGCTTCCTCCAGGATTTGCGCCTACAGTTCGCAAGCGCCTTGCTCAAGGTGTCGCAGCTGCCTGTCACTCAGATCTGCTTTGCGTCCGGCTTCAATACGCTGCCCCATTTCGAGCGGGCGTTCAAGGCCGCCTTCGGCCATTCCCCCAGATCGTATCGCAGAATGGCCGATGACTGATTCGGCCGTTGAATCAAAACCTGCATCCGTACATCCTTTTTCAACCATCCAGTGAGATCGGACGAAATACATGCAGATATGCAGGTAAATTCAGAGTCTGCATAGGTAATCTGTTTGCGCTTGTGAAAAAGATGTATTTTTGCATCTTTTCTCTGTTAAATGGTGATTTAGGCGAGAAAAGATGTATATTTGCAGTTACTTTAGCCTTGGAGAGAGCAAATTGGGATGCATCGGCCAGCAGGCCGGAGCGGCTCCCGATTGAGCAATCGATAGGCGCTATTTGGACCGTCAGGACGATTTGCCCTGACGGTTCTGTTGGCTTATGAAGAGACGATTCGCGAGACACGGCGTATTAGGCGCGGCTCCTGGAGCGGGACTGTGCAATAGACTGCGGCCGGTTTCACTCTATGTCGCGGCCATCGTTCACGGAACTTCTGCGTTACCGACTTGTAACTTTGGCGGAATACGGCAATAATGGAGTATCGTTAAAAATTAGGAGTGGTCGTTTGAAAAAGCAAAAACCGATGTCCATGGAAGAATTGCTGAAAGACTTGCAAGGCCAGCGCACGTTTCAAGAGGATCCGAACCATGTCTCGCTGGATAAGCTGTTCAACGAAGCGTTCATGAGCAAGTACACGAACTTCGACTCGTTCCCCGCGTTTCTCGAGAAGGGCAACTTCCAGGTTTACTCCCACGAAGATATTAAGAATATTCATGAAGAGCTGTGGGAGCGGCACGTAGCCAGGGAGACCAAGTTCGCCGATTGGAAGACGATGCTCGACAAGGCGAACAAAGAGTACGCAGGACAAAAAGCTTAACCTCGGCAACCGGCCCCCAAGGCCCCGTGGAGTTCCCCTTCAGCGCTTCTCCGTCAAGCGGGAACTCCTGCATGCAGGCGATGCACAGCCATCCTTTCCCATCCATCCCTTTTTATTATTAAATATCGATCGAATGCCGGCGAGAGCGGACGGTACCGCTGTCGTTTTATTGCGCTTTCTTCACGAAATCGTATAAAGACATAAAAAAGATTTGTCTCGAAATGCCCTGGGCTATTATGATGGACATAGGTCGTTTGCATTAGCGCCGCAACTTCAGCGCAACTTTATCGCAACTTGAACGTGCGAACGACGCCGCTTGGCAGCTGAATCCGTTCCGATGGACATAATTATTGGCAGCTCCCGCGACAGCGTTTACACGACGCCTGGGCGATCAGACCAAACAGACAGGATGATCATCATGAAGCTCCAGCCGCTGCGTTATTTTCGCAATTTCTCGACGACGCTCTTCCTTCGCCTGATGGCGGGTTTCTTGAGCATCATCATTCTCCTCGTATCGCTGACCGCGTACGCGCTGTCCGTCTCCAAGAGCAATGTCCGCGGAGAAATCGTCAAGTATAACACGTTGATGCTGGACACCACGATGGAGAATTACGAGAAGCATTTCGACATTATTCGCAAGCAAATGTACCTTTTCATGTTCAGCGACCGCGTCCAGAAGCTGCAGCGCGAACCGCGCTATTCCGACTTCGGCGCGATCGTTACCGATATTCAGACGCAGGTGTTGAACTCGAATTTGTATATCGCCGACATCGTATTCTACTCCAAGTCCCATAACTTCGTCATCGACAAGTCGGCGAGCACGACGCCGGACAATCTGTTTGACGTGTTCATGGCCGGAGAGCAATATCCCAAGTCCTTCTGGGACCGGCAATTCGAAGAAAGCTACACCAACCAGACTTTTCCTGCGGATCGCTTTTATTCCGATGTATTTACCGGCAGGCAGGAAGTCGTAGGCGACTATATCCCCATGATTTTCAAGCGCGCGGACAACCGCGACTTTTATATGGCGGTCTTCCTTGACGCGAACCGGATGTACGAGGCGTTTCACCAGTCGCTGAACGACGACTTCATCATCTACAATTTCGAAGGCCAGACGATCTTCGAGCGCTCCGACATCGGCGGCTTCCCGGCGCTCGCCAGTCTTAAGTCGCGTATCGGAAACGAGTTCGTCATGGACAAACGCTATCACTTTTTCAGGACGAGCATCAGTGGAAGGACGTACATGCACCGGCTGCCCGTCGCGCAGATCGCTTCCCAGACGCGTCTTAATCTGACGCTCGTCGTGCTCGTGGTGGCGGTCGTGCTGCTCAGTCTCGTGATGGCGCTGCTGCTGGCCGCCCGTATCAACAATCCGTTCAAGCGGCTGGTCGAATCGATTCGGGGCGCGAGCGACGAGGTGCCTTACCGGTCGAGCATCCGGGAGTTCGACTTGATCGGCAACCAGCTGCAGGACAAAAACAAGCTGATGAAGCAATGGGCGTTCATTCATCTGCTCAAGGATATCCGGGGAGGCGGCCGAGACGCTGCGAAGCTGGAGTTTACGGACAAGCCGTTTGTGTTCGTCCTGTTCCAGGTCGTCGAAAAGAAGGGCGCGAGCTGGGACGACGGAACGTTCAGCAGCTGGCTGTATTATATGAAAGTATTTATCGAGGACAAGCTGAACCGCGTATTCCCCGACGCGCTGACGAATCAGGTGGAATACAACCAGATTCTAAGCCTTGTGTTCATCGATCGGCTGGAGACGCTGCAGGAGCTGCTGCGGGAGATGAAGACGGTGTTCGACCAGGATCGGGACAGCGGCACGATCACGATCGCCGTCACCTCGATCTACGATCGCTCCGACCAGATCAGCGCCGCCTACAAGGAGGTGCGGGAGCGGATCGACGATCGCGGCCTCGTCGACGAGACGCAGATCGTCGTTTCCTCTTCGAGCAGGCACGCGGAGGTCGCCTTCACGCAAGAAGAAGATTCCGAGTTCAGGGCGAATCTGCGAGAAGGCAACGGGGAGGTGCTCGAGCGGCTCATGGAACGATTCTTCGCGAAGCAGCGCGCCCGGGAACTGACGGCGGCCGCTTGGCTGGGATTCGCGGAGTCGCTGACGGAGCGCATCCGAAGCGCGGCAGCCGATCAGCTCGGCGTGCCGGCGGCGGACGCCATCCTGGAAAACGCAGAGCAGCTCATCGAAGGTTGCGTCACGGTGGAGGCGCTGGAGCTTCTGCTGCTCGATTGGACACGCCGGACGGCGGCGGAGATCGACGGCAAAAAGGACCGCAAGGATACGGTGACCACATTCGTTATGAACTACGTGAACGAGCATCTGGCGGAGGAAATCTATCTCGATGCGCTTGCGGAAAAGCTGAACCTTAGCAGCGGTTACCTGTCGACGTACTTCAAGGACAAGACCGGCAAAAACTTCGTCGAGTACGTGAACGAGACGCGAATCAAGGCGGCGGCGGCCATGCTCGTGAGCGGCCGCTCCAAGATTCAGGAAGTGGCGGAGGCCGTCGGCTATCGCAACATCGCTTCGTTCAATCGGATGTTCAAGAAGTATACGGGCCTTCGGCCCAGCGATTATCGAAAAAGCATGCAAGGCGCTTCGGGGGAATGAAGCCGGCGGCGGCAGGGAACGGGAAAAGCCCGTCCTGCCGCCGTTTTTGATTGTTTGCGCTTGTTTCTTTGCCTGTTTTACGGAAAGTTAATACTTTTTTAATATGCCTCGAAAAAAGTACTATTTTTAAAGACAACCGATTATTTACCGGGCGGGCCCGGAGCGCCTACGATGAGAGCAAGCCAAAGGACGACCGGAGAGTTGCCGGGCCGGACCGAACGGCAAGCAGCATGCGCAAGGCAACTTAATCGCAAGGCAACTTGCAAGGCAACTTAAGACGATATTCGAAAAGGACGGGGTGTCGGAATGAAATCGTTGAAATGGACATGGGCGGCAGCTGCGGCGGTCGCGCTGACCGTAAGCGGATGCGGCAGCAACAATAATAATGAGCCGGCTGCAAGCTCATCTGAAGCAAGCGGAGCGAGCCAGTCGGCGTCGGCAACGGCGAGCGGATCGGCAAGCGCGTCGGCTGCATTGCCGGAGCCGGCGAAAATTCGCATCTTTACAGAAAACAATACGGCCTGGCCGCCCAAGCCGGACTGGGGCGTATGGAAGTGGGTCAAGGAAGAGACCAACATCGACGTCGAGCAGGTGCTCGCGACCGGTCCGGAATCGCTCGCGCTGGCAGTCTCTTCGGGCGACATGCCTGACGTGCTGTCCGTATTCCCGAACGACGTGCAGAAGTTCGGTTCCCAGGGCGCCTTCGAGGATCTGTCCAAGCATATGGACCAGATGCCCAACGTCAAGGCGTTCCTCGACAGCCATCCGGACGTCATGTCCCGCGTGGTGTCGCCGAACGGCGAGATTTTCAGCATTATTAACGACGGAGCGGGCGAAGGCAGCCAGATGGTCTGGTTTTACCGCGACGACATCTTCAAGAAGAATAATCTCGAAGTTCCGAAAACGTGGGATGAGCTGTACACGGTGGCCAAGAAGCTCAAGGAGATCTACCCCGACAGCTATCCGTTCCTGTTCCGCCACGGCCTGAGCACGCTCGATACGTTCGGACCTTCCTTCGACTTTTATCCGGAGTTCTATCAGGATCCGGCCGATCCGACCAAGATGAAGTTCGGTCTCGAAGACCCGAACGCCAAGACGATGGTCGAATGGCTCAACAAATTCGTGAAGGAAAAGCTTATCCCGCCGGACTGGCTGACGATGGACTACAAGGCTTGGACGCAGTTCATGTCGACCAACAAGGCGTTCGTCACCGTACAGTTCATCGGCCAGATCGAGATCATGAACAGCCAATTGACCGAAGGTCACCTGCAGTTCATGGCGCCTCCGATCGGCGCCGGCGACAAGCCTTACCTGCCGAAGGGCGGTCAAGAGGGCTACGGTCTGGCCGTCGCCTCTACGTCCAAGAACAAGGACGCGGCATACCGCTACCTGGACTACATCTTCTCCGAGAAGGGCAAGGACATTCAGAGCTGGGGCAAGGAAGGCGAGACGTACACGGTCGTGGACGGCAAGCGCAAGTTCAACGACAACTACAAGGAAGCGAACGACCTGCGCGTCATCTCCGGCATCCAGACCGCCGCGACCTACGGCTGGTTCGACTTCAACGCCTGGCTCTCGCTGGTTAAGCCGGAAGAGCAGTACGCTTACGTCGAGGCGCCGAAGTACCGGTTCCCCGTCGCCTACAGCCGTCCGAACCTGACCGCCGACGAAGCGGCCGCGCTCTCGACGTCGAACGACCAGCTGTGGAAGTTCTGGACGGGCGAAGTCACGAAGTTCATCAACGGCGACCGTCCGATGAGCGAGTGGGACGCTTTCATCAAGGAGCTCGGCAAGCATGATCTCGAGAAGGTCCGTACGACGTACCAAACGGCGCTCGATCGTCAGCTCGCGAATACGAAGTAAGCAACGATAGCAAGCCGCGGGGCCGTGCGTAGATGGGCAGTGCACGGCCCCGTGCTTTTCCGGAAAGGAGTAACGCCATGAAGCAATCCGTACTTCACCGCATGAAGCGCGACAAGGTGTATTTGCTGCTGCTCTTGCCCGTGCTGCTTTACTACCTCCTGTTCCACTACGTCCCGATGTTCGGGATCGTGGTCTCCTTCATGGACTACAACCTGTTCAAGGGCGTCTGGCACAGTCCATGGGTCGGGCTTAAGCACTACCGGATGTTTTTCAGCAACCCCGACGCCTGGCTCATTGTCCGCAATACGCTCTTACTGGGTTTATATAAGTTTATTTTCGCCTTTCCGGCGCCGATCGCGCTGGCGGTTTTGTTCTACGAGATGCGCTGGAAGAAGTTCAGGCGATTCGTGCAGTCCGTCAGTTACCTGCCGTTTTTCCTCTCCAGCGTCGTCTTGTCCAGCATCATGATCATGCTGCTGTCCCCGAGCACAGGGTGGATCAACAAAGCCATTCAATCCTTCGGCTTCGAGCCGATCAACTTCCTGCAGCGGCCCGAATGGTTCCGGACGATCTATATCGCGTCGGACATCTGGCAGATGACGGGCTACGGCACGATCATCTTCCTCGCCGCGCTCGCGGCCATCGATCCCCAGTTGTACGAAGCTGCCCGGATGGACGGCGCGAACCGTTGGAAGCAGACGGTTCACGTGACGCTCCCCGGCATCATCCCGGCGATTGTCATCATGTTCATCCTGAGTATTTCAGGGATTATCAATATTCCGTTCGACAAAGCGTTCCTGCTCGGCAACGCCGGCAATTTGGACACCGCGGACATCATCTCGACCTACGTCTACCGGATCGGCATTCTCGGCGGCGGCATGAGCTACGCTACGGCGATTAATTTGTCCTTGGGCCTTGTTACCATGCTGCTCGTCTATTTAACGAATGTCGCAAGCCGCAAAGTGGGGGAGACCAGTCTATGGTAAGAACAGGAAGAATCGGCGTGTTCGACGTCGTCAACTTTTTGCTGCTGCTGTTCGTCGCGATCGCCATGGTGTTCCCGTTCCTGCATATGGCTTCCGTGGCGATCAGCGCACCGGAATATGTCGTCCGCAACGAGATCAGCTTCTTTCCGAAGGGCCTGCAGTTCGATGCCCTGAGAGCCGTATTCGAAGACAAGCGGTTGTGGATCGGCTACCGCAATTCGATCGGCTACGTCATCCTGGGTCTCTTCATTTCGATGGCCTTGACGATTATGGGTGCCTACGCGCTCTCGCGCCGGGGACTCGTCCTCTACAAGCCGATCATGCTGTACATCGTGTTCACGATCATGTTTGCCGGAGGCATGATTCCGTTCTACCTGACCGCGCGAGCCTACGGACTCATGGATACGATCTGGGCGATCGTGCTGCCCAATGCGGTCAATACGTACAATCTAATCGTCATGCGAACGTTTTTCTCGGGGATGCCCGTCGAGGTCGAGGAATCGGGCCGCATCGACGGCCTGTCGGATTTCACGGTACTCACGCGCATCGTCATGCCGCTGTCCAAGCCGGTGCTGCTGACGATCGGCATGTTCTACACCGTCGCGATCTGGAACGACTTCCAGAGCGCGCTGCTGCTCATCCGCGACCCGAACCTGTTCCCGCTGCAGCTCGTCATCCGCAATCTGGTCGTCGTCGGACAAGCGGGCGACGTGCTGGAGGCAACGACCAAAGACGGGCACAAGGTCATTCTCGAATCGTTGAAATACGGGGTCATCCTGCTCGGCTGCTTGCCGGTCCTGATCATCTATCCGTTTATTCAGAAGCACTTCGAGCAAGGCGCCATGATCGGCTCCGTCAAGGGCTGATCGATGCGTCAAAAGGAGCCGGACATCATGAAAACCGTTACGGCTGCCGTCATCGGCGCCGGTGGAAGAGGCAGGGAATACGCGCAGTACGCGCTTGATGAGCCCGGGGAGCTGCGGATTACCGCCGTGGCGGAGCCCGATCCGATCCGGCGCGAGGCGTTCGCCGATCGGCACGGCATCGACCCGTCCATGCGCTTCGACAGCTGGGAGGCGCTGCTCGCCGGGCCTCCCGTCGCGGACGCCGTTCTCATCTGCACGCAGGACCGGATGCATTACGAACCGGCCGTCCAGGCGCTCACTCTCGGCTACCACGTGCTGCTCGAAAAGCCGATGTCCAACGACCCCGGCGAATGCGCGAGGCTCGGCCAATACGCGGAGCGCACGGACCGGGTTTTCGCTATCTGCCACGTTCTCCGTTACACGCCGTTCTTTTCGACCGTCAAGCGATTGCTCGACGAAGGGCGGATCGGCGATCCGGTCACGATCGACATGATCGAGAACGTGGGCTACTGGCATCAGGCGCACAGCTTCGTCAGAGGCAACTGGCGCAGAGCTGACGAGTCCAATCCGATGATCCTGGCCAAGAGCTGCCACGATCTCGATATTCTGGTCTGGCTGGCCGGCGCGGACTGCGCCTCGCTGTCTTCCTACGGCGGTCTGCGGCATTTTAAGGAAGAAAACGCGCCGGCCGGCGCCCCGTACCGCTGTCTGGACGGCTGCCCGGTCAGCGACGAATGTGCGTATTACGCGCCGGATATTTACCTGAACAACGCGGACGAGGTATCGGCGCGCATCCTTCGCGGCGCGATCAGCCACGATACGAGCATGGAGGGCGTGCTGGAGGCGCTGCGCACCGGCCCTTACGGCAGATGCGTCTACCGCTGCGACAACGACGTCGTCGATCATCAGGTCGTCGCGATGGAATTCGCCAACGGCATCACGGCGACGTTCACGATGACCGCCTTCACGACGGACGGGGGCCGCACGCTCAAGATTATGGGAACCCGCGGACAACTGCGCGCCCATATGGCTAAAAACACCATCGAGATTTCCGACTTTAAGACGGGACGCGTGGAGACGATCGATCTGGCGTCCACCGGGCTGAATCACGGCGGCGGTGACCTGGGCATTATGCGCGACTTCACGCGACTCGTGCGAGGGGAGGGGAGCGGAGACAGCCTGTCTTCGGCCGACGTCTCGGTCCAGAGCCATATGATGGCGTTCGCGGCCGAGAAGTCCAGACTGGAGCGCAAGACGATTCCAATTCGGGATCTGATGGCATCCGTTAGCGTTTAATATCGAGCGGCGGCTCTCTGCGGGGAGACGTCCGTTCGACGAGTCGAAAAGGAAAACGCTTACAGGAATGGGTATCGAAAGCGGAGTCGAAAAAAATCGGAATCGAAAGGGATGAAGTGTAGTGACGATGTACGGGAAATTGAAAAAGCAAACCGCAATTGTATTGGCTCTGACGATGCTGCTTGGCTTATTGAATCTGTGGCCCGCAAGCGGGGCGCCGCATGCCGCGGCCGCCGACTCCGGTTGGCCCGCGAACGTGCTCGGCGGCACGAACATGCCTTTCCGGCCGACGGATTCCCTCGTCACCACGCAGAACCCGCCCGATTTCAGCTGGCCGTTCGTAACCGGAGCGGACAAGTACGATCTCCAGGTCAGCCGCGATACATCCTTCGCGACGGTCGCGCACGAGAACGATGCGATTTTGTTCAACTACTACAACTTTCCCGTAACGTTCGATGCCGGCACCTGGTACTGGCGCGTCCGCTACCATCAGACGAGCGGCGCCTGGTCCGATTGGAGCACGACCCGCAAGTTCCGGATCGACCAGGACAACGTGCCGTTCGCGGTGCCGCCGGTCGAGACGATCATGAGCGGCGTCTCGACCGCGCATCCGCGCGTCTGGACCACGCCGGCCGAGCTGACCGCTTTCCGCAACCTTCGGCTGACGGGCAACTCCAAGACGGTGTTCGATCAGACGGTGACCGCCTATAACGCCAGCGCGAGCAAGCCGCTGCCGGCCGACCCGACCTTCCCTTACATGAACAACGAAGTGCCGACGAACAGCGACGAGTACGTCGCCGCCCAAGGGGTGCTCAAAGGCTACGCCGAAACCGCGATGACCGACATGATGAACGCGTCGTTCCTCTATCTCGTGACCGGCAACAGCACGTACGGCAGCCGCGCCAAAACGCTGCTGCTCAATCTCGCGTCCTGGAATCCGAACGGCGCGACGAGCTACCGGATTCACGACCAGGTGCACCGCGCCATCGCCTACCGCTCGGCGATCGCGTACGACTGGCTCTACGATCTGCTGTCGGAGAGCGACAAGACGACCCTCCGGACCATGATCAAGACACGGACGGATACGCTCGTCCAAAACTACCTGAGCAACCAAGGGTTTTACAAATTCCCTTACGACTCTCACGGCTGGACGATCGTCGGCTATATCGGCATCATCGCGACCGCGATGCTGAACGACATGCCGGAAGCGACGAACTGGTATAAACTGTCCGTGCCGCTGTTCATCAACGTGCTGCCGCCGTGGGGCGGCGAAGACGGCTCCTGGTCGCAAGGCACGGGATACTGGCAGTGGTCGTCCGGCTCCAACAAGGAATTAATGGACGTGCTGCTGAGCTCGGGCGCGATCAATCTGTACGACAAAGCCTTCTCGCGCAACGAGGGCCTGTACCCGCTGTACATGTTCCCGCACGGCAGCCCGATCGGCGTGTTCGGCGACGACTCGCAATATACGCCGGGCGCGGCAAGCGTGAGCCTGCTGACCAGGATGGCCGATATTTACGACGACTCGCGGCTGAAGTGGGAGGCCGAGGCGATCGGCGCCAAGTCGACCGGCCTGACCGATTATTTCTACCGGGCCGACGACGTGGGCAGCCAGCCGCCGGTCGACCTGCCGAAAGGGATCTGGTTCCCGGATACCGGCGCGGTCGCCATGCATTCGGAGCTGTACGAGACCGACCGCACGTCGCTGTACTTCCGGTCGAGCCCGTACGGCACCTACAACCACACCATGTCCGACCAGAACAGCTTCGTGTTGAACGCATTCGGCGAGTCCCTGGCCGTCAAGGCCGGCTACTACGATTTTTACGGCAGCAAGCATCATTCCAACTTCACGCGGCAGACATACTCTGCTAACGCGATCACGTTCGACGGACGCAAAGGCCAAGCCAACGACAACATCTCGGCGGACGGCAAAGTGCTCGGCTTCGTGACGAGCCCGGACTTCGACGCGACGAGCGGCGACGCGACCCAGGCTTACGCGGGCGGATTGTCGAAGGCGGTTCGCCATATCATCTACGTGCGTCCGTCCGTCTACGTCGTCATCGACGATCTGGCGACGACCAGAGACGGCGGCTCCGAGTTCGAGTGGAACCTGCACGCCGACGACAACCTGGTCCTCGACCCAACCGGCAAGGGCGCCACGATCGCCAAGGGCGACGCGAACCTGAAGGTGCAATTCTACGGCCAGGAGGCCCAGAGCTACCGCACGACCTACGAGACGCAGTACCTCGGACCGGACGGCGTATCCTATCCGCCGACGGGTAACTTCGCGGGCAAATCGCAGATTCACGCGGCCTTCATCACGCCGCGCGAGAACCAAGCGAAGATGGTCGCGACGCTGGCGCCGTACAAACGCGGCGAAGCGCCTGCGAACGTAACGTCGACCGAATACGCGACCTATCTGAAGCTCGCGTTCGAAGACGGCACGACGGTCTATGTCCGCAAAACCGACAGCGGCCTGGTCGACACCGGCGCCGACGGCGTGCAGTTCGACGGCGCGGCCGCCGCGGTCAAGGGCAATTCGGCGCTGCTCGTCGTCGGCACCAAGCTCGTCAAGAACGGCACGACGCTCATCGAGAGCGATTCCGCGGCGACGGTCTCTTACGGCAGCGATCAATTGTCCGTCTCCGCGCAGGCCGACGTTCAAGTAACGCTGGCCGCCACGGGTCTGACCGCGGTACGCGACGCGGACACCGGCAATGCGATTCCTTCCGGCGGCACGGTCGAAGGCGGGCTGAACAACCGCGGCGTCCAATGGTCCTTCGCGAGCAACAAGCTCACGATGCACGTAGAAAAGGGGCAGCGCGCTTTCAAGCTGAACGCCGCCCCGATGCCGGGCCCGCTCGCGCCGGTCACGCTGCAAACCGAGATTGACGGCGTCGCCGGATCGGTGACGCTGCAAGCGTACCGCGACGTGAACGGCGACAGCGTCGCCTGGGGGCAGCTGTCCAACGCGCAAGGCTTCTATGAAGTGGAAAGCGCGCCGGCAGGCTTCTCGTTCCAGAAATACGGGAAGATCGCGAGCGGGCTCATCGACGCCAACGCTTCCGTCCTGCTGAAGGGCGCCACGGGCACGCTGAAGCTGAAAAACCTCGGGTCGGGCGCGCCGCTGCAGACGGAGCAGTACCAGGATCCGGAGCAGACGCGCCAGACGGTCGGCATCGAATGGCAGGAAGCCGAGTCGTTCACGCAGTGGAACGGTACCAAGCAGCCGACGATTTACGATACGCGCCCGTTCCTCTCGAACGGCAAGGGCGTCAGCAACTGGGACCAGTTCGGCGTATCGCTCAAGTGGAAGCTGAACGTGCCGGAGGACGGCACCTACGACCTCGTCGTGAAGTACGTGGCGGGTTGGGATCTGACGACCGCGGATACGGATTCGGTCCGCTACGTGAAGCTCGGCGACGAGATCAAGTACTTTAAGCTGCCGAAGACCGAGAGCTTCGGCACGACGGCCGAGCAGTGGCGCGGGCTGCGGGTCAAGACGGGCGTGCAGCTGTCCGCAGGCGTCGTCGACCTGACGATGTTCCACTCGCTCGGCGGGGTGAACCTGGATTGGATCGGCCTCGTCAAGGTCGGCAGCGATGAGCTTCGTCCATCCGCGCCGGCCAACGTGCACGAAGTGTCCCAGGCGGACGGCCAGATCACGATCGGCTGGGATGCGTCCACGGACAACGTGGCCGTCAAGGAATACGAGATCGAGATGGACGGCGTTAAAAAGCTGACGGTTCCGTTCGGCACGAACACGGCCACGATCACGGGCCTGTCTTCCGGCGTGTCGTACGCCTTCCGCGCGACAGCCGTCGATACGAGCGGCAACCGCTCGTTCAGAGCCCCGGGCTCGGCGCCGCTTGTCATCCAGACGGTGGATACGACGCCGCCGGTATGGAGCGCGGATGCCGCGGTGCATACCCGGTTTCTGTCCAACCAGATGGTGCGGCTCTCCTGGGAGCCGGCCGTAGACAATGCCGGGAAGGTGAGCGAATACCAGATTTACCGCGTGAACGGCGCTGCATTGCTGCCGGTCGGCACGACGAAGAGCACGACTTTCGACGTCATGTCCTTGCAAGCGGGCGGTACCTATACGTTCAAGGTCGAAGCCAAGGATAATCAGAACAACGCCACGACCAACGGCCCCGACGTGACCGCGACGCTGCCGTCGTCCGTTGCCATCCCGGTGTACGATACGTTCGACAACTGGACGACGGGCGAGGTCGCCGATATCAGCGGATGGTCCTTTACGAAAACAGGCGGAACGTCGGTCCAAGCCGCAGCGCTGCCCGAAGGCGGCAACGGCCTGGTCGCGGTCGACAACTATTTTCCGGCGGAGGACCAGTACGCATCGTCGCCGGTCATGCGCAAGATCATCGCCAATACCGGCGGCAAGCTGACCGTCGAGACGCGGACGATGTTCTCGAAGGTGAACCACGACGTCGGGAACTATCTGATCGACCTGAGCGGCAACGGCAAGATTTTCGCCGGTTTCGTCGGGTTCTCGGACGGCGGCATCGGCTTCCAGAAGCTCATTAACGGCGTCTCCACGAACGTTCGTCTGGCGGATGGATACCAGCAACCGAAGGATAAATGGATGACGATCCGCTACGACATCGACTTCGCCGCCAAGACGTACGATCTGACCGTTCAGGAGGACGGACTCAAGGACTACGGCGGCACGCTCGTCGCGGGCGGCCAGCTCGATCGCGCGACCGGGACGTACCGCGTCTTGGGCATTCCGTTCCTCGATACGAGCGCGACGCTCGTCGGCTTCGAGATGTTCCGCTTCTCCGCCCAGCGGTACACGGGCAAGTATACGTTCGACTATCTGGCCGTTTATCCGACGGCGACGATCGCGCAGAGCCTTCCGGCGCCTAAGCTGCGTCTGGCGTCCCAGATCGATACGTCGGCGACGCTTGCCTGGGATGCTTCGACCGATCCGGCGGTGAAGAGCTACGCGATCTATCAGAACGGCACGCTGAAAACGACGGTACCGGCAAACGTGAATACCGCGACGCTGACGGGACTGACGGTCGGCTCCGCGTATACGTTCGCGATCCGGGCCGTCGACCAGAGCGACAAAACTTCCGCAGAATCCAGAAGCCTGGTCCTGACGCTGGCAGGCGCGCCGACCTGGAGCGGGACGGCCGCGCTGAGCGCCGACCTGACCTTCACGAACGCCGTGCGTCTGGTCTGGAATCCGGCGACGGCGAGCTCCGGTCAAGTCGCCTCCTATACGGTGTACCGGTCGCAAGACTCGTCGGCTGCCGTGCCGGCGGGGACCGCGACGGGCACGACGCTCGACGTGGCCGACCTGACGCCTGGCGCGACGTACACGTTCCGCGTTCAGGCGAAAAACGCCGCGGGCGGCGAGTCCGGAGACGGACCGACGCTGACCGTCACGCTGCCGGCGACAGGCAAAATGGTGTACGATTCGTTCGATACGTGGCCGACCGGCGAAGTCTCGAACGGCGCGGGCTGGACCTACACCAAGACCGGCGGCACATCCGTGCAAGCCGTTCCGCTGAGCGATCTCGGCGGCAAGGGATTGCAGGCGATCGACAATTACGATCCGTCGACGGACGCCTACGCTTCGTCGCCGATCATGCAGCGCACGACGAGCAGCATTAACGGACTGGTGACGCTGGAGACGCGCGTGCAGTTCTCCAAGCTGAACAGCAACATCGGCCACTACTTGATCGATCTGGCCGGCAACGGCAAGATTTTCGGCGAGTTCGTGGGCTTTTCCGACGGCGGGCTCGGCTATCAGAAGCTGGTGAACGGGACGCCGACGTTCGTCCGCCTGACGGACTACAACGTCTACAAGCAGCCGGCCGACGAGTGGGTGACGCTGCGCTTCGACTTTAACTTTACGGCCAAGACTTACACGCTGACCGTGCAGGCGAATTCGCTCAAGACCTACGGCGGTTCGGTCACGGCCGGCGGCACGCTGGATACCGCTACGGGCATCTACCGCGTGACGAACATTCCGTTCATGGATCCGAACAACGTCGTCAAGGGCTTCGAGCTGTTCCGGTTTACCGCGCAGCGGTTCACGGGCAAGTACACGCTCGACAAGTTCGTCCTGTACAATACGAACGACGCGCTCTCGTACGCGGCTTCCGCCGAGGCGGCAGAGCCGGCGAGCGAAGAGGCGACATCAGTTCCGGACGCCGTATACGGCGACGAGTTGCAGGCGGGCGAAGAGCAGCCGACGCTCAATCTTGAACCTGCGGATGCCTGATCGGCGCAACGCAATGAACCGCAACTTAACGTAAGACTTCCGTTAAACAAACATCACGACGATGCAGACGGCGCGCCACGCGCCGTCTGCATGCTGTATTAAAGGAGAACTGGCAATGAACATCATCATGGGGCTCGCCCCGGACAGCTACAAATACGTATTCGGCGTTTACCACAAGTACGAGGTGCCGTTCGATCCGGAACGCACCGTCACGCTGGCCTGCGGGCGCCGCGACCGGGCAGCCGCGCAGCTGCTGATTTACGCGGACGAGGAGTTGCTTGTTTGCGTCGGCGAGGATGCCGCGTTCGACGAGCGCGGACCGATCGACGTCCTGCGCGTGAGCGCGAAGGTGCCCGGGCTCGCGGACGGCAGCGTCCGTGCGAGCCTGGTCGGCCTCGTCGAGGACGACGACCGGCAGCTCAAATCGGATATTCTCCTGCGGCAGACCTCGCTCCGGGTGGACAAACGGCGGATGCAGCCGGTGTGGATCGAGACGGAGATCGGCGCGGATGCGGCGCCTGGCGTCTATCGCACGGAGATTACGGTCTATCGCCGACGGATGTTCGAGGATGAGCGGGTAGAGGCTACCCTGCAGTTCGAGATCGTCGTACATGACGTGATCCTGGGCGCGCCTGCGGAAAATACGTTTTATCTGGATCTGTGGCAGCATAATTCGAATATTGCGCGCAAGTACGACGCCGAGCTGTGGAGCGACAACCATTTTGAGGCGATCGAACCTTACGTCGCTTCGCTCGCGGCGCTGGGACAGAAGGCGATCTCGCTGGTCGTCTCGGAAATTCCTTGGTCCGGCCAGGCTTCCTGCTACGACCGGATCGATCCGGCCAACTTGTTCGAGTACAGCATCGTACAGGTGGCCAAACTTGCCGACGGGTCGTGGGATTACGATTTCCGCGCGCTCGACCGCTACGTGGAGCTGTGCATGAAGTATAGCATCGCGGACGAGATCGAGGTGTTCGGCTTGCTGAACATTTGGGTGATCGAGGATGCGGGCTACGGCGGCATCATTGCGGATCATCCGGATGCCGTACGCATCCGGTACCGTGACGAAGCCAGCGGCACGTACCGCTTCATCCGGCAGCGGAGCGAGTTCGAAGCGTACGTCGTCGCGCTGGAGCGGCACTTTATCGACCGGGGTTGGATTGACAAGGTACGGGTGCTGGCGGACGAGCCTTCGGACCTTCCCTTGTTCCGCCAACGTCTCGGCGCCATGCGCAAGATGGCCCCTTCCTTCCAATATAAGGCCGCGATCGCGCACGCATCGTTTATGGCGGAGGAAGGCATTGTGGATCATGTGCCGATCCTCGATTGCGCAGGGCAGGAGCTTGCGCAGATTCAGGCCATGCGAGATGGCAAGACGGGACGTACGCTTTACTATGTCGCCTGCGACGTCAAGCATCCCAACACCTTTATCAACTCCCATCTGCTGGAGGCACGCGCCATCCCCTGGATCGTCCGGCAGCTCGGGCTGGACGGCTTCCTGCGCTGGAACTACACGGTATGGCCGACCGATCCGCTTCGCAAAATCTCGTATCACCATCCGTTTTTCCCGGCAGGCGATACCAACTTCGTCTACCCGGGCCGGGACGGCCGTCCGCTGCTGAGCCTGCGTTACAAGCTGCTGCAGAAGGGAATTCGGGACTACGAGATTATCGCGCGTTACGTCCGGGAGGGCGGCGACCGCGAGCGGCTCGATTCGCGCATGCGCAGCGTCATCCGTTGGGAGAGCCCGGCTGACCTGCACCGGGACGCCAGGCGGCGGATCGAGGAGCTGATCTCGCTCGACGAAGCCGATTACGACGGCCTGATCGCGGAGCTGCTTACCGAGCTGTCGGACAGAACGAAAGACTGACCCAGGCTGACCTTGGCTGTTCCGGCGACCGGCTTGCCAAATTTCACGGCACAATCGCGCCGGGACATCTTGCGCTTTTGTATGTTCATCTAGACGGTCGAATTGCTATATTGATATAGAAGTAAACGATCGTGGCATACATCATCCGGATAAAACGGCAGCAAGGGGCGATTGCGCTTGTATAAAGCGATAGAACGCGGGATTTGGCGCCGGTTGGCTTTTTTGTTCGTCGTCTTCGCGACAGGCGCGGCATGTCTGGCCGGATGCGCCGGAGGCGGCGGAAGAGGAGATGCGGCCGGCGGCTCGGCGGGCAGTGCGGCGTCGGGGCTCGAACCTGTCAGTCTGATCTGGTATTATCCGCAATACCAGTCTAATTCCGACCAACGGCTCGTGAACGACGGGGTAAATGAAATCACTCGCGCGAAGCTGAACGCCACCGTCGACCTGCGCCCGATCGATTTTGCCAATTACGAGCAGAAGCTGAACACGATCGTCGCTTCCGGCGAGCAGATGGACATCGTCTGGACGTCCAACTGGCTGTTCCAATGGACGACCAATGCAAAAAAAGGCGTGTTCCAGCCGATCGACGACCTCCTTGGCCAATACGGCGGGCAACTGCTCGCCTCCATGGACGAGAAATACTGGAACGGCGGGAAGCTGGGCGGGCAGCAATACGCGGTCCCGAACTATCAGATCGCCGCGATGCGACCGAGTCTCGTCATTCAGAAGCGCTTTATCGATAAATACAAGCTGGACGTCTCCAAGATCATGCGGATTGAAGACATCGAGCCCTTTCTGAAACGGATCAAGGAAAACGAGCCCGGTATCGTGCCGTTCGGCACGACCAAAGGCTTTTACACGAATCTGCTTTACGGCATCGACTGGATCGTGCCCGTCTACCGGAACGATCCGACGCCGACCGTGCTTCCGGACGTGACGCCGGAGATGCGGGCCAATTTTACGATGATGCATGATTGGTACACGAAGGGTTACATCAATGAAGACGCCGCTACGCTTAAGGATGCGGCGGATGCCTACAATAAAGGAAACACGGCGGTATGGTTCGATATTACGGGCAAGCCGGGCTCCGAGGTCGAGTACAAGGCGGCGGACGGCGGCTTCGACGTGCAATTGGTGCCGCTGACGGGATCGGCCTTCGTCGGCGCGGGCAATTCGATGAACGCGATCGGCCGAACGTCGGCCCATCCGGATCGGGCGGTCATGCTGCTGAATCTGGTGAACGCGGACAAGCCGCTGTACAACCTGCTCGTGTACGGCATCGAAGGCAAGCACTATACGAAAACGACCGGCAATTTCATTAAAATAAATCCGGACGGCGGTTATTTTACGAATACGGACTGGGTGTTCGGCGATATCCGAGGCGAATATTTGCCAGAGGGCTCCCCGCCCGACAAGATCGAGCAGACGGTCAAGGCGAATGAAGAGGCGTCCGTCTCCGCCTTCGAAGGGTTCGAGTTCAATTCGGACCCGGTCAAGACCGAGATCGCGAACGTGCGAGCCGTCAACGACGAATACTATTCCGCCCTCGCTACGGGCACGGTCGACCCGGCGCGCTTCCTGACGGAATACGAAGACAAGCTCGCGAAGGCGGGCTCCGGCGTGATCGTCCAGGAGAAGCAGAAGCAGCTGGACGCGTGGCTGAAGGCGAAGGGGGAGAAGTAGCAGCGGACCTGCGATGCAATGCGGAACAAACTTCCGCTATGCCTGCTCGAACGACGTCTTCGCGGCACGATAGCGGAACAAACTTCCGCTATGCCTGCCCGAACGACGCCTTCGCGGCACGATAGCGGAACAAACTTCCGCTATGCCTGCTCGAACGGTGCCTCTGCGGCGCGATAGCGGAACAAACTTCCGCTATGCCTGCTCGAACGATGCCTCTGAGGCGCGATAGCGGAACAAACTTCCGCTATGCCTGCTCGAACGATGCCTCTGCGGCGCGATAGCAGAACAAACTTCCGATATGCCTGCCTCAATCCCGACTTTTTGCAAAATAGTGATGTGTCGCATCGCTATTTCATTCCAAGTACCAGTATTTGACGAAATAACGATGTAGCACATCGCTATAGCCGCCCGCCGGCTGTTTTCCTGCGCAATAACGATGTAGCACATCGCTATATCCGCCCGCCGGCTATTTTCCCGTGAAATAACGATGTGGCACATCGCTATAGCCGCCCGCTGGCTGTTTTCCTGCGCAATAACGATGTGCCGCATCGCTATATCCGCCCGCCGGCTGTTTTCCTGCGCAATAACGATGTGCCACATCGCTATATCCGCCCGCCGGCTGTTTTCCCGCGAAATAACGATGTGGCACATCGCTATAGTCGCCCGCCGGCTGTTTTCCTGCGCAATAACGATGTGGCACATCGCTATAGCCGCCCGCCGGCTGTTTTCCCGTGAAATAACGATGTAGCACATCGCTATAGCCGCCCGCCGGCTGTTTTCCCGCGCAATAACGATGTAGCACATCGCTATATCCGCCCGCCGGTATTATTTCTGCCGAAGCCTCGCCCTCCGCCGCCATAAGCGTTTATTGCCACGTTACAGTAGCCCCGCGCAAGCCCTATTCATACGCTGCCCCAGCCGCGAACGACGGGAATTCTTCCCGTCCGTTTTGCGGCTTTTTTCGTATGGCCGCCGCGTGCGCGGAATCGGGCAGAAAAAAGCAAATCGCGCACTCCGGCGGAGAGTAAAGTACGATTTCTTCACTTTCTTTGGCCCCGAAACGGCGATATCGTCAAGGCATGAGCAAGGCGCAAGACGCAAATCCAAGCAGCAAGGAGGACGCCGGCCGATATGAAACGCGGCAAGTTTTTAAAGTTTGTAAGCAGGAACGGCGAATTGTTTATTTTCTCGCTTCCCGCGATCATCTACATTTTCGTCATGTCGTATGTCCCGATGTTCGGTGTCATTATCGCCTTCAAAAACTACGTGTACGACAAGGGGATCCTGGGAAGCGAATGGGTCGGCTTCAAAAACTTCAAGTTCCTGTTCGAGAGCGAAAATGCCTTTCGGATCACGCGGAACACGGTGCTGTACAACTTGGGCTATATGCTCATGACGACCGTATTCTCGCTGGCTGTGGCCATATTGCTCCACGAAGTCGCCAAGAAATGGCTGAAGATTTACCAGACGGCGATGATCCTGCCTTTCTTCCTGTCGTGGGTCGTCGTCAGCTACATCACGATGGCGTTCCTCGATCACCAGAACGGCTTCCTGAACGGCTGGCTGGAGGGACTCGGGTTCGACCGGGTCCAATGGTACTTCAAAGCCAACGTCTGGCCCTACATTCTCAATGCGGTCCATCTGTGGAAGGCGATCGGATTCTCGGCGCTCGTGTACTTCGCCGGCATCCTCGGCATCGACGCAGAGCTGTACGAGGCGGCCAAGATCGACGGTGCCAAGCGCTGGCAGATGATTACCAACGTCACGCTTCCCCAGTTGACCCCGCTTATCATCATTCTTCTGATCATGAGCATCGGCAATATGTTCCGTGGGGACTTCGGCCTGCACTACTTCATTCCGAACAATAACGGCATGACGTACGCCACGACGGACATTATCGACACCTATATTTATCGGGCGCTCAGCGAGCTCGGGGACGTCAGCATGGCTTCCGCCGTCGGTCTCTATCAATCGGTGGTCGGTCTCGTGCTCGTCGTAGCCGCGAATTACACGGTCCGCAAAATCAACGAAGAAAATTCCTTGTTCTAAGGAGGACAGCTCCATGCCTGCCAATTCTATGCCCGCGAAGTCTATGTCCGCGAAGACCACGACCGCCAAGTCCACGACTGCCAAAAAGTCTTCCTTCAAGTGGTCGACGCTGATCATTCATCTCATCTTTATCCTGATCACGCTTAGCATGCTCGTGCCGTTAGCGCTCGTGATCATCGTGTCGCTGACGGACGAAAACTCGATTTTGCATCATGGGTACCGGATGATTCCGGATAAATTCTCCTTTGCGGCTTACGAATACTTCTTCAAGTCGCCGGACGCGATCCTGCGCGCTTACGGCGTGACGATCTTCGTCGCCGTCGTCGGCACGATCCTGAGCCTGATCCTGACGGCAAGCATGGGCTACACGCTCTCCAGAAGAGATTACGGTCTGGTGCGGCCAACCTCCTTCTACGTCTTCTTCACGATGCTGTTCGGCGGCGGGCTCGTCCCGTTTTACATTCTGGTCACGCAGTATCTGCACTTGAAGGATACGATCTGGGCGCTGATCGTGCCGGGGATGCTCAGTCCGTTCTACGTGCTCATCATGAAGGGCTTCATGTCCAAAATTCCGTTCGAAATCATCGAGTCCGCCAAGGTGGAGGGCGCGCGGGAATGGCGAATCTTCGTACAACTGATCCTGCCGTTGTCTAAACCGTCGCTCGCGACACTCGGTTTGTTCATCATGTTCAACTATTGGAACGAATGGTTTAATGCGCTGCTGTTCATCGACAACGAGCGACTGGTGCCGCTGCAGCTGCTGCTGGTGCGGACGATGAACTCGCTCGACTTTATTACTTCGCGGCCCGAGTTCGCGCTCGTCATGTCCAACTTCAATCTGGCGAACTTCCCGAAGACGGCGGCCAAATTCGCGATCGCCATCCTGTCCGCGGGTCCGATGTTAATCGTTTTCCCGTTCTTCCAGCGTTTCTTCGTCAAAGGTTTGACCGTAGGCGCCATTAAGGGTTGAGCAATACCGAATACCGGTTAGCGGGATGTCCCATTAAAGGCGCTCGGAAAGGCGGTGAAGGCGGTACGGTTGCGCGGCGGCCTTTAATCTATCGATAGGCATCATCATCATCCAACATTTCTCGGGAGGGTTCACGTTGCAAAAAACAAACAGCAGCAAATTTAAATTCCGGACTACGCTTCTCACGTCGATCTCGCTGGCGGCTGCGCTCACGGCTGCAGGCTGCGGCAATTCCAACAACAATACGGACGCATCGCCGAGCGCCGCCGCTTCCGGCAACGCCAGCTCCACAGCGTCGGCGTCGGCGCCGGCTTCGGACAGCGCGTCGCCTTCGGCTAGCAGCGAGCTTGAGCCCGTAGAGCTGACCTGGTACTATCCGCAAAACGCGGCGAACGCCGACCTGAAGCTCGTCAACGATGCGGTCAACAAGATCACGAAAGAAAAAATCAATGCGACGATCAAGCTCATGCCGATCGACTTCGGCACCTACGAGCAGAAGATGAATACGACGACGGCGGCCAGCGAGAAGATCGACATCATCTGGACCTCCAACTGGCTGTTCAAGTTCGATACGAACCAGAAGAAGGGCGTATTCCTGCCGCTCGACGACCTGCTGAAGTCCAGCGGGCAGAAGCTGTACGATTCGATGCAAAAGAAGTTCTGGGACGACGCCACGCTGGACGGCAAGATCTACGCCGTGCCGAACTTCCAGGTCTCGGCCAGCCGCCCTTCGCTCGTGCTCCAGAAGCGGTTCGTGGACAAATACAACCTGGATATCAGCACGATCAAGAAGATCGACGACATCGAACCATTCCTGAAGCAAATCAAGGACGGCGAGCCGGGCATCACGCCGTTCGGCACGACCAGGGGCTTCTACTCGGGTCTGATGTACAACATCGACAACCGGGTCGAAGTGTACAGGGACGATACGACGCATACTGTCCTGCCGGACGTCACGGACGAACTGAAGCATAGCTACGAGCTCGCGCATTCCTGGTACTCGAAAGGCTACATCATGGAGGATGCCGCGACGCTGAAGTCCGCAGCCGACGCCTACAACAAAGGAACGACGGCCGTCTGGTTCGACGTGACGGGCAAGCCGGGCTCCGAGGTCGAGTTCAAGGTCTCCGACGGCGGATACGACGTCGTGCTCGCGCCGCTGGCACAGTCCACGTTCACGGGCGCAGCCAGCACGATGAACGCCATCAGCCGCACGTCCAAAAATCCGGAGCGCGCGATGATGTTCCTCGAGCTCGTCAACACCGACAAGGAGCTGTACAACACGCTCGTTTACGGCATCGAGGGCAAGCACTACGTGAAGACGACGGGCGACTACATCAAGATCAATCAGGATGCAGGCTACTTCACGAACACGGACTGGATTTTCGGCAACATCACCAACGAATACCTGCCTGAAGGCGCTCCGGCCGACAAGATCGAGCAGACGATCAAAGTGAACGACGAAGCGTACGTCTCGCCTTACACGGGCTTTGTCTTCAACACGGAACCGGTCAAGACGGAGATCGCCAACGTGAACGCGGTCAAGGAAGAATACGGCGCCTCGCTCGGCACCGGCACGCTCGATCCGGCGAAGTATCTGCCGATCTACGAGGATAAGCTGAAAAAGGCCGGCGTCGAAACGATCCGCGCCGAAAAGCAAAAGCAGCTGAACGAATGGCTGGCCGCGAACGGCAAGGGCTAAGCATCGGATGAGCCATCGAATCGAATGACAGACCTAGAAAATAGACAGGGCTCGCCCCGTCTATTTTCATTGGTACATAGAGAGAAACGAATCATGGGAGCGACCCGCCGATAAGCTTGCTGCCTCAGGCGAGCGTAAAAGCGGGGCGAACGGCGAGGCCTGCTGTATGGCACGGGATGGCATCATTATCCTAAACTTCGGGAGGGTTTATGTTGTACAAAACAAACATCGGCAAATACGGATTCCGAACCACGCTCCTCGCCTCGCTCTCGCTTGGCCTTGCGCTTGCGGCAGCCGGCTGCGGCAATGCCAACAACAACGCCAATGCTTCGCCAAGCGCAGCCTCGCCAAGCGCAGCCTCGCCAAGCGCAGACGCGTCGGGCAGCGCAAGCGCGGCTCCGTCGGCACCGGCTTCCGCCAGCGCGTCTCCTTCGGCAAGCAGCGAGCTCCCGCCCGTAGAGCTGACCTGGTACTATCCGCAAAACGCGGCGAATGCCGACCTTCAGCTGGTGAACGACGCGGTCAACAAGATCACGAAGGAAAAGATCAACGCCACGGTCAAGCTAAGTCCGATCGACTTCGGCACCTACGAGCAGAAGATGAACACGATGACCGCTGCAGGCGAGAAGATGGACATCGTCTGGACGTCCAGCTGGCTGTTCAAGTTCGATCAGAATCAGCTCAAGGGCGCATTCCTGCCGCTCGACGATCTGCTGAAGACGAGCGGGCAGAAGCTGTTCGATTCGCTGGAAAAGAAGTTCTGGGACGATGCTACGCTACAAGGCAAGATCTACGCGGTCCCGAACTTCCAATTCTCCGCGCAGCGCGCGAGCGTCGTCATCCAGAAGCGGTTCATCGAAAAATATAACCTCGACACCGGCACGATCAAGAAAATGGAGGACCTCGAGCCGTTCCTGAAGCAGATCAAGGAAGGCGAGCCGGGCATTACGCCGTTCGGCACGTGGAAGGGCTTCTACACGGCGCTGCTGTACGGCATCGACACTAAAGTGCCGGTCTACTATACCGATGCGACGAACACCGTCCTTCCGGACGTAACCGATGAAATGAGAGCCAATTACGCGCTTGCTCACTCCTGGTATACGAAGGGCTATATCAACCAGGATGCCGCGACGCTCAAGGCCGCCGCCGACGTATACAACAAAGGAACGACGGCCGTCTGGTTCGACTGGACGGGCAAGCCGGGCTCCGAGGTCGAGTACAAGGCCGCCGACGGCGGCAACGACGTCGTGATTGTGCCGCTCGGCGAGCCGGTATTCACTGGTGCGGCCAGTACGCTCAACGCGATCAGCCGCACGTCCCAAAATCCGGAGCGCGCGATGATGTTCCTCGAGCTCGTGAACACCGACAAGGAGCTGTACAATACGCTCGTCTACGGAATCGAGGGCAAACATTATACGAAAACGACGGGCGATTTCATCAAGATCGACCAAAACGCAGGCTACTTTACCAACACGGACTGGATCTTCGGCAACATCACCAACGAATATCTGCCTGAAGGCTCTCCGGCCGACAAGATCGAGCAGACGATCAAAATGAACAACGAGGCGCGCGTATCCAAGTATAACGGCTTCGTCTTCAACGGCGAGGCGGTCAAAACGGAGATTGCCAACGTCAACGCGGTGAACGGCGAATATGCCGCCTCGCTGGGCAGCGGTACGCTCGATCCGGCGAAGTACCTGCCGATCTACGAGGAGAAGCTGAAGAAGGCGGGAGCGGAAAAGATTCGCACCGAGAAGCAAAAGCAGTTGAACGAATGGCTGGCCGCGAACGGCAAGCAATAAGCCGGGCGATAAAATCGTATCGAAAGGCCGACGCGAAAATAGACCGGGGCTCACCCCCGTCTATTTTCTTCGCGGTAAGGGAGGTTACGCAGATGAAAATCGCGCTGCTGCAGGGCAAAGAACAGCGGGAGAAGGTATTTACACAGCAGCATATCGACCGGCTGCGGAAGCTGGGCGACGTCGCCCTTAACGACATAGCCGGCGATCCGTCGGAGGATCAGCTGGAGGCGCTTATCCGGGACGCCGACATCGCGATCACGTCCTGGGGCTGCGGTCCGCTCACCGCGCGGGTGCTGGATGCCGCGCCGAACTTGCGGCTCGTGCTGCACGCGGCAGGCACGGTGAAGCCGATCGTCACGCAGGAGCTGTGGGACAGAGGCATCCGGGTATCCAATGCGACGGCCGCGCTCGGCAAGGGCGTGGCGGAGACGGCCCTCGGCTTTACAATCGTGTCGCTGAAAGACATGTGGCGGCTTGTCCGCGGGACCCGGGAAGGCGGCTGGGGGGAGGGGGCGAACGTCCGCGAGGTGTACAACGTGACCATCGGCGTCGTCGGCGCGGGAAAAGCGGGCTCGCACTACATCAAGCTGCTGCGCCAGTTCGACGTGGACATCGTGGTGTACGATCCGTTCGTCGACGAGGCGCAGGCCAAGGAGATGGGCGCGCGCAAGGCCGGGCTCGAAGCGCTGCTCGCGCAGAGCGACGTCGTCTCCATTCATCTGCCGTCCTTGCCCGAGACCTATCATATGTTCAACCGGGAGCGGCTGGCGCTCATGAAGGACGACTGCGTAATCATCAATACGGCCCGCGGCTCGGTCATCGACGAGGACGCGCTGGCCGAGGAGCTGCGCAAGGGCCGGTTTTTCGCCTGCCTCGACGTGACCGATCCCGAGCCGCCGCTTCACGAGCATCCTTTCCGCAGCCTGCCGAATGTCGTGCTCACGCCGCATATCGCGGGGGCCGTCAACAACGGGCTGCAGCGTCTCGCGCAGGCTGTCGTTCTGGATGCGGAGGCGTTCATGGACGGCGAGCCGCTTGCCGGCGAAGTGCGCGCCGACCAGTTGCATTTGTTGGCTTGAATAAGAAAGGAGCGTAGGCAGCAGTGGCGAATTATATTACGATCAGCTGTCTGGGCCCGCGGCCGCTCGCCGTGCCGGCCGACGTATCGGACGAAGAAGCGATCGGGCGCATGATCGCCCACTGGCAATCGCAGCTCGACCGGGTGCTGCCTGACCGGCCGGATCTGATCGTCCTGCCGGAGGCTTGCGACCGGCCGGATCCTTTAAGCTTTCCGCTCGACCGGCGCCTATCGTATTATCGCGCGCGCAAGGACCGGATCCGCGACTTCTTCGCGGACGTCGCGAGGCGCCACGGCTGCTACATCGCCTATCCGGCGCATACCGAGGCGAAGGACGGCTCGTGGCGCAACGCCATGCAGCTCATCGACCGCGTAGGCCGCGTTATGGGGGCTTACCGCAAAAACCATTTGACGCCTGACGAGCATACGCGCACGAACATCCTGTACGGGCGGGAGGCACCGATCTTCGAATGCGACTTCGGGCGGGTCGCGGCGGCGATTTGCTTCGACCTCAACTTTGAAGAGCTTCTGCGGCGCTACGCAGCCGAGAAGCCCGATCTGATTCTGTTCCCTTCGATGTATCACGGCGGGCTGATGCAAGGCTATTGGGCGTACGCCTGCCGCTCCTACTTCGCGGGAGCGGTCGCCGGTGCGCCATGTACGATCGTGACGCCGCTTGGAGAAGTGGCAGCCAGCAGCACGAACTATTATTCCTTTATCACGGCTCGGGTCAATCTTGACTACGCCGTCCTTCATATTGACGAGAATGACGCCAAGTTCCCGGACATGAAGGCTAAATACGGCCCTGCGGTCGTCATCCACGATCCGGGCTATCTTGGCTGCGTGCTGCTGACGAGCGAATCGCCGGATATTACGGCGGACGATATCGTAGCCGAGTTCGGGCTCGAACGGCTTGACGATTACTTCGCGCGGGCGGACCGGTCCAGGCATCTGCCGGGAAGAATGGAGCCCTGACAAGCAGACAAAGAGACAAGGAGACAAGGAAACAAGGAAACAAGGAAACAAGGAAACAAAGGAGGCATGCGCTTTGAAAATCGGAATCGTCGATCTGGATACGTCGCATCCGAACGCCTGGGTGCCGATCCTGCAGCAGCTGGGGCACGAGGTGGTCGCCGTATTCGACGGCGGCACGGTGCATGACGCGGGCGCGGCCGGCACGTTCGCCGCGAAGCACGGCATTCCGTTCGTCTGCGACAGGCTGGCGGATATGCCCGAGCTCGTCGACGCTGCTATCATCCACAGCGTGAATTGGGACCTGCATGCGGAGCGGGCGCGCCCCTTTGCCGAAGCGGGCAAGGCGCTCCTGATCGACAAGCCGATGGCGGGCAACGCGCGCGACATCCGGCAGCTGCTCGCCTGGGCGCGCGGCGGCGTGCGGATCGCGGGCGGCTCGGCGCTGCGCTTCTGCGCCGAAGCCGAGGCGTGGCGCAGGTCCCGCGTTCCGGAGGACCGGATCGTCACCGCGCTGGCGGGCTGTTCGGTCGACGAATTTAACTACGGCATCCACGCCTTCGGTCTGATGCTGGCCATTATGGGGCCGGGAATCGCGAGCGTCAGGTCAACCGGCGTCCATATCCAGCATCAAATCGAGCTGGTCTGGCAGGACGGCCGCAAGGGATTCCTCAGCGTAGGTACGACCGCGGGCTACCTGCCCTTCTACGCGACAATCGTCTCGGAGCGCGAAGTCCGGCATATCCAGGTGGATTCGGACCGGCTGTACCGTTCGTTCCTCGAGGCAGCGCTGCCTTATTTGGCCGGAGAATCCGCCGCCTTCCCGCCGCTTGGCGAGCTGCTGGAGGCGGAGCTGGCGGCGGTCGCCGCCAGGCGCTCCCGGTTGGAAGGCGGACGGACGGTCACGCTCGAGGAGATCGCGGTCGAGTCGGAGCCGGGGTACGACGGGGGCGACTTCTCGGCTCAATACCGCATGCAAGCTAGGGGGCGAACGCGATGATCACGATTCAAAAGACGGGGCTGGGTACGATTCGGGAGCCGCTTGCCGCGCCTTTCGGCTTCAAGGGCGGTTACGTCGACGAGCTGTGGCAGTCGGTCGTCTGCCTGGAGGACGAGCGCGGCAACCGATCGACCGGACTTGGCGTCCAGAGCGTCCTGTGGTCGGACCCCGACGTCTATGCGAAATGGGGGGCCGAACGCGGCAACGCGTTTATGCAAGCGATCACCGCGTATGCCTTAAAGGCAGCTGACGGCGCATCCTTCGGGACACCGCTGGATCTGCTGGACGACCTGGTCGGGCAGGCGCGGGGCTATGCCAACCGCGAGTGGGGCGAAGGTCCGCTCCGCGCGACCTTCGCTTTAAATGCCCTCGTGCCCGTCGATCATGCGGCATGGGCGCTGCTCGGAAGGCGGCAGCCGGACGCTTCCTTCTTCGAGCTGATACCCGCAGCATACCGTTCCTCCCTGCAGGCCCGCCACGACCGGCTGGCCTGCACGCCGGTCGTCTCCTACGGAATGACGGCGGCGGACGTGGAGGCGCTGCTGGACGACGGCTACTTCGTGCTGAAGATCAAGCTCGGCTCCGACCCGGACGGCGACGGCGATCCGGACAAGATGCTGGCATGGGACATCCGGCGACTGGCGGAGATCCACCGGATCGCGGGAGACCGGGATTGCCCGCATACCGACAACGGGAAGATCGCGTATTATCTGGACATCAACGGACGTTACGCTGGGAAGGAGCCGCTGTGCCGGCTGATCGACGCGGCGGAACGAATGGGCGCGCTGGACCGCGTTTTGGTCGTCGAGGAGCCGTTCCCGGAGCACGTTCACGCGAGCGTCGCGGACCTGCCGGTCCGGGTGGCGGGCGACGAGAGCGTACACGACGAGGGAGATGCGCTGGCGCGCATCCAGATGGGCTACGGCGCGTTCGCGCTCAAGCCCGTCGCCAAGACGATGAGCATGAGCCTGAGGATCGCCCGGGCGGCTGCCGCCTACCGCATTCCGTGCTTTTGCGCGGACTTGACGGCCAATCCGCTGATGGTCGACTGGAACAAAAACCTGGCCGCCCGTCTGGCGCCCCTGCCCGGTCTGTCCATGGGCCTGATCGAATCGAACGGCGGGCAAAATTATCGGCGCTGGGAAGACATGAAACGCGGCCATCCGAGATCGGGGAGCGATTGGATCGAGCCGGCGTCCGGCATGTTCAGGCTCACCCCGGCTTTTTACGCAAGCAGCGGCGGCGCGCTGGACGACAGCGCTAGTTACGCTGCCGCTTGCAAGCTGCATTAGGGAATCGTTCCAACGACTGTAAAAAGGTCGTTCACATACTGTCCATAATGGAGAAAAGTGCGGATTTTGCACTTTTCTCTTCGTTTAAATTCTTGATAAGGTAGAGACGGAGGGGATTACGCCATGGCTCACTACCTGCGGAAATACAGAGAACGCAAATACTTGATGCGCATCATGCTCTCGATCAACCTGCTTATCGTCGTTTCCATGCTGGCGTCCTTGCTGACGGCCTACATGTACTCGCGGAAGATCAGTCTCGATTCCCAGCGGGAGGCCAACGAGAAGGTACTCTCCCAGATCAATTACAACATTTCCTACATGAACGAGACGGTCAAAAACTTCGCAATCTCCCTTTATTACGATAACGATATGGCCCACCTGCTGTTCAGCAGGGAACTGGACCGGTTCGAGGATACGCTGCGAATTATCAAGCTGAACAAAACGATCGCTTACAACTCGTTTATCCATTCCATTGTCTTCTACAACAGCAAGCGGGATACGTACTTTACGAGCGGCGACGATTCCATATCGAATCCCAAGAGCAATCTGATGGATATTACGAAGAGCTATCTGGCCGGCACCAAGTCGATCTATAAAATGCAGCTGATGCCGATCGCCTACGCGCCGAACACCGAGCATCCGGAAAATTCGCAGGAAATCTTTTCGCTGTTTATGTACGATTCGATAGAGGCCTACAACAAAACCGACAGCGCTCTCATTATCAATATCAAGCCTGAATGGCTGTTCCAGAAGCTGGAGCTCATGAACCAAACGTCCGACAATCCGTCCAACCGCATCTTTATCCTGGACCAGAACAAGGAAATCTACAGTCCGATCGCGCCGGTGGACGAGGGGCTCGCCAAGCTCAAGGACGAGATTTATAAACGGATCGACGCTTCTAAACAAGAGGTATCCCAATTCACCTATTCGTACGACGGCCAGAAGCAGATCGTGAATTACATGGCCAACGCATCGACGAATTGGGTCATCGTCAATATCGAGCCGTTCACCGGCGTGCTGGCCCAGATCGAGCAGCTCAAAAAGGTGTTCATTACCGTGGCCGCGATCTCCTTTGTACTGGCGCTCCTCGCTTCCCTGTTCGTGTCCAACAAGCTGTACAATCCCGTCAGCGTGCTGCTGAAGCAGACGGCGCGAGTGCCAGGCGTGACGATCGAGCCATCGCAGGGCAAGGATGAATTCAGCTATGTCACGGACATTTACGACCGGCTGGTCGAGAAGCTGGCGTCGGAGCAATCGAGGCAGGCCGGCAACGAAAATATCATTTGTTCCTATCACCTGCGCAAGCTCGTGACCGACAGCACGGCGATATCGGCGGATGAACTGAAGTCGTTCAGGGAGCGGGGCTACCTCAAGACCGATCTCGAATGGCCGTTCGTGCTGGGCGTCATTAAAGTAGACGACTATAAAAAGCTTAAGGATACCCGGGGATTGGACCTTAAGCTGCTGCAGTTTGCCGTCTCCAATATCGTGCAGGAGGTCGTATCCGAGGTGTTGCCGGTGGATGCGGTGGATCTTAGAGAAGAGCACTTCGTATTGCTGTTCGACATCGGGAAGCCCGACGAGGAGACGTACGAACGGATCGCTTCGCTTATGCGAAAAGCGCAATCGATCATTAGCGATCTCTACCACATCACGTTCACCGTGGCGCTCAGCGACCTCGTCCCCTCATATAGCGAGCTGACCTATTCTTACGAGCGGACGCTCGACTATTTGCAATACCGGATGAACGTCGGCGCGAACGCGGTGATCACGCCCGAGACGGTCCGGGCCAGGCAGGACAACCACGATGCGCAGATTCCGCCCGAGCTCGAACGCAAGCTGATCGAAGGGATTAAGTCGGGCCGGCAGGAGCAGGTCCATCAGGAGCTCGCGCGCATCCGCGGCGTCATCTCCGGGATGAGCTCGGATGCCGTCATCCAGTCTGTCGTCCATGTCGGCATCATCATCAAGCAGACGATCCGCGAGATCAACCAGAACAAGGTGTCGCCGATCATGCTCGACCTGCGTTCCATCGACGGTCTCGTGTTCGAGAAGGAGACGCTCGACGAGATCTTCGAGGCGTTCGTCCAGATTATGGACGCCATCTTCGTCGATCACAAAGCCGTCGTCGAGAACAAGGTCCAGGTCATCGTCGATACGATCAAGGACGTCATCCAGTCGAACTACGCCAACGGGAATCTCAGCCTGCAGGAGATCTCCGATTTGCTCAAGATGTCCCCGGCATACGTAGGCCGGATCTTCAAAAAGTACGAGACCGTATCGGTTGCAGATTATATCAACGAGGTCCGGCTGCAAAACGCGGTCATTCTGCTTGAAAAAAACAACTGGCAGGTCAACGAGATTTCGGAGAAAGTCGGGTTCAGCTCGCAAAGCTACTTCTTCAAATTGTTCAAAAAGCGCTTCGGCACGACGCCGAAGGACTACCGGATCAAGAAATCGATGGGATTGTAGAACAAGGTTCACTAAAAACCATATCGAGGAGCGCGACAAGGGGGAAAAGTGCAGATTTTGCACTTTTTTTTCTTAAGCGTCCTGCTACTGTATGAGGTGCGGATGTCACCGATTCGCCATCTGACAAGAGGAGGTATGGTTCTTGTACAAGAAACAGAGATCGAAGCTTGTTTCCTGCATGGCGGCATTTATGATTGCATTATTGATTATCGGACTTGTGCCGGTAACGGGCGCGCAGGCTGCCGAGCCTGACGTCCCGATCGCGGACAACGGCGCGGGCGCGACGCTCAATACCCTCAGCGTGACCGGGGCGACTTATCACGTCTCGACCAACGGCGACGACAATGCCGACGGTTCGGCAGAGGCGCCTTTTCTGACCATCGGCAAATGCGCCGCGGTCGTACAGCCGGGCGACGCCTGCCTGATCGGCGCGGGCACGTACCGCGAGACGGTCAAGCCGGCCGTCAGCGGAACGAGCGCATCGCCGATCACGTTCGCGCCGGAGACGGGCGCGGCGGTCGTCGTCAGCGGCACCGAGCAGCTCGGCGGCTGGACGCCGTATCAAGGTCACGATCATATCTACATTACCGATCTGCCGGAAGGCATGACGAGCCTGGGCGAGCAGAACCAGCTTTTCATCCGGGACGGCGGGAACGTCACATCCCTGTGGGAAGCGAGATGGCCCAATATCGGCGATTATACGCTGCCCGAGCTCAAAAACCACGTGGGTGTCGCGAAAGCCGGCTCGGCTACGACGCTTACCAGCAACGAGCTGACGCAGGCCGACAATTACTGGGTCGGCGCTACGCTCTGGGAACGCGGCGGCGACGCGTATGTCGCGCAGTCGACCAAGGTAACCGATTTTGACGCTGCGACCGATACGCTGACTTACCTGCCGATGCAGGGCAACTTCGACTACATGTATCCGAAGCTAGGCTCTACCTTTTATCTCTCCGGCCTGCTCAGCGAGCTCGACGCGCCGCGCGAATGGTACATAGATTCGGCTGCGGGCAAAGTATATTTGTGGGCGCCGGACGGCGGCGTGCCTGAGAATGTCGAGATCAAGCAGCGTCTCAAGACGTTCGATCTGAGCGGACGCTCCTATATTCATGTCCAAGGGCTGCAGACGTTCGGCGGCAGCATCCCGATGGACGGCGGCGCGAGCAACAACGTGCTCGACGGCATCACGGCCGAGTATTTGTACTTCTCCACCGAATCGCACGGTACGTCCGTCGCGCATCAGCTCACGGGCGGGATCAATATTTCCGGCAGCAACAATGAGATCAAGAACAGCTCGATCGGCTATTCCACGGGCACTTTGATCAACATCGACGGCAGCAACAACCGTATCGTGAACAATGTCATTCACGACGGCGCATACATGGGCGCATACGATCCGCTGGTCAAGCTGACGACAGGCACCCAGAACCTGATCAGCCACAACGATATGAAAAACTCGGGACGTTATATTCTGTACTGGTCCCGCGGCAGCGCGGAAATTCAGTACAATGACATCCATGACGGCATGTGGCTGTCGCGCGACGGGGCGCTGATCTACAGCTGGGGCGCCGACATGGGCAACAGCGAGATCCACCACAACCTGATCCATGACAGCAAAGGCACGGACATGAGCGTCGGTCTGTACTTCGACAACTACGCCTCCAATGTCGTCGCGCATCACAATGTCATCTACAACAACAATGTGGGCATCCAGCTCAACACGCCGGGCAACTATCGGCTGATCTATAACAACACGGTCGCGAACAACGATCTGAGCAGCATCGGCTACTGGGGCTCCGCGCCGTACGACCAAGAGCTTTACGGCTCGCGGGTGTACAACAACATCTTCACGAATAAAGCGGGACTTACGGCGGATACGGCCAACGGGTTCAATACGTTGTCGGCCAGCGGCGTGAACTTCGCGGATGCCGCAAACGGCAACTTCCGTCTCGGAGCCGGCTCTACGGCCATCAATACGGGCGCCATCATCGAAGGCATTACGGACGGCTTTGCGGGCGCCGCCCCGGATGCGGGCGCTTACGAGTACGGCGGCACGGACTGGACGGTCGGACCGAATAGGACGACGCCGCCGAATCCGTCGTACACGCAGATCGCGACGCCTTATATGAATCTGGTCAAAAACAGCGGCTTCGGCACGCTGGACAACTGGCTCCCATGGTCGGCGACGACGACGTCGCTCGAGCAAGTGCCGAACGCAACGGGCAATGAGGTCTGGAAGAATAGAGGCTACCAAATGCGGCTGAAGCTCGGCAAGGGCGGCGGCGTTGAACAGAAGGTCAACGGGCTTAAGCCGAACACGGATTATAAGTTCGTGGCCTGGGTCTACAACGAACCGGGCGAAACGATTATTGTCGGCGTGACCCAATACGGCGGAGCCGACAAAGATATCTCGACCAAAGAAGAGAAGTATACGCGTATCGAAGTGCCGTTCCGGACGGGAGCGGACATTACAGGTGCGCGGGTACGCATTTACAAGAGCAACGCGACTACAGGCATCTCCTACGCCGACGATCTCGGTCTATTCGAGACGACGCCGTTCGACTCCGGCGTAAGCGACACGCTGCTCAAGGAAGTGAGCATCAATTTGCCGAATACGAATCTTACGGTAGGCGGCACAGGCACGATTCCGCTCGCCGGCAAGCAGCAGGACGACCAGGCTGCAGATCTGTCCGATGCCGATGTCACGTTCACGTCGAGCGACAGCGGCGTTCTGCGTATCGACGGCGTGACCGGCGGCAATGCGTCCTACACGGCGCTGGCGCCGGGACAGGTGACGATCGAGGCGATCGCCGTCAAGGACGGCATTACGAAGGCGGCTACGAAGGTCGTCACGGTATTCCCGAACGGGCAGCAGTCCCCGATCGGAGACTGGTCCGTACGGACTTACGGCACGAACAGCCGCGGCTTCGCCACGGTGGCGAACTCGACCTATACATTGATCGGCCAAGGCGACAATGTATGGAACGCGTCCGACGACTTCGTTTATTTTAGCAAGCCTGTGCATGTGAACGACACGAATGCGAAGGTCACGCTGACCGCGACCATCGATTCGCTTGGCGCCGGCGATCCGGCTTCGGTCGGCCTGATGCTTCGGGCGCAGGACACTGCGGATTCCAAGCACGTGCACTTCCGCACGGACGGGACCGGCAAGGTGCTCCGTTACGTGTTCCGCAACGAAGAGAGCATTCTGGACGCGCAGAAGCCCATTGCCCAGCAGAAGTATTGGGGATCGCAAACCGGTCTGCTGCTGGACTACCAGGGCAAGAGCATCGACGCTCCCTTCCAGATGAAACTGGTCAAGCAGGGAGATAGCGTCGAAGGGTTTTATTTGAAAGACAACGCATGGGTATCGATCGGCAGCACGACCGTCGAATTCGAAGACGGCGACTTCCTCGCCGGCATCGGCATGTTCTCCGGCGCGGGCAAGATTCCGGTGAAGGCCGTCATCTCGAAGCTCGAAGTCACAGTCGAAGGCGACACGCCGGATCCGCAGCCGTCGACATCTCCGACGCCGACACCTGCTTCGACACCGACGCCAACGCCGTCTCCGACATCTTCTCCGTCTCCAACGCCGACGCCGACCGCGACGCCTACACCTACGCCGGCACCGACATCGGGCGCTGCGATCTTTAAGGATGTAGATGCGAAATACGCCTGGGCGGACGAAGCGATCGGAACGCTCGCTGCAGCGGGCATCATCCAGGGCACGAACGAATCGACTTTCGATCCGGCCAAGCCGATCACGCGCGCGGACTTCATGACGCTGCTCGTTCGCATGCTGGGTCTCGAAGCGGACGTGGACGGCGCGGACAACTTCGCGGACGTTTCGCCCAACGATTACTTTTACCGGACGCTGGCGGTCGTGAAGAAGCTCGGCATCACCAACGGCATCGACGGCACGAACTTCGATCCGAGAGCCGAGATTTCGCGGCAGGATATGATGGTGCTGATTGCGAGAGCGCTGCAAGTATCGGGCAAACTCGAACTGTCAGGCGCTTCGGCGGACCTGTCTACGTTTAAAGACGGAGGCGCTGTCTCCGGTTATGCGAAGGAAGCCGTAAGCGGCATGGTCGGCGCCGGCATCATCCAGGGCAGCGACGGACAATTGAATCCGAAGTTCTCCGCGACGAGGGCCGAGACCGCGACGATGCTGTACCGTATCTTCAAGCAGCTCTAACGCGCTTCACAGCAGAATGTGTTGGGCAGGATGTTTTATCGATTAAAAGCATAAGCGTTTAGCAGAAGGAGAATCGCCATGACCCGCCCCGCCCCGCTTTTCGAGACCAGATGCCTGCATTCCCTGGAAAAGGTGTTTCCCGACGAGGCGCTTAGCGCAGCCGCTTATACGCGCGGCTCGGCGCTCAAGGGAGAAACCTATGCCTTCCAGGTTGCTTACCGCGCGTCGGAGCTGACCAAGGCCGTCGCCGTACAATCGCCGCTTGGGGAGCGCGTTTCTCTAAGAGTCGTCGGATTGTCTCCGTCGGAGCTTCCCTGTATGCACGATCGCGACGAGCACGTCCTGCGGGCGACGCCGGGGACTGTATCCCGATCCGTTGTATCCGATCCGGGAAGCGCATGGCGTGACGGGCTTGCCCGATCAGTGGCGGTCGGTGTGGGTCACGGTAGAGACCGGCGCAGATACGCTTGCCGGCGTATATCCGGTCATCGTGCGATTCGCCGCCGAGACGGGCGAGCCGCTCGGGGAAGCGCGCTTCGAGCTGGAGGTCTTGGACGCGGAGCTGCCTCCGCAGACGCTCATCCATACCGAATGGTTCCATAGCGACTGTCTGGCCAATTATTATGGCGTCCACGTATTCGGCGAAGCACATGGGTCGTTGATCGAACGATACCTGGATACGGCCGTGCGGCATGGCATGAACATGGTGCTGACCCCGCTCTTCACGCCGCCGCTCGATACTGCGGTCGGCGGGGAGCGGCCGACGGTTCAACTGGTAGAGGTAGCGAAGGACGGAGAATGCTATGTCTTCGGCTTTGAACGTCTGGAGCGCTGGATCGCCATGTGCGACCGCGTCGGCATCCGTTACTTTGAGTTTTCGCATCTGTTCACGCAATGGGGGGCCAAGCATGCGCCCAAGATCATGGCGGACGACAACGGTACGCATCGGCGGATTTTCGGATGGGATACCGATTCCGCAGGCGAGGAATACAGGGCTTTTCTGGGCGCGTTTCTGCCGTGCCTGGTCGCCTTCCTCCGCCGGGACGGCCTGCTGGACCGCAGCTACTTTCACATTTCCGACGAGCCGCTTGCCGAGCATATGCCCTGGTACCGCAGCGCGAGCGAGCTGATGCAGGCGCATCTTGGTGAACTGCCGATTAACGACGCGCTCACCGACTATGCTTACTACGAGCAGGGGCTGGTGCGGCGGCCGATTCCGGCGAACAATCATATCGAACCCTTTCTCGCGCATGACGTTCCGGAGCTTTGGACGTACTACTGCTGCGTGCAGTACCAGGACGTATCCAACCGTTTTTTCAACATGCCGTCGGCACGCAACCGGATCATCGGCATTCAGTTGTACAAGTATCGAATCGCCGGATTTCTGCACTGGGGCTACAACTTCTGGAACATCCAGTATTCGCTGGAGGCGATCGATCCGTATCGGGTGACCGACGCGGGCTGCACGTTTCCTTCGGGAGACGCGTTCCTGGTCTATCCCGGGGCGGACGGTACGCCCGTCGAGTCGATCCGCATGGAGGTATTCCAGGAAGGGCTCCAGGATCTGCGGGCGCTGCAGCTGCTCGAAAGCTTGATCGGACGCGAGCGCGTGCTTGCGATGATCGAAGAGGGGCTCGAGGAGCCGCTGACGTTCAGCGCGTATCCGCGCGACGCCGCATGGCTGCTGGGATTGCGGGAATCGGTCAACTCGGCGATCAAATTGCATATCGGTTAATAGAACGCGGCGCAGGACAAACGTCCTGCGCTCTTATCATGCTAAGGAGATGGATGAAAGTGAACGTAACCACCAGCGACGCGGCGAGCGCGTCTCGCGATCCGGTCACCGTCGTTATTGTCGGCGCAGGCAGCCGCGCGATGAACTATGCCTCCTATGCGCTCAAGCATCCCGATGCGATGCGGATCGTCGGCGTCGTGGAGCCCAATCCCGTCCGGCGGGCGCATACGGCGAGCTTATACGATTTACCGGCGGACCGGTGCTTTGACAGCGTCGACGCACTCGTATCCCGCCCGCAGCTCGCCGATGCCGTCATCAACGGGACGCTGGACGCGCACCACGTGCGGACGACGCTGCCGCTGCTGCGCAAGGGCTACGACGTGCTGCTCGAAAAGCCGGTGGGCATCTCGGAAGCGGAGGTGCTGGCGCTCTATTGGACCGCGGAGACTTACGGCCGCAAGGTCATGGTCTGCCACGTGCTGCGCTACGCGCCTTTCTACCAGGCGTTGAATCACGCTATCCAGACCGGCGAGATCGGCGACGTCATCCATGTCCATACGGAGGAAAACGTTGATTATCACCATATGGCGACCGCCTTCGTACGGGGCAAATTCGCGAGTCTTGCGCGGGACGGGTCCTCGTTTCTCATGGCCAAATGCTGCCACGATCTCGACTTGATCTCCTGGTTCAAGACCGGAATCAAACCTGTCCGCGTCAGCAGCTTCGGGCGGCTCTCACAGTTCCGCGAGGATCGGGCGCCGGAAGGCGCAGGCACGAGATGCGTGACGGATTGTCCGATCGAAGCGGCATGTCCTTACTCCGCCAAGACGCTTTATGTCGATCGGGAGCTGTGGCCGGTTTACGTATGGCCGGGTTACCTGGACGGCGTGCGGCTGAGCGACGAGGAGAAGCTGGCGAGCCTTGCGGGCGACAATCGGTTCGGCCGCTACGTCTGGCGCTGCGACAACGATATCGTGGACCATCAAGTCGTCCAGTTCGCGTTCGAGGACGGGAGCACGGCCGCGCACAGCCTCGTGGGGGGCGCCGCCAAGGCTTGCCGGACCGTGCATATTACGGGGACCAGGGGAGAGATTCAAGGCGAGCTGGAGGAAGGCGTATTCGTCGTGCGGCATCCGGATCCATGGGCGGACGGACGCGTTTTTTCGGAGCGGGAGGTCCGTATCGAGGTGTCGGGCGAGATGCACGGGGGAGGCGACCATCGGCTTGTCGAGGATTTCCTGCGAGTCGTCAGGGGCGATCCGGACGCCGGTTATTCGACAGCGCTGGCGCATTCGATCGTCGGGCATGTGTCGGGCTTCCGGGCGGACGTATCGATGGCGACGGGCCGTACGGTCGAGATCGATTGGGACGGCATTTTCGTTTAAAGGCAGGCCAGGAAGGTTATATAGAGAGGAGTTTAAGCCTATCCGTTAAAAATTTGCGAAACATCCAATGGAGGGATTGACGATGGCCGACCAGTACGCGATGCAGGATCCGACGAAGCAGTATCCCAAAGCGGGACCGGAGTATCAACAGACGCAGGAGCCGCCGGGGCTCCAGGTCGAGATGACGCCGATACCCGACTGCGGCGAACGGACGTACCGCGGCACGGGACGGCTTGCAGGCCGCAAGGCGATCGTGACCGGTGCGGACAGCGGCATCGGCCGCGCCGTGGCGATCGCCTTCGCGCGAGAGGGCGCCGATGTCGTGCTGTCGTATTTGCCGGAGGAGGAAGCGGACGCGCAGCAGGTTGTCAGGCTGGTGGAAGAAGCCGGAAGCAAGGCTGTCGCGGTGCCGGGCGACCAGAAGGTCGAGGCCTACTGCGAGCAACTGGTCGAGACTGCGGTCCGCGAGCTGGGCGGTCTAGATATCCTCGCGAACGTGGCGGGCATGCAGCAGTTCGTGCCGGATATCGCAGAGCTGACGACGGAGCAATTCGACGCGACGTTCAAGACGAACGTGTACGGCTTGTTCTGGCTGTGCAAGGCGGCGATCAAGCACATGAAGCCGGGCAGCACGATCATTAATACGTCTTCCATCCAGGCGTACAAGCCCGCGCCGATTCTGCTCGACTACGCGACGACCAAGGGCGCGATCAACGTGTTCAGCAAGGCGCTGGCACAGCAGGTCGCGAGCAAGGGCATCCGCGTCAACGTCGTGGCGCCCGGCCCGGTCTGGACGCCGCTCCAGGTATCCGGCGGCCAGCCGACGGAGAAGCTGGCGAAGTTCGGCGAGACGACGCCGCTCGGCCGTCCGGGCCAGCCGGCTGAGATGGCGCCGGCGTACGTATTCCTGGCGAGCCAGGAATCCAGTTACGTCAGCGGCGAGACGCTAAACGCGAACGGTGGCACGCCGACGCCGTAAGCGCCGCTGCATGAGGCGGCGTTTGCAAACGGGACGAAGCGATATTGGCTTCGTCCCGTTTTTGCTGCGGATGAGAGGCATCGCCGGCTAACGCCTTCTGTACAGAAGGCGATAGCTCGTGTCGCGGTACCGATTGGTTCATCGCCTTCTGTACAGAAGGCGATAGCTCGTATCGCGCCACTGTCTGGCCCATCGCCTTCTGTACAGAAGGCGATTGCTCGCATCGCGCCTCTGTCTGGCCCAACGCCTTCTGTACAGAAGGCGATTGCTCGCATCGCGCCTCTGTCTGGCCCAACGCCTTCTATACAGAAGGCGATAGCTCGTATCGCGCCACTATCTGGCCCAACGCCTTCTGTACTGAAGGCGATAGCTCGCATCGCGCCACTGTCTGGCCCAACGCCTTCTGTACAGAAGGCGATTGCTTGCATCGCGCCACTGTCTGGCCCAACGCCTTCTGTACTGAAGGCGATAGCTCGCATCGCGCCACTGTCTGGCCCAACGCCTTCAGTACAGAAGGCGATTGCTCTCATCGCGCCACTGTCTGGCCCAACGCCTTCTGTACAGAAGGCGATAGCTCGCATCGCGCCACTGTCTGGCCCAACGCCTTCTGTACAGAAGGCGATTGCTCGTGTCGCGGTACCGATTGGTTCATCGCCTTCTATACAGAAGGCGATAGCTCGTATCGCGCCACTGTCTGGCCCAACGCCTTCTGTACAGAAGGCGATTGCTCGCATCGCGCCTCTGTCTGGCCCAACGCCTTCTGTACAGAAGGCGATTGCTCGCATCGCGCCACTGTCTGGCCCAACGCCTTCTATACAGAAGGCGATAGCTCGTATCGCGCCACTATCTGGCCCAACGCCTTCTGTACAGAAGGCGATTGCTCGCATCGCGCCACTGTTTGGCCCAACGCCTCTCGCCTCGTCTTCTCATCGACTGCCACGCCACCTCGCGGAAGCTTTTCTTTTCCCCCTCGCTCATTCATTTCGAATATACTATAGATGTCATCTCCAATCCGACCAAAAGGGGCGCATTGCCATGGATGAAAAAGGTACCTCGTTAACATCGACGGAAGCATATATCGCGGCCTTCCCGCCCGAGATTCAGCGGCTGCTGCAGGACGTCCGGGAGACGATTCGGTCGGCGGCGCCGGAAGCGAAGGAGAAGATTAGCTACCAGATGCCGACGTTCGATCTGCATGGCAACCTGGTGCACTTCGCCGCATTCAAAAACCATATCGGATTTTACCCGGGCGCGGACGGCATTGCGGCGTTTAAGGAGGAGCTGTCTGCGTACAAGGGGGCGAAGGGCTCGGTGCAGTTTCCGCTGGACAAGCCGCTGCCTCACGAGTTGATCAGTCGAATCACCGCTTACAGAGTCAGCCAGAACAAGGCGCGGGCCGAAGCGAAACGTGGCAAAAAGGTTTAAAGCAGCCCCATCGCCTCTCGTCGTACTGGCAATCGCGGGATCTGGGCGGCCATCCGCCCAATCGCCTCTCGTAGAGAAGGCAATCGCCGAATCCGGGCGGCCACCCGCCCCATCGCCTCTCGTAGAGAAGGCAATCGCCGGATCCGAACGGCCATCGCGCCCTTTGCCTCTTGTCGTGCAGGCAATTCCCGTGGCGCTGCGCGCCGCTCCTTCAACACATTCGCCAGCGCCGCACAATCGCTCCAAAGGAGGATTTACTCATGAATTTCAACATAGATGAAGCCGTCGCGATCTTGAGCCGGACGCCGCAGACGCTCGCCTCGCTCCTATCGGGTTTGCCCGAAGGCTGGCTGAGCTGCAACGAAGGGGAAGGTACCTGGAACGCGGACGAAGTTGTCGGCCATCTGATCGAAGGGGAGAAAACGAACTGGATTCCGCGTCTTGCGTTTATTTTGCAGGAGGGCGAGAGCAAGCCGTTTCCCGCGTTCGACCGGTATGCGCACTTGAGTGCCGAGAGCCGCACGACGGAGCGCAAGCTTGAGGAATTTGCGGAGCTCAGAACAAGCGGCATTAAAAGCCTGAGGGCGCTCATCGCCGCCGATGAACGGTTGGAGCGCACCGGCGCGCATCCGGCATTCGGCACGGTCAAGGCCAGGGAGCTCATCTCCGCTTGGGTCGTGCACGACCTGACGCATCTTGCACAGATCGTCAGAACGATGGCGCTGCGCTACAAGACGGACGTCGGCCCCTGGGTCCAATATCTCGGGATTCTCAACCGTTGAGCGGATCCCTGGGTTAGCGCCGTCCCGCCTCCTTTTTCGTTGACGCTCCCCCGCGGACAAATTAGACTGGAAATAACTTCATTCAAATGACGCAGGATTCCCGCAGATCGATCGTCGGCAACATCAGATAAGCGGCCGGGGCCATCGCGGAAACGGAAGAGCAGCCATGACCAGAGAAGACATCATCGCGTTCTTGGGCGAACACGTCCTGCTGCGCGGCATACCCGAACAAGAGCTCCGCATCGCGGCCGCTTCGATCGAGCCCGTCTCGTTCGAGGACGGCCGTTCGCTGCTTGTGGAGGGAGCTGCGGGGGAGGATTGTTACTTTATCAAACGGGGCTCCGTACAAGTGTCTTCCCGCAATCTGGTGGGTAAGACGCTGCTGCTTGCCGAGCTTGGTCCAGGGGCGCTCGTCGGGGAGATCGGACTGCTGCGCCGCGAACGACGAACGGCGACGGTGACGGCGAACGGCGAGGTCGAGGCGCTGCGGCTGGACCGCCGGTCGTTCGAGCTGCTTGCCGGGCGCAGTCCGCTGTTCCACGAGAGCCTGCTGCTCACGGTCCGGCTCCGAATGATTCATCGGATGCTCCGCAAAGCCTCGATCTGGTCGGACATCCCCGATGCCGAGCTGCGCGGCTTGGCGGAGATCACGACGGTCCGGCCGATGAGAAAAGGCGAGCTGCTCGTTAAGGAAGGTGATCAAGCGGACTCTTTTTATATGATTAGCAGCGGACGCGTAGAGGTGCGAAGCGCAGGCCGGCGGAAAACGCAGCTGCGCCAGGGCGACTTTTTCGGAGAGATCGGTTTGTTGACCGGCATGCCCTCTCAGATGTCGGTCATGGCCGCCGAGGACGGCGAGCTGCTCGTGATGGGAAAAAGCGAATTTCAGTACATATTGGACTACTATGCACCCGTGCGCCGGCAGTTCTTGGAGATGCTGCGCATTCGGGCTCCGCATCTGATCCCGCAAGCAGGCGGCGCGGAAACGCCTGCCGTCGTACCCGAGTCCGCGCTGCCCAAGGGTAAGGAGCGATGGGTCGACGTGCTGCTATGGCTCGGCGGCGGCTTCGTCCTGCTGACCGTGCTCGCCTTGCTCGTGCGCAGCGAATGGCTCAGCTTCGCGACCTTGATCGTGGGCGCCTTCGTCGGCCCGGTGACGTTTGTCGCCTATATTCGCGGCCATCAACTGCTCGGCTTCGGCACGCTGCGTCTCGGTCTGATCTTCTTGTCTTCCGCGGTCGTCGCCGTGCCGCTGGCGTGGTACCTGGAGCATATGTCGCTTTTCGGCGCCGGACAGAGCGATTTTTCGAGTTTCCAAACCCCCTTGACGGTGTCTGTCATCGAAGAGGGCGCCAAGCTGCTCGTATGCCTCGCGCTGATCCGGACAAAGCAGATGCGCTTCCTGATGGACGCGGTCGTATTCGGAGCGGCGGCGGGGATGGGGTTCGCGGCCATCGAGAGCGTAATTTACGGCTGGTCCCATCTGGAAGAGGCTTCGTCGCTGGGCATGCTGTCCGTGCTTTGGATCCGTGCGCTGCTGTCTCCTTTCGGGCATGGCACCTGGACGGCAATCGCCGCGGCAGGCATCTGGATCGCAGCCGGAGCTTGGGCGCCGGGTGCAGGGAGGGAATCAAGGCGTAGGCGGGGGATCCGGCCTTGGCGCGCGGCGCTTCTGCTGGCAGCCGTCGTTGCCCTGCACGCGGCATGGGATCTGCAATTCGCCGGCGGTCTGGCGAAGGTCGGGATGATGGCTGCGGTCGGGGGCGCCGGCATCGGCCTCCTGTACCTGCTGGTTCGCACGGGCCGCAGAGAAGAGTACCGCGCCTTCGCCGCGTTGAATCCTTACGTCCAAGAGGCGGTACGGCACGTCGAACAAGCATCGATCGTGCCGGGCGAGCTCCGCTGCGACGGCTGCGGCACCGTCTCTCCGCGCGAGACGCGCTATTGTGCCCGCTGCGGCCGCGCGCTAAGAGTCAAGCCCCGTTAATCCGCTACACGCAAAGTACAAGCTTTAAAAAAATAGAGTAACTTCTTAAGCCGTTCTTACGTATTCCCGATATAAGGAATGAAACGGCGGCGCCGCCGCGCTGTCGAAGGCAACCGTTTATATGGATATTTTGTTTGCAATCCTCGAACCCTAGCATTATATGGTACTATTTAATTATATGAACTGAGCGCCCGATCGATCGCATATTCATAGCATAGCAGCAGAGCGAGCGGAACGGACATCCATACAACGAGGGAAGGGGCTACTGGCGTTGGTCGGAAAGAACTATTTGAAAATGCTGGGGGTCGTGGTTGGCGCGGCCCTCGTGAATATCCTAGCGCTGTCTCCCGCCTTCGCCGGCTTGACGATCGGTGGCAGCGCGTTCGAGACGGCGCTGGGCGTGACGCTGCTGGCCGCGAGCGCGATCGCGATCATTTATGGCAGCTATAATTGGCTCTACAAGTCTTCGATCGTGCTGGCTACTAATAAGCCCATCAAGACTCGTGAGGACTATGCGAGCGCGCTCGCGCCGTACGGCAAAGTTCGCGCGCTTGCGGAGGATATCGCGCTGGCGCTGGAGCAGATGGATCGCATGGACAAGAAAAAGGCGACGCTGTTCAAGGTGCTGCACCAGCGCTTCGATCCTGCCGAGATGAGCTTCGCCAAGTTCTCAAGCGTGGCCGAAGAGGTGGAAAATCTCTTCTATCTGAATATAAAGAGCGTGCTCAATCGGCTCGGCGTGTTCGACGAAGCCGAATACGAGCGGGTCATGACGCGGAAGTCGGCACGATACTCGCCGAAGCTGCTCCAGGAGAAAACCGATTTTTACAACGATTATATGTCCTACATCAAGCACGCGATCGGCACCAATGAGGAGATGCTCCTGCAGCTCGACAAGCTGCTGCTTGAGATCTCGCGTCTGGACAGCATCGAGCCCGGCGACATCGAGCAGATGCCGGCCATGGTGGAGATCGACTCGCTGATCAAGCAAACCAAGTACTATAAACAGTAAGGGGTGCAAGCGCATTGAGGAGCGGCAAAAAGTTTTTATGGGTAACCGGCATCATTCTGATCGTCGTATTCGCGATTGTCTATATCGGCGTCAACGTGTCCACGAACTGGGGCAAGTCCGACAAGCAGGTGGCGACGGAGGATGCGGGCAAGCGGCTGAATAAGCTTTACAACAACATCGACGTTACGACCGAGACGCCGGTCAAGGGACAGATCGACCTCGATCCGGTCGACGTGGCGGCTACGCTGCCGGATATCGCCAAGTTCCCGATTACGGCGGACAGCACGACATCGGACTTTGCGGAGATTTTCTCCTCGACGGAAAAGTCCGGCACGGGCAACGACGGCTGGCTGACGGACGTGGCGAACGATTTTAACAAGGCGAATATCAGCGTGAACGGCAAGACGGTCTCGGTCAAGCTGCGGAACATCGCCTCGGGCACGGCGGCGGATTATATCCGTTCGGGCAAGTACGTGCCGGACGCGTTCACGCCGTCCAACGAGCTGTGGGGCGAGATGGTCAAGGCTTCCGGCGTGAAGACGCAGCTCGTCTCCAAACGGCTCGTCGGCAACGTGCCGGGGATCGTCATCGCCAAGGCCAAAAACGACGCGCTTGTCCAGAAATACGGCTCAGTGAGCGTCAAGACCGTCACCGAGGCGATCGCGGCAGGGGACTTTTCGATGGGCTATACGGATCCCTTTGCCAGCTCGACGGGACTTAATTTCCTCGTGTCCGCGCTAAAGACGTTCGACGGCTCGAATCTGCTCAGCGAAAAGGCGGTCCAGGGCTTCGAGAATTTCCAGGCGAACGTGCCGTTCATCGCGTCGACGACGCTGCAGATGCGCGACGCCGCCAAGTCGGGCGCGCTCGATGGCTTCGTGCTGGAGTATCAGACGTACGTCAACGCGGCGGATCTGAAGGGCGGCTACGTGTTCACGCCTTTCGGCGCCCGGCATGACAGCCCGTTGTATGCGCTCGGCAACATTTCCGCTACCAAGCTTGAGATCGTCAAGAAATTCGCCGAATTCGCGGCGCAGGCCAAGTACCAGGATGCTGCCAAGAGCAAGGGCTTCAACGAGCTGGAGGATTACAAGCCGACGGTCGGCGCGGTTGACGGAAGTACGCTGATCGCCGCGCAGAAGGTGTGGAAGGAAAAGAAAAACGGCGCCAAGCCGATCGCCGCGGTATTCGTCGCCGACGTCTCCGGCAGCATGGACGGCGAGCCGCTGAACAGGCTGAAGGAATCTCTGCTCAAGGGGCAGAAGTACCTTGGACGCGACAACAGCATCGGACTCGTCTCGTACTCCAGCGCGGTCACGATCAACCTGCCGATCGGCAAGTACGATACGAACCAGCAGTCGATGTTCGTCGGCGCTGTGGACGGCCTGCAGGCGGGCGGCAGCACCGCGACGTTCGACGGCGTCGTCGTGGCACTCAAGATGCTGCAGGATTACATGGCGGCCAATCCCAACGTCAAGCCGCTGATCTTCGTCCTGAGCGACGGCGAGACCAACGTCGGTCTTAAGCTCAAGGAAGTCCAGAGCCTGATCGCGAGCTACAAGATTCCGATCTACACGGTCGGCTATAACGCGGACATCAAGGCGCTGCAAAATATTTCGAGCATCAACGAAGCGGCGAGCATCAACGCGGACACGGACGATGTCGTCTACAAGCTCGGCAACTTGTTTAACGTTCAAATGTAAGCTCAACACATAGGAGAGGTGGACGCGAAATGTCATTTTCGATGGAAGTCCCAAGCCAGGAAGAAATTAAGGTCGCGATCGAAGAAGAGGTCAAGCCCGTCCCCGAGGAAGTCGCCAAGCTCAAGGAGCTGGCGGATAACAACGTGAACGCGATAATGACGCTCGACCTCGAATCCCTCGACCATCGCAAGGGCATTCTGCAGTCGATCGATACGTTCGGCATGAATACGATGCGGAATTCCGCGGAAAAAAATCAGCTGCTGCAAATCTCCGTCGGCAACCTGTCCAAGACGGGCGATGAAGGCGGTCAGGTCGCCAAGGGGCTCTCGGAGCTGAACATCCAGCTCAAGGATCTCGACCCGAGCGCCGTCGACTTCGCCAAGCACGGGCTGCTCGGCAAGCTGTTCAATCCGCTGCGCGCCTACTTCGCGCGGTACGAAAAGGCGGATGTCGTCATCGCCGACATCATCACCTCCCTCGACAAGGGCAAGACGACGCTGAAAAACGATAATACGACGCTCGAGATCGAGCAGCAGACGCTGCGCGACCTGACGAAGAAGCTGCAAAAGGAAATCGAGCTCGGTACGCTCATGGATTCGTCGATTGAGCAGCAGGTCGAAGCGGCCAAGGTGCGCGGCGAGGATCCCGAGAAGGTCCGTTTCATCACGGAAGAGGTCATGTTCCCGCTGCGCCAGCGCCTGATGGACCTGCAGCAGATGCAGGTCGTTAATCAGCAGGGCATCATGGCGATCGAGGTCGTCGTGCGGAACAACAAGGAGCTCATCCGCGGCGTCGACCGCGCGAAGAACGTGACGGTATCGGCGCTCCGGATCGCCGTCATCGTGGCAAGCGCCTTGTACAATCAGAAGATCGTGCTGAAAAAAATCGAGCTGCTCAACCAGACGACGAACGAGCTGATCGCCGGCACCTCCCGGATGCTCAAGGAACAAGGCGCGTCGATCCACAAGCAGTCGCTCGAGGCCAACATCTCCGTCGATACGATGAAGCAGGCGTTCACCGACGTGCTGTCGGCACTCGATTCGATCAGTGCCTACAAGCAGGAGGCGCTGCCGAAGATGCGCGAGACGATCAATCAGTTCCGCGAGCTGGCGGACACCGGCGAAAAGCAAATCCTGCGACTCGAACGGGGCAACAAGCTGGGCTTGTAGACGTCGTCGCATTGCTGCTGCGCTGCCTGGATCAAACCGCAGCCCAACCATAGTATTCGTACCCGGCCCGGCCTGTCTGCCTCGCAGACAGCCGGGCTTCTTTGCGCTTCCCGTCGTGTTGACGCTTGAACTTCCGTTGGCCTCTGCTATGATGTAGCTAGTCCAATTGGAAACGGAGTCATTCGCTTGCGCAAATCGTTGCTTATCCTGATCGGCGCCCTTTGCGCCGTGCTTCTGTACTTTACGGTCCAGTCGGCGGACCGGGTATTCCGCTCCGACCGGCAGCTCCCGCAGACGCGGGCCGGGCAGGAGGCCCGCTACCGTGTCGTCCTGATCACGCAAGAGCTGGACACGCCGTTCTGGAACCAGGTCGCCGTCGGCGCGAAGGCGGAGGCCAAGGCGAACGGCGCCAGCATCGAAGTGTGGGGCAGCTACAACAAAGACCAGGACGACTTCCTGAAGAAGCTGGAGATCGCCATCGATTCCAAGGTGGACGGAATCATTCTTCAGGGGCTGGATACGGAAGCGTTTAAAGAGTTGACGAAGGTCAAGGCTGCCTTTTACGGTATCCCCGTCATCACGGTCGGCAGCGATGTGCCGATGGCCGAGAGCCTCCGGCGAACCTATGTGGGCTCGGATCAATTCGCGGCAGGGCAGTTGATCGCGAAGCAGCTGATCGCGGACATGGGCAAGTCGGGCACCGTCATCCTGATGGGCGACAACCGGCAGGAGTATTATCAACGGCAGCGCATTCAGGGCATAAACGACGTGCTCAAAAACTATCCTGACGTGAAGACCGCCTACGCGGAAACCGGGGAAACGCGCGAGCAAATCATTGCGACGACGCAGGACATGATGAATCGGCTGCCGGATGTCGACGCCTTCGTCGCCGTCAACGCCAACATCGCAGACGCGATGATTCAGGAGATCGGCAGGCGTTCGCAGGTGGGGCCGTACGATATATATTCGTTCGACGACAGCTCGGATAGTCTGGATCTGCTCAAGACGGGCAAGCTGGACGGCATGCTTGAGCAATCGCCCGACAAGATGGGAAGGCTGAGCGTTAATTTGATGGTCAAATGGCTGAACGGACAAGTCATGCCGCTTAATACCGACGGCTACCTGACCGACATCCGGATGCTTAAGCTGAAGGAGGCGCCATGACGAGCATTCAGCGCAAGATCTGGACGCTCGCCGCCATCGTCCTGTTCATCATGGTCGCGATCTGGATGACGCTGACCTACTACAACCAGAAGACGCAGGAGCAGTACAACGACATTTTGCAGCGGTATTTGCGGATGAACGAGGTGACGACGGCCAGCCAGCAGACGATCACCGCGCTTAACAACTATCGGCTGGAGCCGACGGCCGCCAACCTCGGCCTCCTCGACCGGAGCAAGGAGGAGCTGCGCAAAGCCAGGCTCGGCGTCATCAATCTCCGTAACGCGGACAACGACTTCGCGATTACCAACTACATGAATCTGATCGACAGTCTGCTCGAGACGATGGACCGCTCGCTGCTTTTTCAATCCGAGAAGGAGTCCGAAGATTCGGCGAACGCCTTTCTCGAGGCGACGCGTATCTCCAAGTACATTTCCGAGATGACGCTCACGCTGATCGACACCGAGCTTAAGACCTATGACCAATTTTACCGCGGCATCATCGAGCAATCGGCCGAGCTCAAGAAGCTGGGCGTCTGGCTGCTGCTGACGATCACGCTGCTCATGCTGCTGTTCACGTACGGATTTTCCCTGAGCATCACGCGTCCGATCCAGAAGCTCACGCAGGCGGCCAAGGAACTATCGCGCGGGCGCTTTGACCTGAAGGTCGAGGTCAAGTCCAACGACGAAATCTCCTTCCTGGCCAAAATGTTCGAGCGCATGCGCGTCAATATCAACAATCTCATCTCGGAAATTCAGCAGAAGGCGCAGCTTGAGCACGAGCTTCAGCAGAACAAGCTGCTGCTCCAGGAGAGCCAGCTTCGCAGCTTGCAGAGCCAGATCAATCCGCATTTCCTGTTCAACACGCTCGACACGCTGTCCAAGAAGGCTTATCTCGAGGGCTCCGAGGAGACGAGCGACCTGCTCGCGAGCGTCGCGGGCCTGCTGAGATACAATCTTAAGCGGCTCGACCGGTCCGTCACGCTGTATGAGGAAGTGAAGGTGCTGGGCCAGTACATGGAGATCCAGAACGCCAGGTTCACCGATCGGCTTCGCTTCGAAGCGGATGTCGACGAGTCGTGCCTGCATGTTCAGATCCCGGGCCTTACGCTGCAGCCGATCGTGGAAAACGCGGTCATTCATGCAGTCGAGCCGAGTGAAGAGGGCGGCACGATCCGTTTCAAGGTAGCGGACGAAGAGGCGCATGTCAGGATTGAGATCGCCGACGACGGACCGGGCATGTCCGCGCTCAAGGTCAGGCAGATTCTCGAGGAGCGCCCCGTGGTGACGGAAGGGCATTCGACGGGTATCGGCTTCAGCAATGTCGTCAGACGGCTCCGCCTCTTTTACGGCATAGAAGACGTCATTGACATTGCCAGCGGCCCGGCAGGCACCACGGTTGTCCTTCAAATACCGAAAACAAGGAGATTCGATAGCGATGACTAGGCTCTTGATCGTGGACGACGAGCAGATCGAGCGGGACGGATTGCAGGCGATTCTGCGAAAAGGCTTCCCCGAGCTGGACATCGCGCAGGCGAAAAACGGAAGAATCGCCGTGGAAATGGCCGCGGAGCTGCAGCCCGACCTCATCCTGATGGATATTAAGATGCCCGGCATGAATGGCCTTGAAGCGATCGAGCTTATCGCCAAGGTCCAGCCCGGCATCAAGTTCGTCATGGTTACGGCGTACGACACGTTCGATTATGCGCGCTCGGCCATCAAGCTCGGGGTCAAGGACTACCTGCTCAAGCCGAGCAAGGCGAGCGAAATTGTAGCGACGGTGGGAAAGGTGCTCGGTCAGATCGATGAGGAACGCAGGTCGGTCGAGACGAGCAAGCGGCAGGAGGATGCGCTGCGCAAGGTGCTGCCCGTGATCGAGGCCGATATTGTCACGCAATTGTTGTTCGACCACGTGCATGAGGTGCACCTGGACGAGCTGGTCGGCCTGCTCGGCGAGAGCGCCGGCGGCGAGCCGTTTGCGATGTGCGTGCTGCTGCCGCAAGGTGCGGAGGGACTGTACGCCGTGGTCCGGGAAAAAGCGAGACGGGCGGGCGGCGGTTGGGTCGGCGCGATGTACGGGCGTCATATCCCGGTTATCGCGTTCAGGGATCCCGAGCGTTCGTATCGATCGCAGGCGCTCGCCCTGGCGCGCGAGCTGCTGCTGGCTGCGGACGCCGGGGCGACGGGCGCGGCCTTGCCGGGAGCGAGCCTGTCGGGCGCGGGCGGCTCGTTCGTCGGCATCGGCGGCGAATGCGATTCGTTGGACCAGATCCGGCAATCCTATCAGGAGGCGCTGATCGCATCGTCGGATCCGACCGTGCGGGTCAGGTACCGGTTTTACGCGGATACGCCCGCGCTCGGCATGGTCCGGGAGGGAGTGTCTGCGAAACAGTGGGAGCGCCAGTTTTTCGACCGTATCCGGCTTGGGGAATGGGAGCAGCTCGAAGCGGACGTCCAGGAGCTGCTCCGGCGCTGCGAGAGCGAGGGCGCGGACCTGCTGCTCGCGCAGCAGCGGGCGCTGGAGCTGCTCTGGCTCGCCTCGCGCGTGCTGCTCGAGATGGGCGTGGAGACGGAGTCGCCGCTGTTCTCGGTGCAGGCCCGCGATTATCGGCAGCTGCGCGCCGAGACCGGCTTGCTACTCGCGAGGATGCGGCAGGCATTCGAGACCCATCAGGAGCGGATTAAGCCGGATGCGATCCAGCAGATCAGGCAGTATGTCTACGAGCATTCCCACGAGGACATCTCGCTCGAAGCGATCGGCAAGCGCGTCGGACTCAGTCCGTTTTATATCAGCAAGCTGTTCAAGGAGCAGCTTGGCGTCAACTACATCGACTTTCTCACTGAATGCCGCATCGACAAGGCCAAGAAGCTGATGGGCGACCCGGAGCGGAGCCTGAAGGAGATTACGTTCGAGGTCGGTTATCACGATCCGAACTACTTCAGCAAGGTGTTCAAAAAAATGTGCGACGTCTCGCCGACCGAATACCGCAAAACGCTGCTCGGCAAAAGGGGATCGTGAGGATGATACAAGCGTGGAAAAAAGGCAGGCGAGCGATAGGGCCGCTGTTGCTGGCGTTGGCGCTGGCCGGCTTCGCGGCTGGCTGCGAAGCCGGCGGCGGGCAGTCGGGCAACGCACCTGAATCGTCCGCTACGCAGGGCGGGGGAGGCGGTGCATCGCCATCCCATAGCGGGCCGATCAAGATCGGCTTCGCGATGGACACGCTGCTCGAGGAGCGCTGGCTGCGCGACCGCGACCTGTTCAAGGCCGCGGCGGAGGCGCTCGGCGCCGAGGTCGTGATCGAGGCGGCGAACGGGGACGACGCCAAGCAGATCTCGCAGGCCGAGACGATGATCGGCCAAGGCGTCGATATCCTGGTCATCGTGCCCCACAACGCGGCGGCGACGGCGGCGATTGTCAAGCGCGCCCATTCCTCGGGCATCAAGGTGCTTGCTTACGACCGGCTCGTCAACAACGCCGATATCGATCTGTACGTTTCCTTCGACAACGAGAAGGTCGGCGAGCTTCAGGCCGAAGCGATTCTCAAGCAAGTGCCGCGCGGCAAGTACGTTTATATCGGCGGAGCGGATACGGACAACAACGCGCATATGTTCAAGCAAGGCGTGTTCAACGTCATCCAGCCGAAAATCGACAGCGGCGACATTCGAGTCGTATACGACCAGTGGAGCAAGGACTGGCTGCCGGCGAACGCGCTGGTCAACATGCGGGCGGCGCTTGACGCGAATGGCGACCGGATCGACGCGGTCATCGCGGCGAACGATGCGACTGCAGGCGGCGTCGTCCAGGCGCTGACCGAGCGAGGCTTGGCGGGGCGCATCCCGATCGCGGGCCAGGACGCGGATCTCGCGGCCGCGCAGCGAATCGTCGAAGGGACGCAGACGATGACCGTCTACAAGCCGATCAAACTGCTCGCCGAGAAGGCGGCGGAGCTTGCCTTCAAGCTCGCGCGGGGAGAAGACCCGGGCGCCGACCGCAAGGTCAACAACGGCAAGATCGAGGTACCGTCCGTGCTGCTCGCGCCGATCGCCGTGGACAAGTCCAACATCGACGAGACGATTATCGCCGAAGGCTTCCACTCGCGGGAGGAAGTGTACAAAAACGTGGAGCTGTCGGGACGCTAGCGGTTCGGGGCGGAAGCGGACGAATTGCGCCAGGAAAGCAAAGCGCCAGGGGCGATGACCTGGCGCTTTTTTTTCGCATGCCGCAAGCTGGAGACGACGCGCAACGGTCATGTTGGCGCGAACGCGGGGAGCGATGTGGCCAGAATAGCGCAAAACTGCGCTATTCCGCGGACGCAAGTTTATGATTCTTGAAAACGAGGATGCCGCATCTCCCGCGATCCCGCTAGTTCTCTTGCGCCTTTATAACCTGCTCCACGCCAAGTAAAATCAGGTTCAAGCCGAACTCGAACGACCTGTCGGTCCCCATCAGCTCGAACAGCCCGCTCTTGAACATCCGCCGGAATACGCCCGCATCCGACTCGCTCATGCCGTCCAAAAGACGTATCATCAGACCTTCCGGAAGCTCTCCCTCGTCGTTCATGACCGCTTTGACATTGCGCTGATGCTGGTAATCGTCCAGCACAAAGTAGTGAACATAATTCACGAGCGTAAGAACCGTTTGAATTTTCTGCTCGGCCTCGAGCGGCGTCGATTCCAGGCAGAGCAGCATACGGTTGGTGAACCGGATCGTGTCCGGCTCGTGCGGCAGCGTCATCATCATGAGCTGCGTGGAGCAGGGATACCGGCGGAGCACATCCCTAATCGTTACCGCAATTCCCGCAAGCTGCGCCTTCCAATCCCCGTCTTCTCGGAATTCGTCCAATATAATTCGCGATATCTGGCTGGCCAGACGCTGATACAGATCCTGCTTGCTTTTGAAGTACCAGTACAAAGAAGGCGCTTGAATGCCCAGCCGCTCAGCCAACCTTCGCATGCTGAATTTCTCGATGTCCTCCTCGCCCAGAAGCGCCCACGAAGCCTCTAGGATTTTATCCTCCGAAATTTGCGGCTGCTGCTTTTTCATCGCTATCCGTCCTTTTATCTAACAGTGTAAGTTTATGCTTTACAGGTTCATACGTTCATGATATCATCTAACACTGTAAGGTTCAATCTAACACTGTTAGAGTGGAGCTAAAAACAACCGAGAAAGCGGTGACCCGCCATGAATACAAACCTTCATTACTTCGAAAAAGCGCCAATCGCAAAAGCCGTAGCCCACTTCGCCGTACCGATGATGCTAGGCACTTCGATGAGCGTGATTTACTCGATCTTGAATGCCTTTTTCCTCGGCACGCTGAACAATACGGCCATGCTGTCCGCGCTCGCGCTCACTTTGCCGTTATTTGCAATCATCATGGCGCTGGGCAACCTGATCGGGATCGGCAGCGGCGCCTTCATCTCCCGTTTGCTGGGAGAGAAGAAATACGAGGACGTTAAGCATTTATCTTCCTTCGCCTTTTACAGCAGCCTGGTACTCGGTCTGATCGTGATGGCCGTCGGTCTCCCGTTGATCGATTCGATCGTTCACGGGCTGGGCGCAACGCCCGATTCGTTCGGATTCACGAAGGACTATGTCACGATTATGTTGATCGGTTCGCCCTTTGTCGTGTTGTTTTTTACGCTTGAAAACATCGTGCGGTCGGAAGGTTCGGCCATTACGTCGATGATCGGCATGATTCTCAGCGTCGTCGTGAATATCGCGCTCGATGCGCTCGCCATCTTCGTTTTCCATTGGGGCGTCATCGGCGTCGCGTCCGCTACCGTCGTTTCCAACATCGTCGCCGGCATATTTTATGCCTACCATATGGGCTACAAAAGCTCGTTTTTGACCGTCTCGGCAAAATGGTTCAAGGTGACCAAGGACATTCTGAGCAATGTATTTAAAATCGGCGTCCCCGTCTTCGTGATGAGCGTATTCCTGGGCGCCATGTCGCTTATTTTTAACCATTATCTCGTGGAATATGGGGAGCAGGCTATCGCGGGCTACGGCATTTCATCTCGCTTATTGCAATTTCCCGAGTTCATTCTGATGGGCTTGTGCGAAGGCGTCGTTCCGCTGATCGCTTTCTCTTTTACGGCGAATAAATTGCGCATGAAGCATACCATTTCCTTTACGATCAAAACGATTGTGGCGCTGGCCGTCGCATTCGGCGTCATCGTCTATCTGATCTCCGATCATCTGATCGGCTGGTTTACGAACGATCCGCAATTGATCGAAATGGGCAGCTACATTTTGCACGTGACGTTCTTGTCTTTGTTCATTACGGGCATGACCTCGCTGTTCACGGGCATCTTTCAAGCGACAGCGCAAGGCACCGCCGCTTTAATTATGTCCGTCATTCAAGGCATCACGCTGATTCCCGTGCTATATATCGCTAACCGCATGAGCGGATTCCATGGCGTCGTCTGGTCGATCGTCATTGCCGATGCCGTCACTTTCCTGGTCGGCGCGATCATGCTGTACGCGCTGCGCAACAAATTGCAGCCGGGTCTGGAGCAGCTGGTTCAGTAAAAAGTCAGAATTCGAGTATGAACCGCACTAACACGTGCGGTTTTTTTGCCGTTTCCGGCGAGGATAAAATTTTGCAGGCAGTCGCAAAAGAGTGCTATCGATAAGCGCTTTCACGCGTCTTGTCCGGTGCTATAGTTGGTCTTGTCAGAAAAACCGACGAGATCGAAAGGGGTTACAAGAAATGAAAAAGGGATTCAAAACAATCGCGCTTTTGATGGTTGTCATGATGTTCGCGGCGGTCGCCGCGGCTTGCGGCAAAGACGGAGCGAGCAGCAAGGTGAGCGTAGGCATCGTGCTTCCGACGAAGGACGAACCGAGATGGGTGCAGGACGAGCAACGCTTTAAGGATGCGCTGTCCGGCACGAAATATACGACCGACATCCTGTTCAGCCAAGGCTCCTCCGCCAAGGAAAAGGAAAACGTCGAGACGCTGATCAACAAAGGCATTCAAGTCCTCATCATCTGTCCGCAAGACGGCGACGCAGCGGCGGCAGCCGTAGAAGAAGCCAAAAAAGAAGGCATCAAGGTCATCTCCTACGACCGTCTAATCACGAACACCGATGCGGTCGACTACTACGTCACCTTCGACAGCGTCGCGGTCGGCGCGGCGCAAGCGCAATACCTGGTCGACCACGCCAAGGGAAGCGGCGAGCCGCTATACCTGTACGCCGGCGCCGCTACCGACAACAACGCGTTCCTGTTCTTCCAAGGCGCATGGCAGACGCTGCAGCCGAAGATCGCGGACGGCACGTTCAAGATCGCGAACTCGAGCGAAGCGGTCGCGCTGAAGGATACGAAGGATCTGACCCGCGAGCAAATGAGCAAGATTATCGGCCAAGTGACCACGAACTGGGATGCCAACGAAGCCAAGAACAAAGCGCAAACGCATCTGACCTCCGCAGCCGCCGACATGAAGGGCGACGTCGCCATCCTGGCGCCGAACGACGGCACGGCCCGTTCCATCGCCGACGTATTCGGTTCCGACAAGGCGATCACGAGCTACGTCGTTACCGGTCAGGACGCCGAGAAGGCTTCCATCCAATACGTGATCGACGGCAAGCAATCCATGACGGTGTTCAAGGACGTCCGTACGCTGGTCAAGGACGCGATGGGCATGGCGGTCGACATCCTGGACGGCAAGACGCCTGAAACGACGGGCTCCTACAACAACGGCAAGGTGGACGTGAAGGCGAAGCAAACGGACGTTATCGTCGTCGACAAGGACAACGTGAAGAAAGAACTCATCGATTCGGACTACTACAAAGCGGGCGACTTTACGGGACTGTAATCCCGGCCGGCAAATAGCTTAGAGCGCGGGATCGTGATAGATGCGTCTATCGCGATTCCGCCGTTACCGAACGTCGCTGCGCCTAAGGAGTGAAGAGAATGAGCGACTATATTCTAGAGATGAAAAGCATTACCAAGGAATTCCCGGGCGTCAAGGCGCTCACCGACGTCAGCTTCAAGGTCGAACGGGGCGAGATCCACTGCCTCATCGGGGAAAACGGCGCGGGCAAGTCCACGCTGATGAAGGTGCTGAGCGGCGTTTATCCGCATGGCACGTATTCGGGCGACATCGTGTTCGACGGCAAGGTGCAGACCTTCGCCAAGATCAGCGACAGCGTCAAGACCGGCATCGCCATCATTTATCAGGAGCTCGCGCTGTTCCCCGATCTCACCGTCTACGAGAACATTTTTGCCGGCAACGAAGTGAAGCGAGGCGCGGTCGTCGACTGGAACCGCACGATCGTCGAAGCCAAGCGCATGCTGAAAAAGGTGAAGTTGAACGTCAATCCCGAAACCTTGATCAAGGATCTGGGCGTCGGCAAGCAGCAGCTCGTCGAGATCGCCAAGGCGCTCAGCAAGGAAGTCAAGCTGCTCATTCTGGACGAACCGACGGCCGCGCTGAACGAGAACGACAGCGAGAACCTGCTCGACCTGCTCCGCGAACTGAAGGACCAGGGCATTACCTGCATCATGATTTCCCACAAGCTCAAAGAAGTTATCTCGATCGCCGACAAGGCCACCGTCCTGCGGGACGGACGCACGATCTGCACGCTGGACGGCGCCAAGGGCGAGATTACGGAAGGCGTCATCATCAAGAACATGGTCGGACGAGAAATCGAGGATATCTATCCGAAGCGCTTGAACAAAACGTTCGGCGACACGATCCTCGAAGTCCGCGACTGGACCGCTTACGACGCGCCGACGGGCAGAAACGTCGTAAAGAACGCCAACGTGCACGTTAAAAAAGGAGAAATCGTCGGGATCGCCGGCTTGATGGGCTCGGGGCGGACGGAGCTGGCACTCAGCGTCTTCGGCAATCCGAAGTCTTATAAACTGCAAGGCGAGCTGTTCATGGAAGGCAAGCGCCGTTCGTTCAAGCATACGAGCGACGCGATCGAAGCGGGCATCGCCTACGTCACGGAAGACCGCAAGGGCGACGGCCTCTTCCTGCTCCAGGACATCAAGAGCAACGTCACGGCTGCGAATCTGCACGGCATCGCCAGAGGCGGCATCGTCAACCAGAACGAGGAGGTCAAGGTCGCCAACGAATATAAAAAGTCGATGAACGTGAAAGCCCCGTCCGTCGAGCAAATCGTCGGCAACCTGAGCGGCGGCAACCAGCAGAAGGTATCGCTCGGCAAGTGGCTGTTCGTCGGTCCGAAGCTGCTGATCCTCGACGAGCCGACCCGCGGCATCGACGTCGGCGCGAAGTTCGAGATCTACACGATCATGAACAAGCTGATCGCCGAAGGCATGAGCATCATCATGATCTCCTCGGAGCTCGGCGAGGTGCTCGGGATGAGCGACCGCGTATATGTCATGGCCGAGGGCAAGATCAAGGGCGAACTGCCGATCGAACAGGCCAGCCAAGAAAAAATCATGGAGCTCGCCACGCAATAGGAGGTATTACCGATGAATTTCTTTAACGAAGCCAAGTCGCTGATCAAGGTGAACATTCGCGAGTACGGCATGTACATCGCCTTGTTCGTCATCATGCTGACCTTCTCGATCATGACGGACGGCTTGTTCATGTCCTCGCGCAACATCAGCAATCTGCTCGACATGACGGGCTACACCGCCGTGCTGGCCGTCGGCATGACGCTCGTCATCGTCATTCGCCACATCGACCTGTCCGTCGGCTTCGCCGCGGGCTTCATGGGCGCGATCGCCGCGATTATGCTGTCGGACTGGGGCGTGCCCGTCTATATCACGATTCCCGTCATTCTCGTGCTCGGCGTCGTCATCGGCATGTTTAATGGCGTGCTGGTCGCGTCGGTCGGCATCCCGGCGTTCGTATCGTCGCTGGCGGCGATGCTGATCTTCCGCGGCGCGCTGCTCATGGTCACGGAGAAGACGGGTACGATTATCGTGAAAAACGAGCATTTTAACGCGCTAGGGAATGGATTTATCCCGTCTCTGGGCGAAGTGGGCGGCCTCAGCGTGCTGTCGCTGATCCTGGGACTCGTCGTCATCGCGCTGTACATTTACTTTGAATTCGCGAACCGCCGCAACAAACTGAAGTACGAGTTCGAGGTCGTCTCCGGCGGCATTTTCGCGGTTAAGCTCGTATTCGTATCGGCCATCATCGCTTATATTACCTGGATCATCGCCGGCTACAACGGTTTTTCCTGGACCGTCGTCATCATGCTGGCCGTCGTCGTGATTTACCACTTTCTGACGACCAAAACGGTGCTCGGCCGCCATATCTACGCGGTCGGCAGCAATCCGGAAGCCGCGCACCTGAGCGGGATCAGCGTCAAAAAGATCACCTACATCGTCTTCGGCTCGATGGGCATGCTGTCCGCGTTGTCCGGCATCCTGTACACCGCCCGTCTCCAATCGGCGACGACGACGGCGGGCACGCTGTTCGAGCTCGACGCGATCGCGGCCGCCTACGTCGGCGGCGTATCCGCAGCAGGCGGCGTCGGCAAAGTCACCGGCTCCATTATCGGCGCCATCGTCATGGCTTCGCTCACGAGCGGCATGAACCTGCTCGGCGTCGGCATTTCGTACCAGTACATGATCCGCGGCGGCGTCCTGGCCGCGGCCGTCATCTTCGACGTTATGACGCGTAAGAAGAGAGCATAAGGGCAAGCTGGCCGAGCCGTTCGGTCCGCCGCGAGATTCGCGGGGACCGGGCGGCTTTTTAGTTGTGGGCGGTGCGGGGGGCGGGATCGCCTGCACTACGACAGGCGATTAGGCTGGCGGCGGCGCGGGAAGCCGCATCGCCTGCACTACGACAGGCGATTGGGCTCGCAGAGGCGCGAGAAGTGGCATCGCCTGCACTACGACAGGCGATTAGACTGGAGGAGGCGCGAGGAGTGGCATCGC